>NZ_CP080332.1:0-1499625 GCF_019456655.1 Mycolicibacterium diernhoferi | reverse complement strand
GATTCCGGCTCGGAGGACCACACGGTGAAGGACATCCTGAGCCGGTTCGGCCATGTCGACTATCTGGTCAACAACGCCGGCCGGTCCATCCGCCGCTCGGTTGCGGCGTCCACCGACCGGTTGCATGACTACGAACGGGTGATGGCCGTCAACTACTTCGGCGCGGTCCGGATGGTGCTCGCGCTGCTGCCGCACTGGACCGAACGCAGATTCGGCCACGTGGTCAACGTGTCCAGTGCCGGTGTGCAGGCCAACAGCCCCAAGTACAGCGCGTATCTGCCGACCAAGGCGGCGTTGGACGCGTTCTCCGAGGTGGTCGGGACGGAGACGTTGTCGGATCACATCACCTTCACCAACATCCACATGCCCCTGGTGAGCACCCCGATGATCGCGCCGTCGCGCCGGCTGAACCCTGTGCCGCCGATCACAGCCGAGCATGCCGCGGCGATGGTGGTGCGTGGGTTGGTCGACAAGCCGGCCCGCATCGACACTCCGCTGGGCACGCTGGCGGATCTGGGCACCTACTTCACACCGAGATTGTCCCGGCGGGTGCTGCATCGGCTGTATCTGGGCTACCCGGATTCGGCGGCGGCGCGCGGGGAAATGGTCCCCGATGCCGGGGCGCCGCAGCGCCGGCCGCGGCGTCCGGCCCGCGCGACACGGCCGGTGCGGGTCCCCCGGCCGGTCAAGCGTGCCGTGCGGGTGATTCCGGGTGTGCATTGGTGATCGCCCCGCCCTATCGTGGGCGGCGTGACAGGGAGTAATACCGCACCACTGCCGGTGTTCGCCGATGTGGACACCGGAGTGGACGATGCGATGGCGCTGGCCTATCTGTTCGCCAGCCCGGACGCGAACGTGGTGGGCATCGCGTCGACCGCGGGCAACGTGCCCGCCGAGCAGGTGGCGATCAACAATCTGAGGCTGCTCGAGCTGTTCGGTGTCGGCGATGTTCCGGTGTCCCTGGGCGCGGCGGCGCCGTTGAGCATTCCGCTGCGCACCGCCGAGGACACCCACGGACCCGAGGGACTGGGCTACGCCCACCTGCCGCAGACCGATCGGTCGCTCACCCCGTATGACGCCGCCCAGGCCTGGGTCACCGCTGCCCGCGAGCATCCGGGTGAGCTGATCGGGTTGGCCACCGGCCCGCTGACCAACCTGGCGTTGGCGCTGCGCCTGGAGCCCGCCCTGCCCCGGCTGCTGCGCCGGTTGGTGATCATGGGCGGGGCGTTCGACTACCGCGGCAACACGACCGCGGTCGCGGAATGGAACACCCACGTGGACCCGGAGGCCGCCGCCGAGGTGTTCGCAGTGTGGGGTGCGGCCTGGGGGCTGCACGCCCCCACGCATCTACCGATCGTGTTGGGGCTCAACCTCACCGAGAACGTGGCGATGACGCCGTCGATCCTGAGTCGACTCGCCGCGGCGGCGGGTTCGGACTCCTCGCAGCTGAGTGTGCTCGACGATCGGGGCACCCGTTCGACGGCGACCAACCCGCTGATCCAGGTGTTCGAGGATGCGCTGCGCTTCTACTTCGAGTTCCACTTCGACCAGGGCGAGGGCTATCTGGCCCACCTGCACGACCCGCTGGCCGCCGCCGTCGCGCTGGACCCCGACCTCGTGCTGTATCAGCAGGCGACCGTCGACGTCGAGCTGACCGGAACCCTGACCCGCGGGATGACGGTCGCCGACTGGCGCGGCCATTGGGGCCGGGATCACAACGCGCGCATCGGCATCGGGGTGGACCCGGCGGCGTTCTTCGACCGCTTCATCGAACGGGTCGGCCCGTTCGCCCGCCGGTTGACCGACCCGGACTACTCGTAGATGCCCTCCACATACCACCGGCTCTGCCGGTAGCACAGCAGCATGGCCCGGCCCACCTCGTCCTCACCCGCCCGGTCGGCCGCGACGAGCACCTGAGCCCGCGCGGTCCGGCCCACCGGTTTGCGTTCCGGATCCCACCACCGTTCGTCGACCGGCCAGGGCCCGGTCCACCAGCTCAGATCTCCGCCGTGCCCCGGGGATTCCAACCGCACCGGGTCCGAGGAGAACAATCCCCGGTGCGTCACCCGCACCGGTTTTCCTTCGGCATCAAGCACTTCCACCGGATCATCGAGCAGCACGACCGGTGACGGTTCGGGCAGCTGTCCGGGCCAGGGCTGGGTCGGGTCGGACTGCGGGACCGGCTCGTCGCCCAGCGCGGTGAAGGTGATCCGTTCCGCCGGTCCCCGCCCGCCGCTGAGCACCGGCACCTGAACCGCTTCGGGCCCGAGCAGACCCTGCACCCGCACCAGGGCCCGGCGGGCCCGCAGCCGATCCTCATCGCCGGAGGACCCCCACAGCGGAAGCTGCAGCGCCCCGGCCGAGACCACCTCCACCGGATGCAATCGCAGGGTGACGATCGGGGCGGTAGGCCGGTCATCACGACGACGGGTCAGCCAGCCGTCCAGTTGCCACCGCACCCGGTCGGCGGTGGCATCCTCGGTCAACGGTTCCGCGCACCGCCAAACCCGGTCCATTTCTTCACCATTGGCGGTGACCGCCGAGATGGCCAGCCGGGTGCAGCCCACTCCGGCGCCCTCCAGCCGGCGGTGCAGTTCACCGGCCAGGGACCGGCCGGCGAAGGCCGCCGCATCCACCCGGTCGATCGGCGGGTCACAGTCCAGCACGGCATCCAGCTCGGCAGGCAGCTCCCGCCCGGACGGTCCGCGGTCGGGTTCGCCGCACGCGAACCGGTGGGCATTGATCGCGTCCGCACCGAACCGGGAGGCCACATCGGTTCGCGACAACTCGGCGAACTGCCCGATGGTGCGGATCCCCATCCGCCACAACAGATCTGCCAGATCCCCCCGGCCCGCCCCGGCAAGACTGGGTTCGGCGGCCAGCTGCCGGATGGACAACCCGGACAAGAAGGACGCATCCCGGCCCGGCTCGACGATGCGCCCGGCCCTGGCCGCGAAGACCGCGGTGGGCAACTGATCGGCGACACCGGTCTGGCATTCGGCCCCCGCCGCCGCCACCGCATCCACCAGTCGTTCGGCGGCCGCCTGTTCGGACCCGAAGTAGCGCGCCGCCCCACGGACCGCGACCACGAGCAGTCCTGGCCGTAGCACCTCCACCCGGGGCACCACCTCATCCACCGCCGCCGTCACCACCTCGAAGTGACGGGCATCGCGCGCCGGATCGGCAGTGACGACATGCAGTTGCGGACACCGGGCCTGCGCCTCGCGGCGGCGCAGCCCACGCCGGACGCCGGCCGCCCTGGCCGCCGCCGAACAGGCGATGACCCGGTTGGCCAGGGTGACCGCCACCGGGTCGGTGGCGGGTAACCCCACGGCGGCGGCCGCGGCGACCGCGGGCCAGTCCATGCACCAGAGTGCGAGAACCCGGGACACCGTCAACCTCCGACTGCGATGCGCGGCCGTCCGGGAATCCGGCTCCGGGTCCGGGTGTCCACCCGCACCCGGCCGATCCGGCCCCGACCGGGGACGGCTGCGCCACCGGCACCGGCCATCTCATACCCGCAGACCCGGGCATCCAGCCGCGCCGAGGCCCCGTACCAATCCCCGCCGGTGACCAGCAGAGTGCACCCCTTCTGCCGTGCGCGCGCGGTCACCGCCCGCGCCCTGCTCATCGGCACCGAGCGGCCACCCAGCCCCAGCACCACCAGATCCAGGCCGTCCAGCAGAACCGCGGCCACCTCGACCGGGTCCGAACCCGGGTACGGAATCACCGCGACCCGACTCAGATCTGCACCCATCTCGACGGCCGCCATCAGCCCGATATCGGGCTGCCCGACGATCGCCACGTGTCCGCCGTCCGCGGTGGCGGCGGCCACCATTCGCAGGACCGGTGACCGGGCCCCGGACAACACCGCCACCGTCCCCCGGGGTAACAGCCGCGAGAGCGGGCCGGGGTCCTCGGGCTCCGGCAACGCCTCGACGGCGGCGTTGATCGGCCGATCCGGGGTTTCCAGCAAACTCTCTGGAGCCGATTGCAGGCCATCCCCGGACACCCTGCGCGCACCCGGGGTCGCCATCCTCCCAGAAACTTCGGCTATCCTTTGCCGTAGCTGTTCTACCTGTTCAGCGCGCTCTTTCCGATGCTTCTCCAGGTCCATCGCCGCCACCACAGCAGCACCTCCAGCATCATCGGAAACAGTCCATATTCGAACACCTGTTCGATGCCTCGAGTAAACACCGCAGCCGCCCCGGCAGTCAAGCGGTGGACAGACCACCAGATAGCCGCCCCAAATCCCCTCCGATCCGGCACCAGATAAGGGAATGCACTGATACAGGCGCTGCGTTACAGTTTCTGACACCAGATCCCGCTCTCCGAATGGGACTGCTGCACACGGTTTTCGCGGACCAACGCGCAGACCGACGATTCACCACGTAGACACGAGTAAAGGACTGAATATGGCAACCACTCTGAGTCGTCGCATCTCCGCAGCGGTCGGCGGTGCCGCCATCCTCGCGATGATCGGCTTCACCGCAGCGTGCAGCAGCGACAGTGACAAGCCCGAAGAGTCGCCCACCACGACCACCACCACGGAGCCCTCGCTGACCCCGACCGAGAAGTCGATCAACCCCGGCGGCGGCGTGTTCACCCCGCCGGTGACCGCACCTCAGCAGACCTTCGACCCGCAGCAGAACGACTGAGCGAAACCATCATGAACGGGGCGGGTCCGGATACTTCTCGGACCCGCCCTTCGTTCGCGGCACAACCATGAGAACGGTGCTCGCACGCTCCCTGACCGCCCTACTCCTCATCGGAGCAGGGGTGCTCGCCGTCGACCTTTCCCTCGGTGACCACCACCCCGACGCCTTGCTCATCGAGGGCCCCTTCGCATCGCTGCTGGACGCGTCCACCGACCTCGGACCCGCCCGTGAGCAGAGCATCGAACTCACCGCCACCCTCGCCGATGAATCACGCCCCACCGCACTGATGGATTGGGCCCGTGACCAATCGCTGTCGGTCCAGTGGCGCCCCGGCGACGACTGGGTCATCGTCGAGGGCTCACCCGATGCCGTCGAGCGGGCGTTCGATGTCTCCGTGCGCGACTACCAAGGCCGCCGGGGCCAGTTCTTCTACGCCTCACCGCATCAGCCGGCGGTGCCCGAGCATCTGCGCGCGGAGGTGTCCGAGATCGGCCGGATCCTCAGTTACACACCCCATCACATGTCCCGACCCGACCACATCCCCCTCGATGTCCCTGACCAGGGCCTGTCCCCCAGCGCGTTGCTGAACACCTACAACGCCGACGAGCTGGCCCGGGGCGGATTCACCGGTAAGGGAATCACCATCGTGGTCTTCGCCTTCGACGGTTTCCGCCAGTCCGACCTGGACAAGTTCAGCTCCACCTTCGGGCTTCCCCCGTTCACCCCGGAGGTCGTCGGCGGATCACCCGGCGAGCCGCGCGGTGAGCTGTCGATGGATCTTCAAGTGGCACACGCCATTGCGCCCGATGCGCGCAAGGTCGTGGTGAATGCCCGCCCCACCGTCGAGGGCGGCGGCGGTTACCGCAAGATCGGCGAGATGCTCGAGGACACCGACCGTCGGTTCCCCGGTGCGGTGTGGAGTTTCTCCATCGGCTGGGGCTGCGACAAACTCATCACCGCGGCCGATCTGGCCCCGGTCCGGTCCGCGCTGCGCACCGCCCAGTCGCACGGCACCACCGCCTACAACGCCAGCGGCGATCTGGCCGGTATGGAATGCCGTGGCGGACAAGACTGGTCGTCACCACCGAGTGAGCAGGACATCGGACTGGACTCGATCGCCTCACTGCCCGAGATGACCAGCGTCGGCGGCACCACCTTGTCCACCGACGCCGACGGCAGATGGGTGTCCGAGCAGACCTGGTTCGATGTCCCGCTGTCCCAGGGCACCGGCGGCGGTGTCTCGGCGCTCTTCGATCTGCCACCCTGGCAGCGCCTCGCGGCGGCCGCGGTCCCACCGCAGCGCAATATCGGCAAGCGCATGACACCGGATATCGCGGCGGTGGCCGACCCGTTCACCGGGGTGAAGATCATCCTCAACGATCAGATGGTCGTCGGCGGCGGCACCTCGCAGTCGGCGCCCATCTGGGCCGGCCTGACCGCCGTGATGAACCAGTACCTGCTGGAGAACAACGGCAGCCTGATCGGCGACATCAACCCCTTGCTGTACCGCATCGCCCAGGGCGCGCCGCGGCCCGCCTTCCGCGACGTCACGTTGGGCGGCAACGCGGTCGACAACGCCGGTCCGGGTTATGACCTGGTCACCGGGCTGGGCACCCCGGACGTCGACAATCTGGTGCTCAATCTCCAGATCGCCCAGAAGGTGCAGGCCTGATGAGCGCTCGCGCGAAGAAGCGAGAACACCGATGAGCGCTCCGGGCATGGTCGAATGCCAGGTCTGCAAGGTCGATGTTCCCGCTGGCGTTTACTGCGGGCTCTGCGGCGTTCCCCTGGCCGAACACAAGAGTGGCGACGGTCCGCACTGGCTGCGGGCCCGCGCGTTCAGCGCCGCACCCGGCCAGCGTCTGCTCTCCCCGGCGCTGACCAGCTCGCTGTTCCCGCATCTGCCGCCGCGGTCCCGCCAGGTGTTCCTGATGGGCCTGGGGCTACTGGGGGCCGCCCTGACGGTGGCCACGGTGCTGCGGATGCCCGCGGCGCTCATCGCGATCGCCTCCCTCGGCCTGCCGCTGCTGTTCGCCCTGTATCTGCGCGAATCCGGTGTGTCCCGCGACATTCCGCGCAGCACGCTGGCGCTGACGGTGACGCTCGGGATCGCCCTCGGCGTCGGGTGGGTACTCCTCACCGGCGCGGCGCTGGCCCGCGCCTACGGTGTCCCGCTGGGTGCCGGTATCGCCGGCGACAGGATCCTCCGCGACGGGATCGGGGTGCCGGTGGGCAGCATGCTGCTCATGCTGGTACCCGCGCTGGTGGCCCGGTTCGCGTGGCGGGGAAATCGAGAATCCTTGGACGGCTACGCGATCGGCGCGCTGGGCGCCCTGACCTTCACCGCGGCGGCCACCCTGACCCGGCTGGCGCCGCAGTTCACCACCGGGATGATCAACCGGGTGCGCCCGTTGGACGGCCTGCTCGTCGAGGCGGGAATCCGCGGAATCGCCATGCCGCTCACCGCCGCTGCCGTCGGTGGCCTGATCGGCACCGCGCTGTGGTTCACCCGGCCGCCGTCGAAGGTCCTCAAGAACCGTGGGTTCGTCCGCGGGGTCCTCGTTCTGATCGCGCTCGCGGTGATCGCGGTGTACGCCTCGCTGGGTGTGGTCGACGTCGCCCGAATCCCCCAGCTGCTCCAGCTGGCCCTGCACCTGACGCTGACCGGGATGGCCTTGTTCGCGCTGCGGATCGGCCTGCACCTGGCCTTGCTGCACGAGGCGCAGGACGAGATCCGCGCCGACGAACCGATCCTGTGCCTGGAGTGCGACCACGTGGTGCCCGATGCACCGTTCTGCGCGAATTGCGGTGCGGCCATGCACGCATCGTCGCGCCGGTCCCGGCGGGCCCGGCGCGACGACCGCCCGATCCGGCTCGCCGAGGAGCCTGCGGCCGAGGAGATCGTCGTCGGGTTGGCGCCCGGTTATTCCCTGCACTCCGGCACATTCGAGACGTTCCAGCAGCCCAAGACCTCGTTCCGCCACGTGGCGCTGGTGCTGGGTATCGCGATCGTGGTGCTGGCCGGGGGCCTGGTCGGGCTGTCCGGGGTGATCTCCAAGCCCGCACCCAAATACATCTGCCCGCCGGATTGCGGCAGTCCGCCGATGAACCGCGCCGTGGAGATCAATCCGCGCTTCACCTCCTCCGACGGCGCATTCTCGGTGTCCTATCCGGTGGAGAACGCCGCCTACGAGGTCGCCAAACACGACAACGGCGTCACCGCAGTGCTGCAGGCCGGCGACGGCGGCACCATGCAGTTGTTCAGCCGTCCGGCCGAGGGCCGCAGCCCGCGGGAGATCGCCGTCGATCTGGTGAACAAGACCTTCCCGGACACCAAGACCGCCTATGAGATCCCGAACACGATGGTCGGTTACCAACCCGGCTACGGGCTGGTGGCCGACCTCTGGCCGCAGGGCGCGATGAGCAGTTCGACCCGGATGCGCGTCATCGTGATGGTCGCCGTCAAGAACGATCTGGCCCTCATCGCCGGGGCCGTCGGCCCGTACCGCGCGTTCGGCCCGGACTTCGGTTCCGGCAAGCCGTCGGCGGCCAATCTGCAGTTGGCGCTGGACATGGGTAAGTACGTCAACAGCTTCAGCTGGCGCGGCGACCCACCCCGGTAGGCCCGGCCTCAGCGCGGATCGGTGACGAGCAGTTCGTGGTCACCGGTGCTCCAGGCTTGCTCGAAGACGTCCATGCTGACCTGCTCGCCGCGGGTGTCCTCGCCGCCGCTGTCGCCGAGATAGACGATGTCGTTGGGCACGTCGACCGCCGCGACCGTGATCAGGTGACCGCAGTTGGTCCGGTCCCCGTCGGTGTCCCAGATGACGCGCGAGTTGACGCACACGATGGCCTGTCGGCCGTCGTTCAGGTACCCCAGCAGCGCGTCCATACCGGTGTCGGGTCCGCCATCGGCCGCCACATCGTCGTTGGTGTAGTCCGCGTCGATGCCGAACTGGTCGAGCAGCAGGAGCAGGTCGGTGGTACAGGTGCCGTGGCCCACGCCGCCGTCGGCCGGGTCGATGCTCTCGTCGTAGACCGGCTCGCCGGGACTGCACTCGCTCGGGGTGTCGGCGGCCAGATCGATGATCTCCCGCTCGGTGGGCGCGCTGCCGGTGAGTTCGCCGATCACCATCCGGGTGGCCATCAGACCGCAGTCACCCTCGGACTGTTCGGCCCAGTACCGGGTCGCGGCCTCCGGGTCACCGTAGACACCGTCATCGGGCTCGGGGTTGACCGCCGGTTCCGGCTCGGGCGCCGGGCCGATTTCCTTGACCTTGGACGGCCGGGCGATGCGCCCGCTGCAACCCCAATTGGATTCCGCAACAGTCGAACTGGATGTTTCCGGCTCCGGCGCGGCGGTACTGCAGCCGGTTGAAAGCAGCGCCAGAGCGGCCAGCCAGGCCAACCCGTTTCGCACGGCAATATTGACCATGGCGGCAAATTAGCAGATCCGGCGTGCACCGGTCCGCCGATTTCACCGGTTACCGGCGGATCACTCCCACTCGATGGTGCCCGGCGGCTTGCTCGTGACGTCCAGCACGACCCGGTTGACCTCGGACACCTCATTGGTGATCCGGGTCGAGATCCGTTCCAGGACCTCGTAGGGCACCCGGGTCCAGTCCGCGGTCATGGCGTCCTCGCTGGACACCGGGCGCAGCACGATCGGGTGCCCGTAGGTCCGGCCGTCGCCCTGCACGCCGACCGAGCGGACGTCGGCCAGCAGCACCACCGGGCACTGCCAGATCTGCTGATCCAGTCCGGCGGAGGTGAGTTCCTCACGGGCGATCGCATCGGCGCGACGCAGCGTGTCCAGTCGGGATGCGGTCACCTCGCCGACGATGCGGATACCCAACCCGGGGCCCGGGAAGGGTTGGCGCCCAACAATTTCCTCCGGCAAGCCCAGCTCGCGGCCGACCGCACGCACCTCGTCCTTGAAGAGCAGGCGCAGCGGTTCGACGAGTTTGAACTTCAGGTCGTCGGGCAGACCGCCGACATTGTGGTGGCTCTTGATGTTCGCGGTGCCGGCACCGCCACCGGACTCGACGACATCGGGATACAGGGTGCCCTGCACCAGGAATTCGACAGGCACGTCTTCGGCGCCGTCGGGGCGCTCCAGGGCGTCCCGCACCGCGCCCTCGAAGGCACGGATGAACTCGCGGCCGATGATCTTGCGCTTGCCCTCCGGGTTGGTCACCCCGGACAGCGCCTCCAGGAAGCGGTCGGCGACGTCGACGGTGACCAGGTTGGCGCCGGTGGCGGCGACGAAGTCGCGCTCCACCTGGCCGCGCTCGCCGGCACGCAGCAGACCGTGGTCGACGAACACACAGGTCAACCGGTCCCCGATGGCCCGCTGCACCAGGGCCGCCGCCACCGCGGAATCCACCCCGCCGGAGAGCCCGCAGATCGCCCGGCCGTCGCCGATCTGTTCGCGCACCTGGGTGATGAGCTGGTCGGCGATGTTGGCCGGCGTCCAGGCCGGGCCGATCCCGGCGAACTCGTGCAGGAATCGGCTCAGTACCTGTTGGCCATGCGGGGAGTGCAGCACCTCCGGGTGGTACTGCACGCCGGCCAGCCGGCGGGCCCGGTTCTCGAAGGCCGCCACCGGCGCACCGGCGCTGGCCGCGACCACCTCGAAGCCTTCGGGGGCCTCGGTGACCGCGTCGCCGTGGCTCATCCACACCGGCTGGATGTCCGGGAGGTCCGAATGCAGCTGCCCACCGGTGACGTTCAGTTCGGTGCGGCCGTACTCGCTGGTCCCGGTGTGCGCGACGGTCCCGCCGAGGGCCTGGGCCATCGCCTGAAAGCCGTAGCAGATGCCGAACACCGGCACGTCCAGGTCGAACAGCGCCGGGTCCAGCCGCGGCGCCCCCTCGGCGTACACGCTGGCCGGACCGCCGGACAGCACGATGGCCTGCGGGTCGCGCGCCTTGATCTCCTCCACCGTCGCGGTGTGCGGGAGGACCTCGGAGAACACCCGCGCCTCACGGACGCGTCGGGCGATCAGCTGGGCGTACTGGGCGCCGAAATCGATGACGAGAACGGGGCGGGTCTGCGATTCCACCCGGTCAGTCTAGTGCGACCCGATCAGCGGTGATCGGCGGCGATGCGAACCGGCGGTCAGGTCCCGAAGAGCCGGTCCCCGGCGTCACCGAGGCCGGGCACGATGTAGCCGTGTTCGTCGAGTTCCCGGTCGACGGCCGCGGTGTACACCGGGATGTCGGGGTGCGCGCCGTGCAGCACGGCCAGCCCTTCCGGGCAGGTCAGCAGGCAGACGAACTTGATGGAGCGCGGGTGGTGCTCCTTGAGCCGGTCGATCGCGGCGACCGCGGTATGCCCGGTGGCCAGCATCGGATCGACGACCACCACATCGCGCTCGCGCAGATCGTCGGGCACCTTGAAGTAGTACTCGACCGCGACATGGGTCAACGGGTCGCGGTAGAGCCCGATGTGGCCGACCCGGGCGCTGGGTACCAGGCTGAGCATGCCGTCCAGGATCCCGCCGCCGGCCCGCAGGATGGAGACGAACACCAGCTTCTTGCCGTCGAGCACCTTGGCGATCATGGTCTCCAGCGGGGTCTCGATCTCCTCTTCGTGCAGCGGGATGTCGCGCAGCACCTCATAGGCCATCAGCGCCGAGACCTCACTGACGAGGCGCCGGAAGCTGTTGGTGGACACGCTTTTCCGCCGCAACGTATTCAGCTTGTGGACGACCAGCGGGTGTTCGACCACGGTGACCGGGGGCTGCTGGGACGGTGTCATCTTCGGAAGCTCCTTTCTAGAAGACGGTGCCGTCGCTGTGGACGGTCAGCGGGGGCAGCCCGCCGCGGAGTCGTTGCGCCAAGGCCCGCCCGGCGGCCCAGCTGCCGCCTTCGAGCACACACGCCAGGGGCAGCCGTTCGGCGGTGACGCCGAGCCGTCGGCGCACCAGCACGGCGAGTTCGTCGAGCAGGGCGACCGTGCAGGCGCGCCACTCGATCACCAATTCATCGGCCGGGGTCCATCCATGCTCGGCCCAGCCCGGATCGCGCAGGGCCAGCACCCCGGTGTCCAGGAACAGTCCGCCGTTGCGGTACTCGGGCAGCCCGGTCAGCGCCTCGATGCCGCGGACCGGCGCACCGGCCCAGCCGAACGGTTCGAGCAGTGAGTACGTCAGCCACTGGGACAGTTTGTGGAACGGCATCCAGCCCTGTGTGCGCCCGGCACCGGGCACGGCGGGGTGCGGCCAGCAGTCGCCCAGCGACTCGCCGTCGATGGCGTTACCGGCGGGCCATATTCCCGACAGCGCCGACAGCAGGACGCCCAGCAGGTCGTCGGCGGTCGGCTCGGGGGCCAGCAGATCGAACAATCCCCCGGGCCGGCCCGGGACGCCGAATACCGCGGGCTGGGCGGCGAGCGCGGCGCCGAGCCGGCGGAGCAGGTCGGCGCGGCCGTCGAAACCGACCAGCGGGTTGTCCGGACCCAGCTGCAGGTGCCCGGCCAGCAGCCCGGTGTCCAGACCGATCAGGCCGGCGGCGTCGGCCTGCAGCGGACATGCCGGATCGGAGGAGAACACGCCCGCGGTGAACGCATGCCAGCTGGCCACCCCGAGCCCCTCGGACCGACTGAACTGCAGTCCGGTGTCGGCTTCGCGGTAGGTCCAGTCGGGTCCGGCGCCCGCGTCGAGCAGCACGCTGACCACGGTCAGATCGATCATCGCGCGGGCGCACCCGGCCGGATCCAGGCCGGCGAGCAGGCCGTCGAGTTCGCGTTTGCGGTCCACCCCACCGGCCTCGAAGTGTCGCCAGCGGCTGTGGAACGGGATGTCGAGGTCGGGGAACCGGGCGACGGTCAGATCGGCGACCGCGGCGGCGGCGCTGTCCATCGCGTCATCCTGCACGGTGAACCAGGCCGACGCGCCGTCCCGGGCGCGGGCCAGCAGATGATGCGAACGGGACCGGATCTCGGCTGGGCTGCGCAGTGTCGCCGCCGGTTTCACGCCAGTCCCCGGCCCACCGTGTTCTTCAGGTCCTCGACGTCGGGTACCGGGCCCGGGGTGAAGTAACCGGCCGCCATCTTGGCGTCGATCTCGACCCTGGCATCGGCGGGAATGAGGTCATCGGGGATGTTGACGCGTTCGCCGACGGTGATACCGGAGCCGGTGATGGCGTCGTACTTCATGTTGCTCATCGACACCAGCCGGTGGATACGGGTGATGCCCAGCCAGTGCAGCACGTCGGGCATCAACTCCTGGAAGCGCATATCCTGTACGCCCGCAACGCATTCGGTGCGGGCGAAGTACTGGTCGGCGGTGTCTCCCCCGGCCTGGCGCTTGCGCGCGTTGTAGACCAGGAACTTGGTGACCTCGCCCAGCGCCCGGCCCTCCTTGCGGGAGTACGCCACCAACCCGACACCGCCGCGCTGGGTGCCGGCGATGCATTCCTCGATCGCGTGGGTCAGGTACGGCCGGCAGGTGCAGATGTCGGAGCCGAAGACGTCCGAGCCGTTGCACTCGTCGTGCACCCGGGCCGTCAGTTCCACTCCTGCGTCGGCGAGATCCCGTGGGTTGCCGAAGATGTAGAGCGTCTGGCCACCGATCGGGGGCAGGAACACCTCGAGGTCGCCCCGGGTGACCAGTTCCGGGTACATCCCGCCGGTTTCCTCGAACAGCGCTCGACGCAGCGCGGCCTCGGTGCACCCGAATCGTGCCGCCACGCCGGGCAGATGCCAGACCGGTTCGACGGCCACCTTGGTCACCACCGCGGCCCCGTTCTCGAGCAACAGCTTGCCGTCGGGTCGCAGGCGGCCCTGCTGCAGCGCGGCGGCAACCTCGGGCAGCATCACATGGGCCTTGGTGACGGCGATGGTCGGGCGGATATCGCTTCCGGCGTCGAGTTGGGCGGCGAAGACATCGGCCACCGCGGCGCCCCACGGGTCGAGGCTGACGATGGCGGCCGGGTCCTGCCACTGCGGGTACGGCCCGATGACATCGGTCGGTGCGGTGTCGGTGAGGTCGGCGCGGTGCTGTGGTGACAGCGCTCCGGCGGCCACCGCCAGCGCCCGGTACACCCCGTAGGACCCACTGTGGGTGCCGATGACGTTGCGGTGTTCCCGACTACCGGTGGTGCCCACCACCGGGCCCCGCTCGGCCGCGGTCGCCGCGCCCCAACGGATCACCGGCGCGTGGGCGCCCGCACTGTGCGAGGTGAGCCGGATGTGGCGCGCTGCCGCGCGCTCCGCGCCCGCTGGGGTATCGAATGCCACGTCGGCACCTCCTCGGGGCGAGCGCCACCGGCGCCGTTGTCACCGCATCGTATCAGCGCGAAACGCACGGCGCCGGACATCGGAGAACGGCAACCGCTCCTACCAATCATGCTGATGGACAACATCTTCGACGGACCCAACCGCCGGCAGGGATCCCGCCGAAGTCGCCGGTGCCGGACAAGTGCGGCAGGCGCTGGGGGGACCGTCCCAGCGCGCCGCCGACGGGTGGATCCACCCTCGATCGGGAATCGATTGCCGAACTTGGTACCCGCACCGACGCCTGCATGGTGAAGTGGTAGCCGGCCCCGTAGTTTCCCGGAGGGGCCGCGGGAGGGATCATGCTGGGTTTGCCGGAGAAGACGAAGGCCGGACTGTTCGACCTCGACGGTGTGCTCACCGACACCGCCAGCGTGCACAAGAAGGCCTGGAAGGCCATGTTCGACGAGTACCTGCGCCGACGTGCCGAACACACCGGCACCCCGTTCGTGCCGTTCGACGTGGACTCGGACTACCTGCGCCACATCGACGGCAAGCTACGCGAGGACGGCGTCCGGTCCTTCCTGGCCAGTCGGGACATCACCCTGCCCGACGGCACCGCCGGAGACGTCCTCGATGCCGAGACGGTGTACGGACTCGGCAACGCCAAGAACGCGCAGTTCCTCACCACGCTGGAGACGGACGGGGTCGAGGTGTTCGACGGGTCTCGGCGGTACCTGGACGCCGCGGTCGCGGCCGGGTTGCGCTGTGCGGTGGTGTCCTCCAGCGCGAACACCAGGGAGGTGCTGCAGGTGACCGGTCTGGCCGGCTATTTCGAGCAGCGGGTGGACGGTGTCACCTTGCGTGAGGAGCACCTACCGGGTAAACCCTCTCCGGCCGGATTCCTGCGCGCCGCAGAGCTTCTCGAAGTCCCCCCGGCGCACGCCGCGGTGTTCGAGGATGCGCTGTCCGGGGTCGCGGCAGGCCGGGCCGGGCACTTCGGTTACGTCGTCGGCGTCGACCGGGTGGGCCAGGCCGATCAGTTGCGCCGCACAGGAGCCGACACCGTGGTGTCCGACCTGTCCGAACTGCTCTAGCCGCCGTGATGATCACCGACGACGCCTATCCGGTGGAGCCCTGGCAGATTCGCGAGACCCGGCTGGATCTGGAACTGCTGGCCCAGTCGGAGTCGTTGTTCGCGCTGGCGAACGGGCATATCGGACTGCGTGGCAATCTCGACGAGGGGGAACCCTACGGTTTACCCGGCACCTATCTCGCCGGCCTCTTCGAGGTCCGCTCGTTGCCCTATGCCGAAGCCGGTTTCGGTTATCCCGAGGCCGGCCAGACCGTCGTCAACGTCACCAACGGCAAGATCCTGCGTCTGCTCGTCGATGACGAGCCGTTCGACGTCCGGTACGGCGACCTGATCAGCCACGAGCGTGTCCTGGATCTTCGTGCCGGTACAGTGACCCGCCACGCGCACTGGCGCTCACCGGCAGGTAAGCAGGTCCGCATCACGTCCACCCGGCTGGTGTCATTGGCTCACCGCAGCGTGGCCGCCATCGAGTACGTCGTCGAGGCGCTGGACCAATTCGTCCGGGTGACAGTGCAATCGGAGCTCGTCACCAATGAGGATGTTCCGGAGACCGCCGAGGATCCCCGCGTCGCGGCCGCCCTGCGGGAACCCCTGGAGGCGATCCATCACGAGGGCGGCGATCATGGGGCACTGCTGGTTCACCGCACCCGCGGCAGCGAGCTCATGATGGCTGCCGCGATGGATCACGATGTGCACGTACCGGGTCGGGTCGAGGTCAGCACCGACGTTCGGGAGCACCTCGCCCGCACCACCGTCATCTGCGGGCTGCGGCCCGGACAGCGGCTGCGCGTGGTCAAGTATCTGGGTTACGGATGGTCGAGCCTGCGGTCCCGGCCGGCGCTGCGCGATCAGGCCGCCGCGGCCATCGCCGGAGCACGGTACAGCGGCTGGCAGGGACTGCTGGACGCCCAGCGCGCCTATCTCGACGAGTTCTGGGACTGCGCCGATGTGGAGGTCGAAGGGGATCCGGACTGTCAGCAGGCGGTGCGTTTCGGGTTGTTCCACGTGCTGCAGGCGAGCGCCCGCGCGGAGCGGCGCGCCATCGCGGGAAAGGGACTGACCGGCACCGGCTATGACGGTCACACCTTCTGGGACAGTGAAGGTTTCGTGCTGCCCGTGTTGACCTACACGGTGCCGCAAGCCGCCGCGGACGCGCTGCGCTGGCGGGCGTCCACACTGGATCTCGCGCGCGAGCGCGCCGCGCTGCTCGATCTGCAGGGCGCCAGCTTCCCGTGGCGCACCATCCGGGGCGAGGAGTGTTCGGCCTACTGGCCCGCCGGCACCGCCGCGTGGCATATCAATGCCGACATCGCGATGGCGTTCGAGCGCTATCGCACTGTCACCGGCGATGATTCACTGGAGATCGAATGCGGACTCGAGGTGTTGGTGGAGACTGCCCGGCTGTGGATGTCGCTGGGCCACCATGACCGGCACGGGGTATGGCATCTGGACGGAGTGACCGGTCCGGACGAGTACACCGCGGTGGTCCGGGACAACGTGTTCACCAATCTGATGGCCGCGCACAACCTGCGGGTGGCCGCGGATGCGTGTACCCGTCACCCCGACTCGTCGTACCTCCTCGGGGTGACGACCGAGGAGACCGCCGCCTGGCGCGACGCCGCCGACGCCACGCATATCCCCTATGACGAGGAGCTCGGCGTCCACCCGCAGTGTGAGGGATTCACCACGCTCGCCGAATGGGATTTCACCGCCAACACCGTCTATCCACTGCTGATGAACGAACCGTATGTGCGGCTCTATCCTGCCCAGGTCCTCAAACAAGCCGATCTGGTGTTGGCGATGCAGTGGCAGAGCCACGCCTTCAGCCCGGAACAGAAGGCGCGCAACGTCGACTACTACGAGCGGCGCACCACGCGCGACTCATCGCTGTCGGCCTGTACCCAGGCGGTGATGTGCGCCGATGTCGGCCACCTGGAACTGGCGCACGACTACACCTACGAGGCGGCCTTGATCGATCTGCGCGACCTGCACCACAACACCCGCGACGGTTTGCACATGGCTTCGCTGGCCGGCGCATGGACCGCGCTGATCGCCGGCTTCGGCGGGTTGCGCGACGACGAGGGCGTGCTGTCGCTGGACCCGCATCTACCCGATGGCATCTCGTGTCTACGGTTCCGGCTGCGCTGGCGGGACTTCCGGGTGACCGTCGAGGCCGGACACGACCAGGTGACCTACACCGTCCGGGACGGGCCGGAGCATTCGCTGACCATTCGACACGCCGGTGAGGAACTCGTCATCGGCACCAGCGCGCCGACCACGGTGCCGGTGCAACCCCGCCGTCCGCTGTTGCCGACGCCTCCACAGCCGCCCGGACGCGGGCCGATGCGCCGACGGCCGGCCCGGCCGGTAGGCCCTACCCCGCCGGGCTGACCGGTTCGATCGGCAGCCGGCGCAGCGCGCCGGGCGCTTCGGCGGGCACCACCGGTCGCACCGGTGCGACCGGCGACAACCGCCGATACGACTCCCCCTGCGCCGGACGGGTATCCGCCTCACCCTTGTTCGGCCACAGCGCGGCCGACCGCTCGGCCTGCGCGGCGATGGACAGCGACGGGTTGACGCCGAGGTTGGCCGAGATGGCCGCACCGTCGGTGACGTGCAGCGTCGGGTACCGGTACACCCGGTGGTAGGGGTCGATGACCCCGGTCTCCGGGCTGTCCCCGATGGCCGCACCGCCGAGGAAGTGGGCGGTCAGCGGAATGTTGAACAACTCTCCCCAGGTGCCGCCGGCGACCCCGTCGATCTTCTCGGCGATCCGCCGGGTGACCTCGTTGCCGGCCGGGATCCAGGTCGGGTTGGGTAGGCCGTGCCCCTGCTTGCTGTCCAGCATCCGGTAGCCGAACCAGGTCTTGCGGGTGAACGTGGTGATCGAATTGTCCAGGTGCTGCATGACCAGCGCGATCATGGTGCGCTCGCTCCACCGCCGTGGGTTGAGCAGCCGCAGGGTGCCGTGCGGGTCATTGCGGGCCGTCTCGATCAGCTGCCGCCAGCGCGGCACGTCGGTGCCCTCGGGTCCGGTGCCGTCGGTCATCAGGGTCTGCAGCAGGCCCATCGCGTTGGAGCCCTTGCCGTAGCGCACCGGTTCGACGTGGGTGTCCGGCGTGGGGTGGATCGACGAGGTGATCGCGACGCCCTGGGTGAGGTTCAGGTCCTCGCCGACGGTGAATCGTCCGGCGCCGACGATGGACTCGGAGTTGGTGCGGGTGAGCACGCCGAGCATTGGCGACAACTTGTCGAGCTTTCCGGAGTCCCGCATCCGGAACAGCAGCTTCTGGGTGCCGTAGGTGCCGGCGGCCAGGATCAGGTGGTCGGCGGTGAAGGTCTTCTTGGTGCGCCGCAGCTTGCCGCCGGTGCGCACCGTGCGGACCTCCCACACCCCGTCCGGGCGCTGTTCGAACTCGCGCACCGAGGTGAGCGGATGTACGTGTGCGCCGGCGGATTCGGCCAGCCCGAGGTAGTTCTTCAGCAGGGTGTTCTTGGCGTTGTAACGGCAACCGGTCATGCAGCCGCCGCATTCGATGCAACCGGTGCGGTCCGGGCCGACGCCGCCGAAGTAGGGATCGGGCACGGTCTTGCCCGGGGTCTTCTGGCCGTCTTCGCCGAAGAACACCCCGACCGGGGTGGGCACGAAGGTGTCCCCGACACCCATGTCGTCGGCGACTTCCTTCATGATCCGGTCGGCGTCGGTGAACGTCGGGTTGGTGACCACCCCGAGCATCCGCTTGGCCTGCTCGTAGTGCGGCAGCAGTTCTTCCTGCCAGTCGGTGATGTCCTTCCACTGCGGGTCGTTGAAGAACGGGGCGGGCGGCACGTAGAGGGTGTTGGCGTAGTTCAGCGATCCGCCGCCGACGCCGGCGCCGGCCAGGATCATCACATTGCGCAGCAGGTGGATGCGCTGGATGCCGTACATGCCGAACTGCGGGGCCCACAGGAACTTGCGCAGGTTCCACGAGGTCTTGGCGAACTCCTCGTCGGTGAACCGGCGGCCGGCCTCCAGCACGCCGACGCGGTAGCCCTTCTCGGTGAGCCGCAGGGCGCTGACGCTGCCCCCGAAACCCGAGCCGACGATGAGAACGTCGTAGTGCGTGGTCGAGCCGTCATTCCGCATGCTCCCAGTATGACGCTACCGACCGGTAACTTCTAGACAGGAGGCCCTAACGTGTAAAGAACGGCGGTCGGTCAGGAACCGACGGTCAGGCCGACCTTCTGGAATTCCTTCAGGTCGCTGTACCCGGCCTTGGCCATCGACCGGCGCAGCCCACCGACCAGATTCAGCGATCCGAACGGATCATCCGACGGGCCGTTGAGCACCTGCTCCAATGCCGGTCGTTCACCGAGCGCCACCTGCAGCAGTGCGCCACGCGGCAACGAGGGGTGCGCGGCCGCGGACGGCCAGAACCAGCCGTCGCCCTGCGCCTCGGCGGCCACCGACAGCGGCGGGCCGAGCAGCACCGCGTCGGCGCCGCAGGCGATCGCCTTGGCCAGGTCGCCGGAGGTCTGGATGTCGCCGTCGGCGAGCACGTGCACGTACCGGCCGCCGGTCTCGTCGAGGTATTCGCGCCGCGCCGCGGCCGCATCGGCGATGGCGGTGGCCATCGGCACGCTGATGCCGAGCACCTCGTCGCTGGTGGTGACCCCGGCGGTGGAGCCGTAGCCGACGATGACGCCGGCCGCACCGGTGCGCATCAGGTGCAGCGCGGTGCGGTGATCCAGCACGCCGCCGGCCACCACCGGCACGTCCAGTTCGGAGATGAAGGTCTTGAGGTTGAGCGGTTCACCGTCGTTGGCGACGCGCTCGGCGGAGATGATGGTGCCCTGGATGACCAGCAGGTCCAGGCCCGCGGCCACCAGTGCCGGGGTCAGTGCCGCGGCGTTCTGGGGGCTGACCCGCACCGCCGTGGTGACGCCGGCCTCCCGGATCCGCGCCACGGCCGACCCCAGCAGTTCGGGGTCCAGCGGGGCGGCATGCAGTTGCTGCAGCAGCCGGATCGGCGCGGACTCGTCCTCGGAGGTCTTCGCCACATCGATGACCTGGGCGATCTTCGCCTCGACATCGGCGTGCCGGCCGATCAGCCCTTCACCGTTGAGCACCCCGAGACCACCGAGCCGGCCCATCTCGATGGCGAACTCCACCGACACCAGCGCGTCGGTCGGATGGGCCAGCACCGGAATCTCGAACCGGTAGGCATCCATCTGCCAGGCCGTCGAGACGTCCTTGGAGGAACGGGTGCGGCGGGCCGGGACGATGTTGATGTCGCTGAGTTCATAGGTGCGGCGGGCGGTTCTGCCCATGCCGATCTCAACCATGTCGCGCATGTACGGGATGCCTTTCGGGCTGCTGAGTGTTCGGGTCCTCGCGCAAGCGCTCGTCAGCGCGCGTAGTAGTTCGGAGCTTCGACGGTCATCGTGATGTCGTGCGGGTGGCTTTCCTTCAGACCCGCCGCGGTGATCTGCACGAACTGTGCCTGCTGCAGATGCTCGATGGTGTCCGATCCGGTGTAGCCCATGGCGGCGCGCAGGCCACCGGTCAGCTGGTGGATCACCGTGGACAGCGGCCCGCGGAACGGCACCCGGCCCTCGATGCCCTCGGGCACCAGCTTGTCCTCGGAGAGCACATCGTCCTGGAAGTAGCGGTCCTTGGAGAAGCTCTTCTGCTCGCCGCGGCCCTGCATGGCGCCCAGCGAGCCCATGCCCCGGTAGCTCTTGAACTGCTTGCCGTTGACGAAGATGAGGTCGCCGGGCGACTCGGCGGTGCCCGCCAGCAGCGAGCCCAGCATCGCGGTCGAGGCGCCGGCGGCCAGCGCCTTGGCGATATCGCCGGAGTACTGCAGACCGCCGTCGGCGATCACCGGGACGCCCTTGCGCGAGCAGGCCGCCACGGCTTCCAGGATTGCGGTGATCTGCGGGGCGCCGACACCGGCGACCACGCGGGTGGTGCAGATGGAGCCGGGGCCCACCCCGACCTTGACCGCGTCGGCTCCGGCATCGCACAGCGCGGCGGCGGCCGCGCGGGTGGCGACATTGCCGCCGACCACGTCGACGCGCTCGCCGACGTTGGCCTTGAGCCGGCTCACCATGTCGAGAACCATCCGGTTGTGCGCGTGCGCGGTGTCCACGATCAGCACGTCGACGCCGGCCTCGACCAGCGTCATGGCCCGGGTCCAGGCGTCATCTCCGATGCCGACGGCGGCACCCACCAGCAGTCGGCCGTCACTGTCCTTCGTGGACAGCGGGAACTGCTCGGTCTTGACGAAGTCCTTGACGGTGATCAGACCGGTGAGCTTGCCGTTACCGTCCACGATCGGCAGCTTCTCGATCTTGTGCCGACGCAGCAGTCCGAGCGCCGCCTCGGCCGAGACACCGGCCTGGGCGGTGATCAGCGGGGCCTTGGTCATCACCTCGGAGACCGGCTTGGACTGGTCGACCTCGAAGCGCATGTCGCGGTTG
This sequence comes from Mycolicibacterium diernhoferi, assembly GCF_019456655.1. Taxonomy (NCBI): domain Bacteria; kingdom Bacillati; phylum Actinomycetota; class Actinomycetes; order Mycobacteriales; family Mycobacteriaceae; genus Mycobacterium; species Mycolicibacterium diernhoferi. The sequence goes on along the minus strand of NZ_CP080332.1, from coordinate 1,478,187 downwards.
GTGATGATGCCGACGAGGGAGCCGCGCTCGTCGACGACCGGCAGCCCGGAGATCCGGAACCGCGCGCACATGGCGTCGACCTCGGCCAGGGTGTTGTCCGGCGAGCAGGTCACCGGGTCGGTGACCATCCCGGCCTCGGACCGCTTGACGGTCTCGACCTGACCGGCCTGTTCGGTGATGGACAGATTGCGGTGCAGCACGCCCATACCGCCGGCGCGCGCCATGGCGATGGCCATCCGCGACTCGGTGACGGTGTCCATCGCCGAACTGACGAGCGGCACCCGCAACCGGATGCGCTTGGTGAGCCGGCTGGAGGTGTCCACGTTGGCCGGCACCACGTCCGACGCTGCGGGCAGCAGCAGGACGTCGTCGAAGGTCAGCCCGAGCATGGCGATCTTGGTCGGATCATCGCCGCCGGTCGGAACCGGGATGGCGAGCGGGACGCTGCTTTCAGCGATCGACATGGGTGGAGCCTCCACTAAGAACAGTCGCGAATCTAGGTTGCCAGTCTATCGGCACCGGCCGCATCGCTCGCGGCCGCGCCGTACGACGTCCTCTCGGCGCGACATGCGGCGCGCCACCGGGTGAACCGGTGGCGCGAAGCCAGCGGGCCTGCGTAGGCTAGATCCGTGCGAGATGACCTCCCGCCTGGCCTGCCACCCGACCCGTTCGCCGACGATCCGTCCGATCCCTCGGCGGCCCTCGACGCGCTTGAGCCCGGCCTGCCATTGGACGCGCAGGAACGCAGTGCCGTGGAAGCGGACCTGGCCGACCTGGCGGTCTACGAGGCGTTATTGGCGCACAGGGGAATTCGCGGCCTGGTGGTGTGCTGCGACGAATGCCAGCAGGACCACTACCACGACTGGGACATGCTGCGCGCGAATCTGCTGCAGCTGCTGGTCGACGGCACGGTCCGCCCGCACGAGCCCGCCTATGATCCCGAGCCCGATGCGTACGTGACCTGGGATTACTGCCGCGGATACGCCGACGCCTCGCTCAATGAAGCGGCCTCGGAGTCCGACGGCTACCGCTGACCTGCGGTTATTCCTCGCCGTCTGACGGCATCGGCACCGTGGTGGTGGTGACCACCGGCGGAACCGTCGCTGCCGGACGCTGCTGCGTCGGCTCGACGACCGGCTCCTCCTCGACCGCCGGTGCCTCCCGCACGGCCGTCTCCGCAACGCTGCTCGGCGGCTCCGCGGGTGCGGAGGCCGGCGGCGCACTGGCCCGTGGCGGCGCCGAGGCGCTCGACTGCACCACCGTGGTGGTCGTGGTGGCGGTCGGCACACTCGTGGTGGCCGGCGCCGTCGTAGTGGGCACCGTCGTAGTGGGCACCGTCGTGGTCGTCGGCGATGCACTCGTGGCCGGTGTCGTGGTCGGCACCGCCGTGGTCGTCGGCGATGCAGTCGTGGTCGGCGCTGCTGTGGTCGTCGGCGATGCACTCGTGGCCGGTGTCGTGGTCGGCACCGCCGTGGTCGTCTCGACCGGTGAGGTCTCCGACGGGCTCGCCGGTGCCTCGAGGCCGGTCGTCTCGGCCGACGTGGTTGCCGGCCCAGTGGTCGCCGGTTCAGTCGTTCCTGGCGCGGTCGTCGCGGATTCTTCGCCGGGCGCGGTCGTGATGACCGCGGCGGGATCCTCGATCACCGGAACGGGCAGCAGCGTCAGCGGCGATGCCGGCAGCACCGGCAGCGGCTCCCCCGGCGGCGGCAGGGTGGCGGCCGGATCCTGCTCGACGACCTTGTAGGTCAACGCATTCCACTGTTCGATCAGGTCTTGCTTCTGCTCGACCCGATCCACGCTCTGCACCGTCGCAGACAGCGCGGCCAGCTTGTCCTGGGCCAGATCCCACTGTCCCTGCTCAACCAGCTGCTGCACCTGGGCCAGTTCGGTCTGCGCCGCCAGCACCACCGCATCGTCGCGGGTGGCCCTCTCGTCGCCGAAGAGCATGCTGCGCACGCCGTAGAGACCGTCACCGGGCCCGGCCGCGAACACCGCGGTGCCGAAACCGCCGAGGCAGAACACCGCCGCAGCGGCCGAGCCGACGACCGCCAGCGACAGCCGGTTCGGTCGACGCCGGACGGTCGTCGCATCGACCAGCGCCGCGCCGGCCTGCGACGGGGTGAGGATGTGGTCCATCGGGACGTGGCGGACCTCATCGCGCCAGCCCGACAGCAGGAAGGCGAGATCGGCGTCACCGCGGTCGGTGGCGAACGGCGCCTGTTCGGCAGCCAGCGCATCCAGGAACTTGTCCGCGCGATTGATGTCGTTGAGGGAGGGATCACCGCCGTTGGCGGTCCAGCGACCGAAATCAGGCATGTTCACCTCCCGCTGTGATCTGAGACTTGAGTTTGGCCAGGGCACGGTGCTGGGCGACCCGCACCGCGCCGGGGGTACTACCGACCGCTTCCGCGGTTTCCTCGGCGCTCATTCCGACGACGACACGCAGGATGAGGATCTCCCGCTGCTTCTCCGGAAGGGTGGCCAGCAGCCTGTCCATCCGGACCGACGCGTCGGCGTCGATGGCCAGCTGTTCCGGGCCGGCCTCGCCGGAGAACCGCTCCGGCACGTTGTCGGTGGGCTCGGCGCGGTTGCGCGCCGATGCGCGGTGGGCATCGGCAAGCTTGTGCGCCGCTATGCCGTACACGAAGGCCAGGAACGGACGTCCCTGATCCTTATAGCGCGGCAACGCCGTGATGGCGGCCAAGCACACCTCCTGCGCAATGTCGTCTGCGGACAGACCACTTCGTTCAGCTGACCCGATCCGTGCCCGGCAATACCGGACGATGATCGGGCGGATGGTCTCCAAGACCACCCGGAGAGCGTCACGATCCCCCGCCACAGCATCAGCGACGACATCATCGAGACGTTCTCCCGAAATTGTCATCGTGGTTGATCTCTCCAGCGTTACGGATGGGACTTGGGCGGACTATTGCGTCAGATAAACACTAACGATCGAGATGGGGTGAATCGGCTCAGCGACGCGTCCACACGCCGCCTCCGCGTCGCACTGTATCGGCGGCCGCATCGCGAATGTCGGCGACCTGCTGTGCGGAATGCCCGGTACTGCCGATATCGGCGAGCAGGCAGCCCAGCGCCCAGCGCAGCGGGACGAGCCCGAACTCGGCCGTCTCAGCGAACGCGGTGTCGGCAACCTCACGTGAATCGTCGAGTCGTCCCGCACAGCACAGCGCCGCCGACAGCACCACCTGAGATTTCACCCGGTGCCGGGCGGAGCCGAGGCGCTCGGCCAGTTCGACCGCGCGTTCGGCGTGTGTGACGGCCGCTGCGCCGTCGCCGCCGGCCATCGCCAACTCCGCCGATACCCAGCTCAGCCGGACGGGCAGACGGGCCGGCGCCCCCGGGTGCAGCAGGGCTCGGGCCCGCTGCAGCAGCCGCGCCGACGCCGCCAGCCGCCCCACCCCCAACGCATCGGCGGCAAGCCCGACGAGCGCGTCCACGCCGGCCTCGGTGTCGGTTCCGGCCACTGCCCAGGCCCGGCCGTCCCATCCGCGGGCGAGATCGTGACCACCCAGCTGGCGCAGGAACGAGGCACGGGTGCTGTGTGCCAGGGAGAGCACGGGCCCGGACCGAGCGGTCCGGACGATCACGTCGAGTTCGGCGAATGCGCCGGCGTACCGGCCTTGGCCACCGGCCGCGACCGCACGCAACCACCGGTCATGGGGGGTGTCGGCGACCGGCAGCGGCCAGCGTCGCGGATCAGCACCGAAGGCGGCTTCGGTCAGGCGGGCAGTCACGGCGGATCTCGGGCTGGCCATCGCCCGGACGCTATCAAGATCGTGGTGGCACACAAAAAAGTGACCAAACCAACCTTCGTTAACTCTTGATGGTCGGCACGTTACCAACAGATCAACCGGGCTCCGGCCCGCACATCGGCCGATTTCACGCGAGCAGGGAAAACGCCGTTCTGCGGCGGTCCGCGAACTGTGGTAAACCACCCCCCGGGTTGCCCGCAAGTGAACTCGATGAACGTGACGTAAATTCACACCCTGCGGTTATGCCTTTTCGCGGTGAGCCTGGCTATTGACTGGTTTTCGGTAGCCCTTCTACGTTGTGTGCACGAGATGTCACCGGCGACATGTGCTCGGTTCAGTTCCGCGACTCACGCACCCACGCGTCTTCGCGAAATGAGTGCGAAGAGAGGGGTTTTCAAATGCCACAACCGCAGCAACTGCCCGGACCCAACGCCGACATCTGGGACTGGCAAATGCAGGGTCAATGTCGGGGTGTCGATTCCTCGGTCTTCTTCCATCCCGATGGTGAGCGTGGCCGGGCCCGTTCCCAGCGCGAGATGCGCGCCAAGGAACTGTGCCGGGCCTGCCCGGTGATCACCCAGTGCCGGTCACATGCCCTGGCCGTCGGTGAGCCCTACGGCATTTGGGGCGGCCTGTCCGAATCCGAGCGCGAGATCCTGCTCAAGCGCGGGATGCGCCGCAGCGCCTGACCCCGGCGCGGCCGCTGGTGAGCTGCGGACTGTAACTCCGGCGACGACGTCACCGAATACCCTTCAGTGACGTCGCACTTCCGGAGGAGGTCCCGTGCTCAAGCCCTGCGGCCGCGCCCTGGCCGCCCTCGCCGCGTTGACGGTCCCGGCCGTTCTGGCCGCTGCACCCGCTCCTGCGACCCCGCTGGACACCTGTGACCCCGTGGGCGTCTGCACCGCCCGGTTGGTATCGGTGACGGCCGACGTCGTGGACGGCACCATCACCGGCACCCCGGTCGGCGGTGCACACCCGATAACGCTTGCGGGACAAGAAGATGCGTACCTGAAGTCCACGGGGTTCGCGGACCCGCTCCCGCAGGCCGTACGGGAGTGGGACGAGGCGATCGACAAGGTCAGCGGTCTCGACACCGACCCGACCGATCCCAACTGGTACGGCAACGCCAAAGCCAGGGTGTTCCTGCCCAGAACCCTCAACGCCCTGGCCACCCGGTTCCCGCCGGACACCCTGGTCGTGCATTTCGTGGCCGACGAGTCCCGGACGGGCACGTTGCAGTTGGTGACGATTCAGCCGGCACCGGTCGACCGGCACCTCGGCTGACGTGCTCAGCGCTCAGCGCTCAGCGCTCAGATACAGACGAAACCCGAAACGTTGCCGTACGGGCCGGTCGCGCTGATGCACGCATCGATGCCGTCGATACCGAAGCCTTTGCCCCAGGGCCCATGCCCTTTGCCGGGTTTGGGCCCCCGGTCGTCCCACCCACCGCCGTGATGCGGCTTCTGCGGGAATTCGATGCCGGGCGCGCCTGGAGCGGCACTCGCCACGCCCGTGCCGATCACCGTTGCGGCGCCGAGACCGAGTGCCAATACACCTGCTGAGGCCATGTAGAGGAGTTTCATGGTTTTCTCACCTCGATAGGTCGAGGTTACCGCTGTGCGCCATCCGAGAACAGCCCCGCGTGGCAGATATCGGCCCCGATCCACTCCGCTGGATTACGCCGTCGGCTACCGTCCGAGCAGGGGACAGTCCGGCGGGAGGGCGGCAAGGATGCGCTTCGGTGAATCCCGAGCGACGCTCAGTGCTCTCCTGTCGGCCGTGCTCACCGCCGTGGTGGCGGGCTGCGCACAGGACGGTTCCGACGGTGCCGACCCCCACGAGACGACGAGGCTGTCCTATGTGTCCGCCCCGTGCCCTCGGCCGAACTTCCCCGGAGTACCCGAATCCGGCCTCGGCCCGGAGTTCACCTGCGGATACCTCACCGTCCCGGAGAACCGCAGGGTGGACAACGGACGTACCATCCAGATCCTGGTGGCCCGGGCGGAGGCACTCAGTGACGCTCCCGCCGCGGATCCGATCGTCTACCTGGCCAGCGGGCCGGGCGGCGCCGGGACACTGAGCGCCCCAGGAGTCATTGCGGGCGGAATGAACGCCGACCGCGACGTCATCTTCGTCAACCCGCGCGGAACCGTGCACAGCGACCCCTTCCTGTCCTGCCCGGAGACCGACGAATTCACCGCTCGGTCAATCAATCTGGTCCTTGCCCGGCAGTCGACGGCGAATCTCGCCGCGGCCGCAGTGGCGGCCTGCCGGGAGCGGCTGGCCACCTCCGGGGTCGACTTCGCGGCCTACAACTCCCTGGAGAACGCCACCGACCACGCCGATCTGCGGACGGCGTTGGGCATCAAGGAATGGAACCTCTACGGGGTGTCCTACGGCTCCGACCTGGCGTTGCAGATCCTGCGGGACCACCCGGACGGTGTCCGTTCGGTGGTCCTGGATTCGGTGGTGCCGCCGAACATCAACATCGTCGACCGGTGGTGGGAGGCCCCGGCCAGCGCACTGGCCGCGATCACCCGGGCATGCGCAGACCAATCCCATTGCGTCGCTGCGTACCCCGATCTGATGCAGACGTTCACCGCGACCGTCGATGCCTTGGATCGGGCACCGGCACAGGTCACGGTGACGGACCCGTCGGGACGCGATGTACCCGTCACCGTCGACGGATCGAAGCTCGTCCCACTGGTGGTCGACTGGAGCCGGGATGCCGCCAGGGTGGCCGATATTCCGCGGATGATCTACGCCGCTTCCCGAGGCGATGTGACCTTGGCGGCCGAGGCGATCGCCGCGAGCGACCTACCGGCAGAGCAGCGCGGAACGCTGGGCTACGGGTTGACACTGGGCGCCTACTGCCAGGAGATGACCAACTGGACGACCCGGGAGGAGGCGCTGGCCGGCGCACGGAAGGCCATGCCGGACCTGCCCGACGCGGTCCTGCGGGTCACCCCGACGGGCAGCCACATCTTCGACGAGTGCCGCGCCTGGGGTGTGGGCAGATCCGACCCGGCCGCACGCCAACCGGCCTCCAGCGCGGTCCCCACGCTGATCCTGTCCGGAACCTTCGACGCCAGCACCGCGCCGGCCTGGGTGGACGATGTCACCGGCGGTCTGCCCAACTCGACGGTGCTGCACTTTCCCGGCAGCGGGCACGGCGTCATACCGGACTCCTCGTGTGCCCAGTCGATCATGACCGCGTTCATCGACGAGCCCAACCCGGACGTGGACCGGTCGTGCATCGCGAACATCGAGTTGCCCGCGCTGGCCCCGGCGTGACCGCCACGTCCTGCGATCAACGGGGACCGAGAGCGGCGGTCGACGCGGTCACCGAACACATCGCGGATGTCATCGGCCCGGGCGAGCGATGCGTTCCGCCGGATCGATGCGGCGCCTCCGATGCCGGCGGTGCCCGCCGCGGTTCTGTCGGGCCGACAAACCCTGGCGCACCGATCTGCTGCCCGCGGACGCAACCCGGGGCGAACAGGTCACCGAAACTCACAGTGGGCACGACGTCTACCTCTACAACCCTGCCGTGGTCGTCGTGGCGATCCGCGACGTGTGAGCACCCCGGCAAAAGGATCCATTGACAGGACTTACGCCGTGGCCGCAGAATTGAACCCTGTTGTGAGGTGGGTCACGCACATGCGTCGTTGTCGACCGCTGGGTTCGAGCGTTACTGCGAGGAGACCCCCATTGTCACGCGTATTCACCTGATCACGGGTGCATGCCTACTGTCCACCGGGCTCGTGATGGGCAGCCTCAACGGCGCGATCGCAGCGGCCGAACCCGACGGCCAAGCCTCATCGGATTCGAGTCAAAGCTCCAGCGATTCCGGCGGCGACAGCAAGAACACCTCGACCACCGGAGACAGCGCGTCACACAGCGCGTCGGCATCCGAGGGTGACGCCGGTAGCACCGATCCGGACGACGACGAAGCGGGCACATCGCTCGGAGACCTCGAGGACGCCCAAACCCGCTCGCCCTCCTTCGCTCAATCGAATGCGCCGGACGACACGCCATCGACCGACACGGGGACCTCCTTCACCGAAGAGGTCATCGAGGTTCCTGCGCCCGCCACCTCCGGGGGCAGCTCGGACAGCAGCGAGCCCAAGAGCAGCAGCTCGGACACCGCGGCCACGGCGCCGACATCCACTGTGCAGACCGCGGAGCCGACGGTGCACGTCGCGGCCTCCCCCGGCACCCCGCAGGCCGCGGCAGACCCCGCTCCGGCTCCGGCTCCGGCCCCGCCCCCGCCCGCTGCACCCGTCCAGGGTCCGCCGACCCCCGCCGCGCCGACGCCGGCACCGGCGGTCGCGTCCATCGCCACACCGGGCCTCGGAGCAGCCGTCGCCTACCTGCTGAGCACACTGGTGGCCACGGCTCTCGATGTCGTCACGGCGGTCATCCAAATGGTCACGGACCTGCGTGCCACGCTCGGTATGCCGTGGGCAGGCCCAGCTGTAGGCGATGCGCGCCTGCCGAGCGCTTTCTCCCCGGAGAACTCGATCGTGCTCGTCCTGAAGAGGATCCTGTCGCGTTCGCTGTCGCCCGAGCGGGGTTCATCGACTCTGAGCAGTGCCCTCGCAGCCGGTATGAGTCTGGGCAAGGTCCTGGCGTTGACCTCGTCACTGCAGCCGGCCGCTCTGGCGCTCGCCGAGTCGCGGGGTCCCGACGGCACGCACCACACGCCGGCGCAGGGGGTCGTCACCGCCCTGGCGGCGATGTCGCTGTGGGCGCTGCTCTCTGCCGCGCTGCCCGGGCTCAGCGGTCTGCTCGCAGCCGGGGTCGCCGGCGTGCGGCTGGGCTACCGTCAGGCCCGGGCGCGGATGGCCTTGCACACAATGGAATTGACGCCTTACGTCCGAGCCGGACCGATCGGGATCGTGCGTACGGGCTCGGTGGTTTCGGTGTATGCACGCACCGCTCCGGTCGCCCACCCGCCCGCAGAGCGGCACCTCAGGCTGGCCTCCTGACGAGGTGGGCCTTCAGCGATTCGCCACCGGGTCGAGGCCGAATACCTGTACCGGAGCGGACTTTCCCTTCAGCCCATGGGCTCCGCGGCCGGCGAGTTCAGGCAGTCGCCTGCTCAGAGCGTCAACGGCATGCTGGGTGAGCAGGATTGCATCACCGGTGGTCTTCGTGAGCTGCTCGACACGGGCTGCCACGTTGACGGCGTCACCGATCAGGGTGAATTCGAGCTTTCCCCCGCCCCCGATGGTGCCGGCGATCACCACTCCGGTGTTGATCCCGATGCCGATCCGCATCATGGCGCCGAATCGCTCGGTGACGAGGCGGTGAATCTGCACAGCGGCGGCCACCGCGGCATCGGCATGTTCGGCGAGGTCGTTCGGGGCTCCGAACACGGCCAACGCGCCGTCACCGAGGAACTTGTTGACGTGCCCGCCGGCCTGGACCACGGCGGGCACCACTATGTCGAACAGGGCGTTGAGCCGCGTGACGGTGTCCTCGGCGGTGTTCACCTCGGCGAAGCCGGTGAAATCGCGGATGTCGACGAACATCACGGTGACCTCACGACGCTCACCGCTGAACACGTCGTCGCCCTGCTCGAGCAGTCGAGCCGCCAAGTCCGGGTCGACGTAGGTGCCGAATGCGGCGTGCAGTCGTCGCCGCTCGGCCAGACCCGCCTGCATGCGGTTGAACGACGCCGCCAGGGCGCCGAGGTCGTCGTCCTGAACCACCGGCAGGCGTTGACTGAAATCACCGGACGCGACGCGCTCGGTTGCTTCGGCGAGCTCACGAATGGGCTGCAGCAGTGGCGAATACGCGGCCCAGAGCGACGGCCCGACGACGAGCACCAGAGCACCGCCGATCAGCACCGCGAGCATCGGGCCATGCCTGGCCACATCGAATACGGCGCCCAGAATCGCGCCCACGACGGCGAACGCAAACCCCACCGCAAGCATGGCCACGATGGTCCAGGCGGCGAATGTCGGGCGGGAACGAGGCAGGGAATCGCCGATCTCGGTGTCGGAGACGATCGCAGCCCTGGCGGGCCGCAAGGCGCCCTCGACATAGCTGTGCAGAGTGATCAACTGGCCGACAGTTCCGACGATGACACCCAGAACGGCGTACTGGATCAGCCGCGACCCGCTCGCCCCGGCAATCATGCCGACGCCGACGAACAACACCAGGACCGAGACCACGGTGACGGTCAAGCTGCGCGCAATCAACGTCCGGCCATAGCTGTAGGTCGCGCGTAACGCGCTCTCTCGATCAACGTCGTCGCCGGCGGCCCACCGCTCGATGATGCGGACCGCCCTTCCGCCGGGAAGTACCACCACATACAGGAACCCGGACAGGACCATCGCGGTCACCGCGGTGGCCGCAATGTGGCGATCGGACCTCTCGAAAGCGATGATCGCCAACGACCAAGCGAGATAAGCCGGCAGTGCCAGGAAACACGTGAGCGCCCAGCATGCCCACGAGTATCTGGCTGCGTACCGATCCCACATCCATTGCCACATGCGATCCACGCAATAAACGAAACACCCCCCGGCGATGGCCCGGGGGCGTTTCTTGGGTACTACTCCCGAGATACGAACTGGTGCGCGTGGCCGTGATGGCCTTGGCCCGCATCTGCCGCTTCCTCAGCCGGCTTCTCGACGATCGCCGTCTCTGTGGTGCGCGATTGAAGCCCGTCAGAGATCGAATACCAACAGAGTTGCCGTGGCAGTCGCCACGGGAGTGCCGCTGCCATCGGTCACAACTCCCTGCGTGACGCCGACCCGCGACCCCGACTTGATTACTGTTCCTCTCGCAGTGAGGATGCCGGTTTGAGAAGTCACCGACTTCAGATAGTTCACGTTGATCCCGACCGAGGTGTAGCCCTTACCCCGCGGCAGCACGCTGTGCAACGCGCAGCCGGTCACCACGTCAAGCAACGTGCACAGAACACCGCCGTGAACGGTGCCCAGCCCGTTGTAGCAGGAACCGTCCGGCATGCAGGTGACGACCACCCGGCCGGGGTCCACCTCGACGAATTCGAACTGGAGCTGACTTTCCATCGGTGGTGTCGGGAAGGCACCGTCGACGACGGCCTTGACGTAGTCGATACCGGCCATTGCCAACCCTTTAGCCGTCGTCGGACCGGGCTCGTGCCATCGCAGAGTTCGGGTCCGTAGCGGCCCCCAGCCGTCATGCGCGCTTCCGTTGGGATCAACCTGCATGATGCCCTCGCAATCTCCTTGCGCCGATACAGCATAAGCACGCCGGACCGCGCCTCCGGGCCGATTGCACAGCACAAAACACCCCCGGCCCAACAGGACCGGGGGTGCTTCGTAGAGCTATGCCGAACTAGTGCGAGTGGCCGTGATGGCCGTGGCCCGCATCTGCCGCTTCCTCAGCCGGCTTCTCGACGATCGCGGTCTCGGTCGTGAGAATCATCCGGGCGACCGACGCGGCATTGAGCACCGCGGAGCGGGTCACCTTGACCGGGTCGACGATGCCCTCGGCGAGCAGGTCACCGTAGGTCAGCGTGGCGGCGTTGAAACCGTGCCCGGCCGGCAGTTCGCCGACCTTGTTGACCACGACGGCACCGTCGAGACCGGCGTTGGTCGCGATCCAGTGCAGCGGAGCCGACAGCGCGGTGGCGAACACCTCGAGGCCGATCAGCTCGTCACCGGACAGCGATCCACGCAGGCTGTCGAGCCCGGACCGGGCCTGCACCAGAGCGGCGCCACCACCGGTGACGATGCCCTCTTCGACGGCCGCCTTGGCCGCCGCGACGGCGTCCTCGACGGCTTCCTTGCGCTTCTTCAGATCCGTCTCGGTGGCCGCGCCGACCTTGATGACCGCGACGCCGCCGGACAGCTTGGCGAGGCGCTCTTCGAGCTTCTCGCGGTCCCAGTCCGAATCGGTGGCCTCGATCTCCGAACGCAACTGCGCCTTGCGGGCGTCGATGTCGTCCTGGGTGCCCGCACCGTCGACGATGACGGTGCTGTCCTTGGTCACCACGACGCGGCGTGCCGAACCCAGCACGTCGAGGCCGGCCTCGCGCAGCGCCAGACCGACGTCGGGATTGACGACCTGTCCGCCGGTGACCACGGCGAGATCGTCGAGGAACGCCTTGCGGCGATCACCGAAGAACGGCGCCTTGACAGCGACGGCCTTCAGCGTCTTGCGGATGGCATTGACGACCAGGGTCGACAGTGCCTCACCCTCGATGTCCTCGGCGATGATCAGCAGCGGCTTACCGGCTTCGGCCACCTTCTCCAGCAGCGGCAGCAGGTCCGGGAGCGAGCTGATCTTGTCGCGGTGCAGCAGCACCAGCGCGTCCTCCAGCACCGCTTCCTGGAGGTCGAAGTCGGTGACGAAGTACGCCGAGACGTAGCCCTTGTCGAAACCGACGCCCTCGGTGACCTCAAGTGCGGTCTCCAGGGTCGAGGACTCCTCGACGGTGACGACGCCGTCGGCGCCGACTGTGGTCATCGCCTGGCCGACCAAGTCGCCGATCACCTCGTCACGCGAGGACACGGTGGCGACCTGCGCGATGGCGGTCTTGTCGCTGACCGGCTTGGCGGCGGCCAGCAGCGCCTCCGACACGGCGTCGGCGGCCTTGCTGATGCCCGCGCCCAGCGCGATCGGGTTGGCACCGGCGGCCACGTTGCGCAGGCCGGCCTTCACGATGGCCTGGGCGAGCACGGTCGCGGTGGTGGTGCCGTCACCGGCGACGTCGTTGGTCTTGGTGGCCACCGACTTCACCAGCTGGGCACCCAGGTTCTCGAACGGGTCCTCCAGGTCGATCTCGCGGGCGATGGTGACACCGTCGTTGGTCACGACCGGCCCGCCGAACGCCTTGGCCAACACCACGTGACGGCCACGCGGGCCGAGGGTGACGCGGACGGCATCGGCGAGCTTGTCTACGCCGGCCTCCATGGCGCGGCGCGCAGTTTCATTGAATTCGATCTGCTTGCTCATAAATGTCCTTTGGCCTGATTGCATAGCGCCCCGGACGTCACCCGATACGGGGACATCCGGGGCGTTACACGAGTGCTTACTTGTTTACGACAGCCAGCACGTCGCGCGCGGAGAGGATCAGGTACTCCTCGCCGCCGTACTTGATCTCGGTGCCGCCGTACTTGCTGTAGATGACGGTGTCACCCTCGGCGACATCCAGCGGGATCCGCTTCTCGCCATCCTCATCCCAGCGGCCGGGGCCAACTGCGACGACGGTGCCTTCCTGCGGCTTTTCCTTGGCGGTGTCGGGGATGACCAGACCGGACGCGGTCGTGGTCTCGGCCTCGTTGGCCTGAACGAGGATCTTGTCCTCGAGTGGCTTGATGTTGACTGCCACGATGGAGCCCTCCACTTGTTGGGTATCGGAGACCGGGATGTTCCGGGCCCTCATGTTTTCCAGGTGTTCGGCATGCGTCCGTACCTTCGCTCCGTCGTCGCGGGTGCCGGCGCGGGGGTTGGCCGCGTGCCACCTAGCACTCTATACACGCGAGTGCTAGCACTCAAGGGTGGGTTGTGCAGGGGCGATGCCCGCGGACGCCAGGACGACGAGCCCGTAGGCCACCGCGAAGCGGTGCCCCAGCCCGCCACCGACGTTGCCGCGCCCCACCGTGACGTCATGACCGAGCCGCTCGGCCAGGGCCCGGACGAGTTCGTCATCGCCCGCTCCGCCGCCGACCAGCAGTACCCCCGTCACGCCGGCGGCCACCCGCTGCACGCCGCGCAGCACATTGCCACCGATCACGAGTCGCTTGGCCGCCAACCGCCAGCTGCGCCACTCCGCACCGGAGAGTGCCGAGGTGAACGGCAGCAGGCCGCTGGGCGCTTGGGTCAGGAGCCAACCCGTGCTGCGGCCGTCGAGCGGCCGGTCCAGGAACCGGCGCCGGCCGTGCTCATCCTCGACGAGCTGCACCGTGACCGCAGTGACCGCCTCGCTACGTTTGGCGTACTCGGCGGCGCTCGTCGAGATGTCCAGGGCCGTCGCCGTCGCCGTGGTCAACAGTTGCCCCGCACCCGGTAGCACGATCCGATCGCCCTCGGCCACCACGTCGACGGTGCCGCCGCCGACATCCACCACCACGACGTCAGCGGGGAGGCCCGGGGTGGTCAGCGCGCCCGCCCGGGCCGCCCCGGCCTCGGAGTCGATGCGGGTGACGGGCACCCCCAGGACGTCGGCAAGCTCGTCGGCTTCGGCGGGCGCCTCCCCGTCGCCGCCCATCCTCGCCATCACCAAGCTGTCGACGGACACCGAGCCGCGACGCGAATTCGCCTCGCCGGCAATATCGCCCAGCCGCACGACGTGCACCGGCCCGGCGGGCAGCTCAGGGATCGGTACCGGCTCGACCGGTTCGGCAGAGTCACTCAGGGTCACCACCGCGCACACGCTGTCGAAGAGCTGATCGGCGATGACGCGGGCATCGGACCGCTCCTCGTCGCCGAGCCCGAAGGCGTCTGCCAGCCAGAACGGGTCGGTGAGCCGCTGCAACGGCGACACCCCCTCCCGCACCTCGACGGCGACCAGCTTCGCCCCCAGGACGTGCTCGACATCGACGTCGTCGACGACCGGCAGCGCAGTCTCCAGCCGATTGGACACCAGCACGGCCTCGTCGTTGGCGGTGAGCACCGCGGTGACGTCGCGCCCGGCCGCGACAGCGGCATTCACCAGGCCGGCGACTGCCGCGTAACCATGCGCGGGCCCCGCGCAGACGATCACGGGACGCCCCGGATCGACCGTGTCCAGACACTCGACCGGCACCGGGGCGCCCACCCCCGCGGCGTCACCGGCGGTGGTCGCCGCGGACCGGGTGACGATGGCGAGCCGGCCGGTGCGCTGCGCCTGCAGTCGGACCCGTTCGACGGTCGAATGCACCGGCGGGGTCGGCGCGAAGGCCGCCCGTTCGACGGTCAGGCCGTGCTTGTCCGCCAGCCGCCGGACCAGTTGCGCGGCACCCTGAATCGCGCGCGACGAGCCCTTGCCCCCGCGGGTCGGGGTACGCCCGCTGGCCACGACGTCCAGATCACGGCACAGCACCACCTCGGTGGTCGCGTTGCCGATGTCGACACCGGCCCACACGGTCATCGCAGCAGGCCGCGCCGCCGATACACGACCGCGGCCTCGCGGACCAGCGCGGCGCAGGTGGGCGCATCGTGCGCGTCGAGACGCCCCGCCAGCTCTTCCAGTTCCTCGAACGACGAACGGCCGGGCCGCAGCGCCTCGTAGGACGCGAGCATGTCCTCGGCGCTCAGCGCGGTCATCTCGGCCGCCCGGCGCAGGTTCATGCCCAGTTGCGCCGACCCGCTGCGCTCGGCGTCCTCCGCCTGCCTGAGCAGGGTCTCCCGGCTGATCCGGATGTCGTCGAGGACGAGGTCCCCGTTGCACGCGGCCTCGACGGTGACGTCGGTGACGTGGCGGCCCGAATGCGCAGTCGCGGTCATCGCTTGAACTCCATATCGACGTGCCGACGGCGCTCCCCGCCGTCGAGTGCAAGGCATTCGGTCCGCTCGATGGCGACCATCGACACCACCCGGGTGTGATACCGCGCCGTGATCGCCTCGTCGGTGTAGGCGTTGCGCATCGGGGCCGGGGTGGCGCCCTTGGCATGCCGACCCGCGTTGATCCCGATGATCCGGTACATCTCCGGGGTGATCAGCGGCGCCACGCTGAGCAGTTCCAAGTTGGCCAGCGGCGGCAGGTCACGACGGTGAATCAGCGTGGTGCCCTTGGCTTGTAGCCCCACCCCGATACCGGAGCCGGACAGACCCGCAGCCGACTTGCCGATCGACCCGAGGTCGATGCTGTCGGCGATCCGGACCAACCGCGGCACGCACTTCTCTTCCTCGAGACCGGCAAGGATCTGTTCGAGCACGTCATAGATCGTCATGCCCGACAGCGTGCGGAACAGCTTGGTGCCGAACGCCGGAGACAGTCCGACGACGACTTCGCGCGGGTCCGAACCGACCTGGGCCGGGCCGAGCACCCGCAGCCGGTCCGGCTCGGCGAAGGTCGCCTGCTCACGGACGAGATCGGTCACCGACCGGGCTTGGCGCACGGTATCGATCTGGGCCTGCCGCTCGGGCGTGGGCCGGTATCCGGTTCCGGGTCCGCGGTAATCGTTCGGATCCTCCAGTGCGGACAGCACGTTCATCTCCTCGTCGAAGATCGCGGCCGTCTGCAGGTAGTCGCCGATCACGCGCGCCCTGGACATCCCCAGCACCCGGTCGGCCAGTTCGGTGAATCCGGTCTCGGCGAGCGCGGTGACGACATCGAGCACCGTCAGCCCCGACTGGTCGATCATCCGGGCCGCGCTGAGCACCTTCACCCCGTCGTTCTCGGGCAGGTCCTTCGAACCCGCCGCTGCGACAACGGCTTCCACATGATCGTCGTCGAAGTCGGCCAGACCCAGGTACTCGAACACGGCGCGGGTGGCTTCGGCGGCCTGCCGGCGCATGGCCTCCAGCGTCGTCGGATCGCAGGACCGCAGCCCCCCGTCCACACCCCAGTCACGCTGCATCACCAGGTAATCGTCCAGGTCGTCGGCGTTGAAGTTCGACGGTCCGAACATGTTGTCGTAGGAGACGACCGAACCGAAGCCGGAGAAGATGAAGTCCGATCCGGACAGCAGCGTCGGCAGCGTGCGACTGGTGCGCCGCATGGTCGATTCGCTCATCAACGAGTCGTTCCCGCTGCAGGATTCGAGCCCGCGCAACATGACCATGAGGTTCTCGGCGTGGAGTTCCTTGACGCCCCCGGGCACCGAGGCGGTGATCGCCGCCCCGTCGACGCCGCCGTTCTGCACGCCTTGCGCGCCGATGCCCTTGGCCAGGGCCACACATCGGGACTCCAGGTAGTTCATCGACTTGCCTTCGGCGGCGCCCATCAGCACTTCGGAGCCGGCCCCGCTGGACAGCCGCATCTTGATACCGCGTGACGCGTACGACGACGTCAGGAACGCCTTGGACCACGGGGTGTCGTCACCGTCGGTGAACACCTGCTCGGTGCCGTACACCGATACCGTCTCGGCGTACGAGACCAGGCCGCGCACACCGAGTTCGAGCTCGCGGGCCTCTTCCACCGAGCACTGCGTCAATGCCCCCGGCGCCGGCACCTGGGAGCCGATCAGCAACCCGACCGCCACCGCCGGCGCGTCGTCGAGCACCGGCACCGTCGCCTCGAGCTCCCGAAAGCCGTACACGACGGCGGTTGCCGCGTCGGCCGCGATGAGCAGCGGATCGTCGAGGCGGTTGGTGACGTGGGCCTGGTTGGCCGGGGTCTTGCGGGCGCGCATCTTCATCATCGCCATCTGGATCTCGACGGGATGCAGGGCCGACACCACCCGGGCCATCTTGGCCGGCGTCAGCCCGGAGCACACCTTCAGCACGTCCGCGCGCGGCACGCTGGTGTCGACGATCAGCCGCGCCAGTTCCACCTCGGACATCGCCATCGACTCAGGCGCCTGGGCGTGGTCGATGGCATGCCCCACGATGAACTCGTCGATCGTGTCGAAGTCTGCTGCCGGGGTGGAGTCCATCTCCAGCACCCTGCCCGCGCCGTCCACCACCCAGGACGGTTCCGGGTCGTGCGGGGAAAGGTGCGAGATCATGCCCAGCGCCGGGTCCGGTTCGGCGAAGCCGTCGAGGTTGACGCGCTGCTCGTCGAGCAGACGAATGCGTCCGAGCCGGTGGTCCGGTTCGGGATCGGGGCTGTTCACTGGCGGCCTCTCTACGTCGCGGGTGGACATCTCATCGCGGTGGACACAGCATCGGCCCGGACGGTGTGGACGGACAACGGTACGCGCCGACCTTCCAACAACATGTGTGAGAACACCACACCGCCGAGCCTGATGGTGTGACCGGATTACAACAAAATGTTGGAAACTGACGCAGACGTATGGCAGACGTCCCTGCCGTCTCGCAGACTTTCCCCCGAACTCGGAGCCGACGAACCGTACTCCGTGCGCAGAGAAGGGTCACCCCATGACTGAAGCTGTCAATACCGGCGACAAGCGCAGCGATACGAAACCACCGGATACACGCGGCCACCTGCGTGGCAATCTCGGCGTGCCCGCGATCGTGCTGATGGTGGTGGCCGCGGCCGCTCCGCTGTCGACCGTCGGCGGCAATGTCCCCATCGCGATGGCACTCGGCGACACCACGGGTATTCCGGTGGCCTTCCTGGTCGCCGGCGCGATCTTCCTCCTGTTCGCCGCCAGTTTCGTGGCGATGTCGAAGTACGTCAGCGATACCGGCGCCTTCTACGCCTACATCCAGAAGGGGCTCGGTAAAGCGGTCGGTACCGGCGCCGCGGTGCTGGCGCTACCCGCCTACATGGCGACACTGCTGGCGGTGGCCGCCTACGACGGCGTCATCCTGTCCAGCCTCCTGGAGATCGTCGGCGGCCCGGCGCTGCCGTGGTGGGTGCTGACCGGTGTGGTGCTGCTGGTGATCGCGTTCCTCGGCTACCGGGACATCGACCTCAGCGCCAAGGTGCTGGGCATCTTCCTGGTATCGGAGGTCGCCATCCTGGTCGTGCTGGACCTCGTCATCGTGCTTCAGGGCGGCGACAAGGGAATCACCGGTGATTCCTTCAGCCCGTCCGGCATCTCGGGCGCCTTCGGCATCGCGCTCCTCTACGCCCTCTGGGGTTTCGTCGGCGTCGAGGCGACCGCGGTCTTCCGGGACGAGGCCCGCGACCCCGACCGCACCGTCCCCCGCGCCACCTACTGGGCCGTCGGCATCGTGGCCACCTTCTACGCCTTCTCCAGCTGGGCTCTGGTCGAGGGCAACGGCGGCAACGACGCCATCCAGGTCGCCAAGGATGACCCGGACAACTACATGGTCAACACCGCCGAGAAGTACCTCGGCATCCTGGGCAAGGACCTCACCACCCTGTTCTGGTTCGTCAGTGTGTTCGCCTGCGCGCTGGCCTTCCACAACATCGCCGCGCGGTACACCTTCGTGCTGGGCCGCGACAATGTGCTCCCGCGCAAGCTCGGTGAGGTCCACCCGAAACTCGGCTCCCCGGCGAACGCGTCGGTCCTGGTCTCGGTGCTGTCGCTGGTGATCATGGGTGTGTTCGTGGTGCTCGGGCTGGATCCGGTGCTGCAGATCTTCGGCCCGCTCGGCGGGCTGGGCATCTGGGGACTGTCGATCCTGTGGCTGCTGACGACGATCTCGGCCGCGATCTTCTTCAAGCGGCGTGGTGGCCCGACGAAGATCATCGTGCTGTCCGTGGTGGCGGCGATCGTGCTGGCTGCGGCCGTTGCGCTGATCATCGCGAACCTGACCCTGGTGGTCGGCGGCTCCACGACGCTTGCCGTCATCTTCGGCATCGCGCCGGTGGTGTTCCTGGCGATCGGCGCCACCCTGAGCGGACGGGCACCGGCCGACCTGTCGGTCCCGAAGTCCTGACAGCGAGGAGCATTCTCGGCACGTTCCGGGTCGCTGATACCGTCACTTTGCGGCGGTGTCAGCGACCCGTCGAGTTCGAGAGGAAACGGGCCCACATGTCTCAGCGCGCGCCACTGACCGTGGCGGCGGCCCTGACGGTCCCGCCGCTGGATCAGGGCGCGGTGATCGCCGGGCACCGCGGGTTGACCCGCGAGGTGCTGTGGGTGGACATCATGCACGCCCCCGCCGAAGCGTTCGTGCGGGCCGGTGACTTCGTCTTGACGACCGGCGCCGACGTCCGGCAGCACGGAGTGCAGGAGTTCCTCACCTTCCTCATGTCTTCGCCGGCTGCCGGCGTGGCGCTCGGCCCACCGCCCGATATCGACACCCGTGAACTCCTGTCGGTGCTCGTTCCGTTGGCCGACCGGCACGAGTTCCCGCTGGTGCTGCTGCCGTGGGAGGTTGCTTTCGCCGACGTGCAGAAACAACTCCTCCCGCTGATCAACGCCCTGCCCCACGATGCCCCCATCCAGATGGTCATCGGCAGACGCGAAGATGACGACGCGCAATGGGCCGAGCACGCACGCGAGTTCGCCGAGACGCTGAGCCGGTTGGCGAGCATCTCCGGTATCACCCAGAAGACGTCGATCACCGACGATCTGGTGATGACGCACTTCTCGGCGCCGCTGCCGGCATCGGCCGGCTCCGGGCTGGTCGAATCCGCCTGGCAGCTCAGCGGCCTGCCCGAGAGCCTGGTCAGCTGGGTGCTGCTGCCGCCGGGACAGGACCAATCGGTCACCGTCGCCGCCGCGCCGGTACCCGACGGGCCGGTGGGGCCGCAGCAGTTCGCCGAGGTGCTGCGCCAGCATCCCCGCAGCATGGCGACCGTCCTCAAAACATTGCAGCCGCTGGTGGATTACGACAAGACCCGCCGGGGACAACTGATGCACACCCTGGAGATCCTGCTCAACGAGGCCATCAACACCAGTGCCGCCGCTCGGGCGCTGTATCTCAACCGTCATTCGCTGCTGTACCGGATCAAGCTCATCGAGGAGCTCACCGGCCTGTCACTGAAGAATCCCGCCGACCGCTTTCAGCTGGAGGTCAGTGTGCGCGTGTACCAGATCAACGCGGCGCGGGTCGGCTCCGGTTCAACCGAATGAGTGCGGATCGATCAGCAGGTGATCGGAGACGTCGCCGATCATCTCCACATCCACCGTTCGCTCGGTGAAATGCCAGTCCTGTCCGTCATGGGCGAACGTGTCCGCGTAGCGGCCGGCGACGATGGGCGCCAGCGCCACCGTGTCGGTCTGCTGCACGACGCAGAACGTCGATCGGGCCCGCGCCCGAGCGCCCTCGATCTCGACGATCGGGTTGAGCACCAGGTGACGGGTTCGGGTCCGGTTGCCGTGCTCGGGGAACCGGCGCGTCGTCGCCGCGAACAGCGCGGCGATCGCCTCGGCACCGGCGACGCCCATGAAGGTGCCACGGCCCAGCAGCGCCCCGACACCGTCGAAATCGCCCGCGTCGATCAGCTCGGCGTACCGGTAGAGCAGTTCGTGCACGGCCAGCCGATCGGCGACACCCGCTGCTCGGCTCACGCCACCTGGCCCTTCACCACCGGCAGCCCGGGATCGCTGGCCGCGTCCAGTCCCGACGGGGGCGCTCCCGCGGCGATCAGGTGCGCCGCGAACGACGCGATCATGGCGCCGTTGTCGGTGCACAGCCGCGGGCGGGGCACCCGCAGCGTCAGCCCGGCTGCCGCGCACCGCTGCTCGGCCAGTTCACGCACCCGCGAATTTGCGGCCACTCCGCCGGCGATCAGCAGCGTCGACACGCCCAGGTCGGTCGCGGCGCGCACCGCCTTCGTGGTCAGCACATCGGCGACGGCCTCCTGGAATCCCGCGGCCACGTCGGCGCGCGACGCGTCCGGATTGCGCTCCAGATGCCGCGCGACCGCGGTCTTGAGCCCGGAGAAGCTGAACGCGTACGGCTCGTCGCGGGGTCCGGTCATGCCGCGGGGGAAGACGATCGCGTCCCGGTCGCCGGTGCGGGCCAGGTCATCGAGCGGTTTGCCGCCGGGGTAGCCGAGACCCAGCAGACGGGCCACCTTGTCGTAGGCCTCCCCCGCCGCGTCGTCCACGGTGCTGCCCAGTTCGATGATCGGCTGACCGAGCGAACGCACGTGCAGCAGCTCGGTGTGCCCTCCGGAGACCAGCAGCCCCACGCATTCGGGCAGCGGTCCGTGGTCGTACACATCGGCGGCCAGATGCCCACCGAGATGGTTGACGGCGTAGAAAGGCACTTCCCAGGCGGCCGAATACGCTTTGGCCGCAGCCACTCCCACCAACAGGGCACCGGCCAGGCCGGGCCCGATGGTGGCGGCCACGACGTCCGGGCGCGTCACCCCGGCGGTGTCCAGCGCGCGCCGCATCGTCGGGCCGAGGGCCTCCAGGTGCGCCCGTGACGCGATCTCGGGCACCACACCGCCGAAGCGGGCGTGCTCGTCCACGCTGGAGGCCACCTCGTCGGCCAGCAGCGTGACGGAGGTCCGCCCGTCCTTCTCGATGTCGAGCCGGGCGATGCCCACTCCTGTTTCGTCGCAGGAACTTTCGATGGCCAAGATGATCATGCCGGGTCTCGCTTCATGGTGTAGGCATCAGCGCCGCTGACCTTGTAGTACCGCTTGCGCACGCCCACCGTGGCGAATCCGACGCTTTGGTACAGGTTGATGGCCGCTTCGTTGTCGGTGCGCACCTCCAGGAACACCTCGCCGCCCTTGGCGAAGCGCAGCAGTTCCTCGAGCAGTCGACGCCCGATTCCGCGGCCCTGGTGGGTCGGGTCGACCCCGATGGTGTGCACCTCGTACTCGAACGGCGGGATGCGGCCCAGCCGGGAGATCCCGGCATAGCCGATCAGTTTGCCGTCCTCCCGGGCCGCCACATAGTGGTTGTGCTTGCCGCTCAATCCGTGCAGAAAGGCCGCCGGCGGCCACGGGTCGTCCCCGGCGAACAGCTGGGATTCCAGTTCGGCGCAGCGGGCCGCGTCGGAGCGGGTCATGGCGTCGATCGTGATGTCACTGCCCGTCACGCCAGGCCTCGTTCGGCCAACGTCTTGGCATCCGGTCGGCGCAGATACAGCGGCACCAGCGGCTCCGGTTCCGCCGACCAGTCCGCAACGGCGGCAACGAGTTCGGCCGCCGACGGATACTCCGGACCGATGACCGGCAGCCCGAACGTCGCACCCAGCGTCGGCGATCCGGCGACCCGCTGCGCGCCGCCGGCGTCCACGTCGGCCGGTGCGTCGACCTCCGGCCCGGCCGACCGCACACCGTCGCGGTAGCGCGCCCAGTACACCTCGCGGCGACGGGCATCGGTGACGACGAGGACCTCGCCGTCGGTGGACCCGCCGATGGCGTCCAGCGTGCACACCCCGTGCACCGGGATACCCAGCGCCTGCCCGTAGGCGGCGGCGGTCGCCATGCCGACCCGCAACCCGGTGAACGGCCCGGGACCGCATCCCACCACGACCGCGTCCAGGTCACCCATGACCTTTCCGCAATCAGAAAGCGCGGCAACGATGTTCGGGGTGAGCCGTTCGGCGTGGGCGCGGGCGTCGACGACGACCCGCTCGGCCAGGGTGGTGATCGTGTCCCCCACCTCGACGATTCCGGCGGTCACCGCGGGGGTGGCGGTATCGATGGCCAAAACGATCATGAAACGCTCCATCGCCATGTCGCGGTGCGCTTCTCGGAGTCCGCGTCACGGTGCAACTGAATGTCCAGATGATGATCCGAGAGCCGCTCGGCCAGGCCTTCGCCCCACTCCACCACCACCACGGCGTCGTCGAGGTCGGTGTCGAGGTCCAGCGAGTCGAGTTCGCCGAGCAGGTCCACGCCGTGATCGAGCAGCCGGTAGATGTCCACGTGCACCAGCGCGGGTGCGCCGTCCCGGCGGGCGCGGTGCACCCGGGCCAGCACATAGGTCGGTGAGGTGACCGGCCCCTCGACGTCCATGCCGGCCGCGATGCCCTTGGTGAACATGGTCTTTCCGGCTCCCAGCGGGCCGGACAGCACCACCACGTCACCGGCGCGCAGTTGCGCGCCGAGTCGCGCGCCGAGCGCCACGGTGTCCTCCGGGGTCAGCAGTTCGGCGGTGCCGCCGCCGCGTTCAGCCATGGTTGCGGGTCCGTTCCTTGATCCTGCGGGTCAGCGCCACCAGTTTGGACGGGGTGGCCCGTTCCACCAGACGTACCAGTGCGTCATCGATGAGTTCGGGCTGCTCCAACTGGACGAGATGCCCGGCGCCTTGCGCGATCACCAACTCGGATTTGGGCAGTGCCGCGGCCATCTGCTGCGAATACTCCTTGGGCGTGAGCAGATCCCGGTCACCACAGGCGACCAGTGTCGGGATCTTCGCCAACGACTGCAGCCCCTCGGTCTCGTCGTGTACTTCCAGGGCGTGCAGGAATCCGACCAGCGTGTGCACCGAGGTGTCGTGCATCATCGACTCGCTGAACGCCACCACGCTGGGGCTGACGTCCTCGTCGCCGTAGGACGCGGCGCGTAGCACCGGGCCGAGGATCGAGCGGGTCACGCCGCGGCCGTTGTGCACGATGCCCGGTGCGTACCGGACGGCGAAGCGGGCCGCCTCCAACGCCGGGTTGCGCAGGATCTCCCCCAACGGTGAGCGCGAGACTCCTTCTGCCGCAGAGGAGATCAACGCCGCGCCGACGATCCTGGTCGGATAACGCTGCGGGTACTGGCGGGCGTGCGCCAATACGGTCATGCCGCCCATCGAGTGACCGACCAGCACGACGGGCCCGCGTGGCGCCATCACCGCCAGCACCGATTCGAGGTCCTGGCCGAGTTGGGGCACGGTGAAGGTGTCCGGCGACGCATCGCCGGACAGCCCATGACCGCGCTGGTCGTAGAACACCATCCGGACCTGATCGCCCCATTGCCTCGCGAGCATGTCCCGCTGGAAGTGGAAGGCGCCCATCCGCAGGCAGAAGCCGTGACAGAACACCACGGTCACCCGCGCGTTCTCCGGTCCGCATTCGCGGACGGCCAGTGGCACACCGTCATTCGTGGTGACCACCGTGCTGCGGTCATCGTGCAGCAGTCCGAAATCCTCGCCCGCGTAGGGGTCATCGGCGCTGACCCGGCGGGCCAGTGAACGCGCCACCGATGCCCCGACCGCCGACCCGACGGCGGTCAGCCCGGCCAGGCCGGCCAGCCAGCGGGCCACCGGCCAGCGCGCGTCGTCGTCGGCCAACGGTCTCAGCCCGTCTCACCGCGGTAGACGCGGGTGATCCGGCCCCGGGGGCTGGTCACCACCTCGTAGTTGATCGTCCCGATCAACTCCGCCCAGTCCTGGGCGGTCGGTTCCCCGGAGTCTCCAGGACCGAACAGGATCGCCTCATCGCCGATGCTGACGTCCACCGGACCGGGGCCGAGGTCGACGACGAACTGGTCCATGCAGACCCGGCCGACATTGGGCCGGCGACGACCGTTGATGGACACCTCGAACCGGCCGCTCAGGCTGCGAAAGATGCCGTCCGCGTAGCCCAGTGGCACCAGCGCCAGGGTGGTGTCGCGCGAGGCGATCCAGCTGTGCCCGTAGGACACCCCGTCGCCGGCCTTGATCGGCCGCACCATCACCACCGGGGCTTTCAGCGTCATCGCCGGGCGCAGACCCATGTCCCCGCGCTCCGGGATCGGGCTGAGCCCGTACAGCGCGATGCCCGGGCGGACCATGTCGAAGCGCAGATCCGGGCGGGTCAGCGCGGCCGGGGAATTGCTCAGATGGGCCACCTCGAAGTGCACACCCTGCTCGCGGGCCTGCTCACGCATCCCGGTCAGCCGCTGCGCCTGGACCGCGTTGAACGGATTGTCCGGATCGTCACCGTGCACCAGGTGGCTCATCAGACCGCGCACCCGCACCGCCCCGGCCGCCTGCGCCCGGGCCAATGCCGTCAGCAGCGCCGGGTAGTCCGCGGCGCTGATGCCGTTACGGCTCAGTCCGGTGTCCGCCTTGACCGTGACCACGGCGGTGCGGCCGGTGCGCTGCGCCGCGTCGACGAGGTCGTCGAGTTGGGCCGGCGAGGACACCGCGATCTGCACATCGGCGTCCAGGGCCGCCGCGAAGTCGGTACCGGGCGGGTGCAGCCAGCTCAGGATCGGGGCGGTGATGCCGTCACGGCGCAACGCGAGCGCCTCACCGACGGTGACCACGCCGACCTCGGTCGCCCCGGCGGCCAGCGCGGTGCGCGCCACCCGGGTGGCGCCGTGACCGTAGCCGTCCGCCTTGACCACCGCCATGACCGCGACCGGGCCCGCATGTTCGCGCAGGACCCGCACGTTGTGGGCGATGGCGTCGAGGTCGACCACAACGGCAGCGCCGACCGGAGCACCGTGGCGTCCGGTCGGCGTGGTCGGGTTGGTGGCGTGCATTGTCCCGATTTTCTCATGCCGGGTTTCTCATGCCGGGCGGGGTGACCCGGGCCTGCGTCAGTGCGCGAAGGGCCGCACCGTGTCGTAGTGACCCTTGGGTTTGAGCTCATCGAGGTTCTGCAGCGCGGTCATCATGTCGTCCTTGAGGGTCCGGGCCAGATCCGCGGAGAAGCCCTCCCGGACCACCACCCGCAGCACCGCGATGTCCTCGGCGCCCTCGGGCATGGTGTAGGCCGGCACCTGCCAGCCGAACGCCCGCAGTGCATGCGAGATGTCGAACTCGGTGTAGGGCCGGTCGCCGCGCAACCGGAAGCTGACCACCGGGATGTCGGACCCGTCGGTGATCACGTCGAAGTGCTCGCTCTCGCGCAGCTCGTCCCCCAGCCACCGGGCGGTATCCGACAGACAGTGCATGACCTGCGAGTATCCGGCTCGTCCCAGCCGCAGGAAGTTGTAGTACTGGCCGACGACCTGGTTGCCCGGCCGGGAGAAGTTCAGCGTGAACGTGGGCATGTCCCCGCCCAGGTAGTTGACCCGGAACACCAGTTCCTCGGGCAGGTGCTCGGCGTTGCGCCAGACCACGAACCCGATGCCCGGGTAGGTCAGCCCGTACTTGTGCCCGCTGACGTTGATCGACACCACCCGCGGCAACCGGAAGTCCCAGATCAGATCGGGATGCAGGAACGGCACCACGAACCCGCCGCTGGCCGCGTCGACGTGCACCGGGACATCCACGCCGCCGTCGGCGGCCAGCGCGTCCAGCGCCGCGCAGATCTCGGCGATCGGCTCCAGCTCACCGGTGAAGGTGGTGCCCAGGATGCCGACCACGCCGATGGTGTCCTCGTCGACCGCCTCGACCACCTGCTCGGGGGTGATGACGAACCGGTCCTGCGCCATCGGCAGATAACGCGGTTCGACGTCGAAGTAGCGGCAGAACTTCTCCCACACCACCTGCACGTTGGAGCCCATGACCAGGTTGGGGGTGCGACCCTTCCAGCCGTCACCGTCCGCGCCGCCGACCTTCTGGCGCCACCGCCACTTCATGGCCAGCCCGGCCAGCATGACCGCCTCGCTGGACCCGACGGTGGACACGCCGATGGCGGTGGTGGGGTCGTCGTCACGCAGATCTTCGGCGTGGAACAGGTCGGCCACCATGGCCACACACCGCGACTCGATCGCGGCGGTCGCCGGGTACTCGTCCTTGTCGATCATGTTCTTGTCGAACGTCTCGGCCATCAGGCGCTCGGCTTCGGGGTCCATCCAGGTCGTCACGAACGTCGCCAGGTTGAGCCGCGAACTGCCGTCGAGCATCAGCTCGTCGTGGATGTATCGGTAGGCCGCCTCCGGATCCATCGATTCGCCGGGCAGACGCAGCGCCGGCACCGGGTCGGTCGACAGCCGCCCGGTGTAGGCGGGAGCGATGTGCGTTCTCGGCTTGTGCCTGCGGGTCATTCGGGATTTCCCTTTCCGTTCAACGATGCGATGGCGGTGCGTAGGTGAACCAGGATGCCCCCGGCCGACGTGGGTGCGGCGTGCGGGCCCGGATCCGCAGCGGCAAGCTGGGCTGCCCGGGCATGGACGAAGGCGGCCATCGCGGCGGCGTCGGCGGCCGGGATGCCGGCGGCCAGCAACGACCCGACCACTCCGGACAGCACATCGCCGGATCCGGCCGTGGCCGCCCAGGACTGCCCGGCGGGGTTCAAGTAGGTGCCCTGATGGGACGCGATGACGGTGACGTTGCCCTTGAGCAGCACGGTGGCGCCGAGGGTTTCGGCCAGGGTGCGGGCCGCCGCGACGCGGTCGGCACCCACCTGCCGTTCTATTTCCAAGGCTCCGGCCAGGCGGCGGTACTCCCCGGCATGCGGGGTCAGCACGGTGGGTGCCCGCCGGTCGGTCACCAGCGCGGGTTCGGTCGCCAGAAGTGTCAACGCATCCGCGTCCACGATCACCGGCAGGTCGGTGGACAGCGCGAACCGCAGTGCGGCCGCGGCCTTTTCATCGGTGCCGAGCCCGGGCCCGACCACCCAGGCCTGTACCCGGCCTGCCGATTCGACATCGGGCGTGGCGATCACTTCCGGCCATCGGGTGACCACCTCGTGCGCGGCGCTGCCCGCGTAGCGGACCATGCCCGAGGTCGCCGCCACGGCGGCGCCGGTGCTCAGAATGGCCGCGCCCGGATAGGTCGCCGAGCCGGAGAGGATCCCGGTGACGCCCTGGGTGTACTTGTCGTCACGCGGACCCGGCACCGGCCAGCGGGCCGCGACGTC
Source organism: Mycolicibacterium diernhoferi (assembly GCF_019456655.1). Lineage (NCBI taxonomy): Bacteria > Bacillati > Actinomycetota > Actinomycetes > Mycobacteriales > Mycobacteriaceae > Mycobacterium > Mycolicibacterium diernhoferi. The sequence continues at coordinate 1,450,312 of NZ_CP080332.1, read as the reverse complement.
GGCGGCCTCCAGCCCGACGACGTCGGTGGGTGCGAGGTCCAGTCCGATGTCGATGAGTTCGACCCGGCCGCAATCGGCCAGCGCGTGTACGGGTTTGCGCCCACCGAAAGTGACGGTGACGGCCGCGTGTACGTGCGGCCCGTCGGTGGCGCCGGTGTGCACGTCGATCCCGCTCGGGATGTCGACGGCGACGACGGGCGCGGCACAGTCTGCGAAGACGGCCGCGGCATCGGGGCGCAGCGGACCGCGACCGGAGATCCCGACCACCCCGTCGATGACCAGGTCCGTCGCCGCCGGGATGCGCTGTTCCAGCCGGCCGCCGGCGCGCCGGAACGCGGCCAGCGCCGCGGGGTGGGTGTGCTCGGGATTGAGCAGCACCGCCGAAGCCTGCGCGCCGCGGCGGCGCAGGAACGTCGCCGCCCACAGCGCGTCACCGCCGTTGTCGCCGGAGCCGACGACCGCGCACACCTGCCGACCGTTGACCCCGCCGGTCCGTCCGCGAAGCTCGTCGGCGATCACCCGCGCCAGCCCGTAGGCGGCCCGGCGCATCAGTGCCCCCTCCGGTTGCGAGGCGAGCAGTGGCGCTTCGGCGGCCCGGATGGCCTCGGCGGTGTAGTAGTGCCGCATCAGCTCCCGTCCCGACGTCGATAGGCGCGCGCCAACAGGTTACGCGGACCGGTCGACCTGTGGGACCGATCCTGTGGCCGCGGCGTACGCCAGGCCATACGATCAGGCCCCGTGACCTACGGCCCCGCACCCGCAACCAACCCCCCGTGTCGGGCGTCGACGCCGCCGTATCGGTCACTGCGTTGACGCTGACCCTCGTCGCCGGTGCGGTGGCGGCGTTCTTCGGGGTCTTTTTCATGGCGTTCACCGATGACTGTCCGGCCGGGACCTGCAATATCGACGCCGGGGTGACCGCGATGTTCACCGGGTTCATCGTCGCCGCGGGGCTGTGGGTGGCCGGTCTGGTGCTGACCATCGCGCGCTTGCGTCGACGGACCCGGGCCTGGCCGTACGCGAGCGGAACCCTCGCGCTGTGCACCGCGGCGTGCGTGCTGGGCATCGCCGGGTACCTGCAGGCGGTCGGCGGCTGACCCGGGACCCGCGGGAAGATTACGGCTCGACGGTGACCTTGATGGCCTCGCCGTTCTTGACGATGTCGAACGCGTCGAGCACGTTCGCCAGCGGAATGCGGCGGGTGATCAGATCCTTGACCGGCACCTGGCCGGTGGAGATGTACTGCAGGGCGCGTTTGTTGTGTTCGGGCGCAGAGCCGTTGGCGCCGTGGATGTGCAGCTGGCGGTAGTGCACGACGTTGGAGTCGCAGGTGATCGTCGGGTCGGTCTTGGGCAGACCGCCGAAGAAGGAGATGCGGCCGTTGCGAGCGGCCATCGCGATGGCCTGCTCCTGGGCGATGTTGGCCGCGGTCGCGGTGATGACGATGTCCGCCCCGCGGCCACCGGTGAGCTCCATGACCTTCTCGACGACGTCGACCTCCGCGGCGTTGATGACCCCGTCCGGGTTCACTGCGTCGGCCGACATCTTCAGCCGCGCGTCGTTCACGTCGACCAGATAGATCGGTCCGCACTTGTGCACACCGCGCGCGATGCGGATGTGCATGCACCCGATGGGTCCCGCGCCGAACACCACGACGGTGTCGCCCTCCTCGATACCGAGCAGTTCCTGGGCGTTGATGGCACATGCGAAAGGCTCTGCGGCCGAGGCCTCGTCGAAGCTCACGTTATCTGGGATCTTGTTGAGTCCGTCGACCTTGAGCACCTGCTTGGGCACGATCATGTACTCGGCGAAGCCGCCGTCGTACTGATAGCCCATCGAGGTCTGGTTCTGGCAGACCGCCATCCAGCCCTTGCGGCACTCATGACACTCACCGCAGGGCACTGCGGCGATCACCTGGACCCGGTCGCCGGCCTTCCACTCGCTGCCGTAGGTGGCATTGACGTCCGCGCCGACCTCGACGATCTCGCCGGCGATCTCGTGGCCGATGGTGCGCGGCGGGGTCAGGTTCTGGTGCCCGTTGTGGAAGATCTTCACGTCGGTGCCGCAGGTGGAGCAGTTGCGCACCCGCAATTTCACCTCGTCGGGACCGCACTGCGGCTCTGGCACGTCCTCGAGCCGGACGTCTTCGGGGGCATAGAAACGCAGGGCTAACATGCGCGGTCCTTTCGGTGGGCGTGACAGGAGCCTAACTCCCATCCGGTCATAAAACCACAGCTTCGGGTGCCCGTTTTTGCCCGAATCGCTTGCAAATCTGCCCGAGTATGCGGTGTACTGGACTTACTTGTGACCGGCATCACCCATCTGCCGGCGGAACCGGAGGTCATCGGATGTCCACCTTGGAAGCGTCAGTCGCAGACTCACCGCGGACCGGTGTGCGGGTGCGGGTGCAGAAGCTGGGCACCGCTCTGTCGAACATGGTGATGCCCAATATCGGAGCGTTCATCGCCTGGGGCCTCATCACCGCGCTGTTCATCGAGGCGGGCTGGCTGCAGGCGATCTTCTCCGATCTGAAGAATCCCGAGGGGTGGGTCGCCCGGATCGGCGGCTGGGGCGCCTACGACGGCGCCGGCATCGTCGGCCCGATGATCACCTACCTGCTGCCGGTGCTGATCGGATACACCGGCGGCCGGATGATCCACGGCAACCGCGGTGCCGTGGTCGGCGCGATCGCCACCATGGGCGTGATCGCCGGTGCCGACGTCCCGATGTTCATGGGCGCCATGATCATGGGGCCGCTGGGCGGGTGGTGCATGAAGAAGCTGGATGCCTTGTGGGAAGGCAAGATCCGGCCCGGTTTCGAGATGCTGGTGGACAACTTCTCCGCGGGCATCCTCGGCATGCTGCTGGCCATCTTCGGGTTCTTCGGCATCGGCCCCATCGTGTCCTCGTTCACCCGGGGTGCCGGCAACGCCGTCGACTTCCTGGTCGACAACGACCTGCTGCCGCTCACCTCGATCCTGATCGAGCCGGCCAAGGTGTTGTTCCTCAACAATGCGATCAACCACGGCGTGCTGACCCCGCTGGGCACCACCCAGGCCCTGGAGTCCGGCAAGTCGATCCTGTTCCTGCTGGAGACCAACCCCGGCCCCGGTCTGGGAATCCTGCTGGCGTACATGGTGTTCGGCAAGGGCGTCGCCCGCGCGTCCGCGCCCGGCGCCGCCATCATCCAGTTCTTCGGCGGCATCCACGAGATCTACTTCCCGTACGTCCTGATGAAGCCCAAGCTGATCGCCGCCACCATTCTCGGCGGCATGACCGGTGTGTTCATCAACGTGCTGTTCGGGTCGGGCCTGCGTGCACCCGCCGCACCGGGATCGATCATCGCGATCTACGCCCAGACGGCCAGCGGCAGCTTCCTCGGGGTGACGCTGTCGGTGCTCGGCGCCACCGCGATGTCGTTCACCGTGGCCGCCTTCCTGCTCAAGACCGACAAGGCCACCGACGAACCCGACCTCGCCGCCGCCACCGCGTCGATGGAATCCATGAAGGGCAAGAAGTCCAGTGTCTCGACCGCGCTGGTGGGCGCGGGGGCGGGCCCAACCGGCCCCATCCACACCATCGTGTTCGCCTGCGACGCCGGCATGGGGTCCTCGGCGATGGGGGCATCGGTGCTGCGCAAGAAGATTCAGCAGGCCGGCTTCGGTGACGTCAAGGTGACGAACTCGGCGATCTCCAACCTGACCGACACCTACGACCTCGTGGTGACCCACCGGGACCTGACCGCCCGGGCCGCCCAGAAGACCGGGTCCGCCGTGCAGGTGTCCGTCGACGACTTCATGAGCAGCCCACGCTACGACGAGATCGTCGAGCGGCTGCGCCAGACCAACGGGGACCGAACTGCCGCGCCCACTCCGGTTGCCGAGGAACCCAGGGCCACCGAAGCGGCCGGTGAGGTGCTGCCACTGTCCTCGATCGTGCTCGACGGCAGCGCGCGCACCGCCGCGCAGGCCATCGACGAGGCGGGTGAGCTGCTGGTCGCCGCGGGCGCGGTCGAACCGGCCTACGTCAGCGCCATGCACGAGCGGGAGAAGTCGGTGTCGACCTTCATGGGCAACGGTCTGGCCATCCCGCACGGGACCAACGAGGCCAAGTCCGCGATCCGCCGCACCGGGATCTCGTTCGTGCGCTACCCGGAACCCATCGACTGGAACGGCAAGCCCGCCGAGTTCGTGGTGGGGATCGCCGGTGCCGGCAACGATCACATGGCGCTGCTGACCCGCATCGCCCACGTCTTCCTGGACAAGGACCGGGTCGCCCAACTCCGCTCGGCCGGCAGTGCGGAGGAAATCCAGGCCGTGCTGAACGCCGGGGAATGACACCGACCAGAATGTGACCGTGGATTCGGATAGCCGCCAGCGCCAGATCGTCGAGTTCGCCCGCGAGCGGGGGCGTGTCGAGGTACCCGCACTGGCCGAGGAACTGCAGGTGGCGACGGAGACGATCCGCCGCGACCTCAAGGTGCTGGCCGGCCGGCGGCTGCTCAAGCGGGTGCACGGTGGGGCGATCCCGCTGGAGACGGTGGCCTTCGAATCCGGTGTCGAATACCGCAGCCAGGTAGACCTGGCCCAGAAACACCGGATCGCCGGCGCCGCGGCCGATCAGTTGCACGGCGCCGAAACCGTCTATCTCGATGAGGGTTTCACCCCACGCCTGATCGCCGAGTTGCTCGCCGAACAGGAGCTGACCGTCGTCACCTCATCGCTGTTGGCGGCCGAGGCGCTCGCCCACAGCAGCACCGTCACGGTGTTGTTGCTGGGCGGCCGGATGCGCGGCAGAACGCTTGCCACGGTGGATGAGTGGGCCCTGGAACGGCTTCGGTCCCTGGTGATCGACGTGGCATTCCTGGGCACCAACGCCATCGCACTGGATCATGGGCTCACCACCCCCGATCCGGCGGTGGCGGCGGTGAAACAGACCGCGGTGCGCGTCGCCACCCGCCCGATCCTGGTGGCCGCGCATTCCAAGTTCGGCCAGACCAGCTTCTGCCGATTCGCCGAGATCTCCGACTTCGAGTCGATCATCACCGGCACCGAACTGCCGGTCGCGGAAGCACACCGGTACGAGGCGTTGGGGCCCAGCGTCCTGCGGGCATAGGCTCATCGGTCATCCTTGACCGTCCCTGCCCCGCGGTCGTCGACCGATGTCGCCCGGATCAAAAGGGCGGTGGGTCCGGGTCCGCGGCGTCGGTGGTCCGGCTGTCGAAGATGTCCGGTGGTGCGGTGGTGCCGTTGGCGATGCGGTCCTGGTTGCGGTCCTTCGCTGCTGACGCGAGGGCGAGTTCGGTTGCGTTGCGGGTGCGTTCGGCGTTGATGCGGTGTGCGCGGTCCTGGGCGCGGGTGCGTTGCCGGGTGGGCATCTTGGCGCCTCGGTGATCGTCGTGGATGAGGCTGATGTGTCGCGGCGGCGGGACGGTGGTGTGGATGTTCCAGTGCGGGAACAGGATCGCCGCACCCGGGGTACTGACATAGGTGTGCCCGGTCGGCGAGGTCCATTCCGTGGCGCCGTCGGGCCGCGCCTTCACGGTCCAGCCGTTCGGGCCGGATCGGAACGTTTTCACCAGATGATGTTCACGGCACAGCGGACGCAGGTTGCCCGGATGGGTGGCCCCGGCCGGCCACGGGATCACGTGGTCCAGATCGCAGCGGTGCGCCGGTTTCGAGCAACCGGGGAAGCTACAGGTCTGCGAACACATCCGCACGAACGCGGTCAGCGCCGTGGACGGCCGGTATTGACGTTCAGTGGGCAGGTCGGCGACCTCGCGCAGGGGCCGGACCTTGGCGCCGGTGGCGATGAGGTCGGCCAGCATGGCGGCCGGGATGATCCCGCCGTCGAGCATCACCCCGACGCCCGCCCCGGGGACGGTGCCCACGGGCCGGGAACTGAATGGCACGTGCGCCGCGGGGTCCACGGCGGGCGTCGGATCGGACTCGGCGGGCGTGGGTGTCTGCGCAGCGGGCCGCTCAGCGGCATCTGGTTCAGGCTCCGGCTCAGGCCCTTCGGGCCCGGGCTCACCCGTGGGCTCAGGCCCGGTGTCCGGGGCGGGCCTCGCATCGGAACCGGGCGCCTGGTCGGCCAGCATGTAGATGTTCACCGCCGTCGACCGTGGGTCTTTGCCGCTGCCCGCACAGCCCGGGTCCCCGCACCGGCAGGCCAACCGCTGCAGCGACGGCCCGACGATGCCGAGGGCACCCAGGGCATCGGCGCGGCGTTCCCGCACGGTGCGCGGATCATTGGGACACACGGTGTCCGCGAGATCGTTGAGGCGCTGCTGCAGGGCTTGTTTGTCAGTCGCCCGCAGCCGCCCCCAGAACGAGCACACCCCGTTGGGGTCATCACGATCATCGAACTCGACATAGAGATCCTTGGCGGCCGCCTGGGACCGGATCACCGCGATCGGGTCGAACTTCTCCACCCACAAATCCACCGCCCGGATCAACGCGGCTTCCGACAACGCCCCGTACTCGGTGGCTTCTGCGGCGATCGCGGCATCGATCAACGCCAACGCATCCTCATCGGTGACCAGATGGGTACGCCAGGTGATCTCCCCGATCACTCTCGCTGACACCGCCCCCGACCCGAACAACGCCGCGGTCCGCGGCAGCCGATCCCGCAGCGCCACCCCGATGCGCATCTGAGTCGAGGCCGCGTGCGGACTCAGATTGCAGGCCGCACCCACCTGCGCCTTCGCGAACGCCCACCCATCGACCACCTGATGGGCGATCACGTCATCCTCGTCATCGCACTGCCGGGCAGTCACCTCGGCGACCAACGCCAACCGTCGTGCCGCCATCGCAGCCTCGCCCCGGGTCGCGTCCGTCAACGCGGAAATGAGCTGTTCATCGCCCATCCCCGCCAACCCGATACTATCGAACATACGTTCGACATTACCGGACCCCTGTGACACGCGCCACAACGAAGTCCCCGGCTGTGGATAACTCAGCGGACCCGGCGGAGGAGTTCAGACCTTGCTCGGTACCGACACCCGGTCCACACCGACCAGATCGGTCGGTCGCTTACGGGACGGGCCGGTCTTGCTGTGAGTCGCGTAGATGACCAGGCCCACGAACGCCAGTCCGCCCACGAGATTGCCTATGACCGTCGGGATCTCGTTCCACAGCAGGTAGTCCATGATCGTGAACTCGCCGCCGAGCAGCAGCCCGGACGGAAACAGGAACATGTTGACGATCGAGTGCTCGAAGCCGAGGTAGAAGAACACCATGATCGGCATCCACATGGCGATCACCTTGCCGGGCAGGCTGTCCGACATCATGGCCCCCACCACACCCATCGACACCATCCAGTTGCACATCACACCGCGGATGAACAGCGTCAGCATCCCGGCGGCGCCGTGATCGGCATAGCCGACGGTACGTCCCTCCCCGATCTGGCCGATCGCCTGCCCGACGGCGTCGGGTTCCACGCTGAACCCGTAGGTGAAGTAGATCGCCATGAACACGGCGACGGTCAGCGCGCCGGCCAGGTTGCCCAGGAACACCAACCCCCAGTTGCGCAGCATCGGACCGACCGTCACCCCCGGGCGCTTGTCCAGCCAGGCCAACGGCACCAGCGTGAATACCGCTGTCAGCAGGTCGAACCCGAGCAGGTGCAACATGCAGAAGCCGACCGGGAACAGGACCGCACCCAGCAGTGGCTCCCCCGTCTTCACGGATATCGTCACCGCAAAAGCCGCAGCCAGCGCCAGGATGGCGCCGGCCATGAAGGACCGGATCAAGGTGTCTCGGGTGGACATGAACACCTTCGACTCACCGGCATCGATGATCCGCGTCGCGAGTTCGGCTGGTTTGACGTACGACATGACTTACCTCCTTTCGCAGCGAATCACCAGTGGTAGGGCAGGAATTTGCCGTCGATGGTCACGACGACCCGGTCACCGTCCGGGTCGGCCCGGCGTTCGAAGTTCACATTGCAGTTGATCGCGCTCATGATGCCGTCGCCGAACTCCTCGTGGATCAACGCCTTGAACGCCGGACCGTAGACATTGATCAGTTCGACGAAGCGGTAGATCGTCGGGTCGGTCAGCACGGCCGCATTCTCGGTCCGGTACGGCTGGCGCTGCAGGGCCGCAACGGTTTCCGGGCCGAGGTCAAGCAGTTCGCCGACGGCTCGAGCCTCGGTGTTCGGCATCGGGTGGCTGCCCAGCATGGCGGCCACCGTCCACACCAGCGGACGGTCGATGTGGTCGGCGAGCTTCTGCCAGCTGATCCCGGTCTCGAGACGGCGTTGTTCGATCTCGGTGATGACGGGTGAGGTCGGGTCGTAGGCCATCGGCATTCTCCTTCGCAGTGGTGGTACTCCCATGACAGCGGCCGAGGGGCGGTCTGCCCATGGCAAAAGACGCAGCGAGTGCGGCATTTTGCGCATGAGCTCCCGACAGTGACACCGTTTAACCACCCCGTAACGAACGGAGAAAACCGTCGAAACCCACCGCCCCTAGCCTGAGCACAAATCGATATGAAGTACCCCAGGTTTTGTTCCGATCTTTATAGGAGGATCAGGAACATGCCCCGTCAGTATTCGCCGGAGTTTCGCGATCGTGCGTTGCGGTTGTTGGACACCATGATGGAAGCCTCGGATATTTCTGAGTTCGAGGCCATTAAGTCGGTGGCCAGCAAACTCGGCATCTCGGAGGAATCGGTGCGTCGGTGGCGACGCAAAGCTCAGGTCGATGCCGGCGAACGGTCCGGCACGACCAGCGCCGAGCACGCCGAGATCCGCAAGCTCAAGCGTGAAGTCGCCGAACTACGCAGAGCAAATGAACTTTTGAAGTCAGCATCCGCGTTTTTCGCAGCGGAGCTCGACCGCCCCGTGACGAAATGATCGCCTTCATCGATGCACATCGCGATCAATTCGGGGTCGAGCTCATCTGCCGTATCCTACGGGCAGCAATCCCGGGTTTCCTGACCGCCCGCGGCTACCGCGCCGCACGGACCCGCCCGGCCTCTGACCGCGAGATCCGCGACGAACAGCTGATCGCCGACCTCCGCACCGTGCATAAAGACAACTTTTCCGTCTACGGCGTCAAGAAGATGCACGCAGCGATGAAACGTCGCGGTTGGCACCTGGGCCGCGAACAAACACGACGGTTGATGCACAAAGCCGGCCTGCGCGGCATCCAGCGAGGAAGACCAGTGTTCACCACGGTCACCGACCCCGCCGATCAACGTCCAGTCGATCTGGTCAACCGCCAGTTCAATGCCGCCGCACCGAACCGGTTGTGGGTCGCTGACATCACCTTCGTGCGGACCTGGCAGGGGTTCTGCTACACCGCGTTCGTCACCGACGTCTGCACCCGCAAGATCGTCGGCTGGGCCGTATCGACCACGATGCGCACCGAAGATCTCCCGTTACAAGCCTTCAATCACGCTGTGTGGCAGTCAGACTCAGATCTATCTGAGTTGATTCATCATTCCGACCGCGGATCCCAATACCTGTCGCTGGCATACACCGACAGGCTGGCCGAGCTCGGGATCGCGCCCTCGGTGGGGTCGCGAGGCGATAGTTATGACAACGCCCTTGCCGAGGCCGTCAATGCCGCCTACAAAACCGAGGTGATCAACCGTGGCAAGCCCTGGCGCGGCGTCGACGACGTCGAACTAGCGACCGCCCAATGGGTGGCCTGGTACAACCAGGAACGCCTGCATGAAGCCCTCGGCTACGTTTCACCGGCCGAGTACGAGGTCGCCCTCACCGGCGCCTCACACCCTGCGAGCCAGCCAACCCCGGCCCTCGTACCCAACTAGGAACAAAACCTGGGGTACTTCAACAGCCAGGTGGGACGGTGTTCACCCAAACCAAAGTCACTCGACCGCACCTCGCCGCACTCGACGCCGGCACCCTCTCGGCGGTGATCGACGTCGCGCCGACCCCACTGTGGGTGATCGGCCCGGACGGCACGGTGGTGTTGGCGAATCAGGCTGCGCTGAGCATGCTCGGCTACCGCAACGATGATGACGTGATCGGCGCCCCCAGCCACGACACCCTGCATGAATGGCATCCGGACGGATCGCGGTACCCGTCGGACTCCTGCCCGATACTCGACGGCTGCGGCAGCACTGCCGAGACTGCGCACGAATGGTTCATCACCCGTGCGGGCCAACCGATCCCGGTCACCTGGTCGGCACGACCGCTGGGTACCGATGGCACCCGACTGCTGGCGTTCGCCGACGCCTCAGAACGGATTGCCGCCGAACGGCCCCGCGACCACGGGAACCGCGCCGCCCTGCGGGCACGGCTGTTGGCCCACATCGACGCCCGCTTCCGGGACCCGGAATTCACCGCGGCCCGACTGGCAGCCGAGTTCCACCTGTCGCTGCGTTCGGTGCAGCAACTGCTGGCCGAGGACGGCCGATCTCCGGCCACCGAGATCCGGCGCAGGAGACTGGAACTCGCAAGCACACTCATCGAGCAAGGCGCACCCGTCAACCGGGCCGGCCGGGCCGGCGGGTTCGCCGAGACCGGAACGTTCAATCGCGCGTTCCGACGCCAGTACGGCGTCTCACCGAGTGAGTGGGCCCGACGAACCGGCTGAGCCGGCTATTCGACGGTGACCGACTTGGCCAGGTTGCGCGGCTTGTCCACATCGTAGCCACGCGCCTGCGCCACCCCGGCCGCGAACACCTGCATCGGGATCGTCGACAGCAGCGGCTGGAAAAGCGTTGAGACGGCCGGGATCTCGATGAGATGATCTGCGTACGGAGCCACCGTGTCGTCGCCTTCCTCGGCGATGACGATCGTGATCGCGCCGCGGGCCTGGATCTCCCGGATGTTGCTCAGCAGCTTCGCGTGCAGGGTGGCCGCACTCTTGGGCGACGGCATCACCACGATCACCGGTAGATCATCCTCGATGAGCGCGATCGGGCCGTGCTTGAGCTCACCGGCGGCGAAACCCTCGGCGTGCATGTAGGCCAGTTCCTTGAGCTTGAGGGCGCCCTCGAGTGCCACCGGGTAGCCGACGTGGCGACCGAGGAAAAGCACCGCCGAGGCCTGTGCGAACCGCTGCGCCAGCGCCGTCACCGGCTCCATGCAGGTGAGCACCCGGGACACCTGATCGGCCATGGCCTCCAGATCGTGGTACTCGCGGGCCACCTCGTCGGCGTACTTGGTGCCACGGGCCTGCGCCAGCGCCAGCCCGACCAGATAGTTCGCGGTCAGCTGCGCCAGGAACGTCTTGGTGGACGCCACCCCGATCTCCGGTCCGGCCCGGGTGTAGAGCACGGCGTCGGCTTCCCGCGGGATCTGGCTGCCGTTGGTGTTGCAGATGGCCAACACCTTGGCCTTCTGCTCCTTGGCGTGCCGCACCGCCTCCAGGGTGTCAGCGGTCTCACCGGACTGCGAGATCGCGATCACCAGGGTGCTGCGGTCCAGAACCGGGTCGCGGTACCGGAATTCGCTGGCCAGTTCGACCTCGACCGGCAGCCGAGTCCAGTGCTCGATGGCGTACTTGGCCAGCATGCCGGAGTGGTAGGCGGTGCCGCAGGCCACGATGAAGATCTTGTCGACCTCACGGAGTTCCTGATCGGACAGACGCTGCTCGTCGAGCACGATGCGGCCGTCGACGAAATGCCCCAGCAGGGTGTCCGCCACCGCGGCGGGCTGCTCGGCGATCTCCTTGAGCATGAAGTACTCGTAGCCACCCTTTTCGGCGGCGCTCAGATCCCAGTCGATATGAAACGGCCGGGCAAGGTCGTCCGCACGATTGCCGGAGAAGTCGTAGATCCGGTACCCGTCGGCGGTGATGACGACGGCCTGATCCTGACCGAGTTCGACGGCCTCACGGGTGAATTCGATGAAGGCCGCCACGTCGGAGCCGATGAACATCTCGCCGTCGCCGACGCCGACCACCAGCGGGGTCGAGCGACGCGCGGCGACGATGGTGCCAGGCTCGTCGGCGAAGGCGAACACCAGGGTGAAGTGGCCTTCGAGGCGGCGCAGCACCGACAGCACCGAGCCCACGAAGTCGCCGGCCGTCTCCCCGTGGCGGTAGGCCTGCGCCACCAGGTGCACGGCCACCTCGGAGTCGGTGTCGCTGGCGAACTCGACGCCGGCCACCTCCAGCTCGGCGCGCAGCGCGGCGAAGTTCTCGATGATGCCGTTGTGCACGACGGCGAACTTGCCGCTGGCGTCACGGTGCGGGTGAGCATTGCGGTCGGTGGGCCGACCGTGGGTGGCCCACCGGGTATGCCCCATCCCGGAAGTGCCGCCGAGCGCCTCGCCGGCCTCGGTGGCCTCTTTCAAAGCCTCTTCGAGGTTGGCCAGCCGACCCGCCCGACGCTGCACGGTCAGGCCACCGGCACCGTCGAGGACGGCCACCCCCGAGGAGTCGTAGCCGCGGTATTCCATCCGGCGCAACGCATCGACGACGACCTCGCAGGCAGGGCGCTGCCCGACATAGCCGACGATTCCACACATAGGCGTCAAGGGTAGTGCAGCGACGGGTCAGCTTTCCGCGCGCGCGGATGCCAACTCGCCCAGCAGGGCCGCCACCACCCCAAACGCGAAGTACAGCGGCACCAGCCAGGGCGCCACGCCGAACAGTCCGTCGCAGACCTCGGCGTATCCGAACAGGCCCGCGTGGGCCAGCACGATCTCCACGACCGGCCCGATGACGGCGGCCAGTGCGCCGCACACCAGGGCGGGCGTGTCGCCGAACGCGCACCAGATCAGCACGGCGAATGCACTGATCAGAGCGGTCGTGGGCACAGCAGGCCCAGTGTGGACCAGCGCGGTCACCAGGTAACTGCCGACCACCGCGGCGATCCCGGCCAGCCCCTGGCGCAGTGTCATCGCGGTGCGGACCGACGGTAGGTGCAGCCGGATCTCGGCCAGCGACACCGCCGCCAACCCCACCAGGACGGGGAACCACACCGGGCTGCTGCCGAGGAACGGCACGGCGTCGGTGGTGTAGAACGTGGTGCCCGTCACCACGTGACCGTGATCACCGAGGAGCGCCGCCACGCCGCCGATGAGGAACAGCACCAACACCGCCGTCGGCCGCAACTTCACACCTGCAACGTAGACGGGACCGCGGTGGGCTACGGTCAACGGGTGGCCAAGACGAAGCAACTCTTCGCTGCTCTGACCCGGCGCGGACCGCATCGCGTGCTGCGCGGAGACCTCGCCTTCGCCGGCCAGCCCGGCGTCGTCTATACCCCCGAGTCGGGGCTGAACCTGCCCGGCATCGCGTTCGGTCACGACTGGCTGACCGGAACCGACCGGTATTCCGGCACGTTGGAGCACCTGGCGTCCTGGGGCATCGTCGCCGCGGCGCCCGACACCGAGCGGTCGTTCGCGCCGTCGGTGCTCAATCTCGCCTTCGACCTGGGCACCACCCTGGACATCATTGCCGGGGTGCGGCTGGGGCCCGGCAAGATCAGCGTGCACCCGACCAAGCTGGGCCTCGTCGGCCACGGTTTCGGCGGGTCGGCCGCGGTGTTCGCCGCCGCCGGCCTGGGTTCCCGGCTCAAGGCGGTTGCCGCTCTCTACCCCGCGGTCAGCAGCCCGCCCGCCGAACAGCCCGCCGCGACGCTCAAGAGCTCCGGGCTGATCCTGCGCGCCCCGGCCGATGGCACCGCCATCCGCTCCAACGCCGACGCACTGTCGCGGGCCTGGCCGGCGGCCATCCTGCGGACGGTGCACAAGGCCGAACCCGGCGGCCTGATCGAGGGCCGCCGACTGGCCAAGGCGTTCGGGCTTCCCGGCGCCGACCGCGGCACCCAGAAGGCCACCCGGGCCCTGCTGACCGGCTATCTGCTGTACGTACTCGCCGGCGACAAGACCTACCGTGATTTCGCCGATCCGGATGTGCTGCTGCCCAAGACGGTGGCGCCGGTGCCGGACGCCGAGCCGCCCACCCTGGAGGACAAGGTCGCGGCCCTGTTGAAGGGCTGATGTCCCGGCCCTGTTGAAGGGCTGATGTCCCGGCCCTGTTGAAGGGTTAGCTCTCCAGGCGCCCCAGCGGGGTGCCCACCGGGTAGGTCTCGTCGGCTTCGACGTCACCGTGGCGCACCACGCCGTCCGCGGGTGCGGGCACGTCGACCTCCACCTTGTCGGTACTGACCGTGTACAGGTCGTCGCCCTCGACGACCGCGCTGCCGTCGGGCACCAGCCAGCCGATGAACGTGCCCTCGGTCATGGTCACGTCGAGCTTGGGCATCTTGATTTCCATCCGATGAACGCCTTCCGGTCAGTGGGTTGTCCGCAGTGCCTGCGCGGGACACGAGCTCACCGCGTCGAGCACCAATTGCTGTTGTTCTGGCGGAATTTCGGCGAACTGCAGTTCCACCTCACCGTTGTCGTCGACGACGAAGAGTTCGGGCGCCAGCGCCTCGCACACCCCGTTGCCGACGCATCGATCGCGGTCGACGGTGACCCTCATGCGCCGCCGCTCACCGGGTGAGCAGGGTGCAGGCGCTCAGGCCGGGTGCACCGTAGACGTGGGACAGCGCGACCCTGGGTTGCCCGGCGACCTGATGTTCCCCGGCCGCACCGCGCAACTGCAGGACGTTCTCGTGGATCTGCCGCAGACCCGACGCGCCGATGGGTTCCCCGTTGGCCAGGCACCCGCCGTCGGTGTTGATCGGCAGCCGGCCGGTGAGTTCGGTTGCCCCGGAATCGATCAGCTCGGTCTGCTCGCCGTCGGCGCACAGACCGGTCTCGGCCAGGTGGATGATCTCCGCACCGGCGTCGGTGTCCTGCAACTGCGCGAGGTCGACGTCGGCGGGTTCGATCCCGGCGGCCTCGAACGCGGCCGCCGCGGCGTCGACGGTCGGGCTGACGCCGCGCCGCACCGACAGCGACGGGCTGAGCACCTCGAAGGATCCGGGCCGCCGGGTACGCACCGCGGACGCCGCGACGTAGACCGGATGGGGGCTGAGTTCGCGGGCCCGGTCGGCACTGCACACCACGAGTGCGGTCGCCCCGTCCCCGGGCGAGCACAACATGTACTGCCGCAGCGGATCCGAGAGCATCATCGAGGCGTCGATATCGGCCTCGGACAGCGGTTTGCGCCGCCACGCCAGCGGGTTCAGCGATCCGTTGCGGAACGCCTTGGCCGCGACCTTGGTCAGCAGTCGCTCCGGAAGGCCGTGTTCGTGCAGATAGCGTTGGATCTTGAGCGCGAAGAACTGGGAGGTGAGCGCCAGACCGGCTTCCCCGTACCAGTTCCCGAGTCCGAGCGCGGACGGATTGATGGCGAATGCGCCGCGCGGGTGCGAGTCGAAGCCGATCACCAGCGCGAGGTCGGCGGCGCCGGAGGCGATGGTGTGCACCGCGGAGATGAGTGAGCTGCTGCCGGTGGCACATCCGTTGAGCACGTTGACGAACGGCACGCCGGTGAGGCCGAGGTCGGCGACCAGGGTGTCGGCCGAGCCGCCGTCCATGCTGCCCCCGACGGCGTACTGGATGTCGGTCCAGGACACGCCGGCGTCGGCGAGGGCCAGCCGGGCCGCCAGCACCGCTTCCTGACGCACCGAGGTGTCCTGATACCGGCCGAACGGGCGGCAACCGATCCCGATGATGGCGACGGAATTCTTCACTTCCGTTCTCCTTCCTCGACGGGGGCGAACGCGAAGGCCAGCGCCTGCTCGCCGGTGGCCGTGGTGACCTCGATCCCGGTCAGCCGCATCGGCATCCCGATCCGCAGCCGGGCCGGATCCGATTCCGTCAGCCGGGTTTCCACGATGACCTCGCCGGGCAGTTCGACGTATCCGACGCCGAACGGCGTGAACTCGTCGGCGCTCCCGTGGTACGGCGGGCTGGGCGGTGGGAACCGTTGCACCGTCCAACTCCACAGCACGCCGTGGTCGGCCAGCGTCACCGCGCCGACGTCCTGGCTGCCGCAGTCACGGCAGGACTGCTTGCGCGGGAACTCGGTTTCACCGCAAGCCGCGCACCGCCCGCCGATCAACCGGATCCCACCGTCCGCACCGGACTCGATGATTCCGGGATCGATGATCTCAACCGTCGACACCGGGTGCCTCCTGTCTGTTCTGGGTGCGCTTGACGCGCACACCTGGGTTCTCTGGATGCGCTTCGCGCACACCGCGCTTCATGACGACGACATCGCCATGCACCCCGGCCTGGCAGGCCAGCCGCACGTGCTCACCGCGTCCTCCCTTGTCGCCGGACAGCCCGCGGACCGCCTGCGCTTCGATATCGCTCGGAGCCGCGAGATGTTCGGGGCCGTCCACCACCTCGACGTGGCACACGAGGCAATCACCTTGTCCGCCACACACTGTCGGCCAGCGCAGACCTGCATCCAGCGCGGCGGCCATCACCGTCTGACCCGGTGTGGCCTCGAACGTGATCCCCGAGGGGCGGACCGTGACCGTCGGCATCTCAACTGCGTCGCAGTTCGCGCCACGGCTTGCCCCGGCCGGGGTCGATCTCGCGGTCCAGCCCGAGCACCTTCTCCCCGACGATGTTGCGTTGTACCTCCGAGGTGCCCCCGGCGATGGTGAACCGGCGGCTGTCCAGCAGGTCGTGGGTGTCCGGTGGCACCGTGTCAGCCCAGTGGGCGGCCTCTGCCCCGCCGAGTTCGAATCCCAACTCGGCGATCTGCTGGGAGAGCTCCGAGAGCACCAGTTTGGTGATCGACCCTCCGGACGCACGCTGATTTGTCAGTGTCAGTGCACGTTCCACGGCGATCAGGTCGGCCATCCGATCACGGATCACCGGGTCCGTCCATTTCCCGGAGCGCCGCGCCCGGTCCAGCATCGGGCCCAGTGGCACGCCGCTGGCGCTCGTGGTCTCCGACAGCCCGGAGCGTTCGGCGTTCAGGGTGCTCATCGCCACCCGCCAGCCGTCGTCGACCGGCCCCAGCACCGACTCGGGACCGAGCAGCACGTCCTGGAGGAACACCTCGCAGAAGTGTTCCTCGCCCGTGAGCTGGCGCAACGGCCGCACCGTCACGCCCGGTGCGGTCATGTCCACCAGGAAGCAGGTGATGCCGGCGTTCTTCGGTTTGTCGGGATCGGTGCGGGCCAGCAGCATTCCGTACCGGGACTCGGCGGCGAACGAGCTCCACACCTTCTGCCCGTTCACCCGCCAGCCGGTGCCCTCGGGCACCGCGCGGGTGGCCAGGCTGGCCAGATCCGATCCGGCGCCGGGCTCACTGAACAGCTGGCACCACATATCGGCGCCGCGGACGATGCCGGGCAGGTAGCGCTGCTGCTGCTCGGCGGTACCCCAGGCCATGATGGCCGGGCCGATCAGGGTCAGCGGCACGAAGTAGTAGTCGGGCAGGCCCACACCGTGCTCGGTCAGCACCGAGCGCACCACCGCGGACTGTTCCTCGGTGTAACCCAGTCCGCCGTGCTCACGCGGCCAGTGCGCGACGGTGTAACCGCGTTCCCCCAGCGTGGTGAACCACGCCGGTGCCGACCCCACATCCATTGTCTTGGGCCGGTTCTCCCGCACCCAGGTATCGACTTCGGTACGTAACTCAGACATGGGCACCGTCCCGCAGATCGACGAGATCGGCCAGTCGGCGGCGGTACCGGCCGGCAGTGCCGGTGAGCGCGGTGACCGCGTGGGCCCGCCGGAAATACCGGTGCGCCCAGTGTTCGTAGGTGATGGCGATGCCGCCGTGCAGCTGGATGGCGGCCTTGGTGACCGCGAGCGCGGTGTCGCGGGACAGCGCCGCGGCCACCGCGAGGTCCACCTCGGTCGAGATCGCCCCCGGGTCCGAGGTCAACTGCCAGGCCGCGCCGTAGACCGCCGAGCGGGTCAGCTCGACCTTGGCCAGCAGGTCGACGAGCCGATGTTTGACGGCCTGGAAGGAGCCGATGGTGCGGCCGAACTGAACCCGTTGCGCCACATACTGAACGGTGCCGTCCAGCGCATGCTGGGCCACCCCGAGCAGTTCTGCGGACAGGGCCAGCGACACGATGTGCTCGGCGCCGGTCGACTCGCCCTCGCTACGTGCGATCGGGGTGGCCGCGCCGACGGTGTGGCGGGCCAGCGGCCGGGACGGGTCCAGCCCGTCCACCGGGGTCAGGACGACGTCCGGGTCGGTGGCGTCGAACAGGGCCACCCAGCCGCCGCGGCGGACCAGCAGCAGGTGCGCACCGGGGCCGTGCCACACCGGGCTGTCATCGCCGAGGGTGGCCGCCACAGTCTGGGTGCCGTCGCGCAGCGCGGAGATCAGGTCCGCGTCGCCGAGGGCGGCCGCGAACTGCCCGGCCAGCACCGTCGGGATCAACGGCCCCCCGAACAGCGCGGCGCCCGCCTCCTCCGCCAGGATGGCCAGGTCGATGGGTGAACCCGTGTCATCGGATTCCGTGCTGCCCAGGATGATCTCGTCTGCACCGATCTCACCGAGCAGCCGCCGCCATCCGGTCGCCGGATCGTCGGTGTCGGAGAACAGCGCTCGCACCACCTCGCGCAGCGCCTGGTGTTCGTCGGTGAACGCGAACATCGGGGGCACGGCGTCCCGGGTGAGCTCGACGGTGTCCATCATGGCCTCCCGACCGCGGGCGCAGCGGCGGCCACCCCGGCCAGGTAGTCCGCACGCAGCTGCCGCTTGTTGAGTTTTCCCATCGCCGAGCGCAATTCGAAGTCCACGATCTGCACCAGGTTCGGGCATTTGTAGTGCGCCAGCCGGTCCCGGGTCCAGGACACCAGGTCGGCCGGGTCGACACCGGGATCGCTGGTGACCACCAGCGCGCACAGCTGCTCTCCCAGGTCCTCGTGCGGGATGCCGATGACCGCGACGTCCACCACGGCCGGGTGGGTGCGCAGTACCGCCTCCGATTCGGCCGGGTAGATGTTGACGCCGCCGCTGACCACCATGTCCGAGGCCCGGTCGGTCAGGTATAGGTAGCCGTCCTCGTCGAGGTAACCGATCTCGCCGAGCGCGAAGACACCGTCGGCGACGTAGCTGCGCCGGGTCTTCTCCGGATCGCCGTGGTAGCGCGGGTTGTTGCCGGTGGTCGACCGCACGCACACCAGGCCCGGGGTGCCGGCCGGCAGCACCGCGCCGTCCTCGGTGCGGATGGTCAGTTCGTAGCCGGGCATGGCCCGGCCCACCGACCCGGGGTGCGCAAGCCATTCCGTCGAGTCGATCATCGTCACGGTGCCGGCTTCGGTGGATCCGTAGGCCTCCAACAGGATCGGGCCGAACCAGTCGATCATCGCGCGTTTCACCTCGACGGGGCAGGCCGCCCCGGTGTGCACGATGGTGCGCAAGCCGGCGACGTCGTAGCGCTCGCGGATCTCGGCGGGCAGCCGCAGCAGCCGGGAGAAGTG
This sequence comes from Mycolicibacterium diernhoferi, assembly GCF_019456655.1. Taxonomy (NCBI): domain Bacteria; kingdom Bacillati; phylum Actinomycetota; class Actinomycetes; order Mycobacteriales; family Mycobacteriaceae; genus Mycobacterium; species Mycolicibacterium diernhoferi. The sequence continues at coordinate 1,431,025 of NZ_CP080332.1, read as the reverse complement.
CGTCGGCACCATCATGGTGGCCTGGACGCGTTCGCGGTCGATGGCGGCCAGGACCTGTTCCGGGTCGAACCGGGGCAGGATCACCAGGGGCCGGCCGGCGATGATGCCGCGGACCCCGGCCATCGGGCCGGTGTGGTGCATGGGGGCGACCACGAGGTGCTTTCCGGGGCTGCCGATCGGCGAGTTGACCACCCGCTCGACGAACTCGACCATCGATGCCCCGCCGGGGAACATCTGGTCGGGCAACTCCACCCCTTTGGGCAGTCCGGTGGTGCCCGAGGTGTAGTAGAGCGGCTTCGCCGGCGCCAGGTCCGCAGGTGGTTCGTCCGGTGGAGCGTCGGCGATGACGGTGTCGAGGTCGGCCCAGTCCAACACCGCCACCCGTGCGTCGCCGGCCTGGGCGGCCGCCTTGACGTCCGGGCTGCACAGCACGGTGTGCACCTCGGCGTCGCGCACGATGTAGCCGATCTCGTCGGCGGTCAGGTGGTAGTTCACCGGGACGGCCGAGAGTCCGGCATAGGTGGTGGCCAGGTGCGCCAGCGCGACGTGGGCGCTGTTCGCACCGGCCACCGCCACCCGACTCTCGGCCGGGATGTCCTGGGCCAGCAGCCAGTTCACCGCACGGTTGAGCCGGTCGTTGAGTTCGGACCAGGTCCAGGTGACGACGCCGTCGGTGACGGCGTGCTCATCGGGAGTCTGGGCCGCGTGCTGGGCGATCCCCGCAACCACGGATTACCCGTTCACCCCGGCACCCGAGCGGGACCGCGCCAGTGCGTTCTTGGCCGCCGACACGACGGCCTCCGTGCCGGGGACGAAGGCATCCTCGAGGATCTTGGCGTACGGGATGGGAGTGTCGGCGCCCGCCACCCGCAGCACCGGCGCGCCGAGTTCGTCGAACAGCGCCTCGGTGATCAGAGCGGCCAGTTCCGCACCGAATCCGTTGCGGCGCACGGCCTCGTGCACCACGACGGCGTGCCGGGTGCGTCCCACCGACTCCAGTACAGTGCGCTCGTCGAGCGGCACCAGCGAACGCAGGTCGATGACCTCGGCCTCGATCGACTCCTGCGCGAGCTGCTCGGCCGCGGCCAGCGCGGTGTGCACCTGGCGGCCGTAGCTGATCAGGGTGATGTCACTGCCCGGGCGTACCGTGGCGGCTGATCCCAGGGGCACCACGTGATGGCCGACCGGCACCGGCTGCGGCGGTGCGAAGTACAGCAGGCTCTGCTCGACCACGATCACCGGGTCCGGGTCCATGATCGCGGCGGTGAGCAGCCCCTTGGCGTCTGCCGGGTTGCTCGGCACCACCACCTTCAGACCGGGAATGTGCGTGAGCCAGGCTTCGAGCATCTCCGAATGCTGTGCGCCGAACTGCATTCCGGCGCCCGCGGCGCACCGGATGGTCAGCGGCACGGTGGTCTGACCGCCCGACATGTAGCGCAGTTTCGCGGCGTGGTTGGCGACCTGGTCCAGGCATACGGCCAGGAAGTCCATCAGCATGATCTCGGCGACCGGTCGCATGCCGGCGATGGCGGCGCCGACGGCAGCCCCGACGATGGCCTGCTCGCTGATCGGGGTGGCCCGTACCCGGTCGGTGCCGTACTTGGTGGACAGCCCGGCGGAGACCTTGAATACGCCGCCGCTGGGGTCGGCGATGTCCTCACCGAGCAGGAACACCGACGGATCGCGGGACAGGGCGTCATCCAATGCACTGCCGATGGCCTGGAATCCCAGCATCGGGACGGTCTCGGTCATCGTCACACCTCTTCGTAGACGTCGGTCAGCAATTCGGACAACTCGGGCAGCGGGCTGGCTTCGGCGAACTCGAAGGCGTCTTTGACGTCCGACTTGGCCTGGGCCTCAATCGCTTCGATCTCGGGTTCGGTGAGTACCCGCTGCTCGATCAGAGCGGCCCGGAAGCGCAGCACCGGATCGTTGGCGCGTTCCGACTCCAACTCGCCGGGCTTCATGTACTCGTTCTGGTCCGACATCTGGTGCCCGAAGAACCGGAACGTCATGGCCTCCAGCAGGGTCGGTCCCTCACCCGCACGGGCCCGGGCGACGGCCTCGCGCGCCGCGGTGTGCATGGCCACCGGGTCGTTGCCGTCGACCCGCACGCCGCGCATCTTGTACGCCGCCGCCCGGTCGGCGACCCGGTCGACGCTGGTCCCGTCCTCGAATGAGGTGTGTTCGGCGTAACGGTTGTTGTGGCAGAGGAATACCACCGGCAGTTTCCACAGCGCCGCGAGGTTGCACGCCTCGTGGAAGGCGCCGATGTTGGTCGCGCCGTCACCGAAGTTGACCACGGTGACCCGGTCGGTACCCTGCAATTGAGAGGCCAGCGCCAGCCCGTTGGCGATCGGCAGGCCGCTGCCGACGATGCCGGTGGTGACCATCAGCCCGGAGGCCGGGTGGGTGATGTGCATGGGTCCGCCCTTGCCCTTGCAGGTTCCGGTGGCCCGGCCGAAGAACTCCGCCCACAGTTCGCGCAACGGCACACCCTTGGCGAGTTGATCGTGCAGCCCGCGGTAGGTGGTGACCATGTAGTCGCTCTCCCGAAGGGCCGCCCCCATGGACGCGGAGACGATCTCCTGGCCGCGTGGCGAGTAATACTGCGCGCTGACCTGCCCGGTCAGGATCAGCGAACGGAACTTCTCGTCGCACACCTTGATCCGGGTGGCGGTGGTGAAGATCTTCGTCAGCTCGGCGGTTCCGAGACCGATATCTGCCGTGGATGTCATCCGCTCCCCATCTATTGGCCGGTCAACTAATTAATTAGTAACAGGGATCACTTTTGCATGTCAACGGCTCAGCCGGCGTTGAACGCCTGGCACGGCACCTGAAAACGGGCGGGCGTGGTTGAACTGCGATGCTCAAGCGGTAACCCAGATCTGCATTAGGCAATCGCCTAATTACGCGGCCGCCCCACGGGCCCTATGACCCTGCGGCGGATTCAGCCTCTGGCATCTCGTAGTCGTCGAGCAGCTTGCGCACGAGTGCCATGGTGTTGGCGTGCCCGGTGGCGATGCCCATGGCGGCCTCCAGCACGATCAGCCGGCCGACCGCGGCGATGAGGATCGACACCACATCCGGCGGCACCGCGACATCGCCGGAGCGGTTGCGGAGGATGAGGGTCAGCGCGGCCACCTGGGCTTCGCGGAACCTTTCGGCACCGACCGCGAGTTCGGCGCGAATCTCCTCGCGATGGTTTCCCAGCGCCATGAACTCGGTCAGAATACCCACACCACGGGGGTCAACTGTCATGTCCCACAGTGCATGCAGCGGACGATCAGCGGTCAATGCGGCGCGCTGCATTTCCATGGTTGCCTCGGTACCGCGACGCAACACGGCCAGATACAGCTCGTCCATGGCCGGAAAGTAGTAGTAGACCAGCGCCCGCTGCACGCCGGCCTGCTCGGCAACGCGACGCGACGTGGCTGCGGCGTACCCCTCGGTGAGCATGATGTGCGCGCAGGCGTCGAGGATTCTCTCGCGAGTACCCGTGTCCCGTTTACCGGCCTCGTTCGGTTTCGCCATCGCATGGTCCTGTCCCGCGTTCGCCGCCGCCCGCCGCAGTGGCCTGCCACATCCTTGACCACCCCAACTTTGGAGTGCTAAGCATATGCCCAGTCTGATGTTAGGCGATCGCCCAAACAAGAAGGGCTTCATCGTGAGCGTGAGCATCTCCCCCATCTCGGAATCGATCGGTGTCGACGTTCGCGGTATGACCAGCGACGACTTCACCCGGGAACAGACCGCAGACCACTGCCGGCAGCTGCTGGCCGCTCACGGCGTGATCGTCTACCGCGAAGCCCACATCAGCGATGCCGACCTGGTGAGCTTCAGTCGGATGCTCGGTGATGTGGTGATCGCTCCTGCCGGCGCCCATCCTGATTTCCCGGAGATCTCGCCGGTCACCATGGACCCGTCCAAGAGCGCGTTGGCGGGTCTACGTCGCAGCACCATCTTCTGGCACACCGACGGGCTGATCGATGCGGTGCCACAGAAGGCGACCCTGCTGACCGCGCGTGAAGTGGCCGACGACGGTGGCGACACCGAGTTCGCGAATACCTACGCCGCCTACCAGGCGCTGCCGGCGGAGAAGAAAGCCGAGCTGGACGGCTACCGGGTGGTGCACAGCGTCGCCGCCTCCCAGTTGCTGCTCGAACCCGACCCGACGCCCGAGCAACTCGTCAAATGGCACCGGGCACCCTCGCGGGAACACCCGCTGGTCTGGACCCACGCCGACGGACGAAAGTCTTTGCTGATCGGCGCAACAGCAGGCGAGATCGTCGGAATGGACCGCGCCGCCGGCCGCGCGATTCTCGACATGATCCTCGACTGGTCGACCCAGCCGCGATTCGTCCTGCACCACACGTGGACCGTCGGTGACCTCGTCGTGTGGGACAACACCGGAATGCTGCACCGCGCCATCCCCTACGAACCGACCTCCCGCCGACTGATGCACCGCACCACCCTGGTCGGCGAGGAGGCCATCGCGTGAACCTCGGAAGGACCATCGACTGACATGGCACGCATTGAACCCCTGAGGCCCAGGGAGTTTCCGCCGCAGATGCGGGAGGCGCTGGCCGCGTTACGCCCACCCAACCCTCGGCACGAGCCGTTGCCCACCGAGGACCGCCCCAAGGCGCTGCACGTGCTGGGCGCCCTGGCACACCACCCCGATCTGGCCCGCGCCTACTTCACCTTCAACGGCCACTTGTTGTCGGGCACGACGTTGACCGAACGGCAACGCGAGCTACTGGTCATGCGCGTCGCGGCGGTACGCAAGTGCGGTTACGAGTGGGCCCAGCATCTGTTCGTCGCACGTGACGCGGGGCTGACCGACGAGGAGATCGGACGTATCGCCTACGGACCGGATGCCCCGTTCTGGAGCCCGCTGGAGGCCGCCATGCTGCGCGCGGTGGACGAACTCATCGATCCCGGCGCGATCAGCACGGCGACCTGGCAGACGCTTTCCGCCGACTTGGACACCAGACAACTGCTGGATCTGATCTTCACCGTCGGCGGCTACGACACCCTCGCCAGGATGTTCGGTTCGCTGGACCTGACCATCGACGATGACATCCCCGCCCTGATGGCCCGATACGGCGAGTTGTTCGGCTAAGCGGTCCCGAACGCCTGCCGGTACAGCGGGCCGTCCACGCTGTAGTAGTTGCAGTGGAAGCCACTGGGAATCCGGAACGGGATGACCGCGGTGGCGATCGGGCCGTCCGCGATGTTGGCCGCGTCGAACACCGCGAGCTCACTTTCCGGCGAGTCCTTGCGGTGCACCAAGGTCAGGGCGTAGCCGTCGAGTTCATGGGTGCTGCCGATGCGCGGGGCGAAGATCAGTTCACCGACCGCGGTGCCGGCCCCGAAGTGGTAGAGATCCTCGGCGCCGGTGGCGGTGTCCACCCGCAGCGCCGAGTCCATCCCCTCCACCCGGCCGTCGTGCGAGTTCAGATTGCTGTTGGCGAACGCCTGCCGGCTGCGCCGCGCCATCAGGCGGTCATCCGGGCGCGGGAACTGGATGTCGCGGTCGTTGACGATCTCCTCGTTGAGACTGTCGGACTTCGCCTTCGGGTCGATGGTCCAGCGCCGCAGGCTCTGCCGGGTCTCGGCGTGGCCGGCCCGGTTCCCGTTCACGTCGGGGAACAGCGCGGTGCCCTCGGCCGCGGCCACGTCGGCGACGATCCGGCCCTGCTCGTCCTCCCACACGTTGGCCTCGTGCAGCATGTGCCGCGGCTCCACCTCGATCCAGCGGACGTCGGCGGCGGTACCGCGGCGTGGCATCAGACCCAGCTTGGACGGCCGGTCCGGCACCCAGGCCGTCATCGGGCCGCCCGAGAGCAGCCGCTGCAGGCTGATCTCCAACGGCATGACCGGGAACACCACCCAGTTCTCGGTGACGAAGAAGGTGTGCAGCATCGTCATGTGCGGCACCGGGATCAGCTCGGTGACCACCGGCGCACCGTCGAAATCGAGGACGTCATAACGGATCACCGCCTCACCGCCCAGGCCGTGCACCGCGTTGCCGATGTTGATCAGTTCCCCGGTGCTGTAATCGACCTTGGGATGCGCGGAGAAGGTGGTGGTGATCAGCCCGCCGTAGGTCTCCTCCCCCAGCGTGTCCAGGGTGCGCGGGTCCAGCGCGACCGGCGGCGCACCTTCCATCAGGGCCAGCAGCTTGCCGCCGTGGATGATGACGTTGGTGTTGGCGGTGTTGTACCGGGTGCCGTGCGACTTGGGGTCCGCGGTCATCGGGTTGCCCAGCACCCCGAACAGTCGGCGCCCCTCCCCCTGTTCGAGCAGGAACTTGTCGGTGCGTACCCAGCGGTTGCGCATGGACACCCGGCCGTCGGAGATGAAGAACGCGTAGACCATGCCGTCGCCGTCGAACCAGTGGTAGTCCTCGTCGGTCGGCGGATACAGCGGTTCGGCGCCGTTGCGGTAGAACACCCCGGCCAGGTCATCGGGCAGTCGGCCGCGGATCACCAGATCCGGGGCGTCGACCTCCATCCGGTTGGGCTGATGATGCCCGGTCAGAAACGGGCTCTCCCGCACCAGGGTGGCATCCATAGAACGTCTCCTCACATGTGGCTGAACACGATTCGTCAGGTCATCCGGCGCAACAGACGTAATCCCTTGTCCGTGTACGGCGGATAGAACAGCGACGAAAGATCGGGACGAGTCGGCTTGGTCAGCACCGATTTACGGTGACTGAACTCCTCGAACCCGAACCGCCCGTGGTAGGCGCCCATCCCGGACGGCCCCACCCCACCGAACGGCATCTTCGCCGTCGCCACCTGCATCAGTAGCTGATTGACCACCATGCCGCCGGCGGGTACTCGTCGCACGACCAGCTCACGGGTCGCCGCCGATCGGGTGAACAGGTATACCGCAAGCGGTTTGGGTCGCTGACGGACGAAACCGACCGCCTGCTGCACGGATTCCACGGTCAGCACCGGCAGCACCGGGCCGAAGATCTCCTCGGTCATCAGCGGCTCATCCTCGGCGGGGTCGATGACCACGGTGGGTTCGATCTCGAGGCGCTGCGCATCGACGCCGCCACCGACCACGATGTCGCCACGGGTCGCGGCCAGCGCGCCCGCCAGCCGGTCGAACTGGCTCCCGTTGACGATCGGCAGCCCGGCCCGCGCACCGGCCCGGAATTCGGATATGGCGGCGCGGAACTCGTCGATCAACCGGTCACGCACGGTCGCGTGCGCCAGCACATAATCCGGGGCGACACAGATCTGACCGGAGTTCATCAGCTTGATCCAGGCGATCCGGCGCGCCGCGGTCTTCACGTCGGCGTCCTCCGCGACGATCACCGGGCTCTTACCGCCCAACTCGAGGGTGACCGGGGTCAGGTGACCGGACGCGGCGGCCATGATCTTGTGACCGACCGCGGTGCCCCCGGTGAACAGCACCCGGTCCAGACCGTGAGCGATCAGCTCCTGGGTGATGGCGCCGTCGCCCTCCACCACCGCCACCGCGTCGGGATCGAGGTAGCGCGGCACCATCTCGGCCAGCAACCGAGAGGACGCGGGCGCGAGTTCGGATGGCTTGATCACCACGGTGTTTCCCGCCGCGATCGCCCCGATCACCGGGGTCAGGGTGAGCTGGAAGGGGACGTTCCACGGGCCGATGACCAGCACCGTCCCGTAGGGCTCGTACTGAATCCAGGCCCGCCCCGGCAGCTGGGTCCATTCCAGCAGCCGGAACCTGCGCCGCGTCCACCTCCGCACATTGCGCGCCGCGTGGCGGGCCTCGTTCGCCGTGGCCAGGATCTCGGCCATCCAGGTCTCGAACGGTGCCCTGCGCAGGTCTGCCGACACCGCGTCCACGATGGCGTCGGCATTGTCGACCACCATGGCGGCCAGCCCCCGTAGTTGGGTGCGGCGCCAGTCGACATCGAGGGTGCGCCCACTGTCGAAGGTGTGCCGCAGCCGGGCGATCGTCGCCGCGCAGTCGGGTTCCAGGCCGGCCGTCATGGGTTACCGGGCGTCATCGGCTACGGGATGTCGTCCGACTCGAGCAGCAGCCCGCCGAACAGATCGATCATCTGATCCATGACGGTGACATCGGTGTTGGCCGCGGCGTGCGCGAAGCCGTCGACGATCGCGCTGATCATCCCCGCAACGGCCAGTGGGTCCAGGTTCTCCGGGATCAGGCCGGAGTGCTGGCCGGCGGTCACGGCCTCGCCCAGGGTGCGGGCCATGGCCTCGGCCTGTTTGGCGAAGGCCTCGGACAGTTCCGGGTGGCGCCGCGCGTCGATGGGCGCGGTCGCCACGAATCCGGCCAACTCCGGCGATTCGTGGTTGATCCGCATCGATTCCGCGAGCACCGCACGGAGCAGGCCGCGGACCGAGTGCGGGCCGGCCAGCGCCTCCACCGAGCGCGCGATGATCCTGCCGTACACGTACTCACAGACGGCTTCGAAGAGTTTGCTCTTGGAGCCGAAGTGGTAATGCAGCGAACCGGCGGTCACGCCGGCCATCTCCGCGATCAGATTGTTCGTCGCGGGGCCGTACCCGTGCTGCGCGAAACACTGGCAGGCGGCGGCGAGCACCCGCTGCCGGGTGTCCCCGCTGTCCGTGCCGGCCGGACGGCCGGGACCTGATCTTGAACTGGTTGTTTCGCTCATCCCGCCATCATTGCGCAGCCACGCGGCGGGCGGGACGCCCGTGTACGTCTCAGTCGTCATCGGCGACGTAGCGATCCAGATCCTGATGGAACTGGCGGATCCGGACCTCCTGGTAATTGGCCAGTGTGACACCGGGTTTGGTCATCGATCGCAGACCGCGCTGGACCTTGGGCAGATTTGCCAGGTCTTGATTGAACACCGCGCACAATCCACCCAGTTCCGGCGCGGCGTTGTAGTCCTCGTCGGTGCTCAGCCAGTGCGGCGGGGCCGTCTTGGGTTTGGGTACGCCCGCCGGCAGCGGGATCAGCATCATGATGTCGAAGATGCACCGGTCGGGGTCGTTGCCGTAGGGCCGGAACCGGTAGGTCAGCGGGGCCCCGACCCCGGCCCACGGCACCATGTTGGGGAAGACGAAGTACTGGATCGCGTCCAGGATCTCCGAGTCGGAGGTGGCGGACAGGTCGGCACCGGTGGTCTGGGCGAGGTTGTCCCGCATCGCCGCGGCGACGATGGGACGTGCGGACTCGCCGTCGGGGACCTCGAACGCGCCGACTCCCTCCGGGAAGAAGTCCCGGAACATCGCGTCGAGAACGTCCTGCGGCTCCAGCGGCTCCAGGTGCGGGCTGCTGGTGGCCTGCGGGGTGATCATCCGGTTGAACCCGGGCAGACCGTCGCTGCGGGTGTATACGTCGTATTGGGTGTTGGCGTCGCCGAGATACTCCAACAGCTGCGGGTGCGTGGCGATCACGTGGTAGGACTCCAGGAACGCCTCCATCCCGACCTTCCAGTTGCAGTCGATGATCTTCGCGACGTGGATGGCCTTGAAGCGGTCCGCCAGATTGAACGGGGCGAAGTGCTTCTCCAGATCGCCCAGGTAGTCCGCGAGTGGCGCGGCGTCGGGATCGGGATTGACGAAGACGAACCCGGCCCAGACCCCGGTCTGCGCCTGCGGCAGCGCGAAGGCCGCATCGTCGACGTGCGGGAAGTCCCACCGCCCCGGCACATTGGTCAGCGCACCCTCCAGGCTCCAGGTGAAACCGTGGAAGGGACAGCGCAACTGGTTGGCACGTCCGGCCTCGTCGCACAACCGGGTGCCGCGGTGCAGGCAGGAATTGTGGAAGGCCTTGATCTCGCCGGCGGCGGTGCGCACCACGACCAGCGACATGTCGGCCAGGTCGTAGACGTAGTAGTCGCCCGGTTCCGGGATGTCCTCCTCGCGACACGCGAATTGCCAGACCTTCTTCCACATCCGCTCCACCTCGAGCCGGTGGAACTCGGCGCTGATGTAGCGGTCCTTGTCGATGTCGGCGGACCCGAGGAATTCATAGGATTCCTCCAGCAGCGGCGCCGGGACGTCACGGGTGTCACCGGCCAGCAGGCTCTGCACGGTCGGACCCGACGATCGCGCCTCTCCGGGCTTGTCCGTGCGCCCCGTCGTCTGTGTCACCGTGCCTCCTCGGTCATGGGTTGTGCGGCCAGTCCTGCGATGTACTGCTCCACGGCGGTGCCGATGAACGCCGATCCGTTGATGCCCCAGCCCCCGTCCACATAGAGCACCTGCCCGGTGATGTAGCCGGCGTCCGCCGATGCCAGGAAGGCCACCGCCGCCGCGACGTCCGCGGGCTCGCCGATGCGGCCCAGCGGCATGGAGTCACCGATGGCCGAGCGCAGTCCCGGGTCGGCGAACTCGCCCGCAGTGCCGTGGGTGAGGACCAGGCCGGGACCCACGGCGTTGACCCGGATACGTTGTGGCGCATACTCGGTCGCCATCTGTTTGGTGAGTGCGACGAGCGCGGCTTTCGATGCCGGGTAGATCCCGCGCCCGGCGCCGCCGAGTTCGGCGAGCACCGACGTCAGGTTCACGATGGCACCCCCGCGGGGTGCGAAGTTGCCGATCAGCGCCCGGGTGACCAGCCAGCTGCCCAGCACATTGACCCGCAGCACCGCCTCGACGTCGGCGACGGTGCTGTCGGCCAGGGTGTTCGACCGCCAGATACCGGCATTGTTGACAAGGACGTCGATCTCGCCGAGCTGGTCGGCCAGCGCGGCCACCGAACCCTCCGCGGTGACATCGCAGGCGACCGCCCGGGCGCCGATCGCGGAGGCCACGGCGGCGGCGGCAGCAGGGTCGATGTCCACCACGACGACGTCGGCACCGCCGGCCGCGAGTCGTTCCGCAATGGCCCGGCCGATACCTCTGCCTGCCCCTGTCACCACTGCTGTCGGCACCGCTCCCTCGCTTCCCAAGCTGGTTGGCCACGCTTGATTATGACCCACATCACTATTATATTGGTCCACCAATTAGTCAAGTGTGCCCCGACGACCCGATGCGAACACCTCAGACCTACCGAACCTGGAGACGGCCTTGACCGAGATCGCCAGCCCGCCCGCCAAGTGCCCGATCGGGTCGTTCGACCCGCTGGACCCACAGACGATGCAGGTGCCGCACCCCTGGTACCAGGCGCTGCGCAAGGAAGCGCCGGTGCACTTCGTGGCGGAGCGGGGCATGTGGTTCGTCACCGCCCGGGACCTGGTGGCGCAGGCGCTCAGCGATCACGAGGTGTTCTCCTCCGCGTTCGGGCTGCCCCAGATGCCCCCGCCGGCGTCGGTCGCCGCCGAGGTCGAATCGCTCAAGGCACAGGGCTGGGACATGATCCCCACCCTGCTGACCGCCGACCCGCCCGATCACCACTACTACCGCCGGATGGTGGCCCGCGCGTTCACCCCGAAGTTCGTCGCGCAGCGTGAACCCACCATCCGCTCGATCGTCACCCAGCTGCTCGACGCGCTGCCGGTCGGCGAACCGGTGGAGTTCGTCGAACAGTTCGCCGCGCCGCTCCCGTTGCGGGTCATCGCGCAGGCCCTCAACGTCCCCGACGCTCGCATCGACGACTTCCGGCGCTGGTCCGATCAGTTCGCGTTGACCATCGGCGCCGAGATCGATGACGCCGGTGCCCTCGAGCAGGCCCGCAGCCTGCTCGAATACCAGCGGTACTTCGCCGCCGAGCTCGAGGACCGCCGCACCGCCCCGCAGGACGACCTGCTCACCGGGCTCGTCCAGGCGTCGAACGCCAATGACGACGAACCGCTGACCACCGGGGCCGCGCTGAGCATCATCCAGCAGATCCTGATCGCCGGAAACGAGACCTCCCGCAAGCTGATGACCGGCACCCTGCACCAGCTGGCGGCCGACCCGACGTGGTGGACCTGGCTGCAGGAGGACCCCGGCCCGCGCTCCGAGCTGCTCGTCGAGGAGTCACTGCGCTTCCTCACCCCGGTGCAGTCGATGTTCCGGATCACCAAGGCCGAGGCCGAGCTCGGCGGCTACACCATCCCGGCAGGCTCGCTGGTGGTGCTGGTCTTCGGCTCCGCCAACCGCGACGAAGCGCACTTCGAGGACGGCGAGAAGTTCAACCCGCAACGCCCGAACGCCAAGACCCATCTGGCGTTCGGCCAGGGTATCCATTCCTGCCTGGGCGCCGCGCTGGCGCGCCTGCAGGCCCGAATCGCGTTGGAGGACATCGCCCGCCGGTTCAGCTCCGTCGAACTCGCCCAAGACAACGATCTCGAATACGAGCCCAGCTTCATGCTGCGCGGACTCAAACGACTGCACCTGACCTTCCAGGCGAACTGACCGTGCCCACGTCCGGTCCGGCGGACACCCACGACGCGACCGACCGGGTCGTGCGGTGGTGGCGGGGGTACCTGCACCGGCACCCGCTGGCATCGCTGCGCACCGTCGGCGGGCAATGTGTCCTCGCGGTCCGCACGTTCCAGTACCTGTTCGGCGATATGGTGCGGGGCCGGTTCCCGTTCTGGGAGTTCGTCGACCAGGCCGTCTTCATGGCCCGTACCGCGGTGGTGCCGACGCTGTTCATCGCCATCCCGATCAGCGTGACCCTCGCCGTCCAATTCAGCCTGCTGGCAGGACAACTCGGCGCCACCGCACTGGCCGGCGCAGCCAACGGGCTGGCCGTGATCAAGCAGGGGGCACCCCTGGTCGCCGCGATCCTGATGGCCGCCGCCGTCGGCTCGGCGATGAGCGCCGACCTCGGCGCCCGCACGATCCGGGAAGAGACGGACGCGATGGAGGTGATGGGCATCTCGGTGATCCGGCGCCTGGTGGTCCCCCGGCTGGCCGCCGCCGTCATCGTCTCGGTGGCGCTGACCGGATTCACCTGCTTCATCGGCTTTCTGGCGGGCTACGCCTTCACCGTCATGCTGCAGGGCGGGACGCCGGGCAGCTACACCACCACCTTCTCCTCGTTCGCCACCGTCGACGATCTGGTCATCACCTTGATCAAGGCCGTGGTCTTCGGGGTGATCGTCGCCGTCATCGCCTGCTACAAGGGACTCGACGCCACCGGCGGGCCCGCCGGCGTCGCCAACTCGGTGAATGCCGCTGTCGTGCAATCCATTCTGCTGCTCCTGCTGACCAACACCCTGATCAGCCAGATGTATTTGATCCTGGTCCCCAAGACGAGCTTCTGACATGGCCGCCATCCACTACCCCCTCGGCACCCGCCCACTGGTCGGCGCCGCGCAGGCGACCGGATACCAGATGGCCCGCAACGGCCATATCGTGGCGTTCTTCTTCCGCACGCTGGCCGGCATCCCGATCGTGCTGAAGAGGTACCCGCGCGAGTTCCTGCGACTGTCCTCCGACGTCACCTGGGGCAACGGGTCGATCGTGGTGGGTGGCGGGACGGCCGGTGTGGTGCTCGTGGTGGGCGCCGCCGCCGGAGCCGTGGTGGCCATCGAGGGTTACAACGCGCTGAACCTGCTCGGCCTGGGGCCGGCCACCGGACTGCTCACCGCGCTGGCCACGGTGCGCGAACTGGCACCGATGATGGCGGCCTTGGCCTTTGCGATCCAGGCCGGCTGCCGGTTCACCGCACAACTGGGCGCCATGCGGATCTCCGAGGAGATCGACGCGCTGGACGCGGTGGCCATCCGGCCGATCCCCTATCTGGTCACCACCCGGGTACTGGCATCGGCAATGGCGGTCATCCCGCTGTTCGTGGTCTGTCTGGCCCTGAACTTCCTGGTCTGCCAGTTGGTCGTCTTCCTGGCCAGCGGCCAGGCATCGGGAACCTATCTGCACTACTTCACGCTGATGCTGTCCGGGCGGGACATGGTCTTCGCGGTGATCAAAGTGGCTGTGTTCGTGGCGATCATGTCGACGGTGCAGTGCTACTACGGCTTCTACGCCGCCGGCGGCCCCCAGGGTGTCGGCATCGCGGCCGGCCGGGCGATGCGGCTGAGCATCACCTTGATGGTCGTCACCAACATGATGCTCACCATGGCGTTCTGGGGTGTCGACTCCGGCGGGAGGCTCGGCGGCTGATGCCCAACCGGTTCGAAATGGACGGCCGCGGTCCCTCCGAACGCGCCCTGACGCTCACCTGCCTGGCCTTCCTGCTGGTGTGTGCGCTGGTCGGATCGCTGATGTTCGCGAAATCGACCGGCGCACTGGATCGTCGGGTGCCGATCATCGCGACGCTGCCCAGCGTCGGTGACGGCCTGCCACCGAAATCGGACGTCAAGTACCGCGGCGTTCTGGTCGGCGCGGTCCGATCGGTCAGCCCGGCGCTGGGCGGCGGGGACAACGTGGTCACCATCGACCTGCAGCCCGGTCACGTCACCGCCATCCCCAACACCGTGACCGCCCGCATCGTGCCCGGCAACGCCTTCGCGGTGTCCACCGTGCAGCTGGTCGAGAACGGGGACGGGCCGCCGTTGCGGGCCGGTGACGTCATCACCGCCGACACCGCGTTGCCCACCCAGCTGTTCCAGACCACGTTGGCCAAGGTCCGCGAACTCGTCGCCGCGGTGGGGCGGCCCGGCACCGATCACACCCTGGGCGTGCTGCGCACGATCGCCGACGCGACCGCCGGTAGGGGTCCCGAACTGACCTCGGCGGCACAGGGTCTCAATCGGATCGTCACCGAGATGAACGAGTTGCGCACCGACGGCACCGGGGAGTCGACGCTGCAGACCTGGAACTCGGCGATCGACGCACTCGGGGCCACCGCGCCCGACCTGCTGGACTCACTGCAGGCCGCGGTCACACCGATGCACACCGTCGCCGAACAGCACTCGGCGCTGAGCGATCTGCTGACCGGAGCGCGCCACACCGCGGGCACCGTGGGCAGCGCGATGGACAACCGCGCGGACCAGATGGTGGACATCACCACCCATCTGACGCCGGTGATCGGGGTCCTGGCCGAGCGCGGCGCCATGTTCCCGGCCATCGCCGTCGGGTTGAACGACGTCGTCAACGGATTCTTCGCCGAGATGTGGACGCGCACCGGGCAGAAGCTGACGTTCAAGTTCAAACTCGTCGTCTCGCTGGCGCCGCTGCGGCTGTACAACCGCGCGGACTGCCCGAGATACCGGGAACTGCGCGGACCGAGTTGCGATACCGCGCCCGAGGGCATCCCGGTCGTGGACACCCGCGGCCTGCCCGATCCGCGTGCCTACGTCCCGCCACCCGGGATCACCCTGCCCGCACCGGCCAACCCGGCCGAGGCGGTGCTGCAGAACACCCTGCAGGTGCCGCCCGCACCGGCCGAGTTCGTTCCCGGCCCGCACCAGCACGGCGAGCAGCCCCCGGGAACGCCATGACCACACGTTCGCGCTCACGGAAGCTGATCTGGCTCATCGCCTTCCTGACGGTATGCCTGACCCTGACCTGGATGATCCTGGTGACGCTGCGCCGAGACGTACACGGTGACACCTTCACCTACACCGCACAGTTCACCGATGTCACCGGACTGCGTGCGGGCTCCGACGTCCGGGTGGCCGGTGTCCGGGTGGGCCGCGTCGACGAGGTCAGCCTCGACGAGTCCGGTCCGAACGCGGAACCGTTGGCCACCGTGCGTTTCCGGGTGCAGCGCGACCAGCCGCTGTACGGCAACACCAAGGCCGCGGTCGTCTACCAGAACATCATCGGCCAGCGCTACATCGGGCTGACCCTGGCGGACTTCGGCCGGCCCGAACGGCTCTCCGACGGCGCGGTGATCCCGGTGGAGCGCACCGAGCCCTCCTTCGATGTCACCGCCCTGCTCAACGGTTTCGAACCGATGTTCACCCTGCTCGATCCGACGAACCGCGGCAACCTGTCGAACGCGTTGATCAATGCGCTGCAGGGTGATTCGGACTCCGTGGTGATGCTGGTGTCGCAGACCTCCGAGCTCGCGCAGTCGATGGCGGGCCCCGACCAGGTCCTCGGCCGGGTGATCGACAGCCTCAACGCCGTCACCGCGAATCTGGCCTCGCGCGGCACCGACCTGCAGACCACCCTGACCCAGATGCGGTCGGTGGTCACCGGGCTCAACGCCCGCCGTGACCAGTTGGTGCAGTCGACCGGGTCGATCGCGGCGGTGGTGTCCCGCCTGTCGGCGATCACCAGCGCGGCCCAACCCGACCTGCACGAACTGCTCGCCCGGGAGCCCGGGATGTTGGCCTCCATGGTGGCCAACCGCGATGGGTGGGCCACGCTCGGTTCGAATCTGCCCGCCGTGCTCAAGGGGCTGTCGCGCATCACCGGGGACTCCACCGCGATGAGCGCGACGGCGTGTGACTTCAACTTCACGCTGTTCAACTTCCTCAGACCGATCGTCCCGACGATCGTCAACGCCGCCACCCCGGGTGGTCAGCGCAAGTATTCGGCGAAGTGCAGGTGAGTCGAGTGACATTCGGTCGATCAAAAGCTCTCGAAGACCGCAACCGGGCCGTGATCGGCACCGTCGCGCTCATCGTGCTGGTCGCCGTGATCGCGGCGACCACCGGGCTCAACGCGCTGCACATCGGGAAACGGACCTACACCGCCGAGTTCCTGCAGGCCGCCAGCCTGCGCCCGGGTGATCAGGTCAGCATCGCCGGTGTCCCGGTCGGCCTGGTCAGCGCCACCAAGCTCGCGGTCAACCGCGTCATCGTCACCATGGAGTTGGACAACGGTGTGCGGCTGGGCACCGAGACCAAGGCCGCGATCAAACTGACCACGGTGCTCGGGTCGCGGTATGTCGAGCTACGCCCCCGCGGCGAGCGCACCCTGCCCGGCGACCGAATCCCGTTGTCGCACACCTCCGTCCCCTACGACCTGCAGAAGCTGCTGACCGATTCGACCACGACGTTCGAGGACGTGGACGCCGAGCAGTTCGCCACCTCGATGCAGACGCTGTCCCAGCAGCTCACCGGGGTGCCCGCGGTGCTGCCGGACGCGCTGTCCAATGTCCAGAGCCTGTCGGCCATCATCTCCGACCGGCGTGATCAGATCGCGGATCTGCTGCGCAACACCGCCACGGTCGCCGAGATCCTGGGTGGGCAGCGCGACGATCTGGCCGAACTCATCATCGCGGGCGGTGAACTCACCGGCGAGATCGTCCGCCGCCGTGCCGGTGTCGAACGCCTGCTGCGGGCGGCCACCACACTCATCACCACCGCCGACGAGATCATCGGCTCCGACTACACCCAGATCGAGGCGCTGCTGACCGATCTACAGCAGGTCACCGCCATGCTCGGTGACCATGACGCGCTGCTGCGCAACCTGTTCCAGATCATGCCGGTGGCGATGCGCAACGCCGCCAACGCCACCGGATCCGGTCCGTTCCTGGACTTCATGCTGCCGGGCGGGCTGATGGTGGATTCCTGGATGTGCGCCATCAGTGGCCGCGCCGAGCAGTGGAAGTGGCCGGAGCGCTACCAGTACTTCAAGGACTGCAAATGACCCGACGGACCGTTCTGATTGCGGCACTGCTCACCGCGGTGGCGCTGGTCGTCGCGGGCGCCTACGTATTCCGCCCCACCCCGGCCGAACCACTGCGCTTCACCGCCCAGTTCGACAATGCCATCGGCCTGTATGTCGGCAACGACGTATCGGTACTCGGCATGCCGGTCGGCAGGGTGACCGCGATCGAGAATCGGGGTGCGCACGTCGACGTCGACATCGAGATCGACCCGGGTGTCGACATTCCCGCCGATGTCACCGCCGTCACCGTCGGCACCTCCATCCTCACCGACCGCCACGTCGAACTCACCCCCGCCTACTCCGGTGGGCAGGTATTGGCCGACGGGGCCGTCCTCGACGCGCAATCCACCAGGACCCCCATCGAATTCGACCGGGTCCTGGCGATGGTGGACAAACTGGGCGGCGCCATGGGCGGCGACGGCGAGGGCGCCGGCCCGCTGGCCGACCTGATGTCGGCCACCTCCGGGATCACCTCCACCAGCGGGCCCGAGATCAAGGCCGCCCTGGCCGGCCTCTCGGATGCGTTGCGCACCGGGGCCGACGGCGGTGCCGCCACCAAGCAGAACCTCGAGACCATCCTGACCAACCTCAGCACGCTGACCGACGGCGCGGCCCGCAACGAGACGCAGGTCCGCGAATTCGGCTCCTATGTCAGGCAACTCACCGATCTGATGGCCGCCGAGGGTGTCGGGCGGGGCGCCACCGGCACCCGGGTCAACAGCCTGCTCGACAAACTCAATACCCTGCTCAGCGACCACGGGGACACCCTCAAGAACAGTCTCGCCAGCAGCGGCAGGCTGACCCGGGCGCTGGTCGACTACCGCCGGGAACTCGCCGAGGTCTTCGACGTGGCGCCGCTGGCCATCGACAACGCCTCCGCCGCGATCGACATGCAGAACGGGATGCTGCGCGTCGGCGCCCATTTCGACAACGTCTTCTTCGACAGCTCGATGACCAAGGAAGTTTGCAACATCCTCGGCCTGCGCCAACTGGGTTGCCGCACCGGATCCATCCGTGATCTGGGACCCGACTTCGGGGTGACCAGCGTGCTGGACGCCATGACGAAACTGGGTGAGCAATGACGGTCGGTGTGCGCGCCGCCGTCGGCGCCCTGGTAGCGGTTGCGGCAGTGGGCTGCTCGGCAGGCGTCGAACAACTACCGCTGCCCGCGCCCGGGTTGAGCGGGCCCACCTATCGACTCGACGCCGAGTTCACCAATGCACTCAACCTGCCGGACCGCGCGAAGGTCCGGGTTGGCGGCGCCGATGTCGGCGAGGTGGTCGGTATGACGGCGGTCGACTACACCGCCGTCGTAGCGCTGCGCATCCTGGACGGCATCCGGCTGCCCGAGGGCACCACCGCCGAGTTGCGTTCGGCGACACCGCTGGGCGATGTGTTCGTCTCCCTCACTCCCCCTGCCGGTGCCGCCGGCGGTGTGCTCGCCGACGGAGACCGGATCCCGCAGCAGGACACCGCGGCGGCCGCCACGATCGAGCAGGTCCTGGCCACCACGTCGATGATCGTCAACGGCGGCGTCGTCCGGAACCTGACCCGGGTACTCAACGGGGTCGGCGGGGCGCTCGGCAAGGAGGGTGAGGGCCTGTCCAGCCTGATCCGCGAATCCCGGGCGCTGGTGTCCACGATGGCCGAGCGCTCCGACGAGATCCGCACCATGCTCACCCAGACCGCCGACCTGGCCGACGATCTCAACGCGCGCCGGGACACCATCAACGATCTGCTGGACGCCTCGGCGCCGGCGCTGATGACCATCGCGAACAACACCTCCGCAATGGCGGACCTGGCCGACGAGATCGGCCGGGTGACCACCGCGCTGCAGAAGTTCCCGGCGATCCAGGGCACCGACACCCGCAGCTGGATCCGCGATCTGAACGCCCTGTCGGCGGCCTTCAACGAGGTGTCCACCGACCCGCGGGTGACCATGGCGAACTTCCTGCGCTTCCTGCCCGCGGCGATGAAGTTCTTCAGCAGCAACGCCGCCGGGGCCGATGTCGAGCTGCAGCAGGTCGCGCTCGGGCACATCGGCGACATGAACCACTACGCCGACCCGGGGTTCACCGGCCCCAAGCAGGCCAACTGGGACAACATGGTCGGTTCCATCCGGTTCGTGCTGACCCAGCTCGGCGACCGGGTGTGGGGCCCGGACCGGGGCCGGATCTGGGGGCCGCCACAATGAGCATCCGAAGCGTGCTGAATCCCCTGTCGGCATTCGCCATTCGCGCGGTGGAGACCGCGACGTCGCGTCGGCTCCTGCTCTCGGTGGTCGGCCAGTGCCTGCTGGTCGTCGTCGGCGCCTCCTATCTGGCGTTCGGATCGCTACGGATCAACCCGTTCGACAGCCAGATCACCGTCGGGGTGGACCTGGCCGAGTCCGGTGGATTGCTGGCCGGACAGGACGTCACCGTGCGGGGTATCCCGGTCGGCCGGGTGCAGTCCGTGGAGGTCACCGGCGACGGGGTGCTCGCCACCGCGGTGATCGACGGTGACGCCCGCATCCCGCTCCAGGACACCACCGTCCGGGTCTCCGGGCTCTCCCCGGCCGGGGAGCAGTACCTGGATTTCGCCCCGCAACACACCAGCGGCCCGTTCCTGGCCGACGACACGGTGATCGACCGCGACCACACCGAGACCCCGATCCCACTATGGCGCCTGCTGACCAACGTCGACGGCGTGCTGGCCCAGGCCGATCCAGCCCAGATCAGTTCCGTCATCGACGAACTCGGCGTCAGCGATCAGGGACCGGAGAAGCTGCGCGACCTGTTCAACGGCGCCCAACTGTTGCTCAACACCCTGGACGGGGTGCTGCCGCAGACCACGACATTGCTGCGCAGCAGCCGCAGCGTCTTCCGGTTGCTCGACGAATCCTCGGCGGGGCTGCAGGCCACCTCGGACAATCTGGCCGTCACACTCGGCGGTATCGGCGCCAAGGACGCCGGGATCCGGACGTTGCTCGACCGCACCCCGCATCTGCTGCAGACCGTGGACACCGTGATCGCGGACAACTCCCCCACCATGGTGCAGTTGCTCGGCGACCTGACCACGGTGTCGCAGTTGTCCTATGTCCGGGTTCCGGCTCTGGACAGGATGTTCAGCGAAGACCGTCAGCCGCTGCTCAACGGCATCCGGTCGCTGATGCACGACGGTGCGATCTGGGCGATCGCCGACATCTATCCCCGACCGGTGTGCGACTACCCGCATCCGCGCGATGTGCCGTTCATCCCGAACTACCCGGAACCGTATCTCTACACCTACTGCCAGAACCCGGATCCCAACCTGTTGGTCCGCGGCGCCCGTAACGCGCCGCGACCGGCGGGCGACGACACCGCGCTGCCCCCGCCGGGCCTCGATCCGCTCCGGCGCGCCGACCCCACCCCGATCACCGAGCACACCATCGAACTGCCGTATGGCGGACCGCAACTTCCCCCGGAGTCTGAGCCCATTCTCCAGGGCGGGCAGTGGTAACAGAAAGAAGCGCCCATGACAACCACTCTCAGCACCGAGATCGGCCCGCTCACCGCGCTGCGCGACGAATGGCTGATGCACTCCATGCTCAAGCGGGTCGGCGACCTACCCGAGACGGTGTTCCTGCCGCTGCTGCGGGTTGTCACCGACGATCGCGACGCGGTCGAAAAGAACTGGGCCGCACTGGTGAGCGAACGCCGTCGGCGCCGTGGCCTGTTCGAGAGTCCGCGGCGTTCCTGGCAGCGTCAATACCGGCAGTTCGTCCGCGAATTGGAGTGGACCAGCACCGAACTGCTGCGGATCCTGCCCTGGCCCGCGGTCGAGGAACTGGTGTCCGACGCCGTCGCCGGCCGGCTGCGGGGCTGGCTGCGGTTGCTGCTGCCGGTCTTCAATGTCGTCCCGTGGATCCCCAAGGCTCTGTACCCGACCGTGCTGGACCTCGGGGTCAGCGTGTCGACCTTCCTGGTCGGGCCCATCCACCGCACCGGTACCGAGCCGGACGGCACCCTGGTCTACGAGATCCCGGAATGCGCGATGCACACCTGCGTCAGCCCGGACACCGCCCAGGACGCGTCCTGCCGGATGGGCTGTAAGGCAGCCTGCGAGAAAGTCTTTCACGCCGGCGGACCCATGCCGCTGGAGTTCGACCCGCACCTGCCCGGCCTGGGCTGCACCCTACGCGTCCGCACGGCCCACTGAACCTGACGAGAAGGAAACCCGCCATGACCACCATCGACAACAATCCGTTCCAGGTGTATTCCCCGCTCTACGACGAGCACGACTACACGATCGACGATGTCACCGGCGAGTTGCCCGCCGAGCTACGCGGGACCGTATACCGCAACGGCCCGGGAAAGATGGAGGCCGGCGGCACCCCGCTCGGGCACATCTTCGACGGCGACGGCATGCTGTCGATGTACTCCATGTCCGACGGCGTGGTGCGCTTTCGCAACCGGTTCGTCCAGACCAAGCACTACCAGCGCTCGATCATCTCCGAGGGCGCGCCGTTCCGCGCGCTGGGCACCATGCGCGACGGTGGCCTGCTGGCCAATGCGTTGCGCTTCCCCGCCAACGTGGCCAACACCTCGGTCATCATGAACGCCGGAAAGCTATTGGCGCTGTGGGAGGGTGGGCGGCCCACCGAACTCGATCCCGACACGCTGCGCACCAAGGGTGAGTACGACTACGACGGTGAACTCAAATGGCTGGGCGCGTTCTCGGCGCATCCCAAGTGGGACCGCGACACCGGCGAGATGTTCAACTTCGGGCTGGCGATGGCACCGGTCCCGAAGTTGATCTGCTACCGGGTGGACCGTCAGGGCAAGTTGAGCAGGCTCGGTCAGGTCAAATTGCCCGGACCGATGTTCAACCACGACATGGGCCTGACCAAGCGGTACCTGGTCTTCGTCATCCCGCCGTTGGTGTTCCCCTTGCACAAGTTCTTCGGCGCGGCGTTCGGCCTGCGCAACTACATCGACGCCATCGACTACAAAGCGTCGGTCGGCACCACGATCGCGCTGGTGCCGCGGGACGGCGGCAAAACCCGGATCTTCCACACCGATCCGATGCTGCATCTGCACTTCGCCAACGCCTACGACGACGAGAACGGCGACGTCGTGGTCGACGTCCTGAACTACCACGCCACCTGGGAGCAACTCAACGGCCAGTTGGCCGGTGTCGAGACGCTGATGGAGACCTCGACCATGCCCTACGGTGGATTGCCCACCCGGGTGAGGGTTTCCGGGTCCGGGAAGGTGACGATCGACGAGTTCTCCGACGTGCCCGGCGAATTCCCGATGATCAACATCAACCAGATGGCCCGGCCGAACCGGTACTTCTACCTGTCGGCGGCCACCGGGGGAAGCCTGTTCCCCAATGCACTGGCCAAGATCGACAACGAGACCGGCAAGGACACCCTGTTCCAGTTCCCCGACGGGCACCTGCCGCACGAGGTGATCTTCGCCGCCCGGCCCGGCGCGACCGAGGAGGACGACGGCTGGCTGATCGAACCGGTGCTGGACGGGATCAACAACACCGCCGGCCTCTACATCTTCGACGCCCGCAGGATCGAGGCCGGCCCCGTCTACATCGGGCAGCTGCGCCACCACCTGCCGCTGAGCTTCCACGGCTGCTACACCCCGCGGGTCGCCCAGCCCAAGGGGGCGACGGCTACCCGGTGATCGGCCCGAACACCGGTGCGATCAGATCGGCGACCCCGGCCCACGGCACCGTGATCACCGCCGCCCCGCGGCCGAACTGCCCGTCCGGGAAGTGCAGTTCGATACCGCCGGCGGTGGGGATCCAGAACCGGAAGTTGGCGTCGACCGGGGCGATCTCACTGCCGAATTGCCACACCCCGGGCCGGCGGGGCGGTGCGTAGACGGTCGGCAGGATGGCCTTGGTGAGCTCCGAGATCCGGGCCAGCCCCGCCGATTTGTCGACGAACAGATTGTCCCAGCTGATCAGAATTCCGCTGCGTTTGTCGAATACCCGGGTACCCACGGTGTGAATCGGCATATTCGGCATATCGGTGTCGTATTCACCGACGAAAAGCGCCGATACCGTGATTTCCCGGAATGACAGGGTGCCGTTCACATCGAGCGTCCAGGGCTGAGTCTTGGTGGCGCTCGGTTCGTAGGTGGCGACCTGGCCGCGCGCCTCCGCGTCGATCACCGCATTGATCGAATCCACGATGGCCGGATCCGGACCACCCAGGCGTTCGTAGCGAACAGTCCAGTCGCCCAATTGATCCGGACTCTTGCCGGCGATCACTGCGCCGACCGGGAACCAGCCGGCCCCGACCTCGGCGACCGCCACCCGGGCCGCGGAGATGCACAGCACAGACGACACCGCCAGCACCGCCGCCAGTGCGAACCCCACCGATTTACGCATCGAAATTCCACCCGATCCCCGCATACTGCGATATTCGACGAGAATAACTGTGCGAGCGATATTGTCGGATCGGTTTACGCCATTGTCGGGCGCGAAAACGGAAAACACCCCGACACGTGCGGACGCTCACCGCCTTGCTCAACCAACTGGTTGGTGTATAACTGACGAATGCGGACAGGCATCTTCATGAGCTACGCGGGCGGGTTCAAACAGGCGGTCGAGCAGGTCGTCGAACTGGAGAAGGTCGGCGCCGATATCGCGTTGGTCGCCGAGGCGTACTCCTATGACGCCATCAGCCAACTCGGATACCTGGCCGCCAAGACGTCGACCATCGAGCTCGGATCCGGTGTGGTGCCGATCTACGTGCGCACCCCCACCCTGCTGGCGATGACGGCGGCCGGGCTGGACTACGTCTCCGACGGTCGCTTCCGGCTCGGTATCGGCACCTCCGGCCCGCAGGTCATGGAGGGCTTCCACGGGGTGCCGTTCGACGCCCCGCTGGGCCGCACCCGCGAGGTGGTGGACATCTGCCGCCAGGTGTGGCGCCGCGAGAAGGTGAACTACGAGGGCAAGCACTACCAGATCCCGCTGCCCGCCGACCGCGGCACCGGCCTCGGCAAACCGCTGCGCCTCATCAATCATCCAGTGCGGGAGGACATCCCGATCACCATCGCTGCGCTGGGACCGAAGAACGTCGAGCTGACCGCCGAGATCGCACAGGGCTGGCAGCCGGTGTTCTTCTACCCGGAGAAGGCCGACGAGGTGTGGGGCGATGCGCTGCGCGCGGGCTACGCCAAGCGCGACCCGGCCCTGGGACCGCTGGACATCATGGTCAGCGCCAGCCTTGCCATCGGCGAGGATCTCGATGACAGGTTGGCCTGGGCCAAACCCCAATTGGCGCTCTACATCGGCGGCATGGGCGCACGCGGCAAGAACTTCTACCACAACCTCGCCACCCGGTACGGATTCGGCGAGGTGGCCGATCACATCCAGGACCTGTTCCTGTCCGGCAAGAAATCCGAAGCCATCGCCGCGGTGCCCGACGAGTTGGTCCGGCAGGTGTCACTGGTCGGTCCGCGTGGCTTCGTCCAGGAGCGACTGGCGGCCTACAAGGAGGCCGGCGTGACCACCATGCTGGTGCACCCACTGGCCACCGACGATGCCGAGGCCATTCGGTTCACCGAGGAATTGGTGTCGCTGACCGGCGACCTGTAGCCCCGCCGAGGGCGGTTGCGGGTGACGCTCACCTCACTGATTGGGGCCCGGCGGCATCATTAGGTACCCTGTGTAACAGCGGCATCGTCTGTTCTGCCTTTTGCCGCTTCGCCAGGGCCATTCTTGAGCTCTGCTGATCGTCACACCGAGCGCCGCGGGACCATCCGCGCCGGGCAGGACGACCGTTTCTATTTCTGGAGCATTTACTTGTCTACCTTTGCCGACCTCGGCTTGCCCGAGGCCGTTGTCACCACGCTCGCCGCCAGTGGCATCGAGTCCCCCTTCCCCATCCAGTCCGCGACGCTGCCCGATTCGCTGGCCGGCCGTGACGTGCTCGGCCGCGGCCGCACCGGGTCCGGCAAGACCTACGCGTTCCTGCTGCCCGTCGTCACTCGCCTGGCAGCGTCTGCCGCCCCGCGGCGTTCCGGCAAGCCCCGCGCGCTGATCCTGGCCCCGACCCGGGAGCTGGCCACCCAGATCGACGCCTCGCTCGCACCGCTGGCCAAGGCCACCAACCTGCGTTCGGCCACCATCTTCGGCGGCGTCAGCGCCGGACCCCAGATCCAGAAGCTGCGCGACGGCGTCGACATCGTCATCGCCTGCCCCGGCCGGCTGGAAGATCACGTCAAGTCCGGTCATGCCGACCTGTCCGCGGTGGAGGTCACCGTGCTCGACGAGGCCGACCACATGGCCGACCTGGGCTTCCTGCCGCCGGTGAAGCGCCTGCTGGACCGCACCCCGCGCAACTGCCAGCGGCTGCTGTTCTCGGCCACCCTGGACAACGGCATCGACGTCCTGGTCGACCGCTACCTGCACAACCCGATCGTGCACAGCGTGGACTCCGAGCAGTCCCCGGTCTCGGCCATGGTGCACCACGTCCTGCACGTGGACGGCTCGGCCCGCTTCGAGGTGCTGGCCGATCTGGCCGCCTCCCCCGGTCGCACCATCGTGTTCGCGCGCACCAAGTACGGCGCCAAAGGCCTTGCCCGCAAGCTGAACTCGCGTGGCGTCCCGGCAGTCGAACTGCACGGCAACCTCTCCCAGAACGCCCGCACGCGTAACCTCGGTGCGTTCTCCGACGGGTCGGCCGCGGTGCTGGTGGCCACCGACATCGCTGCGCGCGGCATCCACGTCGATGACGTCAACCTGGTGGTACACGCCGATCCGCCGGTCGAGCACAAGGCCTACCTGCACCGGTCCGGGCGTACCGCCCGCGCCGGCAACGACGGCACGGTGGTGACCCTGATGCTCGACGATCAGGTCGCCGACGTGCGGGTGCTGACCCGCAAGGCCGGCGTGAAGCCGACCATCACCAAGTTCGCCGGCACATCGCACCCGGTGCTGCAGGAGATCGCCCCCGGCGAGCGCTCGTTCAGCGGGGGCCTGGTGCAGGAGACCCCGGCCGACCAGCCGGCGCGTACCTCGCAGCAGCCCGGACGCCGCCGCCGGCCGCAGCGCAGTTCGGGCGGGTCCGGCCATTCCGGTGGCGGACACGCCCAGGGCGGCCACTCCGGCGGCGGCCAGGCCGGTGGGCGTGGACGTCCGCGCCGCAGCGGCTCGGGTGCCGCACGCACCGGCACCCGCTGATCCGCTAGGGATCGAGACCGAGAAATGGTCGCCGTCAGATACGTTTGACGGCGACCTTTTTCGTGCTCACTTCTGGGAGGCGCTGTGCCGGCCATTACCGCAATCGGGCGGGCGACCGCGGCCCTGCTGCTGACCGTCGCGCTGGCGCTGGTGTCGGCGCCGATCGCGGCGGCCGAGCTCCGCGACATCACCCTGACCCTGGTGCGGCACGCGCAGTCCGCCGGCAACGCCTCGGGTCTGATCGACAGCTCCACCCCGGGCCCCGCACTCACCGACCTCGGCCGCCGGGAAGCCGAGGCCAGCACCGCCGCACTGCGCGGCAAGGGCAACAGCTACGACGGTGTCTACGCGTCGACCATGATCCGCACCCAGCAGACCGCCCAACCGATGGCCGCCGCGCTGCGGGAACCGATCGTGGTGCTGCCCGGGCTCCGCGAAATCGAGGCCGGGGACTACGAGGGCCTGCCGGAGGCCGACGCCGCCACCACCTACGCCGCCGCGCCGCTGCGGTGGCTGAGCGGTGACCGCGCCGCACGCATCCCCGGGTCCATCGACGGCAACGAGTTCGATGCCCGCTACGACGAGGCCGTCCAGGCCATCTACGACAGCGGGGACAGCAACGCGGTCGCCTACTCGCACGGGGCCGCCACCATGATGTGGGTGGCCATGAACGTGCGCGGTGTGGACCCCGGCACGTTCCTCACCGCGCCGATGCAGAACACCGGATACTTCGTCATTCGCGGCAATCCGGTCGACGGCTGGGAACTGGTCGCCAGCCGGATGAGCCCCTGACGGGCACCTCTCAGGGCCCGGCCTGCGGCAGATCGTCGGCCGCGATCTGGCACGGGGTCTCCGGCGGTGCCGGTTCGGCAGGGATGACCGGATCGACCGGTGGGTCGGGCACGGGTGTCGGCACCGGCGGCTCCGGTTGCGGGGCAACGGGTTCGGAGGGTGAGGCGGGTTCACCGGCCGCGGCCGGTTCGCCGGGTGCCGCGTCGTCGGGCTCCTCCGGGTCACCGGCCTCGGCCTCGCCTTCAGTCTCTTCAGAGTCATCCTCTTCAGAGTCGTCGCCTTTTGGCACCTCGTCTTCGGGCACCTCGCCGTCGGGCACCTCACCCTCGGCGGGGTCCTCGATCTCGCGGTCCTCCGGATCATCGTCTGGTCCAAGGTCGAGATCGTGAGTCCCGGCTAGGTTCTCACCCAGTGCATCTCCCCCGGACCCGAGCAGACCGCCGAGCATGTCGGTCAAGGACTGTCCCAGTCCGGACAACCCCGTCATGCCGGATCCCAGCGGGGATGCCCCGCCGCCGAGACCGTTCGGCATCGGGGTGGCCGGGGGCACTGTGGCTGCCGGATCCAGCGGCGCCGGCCCGGCCGCGGGCGGTGCGGAGGACGGCATCACCGACGCGGCCGGCGCGACAGGGGCAGATGCGGGTGCCGCCAAGGACTCCGGTGCCTGCGGTGCCGGCGCATAGCCCGCCGGAACGGTCACCGCCGCCGGACCGGTGCGAGCCCACACCTGCTCAGCTGCCGGAGATCCGGTACCAACGCTCAAAAATGAGCCCGACCGCTCGAATACCGCTGCAGCGCTGCCGGCCGCGGTGGCCGCATCGCGGTAGGCCTGCCGGATCGCGGCCTCGGTGTCCCGCATCGACGACACCCAGTCGATGCCGATGTCGTTCGCGACGAACGGCGCCACCTGCATATCCACCAACTCGCTGGCGGCAGAACGGTCCCCGGCACCGGTCGTCACGGTGCGGGCGGCACCCAGCCACTGGGCCCTCGCGCCGCGTGCTTCGACCTCCAGCGTGGTGTCGACCTTGGCATCGATCAACTGCCGCAACCGGTTTCCCAGATCGCCGAGCGCCACCGCAGTCCCGCGGAGACCCTCGACCAGCGCACCGGCAGAGTCGGCGTGCCGGTGCAGCCGGTCGGCGGCCGCCTGCGCCCCGGCACCCCGCCAGGTCCCGTCCAATGTTCGTCGCGCGTGCTCCTGCAGCAGCAGTGTCTCCTCGGCGGTCGCGGCCGCCGCCGACAGCGCGCGGGCGTCGGCGTCCAGCGCCGCCAGGTCCATCCCGTCCTCCGCGGTGTATGCGGTGTGCAGGCGGGTGGGCTCCGGGGCGGGGTGTCCGAGCAGGCGAACGGCCCGGACATACTCGGACATCACCTGCACGGCAGGCAAACCCGGCGCGAGCTCGTTCATCGCCTCACCCGATCCGGCGCGCGGCGCGGTCGTCGACCTGTTCATACTCGGCCGCCGACACCCTCAGCTGGGCGGCCACGTCCCGGCAGCTGCGGGACCACTCGCGCAGGGCCACGACGGCCCGGTCGACGGCCCGTCGCACGTCCTCACCCTCGGCGTTGTACTCGCGGCCGGCCCGCGCGCCCCCGAAGACCAGCGCGGTCACGCATCGTTGCACCGCACCGTCCAGCATCCCGGCCGCGGTGTCGTAGCGGTGCGCGGCGTCGAGGACGGCGGCGACATCCACCCGGGCAGCGTCGATGAATCCCATACCCGAATTGGACGCAGCAGCGCTGCGATCGGTTCCCTGTCGGGTGAAACTAGCCCTGCCGGCTGACCGATTCGGCCACCCGGGCCGCGAGCTGGCGCGCGGTGACCTCGTCGGCAGCCTCCACCATCACCCGTACCACCTGCTCGGTTCCCGACGGCCGCAACAGAATCCGGCCGGTGTCCCCGAGCTCGGCCTCGGCCTCGGCGACCGCCGCACGCACCGAAACGGCTTCTGCGACGGTGGCCTTGTCGGCAACCGCCACATTGATCAACACCTGGGGCAGGGTGTGCATCGGCTCACACAGCGCGGCCAGCGATACCCCGGTCTGGGCCATTCGCGACATCACCCGCAGGCCGGTCACGATCCCGTCGCCGGTGGTGCCGAAGCTCGGCAGCACGATGTGGCCGGACTGCTCACCGCCCAGCGAGAATTCCCCGGCCCGCAGTTCTTCGAGCACATAGCGGTCGCCGACGGCGGTGGTGCGCACCTCGATCCCGGCTGCGCGCATCGCCAGGTGCAGGCCGAGGTTGCTCATCACGGTGGCGACCAGGGTGTTGGAAGCCAGTTCACCGGCCTCCTGCATGGCCAGCGCCATCATCACCATGATGGCGTCGCCGTCGATGAGGGCACCGGTGGCGTCGACGGCCAGGCATCGGTCGGCGTCGCCGTCGTGGGCCAGCCCGAGGTCGGCACCGTGCGCCAACACGGCCTCCTGCAGGACCTCCATGTGGGTGGATCCGCAGCGGTCGTTGATGTTGAGACCGTCCGGGTCGGCGTGCAGCGTGATCACCTCGGCGCCGGCCGCGCGGTAGGCCAGCGGCGCGGCCACCGAGGCTGCGCCGTTCGCGCAGTCCACCACGACCTTGATGCCGTCCAGCCGGGCGGTGACGGCCTTGGCGGCGTGGCGCAGATACCGGTCCAGAGCGTCCTCGGCGTCGACCACGCGCCCGATGCCGGCGCCCACCGGGCGTGTCCCCGGCCCGGAGTTCAGGAGTTCCTCGATGCGGTCCTCGGTGGCGTCATCCAGCTTGTGCCCGCCGGGGCCGAAGATCTTGATGCCGTTGTCAGGCATCGGATTGTGCGATGCGGAGATCATCACGCCGAAGTCGGCGTCATACGCATTGGTCAGATAGGCCACCGCGGGGGTGGGCAGCACACCGACCCGCAGTGCGTCGATGCCCTCGCTGGTGATTCCGGCGATGACCGCCGCCTCCAGCATCTCGCCGCTGGCCCGCGGGTCGCGTCCCACCACGGCGATCCGGCGCCGGGCGGTCCCGGCCGACGTCAACCGTCGGGCGGCGGCCGAACCGAGGGCCACCGCCAACTCTGCGGTCAGATCGCGATTGGCGACTCCGCGCACGCCGTCGGTGCCGAACAGTCGAGCCATGCCCATAAATTTCTCACAGAAAGCACCCAAAGAGCCAACCGGCAACTCGTACGCCCGAGTAGGTACCGAATCGGTATCCGGGTCCGCCCGGAACGAGGCACCGCCCGCACCCCAGGTGGGCGCGGGCGGTGGTGGTGCTAGCGGACCAGATCAGCCGACCGGGCTCGGTACGGGAACGGTCGTGGTGGTGACAGGAGTCTCACCGTCCTCGACGGCGGTCTCCTCATCGCCGGTCACGTCAGGCGCCGGCTGCTCGGTGGGCTCCTCGGAGTACGAGGTGCCCTCCGCGGTACCCGGCGCATCGATCACGCCGGAGGTGCCGGCCTCGGCGCCGGTGGTGTTCTGCCGGAAGTCGACGGCGCCGATCTCGGGGCTGGTGCAGACGCTCTGCTGGGCGCCGCTGGCGTCCACGCTCTCGGCGGTGGATGCGATGGTCGACTGGTCGGCATCGCAGACACCGGCGGCGATCTTCGAAGCAGTCTCGATAGGCACGCCGGTCAGCACGCCTGCCGTCCCGATCGCGAGGTCTACTCGTCCGTCGCCGGGCTCGGCGTTGGCCGCCGCGGCGCCTCCGAACAGTAGAAATGCTCCGCCCATGGCGGCACCGGCAGTTACGCGGGTCAAAGTGCTCGTCTTCAAGACATTCATCCTTTCAGTCAGTGAAGCGGTCCGGTCCCCCACGAGCTGACTGACTCGTTCCGGCGACAGATTCGGTCTGCCTCGGACGCACGACGGCGTCCCCGCTCCACTCCCAGGGTTTGCACCGTCGAGGGCGATCTCAAACATGCCCGGCCCGATCTCCTGCGAACCCCGCCGAACGAGCCAACGCCTCGTCGCGCCGATCATGGTCCCCGCCGACCGGCCCCGGTATCGTCGCCGATTTCCCACTGAACAGTGCCGGAGTGCCCCCTTCGCGCTGCTCGACCCCGCGATCGGCACCCGGGTGCCCCGCGGCCCCGAGCAAACAAGGTCACGAAAAAAAGAAAACCGCCGGGTGTGGATCGGAATCCACACCCGGCGGTGTAAAGCAGAGCAGATCAGCGCTTGCTGTACTGCGGAGCCTTACGGGCCTTCTTGAGGCCGTACTTCTTGCGCTCGATGGCACGCGGGTCGCGGGTCAGGAAGCCGGCCTTCTTCAGGGCCGGACGGTCCTCGGGCTGCACCAGGATCAGTGCACGCGCGATGGCCAGGCGCAGCGCGCCGGCCTGCCCGGACGGGCCGCCACCATCGAGGTGGGCGTAGATGTCGAAGCTGTCCACCCGGTCCACGGTCACCAGCGGAGCCTTGATCAGCTGCTGGTGCACCTTGTTCGGGAAGTAGGCCTCCAACGAACGGCCGTCCAGGTGGAACTTGCCGGTGCCGGGCACCAGGCGGACCCGGACGACGGCTTCCTTGCGGCGGCCGACGGTCTGGATCGGGCGGTCGATGTAGACCGGCTCACGCGGAGCGGCTTCCTCGACGACGGTCTCCTCGAAGGTGACCTCACCCTCGGGGGTCTCGACGACCTCGGCCACCTCGGCTTCGATCTCGTTCAGTTCGGTCCCAGTCTGTTCGGTCATTGCGCCACCTGCTTGATCTCGAACGGAATCGGCTGCTGCGCGGCGTGCGGATGATCCGGGCCGGCGTACACCTTCAGCTTCTTCTGAACCTGGCGGCTCAGCTTGGTGTGCGGCAGCATCCCGATGATCGCGTTCTCCACGACCCGGGTGGGGTGCTTCTCCAGCAGTTCACCGATGGAGCGCTTGCGCAGGCCGCCGGGGTAACCCGAGTGGCTGTAAGCGAACTTGTTGGTGAGCTTGTCGCCGCTGACGGCGATCTTCTCGGCATTGATGACGATGACGAAGTCGCCACCGTCGACGTTGGGCGTGAATGTCGGCTTGTGCTTGCCGCGGAGCAGCTTGGCTGCTTCGACGGCGAGACGGCCGAGCACCACGTCTTGGGCGTCGATGACGTACCACGAACGCGTGGTGTCACCCGCCTTCGGCGTGTAAGTAGGCACAGTGCTTACCTTCTTCTCTCGGGTTATTGATGCCGGTCAGGCGGACGCGATTCAGGATTCCGGCGACCGACGTTGACCCGGGACCCGTGCGCCCGGCGAAGGGCAGCTCACGCCAACCGAGCAGCTTACCGGTCGTTATCCGCCCAGGTCAAAACGCGTCCGGCGGCCGCGGTGATACCGGAAACCCGCACCCTCAGGCGATTTCCCCGTCCACCGTAGGTTGGGCGCCCAGTTCCAGGCGCGAGGTGTCCTTGAGGCCGACGCCCGAGCGGCCGAGTGCCACCGCCCCACCGACCAGCCCGGCCGCCACCCGGGCCGCCTCGGCGTAGCCCAGCCCGTCGGGTGGATGGATGTTGGAGATGCAGTTGCGGTCGGCGTCGGTGCACCCCGGCCGGGGCAGGTGCGTGAGATAGATGCCGAGGCTGTCGGCGACGCTCAGACCGGGGCGTTCCCCGATGATCACCGCCACGGTGCGCACCCCCTGCCGGGCGGCGATGTGATCGCCCAATGCGACGCGGGCCTGGGTGGCGATGACCGGGGGCGCCAGGGTGTACCGGTCGCGAAGCTGCTCGACCAACGCGCCCAGCAGCGCGGCGCCGTGATGGCTCAGCGCCGTCGGCGACAGCCCGTCGGCCAGCACGAAGCCGATATCGGCCGGGCTGTGCGGCACCTCCATGTCCTCGGCCGGCACCCGGCCCAGGTCGGGGCGGCGCAGGTATTCGTCGCGGGAGGTGGCGCGGCTGGTCACGGCCACCGGTTCGCCGATCCCGACCGAACGAACAGCTCCGCAGATCTCCTGCACATCCAGCGGGATGTGCACGGCGTCGCGGGCCGCGGCGTGCGCGGCCGCCAGTTCCAGGACCTCGCGGGTGGGCAGCGCCGTTCCGGCCCGGCCCAAGCCGATCCGGGCCTGGGTGGTTTTGCGCAGGTCGTCCCAGAACTCCCGGACCGCGGGATCCTGCGCGGTCATGCCGGCGCCTGGGTGAGCGCGCGCAGCGGTGAGTGCGTCAGATCGAAGGGGGTCAGCCGCCCGGCGTCGTCGACCATGCCGACCCGTTGCATCCAGGCTTCGAACTCCGGGGCGGGCCGCAGCCCCAGGGTCCGCCGGGTGGTGAGCACATCGTGGAAGGACAGGCTCTGGTAGCCGAGCATCACATCGTCGGCGCCGGGCACCGTGATGACGAACGCCGCGCGGGCCGCGGCCAACAGCGTCAGCAGGGTGTCCATATCGTTCTGGTCGGCTTCGGCGTGGTTGGTGTAGCAGACGTCCACACCCATCGGCAGCCCGAGCAGCTTGCCGCAGAAGTGGTCCTCCAGCCCGGCCCGGATGATCTGCTTCCCGTCGTAGAGGTACTCCGGGCCGATGAAACCGACGACGGTGTTGACCAGTAGCGGGTTCAGGTCCCGGGCCACCGCATAGGCCCTGGTCTCCAGGGTCTGCTGATCGACCGGCTTGCCGCCGACGCCCAGGTGCGTCCCCGAACTCAGGGCGGACCCCTGCCCGGTCTCCAGGTACATCACGTTGTCGCCGACGGTGCCGCGACCGAGAGCCGTTGCGGCATCCCGTCCTTCACGCAGCAGCGCGATGTTCACGCCGAACGCGGAGTTGGCGCCCTCGGTGCCGGCGATGGATTGGAACACCAGGTCGACCGGTGCCCCCTCCTCGATCAGGCCGATGGTGGTGGTGATGTGCGACAGCACGCAGGACTGCACCGGGATGTCGTAGCGGGTCCGGATGGAGTCGAGCAGATGCAGCAGATCCGAGGTGGCGTGCGGGGAGTCGGTGGCCGGGTTGATGCCGATCACCGCGTCCCCGCACCCCAGCAGCAGCCCGTCGAGCACCGCGGCGGCGATGCCGCGGGGATCGTCGGTGGGATGGTTGGGCTGCAGCCGGGTCGCCAGGGTGCCCGGCAGCCCGATGGTGGTGCGGAACGCGGCGGTGACCTCGGCGGCGGCCGCGACCGCGATGAGGTCCTGGTTGCGCATGATCTTGCTGACCGCGGCCACCATCTCGGGGGTGAGCCCTCCGGCGATGGCCGCGATCCGGGCGGCACTGTCGTCGTGCGAGGAGGTTTCCAGCAGCCAGTCCCGCAGGCCGCCGACGGTCAGCGCCGAGATGGCCGAAAAGGCTTGGCGGTCATGGGTGTCCATGATCAGCCGGGTGACCTCGTCGGTCTCGTACGCGACGATGTCCTCGTTGAGGAAGGTCTGCAGCGGCAGATCTGCGAGCACCCAGGCGGCGGCCGCCCGTTCGGCGTCGTGCTCTGCCGCGCACCCGGCGAGCTGGTCGCCCGAGCGCAGCGGTGTGGCCTTGGCCAGCACCTCCACGAGTCCGTCGAAGGCGTAGTTCACGCCCGAGATCTGCTGCCGGTAGATCACTTCAGTTCACTCTCCGCACTCGCGAGCATGGCGAACTCCTCATCGGGAGAGTTGGCCACCAACTTGTGCCGGCTGTAGACCGCGAAATACAGCATGAACGCGGCGAACACGGCCAGGCACCAGCCGGCCGCGACCGGGTTGACCAGGAAGGTCGCGATGACCGCGAGCACCGCGATGACCAGTGCGAAACCGGTGGTCACCGCGCCGCCGGGGGTCCGGTAGGGCCGCGGCATATCGGGTTCGCGTACCCGCAGCACGATGTGGCTGACCATCATCAGCACGTAGCTCAGCGCCGCGCCGAACACGGCCATGTTCAGCAGCAGGTCGCCCTGGCCGGTCAGCGACAGCACGAAGCCGATGATGCCGGGGATGATCAGCGCCAGGGTGGGCGCCTTGCGCTTGTTGGTCACCGACAGCGCCCTCGGCAGGTAGCCGGCGCGCGACAGCGCGAACAGCTGCCGCGAGTAGGCGTAGATGATCGAGAAGAAGCTCGCGATCAGACCGGCCAGCCCGATGTAGTTGACCACCTTCGCGGCGGTGCCGTCACCGAGCGCCTCCACCAGCGGGTTGCCTGAGGTCGACATCGCTTCTGCGCCACCGGCTCCGGTGGTCAGGAACAGCACGGTGACACAGGTGACCAGCAGGACGCCCATGCCGGCGATGATGCCGCGCGGGACGTTGCGTTCGGGGTTGGCGGTCTCCTCGGCGGCCAGCGGCACCCCTTCGATGGCGAGGAAGAACCAGATGGCGAACGGGATCGCCGCCCAGATGCCGATATAGCCGTGCGGCAGCCAGGACGAGGCGCCGGCGGCGGTGTCGTCGACGGCCATGTCGGTCAGGTTGGCGATGTCGAAATGCCCGATCGCGGCGATCGCGAAGACCAGCAGGCCGACCAGGGCGATGGCGGTGATCACGAACATCACCTTGAGAGCCTCACCGACACCGGCCAGGTGGATACCGATGAACAACGCGTACGCGGCCAGGTAGATCCACCAGCCGCTGGTGATACCGAACAGCCCGAGGGATTCGACGTAGGCACCGATGAAGGTGGCGATGGCCGCGGGCGCGATCGCGTACTCGATCAGAATCGCTGTGCCGGTGGCGAAACCGCCCCACGGCCCCAACGCGCGCCGGGCGAAGGTGTATCCCCCACCGGCGGCGGGCAGCGCCGAGGACAACTCGGCCATACCCAGCACCAGGGCCAGGTACATGCCGGCGATGATGACCGCGGCGATGGCCAGGCCGCCGAAGCCGCCCTGCTCCAGCCCGAAGTTCCAGCCGGAGTAGTCACCGGAGATGACGTAGCTGACGCCGAGGCCGGCCAGCAGCAACCAGCCCGCGCTGCCGGACTTCAGTTGGCGTTTCTGCAGATAGTCCGCACTCTCGAGGTGTTCTTCGACACCGGCCACTTCGAACTCCTTCGTTCGGGGAGCAATACAGCTTGGTTGTGTGGGGTTGTTGGCTCTCGCGCTGCGCCGGGTGGCGCCTGGTTACTGCCAGCCACCGGGCTGACCGGGAAAGCGGACTTTCAGCGTTCGACTGCTCGCCACTGAGGCAGCCTAAAGGTCTGATACCCAACCTTTGATCAGCAGTATCGTCTGTCGGCGCCCCCGTGTCCACCCCGACACGACCGCGGCCGGCATCAGGACACGTCGACCCAATCCAGGGTGCGCCGGACGGCCTTCTGCCACCCCGCGTAACCATCGTTTCGCTGCTGCTCCGACCACGCCGAACTCCAGCGCCTCCCCTCTTGCCAGTTGGCCCGCAAGTCATCTGGGCCGTCCCAGAATCCCACCGCCAGCCCCGCGGCATACGCCGCACCCAGCGCCGTGGTTTCGGCGACCACGGGTTTGACGACGTCGACGCCCAACACATCGGCCTGGATCTGCATGCACAGCGAGTTGGCCGTGATGCCGCCGTCGACCTTCAGAACCTCAAGGTGCACACCGGAATCGGCTTCCATGGCGTCCACCACGTCCCGACTCTGGTAGCAGATGGCCTCCAGCGTCGCGCGCGCCACGTGGGCGTTGGTGTTGAACCGGGACAGCCCGACGATGGCGCCCCGGGCATCGGAGCGCCAGTACGGGGCGAACAACCCGGAGAACGCCGGGACGAAGTACACCCCGCCGTTGTCCTCGACCTGCCGGGCCAGCGACTCGCTCTGCGCCGCGCCACTGATGATGCCCAGCTGATCACGCAACCACTGCACCGCCGAACCGGTGACGGCGATGGAACCTTCAAGGGCGTACACCGGTTTGGCGTCCCCGAACTGGTAACACACCGTGGTCAGCAGGCCGTTCTCCGAGCGGACGATCTTCTCACCGGTGTTCAGCAGCAGGAAGTTTCCCGTGCCGTAGGTGTTCTTGGCCTCGCCGGCCTTCAGACACACCTGCCCGACCATCGCGGCCTGCTGGTCACCGAGGATGCCGGTCACCGGCACCTCGCCGCCCAGCGGTCCGGCGCCCAGCGTCACACCGTAGGGCTCCGGCGAGGAGGACGGCCGGATCTGCGGCAGCATCTGCCGGGGAATCTTGAAGAAGGACAACAACTCATCGTCCCAATCCAGGGTCTCCAGGTTCATCAGCATGGTCCGGCTGGCGTTGGTCACATCGGTGACGTGCACCCCGCCGCGGGTACCGCCGGTCAGATTCCACAGCACCCAGGAGTCGCTGGTGCCGAACAACGCGTCACCCTTTTCGGCGGCCTCGGCCACCCCGTCGACGTTCTCCAGGATCCACTGGATCTTGCCGCCGGAGAAGTAGGTGGCCGGCGGTAGGCCGGCCTTGCGGCGGATGACGTCACCGCGGCCGTCGCGGTCCAGTGCCGTGGCGATCCGGTCGGTGCGGGTGTCCTGCCAGACGATGGCGTTGTAGTACGGCCGGCCGGTGTGCCTGTTCCACACCAGCGTCGTCTCACGCTGATTGGTGATCCCGAGTGCGGCAAGATCTTCGGGCTGCAGGTCGGTGTTGTTGAGCGCCGAGAGCAACACCGACACGGTGCGCTCCCAGATCTCCACCGGGTTGTGCTCCACCCAGCCGGCCCGCGGCATGATCTGCTCGTGCTCCAACTGGTGGCGGCCGACCTCGGCACCGGCGTGATCGAAGATCATGGCGCGCGTGCTGGTGGTCCCCCGATCGATGGCCGCGACGAAATCGGGCAATGCTGCTCCTACTGTCGAAACGGTTGTATCCGAGCAGGATCAGCATGCCCCATGTCGGTATGACGCGCGGAGAGACGCGGCTATCGGTAGTCGATGACCACCCGGCCGTCGATCTCCCCACGCTGCATCCGCCCGAACACGTCGTTGATGTCGTCCAGTGACGCGGTCTCGACTGTCGGGTGGATCAGGCCGCGGGCATAGAAGTCCAGTGCCTCGACCATGTCCTGACGGGTGCCGACGATCGAACCGCGGATGGTCAGACCCTTGAGCACGATGTCGAAGATCGGCGCCGGGAAGTCCCCCGGAGGAAGACCGTTGAACACGATGGTGCCGCCGCGGCGGGCCAGACCGATCGCCTGGCCGAACGCCTGCGGGTGCACCGCGGTGACCAGCACACCGTGTACCCCGCCGGTGGCCTTCTGCACCTCGGCCACCACGTCGGAGGTCTTTGCGTTGACGGTGATCTCCGCGCCCAGTCGCGTCGCCAGCGCCAGTTTCGCATCGTCGATGTCGATGGCGACCACCCGCAGGCCCATCGCCCGCGCGTACTGCACAGCGACGTGGCCCAGCCCACCGACCCCGGAGATCGCCACCCATTGCCCCGGACGAGTGTCGGTGACCTTGAGCCCCTTGTAGACCGTCACCCCGGCACACAGGATCGGCGCGACCTCGACCGGGTCGCTGCCATCGGGGATTCGCGCCGCATACGCGGCATTGACCACCATGTAGGTGCCGAAGCTGCCGTTGACCGAGTAACCGCCGTTCTGCTGCTTCTCGCACAACGTCTCCCAGCCGGTGCGGCAGTACTCGCAGATGCCGCACGCGGACCACAGCCAGGCGTTGCCGACCTTGTCACCGATCGCGAGGTCCTCGACCCCCGGCCCGAGCGCGACCACCGTGCCGCACCCCTCGTGACCGGGCACGAACGGCGGGGTGGGTTTGACCGGCCAATCTCCATGTGCGGCATGCAGATCGGTGTGACAGACCCCTGAGGTCTCCAGCTTCACCAAAGCCTCGCCCGGGCCGGGCTCGGGAAGGGTGAGTTCGGAGATCTGCAACGGTGCACCGAATTCGGTGACCACGGCGGCGCGCATGGCGTTGGCGCCCACATCGGTCTGGGGATTGAAGGTCTGGGTCATGGTCCTGCTCCTGCGAATCGTGATAGGTCGATGGCTGTCTTCTGTTTTTCTCCAGTTGTTACTCAGTTTTCGGCGGTACGCCGATCGGCATGGGACCGCGAACGTGAGCCTGGGTGCGAGACCTTGAGGGGCTATCGCACCCGAGCCCACGTTCGGCGGAGCGCTCAGATCAGAAGAATCCCTGCGCGTTGGTGCTGTAGCTCACCAGCAGGTTCTTGGTCTGCTGGTAGTGATCGAGCATCATCTTGTGGTTCTCCCGGCCGATGCCGGACTGCTTATACCCACCGAACGCGGCGTGCGCGGGGTACTGGTGGTAGCAGTTCGTCCACACCCGGCCGGCCTTGATGTCGCGGCCTGCGCGGTAGGCGGTGTTGCCGTTGCGCGACCACACCCCGGCGCCCAGGCCGTAGAGGGTGTCGTTGGCGATCTCGATGGCGTTGTCGTAGTCGGTGAACGACGTCACCGCGACCACCGGGCCGAAGATCTCCTCCTGGAACACCCGCATCTTGTTGTGGCCGGCGAAAATCGTTGGCGCGACGTAGTATCCGCCGTTCAGATCGCCACCGAGCTGGGCACGCTCACCACCGGTGATCACCTGCGCACCCTCGTTCTTGCCGATCTCGATGTAGGACAGGATCTTCTCCAGCTGATCGTTGGAGGCCTGCGCGCCGATCATCGTCTCGGTGTCCAGCGGATCGCCCTGACGGACCGCCTTGGTGCGGATCGCCGCCATCGCGAGGAACTCATCGTAGATGTCGGCCTGCACCAGGCTGCGCGACGGGCAGGTGCACACCTCGCCCTGGTTGAGCGCGAACATGGTGAAACCTTCGAGCGCCTTGTCCTGGTAGGCGTCGTCGGCGGCAAGCACATCGCTGAAGAAGATGTTCGGGCTCTTACCACCCAATTCGAGGGTGACCGGGATCAGGTTCTGCGAGGCGTACTGCATGATCAGCCGGCCGGTGGTGGTCTCACCGGTGAAGGCGATCTTGGCGATCCGGTTGCTCGACGCCAGCGGCTTGCCCGCCTCGACACCGAATCCGTTGACGACGTTGAGCACGCCGGCAGGCAGCAGGTCGCCGATCAGGGACACCAGGTACAGGATCGAGGCCGGGGTCTGCTCGGCCGGCTTGAGCACCACCGCATTGCCGGCGGCCAGCGCCGGGGCCAGCTTCCACACCGCCATCAGGATCGGGAAGTTCCACGGGATGATCTGGCCGACCACGCCGAGCGGCTCGTGGAAGTGGTAGGC
Organism: Mycolicibacterium diernhoferi; assembly: GCF_019456655.1. Taxonomy (NCBI): domain Bacteria; kingdom Bacillati; phylum Actinomycetota; class Actinomycetes; order Mycobacteriales; family Mycobacteriaceae; genus Mycobacterium; species Mycolicibacterium diernhoferi. Next base: position 1,390,623 of record NZ_CP080332.1, on the reverse strand, counting down.
GACAGTGTCCTCGTCGATCTCGGACAGCGAGCCCTCCTGGGCGCGGATGCACCCCGCGAAGTACCGGAAGTGGTCGACGGCGAGCGGGATGTCGGCGTTCAGGGTCTCGCGGATCGGCTTGCCGTTGTCCCAGGACTCGGCCAGCGCGATGGATTCCAGGTTCTCCTCGATGCGGTCGGCGATCTTATTGAGGATCACCGAACGCTCGGCGGCCGAGGTCTTGCCCCAGGCCGGCGCGGCGGCATGCGCGGCGTCCAACGCCTTCTCGATATCGGATTCGTCGGACCGGGCGATCTCACAGAACACCTGGCCGGTGATCGGGGTGGGGTTCTCGAAGTAGCGGCCGGCAGTGGGGGCGACCCACTGACCGCCGATGAAGTTGTCGTAGCGGGCATCGAACGACATCAGGGCGCCGTCGGCGCCCGGACGTGCATAAACAGTCATGGCCTTCTCCTGGGTCGGGACACTCCAGTGTGTCGCTCATCACCCAACCTAGGGGTTGCACAGTTGCATCACGGTTGCAACGGACAACAAGTTCGGAGAACATCGCCAGTATCGGCACCGCACGCAGACGTCCACTCCAGGCCCGGTCCAAAGAGACGATGGCCACCCTGGTGGAGGCCGCTGCGCAGGTGTTCTCCCGGGAGGGGATGGCCGCCACCACCAATCGCATCGCCGAGCGGGCGGGGCTCTCGATCGGCACCCTCTACCAGTACTTCCCGGACAAGGGTGCGCTGCTGCACGCGGTGGCCGCCCGGCATGTTCTGCACAGCGACGCCCGGCTGACCGCGCTGTTCGAGCGCCTCCGCGCCACCGCCCCGCCGTTCGAGGACACCATGGATCAGGTGCTGCGCGAGTTGGTGGACCTGCACGCCGATCACCCGAGGTTGCACGCGCTGCTGCACCGGGTCGCGATGACGGCCGCGGATCTTGAGGAGATGCGGATATTCGAGGACCGGATCTGCGCCGAGGTGGCCTACCACCTCAAACGCTGCGACCGGGGCACCGAGGAAGACCCGGAGCTGACCGCGCGCAGCATCGTGGCGCTGGTCGACGCGCAGCTGCACCGGGTGATGCCGGACCACGGTTACGACATCGAGCAGTTACGGCTCACCGTCGCGCATCTTGCTCCAGCACGTCCCGCAGCACCTGCAGACCCGCCTCCTCCAGCTGGGTGAGACCGGGCTCCTCGATCGGGTAATGCCCGCAGCCCTCCAGCAACACCGCCGTTGTCTTCCCTGAAATACGGTGCAGGAAGCGCAGACTCAGCTCCGGCGGCGTCCAGGTGTCCGCAGCCGGGGCGACCAGGGTGACCGGTGCGCCGCGGTAGTGTTCCGGCGCGGTGTGCCGGTAGTTGAGCCAGCTCGACAGGAAGCCCAGCGGCACCCGCGCCCCGCCGCCACGCGGGTCGGCCGCGCACAGCCGCGACAGTCCCGGGTCGTTGCTCATCGCCGACATGTCCGACAGCCAGTGGATCGGCAGCCGTACCGACCCGAGCACCGGACTGATCGCGCGCAACGCGCCGGCACTGATCCGACCGAGCACCGGGTGCCGGGCCACCGCGCGGCGCACGAGGGGGTCGGCGGTGTCCAGCAGGCAGGTGGCCAGCACCGCGTCCACCTGGCCGGTCCGGTGGGCCACCTCGTAGGCCAGCATGCCGCCCATGCTGGCGCCGAACAGGATGATCGGCCGGTCGTCGCGGGCCCGTTCGGCGGTGACGATGTCGCACAGCAGGTCGATCCAGTCCTGGTAGCGCACCGTCCCGGGCGCGGGTTCCTCGGTGTAGCCGTACAGCGGCAGGTCCGGTGCCAACACCTGGACATCGATCTCGGGGTCGCCGACGACCAGACCGGCCAGCGGCCACAGCGCACCCGAGTACCCGCCACCGCCGTGCACCAGGATTGCGCGCACCGGGGCGTCCGGGGCGCCGGCGCGCGCGATGTGGATGCGCCGCCCACGCCAGGCCATCCAGGTCGACTCGGGTGCCGCCATCGTCATCGCGCGACGGTGCGGCGGCAGGAAGGCTGCGTAACGTTCGATGTCCACGCCTCGATGCTGCGGCGTCACGGCGGTTTCGGCAACTCGCCTTTTGGACGGCAAAACACCAGTTCAGGCAGGGTGCCGCCCGGATTGCTCAGATTTTTCAGCCGAGTTCGGCGTCCAGGCCCGCCAGATGCGCGCGGGCCCTGGCCCGCGCGACCGGATCGGTGGCGGCGTGATCGTGCAGCAGTTTCCATCCCGTCCGGTCCTCGCGCCCCTCCGGCAACTGGAGCCAGCGCCGCAACAGGCTGACGTTGCTGCCCTTGGATTCGGCGAGCACGGCGCCACGCAGGCTGGCTATCAGTTCGTTGCGCAGCCGCCCGACGGCCGGGGACACCGACTGCGGCAGCAGCGCTCCGGTGTACGCGTTGAGGGCGCCGTTGACGTTGCCGGCCTGCAGCGCGTCGAGCACATCACCGAGGTCGCTGGTCACCGGTTCCTGCAGCCGGTAGGGCCGGGACTCGATGAAATTCTTGCCGATCACCCGGCGCAGTCGCGACATCTCGGCGCGGATGGTCACCACGTCGAGGTCCTTCTCGTCGAGCAGCATCGCCAGATGGTCGGCGCTCAGGCCTTCCGGATGGCGGATCAGCAGCACCAGGATGTCGGCGTGCCGACCGGTGAGGGTGATCGGGGTGGAACCCCCGGCCTGCCAGCGGGGCCGGGCGGCGCCGAGGACCGACAGTCTCGCGGTCCCGGTGTCGGTGTCGACGGCCGGGCGGGTAAGCCGCAACAGCGCGAGCTGGTTTTCCACCGCGACGGCGGTGGCCCGCACCAACGCCAGGGTCTCCGGGGCGGCGACGCGGGATCCGCCGGTGAGGTCGATGGCACCCAGCACCACGCCGGTGGCGGGATCGTGGACCGGTACAGCGGTGCAGTTCCAGGGGTGCACGATGCGCGCGTAGTGCTCGGACCCGCGGATCTGCACCTCGCGGCCCAGGGCGAGCGCGGTGCCCGGGGCGTTGGTCCCCGCGACGTCCTCACTCCAGTTCGCGCCGGGAACGAAGTTCATCGCCTCGGCCTTCTGGCAGGCCTGTCGGTCCCCCTCGACCCAGAGCAGGGTGCCGTCCGCGGCGGTGATGGCGACCACGACGCCGCCCGAGTCCACCGCATCCTCGACGAGCAGTCTGCGGATCAGCGGCAGCGTCGGTGCCAGTGGATGGGAACTGCGCAGCTCCTCCAGCGCGGTGAGGGCCTCGGCGTGCCGACCGGCGCCGTTCGGGTCGACTCCGGTCGCCAGGCTGCGCTGCCAGCTCTCGGCCACCACCCGGCGCAACGGCACCGAATCGAGGTAGGCGGCGTCCACCTGACCTGCGACGAAGAGTTCATGGAGCGCACGCACTTTGGCCGACGGCCCTGGGCCGCCGGCGGTGTCCGATATCGCCACCATGCTCACACTCCCGGCACTGAGCCGACGCCCACTGTTCCGGCGCTGAGCCGATCACCGGCAGCAGCGCATGTGACCAGGATAGTTGACGGCCGACAACGACCCGCCGGGTTCACCGACCCGGGGTGAGCGGTGACTGTGCGGTCCCGCCGGTCTCTCCCCCGAATCGGGACCGCACAGGGTCACCGCCCCCAGGCGCTCGAGTCACCGCCCCCAGGCGCTCGCCGCGCGGCGGTCGGTGGCCGAGACGTCCTCGGCCCCCTCGCGCACCGCGTTGCCCAACCGGAACAAGATGTCGTTGAGCGCCGCGGCCGACTGGTTCCAGCGCACCTGCTCGGCGCGGTACGCCTCGGCGGCCTCGGCGGTCCAGGTCTGCTGCAGCGGGGCGATCTGGGCGCGCAGTTCCTCCAGCGCCGCATTGAACCGGGCCGAGGTGGCGTGGATCTCCTGGCGCACCGTGTACTCGATCTCGTCGAAGTTGTAGGTCAGCATCATGTCCATCGGTCCGGCTCCTCTACAGCTCGCTGCTGACGGCGCCGATCCGGTGCGAGTGGCCGTCGCCGGCCTCGCGCAGGGTCCGCTCGTTGAGCCGGATGGTCTCGGCGATGCGCCCCAGCGCGGTGTGCAGGGCCATCGATTCGGCGTTCCACCGGTCCACGACCTCGCGGAAGCGCACCGCCGCCGCACCGCCCCACACCGATGCGGGGACACTGCACATTCGCCCGATGAAGGTGCCGAGCATGGCCCGGACCTCCTCGTTGCGGGCGTCGATCTGACCCGAGACCGAATGCATGAGCTCCAGGTCGGTGTTCAGTGCGGACATCATCGCTCTCCCCCGTGTTCGGTGTGGTGCCGTCATGAGTAGGACGCAGCGATGCCCGGTTCGGTTCCGTCTGTGCCGGAATTGATGTCACGGCGTGCCGCGGGCCGACCGGATCGCCTCGTCACAGTGCTCACGGATCGGTTGGCCGCCGCCCGCGGGCTGCTGGCATCCGATGGCGATGCGCACCGGGCCGTCGATGAAGACGGCCCAGGCGATTTCGCGATCGCCGCGGATCTCGGTGTAACTGCTGACGGCACGGCCGCCGCGGTGGTCGTCGGTGCGGAAGTCGGTGAAGACACCCTCGGGCTGGCGCTCCAGTGCCGCCTTGAGAACGGCCGCGCTGCGGCCCGGGTCGGGGCCGGCCGGTGACTGGGTGAGAAGTATCGCGGCGAGTTGATCGCTCGGCGAATCCGCCTGTACGCGTGGCGAACCCGCGCTGCCGGTGACGCGGTCGATCATCCAGCCGGCGGGGAGCCGGACCGTCACCCGCCCTTCGGTGATCAGCGCCACCGGTTCCCCAGCCTCCTCGGCGCGCGGCACCAGCCAGCCGGCCGCGAGCAGCGCACCGCAGGTCAGCAGTGCGCAGGCCCCGGCGCCCCGCCGCGCCGGGGCGCCGGGGGGACCGTCGTCGGGCACCGCCGCGCACAGGGCCGCATCGTCGGTCATCCCGACCTCCCGGCCGTGTTCGCGCAGACCCCGGGCGATCATGGCGGCGAGCTCGGTCGCACCGGCCACGCGTGCGGGCACATCGATCAGTACCGGGCCGCCGCCGTCGACGCCGGCCACGACCGCCCGTGCGACGTCGGTGGCCGGCGCCGATCTCGGTACCGCGGCGACCGGCCGGCCGGCGATGCGGCACAGCACGAACTCCCGTGCGATCTCCACCCGGCATCCGCCCGTCCCGTCGACCTCGTGCCGCCTCCGGATGACGATCTCCGGGTCCGGGCCGACCGCCCGACGGATGCGGGTCACCCGGTCATCGCTCCACCAGCCCGGGCACACCAGGGTGAGCCGGGCCACCGGGTGGGGCAGGGCCGCAGCGATGACCGACGCCCACAGCGCGTCGACATCCACCACCCGGTCCTCGACGAGCGCATGCCGGTCATCGATCGCATCGATTGCCGCACAGACCATTTCATCCGGTACCGGTTCGCCACCCGATACCGCTGCCGGGCCGATCACCAGCACTGTCACGGAGGTGCCGACCATCCGATCTGGACCCGTTCATCGGCGCGCCCCCGCACGACCAGGGTCGCCCGCCCGGGAGGCAGCCGAGCGGGCCGAGCCGAACCCAGCAGCGCGCCCTCCTCGGGTCCCGCGCTCATCAGCAGGCCGGCGCTGCCGAGTTCACGCAGGGTGGACGGCACCGCGGTGAACATCGACCGGGCCGCGCCCCCGGCCCGCCGGGCGAGCACCAGGTGCAGGCCGATGTCGCGGGCATGCGGCAGCAGCTCCAGCAGTGCCGCCAACGGGTCGTGCCCGGCCCCGGTGATCAGCTCGTAGTCGTCGACGATGAGGTAGATCTCCGGTCCCGACCACCAGGACCGGTCACGCAACTGCTGCTGAGTCACCCCCGCGCCCGGCAACCGGGTGCGGAGCCGCTCGACCAATCCGCAGAGGTGCTCGCCCAGCATGCCGGCGGACATCAGATAGCCCGCGAGGTGCCCGGTGTCGACCGCCCCGAGCAAGGTCCGGCGCACGTCGACGATGTGCAGCTCGACCTGCTGCGGCGTGCACGTCGCGGTCAGCTGGGCGCACAGGGTGCGTAGTGCCGCGGTCTTGCCGCAGCAGGTGTCGCCCAGCACGATCAGATGCGAGGATTCTGCGAAATCGATTGCCAGTGGCCGCAGTTCGGATTCACCGATGCCGATGGTCACATGCGTGGCGCTCGCCCCGGGCGCCGGAACCGAGGTGCGTTGCACCAACGCCGGCAGCAACCGGACCGGGACGGCGGCACGTCCGGCGGATCGGCCACGCATGTCGTCCGCGGCGCCGGCGGCATCCATCCCGTACAGCTGTGGCCGGGCCACCCGGAACAGCCGGCCGTCGCGGGTGATGCCGGTGCCCGGCGGGCTGTCGGCGAGGTGACGCGCCGCCGTGCGGTCCATCTCCGATTCGGCGGGTTCGCCCAGGCGCAGCTCGATGCGGGTGCCGAGTTGGTCCTTGAGCGCGGGCCGCAGCTCGGCCCACCGCGAGGCGGCCACGATCACGTGTACCCCGTAGGCCAGCCCGTGCATCGCCATCGCGGTGATGGCGTCCTCCATACCCGGCCGGCCCTCCTCGTCGACGGCGCGCAGTGCGCCCCAGCCGTCCACCACCAGGAACACCTCGCCGTACCCGTCGGCGACCGGTTCCCGACCACTCTCCCGGCGCCGGATGAGCGCCTGCAGCTGCGCGACCGTGCGACCGGCCAGCTCGCCGTCACCGGGACCGGCCACCACACCGGTGTGCGGAAGGTCCGCCACGGCGGCAAGTGTTCCGCCGCCGAAGTCCAGGCAGTAGAACTGCACCTCGGCGGGGGTATGCGCGGCGGCCAACGCCAGCAGCAGCGTGCACAGCACGGTGGACTTGCCCGACCGCGTCGCCCCCACCACCGCCGCGTGTCCGCCGGCGCCGGTCAGATCGACGGCGAGCACATCACGCCGCTGCGCGAAGGCGTTGTCCACCAGGGCAATCGGTGCACTCAGCGGCGTTTGCTCATGCTGGGCGAGCAGGTCGTCCAGGGTGGGCGAGGTAACCGGCACGGGCAGCCACATCCGGTGTGCCGGGGCGCCGTGGCCGACCAACCGGGCCAGTGCGGCGTCGAGGACGGTCGGGGTGTCCTCGCCGCGGTCCGGTGCCGGGTGGTCGTCTGCCGGGCCGGACGTGCAGGTGAACAGCCGCGGCCGGACATCACGGGGCGTGTCGGTCCCGGTCTCCGTACCGGAGACGAAGGCCGTGCGCAGCCGGACCAGTCGCCCGTCCGAGGTCTTCAGGTAGGCCGCACCCGGTGCGGCGGGCAGTTCGTAGGCGTCGGGAACGCCGAGAATCGCCCGGGATTCCGCGGCCGAGAACGTCTTCAGGCATACCCGATAGGACAGGTGGGTCTCCAGCCCGCGCAGCCTGCCCTCGTCCAGGCGTTGACTGGCCAGCAGCAGATGCATGCCCAGCGACCGGCCCAGCCGACCGATCGCCACGAACAACTCGGCGAAATCCGGATGCTTGCTCAACAATTCGGAGAACTCGTCGATGACGATGAACAGCACCGGCAGCGCGGGCAGTTCGGCGCCGGCCCGGCGAGCACGGCGGTAATCGGCGATGTTGCCGAGATTGCCCGCGGCGCGCAGAATCTGCTGCCGCCGGTTGATCTCCCCGGAGAGCGCATCGTGCATCCGGCTGACCAGATACGCCTCCTCGGCCAGGTTGGTGATCACCGCCGAGACGTGGGACAGCCGGTCGAAGCCCAGGAAGGTGGCGCCGCCCTTGAAGTCGATCAGGGCGAGATTCAGATCGTCGGGTGAATGTGTGGCGACCAGGCCCAGGATCAAGGTACGCAGGAACTCGGATTTCCCGGAACCGGTCGCCCCGACGCACAGGCCATGCGGACCCATGCCCTGTTCGGCGGCCTCCTTGATGTCCAGATACACCGGTTCGCCCCCATCCTCGGGCCCCGCACCGATGCCGATCAGGGCCCGCAACCGGTCACGGTCCGGTCGCGGGCGCCACAGCACCGCCGGATCGAGTTCGGCGGTGCTGCCCACCCCCATCAACTCCGCCCACCCCCGGCGCTCGACGCCCGCAGCACCCGCACGCCACCGGGCCAGTCGACGGGCGCACATCGTCGCCTGGGCGACGGACAGCCCATCCGGGCGGGCGAGTTCCGCCGGGTCGATGACGGTGTCGCCGTCCCCGCTGAGGTCCAACACCACGACATCGGGGCCGGCCGGCACGGGCCCGTCACCATCGCGGACCACCACGGTGCGCGCCGGCCCGGGGGCGCCGGCACACCGCACGTGGTGGGGCAACCACTTCAACCAGTCCCATTGGTGGTCAACCTCTCCCGCCACCGCAGTGATTCCGAAGTCGGCGGGAGCATGCCACACCGCGAGTTGGCAGATGATCGCGCGCACCAGGTCGCGGGCGGCAGATGGGCCGCCCGCCAACCCGATGCGCCCGGTCAGATCGACAGTGACCGGCAGGTCCGGCACCGTCGATCGGGCCATCATCAGGGCCTCCAGCGCCCCTGCGGTGACCGGGTCACTCTCGGCGACGGGATCCGCCGGCGCGGCGACCAGTGGGGTCGCCGGCTGCCCGGGACCCAGGCCGATCCGGACCTGACCGAAGTCCGGATCCCCGGGACGGCGCTCCCACATCCGGCCGCCACCGGCCACCGCCCACAGCACTGTCGGGTCCGGATGTCGCCAGTGCAGGCAAAGATGTTGGGCCGCGGCGGTTTCCCTGCTCTGATCGGCCAGTTCGTCGAGGTAGCGCAGATAGTTGCGGCGGCCGGCGTCCACCTCGGCGGTGCGTCCGCGCGCGGTGTGGGCCAGCGTGCCCAGCACCGACACCACCATCATCACCGGAAAGATCAGGTACATCGGGTTACGGGTGGTCGAGGAACCGGCCCCGGCCGGTGCGCTCAGGTACAGCACGACCATGCCGCCGACGGCGACGAGCATCAGGACCGGCAGCAGGCGCGCCACCGGGCCGGCCGGTTCGGCGACCGGCACCTCCGGCGGTTGCCGCACCGGTATCGCCCCGGCAGGCATGAGCGGGGCCGCCGACCGTCTCTCCCGCAGGAACTCCATGTTGTTCAGACGGGACGGAGCGGGCTGCGGTTCCACCCGATTTGGTGCGCAAGGGCGATCGGTGGCGCGGTTACCGTGATCCCGGGAGCTTTTCAGGGGGTGCCGGGGGTGGACGATCCGTTGTGCCGGATCTCGATTCAGTGTGCCGATGCGGCACGGGCCATCGACGTCGCGTTGCCCCGGCACGCGGCACTCGGGGTGCTGTTGCCCGACATCGTCGGTCTCGTCACCGGAGACGGTGACCCTTCCCCGGATGCGGCGACCCAGGGTTGGCGGTTGGACCGCATCTGCGGCGGGCGGTGTGACGAGTCGCTGTCACTACAGGAGATCGGGATCGTCGACGGGGACGTCATCGTGCTCTCCGCGGTGACGGGCCCGCCACCCGGGCCGCTGCCGCGCGACGTGTTCCGCACGGTGGCCGCCGCCGATGCCCGCCCCGAGCCACCGACGGTGCCGGCCGGGGCCTGGGCGGGTGCCTGCGCGGTGGCCGTGGCCGCGCTCGGATACTCCGGCGCCGCCGCCCCGACGCCGGTTGCGCCCGCCCTCGCCGTGGCGGCCGCCGCCGGCTGCGTGCTGATCGCACGCCGCGCAGACACCGCGATGCGGCTGGCCCTTCAGGCCGCTGCCATCGGATTCACTTGGGTCGCCGGATTTCTCGCGGTGCCCGGCCCCGCGGGGATGCCCGGCGTCGTGCTCGGAGCGGCGACGGGGTGCGCCGCGTCGATGTGGCTGCTGCGGGCCGGCGGCGCCGATACGCGGTTCTTCACCGCCACCGCGACCGCTCTCGCGCTGCTCACGGCGGTGAGTGCGCCGGCGCTGCTCCTGCCGGCCGGGCCCGGCGCGCAGGGCGCGGTGTTGGGCGTGCTGGCCCTGGGGATGTCGAGCGCTGCGGGGCGTATCGCCATCGGCATTGCCGGGCCGCGGCCGAGGTTGCCGGGGCGCAGCGATGACACCGGACCGGTCTCGGATGAGACGGCCGTTCGCTGCCGAGCGGTGTTCACCGGGCTGGTGGGCGGCAGCGCGGTGGCCGCCACTCTCGCGGTCGGGATGGTCGCGGTGGACAGCGCGGGCTCACCGTCGTGGCCGCAGGGTGCCGCACTGGCCGCAGTGATCTCGGCGTTGCTGTTGCTGCGGGTGCGCTTCTACGCCGACCGCACCTGCCGGGCCGCCGCGGGCTGGTGCGCTCTGGTGGGTGCCACCGTCACGGTCGCGCTGGCAACGGTGTCGGCGCCGCGCTACGGCGGGCCGGCCGCGGTGCCGGCCGTGGCGCTGGCGGGGTGGTGGCACGCCGGCCGGGCCCACCGTGCGCCGTCCTGGTCGCGCACCGCGGACATCGCCGAATACCTGCTGATCGCCGCCGTGGTGCCGCTGGCCTGCTGGGTGGCGGGGATCTATCAGGTGGTCCGATCGTTGAGCCTCGGATGACGGGCCGGTTCGTCCGGGTGCTGGCCGCGGTGGCACTCGTCGGTGCGCCCGTCGGCACCGCGGCCCCGGCGGCGGCGGTGACCCCGCCGCCGGTCGACAACCGGATGCTCCCCCCGCAGGGCCCGGCCGCGCCGCGGCACCCGACGGCACAGTCCGAAACATGCGATGCGGCACCGGTTGTGCAGACGCGGCCGCGTGATGACCGACCCGATCTGCGCGCCGCATGGGTCCGCACCCGCGGAGCCGGACAGATCGTCGCCGTCATCGACACCGGGGTGGCACGGCACCGGCTGCTGCCACACCTGGTGCCCGGCGGGGACTATGTCGCCGACGGGGACGGCACCGAGGACTGCGACGGTCACGGCACCATCGTTGCCGGGATCATCGGGGCGGCATCGGATCCGTCCGACGGGTTCAGCGGGATCGCCCCCGACGCCACCATTCTCGGAATTCGCCAGTCCAGCATGAAGTTCCGCGTCACGGATGGGTACGGGGGCAGCGGGGTCGGTGACGTGGAATCGCTGGCCGCCGCGGTGCGCGCCGCCGCCGACCAGGGCGCGACGGTGATCAACATATCGTCGGTCGCCTGTCTCGGGGTGGCCGATACGCTCGACGACCGGGCACTCGGCGCGGCCCTGGCCTATGCGGTGGACGTCCGGAACGCGGTCGTGGTCGCCGCGGCGGGCAACGTGGGCGGCCGGGGCACCTGCCCGAGCCAGAATCCGCCGCCCGACCCGGCGGCGCCCGCTCAACCCGACTGGGACGGTGTCGAGGTGGTCGCGAGCCCGAGTTGGTACGACGATTACGTCCTGACGGTCGGGTCGGTGGATGCCGATGGCGCGCCGTCGGCGTTCAGTCTGGCCGGGCCGTGGGTGGATGTGGCGGCGCCGGGTGAGGCGGTGACCTCGCTGGCCGCGACCGGCGAGGGTCTGGTCGACACCATGCCCGGCCCCGGGCAACCGGCGCCCATCTCCGGCACCAGCTACGCCGCGCCGGTCGTGGCGGGGATCGCCGCGCTGATTCGCGCTGCCGCCCCGGCCTTGACCGCGCGGCAGGTGATGCACCGGATCGAGAGCACCGCCCGTCGACCGGCGTCCGGCTGGAACCCCCTGGTGGGCCACGGTGTGGTCGATGTGCTGGCGGCCGTGCGGGGAATCGGTGCGCCGGCGCCGGCAGGGGCGCAGCGCTCGCCGGCGCCGTCGCCGGCGAGGGTGGCCGACGGCCGTCCGGGCCGGTTCGCGCTGACCGGCGCGGCGGCCTGCGCGGTGCTGGCGGTATCCGCGTTGCTGCTGCCCCGCCGCCGATCACGACGGCACACCGAGGCTGTCCCGGACGACCGCGGCCCGGGTGGCGCTGAGTTCGGGGCCGCGCGGTAGCAGCGCGAGCAGCGGCCACGGTGCGACGCCCGGGGCGGGCGGCAGTCCGAGTGACACCGCGTCGCGGTCATCACCGATGCCGTAGGCCACACCGGCGCCGGTCACCAGATACCGCGGCCCGGTCGTCACACCGTCGCCGGCCACTCCCGCAGCCCGGACGTAGGCGCTGCGCCCGGCCGGGACGGCGACAGCGTCGATCCGCGGCCCGTCGCCGTCGGCCTGGGCCAGGTCGAACGACCGCGGCGCCGGCAGCGTGGCGGAGGTCAGCACGGTGGTGTCGGGGGCCGGCGTGCCTGTGCGTGCATGCCAGCGTGCGCACAGCACCCCGTCTGTCGTTCCCACCGGAGCCGTCTCGCTCAGATCGGTCACCGCCAAGGTCTGTAACACCGGCACCGGCGCGAGCCGGGACGCCGCCACATCGGGGATCGACTTGTCGGCGTGCGTACCGGCGAACCGGATCAGGTCGGCGGCGACCCGTCCCACCCGCTGCACGCCGTCGGCCAGGACTACATAATGATCGGCGCCCTCCGCGCGCGGGACCCGCAAGACCTCGCCGACCCGAAAGTCGGGCAGCGCAACGGGACCCGGCCCGCCGGCGCCCGGAATCCGTGGGGCCCCGATCGGCGGCGCCTCCGGAAGGACATCGAGCAGTGCCGCCGAAACCGTGCGTGGGACAACACCATCGAGGCGTAACGCGCGCACCGCGGCGTGGTCGCGTAGATCCACCGCGGCGCGTCTGCCGGCGTGCAGCAGATACACACCCGGGGCGCGCTCCTGTGCCGCGGTGACCAGGACGGGTTCGGCGACCGGCAGATCGGCGGGCGGACCGATGAGTACGACGGTGCGGCCGGCGGCCTCGTCGCACACCGTCCAGGTGGCCCGGTCCGGCTCCAGCGCGGGCGCAATGGTCTCCGGTGCACCCGGGATGCCCATCGCCGGACCCTGTTTGGCGCCGGCGATCATCTGGGCGCTCACCAGACGCGGCAGGCCCGGCGCCCCGGTGATCAGCCGGGCGGACGCCAGGTTCGGCGCCGGGTGCATGGTGTCGCCGACCCGGACGTACAGCGCCCCGGACTCGCGGACCATGACGACGGGGGCGGTCCCCAGGCTTCCGTGCGGCCGCAGCAACGCCAGCACGGCGCAGGCAGCCAGCACGATCGCGGCCAGCACCACGCCCGCGGTCAGTGCGATGGCCTGACTTCGGATCGGGTCGTCGAGCATGCGAGTGTCCCGGCAGGCCAGCGCGTATTCCATTCTGCGCCGGATGAAGCGGTAGCCGCTGGCCTCAAGTCGTGTCACCGAATGCCGAACCATGTATCCCCCGAGTCGACCCTAACCGGCGCCCAGCGGTCCGCAGCGCACCAGTTGCTACCGAACGCGAGTTCGCCGGCGACCGTTCACAGCAACCTGTCGACCTTCGTATAGCCCCCCAAAATTCTCGACTCCGCCCGACCTCGGGACTGCTCCCGCGAAGCGGACGGCCCTCCCGAGCATGGACAATCCTATGTGCAGCAACTTATTTGCATGAGGAAAGGTCTATCCGATCAGCCGTCCTGGTGAGGCGGTCCGCGACGTCGAGAGCCGAAATCCATTAGCCGCGAGTCCATACCGCGATCTTGATATCGGAGCGGGAGGCTTCCCAGAATGTCCGTCGTCACCCGATCGGGGTTAAGCTTCGGCACATCTCGATCTTGAGACGTACACCCGTGCTGCGGCGGTCGTGAGGAGATTCGGTCAGGTCATGGGCCCGATATCGGTATCCGTGCGGGACGATCGGACGAGGCGGCCGACCGTTCCCGTCCTTCGGTCGCCGTCCGGTCGATGCAGGCGGAGACGCCGCACATGACGACCTCGCTATACGACTTCGACGGCCGGGTGGTCAACCGCAAGCGCGAACTCGCAGAGTTGCGAGCGGCCGTCGACGCGGCGGGCCGTGACGGGGCATGCGTCTTGCTCAGCGGCGTACCCGGCGTCGGGAAGTCGACTCTGGTCCAGACATTCGGCCGTGAAGTCGCCGACCGCAACGGCGTCTTCGGCTACGGACGGTGCCGAGACCGCGCGCCGGCACCCTACTCCGCGCTGCGGGACGCGCTCGGCGCGCTCGTGCACACCATGGACGCAGCCCCGGCGGCCGAGCGGGACCGGTGGCGCGACGGGCTGCACACCGGGATGGCGACGCTGCCCGGCGTGCTCGTGCAACTCGTGCCCGACCTGACGACCGTCCTCGGTCCGTCTCCGCGCGTCACCGAACTGAACGCCGCCGACTCCCGCCGCCGACTGCATCGCGCGGTGATCCGCCTGCTCTCCGAGACCGCGCTCTTCCGGCCGGTCGTGCTCGCCGTCGACGATCTGCAGTGGGCCGACCGCGACACCCTGTTACTGCTGTCGGAACTGCTGACGGTGTCCCCGCGCAACGTCCTGGTCCTCGGCGCCCACCGGGCCGGCGAATTCGACGCGCAGACAGCCGGTTTCACCTCCCCCAACCTGCAGGAGATGCATCTGCAGCCGCTCTCCCGCCCGGACATCGAGGAGCTCCTCGCCACGGTCAGCGGCCACACCGTCGAGTTGGCCGACGTGGCGACCGAGTTTCACCACCGGACCGAGGGCAACCCGTTTCAGATCCGTCAGCTGCTGTATCGGGCGCAGCAGGTGGGTGCGCTGGCACCGGTGGGGCCGGGCAGACCGCCCGAGTGGGATCTGCGCGCGCTCGCCGCGCTGGAGGTCAGCGCATCGGCCGCCGAGTCGATGGGCCGCTACCTCGACCAACTCGACCCTGCGCATCGAGCCGTCCTGCGGTCGTTGACCTGCATCGGCAGCGAGTTCGACCTCGACGACGCCGTCACCGCAGCAAACCAGCCCGCCGACGTGGTGGCGCAGGCACTGTGGGCGGCCCAGGAACTGCGCCTGCTGGAAGCGCTGGACCGCTCCGGTCAGCGGATCTCCAATGCCATCAGCCGTCAGGCGCGCTACCGGTTCAGCCACGACCGGGTGGCCGAAGCCGCGCGGCACGGCCTGTCCGACGAGGACGCGCGCCGCACCCATCTCCGCCTCGGCCGCCGCCTGGTGACCCTCGGCGAGGACCGGCTCTTCGAAGCCGCACGGCACCTCGGCATCGGCGGGCGCGGGCTCCTCGAGGCCGGAGAGCGTGCCCGGTTCGTCGACGTCCTACGCCGCGCGGCACGCCAGGCCCGGGCCCAGGCGTCCTTCCCGCTCGCCCTCGACTACTGCCGCAACGCGCTGGACCTCTTGGGCGAGCAGCGCTGGACGACGTCGTTCGAGCAGAGCCGGGAGCTGCACCTCGACGCGACCGAGGCAGCCCTGCTGGTCTGCGATGTGCCCGCCCTGCACAGCCTGCTCGACGAGGGTGAGGAAGTGTTGCACGACCCGGCCGATCGGGCCCGGTTGGCCTTCCTCCGGATCAAGGGCCGGATCGCGCAGAACCGACCCCAGGACGCCCTGGAGACCGGGCTGCAGGCGCTGGAGCAACTGGGCGAACCGCTCCCGCGCGACCCGGGCAAGCCGCGGATGGTGCTCGCGGTGGCGAACATGAAGCTCACCGTGCGGCAGTGGAGCAACGAGCGGCTCCTCGAGCTGACCTACTGCGAGGACCGCCGGGTCATCGAGATTCAGCGCATCCTGGGTGAGCTCTTTCACGTCTGCTACAGCATCCAGCCGAACTACGCCCCGATCCTGGTGCGCAAGCAGCTCGACCTCACCCTGGCCCACGGGCACACCCCGGCCTCGCCGATCATGCTGGCCAACTACGCGATCGTGCTGGTGTTCACCGGGGACCGCACCGGTAGTCAACGCTTCGGTGAAGTGGCCTTGGCGCTTGCCGAGCGCGAGGAGTTCCGCGAAGCACATCCGCACACGTTGTTCATCTACCTGCACTTCATCCGGCACTGGAAGGAGCCGGTCCGAGAGAACCTGAACCGGCTGCACGACGCGATCGGCCACGCCCTCGACCAGGGTGACCAGGAATTCGCCGGGTACCAGGCGGCGGCACTGCTGTCGCAGTCCTTCTGGTTGGGCCGACCGCTCACCGAGATCGACGCGCTCGCCCAGGCGGTGATCCCCGGTATCCGTTCCCAACCGACGCCGGCGACGCTGTGTCAGGCCGTCCAACAGATCTGCCTCAATCTGATGGGCCGCAGCGAGGACGCCTATCTGCTCGCCGGGGAAAGCGGCTACGACGAACGGGAGGTGGTACCCGCCGCCCGCCTGGAAAGCGACGGCGTGGCACTCAGCGTGGCGGCCACCATGAAACTCGGCCTGCACTTCTGGTCGGGTGACTATGCCGGGGCGCTCACCGTGGTCGATGAGGCCATGGAGCAGATCGCCGGTATGGACGGTAACCCGGTCATGCAGCTCATCCATATGAAGTGCGCGCTGAGCAGGATCCACGCCGCGCCCGATGAACGGTCCACCAAGCGAGCGGTCCGCACCGCCCTTGCCCTGCACCGCAAATGGGCAGCGGACTCACCGGCGAACTACGCTGCGCCGTACGCGTTGATCGAGGGAGCATGGGCGCGGGCACGCAAGGAGCACCGCAAGGCCGAACGCTTCCTCGAGCAGGCGATCGAACTGGCTGAGACGCACCAGCTTCCACTGATCGCCGCGAGCGCATACGAAGAGGCGGCCATCCTGTACGCCGAGACCGGCCGGACCAGACTGCACCAGCACATGCTCCGGGCCGCGTATCAGGGTTTCCTGGGCATCGGCATGACGGTCCGCACCGATCGACTCGCCCACGCCCATCCCTGGCTGCTCAGCCGGGATCTGGTGCAGGACGAAGGGACCGGCATCGACCCGGTCAGCGCGCACCAGCTGGTACGGACCCTGTCGGCGGCGCGGACCCCCGACGGCCTGGGCAGGCTGGCCCTGGGCACCGTCGCCGCCATGACCGGGGCGAGCCGGATCATCGCGCTCACCGGGGAGGCGGACCGGCTCGGCGTGCGCGCCGTGCACGAACACGGCGTCACCGCCGCGGTCGACGGACCGTGGACTCCGGTGTCCTACGACGAGGAGATCATCTCCCAGGTACTCGCCACCGGCGCTCCGGTCCGGGTCCCGGGCGATCCGGTTCAGGAGATTCCGTCGATCCTCGCGGTGCCGATTTCCTTACAGCAGAACGTGATCGGTGTGATCTATGCCGAGCAGGACGATCCGGAGCACACGTTCACCGCCGGGCACGAGGAGGCGGTGTCATTCGTGTGCGCCCAGTGCGCCGCCCCGCTGTGGAATTTCCAGCTGGAGGCGCGGCTGCGGGCCGCCGATGAGCAACGACAGTCGCTGCTCGACATGCAGTCCCGGTTCGTGCCCAACGAGTTGCTGCGCATCCTGGAGTTGGACGACATCCGCCGGGTCCGAAGCGGCCGTCGGGTGGAACGCGAGATGACGGTCCTCATCTCCGATATCCGCGGGTACACCACGCTGCTCGAGGACATGGACATCGCGGAGGCGAACAATCTCGCCACCGGCTTCTTCCGGGCCGTGGAGCTGCCGATCATTGCCTGCAACGGGGTGATCCAGGATCTGCGCGGGGACGAGATCCTGGCCGTGTTCGAATCGGAGCCCGACAACGCCCTGCGGGCCGGACTCGGCATGCTGCGCTCGCTGCAGGAGCACAACCGGGAACGGCAGGCGCACGGGTCCCACGAGTTCCGGGTGGGCATCGGTATCAATACCGGTGTTGTCGGTCTGGGGCTCGTCGGCGGGGTGAACCGCATGGTGCTCAGCGTCATCGGTGACGCGGTGAACCTGGCCGCACGTATCGAGGGCACCACCAAGCGTTACGACTCGGCGATGCTCATCTCCGATGCGACCTACGCGCGACTGGCCCGGCCGGACCTGTTCCACATCCGCCGGATGGAACGGGTGATGGTGGTCAACAGGCGCCGGCCGGTGACCGTCTACGAGGTGTACGACGAAGACCCGGCCCCGCTGCGCGAAGCCAAGCGCGCCGCACAGCCGGCCTTCGATGAAGCCTTCGCGCTGTTCGACACCGGCGATGTGGAGCAGGCACGGCGGGCCTTCGAGCGCTGCCGGGACCTGCTGCCCGGCGATCCGGTCGCCACGCTGCACCTGGCGCATTGCGAGGCGGCCGAACGGGGTGAGCTGCCCCCGGGCAGAGAGGTGGTGCTGCACCAGAAATAGTTCGATCGGCGGACACCGAGTTTCCGTACGCGCGACGTTGTGATCTGCGATGATTCACAACACACACTGGACCTAGGGGGTCACGGTATGTATCTGAGCGCCGAGCGGGTTGCCCTCGTCAACCACACGATCCGGACGACCTTCGAGCAGACCTGTGTGGCCTGGCAGGCCATACCGCATTGGGACACAGGGGATCCCGGGCAGACCAACGTTTCGGACAACAACAGTGGCGTGGTGAAAGTCGAGAGTCCATTCGAGCCTCTCACTCCGTCCGTCGCCGAATTGATGGCGCCGACACCCGATGCCCTGCTCGACAAGGTCAACGCCGCGGTCGCGAAGCTCGCGGTGAAGGTCGATGAATATGTGTTCCCAATACTGCGTCAGAAGGCTGCTGCGGTCGAAGATGTGCCAAACCCAGGACTGCCAGGACCGGACATCGTGAATGCGTTCATCGCGGCGCGGATCGCACTGGAGACCGCCGGGTTCCGGGCGCCGGCCACGCTATTCGGCGACGTCAAGGCGATGCAAGCCCTCTATCAACTGTACGGCGGGTACAACCCGGTGAAGAATCCACTACTGGACGCCGGCAATATCTCGGATTTCCACCACATCACAAAAGTGTTCGATAACGTGCTGCTGCTGCCGAATGTTTCCGCTGCCGCCGGACGCACCGAGCACGCGATCATGCTCGGACGCCGTCAGCGCATCGCCCCGGGCGCGGCGTCACAGGCATCTGCCGGCGAGGAACCCGTCGACCTTGCCGTCAGCATCCCCCCGAGCTTCGAGATCGTCGGGGAGACTGGCGCCAATCTGATCACGCTCAACGTTCGAATCCGCTGTGCGGTACGGCCGAAGACGCCGGGCGGCCTGGTCGTCATCACCGGCGCATGATGTCTCGGCACCGCCCACATGCATTCACCGATCACGGTATCCGACCCGCTGGAGGACTACCTCGCCGACTGCAAAGAGGCATGTGACGCCGAGATCGAAAAGCTCTACGGCTCCGGCCAGCACGGCACCGGCGGCCTCTACGATCTGATCCTCGACTACCCGCAGCGGGGCGGGAAAGCGCTGCGCCCCGCGCTGGCCATCGCGATCTGTCTGGGGCTCGGCGGGCACCTCGACGCCGTCCTGCCGACCGCGGCCACTCTGGAGCTCTACCACAACGCCTTCCTGATCCACGATGACATCGAGGATGAATCCTGGTGGCGCCGAGGAAAACCCACGATGCACATCGACCACGGCATCCCGATCGCCGTCAACGTCGGCGACGCGATGTTGTCCCTGACCCTGCAGCCGCTGCTCGACAACGTCGGACGCGTCGGCCTCGGCCCGGCACTGCGCATCCTGCGCGCGGTCGCGCACATGACCCGCCAGACGGTGGACGGCCAAGCCATCGAACTGGAGTGGGTGCGCTGCAACACATGGGAACTCACCGATGCGGACTACCTGAGGATGGTGGAACTCAAGACCAGTTGGTACTCCTTCATCACCCCGCTGCAGGCCGGCGCGATCGCCGCCGGCGCCGGCATCGACCGTCTCGCGCCGCTGGAAGAGCTCGGCCGGCACGTCGGAGCCGCGTTCCAGATCACCGACGACCTGCTGAACCTGCGGGCCGATCCGGAGGATTACGGCAAGGAGATCGGCGGCGACCTCTGGGAGGGCAAACGCACGCTGATGCTGCTGCACACGCTGCGCAATGCCCGCCCGGAGGACCGCGACCGCGCCGTGGGAATTCTGGGGAAGCGTCGCCCCAGCATGGACGGCGAGTTGAACCTCACCGATCTGTTGGACCGGTTGGCCGGCCAGGGCGAGCTGTCCCGGACCGGTCGCGGTGCCATCGCCGACTTCCTACGCACTCAACAACATTGCGACCCGAAGACCCTCGATGACATCCGCTGGCTGTTCGACCTGATGCAGCGCATGGGATCGCTCGACCATGCTCGCGCGGTGGCGGCCAAACACGCGCAGGCCGCCGAAGCGGTGCTCTCCGGGATGGACTGGTTGCCGGCGAGCCGGCACCGGGACATGCTCACCCACCTGACCGACTTCGTCCACGAGCGCACCCGATGACCCCCGAACAGCTGATCGGCATGCTGGCCGAGTTGGAACGGATCCGAGAGGCCGCCCTCGACCTCGTCGAACGCAACGCGCCCGCCCTGCTGCCGACACCGCCCGAACACGCCGGATCCGAACGCGCGGCCTTCGACCTGCTGATGGGCGCGCGGCGCGCCGTCCTGGGAAACCCGGCCGCCGCCCGCAGCGTGCACGACATGCTCGTGGCCGAGGGCGCGCGATACGCCCGGACACCCGAAGGCGCCCAGCTGCGCGACCGGCTGGCCGCCTCCGAAGCCGTCGAGAACCTTCGGCGCATCTGGGAGACGCTGAGCCTCAACGTCCTCGACGGGCCCTGCGAACCCAAGGCCACCCCCAGCGCCTGGGCCGAGCTACTGGCCGACGCGGTCGTCGGACACGGCCTCGACGACTCCGTACTGTCCCGGCTGCGCCCAGAGGGATTCGCATGACCCTCACCGATCCCGTTGCCGCACTGGCCGATGACTGCAGCTTCATCGACTATCTCACCGGCCTGGCCGGCCTCGGCCGACTGGTGCGCACGGTGGCCGGCCCCGACCCGCACACCTCCGGCACCGCCGATGACTTCGTGCACCTGCTGCTCGGGATCGCGAGCCTGGGATCGGCCATCGAAGCCCTGGCCGAACGCACCTCGGACACACCTGCGGCGAGGTCGTCACCATGACGGCCACCCTCGCAGCGGCCGACTTCCTGCGCACCCCCACCATCGGCATGGCGAACGCCGAGGCCTTCAAGGAATGGCATCACTTCGTCATCCACGCCGGGGGCTGTCGGCTGCTCGTCAACTTCAGCCTGAACACCGAGAGCGCGCCCGACGGTCGGTACCGCCTCGCGCCGCGGGTGATCGTCATCGCCCATGACGACCGATGGGGCGGCGCCGTCGAACGATTCGCCGCGGACGCGCTCGCCATCGCACCCAGCCTGGGCGAGTTGACGATCGGCGGGAACCGGATGCTGATCCGGCCCGATGGGTACCGCGTCGTCATCGATCTCCCGGCTCGCGGCATCGCCGGGGAACTGTCCTTCGTCCCGGCCAGCAAGCCCTTCGTCGTCACCAACCAGCCGGTCGGTTCCGGGCGGATGAGCTGGCTGTTCGTCCCGCGCCTGCACGCCACCGGGTGGCTGCGCATCGGCGGCCGCGAGCACCGGTTCACCGACGACATCGCCTATCACGACCACAACTGGGGCCGGTTCCGGTGGGGTGACGACTTCGGCTGGGAGTGGGCGACCGTCCTGCCGAGCGATCCCGACCAGCCGTGGTCGCTGGTGTTCCTGCGGATGACCGACCGCCGACGGCTGCGCTACTTCTCCCAGGCCCTCTATGTGTGGCACCACAACGAACCCGCGGCGATCTTCCGGCACGCGGCCGTGGCGGTCCGGACATCCGGTGTGCTGCACCGTCGGGCGGACTGCACCCTGCCGGCACCGATGCGCCTGCTGCTCGACGGTGAGGTTCCGGGCGTACCGGAGTGCGTCACGGTGACCGCGCACCGGGCCGGTGACGCCGCACGGGTCGAGTTCCTGCCACAGTCCTACGCGCGACTCGCCCAGCCCAGCGAGCTGTCGCTGGACGGGGTAACCGTGCTGTGCGAATCCACCGGCGCCGCCGTCGTGACCGGTTCGATCAACGGCCGACGGATGGACTTCCGCGGCACCGGCGTATTCGAGTTCCTCCATGGCTGAATCGGTTTCGTCTCTGCTGCGCAGATCGATCGGCCACCTCGCCGATGAGCTTCCCGCCAGCTACCGGCACGTCCTGGACGCCCTCGGCGCACTGGTGGTCGGCCTGGAGGTCGACGACGAACGCTGCACGCTGCGGGGCGGCCGACGACTCGAGGTCACCGATGACGCCGATGACCCGACGGGCATCCGGGTCGTCACGTCGCGGCCCGCCATCCTGGCCATCCTCGACGCCGCGATCACTCTCGATGACGCGATCGAGACCGGCGCACTCAATGTGCGCGGCGCGCTCGATGACGTGCTGCGTGCGCACGACACCCTGCGGGCCTATGTCCACGCGGCGGTCCGGGCACCGTCGCAGCCGGGGCTGCTGGATGCCCTCCGGGCGGACACGCCATGAGCCACTCGATCACCAGCCCCGCCTCGTGCCCGCGCCGTCCCACCGTGGCCGTCCTGGGCGCCGGTATCGCCGGGCTGACCGCCGCCCAGGCACTCGCCGAACGTGGCTTCGACGTCACCGTCTACGAGGCACGCGCCGACGAACGCGACGGCGGCGGACACCCGCCGGTGAAACTCGGCGGCCTGGCCGCCTCCCAGTACGCGAAAGCCGCTCCCGGTCACGGGCATTGCGCCGAACTGCGCCCCTTCCCCGGCCGGCCGGGCACCTACCCGGTGCCCGGCGGGGCCATCGCCGGCGAGCACGGATTCCGCTTCTTCCCGGCCTACTATCTGCACACCTGGGACCTGTTCAATCGCATCCCCATCTACCACCGGTCCCTCTCCCCCGACGGCTCGCAGCGTTGGACGCCGACGTCGCGCACCGTGCTGGACAACGTCCGCCGGGTGGTCACCCAGGGCACCACCGTCAACGGCAAACCCTCGCTGGTCTTCCCCCGCGAGAAACCCCGGAACTCGGCCGAAGTGGTCAGCATCGGAAGACAGCTCACCAGCCTGGGGTTCGCCCCGACCGACGTGTACAACTTCGTCAGCCGGCTGCTCCAGTATCTGGTGACCAGCCCGGTGCGCCGGGCCGCCGAACTGCAGAATCAGTCGGCCTACGACTTCTTCGTCGGCAGGCAACCCGACGGCACCCGCCGGTTCTACTACACGGCCGAGTTCGACAGCTACCTGCGGGAGATGCCCAAGGTGCTGGCCGCATTCGACGTGCAATGGGGTGACGCGCGCACCAACCTGACGACCTATCTACAGCTGCAACTGCAGATGGACCGCCGCGACAACAAGGCCGACGGCGTCCTCAACGGCCCCACCACCGACTCGTGGTTCGACCATTGGTACCGCCACCTGGACCAGATCGGCGTCCACTTCGTCCAGGCGGTGGTCGAGTGCATCGATCCGCCGGTGGTCGACCTGCGACAGCCTCCGCACCTGCGACCTCGGGTGCGGGTGAAGATGGCCGACGGCACTCGAGTGACCCCGGACTATGTCGTGGTGGCGCTCGATGCTCCGGGCGCCGAGCGCGTCACCGCGGCCCTGCGCGCTGCCGGGACCGGAGGCACGGTCGCCGGACTCGACGGGTTCACCACCTCCGCGCCGCCGCCGGACGGTCCGCTGCAGCCGGGCGCGACCAGACCGCCCACGCGCCGGGATCCCTACGCCATGGACCACATGGGGCGGGTGCCGTGGGACCGGTTCCAGACCCTGTCCGGCATACAGTTCTTCTTCGACACCGAGTTCCAGCTGCTGCGCGGGCACATGTACTACTCCGGGACCGAGTGGGCGCTGTCGTCGATCAACCAGCACGGGATGTGGGAGCACCGCCCGAACCTGGCCCGCGACGGCTACGTGTCGGTCCTGTCGGTGGACATCGGCGATTTCAACACGCCCTCGACGCACCTTCGCGATGAATCGGGGCGGCCGAAGGCGGCCCGGGACTGCACCGCCGACGAGATCGCCGCCGAGGTGTGGCGCCAGATCTCCGGTGCACTCACCGCGGTCAACGGGACAGACTCGAAGTCGATCCTGCCGTGGCCCGCCTGGTACACCCTGGACAGCGGGCTGCGCATGGCCCCAGACGGCCGACGCATCGTTCGCAACGAAACCCCTTATCTCATACCGATACTCGGCGACTGGCCGAACCGGCCCGGCGGAGATCCGTGGAATCCGCACGGCTCGTCCTGGGCGACGCGGCCGCCCGAAGACCTATGGCTGGATGATCTGTGGCGCCGTCATGTCTGGCAGGCCCGGCACGGCGGTTACCAGGTGCACCACAATTCGGTGGTCTTCGCGGGCACCTGGACGAAGACGTTCACCCGCATGACATCGATGGAGGCCGCCTGCGAATCGGGCCGCCACGCCGTGAACGCCATCCTGGATCACTACATCTGGATCGGTACCGGCGGCGCCGACCGCCGCGATCACACCACCCTGGACTGGCGGTTCCCGTACGGCTTCCTCGATCAGAATCTGTCGAGCCCGATCCGGATGCCCACACCGGCCGGAGACTACTGCTACATCTTCGACCTGGAGAACCGCGAACCCGCCGACACCCGTCCGCTGCGCAACCTCGACTCCCGCTATGCCGCGCAGTCGATGCCGCACCCCCTGGACATTCCCGCCCCGCCACCCGTCGCCCGCAATGGATTCCCGTCACCCTTTCCGGAGGCACGAAGATGACAACACCGCAGTTCGACCCGAACCTGCCGGCCTATCTGCAGGCCTGGCGGCAGTACCTGGAGCAGCTGGCCGGTGCGGCGGCGGCCCCCGGCCTGACCGTTCCCGGCCTGGCGTTCCCGGGCCTGCCCCAACTGCCACCCAACCCGCTGCTTCCTCCCGCGTTGCCGCCGCTGCCGCCCGCTGCGGCCCCGCCTCCCCATCCGGGCACGGCTCCGGCGGCGCCATCGGCCGACTACATCCAGCAGCTGCTGAACACCCTGCAGGCCTGGCGCCAGTATCTGGAGAACTCGGTGCGCACCAGACCGGTGGCGCCGACGCCGGCCGAGGCAGACCCGCCGGCCGAGCACGTGGTGCTCGCCCCGTACCTCGACGACGCCAGCCGCAGCGAGCCGGTGCGACCACCGACCGGTTCCGGGCCACCGGCGCCGCGGGTGGGGTCTGCCTACCCGCCCGAGACCGGCGTACCAGCTGCCGAAGATTACGTCCAGTCGACGCCGAAATCATTGTATTCGTCTGCGGCACAGCCCACATCGCCCCCGACCACACAATGGTGGGAGGCCGGCTCCAGCCCCACATCCGAGCCGCCCGCGCCCACGGCGGGGACGTCGAAGACCGAATACCAACCGCCCTCCGACGAGGGGCAGACCCAACACACCGGGCCGGCCGGTGACGAGGGCGACGGATCGGCGTCCGGGGTGAAGCCTCCGGACAAGCTGCAGCACGTCGCCCCGCTGCGACAGGACCTGTCGCTGCACCCGCGCCTGGAGCTGATTCAGCCGTCTCGCGACCTCGCCCGATAGGCTGCCACGTGCTGACGATTCCCGCAGTTGCCGGTGTCGCAGAAGATCTTCGACCGGTTACGGGACACATCGAAGAGCACGGCGTCACAATCCGGGGCCGCACAGGTCTTGAGCCGGCGTAGCTCCCCGCCGCGGATGAGATCGGCCAGCGCCATGGCCATCTCGGCGCCCATCCGCTGGGCCAGCGGATCGTGGATCGAAGCCAGGTGCAGATGCCACTCCGGCATCTCGGCGTGCCGGGTCAGCCAGGGCGAGGCCTTGGTGTCGGACAGCAACGCGTTCACCTGCCCGACGGTGCGTTCCTCATCCTCGGCCACCGCCCAGATCCGACCGATTCGTTCCCGCAGCCGGTGCACGTCGGCGAGTTCGGCGGCGTCCCGGTCGCGGCGGCCGGTCCATCCGAACTCGGCCAGATAGGCATCCAGACCCGCCACATCACCGACGGTGTCGGCGGCCCCGTCGACCCCGCCGGACGCCCCGCGGTTGCTGTTGACCAGCATGCACGCCGCCCGCAATGTGAGCTCCGTGTCATAAGTAAAAATCATTTGACGCATGACTCCCGTCGCCGATAACGTCATGAGCAACATTCACTTTACTCATTACATCCCGAGGTGCTCGATGACGGTGACCGACGCGCGGTCCACGAACCGGTTCCAGCTCGGGCTGCTGTTCGCCATCACGTCCGCGTTCGCCTTCGGCCTGTCCGGCCCGTTGGCGAAGGCGCTCATGGAGGCCGGCTGGACCCCGACCGCCGCCGTCACCGCGCGGCTCGCCGGCGGCGCGGTGGCCATGGCGGTCTTCGCCGGCCTCGCCCGGCCGGGCTGGGTCCGCGAAGCGCTGCAGCACCGTCGCACCGTCATCGCCTACGGCCTCATCCCGATCGCCGGCGCGCAGCTGTGCTACTACAATGCCGTCTCCCATCTGTCCGTGGGCGTGGCGCTGCTCCTCGAATACACCGCACCGGTTCTGGTGGTGGGCTGGCTGTGGGCGACGACCCGGCGCCGGCCCGGCAATCTGACCTTGGGCGGCGTCGCGCTCGCCATCGTCGGCATCATGCTGGTGCTCGACGTGTTCGCCGGCGCCCACGTCAACTCGGTCGGCGTGCTGTGGGGCCTGGCGGCCGCGATCTGCGCCGCCTGCTACTTCATGATGTCGGAGAAGGCCAGTTCCGACGGCAGCGGCCTGAGCCCCATCACGCTGGCCGCCGGCGGACTGGTCGTGGGCACCATCGCGGTCGCCGCACTCGGCGCGTCCGGCGCACTCCCACTGCGGTTCAGCGCGCAGGACACCGTGGTCGCCGGCTTCACGCTGCCCTGGTTCGTTCCCGTCATCGCCCTCGGCCTCATCCCGACAGCACTCGCCTACACCCTGGGCATCATGGGTGTGGCTCGACTGCGCCCCCGGTTCGCCTCCCTGGTCGGGCTGTCCGAGGTGCTGTTCGCCGTGCTCACCGCGTGGGCGCTGGTGGGAGAGGCGATCACCGTCACCCAGACCGCCGGCGGAGTGGTGGTGCTGCTCGGGCTGGCACTGGCCCGCCAAGGTGATCGCAGCGACCAGGTGGCTCAGGCCAACTGGCCCGACGTCCCGCCGGCAGAACAACCGATTACCCGCACCTGACCGCGAGATGTGAAGATGTTGATCGTGAAGCTGCGCACGATGGCGGCCCGGTCGGCCGCACTGGGATCCGCAATGGTCGCCGTCCTCGCCGTCCTGGCCGGCCCGGCGCCGGTGGCCGCCGCCGAACCGTGCTCGGACGTCGAACTGATCTTCGCCCGCGGCACCAGCGAGCCCCCCGGCATCGGACGGGTCGGCTTCGCGCTGGAGCAGTCGCTGCGCCAGCAGCTCGGGGGCCGCACCCTGAGCACCTACGGGATCAACTACCCGGCCACCTACGACTTCCTCCGGGCCGCCGACGGCGCCTTCGATGCCACCGGCCGCATCGCCTACCTGGCCGACAACTGCCCCAACACCCGGGTGGTCCTCGGCGGATACTCCCAGGGCGCGGCGATCGTCAGCATGCTGGCCGGGCTCCCGCCGGTCGGCGACCGGATCGGCGACATCGGCTCGGCACCGCCCCTGCCCGGCAACCTCGCCGGCAACGTCGCGGCGATGGCGGTGTTCGGCAATGCCGGCGCCAAGTTCGGCCACCCGCTGACCGCCGCCGGCCCGCCGTTCAGTGGTCGGGGTATCGACCTGTGCGCCGACGGCGATCCGATCTGTTCGCGCGGGCGCAACCCGTTCGCACACACCAAATACGAAAACTCGATGTACATCCCGCAGGCCGCCGGCTTCATCGCCGGACGGGTCTGACCCACACCGTCACGGGAAGTCATTAGCCCACCTCCGCGTTAAGGTGAGGCGTGAGCACCCAGGTGAACCGTCGTCACGTCATGTCTCGTTGCGCACTGCTGGGCGCAGCCGTCGTCACCGCCGTCAGCGGTGTCGCCCTCTCCCCGGCGGCGCCGGCCCAGGCCGCCGACTGCCCGGACATCGAAGTGGTGTTCGCCCGCGGAACGAACGAGGCCCCCGGTCTCGGTCGCGTCGGCAACGCGTTCGTCGAGTCGCTGCGCAACAAGGTGGGCGGGCGGTCGGTGAGCAGTTACGCGGTGAACTATCCGGCCAGCTACGACTTCCTGGCCGCCGCGAACGGCGCCAACGACGCCAGCGCCCGGGTCCAGTGGGTGATGAACAACTGCCCCGGCACCCGGCTGGTGCTCGGCGGATACTCCCAGGGTGCTGCGGTGATGGATGTCATCGCCGCGGTTCCGGTGCCGGCCATCGGCTTCAATGCCCCGCTGCCGCCGAATACGCCCGAGCATGTCGCCGCCCTCGCGGTGTTCGGCAACCCATCGGCCAAGGTAGGGCTTCCGCTCACCGCCAGCCCGGTCTGGGGTGGCCGCGCCATCGACCTGTGTAACCCCGGAGACCCGGTGTGCACCAGCGGCGAGGACGTCGCCGCCCACCGCGCCTACGACGGTGGCGCGGTGGAGCAGGCGGCCGGATTCGTCGCCGGCCTCCTCTGATCGCGCCGTACACTCGGTTCGGTGTTCACCCGAGCGTCAGCAAAGCGCCACACGACCAGGATCGGCACCGTCCTCACCGCCGCGGCGGTGGCGTTGGGCGGCTTGATCGCCTCGGTCGCCACGCCCCCGGCCGGCCAACTGGCCGCCGCCTCCGCGGAACCGTGCGCACCGGTCGAGTTGATCTTCGCGCGGGGACGTAACGAACAACCGGGCATCGGGCGGATCGGGGACGCACTGGTGGGCTCGCTGAACGCGCGACTGCCCCAGCCCGTCGGCGTCTACGCCGTGAACTACGCGGCCAACAACGAGTTCGCGCGCGGCGCCAACGACATCAGCAACCGTATCCAGTACATGGCCGGTGCCTGCCCGAACACCCGGCTGATCGTCGGCGGCTACTCGCTGGGCGCCGCGGCCGCGGTGATGGCGCTCTCAGCCACCCAGAAGGGGTTCGGCTTCGGTCGGCCGTTACCGCCCGGGATGGACGCACACGTGGCCGCCGTCGTCCTGGTGGGCAACTTCTCGAACCGGATGGGGGTCGACGGGATCGGGCCCGCATACCGGGACCGCACCATCGATCTCTGCAACGGGACGGACCCG
The DNA here is from genome assembly GCF_019456655.1 of Mycolicibacterium diernhoferi. NCBI lineage: Bacteria > Bacillati > Actinomycetota > Actinomycetes > Mycobacteriales > Mycobacteriaceae > Mycobacterium > Mycolicibacterium diernhoferi. Next base: position 1,361,801 of record NZ_CP080332.1, on the reverse strand, counting down.
GTGTGTTCCAATTCGCGGCCGGCGAGCATCGCCGAATTGGCCAGCGACTGGCAGAACCACCTGCAAGACGGCTACATCAACGGCGGATTCATCGACCGGGGCGCCGAGTTCGCCGCCGCCCGGGTCCGGTAGCGACGGGGTCCCGGGTGAACTACGCAACCCAGACGTCAATTCCGGCGGCTACAATCGGTGCGGTGATCTTGAAGCCGAGGGGTGGGGCCCGCCGGTTCACCGTGCTGGCATCAGCGGTGCTGATCGTGCTGGCCGCCCTGACCACGAACACATTGACCACGCCCGCTCTGCTGCCCGCCGCGGGAGCGGTGTCGTGTCCCGACGCCGAGTTGATCTTCGCGCGGGGCCGGCACGAGTCCCCCGGCGCCGGCCAGATCGGTAATGCGCTCGTCAGCGCACTGCGCTCCAAGTCGGGCAAGAACGTCGCGCTGTACGCGGTGCGCTACCCCGCCGACACCCAGATCGACATCGGCGCCAACGACATGAGCGGCCGCGTGCAGTACATGATGGACAACTGCCCCGGCACCCGGCTCGTACTGGGCGGCTACTCGCTCGGCGCGGCCGTCACCGACGTTGTGCTGGCCGTTCCGTTCCCCGCGTTCGGTTTCGATCGCCCGCTGCCTCCCGGATCCGACCAGAAGGTCGCCGCAGTGGCCTTGTTCGGCAACGGAATTGCGTGGGTGGGACCGATCTCGAACTTCAATCCGCTCTACCAGGAACGCACGATCGAGCTGTGCCACGGTGACGACCCGATCTGTAACCCCACCGATCCGGAGAACTGGGAGGACTACTGGGCCGATCACCTGGCCCCCGCCTACATCAGCGCCGGCATGGTGAATCAGGCCGCCGACTTCGTGGCGCCACGACTCTGAGGCAACCCGCGGCTCAGAGCGTGCGCAGGTCGCGCGTGATCACGGTGCGCGCCGCGAGATCCTCGTCCGCCGGATAGTCCACGCCGACCAGCGTCAGACCGCGCGCCGGGGCCGCCGCGAAATCGCTGGAGCGCTTCGACGCGTCCAGCAGGGCCGCGCACCAGTCCGCGTCCCGGCGGCCCTCCCCGACCGCCAACAGCGCACCGACCAACGAGCGCACCATGTTCCAGCAGAAGGCGTCGGCACTGACGTGAGCGGTGATCAGGTCACCCTCGTGGACCCAGTCCAGCCGCTGCATCTCGCGGATGGTGGTGGCGCCCTCGCGGTGTTTGCAGAAGGCGGCGAAGTCGTGCAGGCCGATCAGCCGCTGCGAGGCGGCCGCCATCGCGTCCACGTCCAGCGGACGCGTCCACGGCGTGACGAACCGGGCCTGCTGGGGGGTGGCTCCGTACGGCGCTGTGCTGAGCCGGTATTCGTAGTGCCGGCGCAGTGCCGAGAACCGGGCGTCGAACCCGGCGGGCGCCCGGCGGATCCCGAGCACCCGGACGTCCTCGGGGACGAACCGTGCCAGCCGGCGCACCAGCGGCAGGAACTCGTGTTCGTCCGGCGGGCGCGGGGTACGCGGGAAGGCGTGCACCAGCGCGTCGCCCGGAATGTCGACGTGCACGACCTGACCGGTGGCGTGCACCCCGGCATCGGTGCGTCCGGCGGCCCGCAGCACGACCGGTGTGCGGAACACCGTGGACAGCGATTCCTCCAGCACACCGGCCACGGTGCGCTGCCCGTCCTGGGTGGCCCAGCCGGCGAAGTCGGTCCCGTCGTAGGCCACGTCGAGGCGTAGACGAACCGGGGCGAGCGGAGCGACGGGAGATCCAGCCGGGGCGAGCGGAGCGACGGGAAACTGAACATGCCCGCCACCGGAATCGGTGACGGGCATGTTCATCGGATGACTACTTGTCGTCAGACTTGGCTTCCTCGGCAGGAGCCTCGGTGGCCTCCTCGGCGACAGCCTCGGTGGTCTCCTCGGCAGCCTCGTCGGCCGTCGGGCCTTCGGCAGCCTCGGGCTCGACAGCGGCCTGCGGTGCGGCCGCGGCCGCAACCTTCTGCGCGGCGTCCGCACGGCGCGCACGATTGGCCTCGGAGGTCACGGTCTTCTCCCGGACCAGCTCGATGACGGCCATCGGGGCGTTGTCGCCCTTACGTGCCTCCACCTTGATGATCCGGGTGTAGCCGCCCTCGCGGTCGGCGAAGAAGGGTCCGATCTCGGCGAACAGGGCGTGCACCACGTCCTTGTCGCGGATCTTCTTCATGACCTCGCGCCGGTTGTGCAGCTGGCCCTTCTTGGCGTGGGTGATCAGCTTCTCGGCGTACGGACGCAACGCCCGGGCCTTCGGCTCAGTGGTCTTGATGCGGCCGTGCTCGAACAGCGCGGTGGCCAGGTTGGCCAGCAGCGCCTTCTGGTGCGAGGACGACCCGCCGAGGCGAGGACCCTTGGTGGGCTTGGGCATTGCGACTATCTCCTAAGTGGGGCCGGTCCCCGTATCAGGTAGGACCGGGACGATTCTCTTCAGACCCTGGTGGGCTTAGAGCTGTTCGGTTTCGGCGAAGTCCTGGTCGGTGTCCGAGTCGTACCCGGTGTCACCGGTCCAGGTGCCGGTGGCCACGTCGTATCCGGCCACCTCGGACGGATCGAAGCTGGCCGGGCTGTCCTTCAGCGACAGACCGAGCTGATGCAGCTTGATCTTGACCTCGTCGATGGACTTCTGCCCGAAGTTGCGGATGTCGAGCAGATCGGACTCGGTACGCGACACCAGCTCGCCGACGGTGTGCACACCCTCGCGCTTGAGGCAGTTGTACGACCGGACGGTCAGGTCCAGATCGTCGATGGGCAGCGCGAACGAGGCGATGTGATCCGCCTCGGCCGGCGACGGCCCGATCTCGATGCCTTCGGCCTCGACGTTGAGCTCGCGTGCCAGACCGAACAGTTCAACCAGCGTCTTACCGGCCGAGGCCAGGGCGTCACGCGGGGTGATCGAATTCTTGGTCTCGACATCGAGGATCAACTTGTCGAAGTCGGTGCGCTGCTCGACGCGGGTGGCCTCCACCTTGTAGGTGACCTTGAGGACCGGCGAGTAGATGGAGTCGACCGGGATCCGGCCGATCTCCGCGCCGGAGGCCTTGTTCTGCACGGCGGGCACGTAGCCACGGCCCCGCTCGACGACCAGCTCGACCTCGAGCTTGCCCTTGTCGTTGAGAGCCGCGATGTGCAGATCCGGGTTGTGCACCGTCACGCCGGCCGGCGGCACGATGTCACCGGCGGTGACCGCACCCGGGCCCTGCTTGCGCAGGTACATGGTGACCGGCTCGTCCTCTTCCGAGGACACGACCAGACCCTTGAGGTTCAGGATGATGTCGGTGACGTCTTCCTTCACCCCGGGGACGGTGGTGAACTCGTGCAGCACACCGTCGATGCGGATGCTGGTGACCGCTGCGCCCGGGATGGACGACAGCAGCGTGCGCCGCAGCGAGTTACCGAGGGTGTAACCGAAACCGGGCTCCAGCGGTTCGATGGTGAACCGGGACCGGTTGTCGGCCAACACATCTTCGGACAGTGTGGGTCGCTGAGAAATCAGCATGGTTTTCTATCTCCTTCTCGGCACCCGCTATTTGATGCCGTCTGGGTGTCTTCGACCAGGGCGGTTGAAGACCTTACTTCGAGTAGAACTCGACGATCAGCTGCTCGGTGAGCGGCACCTGGATCTGGGCGCGCTCCGGGAGCTGGTGCACCAGGATGCGCTGACGCTCGCCGACGACCTGCAGCCAGCCCGGGATCGGGCGCTCGCCCGCGGCCTGACGTGCGGCCTCGAACGGGAACGTGTTGATCGACTTTTCCTTGATATCGATGATGTCGTACTGCGACACCCGGTAGCTCGGAATGTCGACCTTCACACCGTTGACGGTGAAGTGGCCGTGGCTGACCAGCTGGCGCGCCATCCGCCGGGTGCGGGCCAGGCCGGCACGGTAGACGACGTTGTCCAGACGGCTTTCCAGGATGCGCAGCAGGTTCTCGCCGGTCTTACCGGAGAGGCGGTTGGCCTCTTCGTAGTACTTGCGGAACTGCTTCTCCATGACGCCGTAGGTGAAGCGAGCCTTCTGCTTCTCCTGCAGCTGGGTGCGGTATTCGCTCTCCTTGATCCGCGCGCGGCCGTGCTGGCCGGGCGGGTAGGGGCGCTTCTCGAAGGACTGATCGCCGCCGATGAGGTCGACGCCGAGGCGACGCGACTTGCGGGTCGCGGGTCCGGTATAACGAGCCATTTTCTGTTACCTAATCCTTTTCCCGAGCCGACCTAGACCCTGCGCCGCTTGGGCGGGCGGCAGCCGTTGTGCGGCTGCGGAGTGACGTCGGAGATCGCGCCGACCTCGAGGCCGGCGGCCTGCAGCGAGCGGATCGCGGTCTCGCGGCCCGAACCCGGGCCCTTCACGAAGACGTCGACCTTCTTGACACCGTGCTCCTGCGCCTTGCGGGCAGCGTTCTCGGCGGCGAGCTGCGCGGCGAACGGGGTCGACTTGCGCGAACCCTTGAAGCCGACGTGACCCGACGAGGCCCAGGCGATGACGTTGCCCTGGGGATCGGTGATCGAGACGATCGTGTTGTTGAAGGTGCTCTTGATGTGAGCAGCGCCGTGCGGGACGTTCTTCTTTTCCCTGCGGCGGGTCTTCTGACCCTTCTTGGCGGCGGTGCCGCCCTTCTTTGCCTGTGCCATCCGGGGTTACCTGGCCTTCTTCTTGCCGGCGATGGTGCGCTTCGGGCCCTTGCGGGTACGCGCGTTGGTCTTGGTGCGCTGTCCACGCACGGGCAGGCCACGACGGTGGCGCAGGCCCTGGTAGCAGCCGATTTCGATCTTGCGGCGGATATCGGCCTGGACCTCGCGGCGGAGGTCACCCTCGACCTTGAGGTTGCCTTCGATGTAGTCGCGCAGCTGTGCGACCTGATCATCGGTCAGGTCCTTGGTACGCAGGTCCCGGCTGATGCCGGTGCCGTCCAGGATTTCCTGGGAGCGGGTACGGCCGACGCCGTAAATGTAGGTCAGCGCGATCTCCATGCGCTTGTCACGCGGGAGATCGACGCCCATGAGACGTGCCATCAGGCAGTGATTCCTTTTCTATGCGGAGGTCTGTTCCCAGTCCGTTCCCCTCACGGGGTCCGGCCTCCGTGCCGGACGTGGTTGAACGGCCAATCCGTTCAGTGGAACTGGGAGGTCTGCATTCAGTTGTGGGTGGTGCTGGTTGAGCCTCGAAAAGAAGAGGCCTAGCCCTGCCGCTGCTTGTGGCGGGGATCAGAGCAGATCACCATGACCCGCCCATGCCGGCGGATCACCCTGCACTTGTCGCAGATCGGCTTGACGCTCGGGTTCACCTTCACGGCTTGCGATCCTTCTGTGTTGAATTGTGACTCGCCCAGGGCTCGTCACAGGTCGATTCGTGACTCGCACAAGCGTGCTCGCCACAGGTCGTGGTTATTGCGGTTGTGGACGCGGGTTACTTGTACCGGTACACGATGCGGCCCCGGGACAGGTCGTAGGGAGAGAGCTCCACCACGACGCGGTCCTCGGGCAGGATGCGGATGTAGTGCTGCCGCATCTTGCCGCTGATGTGGGCCAGAACCTTGTGTCCGTTCTCCAGCTCAATGCGGAACATCGCATTGGGCAGAGGCTCGACCACGCGGCCCTCGACCTCGATGGCACCGTCTTTCTTGGCCATACTGTCTGGCGATCCTTGTCTTCGTTTCGTATCTCTTATGCGCCCGTTACCGGCGCAACCCCTGACCGACTGCACCACGTGGGCCAGATCGGCAGGATGTCGACGTTCTCCAGAATTACGAGTTCCAAGACGACGAGTTCCAGGACAGGGCACGCACAGAGCCGGCGCGCAGGCCGCACCGTTGGTCCACGATACCCGCTGTTCGGGCTGGGCCAAAATCGCGGAACTCGGCCACCCTGGGTCACACTATCTCCGGCCGGCCGAGCCGCTCAAGCCTGGACACGAACGCCGCGGCCTGTGTCCGGCGCTCCATACCCAGCTTCGCCAACAGCCGGGACACATAGTTCTTCACGGTCTTCTCGGCCAGATACATGCGGTCGGCTATCTGCTTGTTGGTCAGCCCGTCGCCGATGAGATCCAGCAGCGCCCGCTCCTGGCCGCTCAGGCCCGACAGCGGATCCGCATGCGTGGCGTCGTTGCGCAATTTCGCCATCAACGCCGCTGCGGCCCGGTTGTCCAGCAGTGACCGCCCGGCCCCCACGTCCTTGATCGCCTTGGCGAGTTCCATCCCCCGGATGTCTTTCACCACGTATCCGCTCGCCCCCGCCAGAATCGCGTCGAGCATCGCCTCCTCGGTCGTGAACGAGGTCAGCATCAAACACCGCAGGTCAGGAAACCGGGCCAGCAGATCGCGGCACAACTCGATGCCGTTGCCATCCGGGAGGCGGATGTCGAGCACCGCGACGTCGGGACGCAGGGCGGGTATTCGCGCCAGCGCTTCCGAGACGGAGGCGGCCTCCCCGACCACGTCCAGGTCGGGGTCGTCGCTGAGCAGATCGATCAGGCCGCGGCGGACGAGTTCGTGATCATCGACCAGAAACACCCTGACCATGACGGCCCCCTCACCTGCTGTCCTTCGATTGTGACCGAACCGGGGGCGCCCGGGAAGGGACCGTAGTCCCTAGCAGGCCGGGACCTCGGGCCCTGTCGGACAGGCGTGCGCTGAACGGATAGTCATGCAGTGGACCGCCTGAACACTTTCGACGCCGGGTTTCTCGACGCCGAGGATGCCGATCCGCACGTCAGCCTGGCGGTCGGAGCCGTCTCCATCCTGGACGGCCCGCTACCCGACCGAGATGCTCTCGCCACTCTCATCGGCGACCGGATCGCCGCCGTCCCGCGACTGCGCCAGGTGGTACGACGGCAGCCGTTCGATCTGTCGGCGCCGGAGTGGGTGGAGGATCCGGCACTCGACATGGCACACCACATCCGCCGTGCGGCCCTCCCCCACCCGGGCGACGATGCGGCGTTGTTCCGGTTCACCGCGGAGGCCATGGAGTCCCGACTCGACCGCGAGCGGCCGTTGTGGCAGTGCTGGATCATCGAGGGACTCGCCGCCGATCGCTGGGCGCTGCTGATGAAGGTGCATCACTGCATCGCCGACGGCATCGCCGCGATGCACCTGCTCGCCGGCCTCGGCGACGGCGGTGAAGGCCAGACGTATGTCGGCGCCATCCGCGCCGCCCACGCGCCGCCGCACCGTCCACGAACCCTGCCCACCCTCACCGCGGACCCGCGCACACTGGTGCGCGGCGTGGTGAACTCGGTGTCCGCGCTGACCTACTCCACGGCGGTGACGGTCGGCGGGACCGTCCAGATCCTCGACAGCCTGTTACGCCCGGGCCCGAAGTCCGCGTTCAACGGCCCGGTCTCGACGATGCGCCGCTACAGCGCCGCACAGGTCCCGTTGGCGGACGTCGCATCGGTCTGCCAGGCCTTCGACGTCACCCTCAACGACGTGGCCCTGTCCGCCATCACCGACAGTTTTCGTGCCGCGTTACAGCGCCGCGGCGAAGTACCCCGTCGCACGTCCCTGCGCACACTCGTACCCGTATCGGTGCGACCCGGCGCCGCCATGGGCGAGCTCGACAACCGGATATCGGTGATGCTCCCGCACCTGCCGGTGGACGAATCCGACCCGCTGGAACAGCTGCGCACGGTGCACCGACGGATGGCCCGGGTGAAGTCCGGCGGCCAGCGGCAAGCCGGGGGCATGGCAGTGGCCGCACTCAAGCTGGTGCCCTTCGCGCTCACCTCCCGGGTGGTCCGTTTGTTGACCTCGCTTCCGCAGCGCGGCGTTGTCACGCTGGCAACCAACGTGCCGGGACCGCGGCACCATCTGCAGGTGATGGGCCGCGAAGTCGTCCGCATGCTGCCCATCCCCCCGGTGGCGTTACGGATGCGCGCGGCGGTGGCGATCCTCAGCTATGGCGACGACCTGGTCTTCGGAGTCACAGCCGATTTCGATGCGTTCCCCGACGTCGACGACCTTGCCGACGGCATCGCCGGGGCGATCACCCGCCTCGCCACGGTGGCTCGGCACCCGGAACCCAGAAAGGAGCACCATGACCCAAGCCCTGGAGCCCAGGAAAATAGTTGTCGGAGTGGATGATTCAGTATCGTCAGAACGCGCTGTCGAATGGGCCGCACATGAGGCGACCCTTCGCGGGCTCCCCCTGACGGTGCTGCATGCGAGTACCTTGCCCATCGCCGGGTGGCCACTGGCACCGGCGCCGGCCGAGTACCTGGAGTGGCAGGCCAAGATCGGCCGCGAGATCCTCGCCGACACCGCGCGGATCGCCGCTGACATCACTGCAGGTGCGGTGCCCGTGAGGACGGAATTCACCGTCGCGACCCCGACCGCGGCCCTGGTGCACGCTTCCCGGGACGCCGGGATGGTCGTCGTCGGATCGCGTGGGAAGGGGGCGGTCGCCCGTCGGGTCCTGGGCAGTGTCAGCACCGGACTGCTGCACCGGGCGCAGTGTCCGGTGGTGGTGGTCCATGACGAAGAACCGCCTCCCGACCCCGAAGCGCCGGTGCTCCTGGGATTCGACAGCTCACCGGCATCGCAGTCGGCCATCGCGTTGGCCTTCGACGCGGCATCCGTTCGCAAGGTGGGTTTGATCGCCGTCCATGCCTGGTGGTCGCCCGGTGCATTCGAAATGCCGGGCTTCGATTGGGAGGCATTGCGTCCGGAGGTGGACCGCCAGATCCAGGAGATGCTCGCGCCGTGGCAGGAGCGGTTCCCCGCGGTCCCGGTGGAGAGCATCGCGGTCGCCGATGAACCCGCCCGGCAGCTCGTCGAGCGCTCGGAGTCCGCGCAACTGGTCGTCGTGGGTAGTCACGGCCACGGCGCGGCGGCGAGTGTGCTGCTGGGCTCGGTCAGCAACGCGGTGGTCCAGGCAGTGCGGGTACCGGTGCTGGTGGCGCGGCCACAGACGCACCGAGCGTGAAAGCCGACGATGACCAAAGGCCCTGGCAGGCCACGCCGATCCGGTACATCATCAGATGAGCTCCGATGACCGGCAAAGCGCTCCGGGCGTCGAACGACGGCGAAACCGAGCTGGAGGCACGATGCTGCACCGCGATCACCACTGTCCGCGAGACGCCGGCAGGCCATGATCCCGGCGACCATGAGGGCGTGGAAGGTGCGCACGCCCGCACCGGTGGACACGCACCCCCTGCAGCTCACCAACACCGAGGTGCCCACGCCCGCCGCCGACGAGGCCCTCATCGCCGTGCGTACCTGCGGTGTGTGTCGCACCGACCTGCATGTCACCGAGGGTGACCTGGCGGTGCACCGTCCGCATGTGACCCCGGGCCACGAGGTGGTCGGTGAGGTGGTGGCACTCGGGAACGCGGTCACGACACTGGCCGTCGGCGACCGGGTGGGTGTGGCGTGGCTGCGGCACACCTGCGGGGAATGCACGTACTGCCTGGCCGGCCGGGAGAACCTCTGCCCGCTGAGCCGTTACACGGGCTGGGACGCCGACGGCGGCTACGCCGAATTCCTCACCGCGCCCGCATCGTTCGTATACTCACTGCCTGGCGGATACAGCGATGCCGAACTGGCCCCGCTGCTGTGTGCCGGGATCATCGGCTACCGCTCGCTGCGTCGCGCCGACCTGCCGCCCGGCGGCCGATTGGGCATCTACGGCTTCGGCGGCAGTGCGCACATCACCGCGCAGGTCGCCCTTGCCGAGGGCGCCGAAGTCCATGTCATGACCCGCGGGGAACACGCCCGCAGGCTGGCGCTGGAGCTGGGCGCCGCCTCCGCCCAGGGCGCCGCGGACCGTCCACCGGTGGCGTTGGACTCCGCGATCCTCTTTGCGCCCGTGGGTGACCTGGTTCCGCCGGCGATGGAGGCACTCGACCGGGGCGGCACGTTGGCCATTGCCGGCATCCACCTCAGCGATGTGCCGTCACTCAATTACCAGCGTCACCTGTTCCAGGAGAAGCAGATACGTTCGGTGACCTCGAACACCCGCGCCGATGCCCTCGAATTCCTGGCCTTCGCAGGCCGCCACCGAATCGAGATCACGGGTCCGCACTATCGGCTCGACCAGGCCGACAGGGCGCTGGAAGACCTCAGCGCCGGATCGATCGCCGGCGCTGCGGTACTGCAGGTCGGCTGACCGGGGAAGCCACCTGCATCGCCGGCGACTCCGCGCCACTCGCCCCCGGCAGCAGTCGACCGTGATGACTGAACCGTGCGGCGAGGCGATGAATCTGCTTGTCCGGACTGCGAACTCGACGCGGCTGCACACCCACGGACTCGCGGTAGAAGACCGATTTGGTCAACTCCACCAAGACCAGATACGCCGCCGCCAGCGCGGCGAGCGCGGCGAAGTACTGCCAGGGCAGCGGAGTGAATCCCATGCGCCGGGCCGGTGGCCAATAGCTGATGGCGACGCCCACAGCGATCACCGCGACCGTCGTCACCGTCAACAGACCACCGGGCCTGCTTCGGGTGAAAGGGACACGACGGGTGCGGATGGCGAAGATGATCAACGTCTGGGTCGCCAACGACTCGACGAACCACCCGGTGCGGAACTCCGCTGGTGCGGCATGCAGAACCCCCAGCATCAATCCGAAGGTCAGGAAATCGAACAACGAACTGACCGGCCCGAACGTCAGCATGAACCGCCTGATGAAGGCGATGTCCCAGTGCGAGGGTGCACGCAGTTGTTCGGGATCGACCCGATCGCTGGGGATCGCCAGTTGCGAACTGTCGTAGAGCAGATTGTTCAGCAGAATCTGGCTCGGCAACATCGGCAGGAAGGGCAGGATCGACGATGCCGCGGCCGCGCTGAACATGTTGCCGAAATTGCTCGACGTGCCCATCAGGACGTATTTGATGGTGTTTCCGAAGATGCGCCGGCCCTCGGCCACGCCCGCGGCGAGCACGCCCAGATCCTTTTCCATCAACACGATGTCTGCGGCGTCCTTGGCCACATCGGTCGCGGTGTCCACCGATATGCCCACATCGGCGGCGTGCAGCGCCAGCGCGTCATTGACACCGTCGCCGAGGAACCCGACCGAGCGCTGCGCACGCCGGGCCTCGATGATCAACGCCGCCTTCTGTTCCGGGGAGATTCTGGCGAAGATGGTGTGCTCCTGCACCGCACGGCTGTAGTCGGCCCCGCCGAGATCGTCGAGTTGCGTACCGGTGATGGTTCCCTTGCTCGGCAGCCCCAGGTCGGCGCAGACCTTCTCCGCGACCCGCGGATTGTCGCCGGTGGCGACCTTCACCTCGATACCCAACTCGGCCAGGGCGAGCAGAGATTGCGCCGCAGCGGCCTTGGGCTCATCGGCGAAACACAGGAAGCCTTCGAAGGTCAGCGCGGATTCGGTGCTGTCGCCGATCTCCGTGAGGCCGGGCGCGGGCCGGGTGGCGACCGCCACCACTCGGCGTCCCTCCCCGAAGAGCACGTCCAGTCTGGTCCGGACAGCGTCAGGCACCGTCTGGCACAGGGCTATCACCTGTTCGGGAGCGCCCTTGACGATCAGTTGCCGTTGACCGCCGTCATCGACGAGCACCGATGTCGCGCGCCGAACGTGGTCGAACGGACGCAGGGCGACCCGGCGCGCAGCGCCGACGGACACCACACCGACGGCGGTCTCCGCCAGCGCGCTGTCCAGCGGGTTCGTACTGTCTCCGCCTGTGACGTCGACATCGCTGGCCAGCAGTCCGAGCCGTAGCACCGCCGCACTGCGCTCGGCGTCGACGTTCTCGGCACCGACGAAACTGATCCGCCCGTTGGTCAATGTCCCGGTCTTGTCGGTGATGAGGACGTCGATATCGCCGAGGTCCTCGATACACACCAGCCGCTTGACCAGGACCCGCATCTGGGCCAGTCGTCTGGACCCGGTGGCCAGGCTGGTGCTGACCACCGCAGGGAGCAGCTGCGGCGTGATGCCCACGGCGATCGCCAGGGCGAACAGCGCGGAATCGATCAGGGGCCGGCCGAGCATGATGTTGACGGCCAGGATGAACCCGGTGAGGGTGAGCGCGACCCACAGCAGCAGATACGAAAATTCGCGGAGACCGCGTTGGAAGTCCGTCTCGGGGTGCCGCTCCCCCAATCCCGCGGCGAGCCGCCCGAACTGCGCGCGCGCCCCGGTGGCGTACACCACGGCGTCGGCTTCGCCGGCGGTGACGACAGTTCCCATGAAGGCCAGGTCGGTGTAGTCCGACAAGCCTTGAGCATCGGCTACCGGCAACGCCGACTTCTCCGCCGGCGCGGACTCCCCGGACAGGATGCTCTCGTTGCATTCCAGGCCGTTGACGCGCACCAATCGGACGTCGGCGGGCACCACCTCGCCCAGCGTCAGGCGGATCACGTCACCGGGCACGAGGTGGGTCACGCTGTGTTTGGCGAACCGGCCGTCGCGGCAGACCAGAGCGTAATGCTGCACCTCGGAATGCAGTTTCGCGGTGGCCCGTTCGGCCCGGTACTCATTGGCGAAGCTCAAACCGACGCTCGCCAGCAAGATGACCCCGATGATGGCGGCCTCCGTGGCGTCGCCGAGGAAGAAGGCCAGTATCGCGGTGCCGGCAAGCAGGAGCAGCACGGCATTACGTAGTTGACGGACAAGCACCGATCCGGCGCTGACCCGGTGCGTACGGACGGCATTCGGACCGCAGGTGGTCAACCGTTCCTGTGCCTGGATGGTGCTCAGACCCGTTGTGGAGCCGGCGACTGCGGCCAACACCTCCTTTGCCGTCGCCGTACCGGCTTGACCCGTCGTCAACTGTCGCGGAAGGTCACTCACGCGGCCCGCGCGGTCACTGCGACACCGTGAGCAAGACCTTGAGCGCCCCGGTCTCCGCCGACCGGCTGAAGACATCGTAGGCGGCTTCGAATTCGTCGAAGGTGAAGCGATGCGTGACCATTGCCGTGGTGTCCAGCCGCTGACCTGCCACCAGACCGACCAGCGTCGGAGTGGAATACGTGTCGACCAGCCCGGTGGTGATGGTCAGGTTCTTTATCCAGATCTCTTCGAGGTGCAGCGTCGCCGGCGCGCCGTGCACCCCGATGTTGGCCACATGGCCACCCGCCCGGACCAGTCGGACCGAGTCCTCGAAGGTGCCCGGTGTGCCCACCGCCTCCATGACGCAGTCGGCACCCAGACCCGAGGTCAGCTGGTCGATCACCTGCCGCGCCGACTGGGTGCCGGGGTTCACCACCACGTCGGCGCCGAACGTGCGTGCCGCGTCCAGCCGAGAATCGGCCAGATCGATCGCCACGATCGTTCGGGGACTGTGTAGTCGGGCCGTGAGGATCGCCGCCAGTCCGATGGGGCCGGCACCGACGATGGCCACCACATCGCCCGGACGGACCGCTCCGTTGAGCACTCCGACCTCATAGGAGGTGGGCAGGATATCCGCGAGCATGAGCATCTGCTCATCGCTCACACCCTCGGGCACCCTGTGAGTTGAATTGTCCGCGAAGGGAACCCGCACATATTCGGCCTGGGTGCCATCGATGAGGTGACCGAGAATCCATCCCCCGCCGCCCAGGCACTGCCCGTAGTGGGCCTCACGGCAATAGCGGCATCTACCGCAGGCGCTGACGCAGGACACCAGGACGCGATCGCCGGCGGCGAGCGTTTCGACTCCCGCGCCGACCTCGGTCACGGTGCCGACTGCCTCATGGCCGAGGATCCGGTTCGCGGTTACCTCGGGTACGTCCCCCTTCAAGATGTGCAGGTCGGTTCCGCAGATGGTGACCGCGTCCACCCGGACGATGGCATCGCCGGGGTGTTGGATCTGCGGATCGGGCATCTCCTGCCACGATCGTCGTCCGGGTCCCAGGTAGACGAGAGCTTTCACGGCACGTCCCTTTCGATGGATTTTCTCGGTATGCGACTCATCTGGGTCAGATGCCCACACAACAGATCTGTTTCGCCTCGGCGATGCTGTCGGAAAGTGGGCGGCTGGTATCCATCCGGTGCGCACCCACCCAGTCGTCGAGGTCCGGGGTGAGCGGAGCCGCCATCTCCGCCGTCGCATCCGAGGACGTCGGTCCGCGACCCGCGATGCGCCTCTCGGCTTCGTCGAGTGTTGTCGTACAGACGAACTCGACGACCGGCACCGAAAGGTCGTCGGCCACTTCATGCGCCGACCGGCGGTGACGCGGATCTCTCCAGGTGCCGTCGAGGATGACCGTGTGTCCACCGGCCAGCAGCTCTTTCGCCCGCCGGCAGACTTCGTCGTAGACGCGGTCGACGTTCTCCGGGGTGTACAGACCTGCCTGCAGGGTGCCGGCCGGCCCGCCGATCAGACCGCCCTGGTGTAGCTCGCGGCGAATGTCGTCGGTCGAGAGGACCTGCGCCTCGATGTCACGGGCCAAGGATTGCGACAACGTCGATTTCCCGGTGCCGGGCCCGCCCCCGACGATGATCAGCCGGACGGTGCCCAACCGGAGGTGTGCGAGGGCGATGTCTTGGTGTGCCCGGGCGTCGTCGCGCGCTTCGGGTCGTCCCTGTGTCACCCGGATGCAGTCGACCTTGGCGCGCACCGCCGCGCGGTAGGCGATGTAGAAGTGGATGAGCGCCGGCGGAGCCCGATCATCGGCGGCGCGCCGGTACTGGTCGAGGAACCGATCGCCGAGATCCTTGCGGCCGAGGAACTCCAGGTCCATCGCGAGAAAGGCGGCGTCGTCGATTCCGTCCAGGAAGCGCAGGCGATCGTCGAATTCGAGACAGTCCAGGAGGGCGGGCCCGTCGGGCAGGCAGTAGATGTCGGAGGCCTGCAGGTCACCGTGGCCGTCGATGACCCGATGTGCCTCGATGCGCTGCGCGAACAGGTCCCCTCGGCCGGAGACGAACTGGTCGACAAGGCGTTCCAGCTCGGCAACCCCACCCGCAGGAAGGATGTCGGCGGTGTGGGTGCGCAGTTCGGCCAGATTCTCCCGCCAACGGTCGGTGACGGCATCCACGGTCGCGCACATGTCGATGAGGTGGCTCCGGTCGGCCGCGCGGTGGAACCGGGCCAGCAGGTCCGCGATCGCATCCAGGTCCGCTTCGACGGGCCTGCCGCCGGTGACCAGTGTCGCCAGGCATAGCGCGTCGGGGTGACGACGCATCACGATCACCGGTTCCCCGGGGCCGTCCGACAATCCGACCAGATGCGCGACACCGAGATAGCTCGACGCGGCCAGCCGCCTGTTCAGGCTGACCTCGCGCTGACAGACGTATTCGCGGGCTTCTGTGCCGGCGAAGTTCAGGAAGTCGGTGACCACCGGCTTCTTGACCTTGTAGGCACGGTCACCGGCGAGTACGACCAGGCCGGTGTGCGTCTCATGGATGGCCGCAGGACTCATCGACTCGACGGGCTGCACAAGCCGATCGGGTGCTGCGTTCATATCCGAAATCGTCGCCGTGCGGCTGTCGTGGCCGATAGCGGCCGAGCGTCCCCCGCCCGGCGGCAATGGTCCTCGTTCCGTAGGGCCCAAAGTCACTGTGCGGACATCGATTGGGCGGATGCCGCAACTCGGGACCTATGGCCCTAACCTACGGTGACCGACGGGACGAGGGTTGAACTCCAGAACGCATCGTCACCGAAGGGACCCACCATGCCCCGGCCCACCATGTGGACCCCTCAACTGCAGGAGACTCTGCAGCTGGCCTGCCGGGCTCCGTCGTTCCACAACAGCCAGCCCTGGCAGTGGTCGGTCGGTGCCGACACCGTGGAACTCCACCTGTTTCCCCAACGGTTGGTGGCGTCGGATTCCTCGGGTCGCCAGGCGTTGCTGAGCTGCGGGGCGGGTCTGGACCATTTCCGGGTGGCGGCGGCCGCCGCGGGCTGGACGGCCAACGTCGACCGGTACCCGAACCCCAATGATCACAAGCACCTGGCGACGATCGACTTCAGCCCGATGGCATTCGTGACCGAGGGGCACCGACACCGCGCCGAGGCGATTCGGCGACGCCGCACGGACCGGCTGCCCTTCGCCGCACCGGCGGATTGGGACACCTTCGAACCCGTGTTGCGCCAAATCACCGGGGATACGGTTCTCATCGACGTCCTCGACGCGCAGGCCCGGCCGGCGCTGCAGAAGGCGGCTGCGCTCACCGAGTCGGCACGACTCGACGACTCCACGTATCACGCTGATATGCACTGGTGGACATCATCTTCGGATTCAGGAACCGGCATTCCGCACAGTTCCCTGACCTCCCAGTCCGAAAGTGACCGCGTCGGGATAGGGCGTCGCTTCCCGATCACCCATCACCGGGACCAGCGCGCCGACGTGCAGGCCGACGATGCGCGCATCGTCGTGATGTCGACCTACGACGACACTCGCCTCGATGTACTCCGTTGTGGCGAAACACTATCGGCGGTCCTGCTGGCAGCCACAATGGCCGACCTCGCCTCGTGCACGCTGACCCACCTCACAGAGGTACCGGCCGGCCGTGACATCGTCCGGGAGCTGACCGGCCGCGAACTACCGCAGGTGTTGATCAGGATGGGCTGCACGCCGGCCGACGAGGAGATCCCCCCGCTCACCCCGCGCCTGCCGCTCGCCGACGTGGTGACCGTACGCCGATGAGCGGGTCGAGGTTCACCGCCCGGGCAGGCCGGTTGCTGCCGGTACTGCTCCTCGCCGTGACCCTGAGTGCCCTTGCCGGCGGTGGGCTGGCGTGGTGGATCGGCAGTCCCCGCACCGCTGAACAGATCTGGAGTGCCGGCACTCTGGCGGCGGTTGTGCCGGCCATCTGGTGGGTCGCCGCCGCCCTTCGGCAGCACCGCCTCGGCACCGACCTCATCGCGGTGTTGGCGCTGCTCGGGGCGCTCGCGGTGGGCGAATACCTGGCCGGTGCACTCATCGCGGTCATGCTCGCCACCGGCCGGACGCTGGAATCGGCGGCCGAGCGTCGCGCGACCCGTGATCTGCGCGCATTGTCCGAACGAATGCCCCACGACGCCCGAAGACTCCACGCCGGCGGTCTGGAGACCGTGCCCATCGAGTCCCTCGTCCCCGGTGACCGGGTGATCGTCGGTCCCGGTGAGGTCGTCCCCGTTGACGGAGTGATCAGTTCGCCGGCCGCGACGCTCGACGAGTCCGTACTCACCGGTGAGTCCGTCTATGCGCAGCGCATGTCGGGGGAGGCGGTGCGCAGCGGATCCGTCAACGCCGGGGCGGCGCTGGAGATCACCGCATCGGCGACCGCGGCCGACAGCACCTATTCCGGGATAGTGCGCCTCGCCGAGGAGGCGGCCGCCCAGAGTTCGCCGGTCGTACGCCTCGCGGATCGGTTCGCCGCCTGGTTTCTGCCGCTCACCCTCGCCGTCGCCGGGACCGCGTGGCTGATCAGCGGGTCCGCCGAGCGGGCGGTGGCGGTGTTGGTGGTCGCCACCCCCTGCCCCTTGCTGCTGGCCGCTCCGGTCGCGGTGGTATCCGGGTTGTCACGTGCCGCGCGCATCGGAGTGATCGTCCGCAGCGGCGGCGCGCTGGAGGTTCTCGGAAAGGCCACCACTCTGGTGCTGGACAAGACCGGCACGGTCACCACCGGACACCCGGAAGGGACCGAAGTGCTCAGCGGCCCGGGATGGACCCAGACCGAGGTGTTGCGACTGGCCGCATCCGCCGACAGATTCTCCCCGCACGTGGTGGCGCACGCCATCGTGGATGCCGCCCGGGCTCGGCAGGTACCGCTGAGCTTGCCCACCGATGTCGTCGAATCAGCGGGAACCGGTACCACGGCGACGGTGGATGGTTCGCGCGTGACGGTGGGAAATCATCCGTTACCGGCGGACCGGCCGGAGTGGGCCGATACGGCTCTTCTGCGCGCGAATCTCGATGGCGCGGTGATTGCCTGGGTGTCGGTCGACGACACCCTGGTCGGCGCGGTGCTGCTCCATGATCCGCTCCGCATCGACGCTGCCCGCACCCTCCGGCGGCTGCGCGCGGCGGGTATCAATCGGATGGTCATGCTGACCGGTGACCGGTTGCCGCCGGCCGAACGTATCGGGGCATTGCTCGGCCTCGACGCGTTGTACGCCGAACAGAGCCCCGCCGACAAAGTCGCCGGGGTTCGGGCCGAACGCGAGACCGCGGTGACGGCGATGGTGGGCGACGGTGTCAACGATGCGCCCGCGCTGGCCGCAGCGGACGTGGGCATCGCGCTCAGCGGCTACGGCTCGACAGCGAGTTCGGAGGCCGCCGATGTCGTGCTGGCGACAGGGCGCCTCGACCGGCTCGCCGATGCCATGCTCATCGCGCGCCGATCCCGGCGTATCGCCCTGCAGAGCGCCGGCGTCGGAATGGGACTGTCCCTGGTGGCCATGGCCTTCGCCGCCGCCGGTCTGATTCCCGCGGTGGCCGGTGCGCTCCTGCAAGAACTGATCGACCTCACCGTCATCGCCAACGCACTGCGTGCATTGCGGACGCGCGGCGTGGGCAGTCCCGCCTTGGACGAGAACACCGAGAATCTGTTGCGGCGATTCTCGGCGGAGCACGATCGGATGCGTGGAGACCTCCGGGTGCTGGGGGCGGCCGCACACGAACTCTACGAGGGCCGGTCCTCAGAGGCCCTGCCATTGCTGCGGCGGGCGGATGCGTTCGTACAGGAGGTCCTGTTGCCGCACGAGCGTGCCGAAGACCGCAACCTCTACCCCGCGCTCGCAGCGCCGCTGGGAAGCACGGAAGCCACCGCGACCATGAGCCGCATGCACGCAGAGATCAGCAGTCTGGCACGGCGGCTGCACGCACACGTCCTTCTCGCCGAGAAGGGAAACAGCCTCGACGCTCAGCGTGAGGACCTTCTTGCCTGCCTGTACGGGCTGGATGAACTGCTGTCCGTGCACTTCGCAGCCGAGGAGGAGAACTACTTCACGTTGTTGCCCGAGGAGCTCCCGGCTGCCGAGCAGTAGGAACGGACGACTTTCGGTGGGTACACGCAACACTCAACGTCTCGGCACCGGGCAGCGTCGCCGGCACGGCCGGTTCACGGCAGTGGCGATCCATCGAGTCTGCTCGCGACGTCACTCAGTTCCCTTCTCGGAGTTGCCGGCAACGGATCGGCGTTGATCGGCGCCCAGCCGATTCGCACCAGCGCCTGCGGAAAGTGCGTGATGCCGAAGACCTCCGCCTGCAGCGCATCACGGGTCGAAACGATCTCCAACGGTTCGGTGAAGATACAACTCGCCAGTCCCACAGAGGTTGCCGTCAAGACGATCTGGCTTGTCGCCTCGCCGGCACGTAATCGCGAAACGGTGTCGTCGGCTGCGGTGCCCACGGCCAGTACCACTGCGTGGTCGTAGTCTTCGCCAGACTCTGCCGGATCGGGTAACGCCGCCCCTGCGAAGACGCGGGCCGGCACCAACGCCTTGGGATCCGGCACCGGAGCATTTCGGGACGGGACACCTGAGCGGGCCGCGTGACGACCGCTCCAGTACGCCAACTCGGCGCGGTAGCCGGCGTCGTGAACATGCCGGCGCGCCGATTCGACGAGCGCCGCGCGAAAACGGTCATTGACCTCGACCCGTCTCATCGTGATGCCCAGCCGCGCCGCACGCGCGCCCATCATCGCGATGTGGCCCGGGGGCACAGACCACGAACTGAAGCGGCGTCTATCCGTTCGTCGCGCGGGGATGGCCGCGGCCAGAGCGATTTCCGCCTCACGGGGCGCAACTCGATGGAACTCGATGGAGGCGAGGTGATTCGGGTCTGCCGGGTTGGGCAGACGGTGTATTTTCGTATGCCATCCGAGTGCCGCCAGCGCCACCGCGCAATGATCCAACGCCGCGCCGCAACTCACCAGCAGATCGCGGCCGTCGGGATCTGCGTGTTCCAACTGCAATGCCGGCTCGGCGAACAGGTGCGCGCTGTGCGGCGCAACCCGCCAGCGCCACGGCTGGGTATTGTGCACCGATGGAGCACGTATCGCCAATGACACTGCTGCGTAGAGTGTTTCGAGATCCGGATAGTGAGCGGACATCTTGTGTGGCCTTACCTGGTTGAGTGCTGCACCGTCACATTCCCATTGCCCGACACCTCCCTGGAGGGCGGCCGATGTTCGGATCAGGGACCGCCGGGCTGACCGGAGAATCCCGCGAGATACTCATTGGCAGTCGCCATCGCGGCCTTCACCTGGCGGTCGGCCTGTTCGAGGTTGGACAGGAACTCCGCGTCATAGTTGTTCGGCGTTCGCTCCACCACCGACAAGCACATGTGTGCCGCGGCGTGCGCATCCGTCGCCGCGGCCCCGAGCTCGGCGCTCAGATCCCCCTCCGGCGCGGGCAGGTGCGCGGGAACCCGGACTGCGGCCACGTCATGCATCGTCTGACAGGCCGAGGTGAGCGCGCGTGGTTCGGCAAGGCGCAACGACCGCTGCGCCTCGTCGACAACCGCCTGTAGCGCAGAGACATCCGGGTAGGCAGCGTCCCACCACTGGGCAAATGCGGTGCGCCGACCGAAATCGACATCCAGTGCGCGATCGGGCCGGCCTGACCTGTCGGTGAGCAGTATCACCGAGACGATCAGAAGAGCGAAGGCGACCGTGAGGGCCATTCCCACGGCAAGCCACCGGTACCAGCGCCTGCGCGGCTGCGGTGCGCCGTATTGCGTTCGGACCCGTGAGTCCTCGAAGTCGTTCATGATTCAACGCCGTTCGTGGTTCAACGCAGCGGCCCGGGTGTGGTCATCCTGCTCATCGACGGACACCCCGACCGTCCGACCTTCGCCTTCTCGCCCCCTGCCGACACTCCTTGTCCAGGTGTTGCCCCTGAAAGGTATCCAGGAGATGGCTTTCGGAACTAGGGCCGAAAGTCGGTGACTCAGGTGACCGATTGCAACAACAGGACACCCGGATGTCGTCGGTTTCCACGGCCCACCCACAAGCGTCCGCGACCTGGCGCAGGGCCGATGCTGCTGCGCCGGCCTGTGGATCACCCTGACGACGGTCACCCGTCCCGCGGCGCGAACTGGGCGCCGTTGCGCGCGGCCGCCGCCATATTGGCCATGACCCGGTCGAGCAGCGCTCCGTACGCGGATCCGTCATCGTGTAGTCGCCGGTAACCGCGATGGAGCAGGAAGGCGTCGAGCCTGCGATCGATGGGCCAACGCGCGTACACCTCATCGGTGAACTCCGACCGCAAGAACTGCCATGCCACGTTGTCCAACTGGCTTCGGGTGAGGGCGAGTCGCCCCGTCGGTCTCATTGTCACTCCCTGTGAAACATCGTCCTCCTCATCGTTTTCCGGTGGGACAGCCGGTGGTAGGGACGAAAGTCACAAGTGCCGCACCTGAGGCCTTTAGTCCTCGTGGCCGGGCGCTTTCTACCCTGCCCCGGCACGGCGAGCCGCGCGAACATTGTTCAATGACCAAGAAAAGCACCATTTCGCCGGTCAACTTCTCCGTGCGGCGCTTCAACAAGCACGTGCTGAATCCGCTGATGCTGCGCCTGGCCGGACGCAAGCACTGGTACACATCGACCATCGAGCACACCGGGCGCCGAAGCGGAACGACCTACCGGACGCCGATAGTCGCCCATCCGGTGAGCGGCGGCTACCTGACCCCGCTGCCCTACGGTGTGGACACCGACTGGCTCCGCAACACGCTCGCCGCCGGTGAAGCCGTCATCACCAACGGCGGCAAACGGTCGACAGTGATCAATCCACGCCTCATCGACGCCGCCGAGGCCGCCACGGTGCTGCCCGCGCGACGACTTCGGGCGTTCCGCCGTCTCGGCATAGGGCGTTTCGTTCGTTTCGATCTGGGCCCGGCCGCCGGGAAGGCGGCCGGGAATGCGCACTGACCGTCTCCGCGGCCTGCTCGACTCGGCCGGGCCCTTCGTATCCCTGCACTTCGACGACAGCCACGCAACTCACGACTCCGCCAGACAAGCCGAATCTCGCTGGAGCGCGATGCACCGGCAACTGAAGGACAGCGGGGTGCCCGAGCAACTCATGGCGGCGGTGCGCAACGCCGTCCTGACCCGCGCCCCGTCCGTGGGTCACCTGGGGCGATTGCTGATCGCCGCACAGGACCGGGTTCTCCTCGATGAGCGACTCGGCGTTGCTCCGCCCGCGACGCAGATCCGCGTCTCCATATACCCCTACCTGCTCCCGCTCTGCGATTCCACGTCGACGCAGCCCCCGCACGTATTCGCTGCGGTGGACCATCTCGGCGCAGATCTCACCGTCCACGCAGAACATGGGGTATCGGTCGAAACTGTTGTGGGCCCGGGATTTCCGGTACACAAACCGGCCAGTGCAGGGTGGCATGGCTACGCAGATGCCGAGGGATCGGTAGAAGAGTCCGCCCGGGTCAACGCACGGACCGTCGCCGACCGCATCACCACGATCGTCGATCAGATCGGCGCACAACTGGTCTTCGTGTGCGGTGAGGTACGCGCCCGGACCGACATCATGTCGGCGCTCGCCCCACGTGTCCGGGCACTCGTGGTGCCACTGGCTGCCGGCGCACACGGGAGCCGCGCACCGGAACTGGAGTTCGCCGACCGGCTGGCCGCGGAGTTCGCGCGCCGCGGGCGCGCCGAGATCGACGCCGCGGTAACGAAAATCAAGTCCGAGCTCGCCCGCGAATCCGGCGCGGCGGTGCAGGGCCTGTCCGCGGTCTGCACGGCGCTGCGGGAGGGCGCGGTCGCTACCTTGGTCATCGGCCGACTCCGAGGTGCCACGGTGGTGGTGGGACGTGCACTGACGGCCATCGCGGCGGATCCCGATTCCCTGTCCGAATTCGGCGAACCGCCCCGCCATACCGCGCTTGCCGACGAAGCACTGCCGTTCGTGGCGGTCGCCACCCACGCGTCGATCGTGCGGACGACGGACGAGGCCGGCCTGTGGGACGGGGTGGGCGCGCTGTTGCGCTACACACCGCACGACTCACGGGCATGAGCGGAACGGACAAGGCCTTTCTCCGCCGCCGCTAGGGCCCAAGGACCCTACAGCGACCCGCGGCAGGCCGAGAAGACTCCACGACACCGAACCGAAGCGGATCTTCATCCCGAGGAGGACGACATGACAACAGCGCGGGACATCATGCACACCGGAGTCACCTGTGTCAGAGCGCACGAGACGATCACCGATGCGGCACGCCGGATGGCCGAACAAGGCATCGGGGCGTTACCGATCTGCGGTGACGACGACCACCTGTACGGCATGCTCACCGATCGAGACATCGTCACCAGATATATCGCCACCGGTACTGACCCGAAGACGGCGACGATCGGCGAGATGGCGCAGGGCACCGTCTATCAGGTCGACGCGGATGCCAGTGTCCAGCAGATGCTCGATGTCATGACCGAACATCGGGTCCGGCGGTTGCCGGTGATCGACAACCACCGATTGGTCGGCATCGTCAGCGTCGCCGATGTCGCCCGGCACCTCCCCGAACACGCGGTCGCAGGATTCGTGAAAGCGATCTGCGCGCAAGAGGCCATTTCGAGCAAATGACACCACGCCGTCGGAAGCCGCGATGAAGACCAAGGACGAGTCGGTCGACATTCTGTCTCTGGCAGAGTGCTGGGGTCTGCTCGGCAGCCTGACGCTTGGCCGGTTGATCACCAGCGTCGGCGGCAACCCCGATATCTTCCCGGTCAACTACGCCGTGCAGAACCGCACGGTGCTGTTCCGCACGGCCCACGGCACCAAACTGGTCAGCGCCGCGATCAACCATCAGGTGCTGTTCGAAGCCGACGATCACGGCTTGTCGCAGGGGTGGAGTGTGATCGTCAGAGGCGTCGCCCGAATGCTTCGCACCGATGAGGAGATAGCGGTCGCCGAGAAGGCCCAGGTCCTGCCGTGGACGGCGACGCCCAGGCAGCACTACGTCCGGATCTTGCCGGTCCAGGTCACCGGTCGACGGTTTCGGTTCGGTCCCGACCCGGACGTGCACGAACCTCGGTGAGCACGGCGGACACGCAACGGGGCACCGCCGCGGCGACCGGCGGGCTGAGCCCGATGCCGAGAGCGGCCTCGGCGATGTCCACGGTGAACACGACCAGCCGGTCCGGGAGGTTGCCCAGCGCCTCGCCCAGCGCGTACGCCTGAAGCAGGCCCAATCCGTGCGAGCTGACCTCGGCCGGTCCGGCCGGCTCCGCCGGCACCCAGCGCCGAAGCCGCCCGGAGACCGCGACGTCACCCAGTGCCGCATCCACCACGATGACGAGCCCTACCCCGCGCCACGCATCGATGACGGTGGTGGGATCACCGGCGGTGGTGATCACCCGCACACCCGCCGTCCGGTGGTCCGCGAGCGCGGCGGCCACCGCGAGCCCGACCCCGTCGTCGCCCCGGAAATCGTTGCCGATGCCGATCACGAGCGCGTCGCCGTTCACCGGTGATCGACATTCACGGTGAGGAAATGTGCCGCGCACGAGATGCAGGGGTCGTGGTTGCGAATCGACCTCTCGCACAACGCGGTCAGCGAGGAGTCGTCACAGGCAAGATTCGCCGCGACGATCTGGGCCATCTCGTGTTCGATTGCGCCCTGGTTCTGTGCGGTGGGCGGGATGATCACCGCGGACCGCACCAGTCCGTCGTCGCCGAGCTCGTAGCGGTGGTACAACAGACCGCGCGGAGCCTCGCTGACCCCATGCCCGACGCCGGCCCGGGCCCCGACCGGCACGAACGGCCGCACCGGTCGCTGGTAGTCGGTGATGATGCGCAGCGCCTCGTCCAAGGCGTACACCACCTCGACGGCACGAACCACGATGCTGCGAAAGGGGTTGCGGCACTGCTCCCCCAGCCCCGCGTCCGTCGCGACCTGGCGGGCAACCGGCGACAATGCGGCGGAGTTCAGCGAGTACCGCGCCAGCGGGCCGGTCAGGTAGCGGCCACCATCCAGGGTTGCGTGCAACGCAGTCGAGCGGCGGACCTGGGTTTCCACCACATGCCGGGTGAAGTCCGCCACCGGGAACGGCGCACCGCCGCTGCGGGCGATGTCCCCGTTCTCGATCGGGTACTCTCCGGCACCGGTGAGCGCCATGAATTCATGATCGAATTCCACATCCGGATAGTCGAATTCGGCGATCTCGGCGACGGTCCGCACGGCGTCATCGAGTGCGCGTCGCAACTGCTCGGCCACCGTCTCGAGCTCGGCGCGCCGCGGCACCGAATAGAAGCCGCCCAACCGCACGTTGACCGGATGGATCGCGCGGCCACCGACCAGCTCCATCAGTCGGTTACCGGCCTTCTTCATCGCCAGTCCGCGCTCGATCAACCCGGGCCGGTCCCGGGCCAGGCTGATACCGTCCGGGTAACCCAGGAAATCCGGCGCATGCAGCAGGAAGATGTGCAGGGCGTGGCTGTGGATCCATTCCCCGCAATACATCAGGCGGCGCAGCCTGACCAATTCGGGATCGATGCTGACCCCGCACGCGTCCTCGATGGCGTTGCAGGCACTGACCTGGTAGGCCACCGGGCAGATCCCACACACCCGCGCCGTGAGGTCGGGTGGCTCGGTGTGGGCCCGGCCCCGCAGGAACGCCTCGAAGAACCGGGGTGGCTCATAGATGTCGAGCTCCACGCTGTCGAGCACTCCGTCGCGCAGCGTCACATGCAGGGCGCCCTCACCTTCCACCCGGGTCAGCGCACCCACTGACAATGTGCGCACCCCGCGACTCATCGGTCGTTCCGCTCAGCGGCGAACCGGGTGACGTTGAACGTCGAGAACACCTGCTCGACACCATCTTCGGACAGGCCGTCGCGGCGCAGCAACGGGATCAGCGCCGCGGTGTCCGGTGTGGCCGCGGGCCCGAAGCAGCCGTAGCAGCCTCGATGGCAGGACGGACACAGCGCGCCGCAACCGGCCTGTGTCACCGGGCCCAGGCACGGAATCGACTCGGCCACCAGGACACAGGTCACTCCGCGCAGCTTGCATTCCGAGCACACCGTCTTGGCCGGCAACCGCGGCTTGCGGCCGATCAGTAGCGCGGCAAGCGTGTCGAGCAACTGGCCGCGGTCGATGGGACAGCCCTGCAGTTGATAGTCGACCTCGACGTGCGCGGCGGCCGGTGTCGACGTCGCCAATGTGTGGATGTAGTCCGGCCGGGCATAGACGACCGAGGCGAACTCGTCGGCGTCGGCCATGTTGCGCAGGGCCTGGATCCCGCCGGCCGTGGCGCAGGCGCCGATCGTCACCAGGATCGTGGACTGCCGCCGTATCTCGAGGATCCGCAGGCGGTCGGCTTCGGTGCTGATCGAGCCCTCGACCAGGGATATGTCATACGGTCCCGCGACGACCACACTGGACGCTTCCAGGAAGGTGACGATCCGGACCTCGTCGGCCAGGGTCAGCAGCTGGTCCTCGCAATCCAGCAGGGTCAGTTGACATCCGTCGCAGGATGCGAACTTCCAGACTGCCAGTGACGGGGTGTGCACCTAGAGCTCCCGAACCGCGAGCAGGGGTCCGGCGACGTCGTAGCCGACGACCGGCCCGTCCCGGCACAGCAGCAGCGGACCCAGCTGGCAGTGTCCGCACCAGCCGACCCCGCATGCCATATTGCGTTCCAGCGCCACCCTTATATCGCCGGCGGGCACACCCTTGCGCAACAGTTCCTCGGAGCAGGAACGCATCATCGGCTCCGGCCCACACAGGAACGCCGTCGTCTTGCCGGGCCGCAGCGCCAACCGGCGCAGTGGTTCGGTGACCAGACCGACCTCGCCCGACCACCCCTGCACCGGGATGTCGACGGTCAGTTTCACGCCGATGGTCCGATCCTGCGACCACCGCCGCAGTTCGGCGCCGAACAGGAACTCATCGTGCGAGCGGGCACCCGCGATCAGGGTGACCGTGCCGTGTGCGGCCCGGTTGGCGAGCACGGCGAGCACGACCGGGCGCAGCGGCGCCAGGCCGACACCACCCGCGACAAGGATCAGATCGCGCCCCGTCACATCCTGGAGTCCCCACCCGGTCCCGAACGGCCCCCGCATCCCGATCACCGTGCCCACCTGCGCATCACGCAGTGCCGTGCTCACCGCGCCGACCGCCCGGACGGTATGGGCGAGGGTGGTATCCGGCGCCGCGGTGACACCACTGACCGAGACGGCGATCTCGCCGATCCCGAAGACGTACATCATCATGAACTCACCCGGCCTGGGTGTGCCGAGCGGACCGTGGACGGGCGCCAGATGCAGTGTCGAGCACTCGCGGTTCTCGTCGGCACGGGAGCGCACGCGGTACGGGATCGGCGTCATCGCCGAGACATCGGACGACGCGGTGTCAGTCATCGTGATGTCGTGCCAGTTCGGCCAGGGTGGTCATCTCCTGGGTGATGTCGATTCCGGTGGGACACCAGGCGATACACCGACCACAGCCGACGCAGCCGCTGCTGCCGAATTGGTCATGCCAGGTGCCGAGCTTGTGCGTGATCCAATGCCGGTACCGCGACGGGGCGGACTGACGGACGTTGCCCCCGTGGATGAACGTGAAGTCCACGTCGAAACACGACGACCATTCCAGCCACCGTTCGGCGTGGCGCCCGGTGAGGTCGGTGACATCCTCGACACTCGTGCAGAAACACGTCGGACACACCATCGTGCAGTTGCCGCACGTCAGGCACCGACCGGCGACCTCGTCCCAGTGTGGCGACTCCCGGGACTCGACGAGCAGTTCGCGGAAGTCCCCGGGCGGCATCTGCCGACCCATGTGCCGGGCCGCTTCGTCCACATCGGCGATGGCCGAGTCGATTTCGTCTGGACGCGCCTCGCGCTGGTCCAGGACGGCCAGTACCTGCGCGCCCTCCTCGCTGCCGACCTCCACGAGGTAGTACGGGGAGTCACCGGTGATGCGTTCGGTGAGCGCCAGATCGTAGCCGGGACCGACCCGCGGACCGGTCCCCATCGAGGCGCAGAAGCAGAGCCCGCCGGGTTCGGTGCAGTTGACGGCCACCACGAAGGTATTGCGCAGCCGCCCGAGGAATCCCCGGTCGGGATGCGCGGCGGCGCCCAGGACCCCGTCCAGCATGGCGATCGCGGCCAGGTCGCAGGCCCGGACGCCGATGAAGGCCAGCCGCTCGGGCTCCTCGGCGACCGGTTCATCGGATGACCACAACCGCTGTCGTGGTGGGTGCAGAAACCGCTTCCAGGACTGCGGACCGGCGGAATGGCCGAACAGCGCCGAGTCGGCGCGGCGACGCAGCCGGTAGTGCCCGGGACCCACGTCGACACCCCAGCCCCTCGGCAGGTCGTCGGCAGAGGTCAGTTCGGCGAGCTCGATCGCGTTGTCGGAGCGGGTCGGGCCGATGACCCGGTAGCCCCGGTCGATCAGCGTGGACACCAGGTGTCGCAGACCCGCGGCGTCTATCACCACATCGTTCATGGATTCCACTATTTGTCCGCGACCACGTGCGGTGCAGTGGCCATGGGTCACACCCGGCAGGGGCGAAGGTCCTCAACGTGGAGGTGAACCGTGCCACGGCGTAGGCCGCGTGGCGTAGCCGAGTGCGGCAAACGTCCCGGAAAGGGACTTGCACAGTTCGCGATTCATGGTGATGTGAGCCCTTCTGCGGCACGGTCTGAGGTCGCGCGGCCGGGCAGTCGGTGCGTGAGGTCAGCTGGGTCCCTGGTGGCTCTGGAGCACCGCGAGGCGGTCGCGGAACTCGGATTCACCGATCTCGCCCCGCGCGAAGCGGGCAGCCAGTATCTGTTCGGGCGTCTGCGGCATCGTCGTCGGCGGCATCGGCGGCGTGGACGGCCGGCGGCGATCACCGACGAGAACGATGAACAGGGCCGCGACCGCGGCGATCAGCAGGGTCCAGAACAACACCATGCCGATGCCCATCCCGGCATAGCCCCACCACCCCATATCGTGTTCGTGCCAGCGCATTTCACCACTCCCGATTCATCCGTTCTCCGGAGTCCATCGTCGGCCGCGAGCGGTGACGATGCTGGAGGCGAAGGGCCGGAAGGGGCCGCCGAGGGGCACCGAAGGCCGGGGACCACCGGCACCCCATCCATGGACCAATGGCACTGCCGAAACGCTCGGCCGCGCCGTAGCGTCAAGGATCCGCAAGGGGGGCAATGGGAGCGCACACAACCCTGGGGGCGCGACATGACCAGCAATGCCGAGACATACGGAATCATCGTCGCGGTCGACGGTTCGCCCGCGTCGGATTCGGCGCTGCGCTGGGCGGCATGCGATGCGGTCCTGCGCAAGTCGAGTGTCACCGTAATGCACGTGGTCGAACCGGTGATCGTGAACTGGCCCATACCGCCCCTGCAGGGCACCATCACCGAATGGCAGCAGGATAACGCGCATCAGGTGATCGAGCGGGCCCGTGATGCCCTGGCGGCCGGCGCCGTGGGCGCCGAAAATCTCGTGGTGCGAACCGAAGTGCGGTATGCAGGGGTGGTCGATGAGCTCGTCGCCGCTTCTGCAAGAGCGCACCTCATGGTTGTCGGAAGCCGGGGTAAGGGTGCCGCCGGCCGGGTCATCCTGGGTTCTGTCAGCGGCGGGCTCGTCCACCACGCGCGATGTCCCGTCGTGGTCGTCCATGCCGGCGACGCGCAGGCGGTCGACTACATCTCCCCCATCCTGGTCGGGATCGACGGATCGCCCGCATCGGAGGAGGCGATCGCGTTCGCCTTCGACGAAGCCGAACGCAGACGGGTGGATCTTGTTGCCCTGCATGCATGGAGTGATGTCGATGTCTTCCCGGCGCTGGGCGCGAACTGGCGTGCGTACGAGGATCAGGGGCACGAGGTGCTCGGTGAACGACTGGCCGGATGGCACGAGCGGTACCCCGATGTGACTGTGCACCGCCGGGTCGTCGGTGACCAGCCGGCACGGTCTCTGATCGAGAATTCTCAGCAGGCACAACTCGTCGTGGTGGGCAGCCATGGCCGCGGTGGATTCGCCGGTCTGCTGCTGGGATCGGTCAGCACACGGGTGGCCCGAGAGGCCGAGGCGCCGGTGATGGTGGTGCGTGGTCCTACCCGGAGTTAGGTCCGCTCATCGGTCCCCTGGTTGCGTTTGATCGCCGACTGGACCACACCGAATCTGTGCCGGGCACGCTCGTCGGCGTCCCTCTGTTCTTGCGCCGACACCACGATCGCATCCGGTCCCGGGAACACCGTGGTGACGTGATCGGTGTCGAGCCATCGCACCACATAGGGCGGTGCCCCGTCCGACGAATGCACCTCGGTGATCATTCCGCGTCGATCCGGTCTGTCCACCACCGAACCCTTGATCACCAGCCAGTCACCGACATTGGCTTTCATGAGCGATTCCTTTCCATCCGATTCTCCGGGCCGCGGCTGCCATCCGGTGGGACCACGACGACGGGTGTCTGTGCGCCCTCGACAACGCTCTTGCCGACCGACCCCAGCAGCAGGCCCTTGAAGCCGCCCCGCCCGCGGCTACCCACGACCGTCAGCTGCGCGGTCCGCGATTGTTGCAGCAGGTGGTGCGCCGGACGGTCGAGAACAACGTCGCGGTGGACGAGGACATCCGGATACTGTTCGCCCCAGCCCGCGAGTCGCTCGGCCACCCGCTCCTCGGCCAGAACTCGCAGCCGCTCCCATTGGGAGCCCGGCAGCGGCTCGCCGTCGGCGTCACCCCACGCGTGCACCACCACCAGCGGCGCTGCTCGCCAGGACGCTTCGTCGAACGCGAAGGCGAGTGCGTTCTCCGAGGCCGGGGATCCGTCCAGACCGACGACGACAGGCGCGGTGCCGGCCGCGGGCAACGATTCTGCGTCCTCATCGTGGACCACCACGACCGGGCTGCGGGCGTGCCGGATGAGCGCAGAGGTGACAGAACCCAGCAACCAGCGACTGACCGCCCCCATGCCTCGGCGGCCGACGACGACCATCCGCGCCGATCGGGAACAGTCGACCAGCACGCCCACGATGCTGTCGGCGGCCACGACGTCGTCGACCCGAATCTCGACGGCGCCACCGATCACCTCCTCGGCGACCTGGTGTGCGGCGCGCAGGACCGCCTCACCGTTTCGTGTCAGATCCGCGGCGATGTCCGGCGTGGCGAGCACTTCGGACCAGATGGGCCCGGACGGCCACTTCATCACGTGCACGATCTGCAGGGGAAGCTTGCGCAGCATGGCCTCCCGTGCTGCCCACCGCACCGCCGATGTCGACGAGGCAGATCCGTCGATGCCGACGAGGACGCCGGGAGCTCCACCGGGAGAGCGGTTTTCCTCGCTGTCCGGTGTCCCGGCGGGACGGTCACCCGGCATCTTCATGGAGTGCCCCATTTCGTCGGCTGGTTCTCACCGGATCGCGTACACCGTTGCGGCTCAGCGCAAGGCGGTCACCGGCTGATGGGTGGATTCCTCGATGTCGTGAACCGTGCTGGTCCGCAGTTGCTGGACCAGCGCCGCCAGCGCCCGGGCGACGGCGAGTTCGTCGCCGATGTCGGCAATGTCAGCGTCGGCGGGATTGCACCGCGCCAGCCCGATCCCGGTGGTCTCCTGGCCGCGCCCGCGCAACGTGGCGGTCGCCCGGGTACGGCCGTCATACTCGTCGATCGCGATCTGCACGGTCCAGTCCTTGCGGACGCTGTCCTCATCCTCGGTCATGAGCGATCCCCTCAGGTCGGCAGCAGACTGGTGGTCATCACCAACTCGATTCGACCACCACCGATGGGCCGCAGGTAGGGACTGAGGTCCCGGCCTTGGGGGTCGTTGGTCCGTGATGGACCCGAGGTTGTCATCGAACGTGACGCCATGAGGTGATGATCTGTGCCGGAGAGGATCTCACGGGCGGTGACTCGTGTCGGCGGTAGGTGTCGGCCGGGGCCGCCGATCAGGGTGAACACCCCGACCACCCACCGCGAGCACCTCGTCGAAGCCGGCGATCCCGCGGATGCGCGCGCCGACACGCAGGCAGCACATGCACGCCCATCCCACAATGGACCTTCGCCCGCAGAGAGGTGACCGTTGGCCCCGCCCATCGCGCGGGGCGGCTGCCTAACCTGAGAACTCTCGATTCCTCCTACGAAGGGCGCCGACATGCCTGAGACGGAGAGCACGCAGGTCATCGTCGGGATCGACGGTTCCGAGCAAGCTGAACATGCCGCGCTCTGGGCGATCGACGAAGCGCTGCGACGCAGCGCGCCACTGCGTCTGATCTACGTGATCAGAACCGACCTGACCGGGATGTTGTCGGCCAGTGAGTACGAAACCGCCGTAGCCACGGCCAAACGCATCTTGCGGACCACCGGCGAGCGGATCGACGAATGCGGTTGCGGGGTGCGGGTCACGACGACCATCGCGCAGGGCTCTCCGGCCGGTGTTCTCCTCGCCGAATCGGAGAGCACCGACATGATCTGTGTCGGGTGGACCGGGATGAACCGCATCGGGATCACCTTGATGGGTTCCACGGCGACCCTCGTCGCCACCAAGGCGACCTGCCCGGTGGCGATCGTCCGCCGTCCGGTCCACACGCCCGCCGAACCTCAATCGAAATGGATCATCACGCCGGTGGACGCCGGCTCCCGCGACAACGACAGCCTGCTCGCCGAGGCCGCGTCCGAGGCGAGGCAGCGGGGGTGGGCGATTCTGGCGGTGTGGACCGACTCCGGAAACGACAAGACCTGCGTTGACGACGTGAGCCGTCTGGCGTCGGAATGGCGGCACCGGTGTCCGGACGTTCACATCTACCCCGTCGCGACGGACCACGACCTGGCGCGGTTCCTGCACGCCAGTCCCGACCTCGGCGGGTTGATCATGCTCGACGGCGACAGAGCCACCGATGTCGCCACCACCATCGACCGAATCGGACACGCCTGTACGGCGGAGATTGCCGTCGTGGTGGCGCATCGCGTCCCGGCCGCCGCCGTCACCGCCCGGTGAGAGCTCCCTAAATCGGCGCACACCACCGCAGCAACGTGCCGCCGGTGGTCACGGGCTCCGCCGAGAAGGTCCCACCGACGTCCTCGGCCCGCTGCGCCAGGTTTGTCAGACCGCTGGTCCGAACCCCGGCGGGTAGACCACAGCCGTCATCGCGCACCTCGATGCACAACTCGTCGGCGGCGGTGACACTGACCGACAACTTCGTCGCGTGTGCATGGCGGACCGCATTGCTGACGGCTTCGCGCACCACCGCCTCCGCGTGGTCGGCCACGCTCGAGCTGACCACAGACAACGGGCCCGAGAACTTGACGGTGATGTGCAGATCCGACGTCGCGAAGCCCGCGATCGCTTCGTCGAGCCGCTGTCGAAACCCCTTGCCATCGTGATGGTGGCCGTGCAAATCGAAGATCGCGGTCCGGATTTCGTGGATCACCTGCTGCAGATCGTCGACACAATTCGACAATCGCTGCGCAACGTCGGGGGCACGGACGCGCGGGATGGTCCCCTGCACCGCGAGTCCCACCGCGAACAGCCGCTGAATCACATGATCGTGGAGGTCCCGCGCGATCCGGTCACGATCGGTGAGGATGTCCAGTTCGCGCAGCTGACTCTGGCTGGTCGCCAATTGCCAGGCCAGGGTCGCCTGCGCGACGAACGACGCCATGGTGTCCAGTTCATCGTCGGTGAATTCGGGCTGCCCGGGCGCCCGCAGTGCCACCAGCACCCCGGCCGTGGATGAGCCCGTGGCGCAGATCGGCAGGACGAGTGCCGGGCCCCCGACCGAACCGTCGTCGACGAGCTCGAGGCTCTCGAAACGCCGCGCCTTCCGGGTCGAGACGACGTCGCCGATGAATGTGTCCTCGGCAGCGATAACGGCCAGGTTCGCCTCCGGTCCGTCACCGGCCGCCGCCACCACCACCAGTTCGTCGACCGGGTCGGCGGGTTCGTCGAGATCGGCACGCACCGCAACCAGGGTCACCCAGGCCCCACTGAGGGTTCGCGCCTTGTCGACCATCAGGCTGAACACCAGCGACGGATCGGCGCCGGAGAGCATCTCGGTACCGATGTCGCGGGTGGCCTCGATCCAGGACTGCCTGACGGTGGATTGTTTGTAGAGCCGCGCGTTGTCGATGGCGATTCCCGCTGCCGCGGCCAATGCCTGGACCAGCACCTCGTCGTCGTCGGTGAAGGGCTGCCCACTGGTCTTCTCGGTGAGATAGAGGTTGCCGAACACCTCGTCACGGATGCGTATCGGCACTCCGAGGAAGGTCCGCATGGGCGGATGGTGCGCCGGGAAGCCCACCGAGTCGGGATGGCGTGAGATGTTGTCCAGCCGGATGGGTTTGGGGTCGTCGATGAGCACCCCGAGGACGCCGAGCCCCTCCGGGAGGCGTCCGATCTGCCGCCGGGTCGGCTCGTCGATGCCGTGGTAGATGAACTCGACGAGTTCGTGATCGTACCCGCGGATGCCCAGTGCGCCGTAGCGGGCGTCTACCAGGTCGATCGCGGTTCTGACGATGGTGCGCAGGGTCTCGTCGAGCTCCAGGCCGGATGTCACGGCCAACATCGACTCGAGCAACCCGTCGAGCCGGTCACGCGTTTCAGCGATCCGCTCCACCCGATCCTGCACCTCGCCCAAGAGCTCGCGCAGCCGCAACTGAGACAGCGTTTCCCGCAACGGACGCATGCCCATTTCGGCGTCTCGGCCACCCCCAACCACACCACCCATGGTGGCACCGGATCGGCCGCTGTGTGCAGCGTCAGCGTAAATTACGGATCGAGAATTCCCGCTCCGCGGACAACGCCGCGAAATAGCGCTGCACCTCCGCACTCTCGTATGCCGACGTTCCCGGTGTTTGCAGCTTTGCTGTCGCAGCGGCTATTCCGAGTTGGACGCAGCGGGTCAGTCCCCAGCCTCGCACCAGCCCGACGGTCAGCCCCGCGACCATTGCGTCGCCGGCACCGACACCGCTGACCGCCGCCACCCGGACGGCCGGGAAACGAATGCTCTCCGAAGCCGTCACCAGCAGCGCACCGTGGGCCCCGAGCGATACGAGCACCGTCTGCGCGACTCCGCGGTCGATCAGTTCCCGGGCGGCCTGCACCTGCTCCACTTCGGTGCCCAACGTTCGACCGCTGCATTCGCGGAGCTCCCGCAGGCTCGGCTTCAGCAGGAACACCCCCGAGGTGACGTGGGTCAGACCACCCCCGGAGGTATCGAGGATCAGGGGCACGCCGGCTGCGGCACAGACGTCGGCCACCTGCTGGTAGAAGTCGGGCGATGCGCCGGGCGGCAAACTGCCGCTCGCGACGATGTAGCGAGCCGACGCGGCGACCTGCGCCACGGCGGCCAGGCATTGTGTCTGCTCGTCGTCGTCGAGGGAAGGCCCGGCCAGCACGAACCGGAACTGCTTGCCCGAGGCGCGGTCGTTGACCGTGAAATTCTCGCGTGTCGTACCCCGGATCCCGATCGGCGTACAGCGGACCCCGGATGTGGCCACGAGGCCGGCCAGGCGCGCCCCGGTGCTCCCGCCGGTGGTGAACACCGCAGCGCTGGGCACTCCCAGAACCTGGGCAAACCGCGCGACGTTGATGCCGCCGCCGCCGGCGTCATATCTCTCGCCGTGACAGCGGATCTTCTCGGTCGGCCGGACCTCGTCGGCATCGGCGGTGAGGTCGAGTGCGGGGTTCATCGTCACGGTGACGATGGCGGGCGGGTTCACAGCCCGCTGGGATACGTTTCGGGTGCCACCAGACCGGATCGTCCGCGGTGGTCACCGAGCTTTCCCGCCAGGACGCGGCCGGCCTCGCCCCGACCCCGGAAGACCCGCCCGGAGGGGTCTCGGTGGCGCGCTCGCGCTGTTGTCATCGCTGACTCCGCAGGTGAATCGGTCAGCCCAGAATCGGATCCTCGGCAGGCGTCCCCGTGCCCGGCTGGGCACGGAACCGGAACCGCCGGCCGGTGACACCGCGCGGGTGGATCCGGACGAAATGCTCCTTTTCCGAGTCGGTCCAGGAAATCAACCCGGCCCGCTCGGCCTCGGCGATGTCTTCCTCGCTGCGTACCGATCGCGCCACCCCGGCGACGATGACGCTCCAGCCCTCGCTGAGGCTGTACCCGTCCGCTTCGAACAGGACGTTGTTGTTGATCGCCGCACTGACCAGCTTGGTGCCCTGCGCCGTTCGGAACAGAACCGTCCGATCCTGCACGGTGTAGTTCACCGGGAAGATCGCCGGAACGCCGTCGACCGTCGTGACCAGCCTGCCAAGTGCAGTGCCTGCCAGCAGATCCCAGCAGTCCGAAACGGACAGCACGACCATGGTGTGGGTGTCGGTCATCACTCGACTGTAGGAGCCCACACCGCCCGGTTCTGAGGCACAAAGTCCCTAGTTCGACGAACCAAGGACTCCTGAGATCACGCCGGCAGCGCCCTAGTGTCTAGGGAGCACCGGTGCGCGCGGTGTACGCGTCACCCCGTTCAGTAGCCACTGCAAAGGAACGCCAGATGACCTCACCAGCCGGCCTGGGAATTCTCGTCGGAATCGATGGATCCCCGGAATCACATGCTGCGGTCCGGTGGGCGGCCGACGAGGCCGTGCTGAGACACCGTCCGGTCACCCTGATGCACGTCGTGTCGCCGATCATCGCCAGCTGGTCGATCGAAGCGGTGCTGTCGGATTATCAAGTGTGGCAGGAAGACCACGCCGACAACGTCATCGCGCGCACACTGGACACCCTGCGTACCGCGGTACCGGGGTCGCCGCCGGACGTCCGCGTCGAGCGTCGTCATGGCGGCCCGGTGGCCGAGCTGACCGCGGCGTCGGCCGACGCCGACCTGATTGTGCTGGGCAGCCGCGGCCTCGGTCCGGTCGGCGCCGCCGTGCTGGGCTCGGTCAGCCGCGCTCTGCTGCACCACGCAGGGTGTCCGGTGGTGCTCGTCAGAGAAGGCGTGGTCCGTAGCACCGACCGCGGCCTGCCCGTGGTCCTCGGGATCGACGGCTCGCCGGCCTCGGAGGCGGCAACGGCCTTTGCCTTCGACGAAGCGTCGCGCCGTGGAGTAGACCTCGTCGCCCTGCACGCCTGGAGCGATGTGGCGGTCTTCCCCTTCCTGGGCATGGATTGGCACCAGTTCGAAGAGCAGGGACACGAGGTGCTCGCGGAACGCCTCGCCGGGTGGCAGGAACGCTATCCCGATGTCACCATCCGGAGACGAGTTGTCTGCGACAAGCCCGCTCGCTGGCTGATCGACGAGTCCAACCAGTCCCAGCTCGTCGTGGTCGGCAGCCGTGGCCGCGGGGGCATCTCGGGTATGTTGCTCGGCTCGGTCAGTACCTCGGTCGCCGAATCGGCCCGGGCACCGGTGGCCGTGATCCGCGCCTGAACCCGTGAGCGCCACGGTGTCCGGGCAACTCGATCAGGGTGAATTGTCCTTTCTCCCACCGCCATCGGCAAGACCATCGAGTTCACGATCCCATGCCGTGGACCGCGCACGGTTCAGACTGTTGCGCAGCCACAGCAACAGCACAGCCGCAGGCGTCAGCACCGCGGTCCACACTGCCAGTGCGGTGACGATCGCCAGGATCGCCGCATCCGCGTCCGACGGGACCGCCAGGGTGCGCTCACCCTCGGCATCCACCCACACGGTGAGCCGGTCGCCCGCCCTGAGTCGCTCGGTGCGAATGGTATCGGTGTGCGCCTTACCGCCGAACTCCCAGCGGATCTCGGTGACCGACGACTCGGCGAATGGTTGCGACGTGTCCTGACTGTCGGCCGACACCGTCGCGAAAATCTGCTGACGGACCAGGCGTTGCGCGGCGAGTTCATGAGCGGCGTCGTCATGCACAGCCGTTGCGACCGCTGCCGCGATCGCAACGGTGAGCAGTGCGAGTGCCGCGATCAACAGTTCTGCCGTCGCCTGGACCCGGTCGGAGGTCCGAACCAAGGGGTTGGTCCCCAGCAGGCACCGAAACCGGGCGCCGAGATTGAACGCGAAGGTCTGCATATCAACGATTCTCGGCACCGCCGAGCCGCTACCGCAGGGACAAAAGTCCCATGATTACCGGCCGAACCGCCTCATCCTTGCCGGGCGACTATGACCGGTATGGTGGCGGCCTGCACCACGGTCCAGCTCACCGAACCCAGAAGCTGGCCCGCGAAGCCGCCCCGACCGTGACTGCCGACCACCAGAAGCTGCGCCCGATGCGACTCGGCGATGAGCCGGTGAGCCGGATTGTCACGTCCCACCACGCGGCGGACCACCACGTCCGGGTAGCGTTCGGACCATCCGGCCAGGCGCTGCGCCAACTCCTCTTCGGCCTGGACCGCAAGGTCTTCGTAGGCGACGTCGACATAGAAATCTGCGCTGTTCATCCAGGTGTGCACCGCGATGAGTTCGACGCCCCGCCTTGATGCTTCGTCGAATGCGATGGCAACGGCCAACTCCGAGGCCGGCATGGCGTCCACCCCGACCACCACGGGTGCCGTCGCCTCAAGCTCCGCCACCGAGTTCTCGTCATGGATCACTGCCACCGGGCTGTGCGAGTGGTGGACCAATGCCGAGCTGGTTGAACCCAACAGCAGACGCGCCAGTCCGCCGAGCCCGCGACAGCCGACCACCATCAGGTCTGCATCCTTCGAAAGGTCGATCAGAACGGGCAATTTCGGGCCGTCGAGAACGAGCTTGTTGGTCCGTACGTCCCGGGTTCCGGACAGGACGGTTGCGATGTGCCGGTGCGAGCCCTCGATCACCTCTTCGGCCAGCCGATCACGTTCCTGCAGGTACTCCGATGAGATCGGCAGGTCCAACCAGGGGCCGACCTCGTCGGAAGGCTTCACATACACGAGCGTGAGCAGCACGTCGCGACGTGCCGCCTCCCGGGCAGCCCATGCCGCCGCGGAGTCCGAGGTCGGTGACCCGTCGACAGCCGCCACAATGCCGTTCAAGTTCGTCGTCGATTGAAAAGTCATCGGGCCTCCATTCGGGTTGCGCACTGCCGGTCGCGGCGGTGGCTGCGACCCGACCGTAGATCGGCAGCCCGCTGCGTTTCGTGAGGCGTAGGTCCCCTCGTTCGCCGACGAAAGGCCCTTCCTCGGCAGCGCCGCCCTACCCGGCGGGTGTGATCACCGCGAGGTCGCCGTCGAGGCGCCGGTAGAGGACGCTTGCGCGGCCCAGCGCCGCGTCGATGTAGAACAGGAACGGCAGATCCATCAGCGCCATCCGCCGCACAGCGGCGTCCTCACGCAGACAGGG
The DNA here is from genome assembly GCF_019456655.1 of Mycolicibacterium diernhoferi. Lineage (NCBI taxonomy): Bacteria > Bacillati > Actinomycetota > Actinomycetes > Mycobacteriales > Mycobacteriaceae > Mycobacterium > Mycolicibacterium diernhoferi. The sequence goes on along the minus strand of NZ_CP080332.1, from coordinate 1,322,782 downwards.
CACCGGGTGCGGGCTGATCGTGACCGGCCGTTCGAAGGGCGCCACCGCACTGCTGAGGTCCGGGGCGACGAGCGCGACCCGCAGACCTGTCGGGCCGCTTCGGTACGCGACGGCGGCTGTGCCGCTGCCGATCTCGTTGAAGAGATGGAAGTCGTAGTCGAGCAGATCCATTTCGGCCAGTGCTTCATCGACCGTGCACGGGGCCATCGCATAGGATTTGCGCCGGCTGATTCGGGACCTGCCGGCGTTCGGCCCGGACCCGGGACCCAACGCCCGGGCCTGACGCCACGGTGGCGCGCCGGCCGGCCCGCGTCGAGGTTCCCGACGCTCGCGCACCTGTTCGAGCCGGCGCCGCGTCCGTTCCTCCAACTTGTCGATCGCCTCCCGAGCGGTGGCCGCGGCGACCTGCACCCGAATATGACGTCCCAGGAAGTCGAGATTGACCTGACCGACGACCGCCGTTTCGGCGGGACCGCGGTCTCGCTGAGTCAGCCGGAGTCGGGCGTTGGTGATCGGGTGGCGGGTGGATCGCCCGAGTCCGCCGATCTTGATATTCGCGTACTCGACAGCGCCGGGGAAGCTCCCGCGCATCGTGATATCGAGATCCGCTGCGGGCGAAACGCCAACTCCGTCGGTCATGGTGACTGTGGTATCTCGACTGCGGTCGACTCCGTTAGGGCCGAAGGTCCTCTTCGCCGGGGTTTCACGTTCGCGCGACGAACGACCCTGATGGCGGGGACTTCCGCCCCTAGTGGGGACCACCGCCCGGGTGATCGGATTCAGAGACGGCACCAACCGAGAACAACGAGGAGACCACAATGAGTAACGTCGCTGTGCAGCAACATCATCGGTCGTCATGGCCGGAGATGTCGGACATCTTCCCAGGACTTCCCTCATGGGCGAACCTGCGACCGATCTTCGGTGGGCACCCCATCAAGGTCGAGGACGACATCCGCGATGGCAAGTACGAGTTGAAGGCCGAGATTCCCGGCGTCGATCCGGACAAGGACGTCGACATCACGGTCCGAAACGGGATGTTGACGATCAAGGCCGAACGGAGCGAGAAGAAGGAGACCAATGGTCATTCCGAATTCTCCTACGGCTCTTTCACCCGTACGGTGGCGCTGCCGTCCGGAGCGGACGAGGACCACATCAAGGCACACTGTGAGAAGGGCGTCCTCACCGTCTCGGTGCCGCTCAAGGAACCCAAGTCCCCGGAGAAGCACATCGCGGTGGAACGCGCCGGCTGACACGTGGACGGGGGTTTCCGGGGCGGACAGTCGCCGCCCCGGACCGTGCGGGCCGGGCAACCGAAAAACAGAAGTCACGATGGGGCGGCAGCACAACGTGGTGGCGGCCATGTCGGCGGCCGTCGGCATCGCCGCACTGTATCGCGCGCACGTGCGGCCGTGGATTCACACCTGGGGCGCCCGTCCGGACGAGCTCGCAGCGGTACTGCCGGGTGATGAGCTGGTCAGCCCGGAGGCGCCGAGGACGACCCGCGCGGTGAGCATCGCCGCATCCCGTGCCGCCGTGTGGCCGTGGTTGATCCAGATCGGCGAAGACCGGGGCGGCTTCTACAGCTACTCGCTTCTGGAGCGGGCGGTCGGCGCCGACATCCACAATGCCGACACCGTCCACCCGGAATGGCAGAAGTTACGGGTCGGCGACACCGTCTGGCTGGCGCGCAGATACGGCCCGGACGCGCGCCAGATCGTGGCGGCGGTCAAACAGTGTTCACACCTGGTATTGGTGAACCCGGCAGACTATGAACGCGTGCAGTGCGGCCAAAAGGCCTCCGGCTGCTGGTCATTCATTCTCCGCCGCGATGTCGACGGGACGAGATTGCTGGCCCGCGGTAGTGGTGGCGCCGTGGGTCACTTCTGGTTCGACCTTCCACACTTCGTCATGGAGCAGAAGATGCTGCGGGGTATAGCGCGGCGGGCAGGCCGACGCCGGCAGCCCGGCGTGCTGTGCCGTTATCCGTCCTGATCGCCGGAGAACTCGGCGCGATAGGCGGCGACGGCCGTGGGCAAGGTCAGATAGATGCGCTCTGCACCGATCTTGTCGAGTAGACCGCCGGCGGCCAGCGCGTCGCGCAGATCCTGCTTCACCCGCGCCATGACGAACACGACTCCGCGGCGCTCGCAGTCCCTGCGGAGCTGCTCGAGCGCGTCCAGGGCGGTGACATCGATCTCGACGTTGGACTCCGCGTTCAGCACGAACCAGTGCACCGGTGCCGGAGCCTGATCCAGTGCAGCGAGCGCCCGACGGTGAAAGTCCGCGGCGTTGGCGAAGAACAACGGGGCGTCATAGCGGTACACCACCAGACCCGGGATCACCTTCGCCGCGGGATAGTCGTCGACGTCGTGCATGCCGGCCAGTCCGGGCACGATGCCTTGCACGCTGTCGTGCGCATGCGCGAGGCGGTGCAGCAGATCGGCCACCGACAGCGCGACCGCCACCAGCACGCCGTAGAGCACCCCGAACAGCAGGACGGCCGCGGTGGTCGCCAGCGCGAGATACAGTTCGCTACGGCGGAACCGGGCCAATCGGCGGAATTCCCCGACATCGACCAGTTTGGTCGCTGCGAACACCACGAGTGCCCCGAGGGCGGCCGACGGGATGCCGGCCATGATTCCGCCGCCGAACAGCAGTGCGGCGGCCACCACCGCGAAAACCACGAGTGAGTACACCTGCGTACGCGCCCCGGCCGCATCCGCCAGCGCAGTGCGGCTACCGCTCGAGCTGATCGGAAACCCACGGAACACACCGACGACGAGATTGCAGGCGCCGAGTGCACGAAGTTCGGCCTGCGGGTCGACGTCGGCTCCGGTTCGGGACGCGAATGCCCTCGCGGTAAGCACATTGTCCGAGAACGCGACCACGGCGATACCCATCGCCGGAACGATGAGCGCCCGCACCTCCTCACCCGACACGATCGGCCAGCCCGGGAGCGGAAGCCCGGACGGTACCGCGCCGACAACGGCGATGTCCTGCCATGAGTGTGCGAACAACGCCATCAACGCGGAGGCCGCCAACACCCCGATGAGTGGTCCCGGTACTCGAGGCGCCCACCGGTCCAGCGCGAAGATCAAGGCCATGATCGCCGCACTGAGAAGTACTGTGGGCCAATGCCAGTGCGGAAGTTCGGTCGCAAAGGACCGTAGTTGCGCATCCACGGACTGACCCGACACCGACACTCCCGCCAGCCGACCGAGCTGACTTGCCACCATCATGGCGGCGATTCCGGCCAGGTACCCGACGAGCACGGGCCGCGACAGGAGGTTCGCGAGGAAGCCGAGCCTGAGCAACCCGGCAACAAGGCAGATCGCGCCGACGAGGACGGCCAACGTCGCGGCGTACGCCGCGTAACGTGCGGGGTCGCCACCGGCGATCGTCGATCCCAGCACGGCCGCCGTCATCAGCGCCGTGGTGGATTCCGGGCCGATCGAGAGTTGGCGCGACGACCCGAGGATCGCGTAGATCACCAACGGCGGCAACGCCGCCCACAGACCCGCCGCCGGCGGCAGGCCGGCCAGGGTGGCGTATGCGAGGGCCTGGGGCACCAGATACGCCGACACGGTGAGCCCGCCCAGCACGTCCCCGCGCAGCACATCTCTGCGGTAGCCCTGGAAGTTCGCCAGACCCGGCATGGCACGCCGACCCCATGTCGCGGCGGCCATGGCCCTCCTCGGCGGCTACTCGGACTGCTCATCAAGGTTATGCGATGCCCCGCCACCCCACGTCGGGTCGTTGGGCTCTGCGCGCGGTGACCAAAGCCCTCACAGATCCGCGGAGGTGCTCTACGGTCGATTCGGGTCGACTCATGGTCAGGCGGCGTTCGAGGAGTTGATATGACGTCAGGTAACGGCATCGTGGTCGGAGTCGACGGCTCACCGGAATCGGAGGCGGCCGTCGACTGGGCGGCCGCCGAAGCGGTGCTGCACAAGGTCGGGTTGACCCTCGTCCACGTGCTGCCGGGCACTACGGTCCACACCTTGTACGAGATGTCGGTCGCCGACGACCTGAAGGAGCGGGCCGCACAGCGCGGTCGCGAGTTCCTCAGCCGGGCAACGATGATCGCTGCACAGGTGGCGACCGGCGCCGAATCGATCCCGATTCGCGAACAGGTCTGTGAGGGCAACCCGGTGTCGGCGATGGTCGACCTGTCCAGGGATGCGCAGATGCTCGTGGTGGGCAGCCGGGGGCTCGGTCGCATCGGGCGCGCCCTGCTCGGTTCGGTCAGCTCCGGAGTGCTCGACCATGCCGAGTGCCCGGTCGCGGTGATCCACCCGAAGGCGCAGCCGCAGATGCAGTCCGAGCGAGCCCCCGTCGTGGTGGGCATCGACGGGTCACCCGCCTCGGAGGCCGCGGTGGCGATCGCTTTCGACGAGGCCTCGCGGCGCGCGGTGGAACTGATCGCGGTACATGCGTGGAACGACGTGACGGTGTACGCGTACCCCGCCGAGGAGTGGACGACGTTTCGGCCGCAGGCCGAGGAGGTGCTGTCCGAACGTCTGGCCGGATGGCAGGAGCGCTACCCCGACGTGCCCGTTCGGCGGGAGGTGGTCCGCGACAGCCCGGCCCAGCAGTTGCTTGTGCAAGCAGAAACGGCGCAACTGGTGGTGGTCGGCAGCCACGGCCGCGGCGGTTTCGCCGGCATGCTTCTGGGATCGGTCAGCCGCACGGTGGCGCAATCCGCGCGGACCGCGGTCATCGTTGCGCGGCCCCAGTCGCCGGTTCATCCCACCTGAGCCGCAAATCCGCTCGACGACGGGCGCATACTGGTAGCGATGCCCGGATCCGATCACCAGCCTCGCCTGCCAGCCATTCTCACCGTGGACGACGATCCCGCGGTGTCGCGCGCGGTCGCGCGCGATCTGCGCCGCCATTACGGGGAGCGATATCGCATCATCCGCGCCGAATCCGGTGCCGACGCCATCGACGCGCTCAAGGAACTGAAGCTGCGCGGCGACACCGTGGCGGTGCTGGTCGCCGACTACCGGATGCCGCAGATGAGCGGCATCGAATTCCTGGAGAAGGCGATGGACGTCTTCCCGCTGGCGCGCCGGGTGCTGCTGACCGCCTACGCCGACACCACCGCCGCGATCGACGCCATCAACGTCGTCGACCTGGACCACTATCTGCTCAAGCCGTGGGACCCGCCGGAGGAGAAGCTCTACCCCGTCATCGACGGGCTGCTGGAGGAATGGCGCGCCGTCGGGGACCGCGGCATGCCCTACACCAAGGTCATCGGGCACCGGTACAACGACCGGTCCTGGGAGGTCCGCCAGTTCCTGGCGCGCAACCAGTACTCGTTCCGCAGCGTCAACGCCGACGAACCCAAGGGCGCCCAACTGCTCGAAGCCGCCGGCCTCGACGACAGCCGGCTGCCCGTCGTCATCACCGAGAAGGGCGAGCGGCTGGTCGCGCCGACCGACGCCGAACTGGCCGCGCTGCTCGGCCTGTCCACCAGCCCGCAGCTGGAGATGTACGACCTGGCCGTCATCGGCGGTGGGCCCGCCGGCCTGGCGGCCGCGGTGTACGGCGCCTCCGAGGGCCTCAAGACCGTGCTGATCGAGAAGGCCACCACCGGCGGCCAGGCCGGGCGCAGTTCGAAGATCGAGAACTACCTCGGATTCGAGAACGGTGTCGGCGGTGCCGCGCTGACCACGACGGCGCGCCGGCAGGCCGAACGCTTCGGCGCCGAAGTGATCACCACCCAGGAGGCGGGCCGACTCAAGGCCGGCGGCATCGGCGCCGCGCACACCATCCACCTCAACGGGGACGCGACCATCGGGGCGCGGGCGGTCATCCTCGCCACCGGGGTGGACTACCGACAGCTGGAGATCGCCGGCTGCTGGAACGATCCCGGCAGCCCTGACGAGAACTTCATCGGCCGCGGCGTCTACTACGGCGCCTCGGTCTCGGACAACGCCGAGTGCGCCGGTGAGGACGTCTTCATCGTCGGCGGCGCCAACTCGGCGGGCCAGGCCGCGATGTACATGTCGCAGACCGCGAAGTCGGTGACCATGCTGATCCGCGGGCAGTCGATCGAGGCCGGGATGTCGCAGTACCTGGTGGACCGGATCGTCCAGACCCCGAACATCACGGTGAAGACCTGCACCGAGGTCGTCGACACCACCGCCGAGGACGGCCATCTGGCCGGACTGACCCTGCTGAACAAGCGGACCGGGGAGACCGAATCGGTCCGCTGCGACCGGATGTGCTGCTTCATCGGGGCCGTCCCGCGCACCCAATGGCTGGAGGAGGCGGGAATAGCCCGCGACGATCACGGCTTCATCTTGTCGGGGCCTGATCTGCGCGACAAGGTCGGGTGGACGCTGGACCGTCCGCCCCACCACCTGGAAACCAGCGTTCCGGGGGTGTTCGTCGCCGGGGATGTGCGCTCGGAGTCGGCCAAGCGGGTGGCCGCCGCCGTCGGCGAGGGGTCGATGGCGGTGATGTTGGTGCACCGGTATCTGGCCGAGACCTAGAACGACGCAGGACGACGCGGGAAGAGGGACACATGGGTTCCAGCAACGGCGAGGTCACAGACGACGGCGAGCAGTGCGTCCGCGAAGAGCTGCGGACGCTGTTCCTGTTCGAGCATCTCGCCGACGACCAGCTCGACATCCTCTGCGAGGCCGGGCACATCGAGACGTTCCCGGCCGGCCCGCTGTGCCAGGAGGGCGAGCCCGCCACCTGCTTCTACGTCATGATCGACGGCGAATTGATCATGTCGAAGCGGTCCGGCGGCGTCGACATCCAGACCAACCGCACCTCCCAGCGCGGCGTGTACTTCGGCGCGTGGTCCGCCTACATCCCCGGTGAGGAACAGAGCTATCAGGCCTCGGTGCAGCTGACCCGGCCGTCGCGCTGCTTCGTGCTCGAGGCCAAGGACTTCGCCGAGTTCATGCGCACCCAGTTCCCGATGGCGGTGCACCTGCTCGAAGGTCATCTCGTCGGCGGCCGCAGGCAGAGCCAGATCATCGGGCAGCGGGAGAAGTTGCTGGCGTTGGGCACCATCACCGCCGGGCTCACCCATCAGCTCAACAATCCCGCCGCCGCCACCGCCCGGGCCGTCGCCGATCTGCGCGAGACGGTCGGCAAGATGCGGCACAAGCTGGCCATGCTGGCCGACGGGAAGTTCTCCCCCGAGGGGATGTGCGTGCTGATCCGCATCCAGGACGATGTCGCCGAGCAGGTGGCCAAGAACCGCGATGTCGAACTCACCGCGCTGGAGGCCTCCGACCGCGAGGACGCGATCGGCGACTGGCTGGAGGACCACGGCATCGCGTTGGCCTGGGACTACGCGCCGACATTCGTCGAGGCCGGCCTCGATACCGACTGGCTGGAGAAGGTACACGCCTCCGTCGACGAGGTCGACGCGACGGCGTCGCTGCAGAGCGCCATCGGCTGGCTGAAGTACACCATCGACAACGAACTGAGGATGAACGAGATCGCCGAGGCCAGCAAGCGGATCTCCGCCCTGCTGGCCGGCGCCAAGCAGTACTCGCAGATGGACCGCGGCACCTACGGCAGCGCCGACGTGCACGAACTGCTGCGCAGCACGATCATGATGTTCGGCGACAAGATCGGCGGCCCCGGCAAGGGCAAGCCGGTGTCCATCGTCAAGGAGCTGGACAAGACGCTGCCTGAATTGCAGTGCTACCCAGGTGATCTCAACCAGGTCTGGACCAATATCATCGACAACGCGATCCAGGCGATGGACGGGGAGGGCACGCTGACCCTGCGCACTTCCCGGGAGAACGAGCACACGATCCGGGTCGAGATCTGCGATGACGGCCCGGGCATCCCCGAGGAGATCATCGACCGGATCTTCACCCCGTTCTTCACCACCAAGCCGTTCGGCGAGGGCACCGGGCTCGGCCTGGACCTGGCCTGGCGGATCGTGGTGGAAAAGCACGGCGGCAACATCTCGGTGCAGTCCAAGCCGGGTGATACCCGGTTCGCGGTCTGCCTGCCGTTGATCGCGCCCGCCCCGGTCACCCCGACTCCGGGTGAACTCGCCGCCGCCGGCACCGAATAGTTCCGATCGGCGTGCGCGGATCGGAATGCGCACGTCACCGCCGTCGTTGAGGCAAACGTGACGAAACCAGACTTGGGCACGTTCGGCGTCTTCGGCCACTACGCCCAGTGGCGACAACTCTCGCGGGAACAACTCCGCGACATCGAGGCCCTCGGGTACGGGGCGATCTGGGCCGGCGGCTCACCGCCGGCCGAGCTGGAGTGGGTCGAGCCCATCCTGGGCGCCACCGACAGCCTGTCGCTCGCGACGGGCATCGTGAACATCTGGACCGCTGCGGCCGGGCCGGTCGCCGAATCGTTCCACCGGATCGACAAGGAGTACCCGGGCCGGTTCCTGCTCGGGATCGGCGTCGGCCACCCCGAAGCGCACACCGAGTACAAGAAGCCCTACGACGCGCTCACCGACTACCTCGCCGAGCTGGACCGCTACGGCGTCCCGGCCGACCGCCGGGTGGTCGCCGCGCTCGGCCCGCAGGTGCTCAAACTCGCGGCGCGCCGCAGCGCCGGCGCCCACCCCTACCTGACCACCCCGGAGCACACCGCCACCGCGCGGGACCTCATCGGGCCCGACGCGTTCCTGGCGCCGGAGCACAAGGTGGTCCCGACCAGCGACGCCGAGGCGGCCCGCGCCGTGGGCCGCAAGGCGCTGCAGGTCTACCTCGATCTGGCGAACTATCTGAACAACTGGAAACGGCTGGGGTTCACCGATGCGGATGTGGCCAAGCCGGGCAGCGATGCGCTGGTGGACGCCGTGGTCGCCTACGGCAGCACCGAGGCGATCGCCGCGCGCCTGCGCGAACATCTCACCGCCGGCGCCGATCACGTTCCGGTTCAGGTCCTGACGGGTACTGACAAGCTGGTGCCTGCACTGGCCGAACTGGCCGGCCCGCTCGGGCTGCAGTAATCAGAAACGCGGAACTACCCAGGAACGAGGACTACCACCATGACCGACGCTGTCTCGCTCAAACCCGACCTCGGCCGCTTCGGCGTCTGGATCTTCGGGAGCCCCAAGCCGGAACAGGCCGCCGAGATCGAGCAGCTCGGCTACCGCGCGATCTGGGTGGGCGGTTCGCCGGCCGGCGACCTCAACTACGTCGAACCGCTGTTGGAGGCCACCGAGAATCTGCAGGTCGCCACCGGCATCATCAATGTGTGGACGGCCCCGGCCGAAGAGGTCGCCGAGGCCTACCACCGGGTGGAGAAGGCGTTCCCGGGCCGCTTCCTGCTCGGCATCGGGATCGGCCATCCCGAACACACCGAGGAGTACCGCAAGCCCTACGACGTGCTGGTCGAATACCTGGACGCCCTCGACGCGCAGAAGGTGCCGACCAGCAGGCGGGTCGTCGCCGCGCTCGGCCCCAAGGTGCTCAAGCTGGCGGCCGCGCGCAGTGCCGGCGCCCACCCCTACCTGACCACCCCGGAACACACCGGGCAGGCGCGCAACCTCATCGGCAACACCGTCTTCCTGGCGCCCGAACACAAGGTGGTGCTCACCGACGCGTCACCGGATGCCGCCGAGCAGGCCCGCGCGGTGGGCCGCGAGACCGTGGACTTCTACCTCAATCTGAGCAACTACCTGAACAACTGGCGCCGGCTCGGGTTCACCGAGGAGGACATCGCCAAGCCGGGCAGCGACCGGCTGATCGACGCGGTGGTGGCGCACGGGGGCGCCTCGGCGATCGCGGCGCGGCTCAACGAGCATCTGGACGCCGGCGCCGATCACGTGGCCATCCAGGTGCTGGGTGGCCCGGACAAGCTGATTCCCACGCTGACCGAACTGGCCGGCCCGCTGGGGCTCAAAGGGGTAGACCACTAGGGTTGTCCCATGCGCCTGCTGGTCACCGGTGGCGCCGGGTTCATCGGCGCCAACTTCGTGCACCTGACGCTGCGTGAGAATCCCGATGTCGACGTGACTGTGCTCGACGCGTTCACCTACGCCGGCAGCCGGGAAGCGCTGGCCCCGGTGGCCGACCGGATCCGGCTGGTCACCGGGGACATCACCGACGGCCCGGTGGTCGACGCGCTCGTCGGCGCGGCCGACGCGGTGGTGCACTTCGCCGCCGAGACCCACGTCGACAACGCGTTGGCCGACCCGGCGCCGTTCCTGCACTCCAATGTGATCGGCACCTTCACGGTGCTGGAGGCGGTACGCCGGCACGGGACGCGGCTGCACCACGTCTCGACCGACGAGGTCTACGGCGACCTCGCGCTCGACGATCCGGGCCGGTTCACCGAGAGCACCCCGTACAACCCGTCGAGCCCCTACTCGTCGACCAAGGCATCCGCCGATCTGCTGGTGCGGGCCTGGGTGCGCTCCTACGGCGTGCGGGCGACAATCTCCAACTGCTCCAACAACTATGGGCCGTATCAGCACGTGGAGAAGTTCATCCCCCGCCAGATCACCAATCTGCTGACCGGGCGCCGCGCGAAGCTGTACGGGGCCGGGGCCAACGTGCGGGACTGGATCCACGTCGACGATCACAATGCCGCGGTGTGGCGGATCCTGGCCGACGGTGAGATCGGCCGCACCTACCTGATCGGCGCCGACGGGGAACGCGACAACCTGTCGGTGCTGCGCACCCTGCTGCGGTTGATGGACCGCGACCCTGACGACTTCGATCACGTCACCGACCGGGCCGGCCACGATCTGCGCTACGCGATCGACGCATCGGCGTTGCGTTCAGAACTCGGCTGGAAGCCCACCCACACCGACTTCGAGTCCGGCCTGCGGGCCACCATCGACTGGTATCGGGACAACGAATCCTGGTGGGGTCCTTTGAAGAACGACGTCGAGGCCACCTATGCGCGGCGCGGGCAGTGAGGTTGCGGACATGAGCTCGCGTGAACTGAAGGTGCCCGGTGCGTGGGAGATCACCCCGAGGGTGCACACCGATTCCCGCGGATTGTTCTTCGAATGGTTCACCGCGCCCGGGTTCACCTCGATGACCGGGCATCGCTTCGACCTGGCCCAGGCCAACTGCTCGGTATCCGCGGCCGGGGTGCTGCGCGGGGTGCACTTCGCCGAGTTGCCGCCGAGCCAGGCCAAATACGTCACCTGCCTGCGCGGGTCGGTGTACGACGTGGTGCTCGACATCCGGGTCGGCTCCCCCACCTTCGGGCAGTGGGATGCCGTGCTGCTCGACGAACGCACCCACAACTCGGTGTACCTGTCCGAGGGCCTCGGGCACGCTTTCCTTGCGTTGGAAGATAATTCGACGGTGATGTACCTGTGCTCGACGGGTTATGCGCCGCAGCGCGAGCACACCATCCTGGCCACCTCGCTGGGTATCGAGTGGCCCGCCGGGCATACCCCGCTGCTGTCCGAGCGCGACGCCGCCGCACCGACCCTCGACGAGGTACGCGCCGCCGGGCTTCTCCCGACCTGGGCCGACAGCCAGGCCTTCGTGGAGAGCCTGCGCGCCGCGCAGGCCGGCGAGTGACGGCTTCGCCCTAGCCGGCCCGCCGCCGGCGTGAACAAGATCGCCCATCTGTACCCGATTTCATCGCCCGGCTCACAGTCGACCGCTGCGCCGGTCGCCCTCACAACAGCCCCTTGCCAAACCCGTGCCCCGATTACTAGGATATGCAAGTATCTCGGCCTTCCGCCGGACCAGTAAATCTGCACACCTTTTTGGACGGATGTCATGACCACACAGATTCCGCACTTCATCGACGGCCAGCGCAGCGACCTGGCGTCCACCCGCACCGCCGACGTGCTCAACCCCAGCACCGGCGAGGTCCAGGCCCAGGTGTTGCTGGCCAGCAAGGCCGACGTGGACACCGCCGTCGCCTCCGCCGTCGAAGCCCAGAAGGTTTGGGCCGCCTACAACCCGCAGCGCCGCGGGCGGGTGTTCATGAAGTTCATCGACCTGGTGAACCAGAACGCCCAGGAGCTGGCCGAGCTGCTGTCCATCGAGCACGGCAAGACCGTCGCCGATTCGCTGGGCGACATCCAGCGCGGCATCGAGGTCATCGAGTTCGCCATCGGCATCCCACACCTGCTCAAGGGTGAGTTCACCGAGGGCGCCGGCACCGGCATCGACGTCTACTCGATCCGTCAGCCGCTCGGTGTCGTCGCCGGCATCACCCCGTTCAACTTCCCGGCGATGATCCCGCTGTGGAAGGCCGGCCCGGCCCTGGCGTGCGGAAACGCCTTCATCCTCAAGCCTTCTGAGCGTGACCCCTCGGTCCCCCTGCGGCTCGCCGAGCTGTTCATCGAGGCCGGTCTGCCCGCCGGTGTGTTCCAGGTGGTGCAGGGTGACAAGGAGGCGGTCGACGCCATCCTCACCCACCCCGACATCCAGGCCGTCGGGTTCGTCGGCAGCTCCGACATCGCGCAGTACATCTACTCCACCGCGGCCGCGCACGGAAAGCGTTCGCAGTGCTTCGGTGGCGCCAAGAACCACATGATCATCCTGCCCGACGCCGACCTCGACCAGGCCGTCGACGCACTGATCGGTGCCGGCTACGGCAGCGCCGGTGAGCGTTGCATGGCCATCAGCGTCGCCGTCCCGGTTGGCGAAGAGACCGCAAACCGGTTGCGCGCCAAGCTCGTCGAGCGTGTCAAGCAGCTGCGTGTCGGGCACAGCCTGGATCCCAAGGCCGACTACGGGCCGCTGGTCACCGGTGCCGCCCTCGAGCGGGTCCGCGACTACATCAACCAGGGTGTCGAGGCCGGCGCCGAGATCGTGGTCGACGGCCGCGAGCGCGCCACCGACGAACTCAGCTTCGACGATCAGAGCCTGGAGGGCGGCTACTTCATCGGCCCCACCCTCTTTGATCACGTCAGCACCGACATGTCGATCTACACCGACGAGATCTTCGGCCCGGTGCTGTGCATCGTCCGCGCCGAGGATTACGAAGAGGCACTGAGCCTGCCCACCAAGCACGAGTACGGCAACGGCGTGGCGATCTTCACCCGCGACGGTGACGCCGCCCGCGACTTCGTCTCCCGCGTGCAGGTCGGCATGGTCGGCGTGAATGTCCCGATCCCGGTTCCGGTGGCGTACCACACCTTCGGCGGCTGGAAGCGTTCCGGCTTCGGCGACCTCAACCAGCACGGCCCGGCCTCGATCCAGTTCTACACCAAGGTCAAGACCGTCACCGAGCGTTGGCCCTCCGGCATCAAGGATGGCGCCGAGTTCGTCATCCCGACCATGAAGTAGCCGGCCATGTTCGAGCTCGACGAGGATGAACGCGTCATCACCGAGACGGCGGCCGCGTTCGCCGCCAAACGGCTTGCGCCGCACGCTCTGGAGTGGGACGAGACCAAGCACTTTCCCACCGATGTGCTGCGTGAGGCCGGCGAACTGGGCATGGGTGCCATCTACTGCGGTGAGGATGTCGGCGGCAGCGGGCTGCGCCGCATCGATGCCGTGCGCATCTTCGAGGAACTGTCCGCCGCCGATCCGGCGTTGGCCTCCTTCATCTCGATTCACAACATGTGCGCCTGGATGATCGACACCTACGGCAGTCAGGACCAGCGAAAGACCTGGATACCCCGGCTGGCCGGTATGGAGGCGCTGGCGAGTTACTGCCTGACCGAACCCGGGGCCGGCTCGGATGCGTCGGCGGTGCGGACCAAGGCGGTGCGCGACGGCGACGAGTGGGTGCTCGACGGCGTCAAGCAGTTCATCTCCGGGGCCGGTGTCTCCGACGTCTACCTGGTGATCGCCCGCACCGGCGTCGACGGGCCCAAGGGCCTGTCGGCCTTCCTGATCGAAAAGGACACACCGGGACTGAGTTTCGGGGCCAACGAAGCCAAGATGGGCTGGAACACCCAGCCCACCGCGCAGGTCATCATGGAGGGCGCACGCGTCCCCGCCGATGCGATGCTCGGCGGACTCGACGGCGAAGGCGCCGGTTTCGGTATCGCGATGAACGGGCTCAACGGCGGCCGCATCAACATCGCGGCCTCGTCGTTGGGCGGGGCGCGGACGGCCCACGAGAAGGCGGCCGGCTACGTGCGGGACCGTCAGGCCTTCGGCGGCGCGTTGATCGACGAACCCACCATCCGGTTCACGCTGGCCGATATGGCCACGTCACTGGAGACATCACGAATGATGTTGTGGCGGGCGGCATCCGCACTCGACGCCGGGTCCCCGGACAAGGTCGAGCTGTGCGCGATGGCCAAACTCTATGTCACCGACGCGTGCTTCGACGTCGCCGACTCCGCGCTGCAATTGCACGGCGGATACGGCTATCTCAAGGAGTACGGGCTGGAGAAGATCGTCCGCGATCTTCGGGTGCATCGCATCCTGGAGGGCACCAACGAAATCATGCGTGTGGTCATCGGCCGGGCAGAAGCCGCCCGGGCCCGGGCCGCCGGTTAGGAAGGTCGCGCAAAAGAATGAGCACTGAGATGAACACCGTCGCTTTTCTGGGACTGGGCAACATGGGCGGACCGATGGCCGCCAACCTGCTGGCGGCCGGCCACGCCGTGCAGGGTTTCGACCCCGTCCCCGCAGCCAGGGAGGCGGCGAAGGCCAACGGCGCCAGCGTCTTCGACAGCGGCGCCGAGGCCGTCGCCGGGGCCGATGTCGTCATCACCATGCTGCCCAACGGCGCACTGGTGAAGAGCTGCTACGCGGAGATCCTGCCGGTGGCCGCTCCGGGCGCGCTGTTCATCGACAGTTCCACCATCTCCGTGGACGACGCCCGCGAGGTGCACAAGCAGGCCGCCGAGCACGGTTTCGCCCAACTCGACGCGCCGGTTTCCGGTGGGGTCAAGGGTGCGGTGGCCGGCACCCTGGCCTTCATGGTCGGCGGCCCCGACGAGGCTGTCGACGCCGCCCGGCCGATCCTGGATGCCATGGCCGGCAAGATCATTCACTGCGGGGCCGCCGGAGCCGGGCAGGCCGCGAAGGTGTGCAACAACATGGTGCTGGCCGTCCAGCAGATCGCCGTCGGCGAGGCCTTCGTGCTCGCCGAGAAGCTCGGACTGGACAAGCAGTCGCTGTTCGACGTGATCACCGGCGCCACCGGCAACTGCTGGGCGGTGCACACCAACTGCCCGGTCCCCGGCCCGGTGCCGACGTCCCCGGCGAACAACGATTTCAAGCCCGGGTTCGCGACGGCGCTGATGAACAAGGATCTGGGGTTGGCGATGGCCGCCGTGGAATCCAGCGGGTCATCCGCCCCGCTGGGCACCCACGCCGCCGAGATCTACGGGAAGTTCGCGCAGGACCACGCCGACAAGGACTTCAGCGCGGTCATCGAGTACATCCGCAACGGCTAGCCAGCCGCCTACGCGGCTGGAGCCGGACTGCCGCCTACGCGGCTGGAGCCGGACTGCCGC
The DNA here is from genome assembly GCF_019456655.1 of Mycolicibacterium diernhoferi. Classification (NCBI taxonomy): domain Bacteria; kingdom Bacillati; phylum Actinomycetota; class Actinomycetes; order Mycobacteriales; family Mycobacteriaceae; genus Mycobacterium; species Mycolicibacterium diernhoferi. Next base: position 1,307,430 of record NZ_CP080332.1, on the reverse strand, counting down.
CTACGCGGCTGACGGGCTGTGCTGGTCCCACCAGCGGGCGTGCAGACGCCGACAGCTCGCCAGCCGCAGCGGGTCCGCGACCCCGGCGTACCCGGTGCGCACCGCGGCCGCCGACCGGTTCCCGCCGGCGGCGGTCTCGATGAGCACGGTGGCCAGCCCGGCCGCATTCGCGGCGCGCAACCCGGCGGTCGATCCGGTGATCGCGAGCGCGTCGTGCGACCCCACCCCGAGTTCACCCAGCGCGTGGCTGAACTTGTCGGGACCGATCAGATCGTCGGCGGTCACCACCGATTCCACGACCCCGTCCCCGACGAGTTGGCGGACCAGCGGCTCAGCCCAGCTGCGCCGCCCGTCCGTCACCACGCTGACCGGGATGTGCGCGACGAAGGCGTCCATCACCAGGTCGTGCAGCCCCGGCCGGGGCGTCACCCCGGCGTCGAGGATGATCTCCTCGAACATCATCTCCTTGGTCGCGCAGATCTCATCGACCAGCAGGTCGACCAGCACGTCGCATTCGGTGCCCACACAGCGTTTGCGCAGTTCGGCGGTGACGCGTTGGCGTTCGTCGGACAGTGCCAGCAGCTGCTGGTAGCGCTCGACGCTCCAGTGCAGGGACAGCCCGAGCGCGGCGAAGGCCGCGTTGTAGACCACCCGGTGCCCGTCGAGGTCCAGATCCGCCAGTGCATCGAGGTCGAATATCACCGCGCGGAGCGGACAGGCCGCCGGGTCGTCGGGTTCGTCGCCGAGCCACCAGAACTGGCCGACGGTGGGCCGGGTCTTCTCCTCATGTATGGACACCCGACCAGAGTGGCCCAGGTCACATCGTCTCCGCGTCCCCCGCTAGGGGGATTGGGCAGGCCAGGTTGGTGCGGCCAAGTTCGGCAGCAGCACGGGTTCCCACCTCTAAGGTGATGCCATGGCGCCGTCGGACCCGTTGCGTCTTGTGCTGGTCGATGACCACGAGATGGTCATCGAGGGTCTCAAGGCCATGCTGACCACCTTCGATGACCGGGTCCAGGTGGTCGGTCAGGCCATCGGCGCCGAACGGGCCGTCGAGGTGGTGACCGCCCTGCAACCCGACATCGTGCTCTGCGACGTCCGCATGCAGGGTGCCAGCGGGCTCGACCTCTGCCTGGCCCTTCGCGAGCTGGACCCGGACTGCAAGGTGGTCATGCTGTCGGTCTACGACGACGAGCAGTACCTGTTCCAGGCCCTGCGCGTCGGGGCCTCGGGATACCTGCTGAAGAGCATCGGCAGCGACGAGCTGGTACGCCAGCTGGAGTTCGTGCACCGCGGGCAGACGGCCATCGACCCGGGGATGGCCGCCCGCGCCGCCGACACCGCGGCCCGCCTGCAGCGCGACGAGTTCTGGCCCGGGGTCCGCCAGGGCCTCACCCAGCGCGAGAGCGAGATCCTGTCCTATGTGGTCAGCGGCCTGTCCAACCGCGGTATCGCCAACAAGCTGGTGATCGGGGACGAGACCGTCAAGACCCATCTGAGCTCCATCTACCGCAAGCTCGGGGTCAGTGACCGCACCGGCGCGGTGGCCACCGCGCTGCGCGAGGGCATCTACAGATGACCGGCGCTGAGCCCACCCGCCCGGACACTCCCCCGGGTCGCTCCGCTCCCGCCCGCCGGGACATCCCCCCGAGTCGCTCCGCTCCCGCCCGCCGGAAGGTACTGACGGCCGACCGCGAACTGGCCCTGCTGCGCGGGCTGATCGAGGCGGCCTCCCGCGGGCCGGGGGTGGAACCGCTGGCCGCCGCGGCGGCCCGGATGATCACCGATGCCACCGGCACCGACGTGTGCTTCGTCCACGTGCTCGACGACACCGAGCGGTCGCTGACCCTGACCGGCGCCACCCCGCCGTTCGACCGGGAGGTCGGCAAGATCCGGCTGCCGCTGGGCCACGGCATCTCCGGCTGGGTGGCCAGCAACCGGCAGCCCGTGGTGATCAGCCACGACAAGGAATCCGACCCGCGCTACCTTCCGTTCGAATCGCTGCGCGGTTCCGATTTCACCTCGATGGTGTCGGTGCCGATGCAGACCGATCCGGGCGGGCTGGTCGGGGTGCTCAACGTGCACACCGTGCACCGCCGCGAGTTCACCGACCGCGATGTGGAGTTGCTGCTGGTGATCGGGCGCCTGATCGCCGGCGCGCTGCACCAGGCCCGGCTGCATCGTCAGCTCGTCGCCCGTGAACGTGCCCACGAGAACTTCGTCGAGCAGGTCATCCAGGCCCAGGAGCTGGAGCGTCGACGGCTGGCCGCGGACATCCACGACGGCATCTCCCAGCGGCTGGTCACCCTGTCGTACTGGTTGGATGCGGCCGCCCGGGCGGTCGCCGACGGTGCCGGCCGGCCGTCGAAGTTCGCGGTCGACCACCTGGCCAAGGCCCGTGAACTGGTCGACCTGACCCTGCAGGAGGCGCGCGCCGCGATCGGCGGACTGCGCCCGCCCGTACTCGACGATCTGGGGCTCGCCGGCGGCCTGGCCAGTCTGGCCGGCTCGATCCCCGAGCCCGGCATCGAGATCGACCTGGCCCAGGACCGGCTGCCCGATCACATCGAGTTGGCGTTGTACCGGATCGCCCAGGAGTGCCTGCAGAACGTCGTCAAACATGCCCGGGCCAGCCGCGCGCGGCTCACCTTCGCCGTTGTGCGGGACGGTGACACCGAGTTCGCCCGCCTCGAGATCGTGGACGACGGCATCGGATTCGACACCTTCGAGCATCCGCTGGGCAGCGACGAGATGGGTGGCTACGGGCTGTTGTCGATGGCCGAACGCGCCGAGATCGTGGGCGGCCGACTGCACATCCGGTCCCGGCCGGGCGCCGGGACGGCGGTCACCGCGACCATCCCGCTCACGAGTTCCTGACGGCTCAGAAGTCGCCGGCGTTGCGGCGCAGCGTCTCGATCGCGGTGGCCAGCGCCCGCGACTGCTCGGCCGAGATCCCGATGTCGGCGAAGACTTCCTTGTTCAGCGTCTCGGTGGCGTCCTCGACGGTGGAACGGCCCAGTTCGGTCAGCCGTACCAGGGTGGTGCGGCCGTCGGTCGGATGCGGCAGGCGTTCCACCAGACCGTCGCTCTCCAGCCGCCGGATCGCGTGGGTGACGCTGGTGACGTGCACCTGCAGCCGGTCCGACGCCTTGGTGATGGGGAGCTCACCGTTGGCGCTGAACGCCAGCAGACGCAGCAGTTCGAAGCGGGAAAAGCTCAGGTCGTACGGCCGCAGCGCGTTCTCCACCCGGGCCAGCAGGATCTGATGCGCCCGCATCACCGACGTGACGGCGACCATGCCGTCGGCGACGTCACCCCATCCGGCTCGCTCCCAGTTGGCGCGGGCCAGCGTGATCGGGTCCCGTTTGCCGGAGTGTGAGGACATGCCCTTTTCATACCATCGCCGCCGCCACCGCCGACAACACCGCGCGGGTGGACTGCTCGGTTCCCACTGTGATCCGCACCCCGCCGTCGGCATAGGCACGCACCCGCACCCCGGTGCCCTCGAACACCGCGGGCCAGCCGCGGCGGCCGTTCGCCCCGCCGGGGAGGTAGACGAAATTGGCCCGCGCGTCGGTGCTGTACACGCCCATCGCCGACAACCGGGTCCGCAGCCGGCGCCGCTCGACCGAAATGGTCCGGATACGTTGCCGGAGTTCGTCTTCGGCGCGATAGCAGGCAGCCGCGGCGACCAGACCGGTCAGCCCGATCCCGAACGGCAGCTGCATGGTCCACAGCCGGCGGGCCAGGTCGGGTGCGCAGAAGCCGTAGCCGATGCGCAGCCCGGCCAACCCGTAGGCCTTCGAGAAGGTGCGGATGACAACCACATTCGGGAAGCGCAACACCAGCTCGCGGGTGTCGATCCGCTCGGACGGGGACAGGAACTCCTCGTACGCCTCGTCCAGCAGCACCGCGGTGTCCGGCCCCACCCGGCCCAGGAAACGCTCGATGTCCTGGGCCGACTCGATGGTCCCGGTCGGGTTGTGCGGCCGGCACAGCACCACCACCCGCGCGGTGGCGGCGGCCGCAGCCATCGCGTCGAGATCGTGGCGCCCGTGCACGTCCAGCGGCACCGTCACCGACCGTAATCGGGCCATCTGCGCGAAGATCGGGTAACCGTCGAAGGTGGGTGCGGTCATCACCATGGTGTCTCCAGGCGCGGTGAGCGCATGCAACACCTGCAGGATGACCCCGGTGGCGCCGGTGCCGATGACCACCTGATCGTCGCGAACCCCGATCCGGGCGGCGATCAGTGCGCGCATCCGTTCCGGCAGGAACTCCGGGTAGCGGTTGGCGGCGCCGAGGCAGTCGACCAGTGCCGCCCGCACCGACGGCAGCGGGGGGAACGGGTTCTCGTTGAGCGACAGCGCCAACGGATCGATGGCCGCGGGAAGCGCATCGCGCAGCCCGGCCGGCCCGTCCGGCAGGCTCATCGCCCACCCCACCGGACCGCGGCGGCGCCGGCGAAGTCCCCGGCGTGGGCGAAGGCGGCCATCAGCACGGTGTCGCCGGCCTCGACCCGGCCCTCGGTCACCGCCTTGTCCAGATTGACCGGGATCCCGGCGGCGAACAGGTTGCCGCACTCGTCGAAGGTGTCGAGGTGTCTCTCCTTGGGCAGTTCCAGAGCGTCGCGCCAGTTGCGCAGGAACACCCGATTGGGCTGGTTGGTCACCAGGAGGTCGATATCCCTGGGTGCCAATCCGATCCGGTCACACACCGCGTAGCAGACCTCGGGCACCTGACGGTTCCCCCGGGCCAGCACCTTGGTGATCTTGGACTCGGTGAACCCGATGCACCCCTCCCCCGGACCGGCCGCCCACCACTTGCGGGGCGGGTCCACCGCGATGGTCATATCGCCGGCGAACTCGCCGTAGGTGCGGCATTCGACATCCAGGATCGGCGATCGATCCGACCGCGCGACCAGTCCGACCGCCGCCCCGTCGCCGGGCACCGAGGACTGCGCCTTGCGGCGAATCGTCTGCTGGTCGAAGATCTGCCCCGCGGCGTTCTGCACCACCGCGATCAGTGCGGTGCGCCCCTCCCCGCTCGCCAGCAGGTTACGCGCGAGTTTGAGTCCGAGCACGAAGGCCGCGCATCCACCGTTGTGCAGGTCCACCACCCAGTTCGGTTTCATACCCAGCCGGTGCGCCACCGCCCCACCGCCGCCGTAGAACGGCATGTCGGGCAGTTGGGTGTGGGTGATCAGCACGTCGATGTCGGCCAGCGTGTCGGCGCCGTGTCGTTCGACCAGGCCGGCGGCGGCCCTTTCGACCATGTCGGTGGCGGTCTCGTCGACACCGACATGGTGGCGCAACCGTGGAGCCCGGAACATGAGATTGTCTCGTAGACCATCGGATTCGGCGTACTGCGCGTAATACTCGGCGCCGATGGGATCGCCGGGTAGATAGGTCGAGACATCGAGCAGGCTGACCGGCGCCGTGGTGTTCATCGGTCCGCCCCGGTCATCCAGGCCGGGCTGACCGGTAGGCCGTGCCGGTGCCGGTACTCGGCGATCGCCTTGAGGTTGCGCAACTCCAGTTCGTGGCCGGCCCCGAACATGTCCCAGAAGTCACCCACCCACACCGGGCGCTGCGGGGGCGCGGTCTCCGGGTACGGATTCTCGTCGTAGAACGGATGATGACAGTTGGTCCACAGCACCACCGACCCGGGCTTGTTCAGGACCACCTGCGCGTCGACGACCCGCATCAGATAGATCATCCAGAGATGATGGCCCTGGTCCCAGGCGCAGTGGTAGTCGACGGTCATCGCATCACGGTGGGCGACCGTGCGGGTGAATATCTGTGTCTGCGAACCCAATCGGTCATAGGCCAGCCACAGACCCGGCTCCCCGGCGGGAACGAAGCCGCGCAGACTGTAGGTCCATTCCTCCAACGACCGGGTGTCGGCGAGGTAGTCGAAGAGTTCGTCCGGTGGGCAGTCGACGAAACTGTTGACGGTGCAGAATTCACCGAACACCTCGTCGTGCGGGTACACCGAGCGCATCATCTCCATGATGATCGGCGTGGCGCTCTCCCGGGGAGAGTTTTCGATGCGGATCAGTCCGTCGATCGGTTCGACGATATCGTCAAGCGCGGGCAGTGACATGTTCTTTGACCTCCTGGTTGGTGAGAAATGGTGCGAACGTGGGAATTTCGTCGGCCGAACATTCGATGTTGACCACCGACGGGCCCGCTGCCGCCAACGCCGAATGCAACGCTGCGGGCAACGCGTCGGGAGTGGTGACGTCTACCGAGGGCAGACCCGGGAACATGGCCGCCAGCCCGGCGCCGAGGCGGCTGGCGGTGAACCGGTTGTAGCTGTAGCGGTCGCCGTAGAACAGTTGTTCCCGGGTGACGCACATTGCGTGGGCATTGTTGTTGAACAGCACCACGGTGACCGGCAGGCGGTACTGGATCGCGGTGTGTAATTCCAGACCGTGCATGAAGAACGCCCCGTCCCCGGCGATCACCACGGTGCGGCGGCCGCGTGCGAAGCACATGCCGATACCCGCACCGAAGCTGTACCCCATGCCGCCCATGCCCAGCGCCACCAGGAAGCGCCCGTCCCGCCGGGCCCGTAGCCGGTGGATCGCCGACGCCCCACTGTTGCCGGCGTCCACCACCACATCGACGCCGTCGGGCAGCGCGTGATCCAGTGCGTCGATCGCATCGCGATAGCGGATACCCGGCCCGTGGTGGCCGGGCGGGCTCAGCTCGGTGCGCGGGATACGTTCGGGCACCGAGATTCCGGTCGGACGCCCGGTGCCGGTGAGCGCCGTGTTCAGCAGCCGTAGCGACGCGCGCAGGTCCTCGGTGTGGACGTGGGTGCTCGGCAGGTAGGGAACCGCGCACCCGAGCGAGAGCACCGGCACCGTGGCCAGCGCGTCCTCCAGTCCGGCCCGCGCGGTCACCGACAACCGGGTGCCCACCAGCAGGCAGGCCGCGCTGTCGGCGATCACCCGGGCCACCCCGGGATGCCCCATCACCCCGGTCACGCCCAGCGCCGAGGAACTCCCGAGCCCGGGGGCACCGCTGACGTCCTTGGCGTCCGGGACAGTGGCCACCCGCGCCCGCAGGGTCGCGCGCAACCGTTCCAGTTCGTCGCGCGCGTCGTCGCGGGCCACCTGTTCCCCGGCGATGATCGTCACCGGACCGTGTGCGCGTCGCAGCCGCGCGGCGATCGGGCCCGGGTCACCCAGTTGGCGGCCGTTCACCGGCGCCCGGACGGGTGCACTCTGGACTGCGCCCTGCTGGATGTCCTTGGGCAGCAACAGCACCGCCGGTCCCCCGCACCGGGCGGCCGCCACCGCTTCCGGCAGCGCCGCCCCGATGTCGTCGGGGTCCAGGATGCGCCGGCAGTAGACCGACACCGCCGCGAACAACGCCGAGGCATCCAGCGAACCGTTGTGACCACTGGTGTCCTGGAAGCTGCCCCGCCCGTCCATCGTGCTGGGCGGCTGGCCCACCAACGCCAGCACGGGCACCCGGCTGGCCAGTGATTCCCCAAGCCCGGCAACCAGGTTCAGGCAACCGCCGCCGGATGTCGCGGCGACCACCCCCAGCGCCGAGGTGGCCCGACTGTACCCGTCGGCCATCGTCGCGGCGGAGAACTCGTGTTTGGCCAGCACGGCCGTGATATCGGTGCGCAGGGCCGCGGCGTCGTACAGATCCTCGATGTTGGCGCCGTCGACCCCGAAGATGTGACTGACACCGTGTACCGCCAACTGCTCGATGATGTGGTCGACCACTCGGTGCGTGCTGACCATCGGCGTACCTGCCTTCCCGTTCTGCAGGTGACACGCGACGCAGTGCGCTCGGGTTCACCCGCGCAGGGAACTCACAGGTTCTTTTCCAACAGCACTTTCCCGTCGTCTGCGGAAACCAGTTGCACAGCAGCGATCTCACGGGCGGGCAGCGGGGTGTTCCCGCTGGGCAGTGCGGTGGCACCGGACAATCCCAACCACGTCGCTATCTGGGTGCGGCTGCCGTCGCGGCCGACGACCACCATGCCGAGATTCTGGGCGGGGACGTCCCGTTGCCCCCAGTCGCCGTAGCTGCAGGCCATGTCGATGCGGGTGCCCCAGGTGTAGCTGGACATCGCGATGCTCGCGTTGATCGGTGTGTCGTTGACCTTGCTCATCTCCAGCATCGCCACGGTCTGCGGTGAACCCTGTTGCAGGCCGAGGGTTTCCGGCCGGATGACCGCGACCAGCCCGAGGACGAGCAGCGCGGCCGCCACGCCGAGAGCGGCCGCGGTCACCCACCGGGTGCGCTCACGGCGCCGGCGCACCCGGTTCAGAAGCTGTTCGCGCAGCGCGGGCCGCAGCGGCGGGTTGGGCGCCGCGACGTCCAGCGCCTCGACATCCTGCAGATCCACCATCGCCAGCAGTGCGGGCATCCCGGTGAGTTCGGCGACCGAGGTGGCGCAGCGGAGGCAGGCTTGCAGGTGCGCCTCGAACTCGCGGCGCTCCCCCGGCGACAGCGAGCCCAGCACGTAGCTGGCATCCCAGGTGAGGTACCGGTCGGCCGACTCACCCGCGGAGGTCCGCTCGAGGCCGGTCATCGGGTCACCCCCATCTCCTGCAGATTCAGTTTCAGCGCGCGCACCGCATAGTGCAGTCGGGATTTCACGGTTCCCTCTGCGATCCCGAGGTCGTCGGCAATCTCCGCGGTACTCCATCCCTGGTAATACGCTCGCCGGATCACCGCGCGGTGGTCCGGGGACAGTTCACTCAAAGCGGTGCTGATCAGTAGTCGGTCCAACGCCGTATCCACTTCGTCGGGGCCGGCAGCGGATGCGCCGGCGACCGTTTCGACATCGGGCGTGCCGGTCTCATTGCGGAACCGTGCGCTGCGACGGTCGTCGATGACCAGATTACGCGCGACGGTGAACAGCCACGCCCGGGCCGACCGGTCTGGGTCGGCAGTCACTTCCGGGTGCCGCCAGGCGCGCAACAGTGTCTCCTGCACAACGTCTTCCGCTCGGGCGGCGTCACCGGTCAACCGCAGGGCATATCGCCACAGGGCGCCTGCGTGTTCGTCGTATAGAACCCGCATCATCGCGGCCTCCGGATCGTCCACTCCAACCTCCGTCTCTGACACGACGTGAGTGGTGATCGAGTTCAACCGGGCTTCGGCTTCAGCAAACAGGGATCAGCAACCAGCCCAGATCAACTCAGGGTAGGGCGATCAGCCGTGGGATCGCTGGGTACTCGCTGTGCGTTCCCCTCGGACGGCCTGTCCTTCCGCTGGGAAGGCGACGACGATCTAGAGCGTCAGGATGCGGGGGCCGTTGTCGGTGACGGCCACGGTGTGCTCCCAGTGCGCGGCCCGCGAACCGTCGGTGGTGACGACCGTCCAGTCGTCGTCGAGGATCTTGGTGTTCGCGGTCCCCAGTGTCAGCATGGGCTCGATCGCCAGGACCGACCCGACCTCCAGATAGGGCCCGCGACCGGGGGCACCCTCATTGGGCAGGAACGGGTCCATGTGCATCTCACGTCCGATGCCGTGCCCGCCGTACCCGGCGACGATGCCGTACTTGCGCCCATCGCGCGCCTCGGCGGCGTGCGTGCCGACCTCGATCGCATGCGAGACGTCGGTCAGCCGGTTGCCGGGCAGCATCGCGGCGATACCCGCCTCCATGGAGGTCCGGGTGGCCTCGGAGAGCAGTTCGTCGGCCGGGATCAGGGTGCCGACCCCGAAGGTGACGGCCGAGTCGCCGTGCCAGTCGTCCAGGATCGCCCCGCAGTCGATGGAGACCAGATCTCCCTCGACCAGCACCTCAGCATCGGACGGGATGCCGTGCACCACCCGGTCGTTGACCGAGGCGCAGACGGTGGCCGGGAAACCGTGGTAGCCGAGGAACGACGGCACACCGCCACCGTCGCGGATCACCGACTCGGCGATGCGGTCCAGCTCACCGGTCGAGATACCGGGCGCGGCGGCTTCACGGACCGCCTTGAGCGCCGCGGCCACCAGCGCACCGGCGGCGGCCATCGCGTCCAACTCGCCGGGGCTGCGGCGGGGGACGACCTTGCGACGTAAGCCGGGCACGTTGATCATGACTGCTGGTCTATCTGCGGTTACTTGCCGAGGGCGGCCAGCGCCCGGGCGAACACCTCGTCGAGCGTGCCGACGGCCTCGACGGTCTTGAGTTCGCCGGCGTAGTAATCCAGCAGCGGCGCGGTCTCGTCGTTGTACACCTTCATCCGGTTGCGGATGATCTCCTCGGTGTCGTCGGCGCGACCGCGACCCTTGAGGCGTTCGAGCAGTTCGTCCTCGGAGACCCGGAACTCCAGCACGGCGTCCAGCTTCAGGCCACGCTTGGCCAGCATCTCCTTGAGCGCCTCGGCCTGTTCCACCGAGCGCGGGAACCCGTCCAGGATGAATCCGCCCGCGGCGTCCTCATGGTCGATGCGATCGTCGACCAGCGCGTTGGTCAGCGAGGCGGGCACCAGGTCACCGGCGTCCAGGTACTTCTTGGCTTCGATACCGAGCGGGGTGCCCGCACCGATGTTGTGGCGGAACAGGTCGCCGGTGGAGATCTGCGGGACACCGAGCTGCGCGGCGAGCTTCTCCGCCTGGGTTCCTTTTCCGGCGCCGGGAGGTCCGAGCAAAACGATTCTCATTTAGGGGAACCCTCTCTCACTTCAAAAAGCCCTCGTAGTTGCGCTGCATGAGCTGACTCTCGATTTGTTTCACGGTGTCCAACCCCACACCGATCATGATCAGCACCGCGACGCCGCCGAACGGCAGGTTCTGCAGGGTGGCGCCACCGCTGCCGGCCTGCAGGACCACGTTCGGGAGGACGGCGATCACACCGAGGTAGATGGAGCCCGGCAGAGTGATGCGGCTCAGCACGAACCGCAGATAGTCGGCGGTGGGCTTGCCCGGGCGGATGCCCGGGATGAAGCCGCCGAACTTCTTCATCTCGTCGGCACGCTCTTCGGGGTTGAACGTGATCGACACATAGAAGTACGTGAAGAAGATGATCAGGCCGAAGTAGAAGGCGATGTGCGTCGGGCTGGTCGGGTTGGACAGATGGTTGGCGACGAACGAGCTCCACCATCCGGTGCCCGGGTTGTCCCGACCGCTGTCGATGAGCTGCGTGACCAGCTGCGGGATGTAGATCAGCGAGGACGCGAAGATCACCGGGATGACGCCGGCCTGGTTCACCTTGAGCGGCAGGTAGGTCGAGGTGCCGCCGTACATCCGCCGGCCGACCATGCGCTTGGCGTACTGCACCGGGATGCGGCGCTGGCCCTGCTCGACGAACACCACACCGACCAGGATGGCCAGGGCGCCGATGCAGACGAAGGTGAACACCATGCCGCCGCGGCCGTCCAGGATGGCCTTGCCCTCGGCCGGGATGCGGGCCGCGATACCGGCGAAGATCAGCAGCGACATGCCGTTGCCGACGCCGCGCTCGGTGACCAGCTCGCCCATCCACATCACCAGGGCGGCGCCCGCGGTCATGACGATGACGATGACGACCAGACCGAAGATCGAGGTGTCGTCGATGATGTCCAGGCTGCAGCCCTGCATCAGGCCACCGTTGGCGGCCAGCGCCACGATGCTGGTGGCCTGCAGGACCGCCAGCGCGATCGCCAGGTACCGGGTGTACTGGGTCATCTTGGCCTGGCCGGCCTGACCCTCTTTCTTGAGCTGCTCGAAGCGTGGGATGACCACGGTGAGCAGCTGCACGATGATGCTCGCGGTGATGTAGGGCATGACGCCGACCGCGAACACCGACAGCTGCAGCAGCGCGCCACCGGAGAACAGGTTGATCAGGCTGTAGATCTGCGCGGAGTCACCGCCACTGACCTGCTCGATGCACTGTTGGACGTTCGGGTAGTTGACACCGGGCGACGGGAGCGTCGCGCCGGCGCGGTACAGAATGACCAACCCGAGGGTGAACAGGATCTTGCGCCTGAGGTCGGCAGTCCGCAGCGACGAGATGAAAGCCGAAAGCACTCTTCCTCCTGCGCAGCCGACTTCAATCGCACGGCGTGCCAATGGGGCTGGAATCGTTCCAGCGTCTGGTTAAGTCTCGCGCAATCTACCTGCAGGTTCATCACCAGCGGAGCCGCGCGTCAAACAGTCTACGAGAGTAACAGCTCAACTCCGCGCCGCCCTTATCCGGACGGGGCGCAGATTTGGGCTCAGTCGACCAACAGGTTCGAAGCGTACAGTCGAATTGTTCATTACATAAGCTAATTAATTGTGTCTAGGAGACCTCATGGCACGCACCGATGGAGACACCTGGGACCTGGCATCCAGTGTGGGCGCCACCGCGACGATGGTGGCGGCCGCACGCGCGATGGCATCCGCGCGGCCCGATCCGGTGATCAACGACCCGTTCGCCGCTCCCCTGGTACGCGCGGTGGGCGTGGATTTCTTCACCAAACTCGTCGACGGTGAGATCACCGAGGCCGATCTCGGTGACGACCCGCAGATGAACATCGCCCGGTTCGCCAACGCGATGGCCGCGCGCACCCGGTTCTTCGATGAGTTCTTCGAACACGCCGGCGCGGCCGGGATCCGGCAGGCGGTCATCCTGGCCGCCGGGCTGGACGCCCGTGCCTACCGTCTGGACTGGCCGGCCGGCACCGTGGTGTTCGAGATCGACCAGCCCGAGGTGATCGAGTTCAAGTCCCAGACCATGGCCGACCTGGGCGCCCAGCCGACGACCGAGCGCCGCACCGTCGCGGTGGACCTGCGCGACGACTGGGTGTCGGCGTTGCGGGCGGCCGGCTTCGACCCGACGGCGCCGACCGCCTGGATCGCCGAGGGACTGTTCGGGTACCTGCCACCCGAAGCCCAGGACCGACTGCTCGAACTGATCACCGAGAACAGCGGCCCGGGGAGCCGGGTGGCCGCCGAAGCGGTCCCCAGCACCGCGGACCTCGACCAGGAGGCCGTCCGGGAGCGGATGCAGTCGGTGAAGGACAAGTGGGCCTCGCACGGGTTCGATCTGGACTTCAGCGAACTCGTCTACCTCGGTGACCGCAAGGACGCGGCCACCCACCTGAGCGAACTCGGCTGGGCCACCACCGCGCAATCGGCCAACGAACTACTGGGCCGGCTGGGCCTGCCGACCATCGACGAGGACCAACAGGTCGGCCAGGCCTCCTACCTCACCGCCCTCCGATGACGACGCGCTCCGACGGGGACACCTGGGATCTCGCGTCCAGCGTGGGCGCCACCGCGACATCGGTGGCCGCCACCCGGGCCTTCGCCAGCCGCGGTCCCGACCCGTTGATCCACGACCCCTACGCAGCGCTGCTCGTCGAGGCCGTCGGGGTGCCGCATTTCATGAAGGTGGCCCGCGGTGAGATGGAAGGCCCGACGGATCCACCCACTGGGCCGGGCGCCGAGGACCCGCTGTTCGGCCCCGATGTGGTGCTGCACCAGATCGCGGTGCGTACCCGGTTCTTCGACGACTTCCTCGTCTCCGCGACTCGACGCGGCATCCGGCAGGCCGTCATCCTGGCCTCCGGGCTGGATACCCGCGCCTACCGGTTGGCGTGGCCGGACGGCACGGTGGTGTTCGAGATCGACCAGCCCGAGGTCATCGAATTCAAGACCCGGGTGCTGGCCGAGGCCGGTGCCGCGCCCGCCGCGGACCGCCGCACGGTGGGCGTCGATCTGCGTGACGACTGGCCGGCGAAGCTGCGGGAGTCGGGTTTCGATCCCGCGCGACCGACCGCGTGGATCGCCGAGGGACTGCTGCCCTACCTGCCGCCCGATGCCCAGGACCGGCTGCTGGACAGCATCACCGCGCTCAGCGCGCCGGGCAGCGCGCTGGCCACCGAACACATGGACGTCAAGGCTCTCACCGGCGACTGGGCCAAGGAACTGACTGCTCGGGGCCGCCGGTTCGGCAGTGACATCGACCTGACCGAGCTGTTCTACACCGGGCCGCGCACCCCGGCGGCCGAGCACCTCGGCTCGGCGGGCTGGCAGGTGGATCTGCTGCCGACAGCGCAGGCCTACGCGGCCAACGGATTCCCGCCCCCCGGTGACCGGATCACGGCGATGATCGGTGATTCTGGGTATCTGACCGCGACACGGACGTAGGGGGCTGCGATGGCACGAACTGAGGGCGACAGCTGGGACCTGGCCTCCAGTGTGGGGGCGACGGCGACGATGGTCGCCGTCGGGCGCGCTGTCGCCAGCACCGACGAGCACGGACTGATCAACGACCCGTGGGCCGCGCCGCTGGTGCGCGCGGTGGGCATCCCGGCGTTCACCATGATGGTGGACGGCACGTTGGACATCGCCGATGTCGCGCCGCAGGCGGCGGCCCAGGTGAAGTCGAACATCGACGAGATGGCCGTGCGGACGAAGTTCTTCGACGACTACTTCCTCGCGTCCGGCGAGCAGGGTGTCCGCCAAGCCGTCATCCTGGCTTCCGGTCTGGACGCACGCGCCTACCGGCTGCCGTGGGCCGACGGGACCGTCGTCTACGAGGTGGACCAGCCCGAGGTGATCGAGTTCAAGACCCGCACCCTGGCCGATCTGGGCGCCTCCCCCACCGCCACGCTGCGCACCGTCGGGATCGATCTGCGCGAGGACTGGCCGACCGCGATGCGCGCCGCCGGCCTGGACCCCGAGCAGCCGACGGCCTGGTGTGCCGAGGGGCTGCTGATCTATCTGCCGCCGGAAGCGCAGGACCGGTTGTTCGACAACATCCATGCGCTCAGCGCGCCCGGCAGCACGGTGGCCACCGAATTCGTGCCCGGCATGCGTGATCTCGACCCGGAACGGGCCCGGGCCGCCGCCGACACGTTCTCCCGGCTGGGGCTGGACATGGACATGCCGTCGCTGACGTACCACGGCGAACGTCGTTCCGCGGCGGACGATCTGACCGACAAGGGTTGGCAGATGACCGGTGTTCCGCGCGCCGAGCTGTTCCACCGGTACGGCCTGCCGACCCCCGACCTCGGTGAACAGGACGTGCTCGGCGAGATCGTCTACGTCAGCGGCGTCCTGCCCCGCGGTTAGCCGCTCCGGCCGCCGACGTACTCCAGCTGAGCCGGCGCCTGCGGGGTACCGGGGGTCCGGGTGCCCCCGATCGGGCAGCGCGCGGTCTCGGGCACACCGACCAGGGCGATGGTGCCCACCACGCAGGCGAACATCATGTAGTACGCCGGGACCAGGTTGCTGCCGGTGACGTTGACCAGCCAGTCGTTGAGGGCCGGCGCCGTGCCACCGAAGATCGACGTGGACACGTTGTAGGAGATGGCGAAGCCGGCGAACCGGACCTGGGTGGGGAACATGGCCGGGAAGGTCGCCGAGATGGTGGCCAGTTGCGGCACGTAGAGCAGGCCGAGCACCGCGAAGCCGATGATCGCCCCGGGCACCCCGGTGCCCATCAGCATGAACATCGGCACCCCCGCGAGGAACAGACCGATCAGCGAGAACCACCACAGGGGTTTGCGGCCCACCCGATCGGACAAGGCGCCGGCGAACGGCAGGAAAACCATCATCGTCAGCATGCCGACGATCGGCACCACCAGCGAGGCGTCCGAGGACAGACCGATGGTGGTCTCCAGATAGGTCGGCATGTACGTCAACAGCGTGTAGTTGACGACGTTGAGTGCGACGACGAGGCCGCCCATCTGCAGGATGGGACGCCAGTAGTCGGTCACCAGGTCTCTGAACTGGGTGGAGGTGTCCTCCTCGGTCTGCTCGGCCTCGGCCAGTTCCCGGAACACCGGCGTCTCGTCCAGCCGGGACCGCAGATACACCCCGATCAGGCCCAGCGGCGCGGCCACCAGGAACGGCAGTCGCCAGCCCCAGTCGGCCATCTGCTGTTCGCCGAGCACCAGCGAGCAGCCCAGCATCAGGCAGGCGCCCAGCGACAGCCCGGCCAGTGTGCCGAACTCCAGATAGCTGCCCAGGAATCCGCGTTTGCGCGACGGTGAGTACTCGGCCATGAAGGTGGCGGCTCCGCCGTATTCACCACCGGTGGAGAAGCCCTGGATCATCCGGAGCAGCACCATCAACACCGGCGCCCAGATGCCGATCGCCGCGTAGGTCGGCACCAGCCCGACACCCAGGGTCGCGCCGGCCATCAGCAGGATGGTCAGCGCGAGCACCCGTTTGCGCCCGATCCGGTCGCCGAGCGGACCCCAGACGAAGCCGCCCAGCGGCCGGACCAGGAAGGACACCGCGAACGTCATCAGGGCGAACAGCGTCGCGGTCTGACTGTCCCCCGGGAAGATGGCGGCCGCGATGTAGCTGACACCGAAGGCGTAGATGCCGTAGTCGAACCATTCGGTGGCATTACCGATCGCCGATGCCGTCACGGCCTTGCGGACCACCTCCGGACGGGGGCCCGCCTCACTTTGCTGCGCTGCGTTCACCGATAGGCAGTGCCCCGACCCTGAGGGAGGCTAAACATCCCGGCCGACACGGTCCGGCCCACTTCAGAACCGGTAGTCCCCCAACCACAGTGCGTGCGCGCCGGTGACGGTGCGCTCCACCTGGTCGACGATGCCGGTCACCGAGCTGCCCAGCAGGGCGCCGAGAGCCTGGGGCACCGACGCCGCCGCGGGCTGCGAGGAGGCCTTGGGGCGCAGCACGTCGAGCACCGAGGACCCCGGATAGTTCACGATCCGCACGTCGGCATCGGGTGCCAGGCCCGCACGGATCTTCGCCCGGACGATCGCGGTCTGCAGGCCACCGAGTTCGTCGACCAGGCCCCGTTCCAAGGCGTCGGCGCCGGTCCAGACCCGGCCGCGCGCCACCTCCTCGACCGCGTCGACGCCGAGGTTCCGGCCGGCGGCGACCCGCTCCACGAAGTCGGTGTAGAACAGATCGGCCTCGGCCTCCACGTGCTCCTGCTGCTCCTGGGTGAAGCGCTCGTTGCTCGACCAGGCGTCGGCGTTCGCGTTGGTGCGTACCGCATCCGAGCCGACACCGAGCTTGTCCTTGAGTTGCCGGGAGACCAGCTTGCCGGTCACCACGCCGATCGAGCCGGTGATGGTGCCCGCATTGGCGACGATCTCGTCGGCGGCCATCGACACGTAGTACCCGCCGGACGCGGCGACCGCGCCCATCGAGGCGATCACCGGCTTGCCCGCCTCGGTGGCCCGGACCACCTCACGCCAGATGGTCTCCGACCCGGTGACCGCGCCGCCGGGGCTGTTGACCCGCAGCACGATGGCCGACACGTCCTCGTCGGCGACCGCTTCCCGCAGGGCCGCCGCGATGGTGTCGCCGCCGGCGTTCGAGTTCCCGATCGGGAGCAGCTGCGGCCCGCCGCGACCGCTGACGATCGGCCCGTCCAGGGTGATGACGGCGATCCCCGGCTTGGCCTTGCGCCCCGGGATGGACGGCGCCGGCCGGGACCCGCTCGTCTTCGCGTACCGGGACAGGAACAGCCGCTGCGGCGCATCGTCACCGTCGGCCTGGGCGGGGGCGCCGGTGAGTTCGGCGATTCGTGCGTAGGCCTCGTCCCGGAAACCGATGCGGTCGACGAGCTTGGCCGACACCGCGGCGTCGCGCAGCAGCGGCGCCCTGTCGGCCAGCGCGTTGACCTCCTCGACCGGCAGGCCCCGGGCGTCGGCCACCGCGGCGAACACCTGGGCGTGCAGGCTGCCGATCAGCGCGGAATCGGCCTCCCGGTGCGCGTCGGTGTAGCTGTCCTGGGTGAACAGATTCGCCGCCGACTTGTACTCACCGCGCGCCACGAACTGGGCTTCGATGCCCGCCTTGTCGAGCGCGCCGCGCAGGAACAGCGCGCTGGTGGCGAAGCCGATCAACCCGACCGTGCCGGACGGCTGCATCCACACCTCGCGGAACGCCGAGGCCAGGTAGTAGGACAGGGTGCCCGGGTAGGTCTCCGCCCACGCCAGCGTCGGCTTGACCTTCCCGAACGCCGCGATGGCGTCCCGCAGTTCCTGCACCGGGCCGGGAGCGGCGGCGGACAGCTGGATCCGCGCGATCAGCCCGGCCACCCGGTCGTCCTCGGCGGCGCGGTGCAGCGCGTCGACGGTCTGTCGCAGCGTCAGCGGCTTGCCGCCGAGCGAAAGGACGGTGAGCGGGTCGAAACCGTGGGACTCCGGCGGCACGGACTGCAGATCGAGCTCGAGCACGCAGCCGTCGGGTACGCCGCGGTGGCGGGCGGTGTCGACCTTGCGGACCAGGGACTTCAGCTCGTCGGGACCGGGCAGGTTGGGCAGGAATCCGAACATGTTCCGAGCCTACCGGCGCAGGTCGGCCCGACATTTTCGCCGAACGTGAAACCGCTGCGTGCGGGCCCGGATCTGCCGCCGAGGTTTCACGATCGGGGATGCCGCGCGTTGGAACCGTGCCCGGGGCCGAGAGTAGGGTTGGCCCGTCCGGAGGCGCTGTCGCAGACCGCCCCGGTTTCCCGCCAGCCCCCTCACCGGCAACGCCGCCGGATCCTCGCGCGTCGGGATTTCTCGTGCTGTAGTGAACGGAGCCCCATGCCGCCTCAGGAACGTCCCGCCGACTCTCCGTCTGTGCGCAGCGCCCTGCGTTCCCCGCGGCGGCTCAAGACCGAGGTGCTGGCAGGCCTGGTGGTGGCGCTGGCGCTGATCCCCGAGGCCATCTCGTTCTCCATCATCGCCGGCGTCGATCCGCGGGTGGGGTTGTTCGCCTCGGTGACCATGGCGGTCACCATCGCCATCGTGGGCGGGCGGCCGGCGATGATCTCGGCCGCGACCGGGGCGATCGCCCTGGTGATCGCCCCGCTGGCCCGCGAGTACGGGGTCGACTACTTCGTCGCCGCGGTCATCTTCGCGGGCGCGTTGCAGGTCCTGCTCAGTGTGCTCGGGGTGGCCCGGTTGATGCGCTTCATCCCGCGCAGCGTGATGGTCGGTTTCGTCAACGCCCTGGCGATCCTGATCTTCACGGCCCAGCTGCCGCATCTGCTCGGGGTGCCGACGCTGGTCTATCCCTTCGTCGCGGTCGCCCTACTGATCCTGATCCTGCTGCCCAAACTGACCACCGCGGTGCCGGCGCCGCTGGTGGCGATCGTCTTGCTGACCGCCGCGGTGGTGGTGTTCGGGCTGGACATCCCGAACGTCGCGGATCAGGGCGACCTGCCGACCAGCCTGCCCGCCCTGTTCCTGCCGCAGGTGCCGTTGACCTGGGAGACGCTGCAGATCGTGGGCCCGTACGCGCTGGCGATGGCGTTGGTGGGCCTGCTGGAGTCGCTGATGACCGCCAAGCTCGTCGACGACATCACCGACACGCCTTCCGACAAGACCCGGGAGGGTTGGGGTCAGGGCGTGGCCAACCTGGTGACCGGTTTCTTCGGCGGCATGGGCGGCTGCGCCATGATCGGCCAGACCATGATCAACGTGAAGGTGTCGGGCGCCCGGACCCGGATCTCCACCTTCCTGGCCGGCATCTTCCTGCTGATCCTGGTGGTCGGCCTGGGCGACGTCGTCGGCCTCATCCCGATGGCCGCCCTGGTGGCGGTGATGATCATGGTGTCGGTGGCGACGTTCGACTGGCACAGCATCAACCCGGTGACGCTGCGCCGGATGCCGCGCAGCGAGACCCTGGTCATGCTGGCCACCGTCGCCGTCACGGTGGTGACCCACAACCTGGCCTACGGCGTCATCGTCGGGTCGGTGACCGCGATGGTGCTCTTCGCCCGCCGGGTCGCGCACTTCATGACCGTCGAGCGCGTCATCGACGAGGGGGCGGGCGCCGAGGCGGCCAGGGTCACCTACCGGGTGTCCGGCGAGCTGTTCTTCGCCTCCAGCAATGACCTGGTCTACCAGTTCGACTACGCCGCCGACCCGCACTCCGTGGTCATCGACGTCTCGCGGTCACACATCTGGGACGCCTCCACGGTGGCCGCCCTGGACGCCATCACCACCAAGTACCGGGCCCGCGGCAAGCACGTCGACATCGTGGGGCTGAACTCCGATTCCGCACAGCGCCACGACCGGCTGTCCGGGCAGCTGGGTCTGGATCACTGAGGCACGGCGGGTAGCCGGCAACGCAAAAGGCCCCTGCCGGAGCAGGGGCCTTCTGACGTGGTGCGTTCTACAGTTCGGTGGCCGAACCGCCGGCGGCGGTGATGGCCTCGCGGGCGCTGCCGCTGAACTTGTTGGCGGTGACGTCGACCTTGACGGACAGCTTGCCGTCGCCGAGGACCTTCACCAGGGTGTTCTTGCGAACCAGACCCTTGCCCACCAGTTCGTCGACACCGATGGTGCCGCCCTCCGGGAACGCCTTGGCGATATCGCCGACGTTGACGACCTCGTAGGCCACCCGGAAGCGGTTCTTGAAGCCCTTGAGCTTCGGGAGCCGCATATGGATCGGCATCTGGCCACCCTCGAACGTCGACGGGACGTTCTTGCGGGCCTTGGTGCCCTTGGTGCCGCGACCCGCGGTCTTACCCTTGGAGCCTTCACCGCGGCCGACGCGGGTCTTCTTGGTCTTCGACCCGGGGGCCGGCTTCAGGTCGTGAAGCTTGATGACACTCATGATTCCTAGACCTCCTCGACCGTGACGAGGTGATGCACGGTCTTGATCAGACCACGGGTCTGAGCATTGTCCTCACGGACGACGGACTGGCGGATCTTCCGCAGCCCCAGCGTCCGCAGGCTTTCGCGCTGCTTCCAGCGTGCGCCGATCGTGCCGCGCACCTGGGTGATCTTCAGCTCTGCCATGACTACGCCGACCCCTCACGCGCGGCACTGGCGGCCAGCGCCTCGCTCTCGCGCCGGGCCCGGAGCATGCCGGCCGGCGCCACATCCTCGATGGACAGCCCGCGACGGGCCGCCACCTCTTCGGGCCGCTGGATCATCTTGAGCGCCGCGACGGTGGCGTGCACCACGTTGATCGCGTTATCGCTACCCAGCGACTTGGCCAGGACGTCGTGCACCCCGGCGCATTCGAGCACGGCACGGCAGGCACCACCGGCGATGACACCGGTACCGGGGCTTGCCGGACGCAGCATCACGACACCGGCCGCGGCCTCACCCTGCACCGGATGCACGATGGTGCTGCCGATCAGCGGCACCCGGAAGAAGTTCTTGCGAGCTTCTTCGACGCCCTTGGCGATGGCGGCCGGAACTTCCTTGGCCTTGCCGTAGCCGACGCCGACCATGCCGTTGCCGTCACCGACGATGACCAGAGCGGTGAAGCTGAAGCGCCGACCACCCTTGACCACCTTGGAGACGCGGTTGATGGTGACGACGCGCTCGATGTAGTTGCTCTTCTCGCCGCGGTCATCGCCGCGACCCCGGCCGCCACGATCGTCGCGACGGCCACGGCCGCCCCGATCGTCGCGGCCACCGCGATTGTCCTGCGCCGAACCGGCGCCAGCCTGCTCGGCCATCATGCAGTCCTCTCGTTAACAGTCATCAGAATTTCAGCCCGCCTTCACGCGCGGCATCCGCCAGCGCGGCGATCCGGCCACCGTAGGTGTAGCCGCCACGGTCGAACACGACCGTCTCGACTCCGGCAGCCTTGGCACGCTCGGCGATCAGCTGACCGACGCGCACGCTCTGCGCCTTCTTGTCGCCGTCGACCGCACGCACGTCGGGCTCGATGGACGAGGCCGCGGCGACGGTGACGCCGGCGAGATCGTCGATCAGCTGGACGTGGATGTGCCGCGACGAGCGGTTGACCATCAGGCGCGGGGTGTCGGCGGTGCCTTCGACCTTCTTCCGCAGCCGGGCATGCCGGCGCAGACGCGCGTTGCGCCGGGTCTCGGAGATGTTCTGCCCCACCGGCAGCCTCTTCGCGGCTGCACTGTCAGTTTTCGTGGTAGCCATCGTTACTTACCTGTCTTTCCGACCTTGCGGCGGATCTGCTCACCCTCGTACCGCACGCCCTTGCCCTTGTACGGGTCGGGGCGACGCAGACGACGGATCACCGCGGCGATCTGGCCGACCTTCTGCTTGTCGATGCCCGAGATGGAGAACTTCGTGGGTGTTTCCACCGTGAAAGTGATGCCCTCGGGCGCTTCGATGAGAACCGGGTGGCTGTAGCCGAGTGCGAACTCCAGGTCGGAACCCTTGAGCTGCACGCGGTAACCGACGCCGTAGATCTCCATCTTCCGGACGTAGCCCTCGGTCACACCGGTGACCAGGTTGGCCACCAGGGTGCGGGTGAGCCCGTGCAGCGAACGGCTGCGCCGCTCGTCGTCGGGGCGGACCACCACGATGGCGCCTTCGTCGTTACGCGAAACCTCGATCGGCTCGGCGATATCCAGGGCCAGGGTCCCCTTGGGGCCCTTGACCGAAACGTTTTGACCAGTGATGGTCACATCGACCCCGGCAGGAACCAGGACCGGCTGCTTTCCAATACGCGACATGTTTTTGTTCCCCTACCAGACGTAAGCGAGGACTTCGCCGCCCACGCCTTGTCGAGATGCCTGGCGATCGGTGAGCAGACCCGAGGACGTGGAGATGATCGCCACGCCCAGGCCGCCGAGCACCTTAGGCAGATTGGTGGACTTTGCATAGACACGCAGACCGGGCTTGCTCACCCGGCGCAGGCCGGCGATGCTGCGCTCACGGCTGGGGCCGTACTTCAACTGCACCACGAGGGACTTGCCCACGCGGGCATCCTCGGTGCGGTAATCGGAGATGTAGCCCTGCTCCTTGAGGATCGCGGCGATGTTGGCCTTGATCTTCGAGTGCGGCAGAGTCACCTCGTCGTGATACGCCGAATTGGCGTTACGCAGACGAGTCAAGAAGTCTGCGATGGGATCGGTCATCGTCATGACAGCCGGTTCACCTTCCTCGCGGCGGTTCCCTTCGGGCCTACCGTGTTAATCAGTAATGAATGCTGGTTACCAGCTGGACTTCTGGACACCGGGCAGTTCGCCCGCGTGCGCCATCTCGCGCAGGCAGATCCGGCACAGGCCGAACTTGCGGAACACCGAGTGCGGACGGCCGCACCGGTTGCACCGGGTGTACCCGCGCACTGCGAACTTCGGCTTCTTGTTGGCCTTGTTGACCAGAGCCTTCTTTGCCATTGCTCAGTTCTCCTTGAACGGAAAGCCGAGGGCCCGCAGCAGCACTCGTCCTTCGTCGTCGTTGGTCGCCGTGGTGACGACGGTGATGTCCATGCCGCGGGGGCGATCGATGGAATCCACGTCGATCTCGTGGAACACCGACTGCTCGGAGAGCCCGAAGGTGTAGTTACCGCTGCCGTCGAACTGCTTGGGGCTCAGGCCGCGGAAGTCGCGGATACGCGGGAGGGCGATCGAGACCAGGCGGTCCAGGAACTCCCACATCCGGTCGCCGCGCAGCGTCACGCGGGCGCCGATCGGCATACCCTCGCGCAGCTTGAACTGGGCGATGGACTTGCGGGCCTTGCGGATCTCGGGCTTCTGGCCGGTGATCAGGGCGAGGTCGTTGACCGCGCCGTTGATCAGCTTCGCGTCGCGGGCGGCGTCACCGACACCCATGTTCACGACGACCTTCACCACGCCCGGGATCTGCATCACGTTGTCGTAGTTGAACTCTTTGTTGAGCGCGTCCTTGATTTCCTCGCGGTAGCGCTGCTTCAGCCGCGGCTGCACATTGGCGGCGTTTTCTACAGTGGTCATTCTCAGATGTCCTTGCCGTTGCGCTTGGAGACCCGAACCTTCTTGCCGGTCTCCTCGTCGACGCGGTAGCCGATGCGGGTGGGGTTGCCGTCGGAGTCGATCACCATCACGTTGGAGACGTGGATGGCCGCTTCCTGCGTGACGATGCCGCCCGAGGATGCGCCACGCTCGTTCTGCGACGCAGCGGTGTGCTTCTTGATCCGGTTGACGCCCTCGACGAGAACCTTCTCGCGGGTCGGGTAGGCCTCGATGACCTTGCCCTTGGCGCCCTTGTCCTTGCCCGAGATGACGAGGACGGTGTCACCCTTGTGCACCTTCATTTACAGCACCTCCGGGGCGAGCGAAACGATCTTCATGAACTTCTTCTCACGCAGTTCGCGGCCGACGGGCCCGAAGATGCGGGTGCCACGCGGGTCGTTGTCCGCCTTGATGATGACGGCGGCGTTCTCGTCGAACTTGATGTAGCTGCCGTCGGCGCGACGGCGTTCCTTGACGGTGCGCACCACGACGGCCTTGACGACATCTCCACGCTTGACGTTGCCGCCCGGGATGGCTTCCTTGACGGTCGCCACGATGATGTCGCCGATGCCGGCATAGCGTCGCGCTGAACCACCGAGAACGCGGATGCACAAGATCTCCTTGGCACCCGTGTTATCGGCGACCTTCAGCCGCGATTCCTGCTGAATCACTCGATCTCCTGACCTGGTTTTGTATGCACGCCAGATACCGACCTGGACGTACGCGGTCTTGTCGCCCCGAGAGCACGCAGGGTTTTCTCACACGAAGAGAACCGAGGTCTGCCCCAGGCAACCCAGCAAGTCTAGGTGACAAGCTGGAATGCTCCAAATTGCTGCGGTTTCACCCCACCGGCACGGGAGTTCAGAGGTCCGCGGCGCAGCGGAACCCGATGTGGGTGGTGGCGGTGTCCCGGGACTGCGGGGACCGTGCCGCCGGACGGTACCGGTGACAGTACTCCGGGGCGCACAGATGGGAGCCCCCCTTGAGCGCCTGGCTGACGCTCGGGTCGTCGGCGGGCAGACAGCAGGGGTTACGCACCCGGCCGGTGAACTCGCTGGAGGTCCACTCCCAGACGTTGCCGATCATGTCGACCAGTCCGAATGCGTTCGCCGGGAACGTCCCGACCGGTGAGGTTCCGACCCAGCCCCGCGCACCGTCGTTGCGGTACGGGAAGCCCCCCTGCCAGGTGTTGGCCATCAACTCCCCCGCCGGTGCGACGTCCTCGCCCCACGGATAGGTGGAGTCCGCACCCGCGCGGGCCGCGTACTCCCACTCGGCTTCGGTGGGCAACCGGCGTCCCGCCCACTGCGCGTAGGCCAGCGCATCCGCATAGGCCACCTGCACCACCGGATGGTCGGGCGCACCCGTGCTGCCCGCGCCGAACGGGTGGCGCCAGCTGGCCCCGGGGGCCCAGTCCCACCACTGCCGCCAGTCCCGCAGATCCACCGGACCCGCGGTCGGCCGGAACACCATCGCACCGGGCTGCAGGTCGTTCTCGGCGACACCGGGATACAGCCGCGGGTCCAGCGGACGCTCCGCCACGGTCAGATATCCGGTGCCGGCGACGAAGGCCGCGAACTGGGCGGTGGTGACGGGGTGGCGTTCGATGGCGAAGGGGCCGACCCGCTCGGTGCGCACCGGCGCTTCCTCCGGGTAGAAACCGGTCGAACCCAACGTGGCGGAACCACCGGGCAGGTCCACCAGCTCGGTGACCGTCACGGCATCTTCACCTCGAAATCGTCGGTCACTTGTGTTGCGGCAGAGTCGAACCCGGGTGCGCCCGCGGGCGCCTCGGCGTGCACCGAGACCAGGTAGTCGCCGCCGGCGGTCCACACGTGTACGACGCGGTCGACGAACTGTTTGGACTCGGCCGGGGTGTCCGAGAGTGTGCCGAGCAGTTTCTGACCGCTGTAGTCGCACAGCTGGGCGGGCAGCACGCTCAGTGCGCTCACCGCCGAATCCTCCGTCAGCGCGCCGGCGTACTCGGCGAAGGCCTGCTGCGGATCCAGGGTGGTGGCCGCGATGCGCACCGTCGCCGACATCTCGTCGGGGCCCTGCAAGCGGGCGCCGACGTCACCGGCCCCGCCCTGCATCGACCAGCCGTCCGGGACGGCGACGGTGATGACCGGGGCCGCCGGATCGGAGACCTTGGCCACCAGGCCGATCCTCGGGCGTCGCTCGGGCCCACAGGTGACGGCGCCGGCGCGAACCGGGGCGTTGCCGGTGGTGGGCACCACCCCGAAGTCGGGGTGAGCGGACGCGTTCCCCGGTTGGCCGGGTTCGGTCGTCCCGGTGCCGGCCCTGGCCGCGACCGGCGTGCCGTGGCTCGATCTGGCGCACCCACCCAGCACCGGGGCAGCCAGCAACACCGCCACCATCGCCGCCGCTCGAAAACCCGTCATCAGTCCTTCGCGAACGCCCGTGCCAGGTCACGCTCCACGTCGAGGTAGGGCGCGCCGGAGATGTCGATCACCGCTTTGGCGATTGTCCCACCGGTGAAGGGGTAGGGCGCCCGGTACGCGCTGCAGACCGCCTGGCCGGGGTTGCTGCCCACCTTGATGCCGGCGCCGGCCAGGCCGAAGCTGCCCGGGTGGGCGCGCACACCGCTGCGGGCACCGACCACCGTGCCGTCCACGTAGAGCGACACGTCCCCGAGCGGGGTGTGGCTGTTCTCGACGGTGCCGGTGCGTTCGTAGCGGACACCGAGGATGTGGCTGCCCAGCGGCACCGCGTCGGTCGAGGACACCGTCTGCTCGTCCTCCCCCATGAAGTTGTAGACGTAGCACAGCCGTCCGTCCTGGATGAACAGCGCGTGCCCACCGTGGCCGGCCCCGTGCTTGTAGAGCACGCCTTCGGCGCCGATCGCCTCCACGTTCACCTCCACGAACACGGAGAACGACCGGCCCCGGATCTCCGGCGTCGCGCCGCTGCCCACTTCGGAGTTG
Source organism: Mycolicibacterium diernhoferi (assembly GCF_019456655.1). Taxonomy (NCBI): domain Bacteria; kingdom Bacillati; phylum Actinomycetota; class Actinomycetes; order Mycobacteriales; family Mycobacteriaceae; genus Mycobacterium; species Mycolicibacterium diernhoferi. The sequence goes on along the minus strand of NZ_CP080332.1, from coordinate 1,280,911 downwards.
TCCGGGTAGTAGACGTAGCTGGTGCGTTCCCCGGAGAGGTAGGGCCGCCAGCGGCCCAGTGTCTCGAAGATGTTGAGGTCACCCAGCGGCAGTCCGTTGTACTTGGCGGCTTCGGCCGACCACAGCGCCTTGAGCTCTTCCAGTTTCTCCGGCCGTTCGGCCGCCAGGTCGTGGCACTGACTGCGGTCGGACTCGATGTGGAAGAGCTCCCACCGGTCGTCGTCGAAGTGGCCCCAGCCGGCCGGGCTGGCCGCGTGCACGGTGTTGGCGAACCACCCGTCATGCCAGATACCGCGGGTCCCCAGCATCGAGTAGAACTGGGTGTCCTTGTCCGGCTTGACGCCGGCATCCCTCAAGGTGGCGGCAAAACTGGTGCCGTCCAACGGTTTCTGTGCGATGCCGCGAACCTCGTCGGGCGGGGTGACACCGAGCAGCTCGTACACCGTCGGGGTGATGTCGCTGACGTTGACGTAGTTGTCCCGGATCTCGCCGTGCGCATCGATCCCTGCCGGCCAGGAGATGATGGCGCTGTCGGCGATGCCGCCCTCGTGTGAGGCGTAGCGCTTGAACAACTTGTACGGCGTATTGAACGCCATGGCCCACCCGATCGGGTAGTGGTTGAAGGTCTGCGGGCCACCGAGGACGTCGAAGAACCGCATGCTCTCTTCCACGGTGTCGATGTAGCCGTTGAAGAACTTGCTCTCGTTCACCGAACCGTTGGGGCCGCCCTCCCCGCTGGCGCCGTTGTCGGAGATGACCACCACGATGGTGTTGTCGAGCTGGCCGGTCTCTTCCAGATAGTCCAGGACGCGGCCGATCTGGGCGTCGGTGTAGGACAGGAAGCCGGCGAACACCTCCGCCATCCGGCAGAACAGTTTCCTCTCGTCGTCGTCGAGGGTGTCCCACGGCCGCACGGTGTCCTGGGCCGGCCAGGGTTCACCATTGGGGCCTGTGACATCGGAGTAGGGATTCACCGGGGAGAGCTCGGTGTCCGCCGGCACCAGCCCCATCCGCTTCTGGTTCTCCAGCACGATCTCGCGGTAGCGCTCGTAACCCATGTCGAACGTGCCCGCGTACCTGTCGGCCCACTCCTGGAAGACGTGGTGCGGTGCGTGCCCGGCGCCCGGGCACAGATAGGAGAACCAGGGCTTGTCCGGGGCGATCACCTTCGAGTCCTTGATGAACTCGATCGTCTTGTCCGCCAGATCTTTCGACAGGTGGTACCCGTCCTCGGGGGTGGCCGGCGGCACGGTCGGGTGGTTGTCCGACACCAGGTCCGGGTACCACTGGTCGGTCTCGCCGCCGAGGAATCCGTAGAACCGTTCGAAGCCCCGCCCGAGCGGCCAGTGCCGTTTGGTGGCGGCCAGATTGGATTCCTCCAACGGCGTCAGGTGCCACTTGCCCAGGCAGTAGGTGTTGTAGCCACGCTCGGCCAGCACCTCCGGCAACAGCGCGGTCTCGTACGGAATGCGTCCGTTGCAGTTCGGGAATCCGTCGGTGAACTCCTCGATGGTGGCCATCCCGACGGTGGTGGGGTTACGACCGGTGAGCAGTGCGGCCCGGGTCGGCGAGCACAGCGCGGTGGTGTGGAACTGCGACAGCCGCACACCTTTGTCCGCGATCCGGCTCATGGCCGGCATCTGCACGAGTCCGCCGAAGCAGTCCCAGGTCGCGATGCCGATGTCGTCCCAGACCAGATAGAGGACATTGGGAGCCCCCTCGGGTGCGGTGGGCGCGGCATACGGCGCCCAGTCCGGTTCCGAGTCTCGGATGTCGGTGGCGATCTTGCCCTGGAACGTCTTGCTCTGGGACCCTGCTGTCATCGGACCTCCCGGTTTGACGGACGCACGGAGAGTACACCCGCGCGAGGACGAGCACCGGCGTTATTGACGCCGGGGACACCGCGTGCCGCGCGCCCACGCCGAGCGCACCGATCCACTACTCCGGATCCGACGGTTCGGACACCCGGTACAGCCGCCAATCCGGTTGCCCGTCACCGTCGTTGGGGATCTCCAACTCCAGCGTCGCCACCTCGGCCCCGGTATCGTAGAGCGTCGGGTAGCGCAGATTGAGCGCGTCAGCGGTGCCCCGGCCGGTCGGCGGCACGGCCAGCAGGTACCGGACACCGTTTGCCGCCGGATCGTTGAGCAACTCGGTGAAGTCCGGATCGGACGGGATGACGAACACCTTCGGCCGATCGGAGGCGGCGATCACCCCGAACCCGTACACGGTGTCGGTGATGACCGAACTGTCCGGCAGATCCAACGTCTGCAGATATTCCGCGATCCGGCGCTCGGTGGCGAAGGTCCGCGCAATGCGCTGTTCGGTGGCCGCACGCTCGCTGACGCCGTCGGGGTCGGGTGCGAGCACCGCCGCCAGAGCGTACTCCTGCGGGGCATAGTCGGGCTGGGACATGCCGAACACGGTGACCGGGATGCCGACCGCGAAGGTTGCCGCAACCGCCACATACGTTGTCACCGAAGCGCGCTCGGGAGCCGGGTCGGTGACCGTCGCCCACTTGCCGGGCCGTTTGGACCGGGCCATCACGCCGTCGGGCACACCCAGCAGCGCCAGGGTCGCCGCCATCGGTATCGCGATGATGAAGAACCGGAGGAACCCGAACGTGGACCCCTGCGCGTAGCTGAGCGCCTGGAACGCGAGCACCGCCCCGAACACCGCCAGCGGCACCACCATCATCTGCCAGTTCGGCCTGCCCCACCGCCGCATGAGCACCCACAACGCCAGCGGCAACAGGGTTGGTGCGAGGAACATGATGCACACGGCGGAGAAGCTCACCGCCTCGACCGCGGTCGGTGCGGCCGCACCCGACTGTTCCATGATCGCTGCGTTGCCGTACTGAGAAGTGAACTGGGCGAACGCCTCACCGGTTATCAGCCAGCCGGCCGCGGCCCAGCCGAGGAACGCCAGAATCCCGGGTCCGCTCACGATCAGCACGTCCATCACCGCGCGGTGCACCCGCGGCGCGGACCGGGCCCGCAGGTAAGTGGTGAGGCCGACGACCAACCCCGCCGCGCCGACCGAGGCCAACGCGTCGTAGCGGGTCAGGTACGCAAGTCCCATCGCCACCCCGCCGGCGGTCACCAGATGGTGGACGTCGTCATCGACCATCCACTTGATCAGCCTGCGCACCGCCCACGTCATGAAGAAGATGAACGGGGCCTCGCTCATCCCGTTGGAGCCGTAGAAGACGATCATCGGGTTCAGCGCGAACAGGGCGGTGATGGTCAGCGAATATCCGCGTGGCAGACCGCGATCGGCGCCCATACTGAAGATCTGCACCACCGCGCCGGACATGAACAGTCCCGACATCAGCGATCCGGACAGTGCACGTCCGGCGAGATCGGGGAACACCGGGCTGAGCAGGACGGCCGGGATCTGCACCATCGCCGCCACCGGGGTGAAGATGAATCCCAGCGCGGCCAGGTGCGGGTCCCGGCTGAACAGCACGGCCTGGGTGGAGGCCACCCGCGACAGCGTGTCGCCCATGAGGTAGCCCTGCCGGACCTGCAACCAGTATCCGACGCCGATGTAGACCACCAGGCAGACGAAGAAGATGGTGACCTTCAGTCTGCGGTCCGAACCACCCAGACCCATCGTCATCGCGGACCGGCCGCCTGGTGCACGGTCGTCTCGTCGGGTTTCTCGGACAGCCCGTGAAAGGTCTTCTCCCAGAACGAGGGCTGGCGGATCATCTGGTAGCAGCCCTTGGCCGCGGCGACGCTCATCATCAACCAGAACAGCGGCACGGTCAGGGCGGGCACCAGCAGATCGGATCGGTCGTCCTCACGCAGCGCGATCAGGTTCATGAACACCACGGTGAAGTTGCCGATGATCATGGCGACCAGCGCGGGGAAATAGATGACATCCGGGAACAGGTCACCGACCACGGCGGGTTGCCCGAGGAACCACAGCACCGTGATGAACCAGAACAGCAGATTCAGCACCGCGATGATCGGTGTGCCGGCCAGCACCAGTGTGAACCGGATGAAACTGCGCAGACCGAGGGTCCGGTACAGCTTCAGCGGCCGGCGGATGTGCACCAGCCAGGTCTGCAGATAACCCTTGTACCAACGGGACCGCTGACGGATCCAGTTGATCGGGTCACTGTTGGCCTCTTCCAGCGTGTACGAATCGATGACGGCGGTGCGGTATCCGTGTGCGGCGATCCGCAGCCCCAGATCGGCGTCCTCGGTGACGTTGAACGGATCCCATGCGCCGATCCCCTGTAGCAGGCCGCGACGCAGGTGATTCGAGGTGCCGCCCAACGGGATCGGGGACGAACTGGCCATCATGCCAGGCAGCAGGTAGCCGAACCACAGCCCGTACTCGGCGGTGAACCACGCCGTCAGCAGGTTCTGGTGACCGTTGTGGTAGACGAGTTTGGCCTGCACACAGGCGACATCGTCGGGCAGGTCCCGGAACGCGGCCACCACCCGGCGCAGCTGCAGCGGCTCGGGCAGATCTTCGGCATCGAAGATGGTGACGACGTCGCCGGTGGCGAAGTGCAGCCCGTAGTTGCACGCCTTGGGTTTGGTCCGCGGCTCGGCCGGCGGCACCAGCAGGATGGTGATGACATCGGATTCACCGCACGCCTTCGCCGCGTCGATGGTCACCTGATCGTCGGCCTCCAACAGCAGCAGCACCTGCAGGCGTTCCCGCGGATAGTCCAGCGAATCCATCGCGCCGATGAGGTCGGCCACCACCTCGGGTTCGTTGTAGGCCGGCACCAGGATCGTGTAGGCGGGCAGCTCGTCGTCGGGGATGGCCCGGGCCACCTCGTCGGGGACGACGATCGGCCGCGAGGCCAGGCCCCGCCGGAAGATCAGCACCCGGTCCCCCAGGGTCAGCAGGTAGGCCAGCGTGCAGAATCCGATCAGCCCCACCGCGGTCTGCTCGGGCCACAAGACCGCCAGCGCGATGAGCACCGCGAGCAGGCTGAGCAGAACCGGTTTCTGCCAACCCAACAGCGGTTTGGATGCGGACTGGCGGGGATCGTCGTCGCGTAGCCCGTTGATCGCCCGGTCGAGTGCGTACGCCTGCTGCTCGGGAGTGACGGTGTGGGCGTCGAAGATCTCCCGCGGACCCCCGGTCGTGGTCACTGCTGCTCCCGGGACCGCCTGCGGCGCAGGATGACCGCCGACGTACCGAGGGCCACGAGTGCGAGCGCACCCACACCGATGGCCAGGTACAGCGTCTTGCGGTCCCCGGCGGCGACGGCCTGCTCGGCGGCCGGCGTCGTCAGCTGGACGGGTTCGCGCCCGGGCATGGCCACCACGGCGTCCCCGGTCAGTCCCGACCAGCGACCCGCATCGGCGTCCAGCCAGCTGAGCAGCCGGTCGAGTTCGGCGGGGGCCTTGCTGGAGGTGGCGACCAGCAGGGTCCTGCCCCCGCTGTAGGTCACCTGCAGCGACCCGAACCCGACGGCCGGGTCGAGCGCCAGCGTGCTGGAAGTGCCGCTGCCGTCCACATTCTCGACGGTGATCACACCGTCGGAGTTCACCTCGACCGGCAGCGCGACCCGGTCGTCGTTCCAGCCGTCCGAACTGATCACGATCGCCGGATTCGATGAGGCGAGCGCCGCATCGCGGGATACCACCGCGGTATCGAACGGCAGGCTGCTCAACCGTTGCAGGCCGGTGACGATGCGCACGGCGCGACGCAGGTCCTCCAGGCCCTCGTCGCCCTCCCCGTCGATGCCGACCTCGATGCGCGGCATCAGCGCCTGCGGCAGCGCCTGGAAGCCGAGTTGGGCGGGCGGGTCGGCCCGGGTGGTTTCCACCGCGGACTCGCCGTCGATGGTCAGGGTGATGGGCTGGAACTCCCCGCACCGGCCGGTGTCCCCGGCGGCCTGCACGGCGATGTCCAGGTTGGTGTAGCGCTGCACCAACCGCTCGGGCACCTCGATCCAGCGGTCGATCTGGCCGCTGGGTTCGGTCGCCCACCGTGCCACCGTCTCCCCCGACACCCCGACGGTGACCTGCCCGGCCATCCCGGCGGGCAGCGGCGTGTAGGAGCCCTGCAGGTGCACCCGGACGCCCTGCACCGAACGCCCGATCCTGGTCTGGTCGAGCGGGACGATGACCCGCGGGTTGGCGACGTCGGTGGCGTTGACGCCGGGCTGTCCCAGCTTGCGGATCGTGGTCCGGTCGCTGGGCAGCTGCGGGACCGTCGACAGCGGTCCGGCCACGGCCTTGGACTGCACCGCCAGCTGCGCGAGATCACTGGACAGCAGCCGGGTCTGGTTCCCGAGATCCCCGGCCGTCCCCGAGATCAGCAGGGCCGGCACGGCGTGGGGGCCCTGCAGGCTGAGCCCCGCCGAGCCGCCCTCGCGGATCACGATCTGGCGTTCCAACGGCACCGGTGGCCGCACCTGCGGACCGTCGGTCGAGATGATGTCGACCTCGGGGCGTTGGGTGCCGTAGCGGGCGACGATGGCCGTGGCCAGCCGGACCGCGGCGTCGGATTCGGCCTGCGACGGGCTGGGTGGGACGGCCACGGTCAACCGCTGCAGTACCGGCGGCAGGAAGTCGGCGATCGTGGTGGGCGCGATCTCCTGTCCGGCGTAGCGGATCTCGGCGCCGGTCAGGCGCAGCGGGTTGTTGGCGTCGAACACGCAGTAGCCCTCGGGCAGGTCGAGATAGCTGCGGACCAGCACGGTGACCGCGTTGTCCACGATCCGTGCGCCGGCCAGCGGGATGGTCACCGGCTCCCGGTCCGGGGGAAGCGGCACCCGGGAGATGATCCGCTCGTCCTGGCTGACCTCCAGCGTGCCGCCGAGCGCGTTGACCGGCAGGGCCACCGTGGCGGCGAGTTCGGTGGGCACCAGGCCGGCTTGTACGGGTATCGACAGGGTCTGGGATCCCTGGATGCCGTACAGCGAGATGGTGGAATCCATCCCGATCGTCCGCAGGCTCAGCGTCGGCGAATTGGCGAGTGACAACTCGTCTTCCGGCGCGGCGAGGGCCACACCCGGCAGCGCCGTCACCGCGGCGACCAGGGTGGCGGCCAACAACGGCAACGCGCGCCTGGAGAGGTTGTTCGGCAACGTCCTGGTCAGACCTGAATACACCTGGAATCGACTTCCTGTTCTGTTGTCATCGGAATTGTCCGGCCACCAGTGCCCTGGTGAAGGTTCGCAGCAGGTCCTCGTCCTTGAACGACGGTGTCCGCTGGTCGAGCACCGCGTTGCCGCGGAACAGCAAGGTGATCAAGGTCTGGATATTGGACGCCACGCTCGTCGACGGGGTCGGGAAGGGCGCGTCGGGATCGTGGTTGTCGACGGCGAACGCCGTCACCCGTTGCGCCAGATTGTCATCACCCCAGGCGAACTGCACGGAGTTCCAGGTGACCAGCAGCCTGTCGTCCACCACGGACGTCAACCGGCCGTGTACCCCCATGTCGAGGTCGATCAGTCGCGGCGCACTGATCCGCGCACTGGTCAGGCCGTACAGCACCCGGGCGGGGATGGTGCCGAAGGAGAACGGCCGCCTGCTCACGATGCTGTCGACCACGATGGTCCGTGGCCGGGAGAGCTTGTCCCAGTCCGGGTTCCCGGATTCGGCCAGCATGTACTGGCGGACCAACACCGCACCGTCTCCGTAGAGTCGGCGCACCTGCGGAAACTCCTGCTGCTCGATCACCTTCCAGCCCGGCGGCGGATCCAACGGCCGGCCCTGCACCAGGGTGTCCGGGCTGGGTCGGCTGATCTTCACGGTGCTCGTCTGGGTCGGCAGGCTGCACAGTGACAGCGCCACCGCCACCGCCACCACCAGCGGCACACCGGCCCAGACCTGTTTGGCGGCCAGCGGTTCCACCTTGCGGTCGAGCAGCCGTTTGGGCACGCCCCGGCGGGCCTGCAGGTACATGACGGTGCCGACGACGCTGATCGCCGCCACCGCGGGCACCTGCTGATAGACCAGCACCGGAGCATCGGGAAACAGCCACCAGATCGCGACGAGTACCGCGAACCCGAAGACCCAGGCCCGCAAGGATCCGATCACACCGCGACGGAATGTCCGCCCCACCGCGGTGCCGGTGCCGATGGCCGCGATCAGCAGGGTGACCGCACCCGCGGCGAACTTCCCTCCGCCGAGCAGGATCACCGCCAGGTAGTAGGGCAGCGAGAACGCCAGCGCGAACATCGCCCACACCCAGGCGAATCGGATCACCGGCCGCAGCCCGAACAGCACCACACAACAACTCGCCACGAACAGCCAGGCCGCGATGACGTCGAGGCGCAGCAGGTGGAAGTACAGCGCGTAGCGCTCCAGCAACGCCGCCTGGATCAGCAACGCCATGCCCAGACCGATGCTGCCGACGATGATGTCGGTCTGCCGGTCGTGGATGGGCAGTTCGGTGCGCTTGCGCCGGCTGACGCTGATCGCGACCAGTCCCGCCACCAACGGCACCGTCCAGACGTAGCCACCTATGCCGCCCTCGCGGGTGGTGACGGCCAGGCTGATGAACGTGTCGTGGAACGCCAGCGCGGTCAGTGCACCGATCAGCAGCCAGCGCAGGCCGAGTCGGTAGAGCGGGTGTACCTCGTAGTAACGGGTCAGCGCGGCGGCCGGCTTGGACGGAGCCGGTGTGGTCGCCGTGGCCATCACGCGTCACGCGGGGCGAGTACCGGCCCATGGATCAGGCGCTCCTCGCCGCAGCGCGGAAGCGAAATAGCCGACGCCGCCGCCACGCTCATGTGCGCGATGTTAGGCCACGCGGGCGGGCGGGCAAACTTCCGGAACGTGAACCGGGAAGCAGTTGCCCGTGTCGCCGACCGACGGCAAAGGCCGTACCGATCCGAACAACGGCGCTGTCGCGCCAGATCTCCCGCACCGAGGCATTTCGGCGAATCTTGGTGAGCGACACGCCCGAACGCGACATCGGGCCCGGAATGCACGAACCCCCGGTCACCGTGGACACGGTCACCGGGGGTCCGATAGCAGCTGAAGGCTTCTCTTACTTCGCCTTCTCGAGAATCTCGACCAGACGCCAGCGCTTGGTCGCCGAGGTCGGACGGGTCTCCATCAGCGAGACGCGGTCGCCGATGCCGGCGTCGCCGTTCTCGTCGTGCGCCTTGACCTTCGAGGTGGTCCGGATGATCTTGCCGTAGAGCGGGTGGCTCTTGCGCGACTCCAGCTCGACCACGATGGTCTTTTCCATCTTGTCGCTCACCACGTAGCCGATGGCCGTCTTACGACGCCCGCGCGGCTTCTCGGTGGCCGGGGTGTGGTTGGGGCCTTTGGTATCTGCCATTTTTACGAATCCTCACCAACGGGTCCGGCGGCCAGACCCAGTTCACGTTCACGCAGCACGGTGTAGACCCGTGCGATCTCGTGGCGCACGACACGCAGGCGCCGGTTATTGGTCAGCTGACCGGTCGCCATCTGGAAGCGCAGGTTGAACAGCTCTTCCTTCGATTCGCGCAGGCGAGTGGTGAGCTCCTCTTCGGTGAGCTCACGCAGTTCGCCAGGCGTAACTCCCACTGCCATCAGAACTGCTCCTCTCGAGTCACGATGCGTGCCTTGATCGGCAACTTGTGGATTGCGCGGGTGAGCGCGTCACGCGCGATCTTCTCATCCGGGTAGCTCAGCTCGAACAGCACACGTCCGGGCTTCACGTTGGCCACCCACCACTCCGGCGAACCCTTACCGGAACCCATGCGGGTCTCGGCGGGCTTCTTGGTCAGCGGGCGGTCCGGGAAGATGTTGATCCACACCTTGCCGCCACGCTTGATGTGCCGGTTGATGGCGATACGAGCGGACTCGATCTGCCGGTTGGTGATGTAGGCGTGCTCCAGTGCCTGGATGCCGTAGTCACCAAAGCTCACCGAGGTGCCGCCGCTGGCGGTGCCACGCTGCTTGGGGTGATGCTGCTTGCGGTGCTTGACCCTGCGGGGAATCAGCATGTTTAGCTCTCCGTGCTCTCTGCGGGCGCCTCGGCTGCTGCCGGGGTGCCCGCCGTGTCATCGCTGGCAGCCCGGCCGGCCTCGGTGCTCGTCGCGGTGGTACCCGACGCGCCACTGCGGCGCGGGCGGGTGCCCGACGGACGGTCACGACGCGGACGGTCGGCGGCCGGCGCGGCGGCAGTCAGCTCACGCTTGCCACCGACGATGTCGCCCTTGTAGATCCAGACCTTCACGCCGATCCGGCCGAAGGTGGTCTTGGCCTCGTAGAGGCCGTAGTCGATGTCCGCACGCAGCGTGTGCAGCGGCACTCGACCTTCGCGGTAGAACTCCGAACGGCTCATCTCAGCACCGCCGAGGCGACCCGAGCACTGCACCCGGATGCCCTTGACGTTGGGCTGACGCATCGCCGACTGGATCGCCTTGCGCATCGCGCGGCGGAACGCCACACGGTTCGAAAGCTGCTCGGCGACACCCTGAGCCACCAGCTGGGCGACCGACTCGGGGCTCTTCACCTCGAGGATGTTCAGCTGGACCTGCTTCTTGGTCAGCTTCTCCAGGTCGGTGCGGATGCGGTCCGCCTCGGTGCCACGGCGACCGATGACGATGCCCGGACGCGCGGTGTGGATATCCACGCGGACCCGGTCACGGGTGCGCTCGATCTCCACATCGGCGATGCCGGCGCGCTCCAGGCCGGTGGCCAGCAGGCGACGGATCGCGACGTCTTCCTTCACGTAGTCCGCGTACTGCTTGTCGGCATACCACCGGGACTTCCAGTCGGTGGTGATGCCGAGCCGGAAGCCGTGCGGGTTGATTTTCTGGCCCACTACTCCGAGCCCTCCTTCGAATCGGTGGCCTTGGCTTCCACAGCTTTCGCGGAAGCAGCCTTGCTGGCCTGAGCGCGACGGCTGCGCGCGGAAGCCCCGGCGGCACCCTTCTGCTTGGGCGGACGGCTCTCCACGATCACGGTGATGTGGCTGCTGCGCTTGCGGATGCGGAACGCGCGCCCCTGGGCGCGCGGCCGGATGCGCTTGGCGGTCGGGCCACCGTCGGCGTAGATCGTCGCGACCACGAGGGTCGAGGGATCCAGGCCGTCGTTGTTCTGCGCGTTGGCGGCCGCACTGGCGATCACCTTGGCGATGGTGGTGCTGGCGTCCTGCGGTGCCCACCGCAGGATGTCGAGCGCCTCGGCCACGGACTTGCCGCGGACCAGGTCGATGACCCGGCGTGCCTTGGTCGGCGAGAACGGCACGAAGCGTGCCACCGCCTTCGCGGACGGATATTCAATCGTCGTAGTCATTACCGGCGCTTCGCCTTCCGGTCATCCTTGATGTGACCCTTGAACGTACGGGTGGGCGCGAACTCGCCCAGCTTGTGGCCGACCATGGCCTCGGTGACGAACACCGGCACGTGCTTGCGACCGTCGTGGACGGCGAAGGTGTGGCCGATGAAGTCGGGAATGATGGTCGAACGGCGCGACCAGGTCTTGATGACCTGCTTGGTGTTCTTCTCGTTCTGGACGTCGACCTTCTTCAAGAGATGGTCGTCGACGAACGGGCCCTTCTTCAGGCTGCGTGGCATCGCTTTACTCCCTAGCGCTTCTTGCCGGTGCGCCGGCGACGGACGATGAGCTTGTCGCTCGCCTTGTTGGGCTTGCGGGTGCGGCCCTCGGGCTTGCCCCACGGGCTCACCGGGTGGCGGCCACCGGAGGTCTTACCCTCACCACCGCCGTGCGGATGGTCGACCGGGTTCATCACGACACCACGGACGGTGGGGCGCTTGCCCTTCCACCGCATACGGCCGGCTTTACCCCAGTTGATGTTGGCCTGCTCGGCGTTGCCGACCTCGCCGACGGTGGCGCGGCAGCGCACATCGACGCGACGGATTTCACCGGACGGCATACGCAGCGTGGCGTAGGAGCCTTCCTTGCCGAGCAGCTGGATGCTGACACCGGCCGAGCGGGCCAGCTTGGCCCCGCCACCGGGACGCAGCTCCACGGCGTGGATGACGGTACCGGCCGGGATGTTGCGCAGCGGCAGGTTGTTACCCGGCTTGATGTCGGCGTTGGCGCCCGACTCCACGATGGCGCCCTGCTTCAGACCCTGCGGCGCGATGATGTAGCGCTTCTCGCCGTCCAGGTAGTGCAGCAGCGCGATGTTCGCGGTGCGGTTGGGGTCGTACTCGATGTGAGCGACCTTGGCGTCGACACCGTCCTTGTCGTGGCGACGGAAATCGATCAGGCGGTAGGCACGCTTGTGCCCGCCACCCTTGTGCCGCGTGGTGATGCGGCCGTGCGCGTTACGTCCACCCGTGCCGTGCAGCGGACGAACCAGCGACTTCTCCGGATGGTCGCGAGTGATCTCGGCGAAATCGGAGACGCTGGCACCGCGACGACCGGGGGTCGTCGGCTTGTACTTGCGAATTGCCATTTCTTAGTTCCTGAGTCTCTCTGCCCGCCGTTAGGCCGGCGCTCCGAACAAGTCGATCGGCTTGCTGCCCGCGGCCAGGGTCACGATGGCGCGCTTGGTGCTCTTGCGCGTGCCGTAGCCACTGCGGGTCCGCTTGCGCTTGCCGTTGCGGTTGAGCGTGTTCACCGAGTCGACCTTCACGGAGAAGATCTTCTCGATCGCGATCTTGATCTGCGTCTTGTTCGAGTCCGGGTGCACGACGAACGTGTACACGTTGTCCTCGATCAGCGAGTACGACTTCTCCGAGATGACCGGGGCCAGGATGATGTCGCGGGGGTCAGTCACGGTCGCCATCAGGCTGACACCTCCTGCTTGGTATTGGAGCTGATGTACGCATCCAGTGCCTCGACGCTGAAGATCACGTCGTCGGCGTGCAGCACGTCGTACGCGTTGAGCTGGTCCGCCGGGAGAACATGAACGTTCGGCAGGTTGCGCACGCTCTTGGCGCCGACCTCATCGCTACGGCCGATGACGATCAGGATGTTCTTGTTGGTGGTCAGGCTCTCCAGGAACGCCTTCGCCGCCTTGGTCGACGGGGCCTGCCCGCTGACCAGTTCGGTGATTGCGTGGATGCGGTCGTTGCGCGCCCGGTCCGAGAGCGCCCCGCGGGTGGCGGCGGCGATCATCTTCTTGGGGGTGCGCTCGCTGTAGTCACGCGGCTTCGGGCCGTGCACGACGCCACCACCGGTGAACTGCGGTGCGCGGGTCGAACCCTGACGGGCGCGGCCGGTGCCCTTCTGGCGGTACGGCTTCTTGCCGCCACCGGACACCTCTGCGCGTGTCTTGGCCGAGTGCGTGCCCTGACGCTTGGCGGCCAGCTGCGCGGTCACGACCTGATGCAGCAGCGCAATGTTGGGTTCCACATCGAAGAGGGCAGCAGGAAGTTCTACAGAACCGTCCTTCTTGCCATCCGGAGTGTGAACGTCAAGCTTGAGAGCCATTACTTCTCACCTCGTTTGATCGCGGTGCGGACCACGACGAGTCCACCGTTGCGCCCGGGGACGGCGCCCTTGATCAGCAGCACGCCGTTCTCGGCATCGACCTTGTGGACCTTCAGGTTCTGGGTGGTGACGCGGTCACTACCCATGCGACCCGACATGCGGGTGCCCTTGAAGACGCGGCCCGGGGTGGCGCAGCCACCGATGGAGCCGGGACGACGGTGCACGGCCTGTGCACCGTGGCTGGCGCCCTGACCGGCGAAGCCGTGGCGCTTCATGGTGCCGGCGAAGCCCTTGCCCTTGCTGGTGCCGGTCACGTCGACGTAAGCGCCGTCGGCGAAGATCTCGGCGGTCAGCTCCTGGCCGACTTCGTACTCACCGGCGGCGGCCTCGTCATCGAGCCGGAGCTCGGCGAGGTGGCGGCGCGGGTTCACGCCGGCGGCGGCGAACTGACCGGCAACCGGCTTGTTCACCTTGCGCGGGCTGATCTCGCCGTAGGCGAGCTGCACGGCGCTGTAGCCGTCGCGTTCCGGCGTCCGGATGCGCGTCACAACGTTCGGGCCGGCCTTGACGACCGTGACCGGGACGACCTTGTTGTTCTCGTCGAACACCTGCGTCATGCCCAGCTTCGTGCCCAAAATGCCTTTTCTAGCCATTTCTCGGGTATCTCCTACTGGATATTGACGTCGACACTGGCCGGCAGATCGATGCGCATCAAGGCGTCAACGGTCTTCGGCGTCGGGTCGAGGATGTCGATAAGGCGCTTGTGGGTCCGCATTTCGAAATGCTCCCGCGAGTCCTTGTACTTATGTGGGGACCGGATAACGCAGTACACGTTCTTCTCGGTCGGCAGCGGCACCGGGCCGACCACGCTTGCTCCCGTACGGGTGACCGTCTCAACGATCTTGCGCGCCGAGGCGTCAATAGCCTCATGGTCGTAGGCCTTGAGCCTGATGCGGATCTTCTGTCCCGCCACGCTTCTCCTACCTCACTACTAGCGGGCCCATGGTTGGGCCCCTTGTCCTGGTCTGGCCAGTGCACGCGCCCGGTATCCCGGTGCGCGCGCAGGCTGTGCCGCCGCTGTTTACCTGTCTCTGGTTCACCGACCCCCGCGCTCGGGTGTGTCGCCCTTACGCACATTCGTCCGCGTCGATAAATTGTCGCGATCGAGGTAGGGACCGGGTGCGCCCGTCAAGGGCGCCGGTCGGATGCCCGCGGCCGGGAGAACCCGGCTCAAGGCAACCCGAACAGTATGCCTCAGATCGCGGCGTCCTCCAAATTCCCATTTGAGCAGCTTGGAGGCTCACCGACGCAGTGCCGAACAGGGGGCATATCCCGCTCGCGAGGGTACCCAGAACTGCCTCTTTTTCCGACGTCATCGGAGAGGGTTTGCGGCCGGTCGGCGGCTGCGGCCGGGATCCACCCGATCTTACTCGCGAGTAAGATCGGCCCGATGTCACAGAGTCCGACCTACCGCGCCTGGCAGCAGTTGTCGACGAAGCCGCTGGGCAGCCGGCTGTTCTCGGCGGCGGCCATGGCGCGGGTCCCCTATTTCACCTCGGTTCTGCCCCACGTGGTGCTGATGGAACCGGGCCGCGCCGAGGTCACGGTGCCGAAGTGGTTCTACGTCCACAACCACCTGCACACCGTGCACGCCATCGCCTCGTGCAACGCGGCCGAGGTGGCGATGGGCATGGCGATGGAGGCCACCGTGCCCACCAGCCACCGCTGGATCCCGAAGGGTATGACGGTGCAGTACCTGGCCAAGGCGACCAGCTCATTGCGCGCGGTGGCCGAGTTCACCCCACCGGACTTCGACGCCGTCACCGAGGGAACCGAGGTGGTGGTGCCGGTCGCGATCACCGACCGGGACGGCACCGAGGTCGTGCACGCCGACATCACCTGCTGGGTGACGCCGGCCTGACCCTCGCGCTCAGCGGGTGATCTCGTCCCAGAACTCGCACTGATGCTGCGTGCCGAAGTCGGTCACCACCCGACTGCCGTCGGGTCGCAGCGACATCCACGGACCGGCACCGCTGACCGCCGGCCATTCCGGCGCCCCGGGCGCGGTGGGCACTCCGTCGGTCACGAAACTCGCCCAGTAGTCGATCATCTGGTTCGACAACTCCTGCTGAGCGGGGTTCAGCGGCGGTGCACCGCCGACGTCGAACAGATAACGCAGTTCCAGGGAGTGGCTGGCCCCGACCGGAAAGGGCAAGTTGCGCATGGGTTCCGGGGTCGGCGGGTTCGGGTCGTTGAACTCGTAGGCGTACACGTCGTTGACGGTGGCCAGTTCGGCCGCCATCGAGTCGGCCACGCAGGAGAACACGCCGTCGGTCACCGCCGCCGCGTACGCCGACGCCGCACTGCCGCCGTACCGGTCCAACGGATATCGGGCGCCGACGGCCGCCGCGTGGGGACCGAACGTGTCCGCCAGCAGTTCGGGATATTCACCGGCCGCGTACTGCCGGGCCTGCCGCAGATACTGCAGCGCGGTGAACAGGGTGAACTCGTCGCGGTTGCTGCCGATCAGCACGGGCACGTCGGCGCCCCGCCCGTCCCGCAGGGCGACCATCGGATCCTCGGGCAGGACGGTCGTGCCGTACACCGGACCGCTGAGCGTGTCCTCGCCGATCCGGTGGTACCACACCGGGTTTCGCAGTTTGTAGTCCGGCAGCGCGCGCAGGCAGGCCGCGGCGGTCACGGGATCACCGCAACCGACTTCGCGCGCATAGTCCTCGCTGATACGTTCGACCTCCGGCAGCGCCAGCTGCGCCTGGCACGGTGCGCTCTGGATGATCGCCGCGCGGAACAGCCCCTGGGAGTCCGGCGCGACCAGGTGATCGCAGACCGACATGCCGCCCGCGGACTCCCCCGCGATGGTCACCTTGTCCGGGTCGCCGCCGAAGGCCGCGATGTTGTCGCGCACCCAGCGCAGCGCGGCCTGCTGGTCGGCCAGCCCGTAGTTGCCGACCGCCCCGGCCGGTCCGAGCGCCGGGTGGGCCAGGAACCCGAGCGCGCCGAGCCGGTAGTTGAGCGTGACGACGATGATGTCGCCGCGGTCGACGAACCAGCGCGAGTCGTACATCGCGCCGTTGCCGTTGACGAACGCGCCGCCGTGCAACCACACCATCACCGGGCGGAGTTCATCGGCCGGCGGCGGCGTCCAGACATTGAGGGTCAGGCAGTCCTCGTCGGTCAGCCGGCCCGCCTCCGGCTCACTGTCCCCGTCCTGCACGCAGTGCGGCCCGATCTTGGTCGCGTCACGCACTCCGGTCCAGGGCACCGCCGGCTGCGGTGGTTGCCAGCGCAACGGTCCCACCGGCGGGGCCGCGTACGGGATGCCGGCGAAATGCCGTTTGTCCAGGGTGGCCACGCCCTGCACCATTCCCAGGGTGGTGGTCACCACGGACGGGTCCGGGGGCAGCGAGACCGCGGAATCGGCACCGTCGCGACCACAGCCCACTACGAGCATCAAGACCATCAGCAGTGCCGGCACGCATCGGTCGAGACGGGACGCAGAGAGCACCGCACGAGCTTACTGACGAGAATTTCCCGCAATCCGGCCGTGCGGTCCTCGCCACCGCCGATCCGCTACGCGCTGCGGTGGCTCCGATCACCTACAGTGTCTTGACACCCGTCAAGTCTTGTCCGAGTGAGGTCTCATGAGCACACCTGTCATCAACGAAGCTGCCAAGGTGCTGGCCGAACCGAGGGCGTACGCAGAGGAGGCGCGGCTGTACGCCGCGCTGGCCCGGCTGCGGGCGGAAACCCCGGTGGCCTACGTCGATGCGCCCGGCTACTACCCCTTCTGGGCGATCACCAAGCATGCCGACGTGATGGCGATCGAGCGCGACAACGAGCTCTTCATCAACGCCCCGCGGCCGATGCTGATCACCAAGGAGAAGGACGATCTGGCCAAGGCCAACCTGGCCGCCGGCGGTGGCATCCGCACCCTGATCCACATGGATGACCCGCTGCACCGCGACATCCGCAAGATCGGTGCCGACTGGTTCCGCCCGAAGGCGATGCGCGCACTCAAGGAGCGCGTCGACGAGCTGGCCAAGGTCTACGTGGACAGGCTGGTCGAGAAGGGTCCGGAGTGCGACTTCGTCCAGGAGGTCGCGGTCAACTACCCGCTGTACGTGATCCTGTCGCTGCTCGGCCTGCCGGAGTCGGATTTCGACCGGATGCTCAAGCTGACCCAGGAGATGTTCGGCAATGACGACGATGAGTTGGGCCGCGGCGGCAAGTCCGCGGAGGAGCTCAGCGCCGTCATCCTGGACTTCTTCAACTACTTCACCAAGCTGACCGCCGACCGCCGGGCCAACCCCACCGAGGACCTGGCCTCGGCGATCGCCAACGCCAAGCTCGACGGTGAGTACCTCAACGACGTCGACTGCCTGTCGTACTACGTGATCGTCGCCAGCGCGGGCCACGACACCACCAGCGCGGCCATCTCCGGCGGCCTGCTGGCCCTGACCGAGAACCCGGATCAGCTGGCGCGCCTCAAGAACGACATGGGCCTGATGCCGCTCGCGACCGAGGAGATCATCCGCTGGACCGCTCCGGTCAAGGAGTTCATGCGCACCGCCACCCGCGACACCGAGGTGCGCGGCGTGCCGATCAAGGAGGGCGAGTCGGTCCTGCTGTCCTACGTCTCGGCCAACCGGGACGAGGAGATCTTCGCCGATCCGGACAAGTTCGACGTCGCCCGCGACCCGAACAAGCACCTGTCCTTCGGCTACGGCGTGCACTTCTGCCTGGGCGCCGCGCTGGCCCGGATGGAGATCAACAGCTTCTTCACCGAGCTGATCCCCCGCCTGGAGTCCATCGAGCTGGCCGGGGACCCGAAGTTCATGGCGACGACGTTCGTCGGCGGACTCAAGCACCTGCCGATCCGCTACTCGGTGCGCTGACCGACGGGCTGTGTGCCGGAACCGATTCCGGCACATGATGTGGCACTCCTCACATAGACTGAACTTGACGCCCGTCAAGAACTGCCTGTGTGAGGAGTCCCATGAGCGCGCCCACCATGGATGAAGCGGCCAAGGTTTTCGTCGACCCCGCCGCTTACGCCGATGACGCCCGGCTGCACGCGGCCCTGACTCATCTGCGGGCCCATCAGCCGGTGGCACGGGTGGAGTCGCAGCACTATCGCCCGTTCTGGGCGGTCACCAAGCACGCCGACATCATGGCGATCGAGCGCGACAACAACCTGTGGCTGTCCGAACCCCGGCCGCTGCTGGCCACCGCAGCGGCCGACGATCTCGGCAAGCAGCAGCTCGAGGCCGGCATGGGCTTGCGCACCCTGATCCACATGGACGATCCGCACCACCGGGACGTCCGCAAGATCGGCGCGGACTGGTTCCGCCCCAAGGCCATGCGCGATCTCAAGGTCCGCGTCGACGAGCTCGCCAAGCGGTACGTCGACAAGATGCGCGACATCGGCCCGGAATGCGATTTCGTCACCGACATCGCGGTGCACTTCCCGCTGTACGTCATCATGTCGCTGCTGGGTCTGCCCGAGGAGGACTTTCCCCGCATGCACCAGCTCACCCAGGAGATGTTCGGCGGGGACGACGAGGAGTACAACAAGCGCGGCAAGTCGCCCGAGGAGCAACTGGCGATCCTGATCGACTTCTTCACCTACTTCGGCCAGCTGACCGCGTCGCGGCGAGCACAGCCCACCGACGATCTGGCCTCGGCGATCGCCAACGGCCGCATCGACGATGAGCCACTGTCGGATGTCGACACCGCCTCCTACTACGTGATCGTCGCCAGCGCCGGCCACGACACCACCAAGGACGCCATCTCCGGCGGGCTGCTCGCGCTGATCGAGAACCCCGATCAGCGCGACCGGTTGCGCCGGGACCCCGAGTTGATGGGCACCGCGGTCGAGGAGATGATCCGGTGGACGACGCCGGTCAAGGAGTTCATGCGCACCGCCGCCGAGGACACCGAGGTGCGTGGTGTACCGATCAAGAAGGGCGAATCCGTCTATCTTGCTTACGTTTCGGGCAACCGGGACGAGGAGGTCTTCGAGAACCCGTTCCGCTTCGACGTCGGCCGCGACCCCAACAAGCACGTCGCGTTCGGCTACGGCGTGCACTTCTGCCTGGGCGCCGCGCTGGCCCGGATGGAGATGAACAGCCTGTTCTCCGAACTGATCCCGCGGCTGGAGTCCATCGAGCTGGCCGGCGCGCCGCAATTGGCGGCCACCACCTTCGTCGGCGGGCTCAAGCATCTGCCGATCCGGTACACGATCAGATAGCCCGATCCCGGGGACTAAAGTCCTCAGTCCTTTCGAAACCCTTTCCGCGCGCAACGATATGGCGCACACTTTCCCATGACACCTGTCAAGTTCTCTCCGTCGCAAGGAGTTCCACGTGAGCACGCCGACCATCCACCGCCACTCCAGCGAGCACGGCCGGGTGCTGGCGGAACCCGTCGCCTACACCGACAATGACCGGCTGCACAGCTCACTGGCCTGGCTGCGCGCCAATCAGCCGGTGACCTGGGTCGACGTTCCGCCGTACCGCCCCTTCTGGGCCGTGACCAAGCACGCCGACATCATGGCGATCGAGCGCGACAACGAACTCTGGCTCAGCGAGCCGCGCCCGCTGCTGCTGCAGGCCGAGGTCGAGGACCGGGTCAAGGCCGATCAGGAGGCCGGCGTCGGTCTGCGCACGCTGATCCACATGGATGATCCGCATCATCGCGACATCCGCAAGATCGGTGTGGATTGGTTCCGCCCCAAGGCCATGCGCGATCTCAAGGTACGCGTCGACGAACTGGCCAAGCGCTATGTCGACCGGATGGCCGAGATCGGTCCGGAGTGCGACTTCGTCACCGAGGTCGCGATCAACTTCCCGCTGTACGTCATCCTCTCGCTGCTCGGCCTGCCCGAGGAGGATTTCCCGCGGATGCTCAAGCTGACTCAGGAGATGTTCGGCGGCGAGGACGCCGAGCATCAACGCGGTGAGGGCGGCACAGAAGACATCATGGCCGTGCTGTTGGACTTCTTCACCTACTTCTCGGCCCTGACCGCGTCACGGCGCGCCAACCCCACCGACGACCTGGCCTCGGCGATCGCCAACGGCCGGATCAACGGTGAGCTGATGTCGGATATGGACACACTGTCCTATTACGTCATCGTCGCCAGCGCCGGCCATGACACCACCAAGGACGCCATCTCCGGTGGGCTGTGCGCGCTGGTCGAGCACCCCGATCAGCTGGCCCGGCTCAAGGCGCATCCGGACCTGATGGGCACCGCGGTCGAGGAAATGATCCGCTGGTCCACCCCGGTCAAGGAGTTCATGCGGACCGCCACCCGCGACACCGAGGTACGCGGCGTGCCGATCCCCAAGGGCGAGTCCGTGCTGCTGTCCTATGTTTCGGCCAACCGCGACGAGGACATCTTCGAGAACCCCTTCACGTTCGATGTCGCCCGTGACCCCAACAAGCACCTGTCCTTCGGTTACGGCGTGCACTTCTGCCTGGGCGCCGCGCTGGCCCGGATGGAGCTGAACAGCCTGTTCACCGAGCTGGTGCCGCGGTTGGAGTCCATCGAACTGGCGGGCGTGCCGGAGTACTCGGCCACCACCTTCGTCGGCGGCCTCAAGCACCTGCCGATCCGGTACTCGCTGCGCTAGCTAGCGGCACCCGGCGCCCGGGCGGTTCAGGAGGCCAGGAACTCCGCCGCGCGGTGCCCGATCATCGCGATGGTGGCGTGCGGACCCCGAGATGGCGGCACCGGCATGATCGACCCGTCGACCACCCACAAGCCGTCGACCCCGCGCACCCGGCACTGCGGATCGAGGACCGTCCCCAGCGGGGCCGTCCCGCACAGATGTTGGGTGGTCGACCAGTTCGCTTCGCGGTCAACGACTCCGGCGATCTCGCGGGCCAGCGCGGCGCCGCGCTCCAGCGCGCCGACGTCCTCGGCGACGGTGTCGTAGTGATGCTCGATACGCGGGGGTACCGCGATATCGGCCGAGTGCACGGTGAGGCGCCCGCGCGCTCGCGGCCGCATGAGGGCCACCCCGATGTGCGGGGGGTCCGACGGCGACTCCCCGGTCATCTGCGCAAAACCCGTTGTGTACAAACGGATCTCCACACCATCCACCGACAGGGCCGCCTCCAGCGGAGTCCGCCCGCCGGTCGCAGGCCAGTCGACCGGGAGCACCCATTCCGGATGGTCACCGAACTGCGCGCCGACCGGCAGGTCGGCCTGCACCGCGATCCCGGCCGCGGTCAGTACGTCCGCCGGGCCGCATCCGGACACCATCAGCAGCTGTGCGGTACCGATCGCACCCGCGCACAGCACGATCCGTTCGGCGATGTGGCGCACCGGGCCCGCCGGCCCATGCGCATCCACGCCGACCGCACGCTGCCCGGAGAAGAGGATCCGCTGCACCCGGGTGCCCGGGTGCACGCTCAGGTTCGGCCGGGTCAACGCGGGACGCAGGAACGCCACTCCCGGGCCGATCCTGGCGCCGCCCTCGACATTGAGCGGCAACGCACCGATCCCCTCGAAGGGGCCCCCGCCGTTGAGGTCGTCGATCCAACCGAACCCGACGCCCAGCACGCGGTGGACGAATTGTTCTGTACCGGCGCTGAATTCGCGGACCCGTCGGACCGGGATCGGCCCGTCGGCACCGTGTAGCGGCCCGGTGAAGTCCAGATCGGTCTCGATCGCCCGGAAGTGCGGCAGCACGTCGGCCCAGGACCAGCCGGGGATCGCCCAGCCGTCGAAATCCGCGGGCAGCCCGCGGCAGAAGTAGCTGCCGTTGATCGCACCGGACCCGCCCACCACGGCGCCGCGCACCAGCTCCACTTCCCGGCGCGGTTCCCCGGTCAGCACCGCGGGGTAGCGCGCGGCCACCGCACTGTCGGGTCCGATCGGCACCAGATGGGCATCGCCCGGCCGTGACGGGAGGGCTTGCGGACCCGCTTCCAAGACCACCACGCGGCGGTCGGCATCCACGGAAAGGCGTTCGGCCAGAACCGAACCAGCGCTGCCGGCACCGATGATCAGGACGTCACTGCGGACGACGTCGAGGGCTAGCACCGCCGAGGATCAGCTTCGGATCTGCGGTTTGAGGGCCCCGATGTGGCGTTCGCGCAGCACACCGGTCCACAGCCCCAGCCCGTAGGCGGCGTCGTCGAGGCGCTTGAGCATCAGGTAGCTCAGCGGCCCGACCCGGTGCTCGTCCTCGGTGCCGTGCCGGCGTTTCGCCCAGTCGGCCAGCCCGTCGAGCACCGAGGCGGCCAGCACCACCTGCCGGCAGCGCGGGAACACCACGGCCAGCACCAGCGTCACCGGCCAGTAATGCCGGCAGATCGCGGCGGCCACCTGCAGCGCCGCGCCCCACACCCCGTGGGCAGCCACCGCGGCCACCTCCCGGCGCCCGGTCTCCGTGGACTCCAGCGACCCGGCGATCCGCTTGCCGAACAGCACCGCGACCACCGCGGCGAGGAAGTACCCCACCCGGGACCGGGTGGCCACCAGGAACCACAGCAGCAGCATCCAGCGCGACACCACCATCGGCGCGGTCTTGCCCGGGTGCCGCACGGCCAGCGGAGCCGCCGACTGTCCGTAGAAAGCCTTGCGCTGGAACCACTCCCGCAGCCGGGTGCGGTGTTCGTGGCCGACCAGCGCGATCGGTTCGTAGCGCAGCCGGGCCCCGGCCTCCACCAGCCGCCAGCACAGGTCGACGTCCTCGCCGGACCGCAGCGTCTCGTCGAAGCCACTCACCTCGGTCAGTGCGCTGCGCCGGCAGATGATGGCCGCACTCGGCACATAGGAGACCGGGCCGTAAGGCACCACCGGCGCCTCCCGCATCCCCAGGTCCAGCGACGAGCGCACCGCCTCATACCGGGCCACCAGGTTCTCCGGCTCGCGCAGGCTCACGATCCGGGGCGCCACCAGCGCCACGGCCGGATCGCAGAAGTGCCCGAGGAGCGCCTCCAGCCAGCCGCGCCGGGGCACCACATCGGAGTCCAGGAAGCCCACGAAGTCGGTGTCGCAGGCCCGCAGGCCGGTGTTGCGGGCGGCCGCCGGGCCCCGGCTGCGGGGGTGCCGCAGCACCCGCACGTCGCAGAGCGCGCCGTCGAAGTCGGACACCTGCAGCGGTTCGGCGGACCCGTCGTCGACCACCACCACCTTCATCCCGCGCAGCGACCGGACCAGCCTGCTCACACCGATCACGTTGTCGCGCACAGGAATGACCACGGTCACGTCATGGTGCGACGGCCCGCAGGGCGGCCGCGGATGCGCGACGGTGGCGTCCAGCAGGGTGCGTGCCAACTGCGCGGACAGTGCGTCGTGCACCTCGAGGCGGCCACCGTCGATCATGGTCTGGGCGACCGGCGCCAGCCGCAGCAGCCGGGTCGGCGAGCCGCCCAGCAATGCCGACCCCGAACCCAGCACCTTCACCCTGCGGTCCACCTGAATGGCGAATCCGTCCGGAAGCCGCGGCCCCGTCATGCCAGCATCCCGCGCCCGTTCGGAGTCCAGGCCAGCACGCGACGGACGCATCCATCGACCATGTCGGCGAAATACCGCTGCCCGTTGGCAGCGGTGGCCGTCGTCGGATCCCCGAGGATCCCGACGGCGCTGACCGCGGCGACCCCACCGGCACGCAGGGCGGGCATCAGGTCGACCAGTGGCGCGCTGTTTCCGGCCACCACCGCCTCGCTGCGCACGACGTCGGGTGAAATATGTAGCAAAACAGACGTTTCGGTATGCCCGGCGTGCGCATCCGCGCCCGCCACCATGCACGATGTCCAGCCGACGTCGCGGCCCTCGGCACGCAGCAGGGCCACCGCCTCGGCCAGCGCCTCCACATTGCCGCCGTGACCGTTGACGAAGACCAGCCGCGGCGTCCAGTTACACGCCGAGCGGCCGTACTCCAGCAGCAGCAACCGCAGGGCCGCAGTTCCGATGGACACGGTGCCGGCGAACCCCTCGTGTTCTCCGCTGGCCCCGTAGCCGAGCGCCGGCGCCAGCAGCCAGTCCGCGCCCAGGCGGGCGGCTGTGGCCCGGGCCACGGCGGTCGCAATCCGGGTGTCGGTGTCCAGCGGGAGGTGCGGTCCGTGTTGCTCGGTCGACCCGAGCGGCACCAGGAGCGCCGGATGCCCGACAGCTGACGTGCCGAGCAGTCCACTCGACGTCATGCTGCCGAGTTCCCCGGGTGTAGGCACCCGCCGATGGTAGGCCGAATTCACCTGGCATGCACCGATTGTTGGCGCATGCGAAGCAATTGATTTCCGCGGTGTCCGTCACTCGGCGGACAACCGGTCACGCCCGTCACGTCAGTCACGCCTGCCTCAGGGCGTATCAGGCTTTCGGCACTCCGAGCGTGCGGGTGAACCCCTCGGGGATCAGAATGTCCTCGGGCGTCAGATCGTGGATCGAGGACTTGGCCAGGCCGCGCAGCGCCGAGTCGATGCCCCCGGACAGAACGTCGAGGACGTTCTCCACACCGGCCTGGCCGTTGGCCGCCAGGCCCCACAGGTAGGCGCGCCCGATCATCACCGCACGGGCCCCGAGCGCGACGGCCTTGACCACATCGCTGCCGCGCCGGATGCCACCGTCCAGCAAAACCTCGACCTGGTCGCCGACGGCGTCGGCGATGGCCGGAAGGCAGCGAATCGCCGCCGGGGTGCCGTCCAGGTTGTTGCCGCCGTGGTTGGACACCGTGATCGCCGAAACACCGGCGTCCACAGCGCGTTTGGCGTCGTCGACACGCACCATGCCCTTGAGCAGGAACGGTCCGCCCCACTGCTCGCGCAGCCAGGCGACGTCTTCCCAGGTCGGCGGCGGGGTGCCCATCCATTGCCCATAGGCCTCGAAGAAGGTCGGGCCCTGTTCGCCCTTGCGGCCCTGATTGGGAACCCGCAGGTCGGGCGGACGCAGATGCTTGGCGAAGCTGTAGAACCAGCGCGGCTTGGTGATGACCTCCGGGGACATCTTCACCATCGTCTTGAGGTCCATGCTTTCCGGGATCTTGGGGCTGCCCCAGTCCCGGCCGTGACTGAAGCTCCAGTCGGTGGTCAGGATCAGGCCCTTGGCGCCGGCCGCCCGGGCCCGCTCCATCCGCGCCAGGATGTCGTCGCGACTGCCCAGCCAGTAGATCTGGAAGAAGATCTTGTCGTTGACCGCGGTCACTTCCTCCATCGGCTTGCTGGCGAACGACGACAAACCCATGGCAGTCCCACGAGCCGCGGCGGCGCGGGCGACCGCGACCTCACCGTCCGGGTCCACGGCCTGCACACCGGTCGGCGAGATGATGATGGGCATCGAAATGTCCTGCCCCATCACCGTTGTCGCCATCTCACGTTTCTCGGTCGCACCGATGACGTGCGGAGCGAAGCCCAGTTCGCCGAATGCCTCGACATTGTCGGACACCGTCAGCCCCTTCTCGCTGGCCGAGATCAGCGAGGAGTAGGCGGAGCGGGGCAGCCGTTTCTTCGCACGCTGTTGGGCGATGGCAACGGTCTCGAACCAGGTATCGCGGGCCATGATCTACACAGGACTTTCGTTACAGAACTTCTTGGGCGGGACGGTGAGGAGTTTGAGCGGGATCGGACCTTTGCGACCACCGGACCGGGAGTGGTCGACGCTGGACTTGGGCTTCTCCCGTTCGGCGGCCAGGGCGGGTTCGCCGTAGCCCTGCACGCATTCGGGATCCGGGCCGTCCATCGGCAGACCGGTGAAGAACTTGGCCGCCATGCAGCCACCCCGGCACGCGTCGTAGTGCGCGCAGCCGCTGCAGGCGCCGGCGGACTGCGGTTCGCGCAGTTCCTGGAACAGCGGGGAGCGCTGCCAGACGTTCTTGAACCCGGTGCCGAACCCGGTGTCCTCCAGGATGTTTCCGGCCAGGAACTTGTCGTGGATCGCGAACGGGCAGGCGTACACGTCACCGACCGGGTCGATCAGGCAGACCACCCGGCCCGCGCCGCACAGGTTCAGCCCGGCCAGCGCGCCCGGCTCCCCCAGACCCGACAGGTGGAAGAAGGAATCGCCGGTGAGCACGCCCTCACCGTGGGCGACCAGCCAGTCGTAGAGCTGGACCTGCTGTACCGGGGTGGGATGCAGGTCATCCCACACATCGGCCCCGCGACCGGACGGCCGCAACCGGGTGATGCGCAGGGTGGCGCCGTAATTGTCTGCCAGCGCCTTGAATTCGTCGAGCTGGTCCACGTTCTGGCGGGTCACCACGACCGAGATCTTGGCGTCCTTGAAGCCCGCCTCGCGCAGGTTCTCCAGCGCCCGGATCGCCATCGCGAACGAGCCCGGACCGCGCACTTCGTCGTTGACCTCGGCGGTCGCGCCGTCCAGCGAGATCTGCACGTCGACGTAGTCGCTGGCGGCCAGCTTCGCGGCCACCTTCTTGTCGATGCGCACACCGTTGGTGGAGAACTTCACGCCGACATGGTGTTCGGTCGCGTAGTCGACCAACTCCCAGAAGTCCGACCGCACCGTCGGTTCGCCGCCGCCGATGTTCACGTAGAACACCTGCATGCGCTCGAGCTCGTCGATGATGTCCTTGCACTGCCTTGTGCTCAGCTCACGGGGATCACGCTTACCCGAGGAAGACAGGCAGTGCACGCAGGACAGGTTGCAGGCGTAGGTCAGTTCCCAGGTGAGGCAGATCGGGGCGTCCAGCCCGTGCTCGAACTGCTCGACCAGACGGGGCACCTTGACCGGGGCCGGGGCCTTTACCGGCGGCAATACGGCGGTCATTCGGTCTCCTTCGCGACCAGCATGTGGGATTTCACCAGCACACTCAGCGCGTGTAGATAGGGAGCTTGGGCGTCGTCGTCGATTCCGGCGGCGCGGCAAGCGGATCGGACACTCGGGTGCTCGTCCAGCGAGTTGACCACGTCGAGGATCGTCCGATTCTTGAGAAAGGACAGCTTGCGGGTACCGAAGTGGTACAGCAGCGCCCCGAACGGCTCCGGCCGCACCGCCACCTGGTGGTGCAGCCGCCAGCCGCGATCGGGGTCGAACGCCACTGCATCAGCAGTGGGTGCGGTCACGATCAGTAAACCCCGCACATACCGTCGATCGAGACCTCTTCGACGAGGGACTCGGTGACGAGCTGAGCTTCGGTCTCGACCTGCTGATTCTGGTCCATGAATCGCACCTTTCTGGGCTGTAATGGGTCAGGCTCTCGACATTTGTGACCCGGCTCGCAAGAATATGGCATCGAGTGCAGGAATGGAAGAGGTGGGTTGATGACGCAGGTGTCCGGACATCGTGTCGGCCGCCGGCCGTCCACCACGCAGGACCACATCACCGCCGTCGCCCTGGACCTGTTCGCCAGTCGCGGCTTCGACGAGGTGAGCGTCGACGATGTCGCCCGGGCGGCCGGGATCGCGCGGCGCACCCTGTTCCGCTACTACCCGTCCAAGAACGCCATCCCCTGGGGCGACTTCGACGCCCACCTGAACCTGATGCGGGCGCTACTGGCCAAGGCCGACCCGCAGATGGGCATCGGCGAGGCCCTGCGCACCGCACTGCTGGCGTTCAACGAGTTCGACGACAAGGAACGGCACCGCCAGCGGATGCGCCTCATCTTGGGAACCGATGCGCTACAGGCACATTCGATGACCATGTATGCCGGCTGGCGCGGCGTCGTCGCAGAATTCGTGGCCCGCCGGCGTGGCGAGGAACCCGACGGACTTGTCCCGCAGACGGTCGCCTGGTCCCTGCTGGGCGTGGCCCTGACCGCCTACGAGCAGTGGCTGGCCGACGAATCGGCGTCCCTGCACGACCTGCTGGGTGAATCCTTCGACGTGGTCGGTCGCGGCCTCTCCGACCTGTGACTTGCGGAGTCTTACCCGGAGCCATTCGGGCAAGACTCCACAAACCGCGAGAAATTGGGGTGCCGGAGTTCGGCCCCGGTCGGCGACGATAAGGGTGTGAGCGTCGAATCGGGTCACCGCGATGCCCCTCGGGAGCTGCTGGAGCTCTACGACGAGGCCTTGCCGATCGTGTACGGGTACTTCGGCCGGCGCTGCGGTGACCGGGCGGTCGCCGAGGATCTGACCTCGGAGACCTTCCTGGCCGCCATGGACGCGGCACGCAAGCCGGCACCGCCGCCGATGACGGTGCCCTGGCTGCTCGGGGTGGCCCGGCACAAACTCGCCGACCACTACCGGCGCGGGCACGCTCACTTCAGCGACCCGGTGGCCGAACCGCCGGAGCCGACCGACCCGGTCGACGAATGGGACGCCGAACTGGACCGCATCGTCGCCGAGGCGGTGCTGGCCCGGCTGCCCGAACACCATCGCACCGTGCTGGCGCTGCGCTACCTCGACGACTGCACGGTCGGCGAGTGCGCCGAACTGATCGGACGCACCGTGCACGCCACCGAAACCCTGCTGGTACGCGCCCGCCGCGCCTTCAGATCCCATTACCCGGCACCGGAAGGAGGGCGGCCGTGAACAACTCGCACGATCCGTTGGCCGTGCTGCGTGGCGGCGACCAACCGATCACCCCCGATCCGGCGTTCGCGGCCCGGCTGCGCGCCCGTCTGGAGTCGGCCCTCTCCCTGCCCGCCAATACGTCAGGAGTTGTCATGAGTGGCACCGATACCGCCATCACAGAACTGAACTCGACCGGCACCGCGGCACCGCGCCCGGCGGCCATCCCATATCTGTCGGTACCGGATGCGCGCACCGCGATCGACTGGTACATCGACGCACTGGGGGCCAGCCTCGTCGGCGCCCCGATCCTGATGGACGACGGGCGGGTCGGGCACGCCGAGTTGTCCGTCGGCGGCGGAATCCTCTACCTGGCCGACGAGTACCCGGAGCTCGGCCTCAAAGCGCCTGCCCCGCAGTCCGTCTCCGTCAGCCTGATGCTTGCCGTCGACGATACCGATGCGGCGCTGCGGCGCGCCCGGGACCGCGGCGCCACGGTGCTGCAAGAGGCGCACGAGAGTCACGGGTCGCGCGGGGCGACGATTCTCGATCCGTCCGGGCACCGGTGGATGCTGTCCGGCCCGATCACCGGTGCGCCGCTGCTGATCCAGCACGGCGACATCGGCTACGTGTCGATCAACACCCCGGACGCCGCGCGCGCCAAGCGCTTCTACGCACAGGTGCTCGGCTGGTCGTTCGAGGGGCACCACGTGGTACCGCCGAGCGAATCCGCGCTGTCGATGGGCATTTTCGAGACCCCGGGCCTCAGCACGCTGTTCTGCTGCTACGCCGTCGATGATCTCGATGCCGCTCGCGAGGCGATCCTGACCGGCGGCGGGACGGTCGGCGAACCGCAGCGCCGCGAGTTCGGCACGGTGCTCGACGCCACCGATCCGCAGGGCTCACCGTTCGCGGTGTACCGCGATACCGCGGGAACCCCGCGGCCACCGCTGAACGGGGCCGGGCCGGGCGAGCTGTCCTACATCACCTATCTCGTCGAGGACTCCGCCGCCTTCCGGGCGTTCTACAGCCGGGTGCTGTACTGGACGTTCGAACCCGGCCGTGTCCAGGATGGTTGGGCCGTACAGGGATCGCAGCCGATGGCGGGGATGGCCGGCGGTTCGGCGCAACCCTCGACGGTGCCGATGTGGACGGTCGAGGACATCGATGCCGCGGTGGCCCGGGTGCGGGCGGCCGGCGGCGTGATCGTCGAGGAACCCTCTACCCAGCCCTACGGCAAGTCCGCGTTGTGCGCCGACGATCAGGGCGGCCGGTTCTACCTGGGCCAACACTAGGGAGGCCAGCACTAGCGATTTCGGCGCGCTCACGTTCACTTTGCGAACGTCAGCGCGCCGAAATCGCTAAGAGGGCAGGACGTCGGTGATGGCGGCGCCCGAGGCGATCTTGCCGCGGGCCTTCATCACCTTGCCGGGCATCCCGCCACCGACCACGGCGGTGACGACACCGTCGCGTTCGTAGTAGGCCAGGAACTTACGGCCGTCGTCCTCCACGAGGTGCACCACGTCGTCGGCGGCCGGTTCGCCTAGGCACTGGATCTTGACGTCGTACTGATCGCTCCAGAAGTACGGCACCGAGATCGCCGGGCTGCCCGGCTCCTGCCCCAGGATCGCCGGCACCAGCACCCGCGCCTGCTCGGCGACGTTGCTCCAATGCTCGACGCGCACTTGGTGTCCGACCTCGGAGCGCCAGGATGCCACATCACCGATGGCCCACACGTGCTCGACGTTGGTCCGCCCGGCGTCATCGCACACGACGCCGTTGTCCACCGCGATGCCGCTGCCTTCCAGCCAGCCGGTGACCGGATGCGAACCGATCCCGACGACGACGATGTCGGCGTCCAGTTCGGTGCCGTCGGAGAGCACGACCTTCTCGACCTTGTCCGTGCCGGCCACCGAGGCGACCCCGACACCGCAGCGCACATCCACGCCCTCGGCCCGGTGCAGGCGGGTGACCAACGACCCGATCTGCTCGCCGAGCACCGAGGCCAGCGGGGTCGGCTGCGGTTCGACGATCACCACGTCGACACCGAGTTGGCGCAGGCTGGCGGCCACCTCACAGCCGATGAAACCGGCACCGACGATGACGGCACGCCGGGCGGTCGCGGCGTGCTCACGCAGCTCGGCGCTCTCCCCGATGGAGCGCAGCACCCGGATGCCCTCCAGGTCCGGGAAGGATGGAATGCGCTTGGGGGCAAGACCGGTCGCGATGACGAGCTCGTCGTACCCGAGCGTCGAGCCATCGGCCAGGGTCAGCACCTTCGCCGCGGGATCCACCGACTGCGCCGCCGCTCCCAGGCGCAGCGTGATGTTGTTCTCGTCGTAGAACTCCTGCGGCTTGAGCACCACATCGTGGTCCGGGTTGCGCAGGACTTCCTTGGACAGCGGCGGCCGGTCGTACGGCAGGTGCTGCTCGTCGCTGACGATGGTGATAGATCCGGCGTATTCGGCGCGACGCAACTGCTCGGCGGTCCGGGCTGCAGCCAACCCACCACCGACAATGACGATTCCACCATTAGTTGTCACGTGGGTCTTCTTACACGATGACCGTCGCGTTGTGCCCGCCTACCCCATTCTCACCGGTCAGTGCCGCGCTCGATGATGTTGGACAACACCACGATGCTCTCGCTGCGTTCGATGTCGGCGCTGGCCCGGATGCGTTCCAGCGCGTCCTCGAGGTGGCGCATATCGCGGGCCAGCACGTGCAGGATGGCGTCGGCGGTGCCGGTCACCGTGGCGGCGCTGACCACTTCGGGGATGTCCACCCAGGCCTGGCGCAGCGCGCTGGGGGCGATGGTGCCCTGGCAGTAGACCTGCACATAGGCCTCGGTGGTCCAGCCCAGCGCATTGCGATCGACGACGGCGGTGAACCCGCGGATCACCCCGCGTTCCACCATGCGGTCGACCCGGCGCTTGACGGCCGGAGCGGACAGGTTCACCCGCTCGCCGATCTCGGCGAAGGTGGCCCGGGCATCGTCGGTCAGCTCGGCCAGGATGCGCTCGTCGGTTTCGTCCATCGATTCGGCCTCCTTGAACAACAGATCGTCGACTTCTGATCTTTCACGCAATAGATACACACCATAGACGCAATGGTCGGCGATTGATTGCAGCGTAGCCGGCCAATACCGTCAGGGTCATGACGGTTTCCGATCTCACCGCCGCCGCTCCTGCCTGCGCCCGGGGGCCGGTTCGCCGGGCACGTGCCCGGCACTTCGCCATGACCGCGCCGCGCCACTTCGCCGTCGAGTACGCCATCAACCCGTGGATGGACACCAGCGTGCCCGTCGATGTGGATCTCGCACTGCGGCAGTGGGAGACGCTGCGCGCGACCTACATCGACCTGGGCCACACCGTCGACCTGGTGGACGCCGTCGCCGGGCTACCGGACATGGTCTACGCGGCCAACGGCGGCTTGATCGTCGACGGTCACGCAGTGCTCGCGCACTTCACCTTCCCCCAGCGCGCCGCCGAGGCCGACGCCTACGCGGCCTGGATGACGGCGGCGGGCTGGCACCCCGAGCGCACCCGCCACCACAACGAAGGCCAGGGCGATCTACTGGTCGCCGGGTCAACAGTGTTGGCCGGCCACGGTTTTCGGACAGACCGACGCGCGCACGACGAGATCGCCGAGCTCACCGGCCTGCCGGTCACCAGCCTGGAACTCGTCGACCCGCGCTTCTACCACCTCGACACCGCGCTCACCGTGCTCAGCGATGAACCCGCCACCATCGCCTACTACCCGCCGGCGTTCACCGCGGACGCGGTGGCCGTGCTGCGCGAGATGTTCCCCACCGCCATCGAGGTCGGCTCCGCGGACGCCTTCGTGCTCGGCCTCAACGCGGTGTCCGACGGGCGCCACGTGGTGCTGCCGGCCGGGGCCACCGGCTTCGCCGATCAGCTGCGCGCCGCCGGATTCGAGCCCATCGGTGTGGACCTGTCCGAGCTGCTCAAGGGCGGCGGGTCCGTCAAATGCTGCACGCTGGAGGTGTATTCGTGACGATGATGCATGAGATCGGCAGCACGGCGATCGCCCTGGAAGAGCGCCACACCGCGCACAACTACGCGCCGCTGCCGGTGGTCGCGGCGTCCGCCGAGGGGGTCTGGATCACCGATGTGGACGGCCGCCGCTACCTGGACTGCCTGGCCGCCTACTCGGCAGTGAACTTCGGTCACCGCAATCCGGTGATCACCGCTGCCGCGCATGCCCAACTCGACACCGTCACCCTGGTGAGCCGGGCGTTTCACTCCGACCGGCTCGGCCCGTTCTGTGCGGCGCTGGCCCGGTTGTGCGGCAAGGACATGGTGCTGCCGATGAACAGCGGCGCCGAAGCGGTGGAGAGCGCCATCAAGGTTGCCCGCAAATGGGGCACCGACGTATTGGGCGTGCCGGCCGGCACGGCGAATATCGTGGTGGCGCGGAACAACTTTCACGGACGCACCACGACCATCATCAGTTTCTCCGACGACCCGGCGGCCCGGGACGGCTTCGGGCCCTACACCCCCGGGTTCCGGTCCGTCCCGTTCGGTGATGCGGACGCCCTGGCAAGGACCATCGACGAGAACACGGTGGCCGTCCTGCTGGAGCCGATCCAGGGCGAGGCGGGCATCATCGTGCCACCCGACGATTTCCTGCCCCGGGTGCGCCGGCTGTGTACGGATCGCAACGTGCTGATGATCGCCGACGAGATCCAGTCCGGGCTGGCCCGAACCGGCCGGACCTTCGCCTGCGATCACTGGGGTGTGGTGCCCGATGTCTACCTGCTGGGCAAGGCGCTGGGCGGTGGGGTGATTCCGCTGTCCGCGGTGGTCGCCGATCGCGGTGTGCTCGGTGTGCTGCACCCCGGTGAGCACGGCTCCACGTTCGGCGGAAATCCGCTGGCCGCCGCCATCGGGTCCACCGTCGTCGAGATCCTGGAAACCGGTGAATACCAGGCCCGCTCGGCCGAACTCGGCGCCCATCTGCGCGACCGGCTGGCCGGCGTCCGGGGCGTCACCGCGGTGCGCGGCAAGGGCCTGTGGGCCGGCGTCGACATCGACGCCGGCCTGGGCACCGGCAGACAGGTCAGCCTGCGGCTGGCCGAACACGGTGTCCTGGTCAAGGACACCCATGGCCAGACCCTGCGCTTCGCACCACCGCTGGTCATCACCGCCGATGAGATCGACTGGGCGATAGACCGATTCGCCGAGGCCCTGTCGGGGTCTAGTACTTCATGACCCCGCGGTCGACGGCGATCTGACTGCCCGAGAGCGTCGCCGAGCCGTCCCCGGCCAGCCACGCGACCACGTCGGCCACCTCTCCGGGGGTCATGAACGCCGCCAGCCCCTCGCTCTTCCCGTCGGCGACCCGGTGATACGGCATCGGGGCGAAGCTGTGCAGGAAACTCGGGTGCTTGGCGAACAGCGCGCCCATCGCCTCCGGCTCGATCATCGGGGTGTCGATCGAGTACGGATGGATGGAGTTCACCCGAATTCCGTACTCCCCCACCTCAAGTGCCAGCGTGTTGGTCAGCGCGGTGAGTCCATGCTTGGACGCCGCGTAGTGCCCGTTCCCGGGCGTCGCCTTCAACCCGGCCGAGGAACTCACGATGATGATCGACCCGCCGTTACCGGCCTCGATCATCGCCGGGACCGTCGCCCGGATGGTCCGCCAGGTGCCGTTGAGGTTGACGTCGACCACGGTGTCCCACTGATCCGGCGTCAGCTCCCACAGCCTGCCCCAGCTGAGCACCCCGGCGTTGGCCACCACGATGTCGAGCCGGCCGAACTGCTCTTTCGCGTCGGCCACCAGCTGCTCCTGGGCCGCCAGGTCGCGGACGTCGACGGCCCGGGCCAGCACCTTGCGGCCGGTTGCCTCGACCGCGCGCACCGTCTCGGCGAGGTCCTCGGCGGTCGCCGGCGGATAGGTGATCGAACTCGACACCGGCGCACAGACATCGGAGGCGATGATGTCGGCACCCTCGGTCGCCAACCGGACGGCGTGCGCCCGCCCCTGGCCACGGGCCGCCCCCGTGATGAAGGCGACCTTCCCCTCCAGATTTCCGCTTACCGCCGCCATGACCAGTCCTTTCGTCAGCCCCGGGTCAGGCTAGCAGTCAACTGAAACGTGTTCTAGTAATCCCCGCGCAACTAGAAGCTGACCGGGTCCCGCAGGATCGGGCAGGTCATACAGTGCCCACCTCCGCGCCCGCGGCCCAGTTCGGCGCCCACGATGGTGATCACCTCGACCCCCGCCTTGCGCAGCAGCGAGTTGGTGTGGATGTTGCGGTCATAGGCGAACACGACGCCGGGTTCGACGGCGACCAGGTTGTTGCCGCTGTCCCACTGCTGTCGTTCCGAGTCGTACCGGGTGCCTCCGGTCTCCACGATCCGCAGCTCCGCCAGGCCCAATGCGGCGGCCACCACCTCGGTGAACGGCTTGTCCTCCTCGACCACCTCGATCCCGGGGTCCCGGTCGCTGGGCAGCAGGGTGAACGGGGCGATGTTGTCCACGATGTCGGGGTAGATGGTCACCACGTCCCGGTCGGCGAAGGTGAACACCGTGTCCAGGTGCATGGCCGCGCGCAGTTTCGGCATGCCGGCCACGATCACCTTCTCGGCGGCCCCCTGCGCGAACAGTTCGGCGGCCACCTGGGTGATGGCCTGGCGCGATGTGCGTTCACTCATCCCGATGAGCACCACGCCATTACCCGGGATGAGGACGTCCCCACCCTCGATGGTGGCCAACCCCCAGGACTTCTCCGGATCTCCCCACCACACCGTGGACCCCACGTAGTCGGGGTGGAATTCGTAGATGGCCTTCATCAGCAGTGTCTCGTCGTGACGGGCCGGCCAGTACAGCGGGTTCAGGGTCAGGCCGCCGTAGAACCAGCAGGTGGTGTCGCGGGTGTAGAGCGTGTTCGGCAGTGGTGGCATCAGGTACTCGGTGACGCCGGAGTCCTCGCGCGCCAACGCCCGGTAGCCGGACCGGATATCGCTGGGCAGGTCCCGGGTGGACATCCCGCCGATCAGCAGTTCGGCGAGCCTGCGCGCCTCCAGGGAATCCAGGAAGCCCCGGGTGTCGTCGACGAGCCCGAGACCGACCTCGTTGGCCACGATCTTGCGGTCCAGCAGCCAGGCCTTGGCCTCGGGGATCTGCATCGTCTGGGTCAGCAGTTCGTGCAACTCGACGACCTCGACATCGCGGTCACGCATCTTGTCCATGAAGTCGAAGTGGTCGCGCCGCGCATTCTGCACCCAGAGCACATCGTCGAACAGGAGGTCGTCGCAGTTCGTCGGGGTGAGCCGCTCGTGGGCCAGCCCCGGCGAGCAGACCAGCACCTTGCGCAGCGTGCCGACCTCGGAGTGCACCCCGTAGGAGGCAGACGGTTGGGTGGTCATTTCGAGTCCTCTCAGATTGCGATCGCGCCGGTGATCAGGAAGATGACGCCGGCCACTGCGCCCGCCACGATGACGGCACACAGCACGGCCTCAGCCGGGGTGAACACTCGAACGTTGTTCTCCCGACGTGCTTTCCAGTACAGCAGCGCACCGGGGGCGTACAGGATGCAGGACAGCAGCAGGTGGTCCCAGCCGGCCGCGTACACCAAGAACAGGGTGTAGATCGTGGCCACCGCGGAGATCACCATGTCCGGCACCAGCGACCGCCGGTCCCCGTAGGTCTCCCGGGTGAGGGTCAACTTGAGGGCGTACGCCGCGGCCAGCAGATACGGGATCAGCGCCAGCGCGGCCGTCAGGTCGAGCATGAAATCCAGCGCCTCGGAAGTGAACAGCAGCAGGATCAGGAGCAACTGCACCAGACCACCGGCCATCACCAACGCCGGAACCGGAGCACCGTTGGCATTCTCCTTCGCCAGGAACTTGGGCATGTCCTTGGCTTTCGCCGGAATGTAGAGGATCTCGGCGGCCATCAACGTCCAGGCCAGATAGGCCCCCAACACCGAGAGGATCACACCGACCCGGATGAATACCGAACCCCATTCGCCGACAACGGATTCCAGGACCGATGCCATAGCCGGCTGGGCGACGCCGGCCAGTTCGGACTGGGTCATGACCCCGTAGGAGGACAGTGTGACGAGCATGAAGACCGCGAGCACGGACAGGAAACCGATGACGGTGGCCCTGCCCACATCCTCGCGCTTGCGGGCGAAGCGGGAATACACGCTGGCACCCTCGATACCCAGGAACACGAACACCGTGATCAGCATGGTGCCCTTGGCCTGTTCGAACAACGAACTCGCAGAATAGTTTCCGTCCCCGCCCCAGAAGTTCCCGGCGAACACGTCGGCCTTGAAGGCGATCAGGGCGATCACGATGAACACCAGGATCGGCACGATCTTGGCGAAGGTGGCGATCCGGTTGATGATCGCCGCCTCCTTGACGCCGCGAATGATCAGGTAGAAGAACAACCACACCCCGATCGATGAGCAGATCACCGCCAGGACCGTGTCCCCGGCACCGAGAGCGGGGAACAGCGCACTGGTGGTCGCCATGATCAGAACCCAGTAGGAGGTGTTGCCCGCACACGCCGACGCCCAGAATCCGAACGCGGAGTTGAAGCCGACATAGTCCCCGAAGCCGGCCCGCGCATAGGCGTAGATGCCGGCGTCCAGGTCGGGCTTGCGGGTGGCCAGGCGCTGGAAGACGAAGGCCAGCATCAGCATGCCGGCACCGGCGATGGTCCACGCGATCAGCGCACCGGCCACGCCGGCTTCGGCACCGAACCGCCGCGGCAGCAGGAACACGCCGGACCCGATCATCGAGCCGACGACCATCGCGGTCAGCGTGGTGAGAC
This sequence comes from Mycolicibacterium diernhoferi, assembly GCF_019456655.1. Taxonomy (NCBI): domain Bacteria; kingdom Bacillati; phylum Actinomycetota; class Actinomycetes; order Mycobacteriales; family Mycobacteriaceae; genus Mycobacterium; species Mycolicibacterium diernhoferi. The sequence continues at coordinate 1,243,337 of NZ_CP080332.1, read as the reverse complement.
TGACCTTGTTGTCACGATCGCTGGTGGTCACCTCGGTAGCAGTCACTGGTCGACCCCAGCTTCCTCATCGGATTGAGTTTTCAGGATCCGGAATCCGGTGAAACCGTAGAGCACACTGAGGACCGGACTGAAGATGTTGAACAACGCAAAAGGCAGGTAGGCCAGCGTGGAAACTCCGAGCACCGCGCTCATGAACGCGCCACACGAGTTCCACGGGATCAGCGCCGAGGTGACGGTACCGCTGTCCGCCGCGAGGCGGGACAGGTTCTGAGGCGCCAATTGCCTTCGCTCGAACTCGATCCGGTACATCCGGCTCGGCAGCACCAGCGCGATGTACTGGTCGCCGGCGACGATATTGAGGCCGAATCCGGTCGCGAAGACCGACAGATAGAGCCGGCCGGTGGTTGTTGCGGATGCAATGAGCGGATGGATGATCCGGTCGAGTAGGCCGAACTGCTCCAGCAGCGCGCCGAAGGTGACGGCCGCGATGATCAGCCAGATGGTGAGCAGCATGCTGTCCATCCCACCGCGTGACAACAACTGGTCGATTTCACCGATCCCGGAGTTCATGGCAAATCCGTTGGCCATGGCCTTCCAAGTGGCTTGCACCCCACCGATTATCGGATCACTGCTGCCGCCGAAACCTACGACGAACTCGGCGATGACATCGCGTTGCAGAATCGCCGCCTGCGCACCGGCGAACAAGGATGAAGCCAGAAGGGCAAGCGATGCCGGTGTTTTTCGAATTGACAACACTGCCAGCAATACCATCGGGAGCAGGTTCCATGGGTTGATCCAGTAGATGTCACCGAGCTTGGCCAGTTCGACGGCCTCGGCGACCTCGTCGTGCACGGCCGGTCCCGCAACGCCGAGTACCGCAAACACAATGGCCGCCAACACGAATGCCGGTATCGACGTCCAGGCCTGACTCCGGATATGGGTGTAGAGATCCACCTTCACCATCTGAGCGGTGAGGATGGTGGTCTCCGACAGCGGGGAGAGCTTGTCACCGAGATAGGCGCCGGAGATCACCGCACCCGCGGTGATCGGTGCGGATACTCCCACCATCACGGCAATCCCCACCAGACCCACCCCGATGGTGCCCGCGGTGGTCCAGGAACTGCCGATGGACAGCGCCACCACCCCGCAGATGACGGCCGCGGCGATATAGAAGAAGCCCGGGGACAGCACCTGAATTCCGTAGTACACCAGGGTCGGAATGGTTCCCGAGAGATTCCAGGTTCCGATCAGCGCACCCACCGCGAGCAGGATGAACAACGCGCTGGTGATCGAGGACAGGGCACCTTGGCCGGCCTCCTGAACCGCGGGCCAGCGATGTCCGTTCTTCATCGCGATCAGCGCCGCCACGGCGCAGCACAGGACGAGCGCCACCTGAATCGGCCCGTCCAGTGCGGCAAGGCCGAACAGTGCCAGCGCACCCGCGATCAGACCGGCGAGCACGCCCAGCGGAAGCAGTGCATCGAGCAGCGAAGGCGGCCGGACCGCGGTGAACCCCCCAGCATCCGTCACCGAATCCTCCCAGGCCCCAGACAGATGCGTCGGACGTTATCAGGGCCACGATATCCAGAATGCGAAATCGGCGTTGCGGCTTCGTTTACAGGTCGGCGATGATCTGTTGCCTCTTCGCCGTGTACTCGTCCTGCGAGATCGCCCCGGTGGCCCGTAACGTCTCCAGTTCCTGCAGTCGCCGTGCCGTACTGACCTCCGACGTCGGCGGCAGGTGGACCGCGGCCGGCGGCGGCGCATGCTGGGCCCACTGCGCGGCCGCCCGGCGGACCACCGCCTGCACCTGCCCGCGGGCGACGGGGTTGTTCCGCAGGTCGACCATGCTGGTCATGCCGATTCCGTTGGCCTTGAGGATCTGCAGGATCTCCATCAGCGGCTCGACCTGCCCGGTCAGGTCATAGGTCGCGTCGTCCTCGGCGATCGCGAACGTCGCGGGCATCTGCCCGGTGATCAAACTGCTGCGTTCCCAATCGATCCGGAACCGACCGGTCGCGGGATCGACCAGCACCGCAAGTCGGCCCGCGGTCAACACGCCCAGCCGGGTCACGTCGGCGATCACCCGGTCCTCGGCGTCGAAGGTCGCCAGCCCCGGCCCCGATATACGCAGGCTGAGTTTTACCACCGGCCGGTCATTGATCCGGGTGTTCGTCTCGGCCATGCCGAGGATCTGTGCCAGCCCCAGCACGCCGTGCGCTTCCAGGTGCGCGGACTTCGCCTGCGCGTCGGCTCCGTAACCGGCGAGCGCCAACGCGGCGAGCACGTCGATGGCCGTGACCAACAGACCGGTCCAGAACATCCACCTCATCAGCGGGTCCTGACCGGTGGCGAAGTAGACCCCCAGAAAGATCGGCCCGACCAGACCACCACACAGCAGCACCATGCTCTGGGCCTTCACGTAACGCCACAACACCGGTCACTCCCCCTCGTGTCACCGGACGACCCGTAGCACGGCCACCGCCCGGGCGCACGTGATCTATCTGGCAATGTCCGCCAATTGACTGACTTTGCCACGGACATCGAGTACATAATTACTTGTGCTCGAGCGCGGCCACAACCCAACGGTTCATGTGTCTGAGCAGCAGGTGATCGCGCGCGCCCAGGACGTCTCGGTCATCCTGCTCAACACGGTCACGTTCGTCGCCTCGATCAGTGCGCTTTTGCTGCCGAACACGCCCGAATCGAACATCGGTCTGGTGGCCCTGGGCCTCCTGGCCGGCTGGTCCTGCTACCGGCTGGTGACCAGGTCCCGGTCGACGACGGCCCGGCTCATCGATTTCGGCTACGTGCTGGCCGTCGCGGCGGGGATTCCCATCTTCGGCACCGACCCGCAGCTGCTCTACACCAACTCGGTACCGCAGGTGATCGCCGGGGTCGCCGTGGTCACCTGCGCCATCGCCTACCCGCCGAAGATCAGCTTTCCGGCGGCAGTGGCGATCACCGCCTCCTACATGGTCGGTTGTGCGCAGGTCGTCGGGTGGTCGGATGTCGTCGGGTGGTCGGAGGTCATCCGCATTCCGATGCTCGTCCCCATGCTGGCCGTCGAATGGGTCGTGACCACGGTGCTGGTGCTGACCGCACGGACGGTGGCACGCCGCGTCGACCAGGCGCGGGCCGACAACCGCGACGCCGCCCTGCGGGACGCGATCGCGGCGGCCGTGCGCGACCACGAACTCGAGCACATGGCGCTGGTGCACGACACCGCCGCGTCGACTCTGCGGATAGTCGGCGAAGGCGCCGAGGTCTCCCCGGAACGCATCGCCGCGCAGGCCCGCCGCGATCTGGCGCTGCTGGCCAACGAACCGGTCGGGCTGGACGCGAAGTCGCCCGCCGACATCACCGCGGCGATCCGTGCCGAGGCCCAACACGCCAGGACACCGGTCGAACTGACCGGCTTGACCCGGCTGATCCTGGACGGCCACACCGCCAATGCGATCGTCGCCGTCGTCCGGGAGGCGCTCAACAACGCGGACAAGCATGCGCAGGCGTCCCGCATCGTCATCGACGTCTCGCCCACCGCGGTGACCGTCAGCGATGACGGCGTCGGGTTCGACCCGGTCAGCACGACGCTCGGACACGGCGTCGCCGAATCGATCGTCGGGCGGATGCGGCGCGCTCACGGCACCGCATCGGTGCGGTCCTCGCCCGGCGGCGGCACCGTCGTCACCGTCAATTGGCATCAGCTGCAACGCAGCACACCGGGCGCCCCGACCATCGCGGATGTGGACCAACTCACCGAACGCATTCTGGCCCGGTTCGGACTGGGCATCGTGGCGTTCGCATTCGTGCAACTGGCCACTATCGTGCCGTACGCGGCGGCCAGCAGCGACCATCCTGCCGCGCAGTTCGGCCTCGGCGGACTGGCCGCGCTGGTGGCCCTCGGGGGCATCCCCCGGGTGCTCGGCCGGAAACCGGATCTCACCATCCCCGCGCTGATCCTGATGGCGGTGGTGATTTTCGTCCAGGCCGAACTGCTGCCCGACGCTCTGCTCGGCGGCCTGGCGCAATGGCCGTTGGCGGCCACCGCGCTGTGCATCCTGCCCTACCTACTGCGGATCCGGCCGATCTTCGCCGCCGGCGTCCTGCTCACCTTCTGGCTGGGCACCGCGATCATGAACTTCGTGCACGAACCCGGGATCGCGACGGCCTACAACCTGTCGCTGTACACGGCCGGCATCGTGGTGGTCCAGATCTTCGTGCTGGCCTTTCCGGTGTTGCTGCGCGACGCCAATGCCACTGCCGCCGAGGAGATCCGGGACCGGTGGGCCAAGGACTCCCAGCGCCGGATCACCGAAGCCCTGCACGACGACTATGTGCGACGCACCTCGAAGCTGATCCGCGGGGTGTTCCCGCTGTTGCAGTCGCTGAGCACCGGCACGATGGACGCCGACATCCGCCGGCGGGCCCGCATCGAATCCCGGCGGCTGCGGTTGTACATCTTCCAGGCCCGCACATCCGCCCACCCGCTGATCACCGACCTGCAGCCCGCGATCGACGACGCGGACGAGCGCGGCGTGGTGGTGTCCTTGAATGCCGACGACAACCTGCCCAGACTGGACCGCGAGGAGCGACGGCGCCTACTGGAACCGATCGAATCGACGCTCGAACGTGCGGTCGACTACGCCCGGATCGGCCTGACCGTGGTTCCCGGGGAGCTGATCGCGAGCATCATCTGCGACGACCCCGGTACTCCGGTACAACCGCGACCGGGTGACACCGATGAGCCGCGCATCGAAGTCACCGAGATCGGCGGCGCGGTGTGGATCAGCGTGCACCACCCACTTCCCGTCGACACACGAGTCGAGGAACACGCCGAGATCGCATAAAATCTACCCTCGCGACAATTTCGTTAGCCAGAATGCGCATTCGCTTGCGAATTTCTGGCGCATGGGGGGTAAAGTCACGTGTATTGCTACGGGCGGGGAGCCGTTTGATGATCGTTCCTACTTCGGTTGAAGCACATGATTAGAGCGGTTAACCGCGGGGCGGACCGCGCCACCGACGGCATCTCCGTGGCTCTGATCGACGATCACGATGTCATTCACGCGGGAGTGCGCGCCTGGTTTGCCGGTTGTAATCCACCCATCGAATTGGTCGCCGATTATCCACATCCTGCCGCGTTTTTGGCCGACCACCCGCGGGGCGGCGAGGACATCGATGTGGTGTTGTTCGACCTGCAATACGAACGGTTCCAGCCCGAATTCGAGACCCTGCGGCGGGTCTGCGAGGCCGGACACCGGGTCATCGTCTACTCGCACATGGCCACCGACGAGGTGATCCTGTCCAGCCTGGACGCCGGCGCCATCACGTTCCTGGCCAAGGGCGAGGACAAACAGCACCTGTTCGACGCCGTCTACGCAGCCCACGCGAACACCCCGTATGTGGGGCCGCGGATGGCCAAGGCACTGTTCAACGACCGCACGGTGGGCAGGCCAGGATTGAGCACCCGCGAGCGCGAGGTGCTGATCGCCTGGTTCCAGACCGAGAACAAGGAGTTCGTCGCCAAGCGCCTGTTCATCGAGCCGTCGACGGTGCGCACCCATCTGCAGCGGGCACGCGCGAAGTACGCCGCGGTCGGCCGGCCGGCGCCCACCAAGGCGGCGCTGATCGCCCGCGCGGTTCAGGACGGCATCCTCAGCATCGAAGACCTGTAGAGACCCACGGAAAGGGATCGGGCTTGTCCGTGGATACCGACCCGTTGTGCATCGCTGTCATCGACGATCACGACGTCATCCACAGCGGGATCAAGGCCTGGTGCGCGGCGACCGTTCCACCGATTCTGGTGAGCGGCTCCTTCTTCGACGCCGAATCATTCCTCGGCGCCCACCCGGTGCCCTCGCCGGCCGTGCAGGTGGCGGTGGTCGATCTGGAACTCACGAACCGCAAGCCGGATTTCGCCGCCCTGGAACGCATCGTCGACGCCGGCCACCGCGTGGTGGTGTACTCCCACCTGGAACACAACGAAGTGATCCTGCGCTGCCTCGATCTCGGAGCGGTCACCTATCTGGTCAAGTCCGAAGGAAAACGGCACCTGATGGAGGCCGTGCAGTCCGCGGCGTCGGACACCCCGTACGTCGGTCCGCGGATGGCCGGCGCCCTGCACAGCGACAGCGCCGTGGGCCGGCCCTCGCTGGCCGCCCGGGAAAAAGAAGTGTTGGTCGCCTGGTTCCAAACCGAGAGCAAGGAACTGGTGGGCAGCCGGCTGTTCATCTCCCCGGCGACGGTGCGTACGCACCTGCAACGGATCCGGCTCAAGTACGCCGCGGTCGGGCGTCCCGCGAAGACCAAGGCCGCACTCGTCGCCCGCGCCATCCAGGATGGACTGATCAGCGTCGACGAATTCTGAAAGTCCGCCCACAGACGCGTGATCCCCACTGAACTGACCGCCGGCCGGCGGCTCGACTCGGCGCGACGACACATCATCGACCGTGCCACCACGTCCACACTGCTGATGCGCCACGGCGCGAATGTGATTGTCGCGCTGACCATGGCGGCCGATCCCGCCGACATCGCCACCCCCGCAGGCACCATGCTGCTGGTCGTCGTCGGCCTCTGGTCGGCCTACCGGCTGCTCACCCGGTCGGCATCCCCGGTGATGACCGCGCTGGATTTCGTTGCCACCGTAGCTGTTTGTCTGGCGGTACCGCTCATGGTCGCGGGACCCGACTTCCACCGCTCCAACTGTGCACCGATCGCCGTCGCCGGCACCGCGGTCGTCGCGTTCGCCCTGTCGCTGCGGCCCCGGATCTCGCTGCCCATGACCGTGACCATTGCCGCGGCCTACGCCCACGGCGCCGCCCAGGTCGTCGGCTGGTCTCAGGTGCCGGAGATCTTCAATCTCTACTATTTCGCGTTGCAGTGGACAGCCTCGACCGTGATGCGTTTCGTGACACTGCGAGTCGCCGACGCCGTGGACGCCGCACGGCACGCCCGCGAGGTGATGGAGGTCAACGAGACCGTCAACGCCGCCGTCCGCGCCTACGACCGGGAACAGACCCGGCTGCTGCACGACACCGTCGCCTCCACCCTGATGCTGGCCGGACAGGGTGCGGAGATCCCGGCGGCGGGCCTGGCCACGCAGGCCCGGCGGGATCTCGATGTCCTGGCCGACGGCCCGCCGCAGACTCCGGACGGCTCCGTCGAAGTGGTCGAACCGCTCCGGGAGCTCGCCGCGCATCTGCGTACTCCGTTCAGCTTCACCGGGTTTGACGAATGGAGGGTCACCGGGGAGGTCGGCGTCGCGGTCATCGCGGCGGCCCGTGAAGTGCTGACCAATGTCGACCGGCACGCAGATGCAGAGCTGGTGACCATCGATGTCGGTGCGGCCGGGGTGACCATCACCGATGACGGCGTGGGTTTCGACCCGGCGACCCCGGGTCGCGGTTTCGGGTTGTCCGCATCGGTGCAGGGTCGGATGACGCAACTGGGCGGCCGCGCCGTCATCACCTCACGGCCCGGCGCCGGCACCACGGTGGCGCTGCGGTGGCCGACCGAACGTGCCGACAGGATCTCCGACCCTGACCAGCTGATCACCCGGATCCGCACCGGTTTCGGGATCGGGATGGCCATCTATGCGGTGCTCAATGTGGCGGTGACAGCGCCCTTTTCCGCCCCGGACGTGCACCCGGGACTGCAGCTCGCGCTGGCGGCGATCGCCGCCGCCTGCACGCTGAGCGCGATACCGATGATCCGCACCGGGCGGGGCACGACACCGGCGCTGGGTGCGGGCATCCTGATGATCGTGGCGCTGGTTCAGACGATGTCGGTGCCACCCGACCTGATCGGCGGTCAGGCGCAGTGGTCGCAGGGTGCGATCGGCTGGTGCGTGCTGCCGCTGCTGCTGCGCATGCCGGCCGGCCGCGCGGGCGCCATCCTGGTGCTGTTCTGGTTCGCCCCCGCCGTGGCAAGCCTGCTGCGCAGCCCCACCGCGGACACCCTGGTCAATATCGGATTCGGCACGGCGAGCATCCTGACCGTCCAGCTGTGCGTGCTGCTGTTGCACACCCTCATCGCCGATGCGTCGGTGGCCGCGCATCAGGAGACCGTGCAGCGGGTTCGGCTCATCGCCGATGGCCGTCTGGCACAAGCACTTGCCGATGAGTACAACCGGCGCTACGCGGAACTGGTCAACAATGTCCGCCCACTGCTGGAGGCGTTGCGGGACGGCGAACCGCTCGACGAATCATTCCGCCGCCGCGCTCGCCTGGAGTGTCAGCGGATGCGGGTCCTGTTCGATCAGTCCGCCAGTTTCGACCACCCGCTGCCGGCGCGGCTGCGTCCGGCGATCACGGCCGCCGAGGAACGGCACATCGACGTGTCGGTCCATGTGGAAGGCGAGCTGCCCGCCCTCGGTGACGCCACGATCTGCCGGGTCGTCGAGGCGCTGGACTGTGCCCTGAAGGTGTCGGCCACCTCGGCGCGCATTGCGCTGACCACGTCGGACGACGTGCTGACCGCCAGCATCGTCTGCCCCGATATCGAGGATCCGGATGTGCTGGCCGGCGCACTGCCCTGGTCGGAGGGTGTGGAGCTGACGGTCGCCGGTGACACCACCTGGCTGACCGTCCGGTGCGATACCGCCGAAAACGAAAGCGGCGCCCACCCTTTCGGGTGAGCGCCGCTCTCTTGGTAAAGCTAGATCACTTAGATGATCCCGTAGGCGGAACCTACTTGATGATCTTGGTCACGCGGCCGGCGCCGACGGTACGTCCACCCTCACGGATGGCGAACCGCAGGCCCTCGTCCATGGCGACGGGCTGGATCAGCTTGACGGAGATGTCGGTGTTGTCACCGGGCATCACCATCTCGGTGCCCTCGGGCAGGGTCACCACGCCGGTCACGTCCGTGGTACGGAAGTAGAACTGCGGACGGTAGTTGTTGAAGAACGGCGTGTGGCGGCCACCCTCGTCCTTGGACAGGATGTAGACGCTGCCCTCGAACTCGGTGTGCGGGGTGGTGGTGCCGGGCTTGACGACAACCTGGCCGCGCTCGACATCTTCGCGCTTGATGCCACGAACCAGCAGACCGACGTTGTCACCGGCCTGGCCCTGGTCGAGCAGCTTGCGGAACATCTCGACACCGGTGACCGTGGTCTTGGTGGTCTCGGGACGGATGCCGACGATCTCGACCTCTTCGTTGACGTTGATCACGCCACGCTCGACGCGACCGGTCACCACGGTGCCACGACCGGTGATGGTGAACACGTCCTCGACGGGCATCAGGAAGGGCTTGTCGGTCTCGCGAACCGGGTCCGGGATGGACTCGTCCACAGCGGCCATCAAGTCCTGAACCGACTTGACCCACTTCTCGTCACCCTCGAGAGCCTTCAGGGCCGAAACCTTGACGACCGGGGCGTCCTCGTCGAAGTCCTGGGCGGCCAGCAGTTCGCGGACCTCCATCTCGACGAGCTCGAGCAGCTCTTCGTCGTCGACCATGTCCGACTTGTTCAGCGCGACCAGGATGTAGGGCACGCCGACCTGACGGGCGAGCAGCACGTGCTCGCGGGTCTGCGGCATCGGGCCGTCGGTGGCGGCGACCACGAGGATGGCGCCGTCCATCTGGGCCGCACCGGTGATCATGTTCTTGATGTAGTCAGCGTGACCGGGGGCATCCACGTGTGCGTAGTGACGCTTCTCGGTCTGGTACTCCACGTGGGAGATGTTGATGGTGATACCGCGCTGACGCTCCTCGGGCGCATTGTCGATCTGGTCGAATGCGCGCGACTCGTTCAAATCGGGGTACTGGTCATGCAGCACCTTGGTGATTGCTGCGGTCAGCGTGGTCTTGCCGTGGTCAACGTGACCGATGGTCCCGATGTTGACGTGCGGCTTCGTCCGCTCGAACTTCGCCTTCGCCACTGTGGTGTCCTCCTGGACTTGTTGGTGCTTTTACTTAAAGCAGGTGTATTGATGTGTTCAGTTGTGCGGTCTGCCGAAGCGGATCGAACCAGAAACTACTGGCCGGTCGCCTTGGCGATGATCTCCTTCGACACGTTCGCCGGCACTTCGGCGTACGAGTCGAACACCATGGAGTAGTTAGCCCGGCCCTGGGTCTTCGACCGAAGGTCGCCGACGTAGCCGAACATCTCCGACAGCGGCACCTGCGCCTTGACGACGCGCGCACCGCTGCGCTCCTCCATGGCCTGGATCTGACCACGGCGGGAGTTCAAATCGCCGATCACATCGCCCATGTAATCCTCGGGCGTGATGACCTCGACGGCCATGATCGGTTCCAGGATCACCGGCTGAGCCGACTGCGCGGCCTTCTTCAGCGCCTGGGAGCCGGCCACCTTGAAGGCCATTTCCGACGAGTCGACGTCGTGGTATGCGCCGTCGAGCAGGGTGACCTTCACGTTCACCAGCGGGTAGCCGGCGAGCACGCCGTACTGCATGGCGTCCTGCGCACCGGCATCCACAGACGGGATGTACTCGCGCGGGATGCGGCCACCGGTGACCTTGTTCTCGAACTCGTAGGTCGCACCGTCTTCACCCTCGAACGGATCGAGGCTGATGATGACCTTCGCGAACTGGCCGGAGCCACCCGTCTGCTTCTTGTGGGTGTACTCGACGTTCTGCACGGAGCGCTTGATCGTCTCGCGGTAAGCCACCTGCGGCTTGCCGACATTGGCCTCGACCTTGAACTCGCGACGCATGCGGTCCACCAGGATGTCCAGGTGCAGCTCGCCCATACCGCCGATGACGGTCTGGCCGGTGTCCTGATCCAGGTGCACCTTGAAGGTGGGATCCTCTTCGGCCAGCTTCTGGATGGCCGTGCCCAGCTTCTCCTGGTCACTCTTGGTCTTGGGCTCGATGGCCACCTCGATCACCGGATCGGGGAAGGTCATCGACTCCAGCACGACCTGGTCGTTCGGGTCGCACAGGGTGTCACCGGTCGTGGTGTCCTTCAGACCGATCACGGCGTAGATGTGACCGGCGGAGGCACGCTCGACCGGGTTCTCCTTGTTGGCGTGCATCTGGAACAGCTTGCCCAGACGCTCCTTCTTGCCCTTGGTGGAGTTCACGACCTGCGCACCGGACTCGACCTTGCCCGAGTACACCCGGACGTAGGTGAGCTTGCCGAAGAACGGGTGCACGGCGATCTTGAACGCCAGCGCGGAGAACGGCTCATCGACCGAAGGCTTCCGGCTGATGATCTCGTCTTCCTTGTTGGGCACGTGGCCCTGCACGGATTCGACGTCCAGCGGCGAGGGCAGGTAGTCGATGACGGCGTCGAGCATGGGCTGCACGCCCTTGTTCTTGAACGCACTGCCACACAGCACCGGGTAGATCTCGCTGTTGACGGTCAGCTTGCGGATCGCGCCCTTGACCTCGTCGATGGTGAGTTCTTCGCCACCGAAGAACTTCTCCATCAACGCATCGTCGGTCTCGGCGACGGTCTCGAGCAGCTCATTGCGGTACTGCTCGGCCTTCTCGGCCAGATCCGCGGGGATCTCGACGGTCTCGTAGCTCTCGCCCATCTTGGTCTCGCCGCGCCAGACCTTCGCGTTCATCTCGACCAGGTCGATGATGCCCTCGAAGTCGTTCTCGGCACCGATCGGCAGCTGGATGACCAGCGGCTTGGCGCCGAGGCGGTCCTTGATGGTCTGCACGGTGAAGTAGAAGTCCGCACCCAGCTTGTCCATCTTGTTGACGAAGCAGATACGCGGGACGTCGTACTTGTCGGCCTGCCGCCACACCTGCTCGGACTGCGGCTCCACGCCTTCCTTGCCGTCGAACACGGCAACGGCGCCATCGAGCACGCGCAGCGAACGCTCCACCTCGACGGTGAAGTCGACGTGACCGGGGGTGTCGATGATGTTGATCTGGTTCTGGTTCCAGAAGCACGTGACGGCAGCGGAGGTGATGGTGATACCCCGCTCCTGCTCCTGCTCCATCCAGTCGGTGGTGGACGCACCGTCGTGCGTTTCACCGATCTTGTAGTTGACACCCGTGTAGAAGAGGATGCGCTCGGTCGTCGTCGTCTTGCCGGCGTCGATGTGCGCCATGATGCCGATGTTGCGGACCTTCGTGAGGTCGGTCAGCACGTCCTGTGCCACGGCTAGTTTCCCACTCTTTCGCTTGCTTGATTGCTAGTTGGCGTGACGCCCCGAAGGGACGTGATCACCAGCGGTAATGCGCGAAGGCCCGGTTTGCTTCGGCCATCTTGTGCGTGTCTTCGCGTCGCTTCACAGCGGCACCGAGGCCATTGCTGGCGTCGAGGATCTCGTTGGCGAGACGCTCGACCATGGTCTTCTCGCGGCGTGCCTTGGAGAAGCTGACCAGCCAGCGCAGCGCCAGCGTGGTCGAACGCTCCGGACGAACCTCGACCGGCACCTGGTAGGTGGCGCCACCGACACGGCGGCTGCGCACCTCGAGGGCGGGCTTCACGTTGTCCAGAGCGCGCTTGAGGGTGACGACCGGATCGGTGCCGGTCTTGTCACGAGCCTGCTCCAGGGCGCCGTAGACGATGCGCTCGGCGAGCGACTTCTTGCCGTCCAGCAGCACCTTGTTGACCAGCTGGGTGACCAGCTGCGACCCGTAGACGGGGTCGTTGACCAACGGGCGCTTCGGCGCGGGACCCTTGCGCGGCATTAGCTCTTCTCCTTCTTCGCGCCGTAACGGCTACGTGCCTGCTTGCGGTTCTTGACACCCTGGGTGTCCAGCGAGCCGCGAATGATCTTGTAGCGCACACCCGGGAGGTCCTTCACACGACCGCCGCGGACCAGCACCATCGAGTGCTCCTGCAGGTTGTGGCCTTCACCGGGGATGTAGGCGGTGACCTCAACCCCCGTCGTCAGCTTCACGCGGGCGACCTTCCGAAGCGCCGAGTTCGGCTTCTTCGGGGTGGTGGTGTACACGCGAGTGCACACACCGCGACGCTGCGGGCTGCCCTTGAGGGCCGCGGTCTTCACCTTCGCGACCTTGTCGCGGCGACCCTTGCGGACCAGCTGGTTGATGGTTGGCATGTACCGGCTTTCTGTGTTGCTACTTCTACTTCTGCTGGCTCAGTGGTTCTGGCAAGTCTCTGTACTGCTACTTTCGCCCCGCCGCGTACCCCGCGACCGGGCGTGTCGCGTGCGCCCACATCGAACTTCCGATGCATCCTGGACACACGAAGACACACGAATTCGCCCGACCTGCGGGCATACCGGCCGTTTTCGCAGCCGCATGCGCCCCCTGACAGCCAGGCACGAAGCTCCACAATACCAGGGGTGGGCGTGCCGAACCAAACCCGCGCGTGAGCGCCTTACCGCAGGTCAGACACCACGGCTGCGCTGAGGTGCCGCAGCAGGTCAAACGAACGCTACCTGCGTTCCATGCCCGCCGCCAGCCTCAGCACCATGTCGGTGAAGACCGCATCGGTGTCGACATCGTCCATCACACCGGTCATCTCCAGCAGCACGAACCCGTGCAGCGCCGACCAGAACTCCAGGGCCGCATAGAACGCGTTATCGCCGACCAGTCCGTAGGACGACATGGCGGCCAGCACCGGGCCGGCGGCCTCCCGGGCGGCCGCGGTGTACTCGGGGTCGTCACCGCCCAGCGGCATCCGGGTGAACGCCGAATACCGGCCCGGATGATGGTGGGCGTAGCTGCGGTACGCGCTGGCCATGGTGACCACCGCATCGTCGCGGGTACGGCCTTCACCGACCGCGTTCAGCATCCCGATGATGTCCTTGATGACATGCATCCGCACTGTTCGGCGCAGGTCTTCCAGGCTCTGTACATGGTTGTAGAGCGAGGGCCCCTTGGTGCCCAGCTGGGTGGCCAGCGCGTTGATGGTCAGCGCATCCCAGCCCTCGCGGTCCAGGAAGGCCAGCGCGGCGCTCACGATCGAGTCGCGGCTCAGCTTTGTCGCCCGCGCTGCCATTCGCAAGTCCTCCGAGTGTCGTGATCACCCGAACCCGGGCCAACTAATGACTCTAGTTCACCCGGTCCTGGCTGAGTTCGGCCAGCTGGTCGGTGATCGCGCACAGCGGGGGCAGCGTGGACGGGTTCATCGTCTGGATCGACCAGGTGATCAGGTCCTGCCCCTTGGCCACATAGATGCTGCAGGTATTGGCGTCGTACGCCTTGAACCCCTTGTTGCCCTGGATCGACAATTCGGCCAGGGTGCGCCCGGACTGTTGTTCGAGTTCGCGCTCGGCGGCGATGTCGCTTCCGCGGTAACGCCAGGTCGAGATCCCCATCCCGGCGCCGAACGTGCCGGTCACCGTGTTCTCCTGCCAGAAGCACCCGACATCGTTGACCAGGACCTTGGCGAACAGGGCGGTTCCCGTCGCGCGGGCGACGTCGGCGTCGGCGATGCCGTTGCAGTCCGTGCCGATCCCCCAGGTGGCCGATGTCACCGGCGCGTCGGCGGGGGCGGCCGGCGTCGGCTCGGACTGCGGATGTCCCGCGGTGCATCCGGCGAGCGCCAGCGCGGCCGCGGTGATCATCGTGAGACGGCGCATGTCACATGTCCGACTTCAAGGTGGCCGAGAGCAGCTTCTCGGCATCGAGGCACACATCGGCACCGCCGGTACCCGGCTTGCCTTCGTCGCTGCGCTCGCTTCCGCGGGTCTGTACCCACCAGCTCAGCACTCCCCCGCCGGCGGCCGCGGTCGCCGCACACGCCGTGCCGGTGGTGTCCCGCCGCGCCAGGAACGCGGGCCGGCGTTCGACGACGGTGTCGCTGATCTGGGCGCCGCGGTCGGCGGCCACGGCACGCTCGCGGTCCAGATTCCCGGTGTCGAACCAGGTGAAGGTCACGTCGAGCATGACGCCCGCGCGCGACAGCACGTACTGGCACACCGCGCCGCTATAGGGCCTGGTCACCTCGTCCGCGGCCAGGGCCGTCCGCACCGAGCCGTCCGTCAGCAACCCGCAGCGGTCATCGGTGAAGCCGTAGCCGCGCTCGGCAGCGGAGCGCGCGGGCTGTGCCACGCCGTCGACCTGCTGCGCGCAGCCTGCCACCGCCAGCACCGCGGTTGCCGCGGCGACGGTGCCGGTCACTCGGGGGACGAACCCATTGCCACGCCCACGCATCGCTGCTCACGCTACCCAGCGCCGGTCACCTCGGCGACCTGATCGCAAACACTCCCAACGGGTGCCCCGGCCGCAGGCGGGCACCGTACGCTGTTGCCCATGGTGAGCCTGAGTCTGCAGAGTCGGCCCCGGTCCGTGGCGGCCGGCGCGCTGGTCGTTCCCCTGGTGCTGGCGGGTCTGGCCGCGCCGGCCGCGCAGGCCAAGAACGGCGACACCCACATCACCGGGCAGGGCATCGTGCAGACGATCGACTGCAACAACGCGACGTTGTTGGTCAACGGCACCGGCAACACCATCAACGCCAAGGGCTCCTGCTGGGCGGTGACGATGCAGGGCTCGTCGAACATCGTCATCGCCGACAACGTGGTCAACGACATCACGGTGTACGGCTACGACCAGACCGTGATCTATCACGGCGGCACGCCCGCGCTGATCGACCGCGGCCGCGAACTCGGCATGACCAACCGCATCAACTGGGCCCCGGCCTGATCTGTGCGCCGTCCTGCCCAGCTCGTCGCCCTCCTCGTCTCTGGGGTGCTCGGTACGGCCGGGCTCGCGACCGCGCCGGTGAGTGCGGCCGCCCCGGTCTCGGCCGCGGCGCGCGCGGTCGGCTTCGTCGATGTCCGTGACGCCGTACCCGACGCCGTCATCGACCTGCGCTACGCGCGGCCCGACAATTTCACCGGGACCCAGCTCTATCCGACCGGCGCCCGCTGCCTGATCCACGAGTCACTGGCGCACGGGCTGGCCACGGCCGCGGCGCAACTGCGGACGCGCGGCCTGCGGCTGGTGTTCTGGGACTGCTACCGGCCCCATGATGTGCAGGTCCGGATGTTCGAGGTGGTGTCCAACCCGGCGTGGGTGGCCCGGCCGGGGCCGTATTCGAAGAGTCACGAGTCCGGCCGGTCGGTCGATGTGACGACGGCGAGCGCGACCGCTTTGACCGACATGGGTACGGGTTTCGACGATTTCCGGCCGGCCGCGAACGCGTACGCCACCACGGGAGTGAGTGCCGCCGCCCAGTACAACCGGGCTGTGCTGCGCGAGGCCATGGCCGCCGGCGGGCTGAGCGTGTATTCCGGAGAGTGGTGGCATTTCGACGGGCCGGGCGCCGGTGAGCGGCGACCCGTGATCAACGTCCCCGTCACATAGGCTGGACAACGACCAGCTACGAATCGAGGGAGCTATGCGCACTCACATCGCAGGACCGGTCGCCGCGGCAGTCCTCGCGCTCGGTCTCACCGGTTGCGGTGCCGACGGCGATTCCCCGGCACCCACCATGACGGCCGGGTCATCGGGCGCGCAGGTCCAGATCGGCAACACCATCAACTACGGGTCCTTCGGCACCACCACCGAAATCGACTGTGCGCAGGGCAAGTCACTCAATGTCGGCGGCTCCAACAACACCCTGACCATCAAGGGCAGCTGCTCCAGCGTCAACATCGGCGGGGCCGACAACAAGGTGACCCTGGAGCGTGTCGAGTCCGAGATCAGTGTGGTCGGCATCGACAACACGGTGGTCTACAAGGCCGGCGACCCGAAGGTGGAAGACCTCGGCAGCGGCAACAAGGTGAGCAAGGGCTAGCCGCTCTCGGAATCAGGCGCCGTGCCGCCCGGCGCCGTCGACGAACCGCTGCACCCCGGCGGACAATTCGGGCGCCACCGCGGCCAAGCTGCCGAATTCGAAGTCCATTGCCGCCCCTTCGGTTTCACCCCACTGACGCAGCGCCGAGAGCCGGTCGGCCCGCAGGCAAAGCTGCGGTAGCGCGGCGAGCTGGGCGGCCAGTTCCTCGGCGGCCGCCCGGGCCTGCCCCTTCTCGACCACTCGATTGGCCAGCCCGATCTGGAGGGCTTCCTGCGCGCCCACGGCCCGGCCGGTGAGGATCAGGTCCATGGCCCGGCCGTGCCCGATCAGTCGCGGCAACCGGACGGTGCCGCCGTCGATCAGCGGCACACCCCAGCGCCGGCAGAACACCCCGAACTCCGCGTCCTCCTCCACGACCCGCAGATCGCACCACACCGCCAGCTCCAGCCCACCGGCCACCGCATGGCCGCTGACCGCGGCGATGACGGGTTTGGACAGCACCATCCTGGTCGGGCCCATCGGGCCGGGTCCGCTGCGGTGGGTCTGGTTGGAATCCGTTGTGCCGATCGACTTGAGATCTGCTCCCGCACAGAAGGTTCCGTTGTCCCCGCACAGCACCGCGACTGCGGCCGTGTCGTCGTGATCGAACTCGTCGAAGGCTGCGAACAGTTCGGCCGCGGCCGGCCCGTTGACCGCATTGCGTGCCCGCGGCCGGTTCATGACGACGGTCGTCACCGGCCCGTTGCGTTCGACGCGCACCCCGCCACTCGTTGTCGTCATACCGCCTCCACCCGATTGTCACGCCGCGCGACCAGTTCGGCGGCGAAATCCCGGTAGACCGACCGGAGCTGTTCCCCGGGCCAGTGCGCCGGCAGCAGTTGTGCCGGCAGTACCGGGTCGGTCAGCAGGTGCCGCACGATCGCCGCGGCCACCACGAAGCGCCCGGGAACGTCCGGCGCCTCGGCCATTTCGGCGAGCAACCGGTCCCCCTCCCGCGCCCAGGACGGCAGGTCCCACAGCTGGGCGGCCAGATCCGCCGGGTCCTCGTCGCGGCTGCGCAGCATCCGCACCCTGGCCCGGACGTCCGCGGGCAGCGCCACATCGAGATTGTCGGGCCGCAGCCAGGCGCCCTCGCGCAGTTCACCGAACCTGTTCTGCAGCAAAGTGTTCCGCAGGTCGGCTCGGGTACGCGCATCGGCGCCGACACTGGTGATCAGCAGCGTCGTCCAGGTGCCGTCCCACGGATGCTCATGCGGGTCGATCGCATCGTCCTGACGGCGCTGGCGGGCGAGCAGCCGGTCCGAGAGCCGGTAGCCGTCGGCCGACCGCACCAGGTCCCCGGCCCCGACCATCCGGGTCAGCGCCACCCGTAGCGTCGAGTCGCGAATGCCGAAATCCGCTGTCAACACCGCCAGCTCGGATGACGAGGCCCATGCGGGGTGCGCGCCGAGCAGGACACTGAGCACCACCGATCGGGCGGTCAGGCGCACCGGATCACACCCCCGAGGCCCGGCGGCCGTGATCACCGAGCGGCTCGTCGCGGTGCCGGACGGCCTCCCGGAAGCCGTGTTCGCGGGCGTCGGCGACGAAGGCGTGCCCCTCCGGGGTGTGCCGGGCGACGCCGTCGAACACGGTGCCGACCATCCGACTGGTGGCCACCCCCTGCTGCAGCAGCGCGGTGTTGCAGGCCAGCTTGGCCATGATGAGCTGGTTGACCGGCATCGCGGCGATGCGGGCCACCAGGCGTTCGGTACGTTCGTCGAGGTCCTGCGGCTCGGGCGCTTCCACCGCCAGCCCCCACTCGGCGGCTTGGGTTCCGGTGAGGCAATCCCCGGTGAACAGCAGCCTTTTCGCGCGCTGGTCACCGAGCCGATGCGCCCACAGCCCGGCCGCCGGCACACCCCACACCCGCATCGGCGGGTAGCCGATCTTGGCGTCGGAGGCAATGATCACCTGGTCGGCGTGCAGGGCGATATCGGTGCCCCCGGCGATGCAGTACCCGTGAATCTTGACCACGGTGGGCTTGTCGCAGTGCATCAGGCTGGCGAACCCGCGCACGAACCGGCTCATCATCTGGTAGTCGATCATCGGATCCCACGGCTGGTCGGGCAGGTGGTTGACCGCCTGGGTGCGCCCGTCGAGCACGGTGCCGCGCCGGTCGGATCCGGCCGAGGAGCTGCCGTCGGCGTAGGCGCCGAGGTCGAAGCCCGCGCAGAATCCCTGCCCCGCACCGGAAACCAGGATCACGTGCACATTCGGATCCAGGTCGGCGCGCTCCACGCAGGCCGCCAGTTCGACCGGGGTGTCGGCGATGATGGCGTTGCCCTTGTCCGGCCGGTTGAAGGTGATCCGGGCGACGCGGCCGGTGACCTCGTAGGTCATCGTGTTCAGCGTGTCGGTCATCCCTTGACCATCGCCCGCTCCAGGATCGGCCCCAGATCGAGTCCGGCGGGCAGGGTGCCGAACGCCCCACCCCACTGCCCGCTCAGCCGGCTGGTCAGGAACGCCTCGGCGACCGCGGGATGACCGTGGCGCACCAGTAGCGCACCCTGCAGCGCCAAGGAGATGTCCTCGGCGATCTTGCGGGCCCGGTATTCGATACCGTCGAGGTCGCCGAGCTGGGCCTTCAGCGTCCCGACGTGGGCGTCCAGCCGCGGATCCTGGGCGAGGGCCAACTCGTCGAAGAGGACCTCGATGCATTCCGGCCGGGTTGCCATGGCGCGCAACGTATCCAGTGCACTGACGTTGCCCGAGCCTTCCCAGATGCCCATCAGCGGCGCCTCCCGGTACAGCCGCGGCATCCCGGAGTCCTCGACGTAGCCGTTGCCGCCCAGGCATTCCATCGCCTCGGCGGCGTGCGGGGTGGCGCGCTTGCACACCCAGTACTTGGCGGCGGCCAGCCCGATCCGGCGCAGCAGCGACTCGCGTTCGTCACCGCGCACCGCACGATCGGTGGCCCCGGCCATCCGCATCGCGAGCATGGTCGCCGCCTCGGCCTCGACCGCCAGGTCGGCCAGCACATTGCGCATCAGCGGCTGGTCGATCAGGTAGGCGCCGAACGCCTTTCGGTGCTGGGCGTGGTGAATCGCGCGGGTCAGGCCGGTGCGCATGCTGGTGGCGCTGCCCAGGGTGCAGTCCAACCGGGTCAGGTTGACCATCTCGATGATGGTCTTGACGCCGCGCCCCTCCTCCCCGACCAACCAGGCAGTGGCCCCGTCGTATTCGACCTCACTGGAGGCGTTGGCGTGGTTGCCGAGTTTGTCCTTGAGCCGCTGCAGGAACATCCGGTTGCGGGTGCCGTCGGGCAGCACGCGCGGCAGGAAGAAGCAGGACAACCCGCCGGATTTTCCCCTGTCGCTTCGCTCGCCCCCGGAAGCCTGGGCCAGCACCAGGAACACATCGCACATCGGCGCCGAGGTGAACCACTTGTGCCCGGTCAGGGCGTAGGTGCCGTCGGCGTTGCGGACGGCCGCGGTGGTGCCGGCGCGGACGTCGGAGCCGCCCTGCTTCTCGGTCATCGACATGCCCGCGGTGATACCGGCCTTGGTGTCGGGCACCTTGAGTTCGGGGTCATAGACCCGGCTGGACAGCAACGGTTCGTACCGCGCGGCGAGTTCGGAGTTGTTGCGCAGCGCCGGGACGACGGCGTAGGTCATCGAGATCGGGCAGATGTGCCCGGGTTCGGGCGTCCACACCGAGGTCTTGGCGGCGCGGACCACGTGCGAGCCGGTCCGGTCGTCGGCCCACGGGGCGCCGTGCAGGCCGTGCGTGACGGCCACATTCATCAGTTCGTGGTAGGCGGGATCGAATTCGACCTCGTCCACCCGGTGCCCGTAGCGGTCGTGGGTGTGCAGCACCGGCCGGTTGCGGTCGGCGAGCTCGCCCCAACGCTGGGCGCGCGCCGACCCGCCGAGCGCGCCGAGTTCGGTGACCTCGTCGACGCCCCAACCGCCACCCTCGCGGACCAGCGCCTCCATCAGCGCCGGCGAGGTGGCGGGGTTGTGGTCCAGCAGCGGCGGAGCCTGATTGGTGACGACATGGGTTTCGGCCATGATCCACTGTTACATTTTGCCGACAACCGCACAAGATGCGTAACACAGTGCATACTCGTGCGGTGCAGCCCAACACCGTCATCCATGCCGCCGACCTCGCCCTCACCCACGAGCCGGTGCCCGCCGATCAGTCCGTCACCGGCGATCCGAGCACCGCGGCAACGGCGCTCACAGAGTTCGGCGGACTCGAGATCGGCGTCTGGGAGATGTCGGTCGGCACCATGACCGACATCGAGGCCGATGAGGTTTTCGTGGTGCTCTCCGGCGCCGCCACCGTCGAATTCGCCGACGGCTCCCCGAGCCTGCGGCTTCGGGCCGGCGATATCGGCCGTCTGGCCGCCGGGGCCGAGACCACCTGGACCGTCACCGAGACGCTGCGCAAGATCTACCTGACCTAGACCCTGCCCTAGGTCCGACGCGTCCGTTCGCAGCAAGCAGTTCGTGGCCGGGAGCGTGCGGTGATGTCGTGTCAGGGTGTCGCGGCGACCGCACTGCGCGCCGTCGCCGCCGAGGCCTTGCGCCGCTCATAGGCGTGCAGGGCATAGATCACCGCCGCGGCCAGCGCCCAGCCCAGCAGGATGTCGATGACGTAGTGCTCGGCGGTGTAGACCAGCGTGAACGCCATGACCAGCGGGTAGGCCACCAGCCCCGGACGCCACCGGCGGCTCAGCCGGTTCCACAGGAAGGCCGCCAGTGCCGCCGACATGCCCGCGTGCAGGGACGGGATCGCGGCGACCAGGTTGACGCTGGCCTGCCCCTGGTCGAGCAGGGCGGTCGCGGTGTGCAGATCCAGCGCCCGCCAGCCGCGGCCGACGATGCGTTCGATCCAGTCGTTTGCGCCGTCCCGGACGCTTGCCATCGCACCGAGCACGCCGCCGTCGGGCGCCTCGCGCGCCGACCGGAACATGCAGGCCGGACCGGATGGGCCGTCGGCAACGTCCGCCGCGGTGCAGCGCGCCGCCGCCCACGGCGGGGCGGCCGGCACCAGGGTGTAGATCACCAGCCCGGCAATGTTCAAACCGACGAACAGCTGGACGAAACGTTTCCACTCGTCGCGGTTGCGCAGCCACAGCACCCCGGCGATGACGTACGGCAGGACGAAGAAGGACATGTAGACCGTGCTCATCACGACCTCCCACAACGGGGGTTCGGGCAGTTTGAGCCGCTCCTGCAGCCACACCGTCGGCATCGTTCCGAAGAACATCGCGCGGTCGACGTCGGCCTGCCAGTGCCACAGGGTCGGCCTGCCGACCAGGTCGGCCGCGCCCCTGGTCAGGTCGTAGGCGATCAGCAGCAATGCGAACGGCAGCCAGTCCCGGATCACGTGCAGCATCCGCCGGCCCTGGCCGATGCTGGCCGCCATCAGCCCGGTGCTGATGTAGACCAGCACCAGTTCCCGGTTGAAGGCGAATCCGTCCGTGACCGTGCGCCACACGACGATGACCGCCCAGACGGTGACCGCGGCGTAGCGCAGATAACGCAGACGCTGGGCGCGACGACCGGATTCTGGGGGCGCGGCAACGGTGATTGACTGGTCCTCGTCAATCGTGGCCACGAAACGGAGCCTAGTTCACCTTCCTGTCACCGACCGTCTGCCGCAACGCCGGTGTCGCGTCAGAGGTTGTCGCGCAGGAAGGCGATGTCGTCCTTGCGGCCCTCTTCAGAGGTCTCGCAGATCACCGGGGCGTCGGCCGCCTTGACCACGGCGACCAGCAGTTGCGGGTCGATCTGCCCGGTGCCGAAGTTGGCGTGCCGGTCCGCTCCGGACCCGGCGGCGTCGCGGGAGTCGTTGCAGTGCACCAGGTCGATGCGCCCGGTGATGGCCTTGATCCGCTCGACGGCGTCGATCAGGGCTTCCCCGGCCGCCCAGGCGTGGCAGGTGTCCAGGCAGAACCCGATGCCCTTGTCGCCGATGTGATCCCACAACCGGGCGATGGTGTCGAAGTGCCGCGCCATGGCGTGGTCGCCGCCCGCGGTGTTCTCCAGATAGACCGGCACCTCGGTATTGAGGGCGTCCAGCGCCTTCACCCAGCGCTCGAAACCGGCGTCCATGTCGTTGTCGTCGGCGTGCCCGCCGTGCACGATGACGGCGGTGGCGCCGATCTCGGCGGCCGCATCGCAGGTGTCCTGCAGGATCTTGCGGGACGGGATCCGGACCCGGTTGTTCGCCGAGGCGACGTTGATCAGATAGGGCGCGTGCACGTAGAGCGGCACGCTGGAGGCCTTGAGCACCTCGGCGTCCTCGCGCGGCTTGGGTTTCTTCCAGCTCTGCGGATTGCCGAGGAAGAACTGCACCGCATCAGCGCCCTCGGCGGCTGCCGCGGCGATCGGGTCTTCGGGATTGACATGGGATCCGATGAGCACGGGGCCAGTCTAGGCGCGCGGTCCGACGCCCCGGCCGGGCTAGGGTGCAGGACGACAATCAAGATCGACGAGAGGCTCCTGGTGGAACCGCAGCAGAACCCGACCTTCGGCC
The DNA here is from genome assembly GCF_019456655.1 of Mycolicibacterium diernhoferi. NCBI lineage: Bacteria > Bacillati > Actinomycetota > Actinomycetes > Mycobacteriales > Mycobacteriaceae > Mycobacterium > Mycolicibacterium diernhoferi. The sequence goes on along the minus strand of NZ_CP080332.1, from coordinate 1,220,174 downwards.
AGAAGGTCAAGATGGGCGCACAGGCCGCCGTCGCGCTGGCCCGCAACCCCAAGGCGCTGGTGGCGTTGGTGAAATACCAGCGCGAGGCCCGCAAGCAGCGCCGACAGTCCTGACCCGCTGCGGTTTCGGCGCGTTCGCGCGACCGCGCCGAAACCCGCTAGGACTGGGTGATCAGCAGGAAAGCCAGATAGGCCAGGTAGGCGCCGACCATCGCGCCACCCTCCCCGCGGCTGACCCGGCGGCCGGACACGAAGATCGGGATGCAGACCAGTGCGACGGCCACCATGACCGGGATGTCGATCCGGACCAGGCTGGCCGGTAGCGCCAGTCCCTCGGAAGCCACCAGGCAGGTGGCCCCCAGGATCAGCAGGATGTTGTAGATGCTGCTGCCGAGCAGGTTGCCGATCGCGATGTCGCGGTTACCGCGGATCGTGGAGACCACCGTCGTCACCAGTTCCGGCGCGGAGGTGCCGATCGCCACCACGGTCAATCCGATCAGCGCGTCGGAGATGCCGAAGCTGCGCGCCATCCCCACCGCACCGTCGACCAGCCAGTCGGCGCCGATCACCACGACGGCGATCCCGCCGATCATCATGGCCACGTGCAGCGGGGTACGGGTGCGCACGGTGCCCACCTCGGGCGGGTATTCCTCGTCGTATTCGTGGACCACGGCGGCGGTTTCGCGGCGCGTCGCCCGGATCAGCGCCACGGTGTAGGCGACCGCGCCGGCCACCAGGATGAGGCCGTCGGTTTGGGTCAGCTTGCCGTCCAGCGAGAGCACCAGCATCAGCACCGCCGCGCCCGCCATCACCGGCAGTTCGAAGCGCAGGGTGCGCCCGGCCATCGCCAGCGGGACGATCAGCGCGCTCAACCCGAGGATCAACAGCAGATTGACGACGTTGGTGCCGGCGATGTTGCCGACCGCCAGCGCCCCGCTGCCCTCCTGCACCGCGACCACGCCGACCGCGAGTTCGGGCAGGCTGGTGCCGATGGAGACGACGGTCAGGCCGATCACGATGGGGCTGATGCCCAGTCGCGCCGCCACTTCCGCGCCGCCGCGGACCATGATCTCGGCACCGAAGATCAAGGCCACCAAGCCCGCCAGGAACCAGGCCGCGTCGATCATCATCGCGCCGAGCCTAACCGAACGGTCGCATGGGGAGCTCGGTCAGGCCTTGAGGCCCGATACCAACATCTCGGCGAACATCTCTCCGATCTCGCGCGGGGACAACGCCCCGTCGGGCCTGAGCCAGTTGAGGCTCCACGAACACATGCCGATGATGCCGAAGGCCAGCAGGCGCGGCGGGCCTAGATCTTTGAAGATGCCGGCCTCGATGCCGCGCTCGATGAGTTCCACCACGCACTGCTCGAACTCGTCGCGCTTGGCGAGGACTCCTTCGAATCCCTTGCCCGTCAACCGCCGGAGTTCGTGGGTGAACACCGCGATCTCGGACTGGTAGACGCCCATGGGCTCCATCAGCACCTCGACCACGAGTGCCTTCAGCAGGACATCGGCCGGCTCATCGCGTTCGAGAACCTGATGGATGAGGTCGAGCTGCAGACCGACCGAATCGTCGTGGATGCTCTGGAGCAGGTCTTCTTTGCTGTCGAAGTAGTAGTAGAACGCTCCCTTGGTGCGCTGAGCGTCATCGACCACCTGTTGCACCGAGGTACCGTCGTATCCGTTCTGGGCGAACAGCTTCACCGCGCTCTTCAGCAACGCCGATCTGGTTGCGTCAGGGTCGCGGACGCGCGGTGTCGATCCCGCAAGCTTGCCGCGCGCTTTCGCCATATCGCCTTCTCCCCAGCCACCAGATGTTCGATCGAACGTTACATTCCTATCAGTCGGAATGAACAGGGCATACGCATACCACTAGATATCGCGTGTCGACCACACCGAGTCGGCGAGCAGGGTGCCATGTGCGGAAATCGCACCGGGTCCGGTCGATCTAGACCGTGGGCAGTGCCGAGAAGCGTCCGTACCCGCCCTGCAGGAAGACCAGCGGGGTCTCGCCGTCGGCCATGCCGAGATCGAGCACCTTGCCGAACACCGCGTAGTGATCGCCGGCTTCGTGGACGTCACCGAGCTCGCAGTCGATCCAGGCCACCGCACCGTCGATGATCGGCGACCCGGAACCGCTCTCCCGGAACGTGATTCCGGCGAACTTGTCCCCACCCTTGGCCGCGAACTGCCGGCAGACGAACTCCTGCTCGGCGCTCAGGACGTTGACACAGAAGCGGCCGACCTGCTGGATGCGCGGCCAACTCGTCGACGACTTGTCGGGGAAGAACGCGATCAGCGGCGGATCCAGCGACACCGAGGTGAAGGAACCGACCACGAAACCCGCACGGCCGCCGTCGGGTTCGGTGGCGGTGACGGCACAGACCCCGGTGGGGTACTGCCCGAGCACATTGCGGAACCAGCACGGATCGGACGCTTTCGTCGCAATCATGACCTCTCCTCACATTATACCGACGGGTTGGTATGTTAATCGGCTTCTCCCCGACCCACAACCCACCGCGGACGCGGCTCTACCGGGAGTCCGTTCCAGATGCCCACCTGGGCGCGAGTGGATCGACCGCACCCAATCGATCGGCCGACCGCATATCGCGCGCCTCCGGGGCCGGTGTCGCACTGAACCGGACAGCAGGCCGCGCCGCGAGATAGCGATCGTCGCCCTCCCCGCATTCCTGGAAGAAGTCGACGGCGCGCAGGTGTTCATCCTCGAACAGATCGTCGAGTGCCTGAACTCGCGCCACCGGTATGTCAAGGGCCTCCAGCAGGCTCAGCCACTCAGCGGTTGTCCGGGTGGCCATCTCGACGGAGAGCAGTTCGTACAAGGTATCGATGTTGTCGTTGCGGGCCTTCGCCGTACGGAACTCTTCGAGCTCCAGCAGGTGGCCCTGCCCGACCGCATCGAGAAATCGGCGCCAGTGCCCTTCGTGGTAGACCACCACGGCGATGACGCCGTCACTGGTCCGGTACGGACGCCGATATGCCGATCGCATCCGGGCATATCCGGTGTCACCCATGGGCGGAAGAAATGCCCGCCCTCCCCACTGCTCCATCAGATTGAACCCGACCATGGTCTCGTACATGGGCACCTCGACCGCCTGCCCTACGCCGGTGCGTTCGACGTTGTAGAGCGCGGCGGTGAGCGCCATGGCCGCGGTCAATCCGGCCACCTTGTCCGCGATCGCGGTGGCCACATAGGTCGGTTCGGTGTGCAGGCCTTGCAGCCAGGCCAATCCGCTCAAGGCCTGGATGGTGTCGTCATAGGCGGGTCGCTCCCCGTAGGGACCGTCGGTGCCGTACCCGGTGATGCACAGGTGAACCACACGCGGATTGAGCCGCAGAGCCCGCTCGGCCCCGATACCGAGTTTCTCCGCGGCCGTGGGCCGCATGTTGTGCACGATGGCGTCGGCCTGGCCGATCAGTCCGTCGATGGTTTCGCGGGTGGAATCGTCCTTGAGATCCAGGACAATGCTCTCCTTGCCACGGTTGCCCGCGACGAACACCGATCCGAGTCCCGGTTCGCGGCTGGTGCCGAGGTTTCTCGTGACATCGCCGCCCGGCGCCTCGACCTTGAGCACGTCGGCACCCAGGTCGGCGAGTTGCCGTGTGCAGAAAGGCCCGGAGAAGGTGCTGGAGAAATCCAGCACCTTGACTCCGGACAGCGGCCCCGTCATCTACTGCCCGGGCTTGGGCTTATCCGGCTTCTGCTCCCAGGCCTTCTCGCCCTTGCGGCCCAGCGACCACATCTGGACGCCACGCTCGACCTCGACGGCCGCCGCCCAGGACATCCCCTTCTCCAGTTCGACCGTCGCCGACAGCTTGATGCGGCGAGCCAGTTCGGGATCGGCGGCCGGCAGCCGGCTCAGATCCAGAGCCGCGTCTAGCAGTTCCTCGGCGGGCAGGGCGGCCCAAGCGAAGCCGCGGGCGACGGCGTCCTCACCGGAGAGCGCCGCACCGCAGACGGCCATCGCGACGGACTGCTGGTAGCCCATCGAACGGCCGAGCATCCGCAGGTGCCCACCGCCCGGATGGATGCGGCGCGCCAGGAATCCACTGTCCAGCACGGCATCCGGGGTGACCAGCATGATGTCGGCGGCCATCGCGAGGTTCAGTCCGGCGCCGACAGCGCCGCCCTTGACCAGCGCGATGGTGGGCACCGGCAGCATCCCGACCCGCACGAACGATCCGTAGACGGCGGACGTGCGGGCCACCGCCCCGGGGGACGCCGGTTCTGCGGAGTTCGCGGCTAGATCGCGGGTGTCGGCGCCGCTGCAGAAGTAGCTGCCCTCGGAGTCGACGATCACCGCACCGATCGACGAGTCGGTCTCCACCCGCTGGCAGAACTCGGCGATCTGTTCCGTCATCGGGATGGTGATGGCGTTCTTGCGTTTCGGGTTGTTCAGCGTCAGTCGTGCAATGCCGTTGTCGAAACTGACGTCGACGCGCGGTTCGTCACTCATGCCGGTCTTCCTTCTTGTCGGTGCCGACTCGTGCCGGCTACTTCTGCCCCGTGATCAGCTGCCACAGGTCCTGTCCACGAGCCTGCTCACCGAGGCACTGATGCCAGTAGCGCTCGTTGCCGAACTCATCCCGCCACGCCCACAGGCGAGCGGTCAGGGCGCCGAGCACGTGCTCCTGGGTGAAGCCGATAGCCCCGTGCGCCTGGTGCGCCGCGGCACTGACCGGACGCGACAAAATGGCGGTTTCGCCCTTGGCCATGGCGACCATCGGCTCGGCCGTCGAGGGGTCCTCGAGCATGGCCAGTGTCGCCGACGTCGCAGCGACCTGCATGGCGGCGGCATCGGCGGCCATCCGCGCCACGGAGTGCTGGACCACCTGGAACTTGATCAGGGCGCGGCCGAACTGGACGCGCTCGGAGACGTATTGCACGGTCTGGTCGACGATGGCCGCCGCGACTCCCGCCGAGGCCACCGACCGCGACAATGCCCCGCGCAGTTCCCAATTCAGCACCGCTGCCTCGCCGAGTTGCGCCGAGGCAATCGGGGTCACCTGCTCCAGCGACACGGTGTCGCGCGGTTCACCGGCGAGGTTCTCGCCGTTGGTGATGCTCACCCCGGCCGCCGTCAGGTCGATGACATACAGCGTCGGGGCGGCACCGGTGCCCAGCAGCACCAGCGATGCGCAGTCGCGGGCGTAGGCGACGCGCTGCACCTGCCCGCTGACATCGTCGCCGTCGACGGTCAGCTCGGCCCAGCCGGCGGTGAAGGGGCCGGTGGGCAGCTTCAGGCCGGCCTCGGCCAGCGCCGGCGCGGCGAGGAATGCCGCCTCGGCGTAGGGAATCCGCGCCGTGGTCAGCTCGGTCAGCACCGTGGCTGCGTCCAGCAGGTCACCGTCGGATCCGCCGACCGATTCCGGTGCGCACAGGCCGATGAACCCGAGGGTCTCCAACTCGTCCCACAGCGCCCGGTCCAGGGACTGATCGGGATGCGCGTCGACCGCCAGGTGGCTGGCGACCACGCCCTTGGCGGCGTCGCGGAGGTCGTCGAGGTGTTCGTGTGTATCGGTCATGGGTGCGCTCACAGTCCCTTCGCGATGATGGAGCGGAGCACTTCGTTGGTGCCTCCGCGGAGGGTGAAGGCCGGCGAATGCCGGATGCCGTCGGCGAGCAGCTTGTCGTATGCCGTTGTCCCACTGAGCGGTTCGGTCATCGCCATCCGGCGCACCGTCTCGACCAGGTCGCCCTCGAAGGTGGTGCCGAGATCCTTGACCAGTGCTGCTTCCAGCGCTGGTTGCTGGCCTGCGGCCAGCTTGCGTGCCACGCCGAGTGACATCTGGCGCAGCATCATCACCCGGGAGAACAGCCGGCCGAGTTCCAGAGTGGCCGGAGCGTCGTCGGCATCCACGTTCTTGGCCCATTCGGCCAGTAGCGGGAAGGGGCTCAGCAGGCGTTCGGGTCCGGACCGTTCGTTGGCCAGTTCTCCGGTCACCTGCCGCCAGCCCGCGCCGCGCTCGCCGAGCAGGGCGTCGGCCTCCAGGATGGCGTCGTCGAACACGACCTCGTTGAAGTGGTGCTCACCGTCGACGGTGATGATCGGGTTGATCTGGATGCCGGGGTTGGGCAGATCGACCACGAACTGGGACAGGCCCTGGTGCCGCTCGCCCTCGTCGGTGCGCACCAGCACGATCATGTTGGTGGCCACGTGCGCCGATGTCATCCACAGTTTGGTGCCGCTGATCCGCCAGCGGGTCCCGTCGCGAGTGGCCCGGGTGCGTACCGAGGCCAGGTCGGAGCCCGAGTCCGGTTCGCTCATGCCGATCCCGAAGTACCGTTCGCCGCGGGCGATGCCGGGCAGGTACTTCTGCTTCTGCTCCTCGGTGCCATGGCTGAGGATGGAGGCCGCCATCTGCCGGTCGGCGATCCAGTGGGCCGCCACCGGCGCGCCATGGGCGAGCAGTTCCTCGGTGACCACGAACCGCTCCAGCGCGCTCCGGCCGTGCCCGCCGTATTCCTTCGGGATGGTCATGCCGATCCAGCCGCGCTCGCCGAGCATCCGGCTGAAGTCGGTGTTGATGCTGGACTGCCACGAGTCCGCCTTCGGGACGAAGACGCCGTTGGCGATCGACTCCTGCAGGAAGGCCCGCACCTCGGCGCGGAGTTCCCGCAGCTCCGGCGTCCCCACCGCCGCGGGCACCAATGTCGTTCGCATGTGAATTCCTCTCTGCTGTCGAGCAACCGTGATTGGGCGTTGCCCACCGAACTCACAAGAGCTGGGCCGCAATTCGCTCGAAGCACGATCTGAGACACAACACCGCCTACGTACCGGTCGGTATGTCGGCCAATCTAGCACACGCCCCTTCCCGATCAACGCTCAGTTCGCCGATGGCCACGCATGGCCTCAGCGCGAAAGGCGGTAATGCCCGAGACGCCTTCGCGCCCGGGTCATTACCACCTTGTCATCGAGATCGTCAGGGAGCGTCGCCCACCGATTCCAGCTCGTCACCCGCCGCCGACTTCGAGTCGTTGCCGGACGCTTTCGCGCCCTGCACGGCCGGCGCATCACCCAGATGCGCAATGAAGCCGCGCCGCACCGGGTACCGCTGCATGTTCCAGTAGAACAACACCGCACTGACGACAAGGCTCACCAACCAGGCCAGATCCATCCCGCCCAGGGGCTCGACAAAGGGACCGGCATACATCTCAGTGTTCATGAACGGAACCGAGGCAGCGATGGAGATGAGGTAGGCCGACATCGCGCGCCAGTCGATGCCCGCATAACGACCATCGGGGTTGAAGATGTCCGGGATCGAATACCGCTCCTTGCGCACCAGGTAGAAGTCCACCAGGTTGATGGCCGTCCATGGGACCATGAAGTAACCGAGGATCGCGATGAACGCGGACACATTACCGAGGAAATTCTCGCGTCCAAGAATGGCCAGCAGCATGGCCGACAAACCGATGAGGGTCATGCCAACGGCCTTGACCGGGAAGCTGATCCGCACCTTGAAGAACGTCGTGACGATCGTGATTGCCGACATGAAGCAGGCGTAGACGCCCAACCCGGGTGCCGCCGTGTTGCTGATGATCAGAATCAACAGGAACAACGGGATGGCGAACCCGGCCTGGCCGACGATGAAGTCGACGTTCCCACCGGCGAACGCGTCAGTAGCCGCCGACGCCGCGATGGCGCCGAAGGAGAACGTCCAGACGCAGGCCGTCACGGTGCCGGCGAACGTGAAGCAGAACGTCTTCCTGGTCGAAGTGTCCTCAGGCAGGTAACGCGAGTAATCGGCGACGTACGGCGCGTAACAGAGCTGGTAGGTGACCATGATGGCGACCGACAGCACGAACATGCCCCAGGAGAACTCTCCACTGCCGGCATCGCCAAAGCCGTAGTTGCGCAGCAGGTTGAAGGACATGATGACGAAGGCGACGCCGGCGATCAGCGAAACCCACTTCTGGCACGCATGCAGGATCTTGTAACCGAAAATCGGCAACAGGATGATACCGATCGTCCCGATCACGATGCCGATGTCGACGCTCACCCCGATCAGGGTGCTCAGCATCTGCCCGGTCAGCACCAAGCAGGCAGCGTTGAAGCCGGCGAACATGATGAACACGACAACCATCGGCAAGGTGGCACCCACGTAGCCGAACTGCGCCCGACTCTGGATCATCTGCGGGATACCCAGTTTGGGGCCTTGCGCCGAGTGCAGCGCCATGAGCGCGCCGCCGATGACGTGGCCGACGACAATCGAGACGATCGCCCAGTGCACCGGGAGACCGAGGAAGATCGGCACTGCGCCGTATGCGACGTTCGACACCTGCATGTTCGTCGCGAACCAGAGCGTGAACTGGTTCGTGGGCTTCCCGTACCGCTCGTTCGCCGGGATGTGGTCGATGGACCGCTGCTCGATGACCTGACTCATCGGCCGGCTCCCGCGACGCTGTTGATCCCGAGGCCGTCGAGACTCCGGGTCCGAGTGGTGAGCACAGATTCCTCCTGTTGATTCCTGATCCGCGAGGGATGGCGCCGATGCCAAACCGGACTGAGATGGTGGGTTACACGTCGCGCGGTGACGGCGGTCCGTGGCCAGACCCGGTAGTTCGACGGTCGCGACGGATCGTGGGGAACCTCTCCCCGACTACGCCACATGTTGCCCCGCATACGTACCGGTCCGTATGTGGTGGAGGACACATTAGGAGGGGTTTACAGGCCTGTCAACCGGTAGCGCAAAATTGATCAGAGCGCACCGCTGCGCCGCAGATCGCCTGTCCATCAGGCGATTTCGACGGTCGAATCGAAGGCACGACAATGAGCCCGGAGGCTTCGCCTACCGGGCTGATCAGGACGAGCCGCTGGCGATCAGCGGGACGCCGACGTTCGGTGCACTGGAGTCCGGCGGGTGCAGGACACACCCGCCGGACTCCAGCGCAGGTGACCCGAAGGTCAGTCGGCGATAGCCATCGCCTCGACCTCGACGAGATACTCCGGGCCGGCCAGCGACGAGATACCCATCATCGCCATGGCGGCCGCCGGCAAACCGGATTCCTTCAGGCCCTCAAGGTATCCGGCCCAGACCTCCGGCTTGTTCGACTCGTTGAGATCTACGACGTAGACCGTCAACCGGAGCAGGTCGTCGAGTTGTGCACCACCGGCTTTCAGTGAGTGCGCCACATTGAGGATGGTCTGACGCATCTGGGCCCGGTAACCGTCGGGCATCTCGAAGGTGTCCTGGGCATACCCCACCTGCCCGGCGAGCACGACCAGCTTGGTGCCCGTGCCGATCCGTACCTGGGCAAAATTGTCGGGTTGCTTGAGACCTTGGGGGTTGATGGTAGTGACTGTCACGGCTCCTCTTCCTTTTCCGATGTGCTGTACCCATGCCGCATCGACCTACAGAACGAAGTGTTCTCCGGTGTAGAAGTCGACTTTGGACAAGAAGTTGGCGAGATCCTGGAAGGAATCATCGTCGGGTTCGAACCGCTTCTGAATGTGCCGCGTCATGGCATCCCGCGACGGGAACTCCTGGACGGTGATGCCGTCTTCGGGGAAGTCTCCGCGAACGTGCAGTGCCCGGTGGGTCGAATAGCGAGTGTAGAAGGGCTGCAGTGATTTTGCCATCGGCACATGGTGGCTGCGGTAGTGCCAGATCGCCTCGTCGCGTGACGTGTGGGCTGCCTTCGTCAGCAGGATCACGACGTGCGCGCTGGGCTCCCCCGTGACCTCGGTGATGTCGAGATGGAACTGGCTGTCACACACCGCGGATGCCAGCGGGGCGGGATCTTGGCCGTGCAGACGATCGAGGGTCTCCATGGCGCGGACCTCGGGATCTTCGATACCGTCGGGCAGCCAGATGGTAACGGCGATGCGGGCCGGGTGATCGTTTCCCAGCTCGTCTCCGAAGGTCGGTCGACTCGGGTCCACCGCCACGTCGAACAACATGAAGTGCTCGTCGATTCCGCGGGCCTGAACCCGTGACCCCGCCGGCGCACAGGACAGGACGGACTCCTTGGCCTGCTGGAGGTCGGCAGCAGAAACCGCCTGCTCCCCCGGTAAGAATGTCCAGATCGTCAACGCCACAGCAGCCGGCCTTTCCTCGCAGAAAGCGGGTCGCACGCCGGTCGAATACTGACCCTTGCCGTGCGAACCTGGGCTTTCAGCGTAGGAACGCCGCCGATTTCACCGCTACACACGAAGCGGCTGAAATGACGTCGGCGCCTTCACCCAACTCGAGAAGCCCGCCGCTCAAGCGAATATGCGTCCCAGCGCCTCGATGGTGCCGATGGCGTTGTCGATCGGTAAGCCCAACCACTGCGTGCGCATGATGAACTGATCCACGCCGAGAGTCTCGGCATATCGTGCGATGTCATCCCGCACCGAAGCCTCGTCCCCGATCAAGAACCTGTCCCTCGCGAAATCCTGGAAGGACAGCTGCTTTTCACCGCCGAAAGCCTTGACTGATCCCCACGACACGTACGCCTGGTACTTCGCTTCCAGCGCCGGACGACACTCCTCGAACGCGCGGGCCCGATCGGTGCCGATGTAGCACTCCCGGGTCAGTCTGACCGGCGTCGTCGACGGCCGGTTGTGGCGTCGCAATGCCTCCCGATACGTCTGCACGTGGCCCTGTACTTTGCCGAGATCATCGTTCGGAGCGATCAACCAGCCGTCGCCGATGCGCGCAGCCCGGTCCACGGCCGCATCGGCCATGGCCGCGATAAAGATCGGCGGCCCACCCGGCTGCACCGGGCGCAGGCCGATCCCGGCATCGGTCACACTGTAAAACCTGCCCTTGAACGTCACCCGGTCCTCGGTCCACAACCGCCGGATCAGCTCCACGCTCTCGGCCATCCGCGGTGCGCGCTCACGGCGAGGAACCCCCATGGCCTCGAACTCTTCCGGACGCGCCCCCATGCCGACGCCCAGCACGGCCCGCCCCCCGCTGAGAACATCGAGGGTCGCCCACTCCTCGGCGACCATCGTGGGGCTGAGCATCGGCAGCAGCAGGATGTCCATGCCGAGCAACATGTTCCCGGTTTCGGGCACCAGATACCCGAGCAGGGTGAACGGTTGCATCATCTGCATTGGTTCGGTCAGGTAGTGATGCGGCAGCCAGACCGAATCGAAGCCGGCGTCGCGCGCGGCGTTCGCCTGAGCGGTGATGTCAGCAACTGATGCCGTCTCGTGCTTGTGCCACTGGGTGTTCAGGAAGAGTCCGACGTCCACGACTGGTCCTCCCTTCTTACGCCTGGTAGCCGCTGGTACCGCTGCGGCCCACGACGATCTTGGTGATCGACGCGGTCCGGCCGAGGTCCACCAGCATGCGGACCACCGCGACGATGTCGGAAACCTGAATCATGCTGTCCGCGGGAACGGTATCGGTGGTCCATGCCGACATGTCGGTCTGGACGAACGCCGGAGCGATGGCAGTGCCCATCACCCCGCGGGCTGACTCCTCTGCGTTCAGGGTCTCCATCAACGAGATCAGGGCGGCTTTGGCGGCCCCGTAGGCGGCCAGGTTCGGCTCGGCATAGACACCGGTGATCGAGGCCAGCGCGATCACTCGAGAGCCGTGCGTCGGGTCTGCTTCCGCACCGGCGCGCAGCATCGGCAGCGCCGCTTGGATGATGGCCATCGCGGAGTCGACGTTGACCGCGAAGGTCTTGTCGAAGCGGTGCGCCGGCAGGTCCCCGATCGGACCCGCGGTGCCGACGCCACCGGAAAGCACCAGCGCGTTGAGGGTACCGAAGCACCGTTGATGTTCGGCCACGACAGCAGCCGACGCTTCCCGATCGACCAGATCTGCTGTCCGATAATGGACCTCGGGTGCACCATTGTCCTTCAGCGCTGCCGCCAGGTCCTTGAGATCCTGCTCCCGGCGTGCGGTGACGGTCAGGCCGAAGCCCTGGCCGGCCAGTTCCATGGCGATACCCCGGCCGATACCGCGGGATGCGCCCGTTATCAGTGCGGACCTCATCATTCGTCTCCCCACGTCTGCATTAGTCGTTTCACGAACCGTACTGCCGGACAGCGCGTTTGGCGATGGACCATCGGTGCACCTCGGACGGTCCGTCATAGATTCGGAACGGCCGGAGTTCACGCGCGATCTTCGCCACCGGCAGGTCGCTGGAGACCCCCAGTCCTCCGCACAGTTGCACGGATCTGTCGGTGACCCGGTGCAGGGCCTCCGCTGCGAAGGTCTTGGCAATGGACGTCGCTTTGGAGGCACGTCCCCCGGCATCCAACTCTGCACACGCCTCACGCAGCAGCGCACGGGTTGCTGCGAGGTCGATCTCGTTGTCGGCGATCATCTGCTGAGCCATCCCCAGGTCGGACAATCGTGCTCCGAAGGCCTGGCGACCGGCGGTATAGGCCACCGCGGTTTCATGCGCCCGCTGCGCGGCCCCCGTCCAGCGCATCACATGAGTCATCCGCGCCGGCCCCAGGCGGACCTGTGCGTAGCGGAATCCCTGGTCGACCTCACCCAGGACGTCGTCGTCGGAGACTCGGACATCGGTGAACGTCATCTCGCAATGGCCACCCAGCATCGAGCGGTCGATGGTGTTGACATGCCGGTCGATCGAGATCCCGGGGGTACTCGCCGGGGCAAGAAACATGGTGGCGCCCTGAGCGCTGTCCGGCTCGCCACTGGTTCGGGCCATGATGATGAAGAATCCGGCGCCGTCTGCTCCGGTGATGAATCTCTTGCGGCCATTGATCAGCCACCCACCGTCTGCCCTTTCCGCGCGGGTCAGCAGCGCGCCGGGATCCGAGCCCGCGCCGGGTGCGGGTTCGGTCATCGCGAACGCCGACCGGTGCCGGCCCTCCGCCAACGGGCGCAGGTACCGCTCACGCTGCGACGCGGTTCCCACATGCGCCAAGAGGTGCAGGTTGCCCTCGTCGGGGGCGTTGACATTGACGGCCATCGGCCCGAACAGGGAGTAGCCGGCCGCCTCGAAGACCGGGGCACGGTCACTCATGTTCAGACCGTGGCCCCCGAACTCGGCAGGTGCGTGCGGGGTGAGCAGGCCCCGCTCCCGGGCCTTCGCCTGCAGTCGTATCCGCAGATTCTCACCACCGGCCGCCTCGACGTCCCCGTCGTGCGCATCGTCGATCGGCAGTACCTCGGTGCGGATGAACTCGACTGTTTCCGTGATCAACTCGGCCAGCGTGGACATTGGTCTCTCCTTGATATCGGTGAACGGGTACCGGTGCGCGTCAGCGCCAACGCCATACTCCCCGCTGCATGGTCGGAGCGCCGGGTGCCGCCAGTGGGTCTGCCGATACCGACTCGGGACGGGCCGGGGCACCGTATGGCGACGCTGCGTCGAGCGTTGCCAACCAACGCTGCGCCCGAGCGACAGAGTCCTTCTGCTCGGGGCTGAGCGGGATGGGATGGCGACTCACATACTGCAGAATGTGTTCGAGGTGTTCGCGCATACGGACACAGCTCATCCCGAACCTCGGCAGGACCTCCTCCGGTTCAGGTCCTCCGTACCGCGCCCATTGTGCAACGAAAGCTACCAGGCCCCAATCGAAGTCGGTGAGGCCCTGCTGAACTTTCATCGCTTCCTGCCGCTACTGATGAACATCGCCGACCCTAAGACACGCTCACACTCGAGACCGACTCGATCAGGTTGCGCTGCTCCAGCCACGGGAGGGTTTCCTGCACCACTGCGGTCGGCGGCTCCGACATCGGCAACGACACGATTACCACGCCGTCGGCGACATCGGCAGCGGCGATATCGGCGATGAGCCCCGCCAACCCGACTGCCGTCCCGACATAGCGGATGGTGCGCGGCGTCGTCCCCTGCGAACAAGCAGGCTCGGCCGATTTGATCCGGGCCTCGCCGAAGGTGTCCGCGAGGACGGCCTCGATCTTGAGCATGACGGCCGGCACCTCGTCGGTGGACCGAGACAGGATCCGTCGCCGTTCACGCTGTGCCGTCGCCAGGTCGGGGGCGTCCAGCACGACGTCACCCACACCGGCGCCGCTGGTGACCGGCGATCTGATCAGTGAGTTCGATTCCGGGAAGTGAAACGCTGTCTCCGACAATCTGGTGGCGGAGCAACGAAGATCCTCGGCCAATGCAGCGCTCATCTTCACCTCTCGATCTCGCAGTCTTTCGTTCCGTCGGGTTCCTTGGACGCTACGGAAAGTGGGGATCGCCCGACTCAGATGAACGAGCCAAAATGGTCGTCGGATTTCGTCGAGTCGCACGATCCCCGCCCGAGTTACCGGCAGGTCAGAAGGTCCGGCCGCCGCAGGCGTAGAGGACCTGACCGTTGATGTAGCCGGCCCGATCCGAGCCCAGCCACGCCACTGCATTGGCGATGTCCACCGGCTTGCCGGCCCGCCCGACCGGAATCGAATTGATGATGCGTTCGCGCACCTGCTCCGGCATTGCCAGCGTCATCTCGGATTCGGTGAAACCGGGTGCCACCGCGTTGACCCGGGTGCGCGGCGCCAACGACAATGCCAGCGCCCGTGTCGCGCCGATCAGTCCGGCCTTGGCGATACCGTAGTTGAACTGGCCGACGTTACCGAGCTGCGCGCGTGAGCTTATGTTGACCACGGCGCTGCCCTCGCACATCTTGGGCGCCAGGGCTTCGGTGAGCGCGATGGTTCCGCCGAGGTTGATCCGGACAACCGCGCGGAATGCCGCCTCGTCCATCTTGCGCAGCAAGGAATCTCGGGTGATGCCGGCGTTGTTGACCAGCAGGGCGGGCTCGGCGCCGGACTCTTCCGCGGCGGTGACGATGGCGTTGACGCCCTCGCGGGTGGAGATATCCGCGCGCACGGCGAGGGCACCGAGTTCGGCGGCGGCCCCGTCGACGGCGTCGCTGACGTCCACCAACAACAGCTTGTATCCTTCGGCGTCCAGCACATCGGCGATCGAACGGCCGATACCCCGGGCCCCTCCGGTGATGACAGCGAGTTTCATGGAAGCATCGCCCCTACGTGCTCGGTGCCCAGCGAGACCACCTGGCCGAGCGCTGAGCGGGTGGACATGACAAATTGCACAGCCTCGACGATGGTGCTTGCCGGCTGGCCCGCGTCATACGAGATGACGGTGGCGTAGTCATCGGTTCGCTTACCCTCGAAGGCGAAAATCCTTGCCGCACCGACGAGCCCGGTAGCCACCGAGGAGTTCAGCACCGACGCCCGGCCCAGCACTGCAGCCGTCTCGACCAGGTAGACCACCGGCGCATGCGCCAAGATCGCCTGCTTCGACAACTCGAAGACGTCGACCAGTTCGCTTTCGGCTTCATCCCATGAGTTCACCGGAGCCGGCGCGAACACCAGACCATCGCTGATATCGCCGTCCGCACCGCCCAGCGGTGCCAGCCCCTGGGCGAGGGGGCCATAGGGGACCCGTACCTTCATTGTGTTCCTGCCTTCCCGACAGTCTATATTCCGACTGGTTGGTGTGTTATTGCGCTACACGTGTAAGCGCCCTATTCAGCGGTGCCGGTCAGCCGGCCGCCACCTGGGCAGACTCCTTTGCGGCCATATCGGCCAGCACAAACTTCTTCACCTTGCCGGTCGGCGTCTTGGGCAGATCCTCCGCGGCGATGAAATACACCAGCCGGGGCCGCTTGAAGGCAGCCAGCTTGTCCCGGCAGAACTCGATCAATTCATCTGCGGTGGCGGTCGCGCCGGCGTCCGGCACGATCCAGGCGCAGGAGATCTCGCCCCACTTCACGTCCGGCACGCCGACGACAAAAGCCTGACTCACCGCGGGGTGGCCGGACAACAGTTCCTCGACTTCCTTGGGCGCGAAGTTCTCGCCACCACAACGGATCATCTCCTTCTTGCGACCCGTCAGGACAATCGATCCGTCCGCCAGGACCCGTCCGAGATCGCCGGTGAACACCCAACCGTCCCGGAAGGTCTCGGCGGTGGCCTCCGGGCGCTGCCAATATCCCAACGCATTGGTCGGACCCCGCGAGATCAACTCACCTTCAACACCATCCGGAAGAAAGTCGCCCGTCACCGGGTCCGCCGTGCGCACCTCGCTGAGCAGTCCGTCCATCCCCGGCGTGGCCGCCACCCCACCCATCTTGGGTTGGCCGACGGTGGTGGCAACGTGTTCGATGCCCATTTCCGGCCGCGAAGACACCGGCCCGGCGCCCGTTTCGGTCATGCCGAAACCGGTGGTCAGCTCTTCCACTCCGAAGAGCTCGATGGCCTTCTCCCACAACCAGACCGGCGCCGGCGCACCCGCGCACATCAGCCCCACCAGCGAGCTGGTGTCCGCCGCGGCGGCCGACTCCGATTCGCACAGCGCCACCACCATCGTCGGAACCGTCACCATCTCGGTGGGCCGGTGCCGCACGATCGACGACACGAAGTCCTCGACTTCGAAGCTCTGTCGCGGAATGAAGGCGCCACCGGCGAACATCGACGCGTGCAGACCTTCGTTGTTGGCGAACGCGTGGAACAGCGGCAGCGCCGTCTGCACACGCCAACCGTCGCCGAATGCCCGCGACAGCGCCCCTCCGTAGCCCACCCGGGCCTCTGCGTCGTGACTCCACAGCACACCCTTGGGCGAGCCGGTGGTGCCGGAGGTGTAGAAGATGACGCTGACGTCTGCGGCACTCATCTGCACGGGTGGCACTGCGGCCGTCCGTCCCCACCTGGCGACATCGGCAATCGTCGGAACACCTGGCCGGGCGGGGGCCATCGCCTCGAACTGGGCGATGAACCGCAGATCGGGCAGCGCGTCACCGGCACCGTCGGCATCCCAGCCGGGTGCGATTTCGTCCAGCATGCCCAGGTAGTCCTGGGTACGGAACGCCGTCATGGTGATCAGGGCCTTGGCCCGGGAATCCCGCAGCACGAAAGCCAATTCGTCCCGCAGGTACATGGTGTTGACTGGGACGATCACCGCACCGAGGGCGCTGATCCCGAACTTGACCGCCACATACTCGGGGTAATTGCCGATCACCACGGCGACGTGGTCGCCCTTGCCGATCCCCCGGGTCGCCAGCCCAGCAGCCACGTCGCGGGACCACTGCAGCATCTGGCGATAGGTGAAGGTCCGCTCGTCGGTGACGATGAACTCCCGGTCACCGAACTCTTCGGTGACCCGGGCCAGCCACTCATGCATGGGCCGCGGTTCCCAGGTCGGGAATCGGGCTTCCAACGCCGCTCTACGCTCACTCGGAGACGGTGTCTGCGCCATGAGTCACGCCCCTCTCTCTTTCTCCGCAGCCAACAGGCTTCACACACATCGGGCCTCACACCTGGACAAGGAGCACCGACTTTGCCGTCCAACGGTATGGACACCTACTTGGCGCGGCTACGTCCGAAGTCGCCAAACATCGGTTGCCGACTTTCATGACCTCAACAAGTTCGGCCGCTGCCTCAGCCCCTGACCAGCGCCGGAAGCCTTTCCGCGATCACCTGGTGCGCATCGGTGACCACCGAGTCCACAACCTCCTGGACGGAGAGCACGGCGTCGATCAAGCCCTGCGACTGCCCGGCCCACCACAACCCACCGTCCACATCTCCCTCGGCGAGGACCGCGCGGCGGCCCCGCTCCCCGGATGCCAGGTGGGCGATGTCGTCGAAGGTGGCGCCCGGGCGCCGGGAGATCTCGGCGATCTCCTCGGAGACCTTGTTGCGCGCCACCCGCGCGGTGTTGCGGAATTCCCGGAAGATCAACTGGGTGGCACGTTCGTCGTTGCGGACGATCTGGTCCTTGACGCTCTGGTGCACCGGCGCTTCGTCGGTGGCCACGAAGCGGGTGCCCATGTTCACCGCGTCCGCGCCCAGCGCCAACGCCGCGGCCAGACCGCGTCCGTCGGCGATCCCGCCGGAGGCGATGAGCACGCAATCCAGCTTGCTGGCGGCCGCCGCGATGAGGATCAGACCCGGGATGTCCTCTTCCCCAGGGTGCCCGGCGCATTCGAAGCCGTCGATGCTGACCGCGTCGACGCCCAGCGACTGGGCCTTGAGTGCATGCCGGACGGCGACCGCCTTGTGCACGACCTTGACCCCGGCTGCCTTGAAGGTCGGCATATACGGTGCGGGGTTGGCCCCCGCCGTCTCGACAATGCGCACGCCGGCTTCGATGATGGCCGCGACGTACTCGTCGTAGGGCACCGGCTTGACCGTGGGCAGGATGGTCAGGTTGACACCGAACGGCTTGTCCGTCAGATCCCGCACCCGGCCGATCTCGGCGGTGAGGGCTTCCGGCGTCGGCTGGGTCAGTGCGGTCAGGAATCCGAGGGCGCCGGCCTGCGCGACCGCACCGATCAGCGGGGCGGTACCGACACCGGTCATGCCTCCGCACACCACCGGGTGCTCGATTCCGAACTCCCGGGTGAAACGTGTCTCCAACATCTGGCTCTCCTTTCCCGCACGGCACGCGCGGTCATGACTGAAAGTTGTTCAACACGAAGAAGGTCCGCCGGCAGACGACGTCGGCTGCCGGCGGACCTCCATCCGCGTAGACCGGTCAGTTGCGCTGACCGCTACGAGGTTGCGGGGATGACCTCGCGCCCGATGAGCTCGATGGTCTCCATGATGTCTTCGTGCGGGATCCCGTCGATCCGCAACACGATCTCGTCGACGCCCATCTCCGCCAGCTTCCCGGCCCGGCGGATGAAGTAGTCGGGATCACCGAGCATCACTCCGGAAGTGTTGTCCACCAACCAATCCAGATCGCCGATCCGTCCCAGCAGCCCGGCAATGTTCAGGTGCTTGAACGCCGGACTGTCCTGCGCATCCCGATAGACACCGACCGCCATCTCGAAGTAGTCGAGAACCTCCTGCCCGGACTGCTCGCGGGCCCTCTCGGTCGTGGTACCGCAGAACGCGGCACCCACACACAGGCCGACGCGGTTGTTGACCCGTTCCGGGGCGACCTTGGTCTGGGCGATCGCCTTCTTGTAGGTGTCGATGCTGTCCTGCAGGAACCCGAAACCGAAGAAGTTCTCGAAGGCGATGACGCCGTAACCACGTTCACCGGCGATCTCATGGGACCCCAAGCTGCTGGCCGCCATCGACATCCGTGGGTACCGCTGGTCCTTGAGCTGCGGAATGACCTGCACCTTCGGGAAATCCCAGTACTTACCGTGGTGCTCTGCCTCGTCGGGGTTGTCGAAGATCGCCTCGAGCGCATCCGCCGCCTCGGCGTAGATCTCCCGGGTGTCCTCCGGATCGACACCGAAGATGTTGAGGGTGTTCGCGTTGACACCACGCCCGCTGGCGAATTCGGTACGCCCATGGGACAACATGTCCACCGCGGCAAGACGCTCGGCGATCAGGATCGGATGATGCCAGGTCATCGGGACAGCGATCATCGGCCGGATGATGATGCGCTCGGTCCGCATGGCGATGGCCCCGTAGAGCACCTCAGGCGCCGACACCGTGAACTTCGGCGCGAAGAAGTGCTGCTCCGAGCATCCGTAGGCGTGGAAGCCCATCTTGTCGGCGAGTGCTACCTCGTCGAGCACCTCGTGGTAACGCTCTTCGTTGGTACTGGAGGTGCGATCGGCCTCCTGGATGATGCTCCACTTCATGACTCTGAATTCCGTTCTCTACGTGTGTGATCAGGCGCCGGGGCGCAATGCTGCGCGCACCCGGTGCGGGTCTGGGCCGATCCACGGCACCGACAGGATGTCGTGCACCGTGATCTCCTTGAACGCATCGGCGGCGTCGGAGAGTTCGGTCGGGGTGGGGTCGAACTTGTTGGTGAAGAACGCGACCTCGACGCGCTTACCCATTTCACGGGCCGCCTGCACAGCCGGAACCAGCTCGGGTCGCTGGCTCACGACGAGGATGGTGTCCGCATCGGTGCCGGCGGCATCCCGCACAATGTCCGCGGACATCCAGCCCTCGATGCCACGCTCCTGGTAAGTCGAGTAGACGACCTCGGTGCGCCCCTTCTTCACGGTGAAGCCCTGATCGGCCACCATGTCGAGCACGGCCTGGTGATGCCGGGTCCGTGCCGGGTACACGTCCGCGAGGATCGGGCTCAGGTAGAAGTTCAGGTTCGCCAGTTCAGCGGCGCCCGCAACGGTGCGCATCAGGGCCGCGTAGTCGATGTCGACAGAGCAGGCACGCGCATGGATCGCGTCGTAGAAGCGGCCGCCGTCGATGAATACAGAAGTCTTGCTCATGGTGTCCTCCGGTTCGAGAGTTGTCGCTCAGCAGCCGCGAAAGAAATCGTCCAGCTCTTGGGTCATTTCGGACTCGGGGTCGATCAGCGTCTGCAGAACGGTTTGGTGGTCCCCGTAAGGAACTGCAAGCAGTTTCGACTGGTGCCCGGCGTCGAGCAGGGCCTGGTGATATTTCTCCGACTGGGTGTGGAACTCGACCGACTCCTCATCGCCCAGGATCACGAAATTCGGGGGTACAGCATCCGAGATGTGGAACAGCGGGCTCTCCAACAGTGCCGATTCGGTGGACAGCTGGAGCCGATCCTGCAACCAGCTGTACTGGAACGGACGCAGGTCGAACACGCCGCTGATCGGGGCCGCGCCCTTGACGACATCCTGCGGGACGCCGAAGTGCGACCAGTCGGTGATGGCGATCATGCCGGTCTGATGACCGCCTGCGGAATGACCGGTGACGAAGATGCGTTCCTTGTCGCCGTTGATGCTCTCGGCGTTCTCGTACGCCCAGATGACGGCGGCGCGGGTGGCATTGGTGATATCGGGGATACCGACCTTCGGGGTCAGCGCGTAGTCACTGATGATGACGGTGTAGCCGCGTTCGTTCAAGCCCCGCGCCACACAGGTGAAGAACTTGCGGGTGCACATCATCCACCAACCACCGTGGACGAAGATCACGATCGGCGCGTTCGGCTTGGCGGCCTTGAACACGTCGATGCGCTCTTCGTCACGGGTGCCGACGCGGATATCTTCGATTGGCTTGAGCTCCGCCGTTGCCTGGGCGCTCTCGGCCTGCCAGAAATCCGTGTACTGCGGCAGATCCCACATGTGGTAGATCAGATCGAGTTGGACATCGATCTCGGCGGGATCTTGATACGAGGTACCGGGAAGCTTGTTGAAGCGCATTGTTTTCTCCTAAGGGGCGCCGCGTTTCGGGAAAGAGGGCGAGGGCCGATCCGGCTGCCATGGCAGCTGGACGCGAATGCCGCCGGCGGAGGGCGTCCGGCGGCGGCATCGTCACATCAGGCGTGGACCCAGAACTTGCGGACCGTCTCGCGGACGTCCCAGCGGGTCTCCTGTCCGACCTTGAGACGGATCACGGAGCCCGGGCCGACCACGATCGGCTCGGCATCGCCGGCGGAAGTGATGGTGGCGTCACCGGAGATCACGATGAAAACCTCCTCGGTGTCCGGGACACCGACCAGCACACCGGGATGAACCTCCCACACACCGACGGTGGTGCTGTTGACCTTCTCGAGTTCCTGGATGCCCACCTTGACCGGCGGGATGCCGTTGCCGGAGTCGTAGTCGGCGAGATCGAACGTGACGTCATTTGCACTGGCCAGAAGAGTTGTCATGCAGATCAGGCTATTCACGGCGAGGCTGCGGACACTATCGCCGGACGGAGAAATCGGCGGGCGCGAACTTGGGGAAAGCTGCAAGGTGCATCACATCGCCCACGGCAGAAAGACCGCGCATGCCGGGCATGCGCGGTCTTCCGTGATCGGGTCGGCCGGTTGGTCAGGACACACCCAGCTCTTTGGCGACCTTGGTGATGTAGTCGATGTGCGCGTCGATATCGGTGTCGAAGCCGAAGTCCAGCGTGCACACCGCGAAGTGGGTGCCCCCACCCTCACGCCAGCCGTTGCACTCGGCGACCAGGTTGTCGGACAAGTTGCTCAGCGATGTGTACTCGCCACCGAAGTCCGCGGCCGAGCGCCCGTAGGACGTGACCCGTTCACGGATGTCGGCAATGGTCTTCACCGCCTCGTCGACCCCGCCGTAGCCCCAGAAGATGAACCCGTCGGACAGCCGCGCGGCACGGTCCCAGGCGCGTTCGCCGAACCCACCCGACCAGATCGGGATGGATCGCTTGGGCCGGGGATTGATCCCGGCCCGGTCGATGCGGTGGAAACGTCCGGTGAAATCCACCACCGGTTCGGACCACAGCCTGCGCATCAGTTCGATCTGTTCTTCCTGGCGCGCGCCCCGGGTCTTGAAGTTCTCGTTGAGACCCTCGAATTCCACGTAGTTCCAGCCCACCCCGACTCCGAGTCGCAACCGCTCACCGGAGAACAGGTCCACGTCGGCCGCCTGCCGCGCCACCAGTGCGGTCTGGCGCTGAGGCAGCACCAGCACACCGGTGGAGAGCTCGAGGCGCTCGGTGACGCCGGCCAGGTAACCCATCAGGACGAACGGGTCGTGGAAGGTGTTGTTCTCGTCGGTGTCGCCCTCCAGAGGCGGATCCCGGTCTACGTGCGCCGCACCGAGCGGATGGTCGGTGATCAGGAGGTAGTCAAACCCCAAGTCCTCGACCGCTTTTGCGAATCGGGCCGCGTGGGAGGGATCTCCTCCGGCCTGCATCTGCGGGTACAAAACACCGATCTGCACAGCTGTACTCCCCTTCTTCTGGATTGGGTCAGCCTAGGACGGCCACAACCCGCTGCCACCGACGACGGGGAGGAAGTCGCCGCCCAGATTTCATCCAGGTCGATGAGCCGGTTCGGTCTACGCTGTCGCGGCGTAGATCCGCCACCGAAAAGGAACAGAAAAGCCATGGGCACGTTCTCTGCAGTACAACTTCTCAACAGCGAAACGGGGGAAGTCACCGTCACCGAACTGGACGAGTCCGCGTTACCGGCCGGAGATGTGGTGGTCGATGTCGAGTACTCCGACCTGAACTACAAGGACGGGCTCACCATGGCCCCGGGCTCTGCACTACCCAGGATGCTGCCCCTGATCCCCGGCATCGACTTCGCGGGTGTGGTGGCCGAATCTACGCATCCTCGGTGGACGGCCGGAGATCGGGTGGTGCTCAACGGCTTCGGTATCGGTACCGACCGCGATGGCGGTCTGACCCAGCGCACTCGGGTGCCGGGTGACTGGCTGCTTCCGGTACCCCGACGGTTCACCACGAAGGACGCCGCGGCCATCGGCACCGCGGGGTACACCGCAGCGCTCTCTGTTGCGGCGATCCGTCGCCTCGGTATCACGCCCGAGAGCGGCCCGGTACTGGTGACCGGCGCATCCGGTGGGGTGGGCTCGGTGGCGATCAACCTGTTGTCCGCACTGGGCTATGACGCGGTGGCGTCGACCCGCCATGTCGAGGCCGAGCGCGAATCCCTGCGGGCATTGGGTGCCGTCGACGTCGTGGCGCCGACCGTCCCGGAAAGCAACGCCGGACTGGAAAAGGCGCGCTGGGCCGCCGCGATCGACAATGTCGGTAGCGACGTGATGACCGGCCTGCTGGGCCAGCTGCGCTACGGCGGTGTGGTGGCCGTCGTCGGCGTCGCCAAGGGTCGGAAATTCACCACGACGGCCATGCCGTTCATCCTCCGCGGAGCCACCGTGGTCGGCATCGAGTCGGTGTACGCTGCCGCCGCAGACCGCATCGCAGCGTGGCAATTGCTCGACGACGCACTCGATCTCGATCGGCTCGAGTCGGTCACCCGCACGATCGGGCTGGCCGATGCGGCCGCCGCTTCGCAGCAGATCCTGGCCGGTGAGATCAACGGCCGGCTCGTGGTCGACGTCAACCGCTGAGTCACGGAAGGCAACCGCGGGAGGTAGCGTCAGCCGGCTCCCGCGATTGCCTGCACGGCCATCTCGACGAGGACGAACTTCTGCACCTTGCCGGTCGGCGTCTTCGGCAGATCCTCGGCCGCGAGAAACAACACCTGCCGTGGCCGCTTGAACGCGGCCAGCTTGTCCCGGCAGAACTCGATCAGTTCCTCGGCGCTGACCTCGGTATGGGGTTCGCGCACGATCCAGGCGCAGCAGGACTCGCCCCACTTCACGTCCGGGACGCCGACGACGTACGCCTGGCTCACCGCCGGATGCCGGGTCAGTAGATCCTCGACCTCCTTGGGCGCGAAGTTCTCGCCGCCGCTACGGATCATCTCCTTCTTCCGGCCGGTCAGGACGATCGAGCCGTCGGCCAGGATGCGGGCCAGATCACCGGTGAAGACCCACCCGTCCCGAAAGGTCTCGGCCGTCGCCTCGGGCCGCTTCCAGTAGCCGATGGCATTGGTGGGTCCGCGCGAGATGAGTTCGCCCTCAGCCCCTTCCGGCAAACGCTCACCGGTATCCGGGTCCACGGTCGCGACCTCGGCCAGCAGGCCATTCATGTCGGGTGCGGCCGCCACACCGCCCATCCGGACCTGGCCGACGGTGGTGGACACGTGCTCGACGCCCAACTCGGGTCTGGCCGCCGCGGGTGCTCCCCCGGTTTCGGTCATGCCGTACGCCGTGGTCATCTCCTGCACGCCGAGGGCTTCGGCGGCGCGCTCCCAGAGCCAGGCCGGCGCGTTTGCCCCCGCGCACATCAGGGCGACGAGCGAACTGGTGTCGGCGGCCGCCGCCTCATCGGATTCGCACAGTGCCACCGTCATGGTGGGGACCGTGACGATCTCCGTCGGGCGATGTCGCTGGATCGCCGTTACGAAGTCTGCGACGTCGAACCGTAACCGGGGGATGTACGCTCCGCCGACGAACATCGCCGCGTGCAGGGCCTCGTTGTTGGCCATCACATGAAAGAGCGGCAGTGCGGCCTGCACCCGCCAGCCGTCACCGAATGCACGGGTGAGGGCCGCCCCGTAGGCGATTCGCGCCTCGGCGTCGTGGCTCCAGATCACGCCCTTCGGCGAGCCCGTGGTGCCGGATGTGTAGAAGATGACGCTGGGGTCGTCCCCGCCGACCGGAACATCCGGATCCTCCCCTCCCCCGCAGGCGAGTTCGGAGAGTGTCGGCACGCCGTCGCGGGCCGGCACTGTCGTTTCGAACTGGGCGATGAATCCCAGGTTCGACAGATCTGCCGGCCGGCAGGCGCCGTTCCACCCTGGGATCGTGTCGTCGAGTAAGCCGAGATAGTCCCGCGCACCGAAGCCGGTCATGACGACCAACGCCTTGGCTTCCGAATCCGTGAGTATGAACCGTAATTCGTCACGCTGATAGTTGATGTTGATCGGGATGATCACCGCGCCCAGCCGGCTGATCGCGAACTTCAGCGCAACATACTCCGGGTGGTTCGCCATCAGGACCGCGACATGGTCGCCCTTGCCCAGCCCCCGGGCCGCCAGCCCCCTGGCGAGATCACACGACCACCGTTGCATCTCACGGTAGGAGTAGTCGCGTGCATCGGTGACGATGAAGTCACGGCCCGGGAACTCGTCGGCGATGTGATCCAACCACCGGTGCATCGGCCGCGGGGCCCATTCCGGGAATCGGGCTTCCAGCGCCGCTCGCCGAAGTTGTGGGGACGTCTGGCACCGTCTCATCGGTAGATCTCATCCTCCAGGAATACCCCGCTCAGCCAGCGCTCGGGCCGCATGAAGATGCTCACCGATTCCGGTTCGTACTCCTTCTCGGCGTACACCCGTGCGCCTTCTTCACTCAGGTAGCGCGACGCGATTTTGTGTACCCGATCCCGGTCACCCGGTTCGGTCGTGATCACCGGCCCCTGCACCGTGACGAACCGGTACGGCAGGGTGTCCTGTTGAACGGTCAGCGAGAACCGGCCGGCCGCACGGATCAGTTTGTCCTTGACCGAATTCGAGTATGTCCACACCAGTACGTCGCCACCCGGTTCGTAGTCGTACCAGACCGGAACGCTCAACGGAGCACGGTCGGCCCATTCCACCGCGAGGACACCGACGCGCGCCTCGGCGAGGAACGACATTCGTTGTTCGGCAGACATTGTGGGCATGGGTAGCTCCCTATCTTTGATGACCGCAGACAACGTCGATTCCGGGTCAGGATAGCCATCCCGGGAGCTCGACACCGGTCAGAGTCGCATAATCAGATGAACCGGCGAATACCCGTCCATCCATTTCGACATGTAGAGGGAGACAATGTAACCCAGTGTGGCTAGCGTGCGAATGGACGATCCGTCGAGACCCCTGCGAGAGGAACTCTCATGCCGCTGTACGCGGGACTGTACAACTATCACAACAACGAGGAGGCCCGGCAGAAGCGTGCGGCCGTCGCCGACCAGCACGTCGCGTTCGTCGAAGCCCTGATGGCGCAGGATGCCATCGTGCTGGCGACCATCCGTGGTGATGATGATGCGCCCGGCGGGGAGATCGTCGTCAAGGCTGCCTCCAAGGAGGCCGCTCGTGACCTGTTCAAGAGGGATCCGAATACCGCTGCGGAGCTGGGCAATTGGACTCTCACCGATTACGTTCCGGTGGCCGGTTCGCTGATGGAGACGGTCGCCGCGGCCGGCGAATCCTAGACCGGCAGTCACCCGGGACGACAGAGGCCGAGCGGCTGTCCAGATGGAGCGCCGCTCGGCCTTTCGTCTGTTCTAACCCGAGTCAGGGAAAGATGTAGAAGATCCGCAGCGTCTCGGCGATATCCCAGCGGACTTCGACGTCCTTGGCGAGCCGGACGATGTCGCCCTGCGCGGTACTCACCGGGGCGTCCTGGCCCGCCGTGATGGTGGCGCTACCGGACAGCACCACGAAGACCTCATCGGCGTGCGGAGCGCCGACGAAGACGCCCGGCTTACCCTCCCACACGCCCATCGACCCGCCTGCGACCTCATCGAGCGGGTACACACCGGTACTGATCGCCGGGTGTCCTTCGACGGTGGATTCACTGTAGGAGAGTTCAATTGTGTTGACATTGCCGATGATATGGGTCACGACCGCCACGCTAGCGACCAAGCACACCTGACCAGTACCGGCAGACCAATGAAATCGGCGGGTGCGAATCGGCGGAAAGACGGAACACCCGGCGACGGTGCTGCGACCCGCACCGGGTCGCAGCGCCGTCACGCCCAGGGTCAGGAGACCGCCGGGATGACCTCGCGGCCGATCAGTTCGATGCACTCCATGTGCTTCTGGTGCCCGAACGTATCGATACGCAGCAGCACCTCGTCGACACCGCGCGCCTCCAGATCCTTGAGGCGGCGGATGTAATCGTCGGGGGTGCCCACCATCACCGATGAGGTCGACTCGCACAGCCAATCCAGATCGTCGCCCTTGTCGAGCATCGTGTTGATGTGGCTCATGTACTCATAGCCCGGGTTCTGGGAGATCTTGCGGTACATGTCCAGGGTGACCCGGAAGTACTCCAGTGCCTGCTCGCCGGCCACGGCCCGGGCCTCTTCGGTGGTCGGGGCGCAGAACGCGGTGCCCACGTAGACGCCGAGGTAGTTGTTCAGCCGGCCGGGCTCAGCGGTGGTCTCGGGAATGGCCTTCTGATAGGCCTCGAGGCATTCCTGCATGTAGTCGAACCCGAAGTAGTTCTCCCACGTGATCGCCCCGATGCCACGCTTGGCCGCCATCGCATGGGACTCGACGCTGCTCGCGGCGACCGAGATGGCCGGGTAGCGCTTGTTCACGAACGTCGGCACCACCGAGGTCTCCGGGAAATCCCAGTGCTCGCCGTGGTACTCGGCCGCTTCCGGATTGCTGAAGATGGTCTCCAGCGCATCCATGGTCTCGCCCCATATCTCGCGGGTCTTCGACGGATCCACGCCGAAGATGCCGAGGGTCTTGGCGTTGTTCGACCGGGCGGTGCACAGTTCGGCGCGTCCGCGCGAGAGGACGTCGAGCGCGGCCAGCCGCTCGGCGACCAGGATGGGGTTGTTCCAGGACAACGCGACGACGCCCATGGGCCGCAACTTGATCCGCTCGGTGCGCATCGCGATGGCGGCGTACAGCACCTCGGGCGCGGGAATCGAGAACTTGGGTCCCTCGAAGTGCTGTTCGGAGGAACCGAACACCGAGAACCCCATCTTGTCGGCCAGGACCATCTCCTCGATGATCTCGTGGTAACGCTCTTCGACGGTGGAACCGGTGTACTCGCCTTCCTGCAAGATACCGATCTTCATGGTGTGTCCCTTCTCGAAAACGGTGGTGCTGAAGCAGGCCGCAGCAGTGCAGAACTCGCGCCGGTCGCCACGCTCTACGTTCGAGTGGGGTATCGCGAGCCGCCGATTCCGACGATAGTGACGGCGGTCCCAGCGCAACATGACCGGACAGTGAAGCCGGTGGCTGCAAAACTGCCGAAAGCTGCAAAGACTTTCAGTGCAGCCTGTTCAGTTCACGCGGCACCGTTCAGTTCGCGCTACGGCCCTTGTCGGCGAACCGCACGATCCGCAGTGCCAGCTGCATGCACAGCCGGTCCTCCTCCTCGCGCAGGTCGATCGCGGCGATCTCCTCGATCCGCTTGAGCCGGTACCGCACGGTGGACAGGTGCAGGAACAGTTTGTCCGCGGTCCGCTGCACGTTGCCGACGCTCTCGAAGTACGTCTGCAGGGTCTCGACGTATCCGGCGTTGTGGATACGGTCGTAGTCCATCAGCGGTTCCAGGTAGCGCCGCACGAACAGGTCCTGATCGTCGGCGGTCGCAGTCGAGGACGCGGCCAGCACGGCATAGCTACCGACATCGCCGATGTGCCGTTCGGCGTCATCGCCCTCGATGTTCCGGGCGACCTCCAGGGCCCGCTTGGCCTCCCGGTGCGAGCGGTCCAGGCCGTGCACGCCGGGAGCGGGGTTACCGATCCCGATGCCGATCGCGATGCTGCCCGCCGCGGCGCCGAGCAAGGCGCTCAACAGGTCTCGAAGTCCGGACCGCACCACGTCGGCCGGCGTCGCTGCGCCCCGGCGGTTGTCCTCGTCGTGCAGGACGACCACGAAGTCGACACCGCCGACGGAAGCGACCACGGCGTTGACACCGTTCTGGGCGAGCCGCTTGGTCAACAGCTCGGCCACCTCGAACGCGTCGTGCGCGGAGAGTTGGCAACGGAGACCCTCCGGGTGCACCCGTAGGACACGCTGCGGCACAGTCAGATCGATACCCAGCACGGCAGCCGACTGGGTGAGCGCGAGGCCGCTGGCATCGGTTGCGCCGAGTGCCTCGCCGAAGTCCTGCCGCATGCGGATATCGGTCTCGATGGCCGCGCGTTGCCGCAGCAGCGCCAGCGTCACGTGATCGCAGGCCAGCTCCACCAGCTCAGACATCGCCGGGTCGGGATCGGAGCCCGGCGGCACGCCGATGATCAGGGAGCCGAGGCGGTTGGCGCCATCGCGGGCGTGGCCCACGAGCAGTTCCTGCCCGCCGACTTTAAGTCGGGTCACGTTCCCGCCCGCACGCAGCGCGGACCGATGCCCGGAGAGCATGTCGAGCACCTCCGCGGTCTGCTCGGGGTTGAGGTTCGCGGACGCCAGCGGCTGTTCGAAACGGTCGATCAGGAGCACCGGCGAATCCAACAGATCCGCTATGCCACAACAGAGATCGCCCACGGTGGCACCGCTGACCTGAAGGCGCAACAGCCGGTCGTGCGCCCGGGCGCGCAGTGCGCTGTCCGGACCCACGGTGGCCGCCTTACTGGCGGCGGCCGTGGCGGCTTCCACCACCGCGGCGATCGCCGCGGCGATCGACTCGGCAAGTGCGATCTCCTCGCGGGTGAAATCATGGACAGCGCTGTGCGACAGGGTCAGCACGCTGAACCGATCCGTCAATCGGACCGGGACATAGATGGCCGAACGGAAACCCGTCCGGATCGCCTCACGTCGCGTGGTGGGAAACTCGTCGGCCTTGGACACGTCGGGGATCACCAGGATCCGGTCCCGGATCGCCGACGTCAGCGAGGGGTCGCCCTCGTTGACCCATTGGTCGAAGATCTCACCTGCGGACGGGGCGAACCCGGCGTGCGTCCAGTCGAGCAGGGTCCGCTCCGCGGGATCGAAGGTCTCGATCCCGCACATCGCCCACGGCGAGGCCTCGGTGACCGCGACGGCGAGGTCGTCGAGCACCGCTTGCACGTCACGTTCAGCGACCGATGCGCCGATGCCGCCGATGCGTCGCAACAGTTCGGCCCCGACCCGCCGTTCGTAGCCGGCACCGTCGACAACACCATCGCCCGCAGCCCCCGACGGGGTGAAGTACTGCTCTGCGCCACCATCGATCATTCTCAGCGACGTCGTCATCCGATACTCCTGTTACCTGGGCCACAATGTGAACTGGCCCATACCGTAACAAACCGACCGGTACGTTTGTCAATGGTTAGCCGGGGGTTCACCCGTCAATTCTGTGTTACACCGGTCGCCGACGCTACGCGAGCGCCCCGACCTGCTCTTCTACCTTGTCATAGTGCCAAAACGGGGCGCCCCGGCGATAGGCCGTGACGCCCCGTTCTCAGGCATGCAAAGCTCAGCCCAGGATCGCTTTGGTCTCCAGGACCTCTTCGAAGCCGTACAGGCCCCACTCGCGCCCGTTGCCGGACTGCTTGTAGCCACCGAAGGGCGCGTACGGATGGATCCCGGCGCCGTTGATGTACACCTGCCCCGTCCGGATCCGCTTGGCGACCTCCCGCGCACGGGTAGCGTCGCCGGACCAGACCCAACCGCCGAGTCCGTACTCGGAGTCGTTGGCGATCGCCACCGCCTCGTCCACCGTGTCGTAGGCGATGATCGAGAGCACCGGGCCGAAGATCTCCTCACGGGCGATCGTCATGTCCTGGGTGACATTGCTGAACACCGTCGGCCGGACGAAGTAACCGGGGCCCTCGACGGGCTCCGCACCGCCCGCGATCAGCTTGGCACCCTCTTCGACGCCCTGCTCGATGTAGCGCCGCACCCGGTGCAGCCCAGCCTCGGTGGTCACCGGCCCGAGCGGGGTCTTGCCCTCGGTAGCCGCGCCGGCCTCGAACGTCTCGGCGGCCTTCTTGGCCAGCTCCTCGACTTCGGCAAGCCGCGCCCGGGGCACCAGCATCCGGGTGGGGGCATTGCAGGCCTGGCCGCAGTTGAGGTAACTACCGGCGACACCGGCCGGGATCGCGGCTTCAAAATCGGCGTCGTCGAGGATGATGTTGGCGGATTTGCCGCCGAGTTCGAGGGTGACCCGCTTGACGGTCTGCGCACCGAGTTCGGTTACCCGCTTACCGGCACGGGTGGAGCCGGTGAACGACACCAGATCGATGTCGGGGTGGCTCGAGATGGCTTCGCCGACCTCGGGCCCGTGTCCCTGCACGAGGTTGAAAACACCGGCGGGAACGCCGGCGGCCTCGAGCACCTCGGTGAAGATGATCGACGACAGCGGGGTCACTTCCGACGGCTTCAGCACGACGGTGCAACCGGTGGCCAGACCCGGGATCACCTTCAGCGCCACCTGGTGCAACGGGAAGTTCCACGGCGTGATGGCGCCGATGACACCGATCGGCTCGCGCACGATCGAGACACCGTTGGCCTCGTACTCGAACTTGAAGTCCCGCAGGATCTCGACGGCGGTCGTCATGGTCATCAGCGGGAGCGGCACCTGCGCGGCGCGCGAGAACGACTCGGGCGCACCCATTTCCATGCTGATCACCCGGACCAGGTCATCCTCACGGGCCTGGTAGCCCTCGACAACGGCCTCCAGGATCCGCAACCGCTCGGCTACCGGGGTCCTCGACCAGGACTCGAAGGCCGCCTTCGCGGCCGCAACGGCACGGTCGACGTCACCGGCGGTGCCGGCCGGCACCTGGGCGATGATCTCCTCGGTCGCGGGGTTGACCACATCGATGAGTTCGCTTGACTCACCCGACACCCATTCGCCATTGATGAACTGCTGGCGCTCATGGGCGATGGTGGGGGTGGCCGGAGACGCAACTGTCTCTGTCACATTGACCTCCTTGTCAAACAGCATGTAGGCGAGAAACGTCTCCCCGGCGTGTCGGGGCCAGCGTCGAGACGAAGCGTATCGACGCCGGTAGGAGCTACACCTGCCCCAAAGACCGAAGTCTGGATCACCAACTTCCCCTGAATCTGCCAGCGATTCGACCGCGTTCCCGGTGGTTGACTTCCACGGAATCGCCATGGAGGTATAGATGAATCTGAGCACCCTGCAACATGACGTCGCCGACGGCGTCCTTACCGTCACACTGAACCGTCCCGACAGCTTGAACGCGTTCACCGTCGAGATGGCCGACGAACTCGAGTGGACATTCCGGCATGTCAATGACCGGGACGACGTCCGCGCGGTGATCGTGACCGGCGCCGGCCGGGCGTTCTGCGCCGGGATGGACCTCGCCGACACTGGCAATGCGTTCGGACTCGACGAGAGCCTGCGTCCGACGCTGGCGGACATGGACGATCTGGACGATCCGAGGCTGCGCCGGGTACGGGACACCGGCGGCCGGGTCACCCTGGCCATCCATGACTGCCGCAAGCCCGTCATCGCCGCGATCAACGGTCCCGCGGTCGGCATCGGCGCCACCATGACGCTGGCCATGGATGCCCGGCTGATCTCCGAACGGGGCCGGATCGGTTTCGTCTTCGGGAAGCTGGGCATCACTCCGGAAGCGGCCTCGACCTGGTTCCTGCCCAGGATTGTCGGACTGGACACCGCACTCGATCTGTTGTTCTCCGCCGAGATCCTCGACGCACAGGGCGCGCTGGACAAGGGCCTGGTCCGTTCGGCCCATGCCGGTGATGAACTGCTCTCGGCGGCAACCGAACTGGCCGATCGGTGGACCAAGGGCAAGTCCCCGGTCGCGGTGGCCCTGGCCCGCCAGCTGCTCTACCGCAACGTCACCCTGGAGCATCCGGTCGATGCGCACCGGGTGGATTCGCTGGCGATGTTCTACACCAGCATCGCCGACGGGGCGGAGGGTGTGGCGGCATTCCGGGAAAAGCGGGATCCGCGTTTCACCGCCACCGCGTCCTCGGACATGCCGCCGTTCTACGCGGACTGGACCCGGTGAACCCGGCTCCGGCCTGATCACCTGAACGCGATGAAGGGGGCCCGCGGCGCAATGCCGCAGGCCCCCTTTCTCGTTGGCTGTTACAGGCTGATCTCGTGCGTCTCGACCTCGGCATGCTTGGGCGCCTTGGCTCCCGGGTATCCGCCGAGTCCCTGCGGGATCACATAGAACACCGACAGCGCCCAGTACACGACCGCAGAGACCACCATGGTCGGGATCGTCGCCGTCAGGTACTCGAAGGCACCGACGCCGGCTTCACCGGTCAGCGGGTTGTACATCCACAGGTACGTCGCGATGCCCGCGGCCACCGCAGCCATGGCCGCGAGGTTCACGCCGCCCCAGTACCAGTACTTCGTGCCCTGCTTGGCGGTGAAGACGTGCCTGATGTCGATCTGGCTGCGCCGCAGGATGAAGAAGTCCACCGTGAGCACCGCGACCAGGGGCGCCACCGGAAGCGCAAGGCCGGCAACGATGATGGCGTAGGAGGCCAGCACCTCGTGTGCGAAGAACGTCGCGACCACCGCGGGCGCCGCGATCACACACATGATCACCCAGGACGGGATCTTCATCATGCCCTGCGACTGACGCGCCGCGACCGTGGCGACATAGATCATCACGATCAGCGCCGTGATGTTGGCAACCACGATGAAGATCATCGCCAGTGCGCCACCCACCGGGCCCATCAGGTCGTACATCCACAGCGTGGGATCGGCGGTGCCGACGGCCAGCGCAGCGAAGATGCCGACGGCGTTGATCGGCAGAATCAGGTACGACCAGGCGATGGTGCTGCCGTGGATCGCCAGTCGGGGTGAGCTGACCAGACGGAACATCGCGCCGGTGGTGATCCAGTAGCCGAAGCCGGTCGCCAGACCGAACTCGACCGCGCGGATGTAGGCGCCGGGGATGGTCAGTTCCGGATCGGGTCGCAGTGCCCACAAGTCGACGAAGCCGTACCGGCTGATCAATGCCCAGGCGAGCGCGATGAGCAGAATCATGAACAACGGGAAGATGATCCAGTTGGCCACCCGTTCCAGGATGGACGGCCCGATCTTGGCAATCACCACGCAGAAGATCAGCGCGACGGTGGCGCACACAGCGCCGACGAACGCGCCGGACGACATGCCCAGGGTGACTTCGGCGAACTGGCCGAAAGCTGCCGCCATCAGCGACACCAGGATCAGAGTGGTCACCGTCATGCCGGCGAACACCAGGAACCGCACGAACTGGGAGCCGCGCGGACCCAGCACCGTCCGGGAGGCATCGGTGAGGTCGACACCGAAGCGACTGGAGATCACTCCGGTGAACAGCGCGCCCAGGACCAGCGAGATCGTCTGCCCCAGGATGAAGGCCGCGAAACCCTGCAGTGGGGGCAGGATGGAGCCCAGGTAGCCGCCGGCCAGCAGCGACCAGGTGGCGGCACCGTAGAGGAAGGCCTGCAAGACCCAGGTGTACCACTTGTTGTAGATCCGGTCGCCGGACAGCACGGGGATGCGGCCCATCAGGGCATGTTCGTGGAAATCCGCTCCCGTGGCCGTGGAGGCTCCGTCTTTACTCATGCGGTGCCCACCACCAATGCCAGCAGAGCCGGGAGCAGGACGTAGGCGGTGGCGATGATGACCCAGTCACGTGTGGTGAGCGGGCTGAAGGCCACGTTCCCGTTCTGGTATTCCGTGCTCTCGATGGTCAGCACAGCCTCGCGGAGCGCCTGGTCGAGATCCGCGTCGGACGTCTTTTCGACGTCCGGCGGGGCGGTGGGCGTAGTCGCCATAGGTGGGTGTTCCTTCCATCCCGTTGCGGGCGGTCGTCCGCAACCGTCTCAGCTGCCGCATGCAGCATCGCGCGGAGCCCAAGCCACGACGGCCGCACAGCAGCCATCCTTGCCTCCGGAATAATTCTCCGCGTCAACGTCTCCCCCGGCCATCCCAGAAAAGGGGAAACGCACGGCCGCCCGTTGGACGAATCGTGTAACGCAGGTAACACGCCGGTAACCGGAGGAAGGTGCGCCACAAAATACAAAAATGCCGGTGGGCTCGAATCGAGCCCCACCGGCATTTCCGATAGGCGATCTACGGTCGGTCAGACCGCTGCGGCGGTATTCACTCCGTACTGGATTCCCAGGTCGCCGCCCACATCCTTGGCCTTCAGCGCCGGCACCACGTGCTCGGCGATGAGGTCGAAGTTCTTGTTCGCCACCTCGGTGGACATCCCGCCGTAGGACGGGACGATCGCGATACCACCGGCATCGATGCGATCCACATACGACATCAGCTTCTCGGCGACCTGGTCCGGTGTACCCCACACCTGCAGATCGGCCAGGAATCGAGCGAAACCGTCCACACCGTGCTTTTCGATGTTGCGGGCCAGGTTGCCGTAGTACTCGTAGCCTTCGATCTTCTCGAACCCGACATTGTCGAACTCGTAATGCTCCACCGTCGACAGCGCGTAGTTCTGGAGGTAGCGCTCGCGCATCTCGGTGGCCTCGGCCTCGGTCTCGCCGACACCGACGTACACGTTGATCAACGGCTTGGGCGGTTCCTCACCACGCAACTCGTTGTACCGCGCCCGATAGGTGTCCAGATCCGCCTGCACCGTCGGCCACGGCTTCTGCGCAATCACCATCAAACCCACACCCAACCGGGCCATGATGTCCATCGACTCCGGCGACACCGCCGAGGCGAACGTCCGACCACGCACCGACGCATACGGCTCCGGCCGGATCTCACACCGCGGCTGCTTGTACAGATCGCCGTCGTACTCCATCACCCCGGTCTCCAAGGCATGCAGAATCGCCTCCGAGTACTCCACGAACCGACGCCGCGACTCACCCATCTGCAACCGGAACGCATCGAACTCCACCCGGCCCAACCCACGCCCCAAACCGAGCATCGCCCGACCCTGACTCAGGTTGTCCAGCACCACAAAGCTTTCCGCCGTACGGATAGGATCCTGCCACGGCAACACACTGACCGATGTTCCCAGCCGCAACGTCTCCGTCTGCCCGGCAATCCAGGCCAACAACTGCGGCACATTCGGGGTCAACATGTAATCGGTGAAGTGATGCTCCGGCATCCACAGCGAGTCGAAACCCACCTTCTCCGCCAACTGGGCAAACCGCATCTCGCGGGCCATCGCCTCACGGTCCGAACTTGCCCGACCCAAATTCTGAATATTCAGATTCAGACCAACATGCATCTCGACTAACCCCTCACTGAAGTTTCACAACCCCGACATCTTCCGACCGGTCGGTATGTAGGTGATATTACGATGTTCCGGCGCGCAGGTAAAGTCCCTCCGCCAAACTCGCCGACCGAACTAGTTCATGTTCCAGGGTTCGCCGAACGTGCTGACCTCTTCCCCATCCGCGGTGATCAGTTTCGCGAAGGGACGCAACACAACTCCACCGGTGACGCCCGTGACGGTGCCGTGCGCGTTGGACACCGTGATCTTGCCTTCGGGCCCTTCGACCGGGCTGGAGAAGGTCGCCACCTCCTGGAGCCCCGGGCCGTTGCCCAGATCGACGGAGATGCTGCCGCCGGGGAAGAAGGGCGGGGTATAGATGTCGTCGAACTTGTCGAGGTGGTTTTCCTTCTCGCCCCACCACCAGATGCCGACGTTGGGTGTCGAGTAGCTGAAGTTCATCGAGACGCCCATGGTCCAGGGGAAGCTCACCTGGTAACCCAGCTGCAGGGTACCGGTGAAAGTGTCTGCACCGGGGCCGGTTACGGAGTACTTGGCCTTACCTGTGTGGAACCACTCCCTGGTCAGCCGGTTGCGGTCCAGCGGCGGGACGCCGTTGAGGAACGTGTCCCACTGCTGAATGGTCAGCGTCCGCCCATGGCTGTCGATGAGGCTCTTCTCATTGTCCAACCCGGCGGCAGCAGGACTGCTGGTGGTCAGACCGCCGACAAGCGCGGCAGCCAACGTCGCAGCGAACAAGGCCCAGCGAGATGTCATTGAATTCCTTAGGTGTCAGCGCAATTCGTATGGTCAGACAGAGTGGGTGACAAGCAGACAGGCCGGGGCCGGCACGGAACACCCGTGCCCGATCAGCGAATCGTTGCGGAAGCGTTCACCGACCTGACAGCGATGACGAATCACCATGTCGGGCCGGAAAATTGCGCCGCCTCCGAAACATCGTGATCTTCGGTACCACCGACGCGCAGATGACATTCTGCTCACAGCCGACGCAAGCGGCATCCCACAAT
This sequence comes from Mycolicibacterium diernhoferi, assembly GCF_019456655.1. Lineage (NCBI taxonomy): Bacteria > Bacillati > Actinomycetota > Actinomycetes > Mycobacteriales > Mycobacteriaceae > Mycobacterium > Mycolicibacterium diernhoferi. The sequence goes on along the minus strand of NZ_CP080332.1, from coordinate 1,183,172 downwards.
CGGAGGAACCACCCCCGGGCGCATGGCACGAATGTGTAGGCCCGGCCGGCGTCATCGCGGCACCCAAACCCGGCTCATGGCAGCGCCACTCGTCGAAATCGACTAGTCGGTCAGCGCCCGTTGCTACTTCTCGCGGATAACCCGCTGGCGAAACACGCGTACCCGCTGCTCAAGGTGGCTTGGCTTCAAGGGGTGGATGCAACAGCACTACTTGAGGAGTGCTGTTGTCTCGGAGATCGCTCAGGTCTGTTCGTGAAGCGTTTTGGGGTCATATCGGTGCCGGCCTGACCGAACGTCAGGCCGCTGTGGCTGCCGGCGTGTCGGTAACGACTGGGGTCACGTGGTTCGCTGACGCTGGCGGGGTGAAACCCCAGTTCACTGCCCCTAGGAAGAACGGTCGGCGACGGCGCCTGGATCTGGCTGATCGGATCCGGATCCAGATCGGCGTGCACAACTATGAATCGCTGAACTCGATAGGGCGCAGCTTGGGCCGGCCGGCCTCGACGATCAAATACGAACTCGACGTCAATGGTGCCATCGCCGCCCACAATGGCGGCAAGTCCGGCTACCGGCGCAAGGAACGCTTCGGGGCCCGCCAGAGCGGTCGCACCACGAGGTTGAAGTACGACGCGTTGCTGGCCCAGGTCCGCTCCGAGCACCGGGCTCGACGCCCCAAGGCGGGCAAGCTGGCCACCAATGCGCGGCTGCGCGATGCCGTGCAGTACCGGTTGGGCCACGAACAGCACAGCCCAGCCCAGATCGCCCACCGGTTACGGTGGGAGTTCCCCGACGATCCGGAGATGTGGGTGTCGCACGAGACGATCTACCAGGCAATCTACGTGCAGGGCAAGGGGAATCTGCGCCGCGACTTGCACACGTGTTTGCGCACGGGTCGAGCACTGCGCAAACCGCAGCACCGCCCCGACCAGCGACGCCCGCGTATCCGGGACATGGTCAGCATCAGTGACCGGCCTGCCGAGGTCGAGGATCGTGCCATCCCCGGCCATTGGGAAGGCGACCTGATCACTGGAACGGAAAACAAGTCCGCGATCGGCACCCTGGTCGAACGCAGCACCCGGTTCGTGATCCTGCTGCACCTACCCGATAACCACGGCGCCCTGGCAGTCCAAGAGGCCATCGTGGCCAAAATCGCCCAGCTGCCCGCGATCATGGCCCGCACGCTGACCTGGGACCAGGGCATCGAAATGGCCAACCACGCCAAGATCGCTGCAGCCACCGATCTCGACATCTACTTCTGCGATCCGCACTCACCCTGGCAACGAGGCACCAACGAGAACACCAACGGCCTCCTGCGCCAATACTTCCCCAAAGGCACTGACCTATCGGTCTTTCCCGCCGACTACCTCGACTACGTCGCCGCCAAACTCAACAACCGACCCCGCCAGACCCTGGGCTGGAGAACACCCGCCGAAGCCCTCGACGCATTACTGTCAGACCCGCCTAAACCACCCGCTGTTGCAACCACGACTTGAAACCGCCTGGCTTGGGAGCAGCGGGTACGCGTGTTTCGCCGTTGTGGTCAGGCGGTGCGTCCGCGCTGGGTGCGGTAGCGGCGCACCAGCGCGTCGGTGGAGGTGTCGCTCTGATCGGGCGGCGCGGCATCGTCGGTGAGCACCGGCAACAGGGCCTTGGCCTGGGTCTTGCCCAGTTCGACTCCCCACTGGTCGAACGAGTCGATACCCCAGATGACGCCCTCGGTGAAGACCTGATGCTCGTAGAGCGCGATGAGCTGGCCGATGACCGACGGGGTCAGCTTGGTGGCCAGGATCGAGGTGGTCGGCCGGTTGCCCGGCATCACCTTGTGCGCGACGACGTCGGCGTCGGTACCTTCGGCCGCGATTTCGGCGGCGGTCTTGCCGAATGCCAGGACCTGGGTCTGGGCGAAGAAGTTGCTCATCAACAGGTCGTGCATGCTGCCCGTGCCGTCGGCGGTCGGCAGATCGTCGGTGGGCTCGCAGAACCCGATGAAGTCTGCCGGGATCAGCCGGGTGCCCTGGTGCAGCAACTGGTAGAAGGCGTGCTGGCCGTTGGTTCCCGGTTCGCCCCAATAGATCTCACCGGTATCGGCGGTGACCGGGGTGCCGTCGGCGCGCACCGACTTGCCGTTGGACTCCATCGTCAGCTGCTGCAGGTAGGCGGCGAACCGGGACAGATCGTTGGAGTAGGGCAGCACCGCACGCGACTGCGCGCCGAAGAAATTGTTGTACCAAAGCCCGATCAGCCCGAGCATCACCGGCGCGTTCTCGGTCAGCGGCGCGGTGCGGAAGTGCTCGTCGACCAGATGGAACCCGGCCAGGAACTCGGCGAAGCGTTCCCGGCCGATCACCGCCATCACGCTGAGCCCGATGGCGCTGTCCACCGAATAGCGCCCGCCGACCCAGTCCCAGAAACCGAACATGTTGGCGGTGTCGATGCCGAACTCGTCGACCAGCTTCTTGTTGGTGGAGACCGCCACGAAGTGCTTGGCGACGGCGTCCTCGCCGAGCGCGTCGATGAGCCAGCGCCGCGCCGCGGTGGCGTTGGTCAACGTCTCCAGTGTGGAGAACGTCTTGGAGGCGATGACGAAAAGCGTTGTGGCCGGGTCGAGACCGTCGAGCTTGGCGACCAGGTCGGCGGGGTCGACATTGGAGACGAACCGCGCCGAGATACCGGCATCGGCGTAGTGGCGCAGCGCCTCGTAGACCATCACCGGGCCCAGATCCGAGCCGCCGATCCCGATGTTGACCACGCAGGTGATGCGCTCACCGGTGGCCCCGGTCCACTGTCCGGAACGCAACCGGTCACAGAACGCGCCCATCGCGTCGAGCACCTCGTGCACATCGGCGACGACGTCCTGACCGTCCACCTCCAACACCGCATCCCGGGGCAGCCGCAGCGCGGTGTGCAGCACCGCCCGGTCCTCGGAGGTGTTGATGTGCGCACCGGCGAACATCGCGGCACGCCGGCCCTCCAGGTCGGCCGCGACAGCCAGATCGGCCAGCAGATCCAGGGTTTCGCGTGTCACCCGGTGCTTGCTGTAGTCGATGTACAGATCACCCACGGTCAGCGTGAACTCGGTGCCGCGGCGCGGGTCCTGCGCGAACAGCTCCCGCAGAGTTTGCCCGGCCACGGCGTCATGATGGCGCGACAACGCTTCCCACGCGGGTGTAGTGCAAATATCTCCGGTTCCGATTCGACCAGCCATGACCATCCCGTTCTCTAGGTGCGCTCAGACCGCGCATCTCGGCGCAACAGCGACCGGGTGTCCGATCAACCACCCGCGCCTGCAACGGCAGCGTACAGCAGGCAAGAATGACGCGAAGGTCGCTGTCCCACGGTACTTCTCGACGGCCGACCTGCTGGGATACGATCACTGCCGGGCTGACGCCACTATACGAGTGCGCCCCGTCAATGGATCTGGACTCGGTTACCCAGCAACATCTTCGGCTTCACCTGCTCTTCCGGCTGGGCTGGTCCACGACCGCAACGAAAGGTTTCACCATGCAATTGGGTCTTGTTGGACTGGGCAAGATGGGCTTCAACATGCGCGAACGACTGCGCCGGGGCGGCCATGAGGTCATCGGCTACGACACCCGTGCCGAGATCAGCGATGTATCAACGCTTACCGCGCTGGCAGAGTCACTGTCCGCGCCACGCATCGTCTGGGTGATGGTCCCGTCCGGTGCCATCACCACCGAGACCATCCGATCGCTGGCCGATGTGCTCAGCGCAGGAGATCTGGTGATCGACGGCGGCAACTCGCGCTACACCGATGACCTTCCGCACGCAGAACTGCTGGGGAAGAAGGGAATTGGCTACGTCGACGCGGGAGTCTCCGGCGGTGTATGGGGCCTCACCGAAGGCTACGGCCTGATGGTCGGCGGCAGCGACGAGGATGTCGCTCGAGCCATGCCGATCTTCGACACCCTGCGCCCTGAGGGTGCACTCGAAGACGGATTCGTGCACGCCGGACCGGTCGGTGCCGGCCACTTCACCAAGATGGTGCACAACGGCATCGAGTACGCCCTGATGACCGCCTACTCCGAGGGCTACGAGATGCTGGCCGCCGAAGACCTCGTGCGGGACCCGCAAGCGGTGATCCAGGCCTGGTCGAACGGTACCGTGGTGCGGTCCTGGTTGCAGCAGTTGCTGGCCAAGGCCCTCAAGGAGGATCCCGGACTCGGCGGCATCAGCGGCTACACCGAGGACTCCGGCGAGGGCCGCTGGACGGTGGAAGAGGCCATCCGGCTACGGGTTCCGGTCCCCACCATCGCCGGGTCACTGTTCGACCGCTTCCGCTCCCGCCAGGACGACTCGCCGACCATGAAAGCCGTTGCCGCTCTGCGCAATCAGTTCGGCGGCCACTCCGTCAAGAGCAGCCAATAGCAGTCCGGCCCATTCTGCCGCCGCGGATCACCGCGGCGGCAGAATGGGCCGAACCACCGAACCTCAGCCGAGTTTGCGCAGCCGTGGTTCCAGATCGGACCTGAACAGCTGCAGGAAACGGCGCTGGTCATGCCCGGGGGCATGGAACACCAGATGGTTCAGACCCCACTTGACGTAATCGGCGACCTTCTCCACCGCCTCGTCGGGATCCGACGCCACGATCCAGCGCTTGGCCACCTGCTCGATCGGCAACGCATCGGCAGCCTTCTCCATCTCGATCGGATCATCGATGGAATGCTTCTGCTCCGCGGTCAACGACAACGGCGCCCAGAACCGGGTGTTCTCCAACGCCAACTCCGGATCGGTGTCATAGGAGATCTTGATCTCGATCATCCGGTCCACATCCTCGGGATTCTTGCCCGCCGCCTCCGCACCCTCCCGCATGGCCGGCATCAGCTTGTCCTTGTAGAGCTCCTCGCCCTTGCCCGAGGTGCAGATGAACCCGTCCCCGGCCCGCCCGGCGTACTTGGCCACCTGCGGCCCACCGGCGGCGATGTAGATCGGGATACCACCGGAAGGCACGTCATAGATCGAGGCGCCCTTGGTCTTGTAGTACTCGCCGTCGAAATCCACCCGGTCCCCGAGCCACAACTCACGCATCAACCGCACCGCCTCACGCAGCCGGGCATAGCGTTCCTTGAACTCCGGCCACTCGCCCTCGTAGCCGGTGGCGATCTCATTGAGCGCCTCACCGGTACCGATACCCAAAAAGATCCGGTCCGGGTACAGGCACCCCATGGTCGCGAACGCCTGCGCGATCACCGCCGGGTTGTACCGGAACGTCGGCGTCAGCACCGAGGTCCCCAGCTGCAGCCGCTTGGTGCGCTCCCCCACCGCGGTCATCCAGGCCAGCGAGAACGGCGCATGCCCACCCTCATGCCGCCACGGCTGGAAGTGATCACTCACCGTCGCGCTGTCCATGCCGTGCGCCTCAGCCTCCACGGCCAATTCCACGAGTTCACGCGGCGCGAACTGCTCCGCCGACGCCTTGTATCCCAGTTTCAGTTCAGCCACGGCAGCCCGCTCAGACCGCGGCGGCGTTGACGCCGTATTGGACACCCAGGTCGCCGCCCACGTCCTTGGCCTTCAGCACCGGCAGCACGTGCTCGGTGATCAGGTCGAAGTTCTTGTCCGCCACCTCACGCGACATCCCGCCGTAGGACGGGACGATCGCGATACCGCCGGCATCGATGCGGTCCACATACGACATCAGCTTCTCGGCGACCTGATCCGGTGTACCCCACACCTGCAGATCGGCCAGGAAGTTCGCGAAACCGTCGACACCGTGCTTCTCGATGTTGCGGGCCAGGTTGCCGTAGTACTCGTAGCCTTCGATCTTCTCGAACCCGACATTGTCGAACTCGTAATGCTTCACCGTCGACAGCGCGTAGCCCTTCAGGTACTTGTCCCGCATCTCCTGCGCGGCCGCTTCGGTCTCACCCACGCCGACGTACACGTTGATCAACGGCTTGGGCGGCTCCTCACCACGCAACTCGTTGTACCGCGCCCGATAGGTGTCCAGATCCGCCTGCACCGTCGGCCACGGCTTCTGCGCAATCACCATCAGACCCACACCCAACCGGGCCATGATGTCCATCGACTCCGGCGACACCGCCGAGGCGAACGTCCGCCCCCGCACCGACGCATACGGCTCCGGACGAATCTCACACCGCGGCTGCTTGTACAACTCCCCGTCGTACTCCATCACCCCGGTCTCCAAGGCATGCAGAATCGCCTCCGAGTACTCCACGAACCGACGCCGCGACTCACCCATCTGCAACCGGAACGCATCGAACTCCACCCGGCCCAACCCACGCCCCAGACCGAGCATCGCCCGACCCTGACTCAGGTTGTCCAGCACCACAAAGCTTTCCGCCGTACGGATCGGATCCTGCCACGGCAACACACTGACGGCAGTGCCCAGCCGCAACGTCTCCGTCTGCCCGGCAATCCAGGCCAACAACTGCGGCACATTCGGGGTCAACATGTAATCGGTGAAGTGATGCTCCGGCATCCACAGCGAGTCGAAACCCACCTTCTCCGCCAACTGGGCGTACCGCAGTTCGCCCTTCATGACCTCCCGGTCGGGACTGGCGTTCCCCAGATTCTGGATATTCAGGTTCAAACCCACATGCATCTCAACCAACTCCTCACTCGGAACTCGACAACCGGCTTTCTTCCGACCGGTCGGTATGTAAGACGCATGCTACGTGCCACCGCTCGAAAGGTAAAGAGTCTGCGCAACTCTGGGGAACCACACGTCGACACGTCCGGTGAGCCGACGATGCGGAGGCCACATACCGATTGGTACTTTGGGCGCAGCCCCTGGGCCCCGAGCGCAGACCGCCGGCCGGGCCCGGGCGGCTCCCCCGCATCAGAGCAGAGACGAGAGGCGCCCACCTGCCATGAAGACCTTCCATTCGATCGACGAGATCACAGCCGCAGTCGGAGAAGACCTCGGCGTCACCGACTGGGTGCAGATCGATCAGCAGCGGGTGAACGCCTTCGCCGAGGTCGCCGGTGACGACCAGTGGATCCACGTCGACGTCGAGCGCTCCCGCAACGAGGGCCCGTTCGGCGAAACCATCGCGCACGGGTTCCTGACCCTGTCCCTGACGTCCTGGCTCGGTAGCCAGATCTTCAGCATCGACACCCCCCAGGCGCGGCTCAACTACGGGCTCAACAAGGTCCGGTTCCCCAACCCGGTGCGGGTGGGTTCGCGCATCCGCGCCCGCGCCGTGATCGCCGAGGTCAACGACGTTCCGGCGGGCACCCAGGTGATCACCCGGTACACCATCGAGATCGACGGCGAGTCCAAGCCGGCCTGCGTCGCCGACACCATCTCGCTGGTGCTCTCCGGTAAATAGCCCGAGCGGGGCCGGCCTCGCCTCCGGGCGAGGTCGGCCCACTGCGTGATCAGTCCCCGGGTGCCGGATCCAACAATCGGGCCACCGACGGGTCCAACTCCACGCCAATGCCTTTGATGACGAGCGCCAGCATCTGATAGAAGCCGATCAGGACCAGAAGTTCGGTGCGCGCGATGTCGCCCCAAGACTGCAGGCTCGCCCAGGTGGCATCGCTCACCGCGCCCGTCGCCAGCAGTTCGTCGACAAACATCAAGAGCCGCAGATCCTCAGCCGACCAGCTGTGCGGTGCGCCAGGATCCAAGGCTGCCTCGATCTCGGCCCCGGACAGGCCCGCCTTCTCGCCGGCGATCCAGCGGTGCTGGCCCTCCTCATAGGCACTGTTGCATGTCCCGGCCACGCGCAGGATCACGAGTTCGCGCTCACGCAGCGGGATTGATCCGTGCACCATGAAGTAGCCGCCGAGCGCGTTGACGCGCCGCATCAGCTGCGGTTGATGCGCCAGCGTGGCGAAGACGTTGACCGGAGTGCCGTCCGGGGCCTGCAGGGTTTTCGAAAGCGCCTGGCGCTGATCTTCATTGGGTTCCCGGACGGGCTCGATACGGGGCATATCGGTGTGCTTTCTACTGGATCCAGTTCGGCTGTCGTCGTTCGCGGAACGCGGCGATGCCCTCTTGTGCCTCCTCGGAGACGAACAGCCGAGCCGCGCCACGGGCCAAGCGGTCCGCCTTCCGGTCGAATATCTCCAAGATCGGCTCGGTGGTCAATGCCTTCGACGCCCGCAGGCCCTGCGGAGAGCCCAACGCAATGGCCGCGGTCAACTCCGATACCGTCGACTCGACGTCGTCGCTGGCAATGGTCACCAAACCCATATCCGCGGCCTCTTGGGCGCCGAACTTCTCACCGGTGAGGAAGTAGCGGTCCGCTGCGCGTGGTTTCATCTTCGGGAGCAGCGTCATGGAAATGATCGCCGGCCCGACGCCGATGCGGACCTCGGTCAACGCGAAGGTGCTCGCGGGTCCGGCCACCGCGATATCACAGGCAGCTGTCAGACCGAGCCCGCCGGCCCGGACGTGACCATCGATGGCCGCGATGACCGGAACCGGAAGTTCCAGGATCCGCCGCAGCATCTTCACGAAGCCGTCCATGTGACCATCACCGTCAGCCTCCGAGCGACCGCTCGACACCTGGGCGAGATCGACTCCTGCGCAGAAGGTTCCACCGCTGTGGCCGAGCACCACCGCACGCAGTCCGGGATTTCCCAGCACGTCGTCCAGACCGCGGTGCAGTTCGTCGATCAGGGTGGTCGACAGCGCATTGCGATTACCCGGCGAGTCCAGGGTGAACCGTGCCACCGCGCCCTCGACCGTATATGGGACCAGCGTGTTCATTTCACAGAGTTCCTTTCACTCTGCTGCCAAAGATGTGAGGCGACGACACCGTCGGCTCCGCTTCTAACTGACTCGTCCACACCCGTATAGAGAAAGGCGCCGCTGAACCAGCGTTCCGGGCGCATCCGGATCGCCAGTGACCCCGGCTCGAAGACGTCCGCGATGTGCGCCTTGCCCCGCTCCGTGCCGAGATAGCGCACGGCCAGGGCTTCCACCCATTCGCGTTGGGCCGGTTGGACCGTCGTGACCGGGCCCTGCACCGTGACGTACCGGTACGGCAGATCGACTTGCTGCGATGTCAGGGAGAACCGTCGGGCAGCCCGCACCAGCCGGCTCTTCAGCGAGTCGGCGTACGCCCACAACAGCACATCCCCGCCGGGTTCGTATTCGTACCAGACGGGCATGCTCAGCGGAGCGCGGTCGCCCCACTCCACTGCGATGAACGCCATCCGAGCCTCGGCCAGAAACACCATCCGCTCGACCTCGGTCATCGTGGCCAAGGAGTTCCTCCATCACTCGAAACGTCGTCAGGACCAGGCCCGCGGGCCGGCGAAATGCCTTCAGGACCTGGCCAGCCGCAACTGCCGGGTCGGCCGGTAGGTTCGTTCGCGCACATCCAGGCCGGGCAGGTCATGGCCCATCCGGTCCCGTTTCTCGGCCAGATAGCCGATGTTGTGCACATTCGGTGGGACGCAGAGCGGGACCCGCCCCGCGATCTCGACACCTCCGGCCGCAAGTCCCTCGATCTTGTCGGGATTGTTGGTCAACAACCACACCGACTGGACACCCAGGTCAGCGATGATGGCCGCCGCGGCGCTGTACTCCCGCGCATCAGCAGGGAATCCGAGTTCCAGATTCGCATCCACCGTATCGCGGCCGTTGTCCTGCAACGCATATGCAGACAGCTTCGCCTGCAATCCGATTCCCCGGCCCTCGTGACCACGTAGATAGATCACGACTCCACGGCCCAATTCGGCGATACGGCGCAGGGACTCGTCGAGCTGAGGGCCACAGTCGCAGCGCTTCGAACCGAAGACATCTCCGGTCAGGCACTCCGAGTGCGCCCGCACCAGCACCGGCTCTTCGGTGCTGATGTCGCCCATCACCAAAGCCACATGGTCGTTGCCGTCCACCAGGGAGCGGTAACCCACTGCGGTGAAGTCGCCTACCGAGGTCGGCAGCTTGGTCTGCGCACCGCGCTCGATCAACCGCTCATTGCGCACGCGGTACTGCACCAGTTGCTCGATCGAGATCATGGCGAGGCCGTGCTTGTCGGCGAAGTCACGCAACTGCAGACCCCGCTTCATGGTGCCGTCGTCGTTGACGATCTCAACCAGGATGCCGACCGGATGCAGACCGGCCGCCCGCACCAGGTCCACGGCTGCCTCGGTGTGACCGCGGCGCACCAGCACGCCACCCTCGCGGGCCCGCAGCGGGAACATGTGCCCCGGCCTGGTGAGTTGATTCGCCGTGGTCTGCGGATCAGCCAGCAGTCGCGCCGTCACCGCCCGGTCGGCGGCCGAAATACCGGTTGTCACACCGGCAGCGGCGTCCACCGACACGGTGAACGCGGTGCTCTTGGGGTCCTGGTTCACCGTCGTCATCGGCGGTAGCAGCAACAAGTCGGCGACCTCGTCGGGCATCGGCACGCAGATCACACCACTGGAATGGCGCACGGTGAACGCCATCAGCTCCGGGGTTGCGGACTGGGCAGCGAAGATGATGTCACCCTCGTTCTCGCGCGACGCATCGTCCACCACTACGACAGGTTTTCCCGCCGCGATGTCGCTGATCGCCCGCTCGACCTCGTCGAGTCGCACGGTGTCCTGCATGGTGTTCTCCCCTGTCTCGGCCGGCGACCGCTGAATGCCTAGTTCGTGGCGTCCATGCGCTCGAGGATCAAGGCGTTCGCCATACCGCCGGCTTCACACACGGTCTGCAACCCGAGCCGTCCCCCGGTGTCCTCGAGGGCATGCAGCATGCTGGTGAACAGCCGGCAGCCGGTGGCGCCGAGCGGGTGCCCGAGAGCGATCGCCCCGCCCCGCGGATTGAGGCGGTCTGGGTCGGCGCCGAGTTCACGCAGCCAGGCCAGCGGTACCGAGGCGAACGCCTCGTTGACCTCGAAGTGGTCGATGTCGTCTACGCTCAATCCGGTGCGCTCCAGCAGCTTTCGGGTGGCCGGGATGGGCGCGGTCAGCATCATCAGCGGGTCGTCGCCACAGGCATACATGCCGCGCACCGCGGCACGTGGCCGGAGCCCGAGCTTCTCTGCCATCCGGTCGGAGGCGATCAGCACCGCCGAAGCTCCGTCGGTGAGCTGTGAGGAGTTGGCCGCCGTGGTGGCCCACTGCGTCCCCTCGAAGCGCGCCTCATACTCGTCGGTGCGGAACACGGTGGCCAGCGTGCCGATCTTCTCCGCGGTCGTACCGGGCCGGATGGTCTCGTCGCGCTCGACAACCACCCCGTCGGGGCGCGTCACCGACACGATCTCGCGGTCGAACTGCCCGGCCGCCACGGCCGCCGCGGCCTGCCTGTGTGAACGGACGGCAAAGGCGTCCAAGTCATCACGGGTCAGACCCCACTTGGTGGCGATGAGTTCGGCGGCGACGCCCTGCGGGATCAGCCCGGGTGCGTAGCGTTCGTTGACTCCCGGCCCGAAGATGTCGGCGCCCTGCCGGTTGGAGCCCATCGGCACCCGGCTCATCGACTCGACGCCGGCCGCGATCACCAGGTCGTACTGCCCGGCCATCACACCCTGGATGGCGAACTGGATGGCCTGCTGACCGGAGCCGCATTTGCGCTCGACGGTCACCGAAGGGACATGTTCGGGGTACCCGGCGGCCAGCCAGGCCATCCGCCCGACCGTGCCGGACTGCTCCGAGGACTGGCTCACACAACCGACGATGACGTCGTCCACCAGGCCGGGATCGATGCCGGCGCGGTCCACCAGACCGGTGAGCACCTGCGAGAGAAGCTGCACCGGGTGCAGGTCGGCGAGGGCGCCGTCGGGCCGGGCGCGCCCCATCGGAGAGCGAACAGCTTCGATGATCACGGCGGATTCCATCGGTGAGCAACACCTTTCAGGTGGCGGCGGGGCGCCGCAGGTCGCGGGCCGGACGACCGGGACTAGGAAACGGACCGGTTGGTATGTAAGAAGTTAACTGCGGTCTGCGTCATAGTCAAGAGCGAACGAGAGCGCTCTCCCGCTCAGTCAAGACTCCCCGACCCATGAGCCCTCAGGGCGCCAACCCCACACCGGTGAGCGTTTCCAGTTCAGTCAGTAGCGCGTCCTGAAACTCGGCGTCGGACACGGCGGCCGCGGTAGGAACAACGGCCTGGTGGTAGAGGAACTTTCCACTGATCCGCACATCCTCGCCGGTGCCGCCGGCCAACCAGGCCTGGGTGACGTGCCCGAGGGACAGGTCGTCCGACGCCTCGGGACCTCCCATGCGCGTCGGCACCCACCCCGGGTCCACGGCGTTGCTGTAGACCGACGGCCACCGCCGCGCGACACCCAGCGCCAGCGCCGCGACCTGCAACTTGCTGTCGCAGTAGGCCTGCACGCCATCCCACCGGCGCTGCGTCCAGTCGATGTCGGCAAGCGACTCGACACCTTGGGCCGCCATGTCACTACTGATGTAGATCAGCCGTTCCGGCCGGTGCATCAGCGCGGTGAGGAGATAGGGGGCAAGGACATTGGTCGCGAAGACCCTGCAATGCCCCTCCGGAGTGGCGATTCTTTCGGGGTCCAGATAGATCCCCGCATTGTGGATGACCGCGTCCATGCGCCCGGCCTCATTAGCTTGGGCGGCAACAGATTCCACCCCTGCCCGGGTACTCAGGTCCCCCACCACCACCCCGGCCATCCGGTGCCCGGCTGCCTCCAGATCGGCCGCACGCTGTGCACTGCGCGCGTGACCGAACACGTCGTGTCCGTCCGCGATGAGGGCCTGCGCCGCTGCGAGGCCGAGACCGCCGACCGACCCGGTGATGAGGATGCGCGCCATGGTGGGCCTTTCCGAGCATTCGTAGATCAGAGTGACTGTTCCGCGGTGGATCGACGAGCCTAACCGAACTCTCGAACGTGCGTTCCCGGCGGACTTTCTCACGGATCGCCGCAGAGGTCTCCCATAGCCGACGGCCCGAGAGTTCTTGCATGGACGGACCGTTCGTGGGCAGCGAGGCGTTGACGACGGGCGCGCTGACGTCGCACGCGCTGCGCACCCGACACAGGCCCGTCCACCCGAACGTCCACCTGTCCCGTGATGTGACCTATGAATGCGACATCCCGCGACTGGAGCGGTTGATCCAATTCGGCTGGATGATCATCGGGGTCACCGCCGCCGACTACGCGGACAGCGTGTTGGCCCGCCCTGCCCCAGCCTGGAATTCGCGAACGAAAAAGGCCCCCGCTCGAGAGCGGGGGCCTTTTCCGAGACGAACTAGCGGTAGTCCGAGTATCCGTAATCGTCCAGCGGCACGGCAGCGCCGGTGTTCTGGCCGAAGTCCGGGCTGTAGTACTGATCCTCGTAGGACGGGATCGTGTACGCGGCAGCGCGGGCCTCTTCGGTCGGCTGCACCTGGATGTGTCGGTAACGGTTGATACCGGTACCGGCCGGGATCAGCTTGCCGATGATCACGTTCTCCTTCAGACCCTGCAGCTTGTCGCTGCGGCAGTTGATCGCCGCATCGGTCAGCACGCGGGTGGTCTCCTGGAACGACGCCGCCGACAGCCACGAATCGGTGGCCAGCGATGCCTTGGTGATACCCATCAGCACCGGACGGCCGGCCGCGGGCTCGTTGCCCTCGGCGACAACCCGACGGTTCGCGGTCTCGAACTCGGCGCGCTCGGTGAGCGAGCCGGGCAGGAACTCCGTTGCGCCCGAATCGATGATGGTCACGCGGCGCAGCATCTGCCGGACGATCACCTCGATGTGCTTGTCGTGGATGGACACGCCCTGGGCCCGGTAGACCTCCTGGACCTCCCGGACGAGGTGGATCTGCACCTCGCGGGGACCCTGGACACGCAGCACCTCGTGCGGGTCGGCGGCACCTTCCATGAGCTGCTGCCCGACCTCGACGTGGTCGCCGTCGGAGAGCAGACGCTCGGTGCCGTCCTCGTGCTTGAACACCTTCAGGCGCTGGCGACGGGTCAGCTTGTCGTAGACGACTTCCTCGCCACCATCGTCGGGAACGATGGTGATCTTGTAGAACTTGTCGGTCTCCTCCAGCTGCACCCGGCCGGTGACATCGGCGATCGGGGCCTTGTTCTTCGGCACGCGGGCCTCGAACAGTTCCTGCACACGCGGCAGACCACCGACGATGTCGGCGCCACCGGTAACACCACCCTGGTGGAAGGTACGCATGGTCAGCTGCGTACCGGGCTCACCGATGGACTGCGCGGCGACGATACCGACGGCCTCGCCGATGTCGACGAGCTTGCCGGTGGCCATCGAGCGGCCATAGCACATGGCGCAGACGCCGGTGCCCGTGGTGCAGGTCAGCACGGAGCGGACCTTCACCTCGGTGATGCCGGCGGCCAGCAGCGCGTCGATGGCCGGGTCACCCAGGTCATGTCCACGCGCGACGACGACATTGCCGCTCTCGTCCACCGCGTCGGTGGCCAGTGTGCGGGCGTATGCCGAGGTCTCGATGTGCTGATCGCGCACCAGGGTGCCGTCATCCTGCTTCTCCGCGAGGGTGACGTTGATACCGCGCTCGGTCTCACAGTCGGTCTCGCGCACGATGACGTCCTGGCTCACGTCCACCAGACGACGGGTCAGGTAACCCGAGTCGGCGGTACGCAGAGCGGTGTCGGCCAGACCCTTACGGGCACCGTGGGTGTTGATGAAGTACTCCAGCACGGTCAGGCCCTCGCGGAACGAGGACTTGATCGGACGCGGGATGTACTCACCCTTCGGGTTGGTGACCAGACCCTTCATGCCTGCGAGGGTGCGCGTCTGGGTCAGGTTGCCCGTGGCACCGGACTTCACGATCGTGATGATCGGGTTGTCCTCGGGGTAGTAGGCCTCCAGGGCCTTACCCACCTCTTCGGTGGCCTGCTGCCAGATCTTCACCAGTTCGCCGTTGCGCTCGACATGGTTGAGCTTGCCGCGCTGGTACTGCTTCTCGATCGCGTCGGCTTCGCTCTCGTAGCGCTCCAGGATCTCCGCCTTCTGCGGCGGCACGAGCACGTCGGCCATCGAGACGGTGACACCCGAACGGGTGGCCCAGTGGAAGCCGGCGTCCTTGAGCTTGTCCACGGTCTGCGCGACGACGATCATCGGGTAACGCTCGGCGAGATCGTTGATGATCGCGGCCTGCGCCTTCTTGAACATCTGCGCGTTGACGAACGGGTAGCCCTTGGGCAGCAGCTCGTTGAAGAGCACGCGGCCCAGCGTGGTGTCCGCGATCCAGGCGTCGCCGAAGTTCCAGCCCTCGGGGAAGCGCTCGGCCTCGATGTCGGCCGGCGGACGCTGGGTGGTCAGCCGCACCTTGATCTTGGCGCGCACGCTCAGCGAACCACGGTCCATGGCCATGATGGCCTCGGCCGGGCTGCTGTAGACGCCGGTCTCCGGCTGATCCGTGGCGGCCGGGGTGTACTCGCCTGTGTCACCGGCGATCTCGGTGGTCAGGAAGTACAGACCGGTCACCATGTCCAGACGCGGCATGGCCAGCGGGCGGCCCGACGCGGGAGACAGGATGTTGTTCGACGACAGCATCAGGATGCGAGCCTCGGCCTGCGCCTCCGCGGACAGCGGGAGGTGCACGGCCATCTGGTCACCGTCGAAGTCGGCGTTGAACGCCTCACACACCAGCGGGTGCAGCTGGATAGCCTTGCCCTCCACCAGCTGCGGCTCGAAGGCCTGGATACCCAGGCGGTGCAGCGTAGGTGCACGGTTCAGCAGCACCGGGTGCTCGGCGATGACCTCTTCGAGGACATCCCACACCTGGGGACGCTGACGTTCCACCATGCGCTTGGCGCTCTTGATGTTCTGCGCGTGGTTCAGGTCGACCAGACGCTTCATCACGAACGGCTTGAACAGTTCGAGTGCCATCAGCTTGGGCAGACCGCACTGGTGCAGCTTCAGCTGCGGGCCGACGACGATGACCGAACGGCCCGAGTAGTCGACGCGCTTACCGAGCAGGTTCTGACGGAAGCGACCCTGCTTGCCCTTGAGCAGATCCGACAGCGACTTGAGCGGACGGTTGCCCGGGCCGGTGACCGGCCGGCCACGACGGCCGTTGTCGAACAGCGCGTCCACCGACTCCTGAAGCATGCGCTTCTCGTTGTTGACGATGATCTCGGGCGCGCCCAGATCGATCAGTCGCTTGAGTCGGTTGTTGCGGTTGATGACGCGGCGGTACAGATCGTTGAGGTCGGACGTCGCGAAGCGGCCACCGTCGAGCTGAACCATCGGGCGCAGCTCCGGCGGGATCACCGGAACGGCGTCGAGCACCATGCCCATCGGCGAGTTGCGGTTCATCTGGAACGCCGCAACGACCTTGAGCCGCTTGAGCGCACGCAGCTTCTTCTGGCCCTTGCCGTTCTTGATGGTGTCGCGCAGCGACTCGGCCTCGGCGTCGATGTCGAAGGTCTCGATGAGCTTCTTGATCGACTCGGCGCCCATGGAGCCCTCGAAGTACTCGCCGTAGCGGTCGACGAGCTCGCGGTAGAGCACCTCGTCCACGATGAGCTGCTTGGGAGCCAGCTTGGTGAAGGTGGTCCAGATCTCGTCGAGCCGGTCCAGCTCGCGCTGGGCGCGGTCACGCAGCTGACGCATCTCACGCTCGCCACCGTCGCGCACCTTGCGGCGCACGTCGGACTTGGCGCCGTCGCGCTCCAGCTCGGCCAGGTCGGCTTCGAGCTTCTGCGCCCGGGCCTCAAGGTCGGCGTCGCGCTGGGCCTCGACGGCCTTCTTCTCGACGACCATTTCGGCTTCCAGCGTGGACAGCTCGTTGTGGCGCATGTCCGTGTCGACCGCGGTGATCACGTAGGCCGCGAAGTAGATGATCTTTTCCAGATCCTTCGGGGCCAGGTCGAGCAGGTAGCCCAAGCGCGACGGGACGCCCTTGAAGTACCAGATGTGGGTGACGGGTGCGGCCAGCTCGATGTGGCCCATCCGCTCACGGCGCACCTTGGCGCGGGTCACCTCGACGCCGCAGCGCTCACAGATGATGCCCTTGAAGCGCACGCGCTTGTACTTGCCGCAGTAGCACTCCCAGTCGCGAGTAGGTCCGAAGATCTTCTCGCAGAACAGGCCGTCCTTCTCGGGCTTGAGCGTGCGGTAGTTGATGGTCTCCGGCTTCTTGACCTCGCCGAAGGACCAGTTGCGGATGTCGTCCGCGGTCGCGAGACCGATGCGGAGTTCATCGAAGAAGTTGACGTCTAGCACGTAACTCCCTTTCCCCTTTCGGGATTTGTAGCCAATGGCTTCTTAGCGCCCGCGGCGGAGCCGCGAATCAAGCCAGATCTTCGACAGAGGCGGATTCGTTACGGGACAGGTTGATTCCGAGGTTGGCAGCTGCGCGCTCCAGGTCCTCGTCGTCACCGTCACGCATTTCGATCGCCGCGCCGTCCGAGGACAGCACCTCGACGTTCAGGCAGAGCGACTGCAGCTCCTTGAGAAGCACCTTGAACGACTCCGGGATACCGGGTTCGGGGATGTTCTCGCCCTTGACGATGGCCTCGTACACCTTGACGCGACCCACCGTGTCGTCGGACTTGATGGTGAGCAGCTCCTGCAGGGTGTAAGCAGCGCCGTAGGCCTGCATGGCCCAACATTCCATCTCGCCGAAACGCTGACCACCGAACTGCGCCTTACCACCGAGCGGCTGCTGGGTGATCATCGAGTACGGGCCGGTCGAGCGCGCGTGGATCTTGTCGTCGACGAGGTGGTGCAGCTTCAGGATGTACATGTAGCCGACCGTCACGGGGTACGGGAACGGCTCGCCGGAACGACCGTCGAACAGCTCGGCCTTGCCCTGCGCGTTGACCATGACGTCACCGTCGCGGTTGGGCAGCGTCGAGCCGAGCAGGCCCTCCAGCTCCTTCTCCTGGGCACCGTCGAACACCGGGGTGGCCACGATGCTGTCCGCGGGGGCGGACAGCATGCCCTCGGGCAGGTTGGCCGCCCACTCGGGTGCACCCTCGATGTTCCAGCCGGCCTTGGCAACCCACCCGAGGTGGGTTTCCAGGATCTGGCCGATGTTCATACGACGGGGCACACCGTGGGTGTTCAGGATGATGTCCACCGGGGTGCCGTCGGGCATGAACGGCATGTCCTCGACGGGCAGGATCTTGCCGATGACGCCCTTGTTGCCGTGGCGTCCGGCGAGCTTGTCGCCGTCGGAGATCTTGCGCTTCTGGGCCACGTACACGCGGACCAGCTCGTTGACGCCGGCGGGCAGCTCGTCGTCATCCTCGCGGGAGAACACCCGGATGCCGATGACCTTGCCGGACTCGCCGTGCGGCACCTTCAGGGAGGTGTCGCGGACCTCGCGGGCCTTCTCACCGAAGATGGCACGCAGCAGACGCTCCTCCGGGGTCAGCTCGGTCTCGCCCTTCGGGGTGACCTTGCCGACCAGGATGTCGCCGTCGCGGACCTCGGCGCCGATGCGGATGATGCCGCGCTCGTCGAGATCGGCCAGCACCTCATCGGAGACGTTCGGGATGTCCCGGGTGATCTCCTCGGCGCCCAGCTTGGTGTCGCGGGCATCGATCTCGTGCTCTTCGATGTGGATCGAGGTGAGCACGTCCTCTTCGACCAGACGGTTCGAGAGGATGATCGCGTCCTCGTAGTTGTGACCCTCCCACGGCATGACGGCGACGAGCAGGTTCTTGCCCAGCGCCATCTCACCGTTCTCGGTGCACGGGCCGTCGGCGAGGACCTGACCGGCCTCGACGCGCTGTCCGGTGTCCACGATCGGGCGCTGGTTGGCGCACGTGCCGTGGTTGGACCGGGCGAACTTGCGCATCCGGTAGGTCTGGCGGCTGCCGTCGTCGGCCATCACGGTGATGTAGTCGGCCGAAACCTCTTCGATCACACCGGTCTTGTCGGCGACGATGACGTCACCCGCGTCGATGGCGGCACGCAGTTCCATACCGGTACCGACCAGCGGGGCCTCGCTGCGAACCAGCGGAACCGCCTGGCGCTGCATGTTGGCACCCATCAGGGCACGGTTGGCGTCGTCGTGCTCGAGGAACGGGATCATCGCGGTCGCGACCGACACCATCTGGCGCGGCGAGACGTCCATGTAGTCGACGTCGACGGCGGCGACGAACTCGACCTCGCCACCCTTACGACGAACCAGGATCTTCTCTTCGACGAACCGGTTGTCCCGGTCGATCGGCGAGTTGGCCTGCGCCACGATGTGGCGGTCCTCTTCGTCGGCGGTCAGGTAGTCGATCTGGTCGGTGACAACACCGTCGGTGACCTTCCGGTACGGCGTCTCGATGAAGCCGAACGGGTTGACCCGCGCGTACACCGACAGCGAACCGATCAGGCCGATGTTCGGGCCCTCAGGGGTCTCGATCGGGCACATCCGGCCGTAGTGGCTGGAGTGCACGTCGCGGACCTCAAGACCGGCGCGCTCACGGGACAGACCACCGGGGCCCAGCGCCGACAGGCGACGCTTGTGGGTCAGACCCGACAGCGGGTTGTTCTGGTCCATGAACTGCGACAGCTGCGAGGTTCCGAAGAACTCCTTGATCGCCGCCACGACGGGACGGATGTTGATCAGGGTCTGCGGGGTGATCGCCTCGACGTCCTGGGTGGTCATCCGCTCGCGGACGACGCGTTCCATGCGGGACAGGCCGACCCGGATCTGGTTCTGGATCAGCTCGCCGACGGTGCGCAGACGACGGTTACCGAAGTGGTCGATGTCGTCGACCTCGACGGGGACCTCGACGCCGCCGGGGGCGGTCATCGTGGTCTGGCCCTCGTGCAGACGCACCAGGTACTCGATGGTCGCGACGACGTCCTCTTCGGTCAGCGTCGAATTGGTGATCGGCTGACCGGCGTTGAGGCCCAGCTTCTTGTTGACCTTGTAGCGGCCGACGCGAGCCAGGTCATAGCGCTTCTCCTTGAAGAACAGGTTCTCCAGCAGGGTCTGCGCGGACTCCTTGGTCGGCGGCTCGCCCGGGCGCAGCTTCCGGTAGATATCCAGGAGCGCCTCATCGGTGCCGGCGGTGTTGTCCTTCTCCAGCGTGCCCATCATGATCTCGGAGAAGCCGAAGCGCTCCACGATCTGCTCGCTGGTCCAGCCCAGCGCCTTCAGCAGCACGGTGACCGGCTGACGGCGCTTGCGGTCGATACGCACACCGACGGTGTCGCGCTTGTCGACGTCGAACTCCAGCCACGCACCGCGGCCCGGGATGACCTTGACGCTGTGCAGGTCCTTCTCGGTGGCCTTGTCGATGGACGAGTCGAAGTAGACGCCCGGCGAACGCACCAGCTGGGACACCACGACACGCTCGGTGCCGTTGATGACGAAGGTGCCCTTTTCGGTCATCATCGGGAAGTCACCCATGAAGACCGTCTGGCTCTTGATCTCACCGGTGTTGTTGTTGATGAACTCCGCGGTGACGAACAGCGGCGCCGCGTAGGTCATGTCCTTGTCTTTGCACTCATCCACCGGCGCCTTGACTTCGTCGAAGCGCGGGTCGGAGAAGCTCAGCGACATCGAGCCGGAGAAGTCCTCGATCGGGGAGAGTTCGGCAAGCACTTCTTCCAAGCCACCGACCGGGTTCACGTCGCCGCGCTCGACTGCCTTCGCACGCCAACCCGGCGCGCCGATCAACCACTCGAAAGAGTCGGTCTGAACGTCGAGTAGCCCCGGAACCTCAAGAGGCTCACGGAGCTTGGCGAAGGAAATTCGGTTTGGCGCCCCAGGTACGGAGCTATTAGTGGAATCTGACTTGCTCTGGCTCGAGACTGCCAAGATGCACCCTTCCAGCTATATCTGCATCGGTTTGCCTGGCGTTCTCAAGCCCGGAAGCCTTCCGGACACACGGCACGGTTCTAGATCGCTGAGCAGGGCTCAGGCTAGGTCCACGGTGTCAGTGCGATGAAGGGTGGGCAGGATGCAGCCAGCGCAACGTCCAACAATAGCGCACGACGCTACATTCCTCAACCACGGCAGGTGGGGTGGACCAAGCGCTGGCCGGCAACTCGATTCTTCTCACCCCTCCGTACATCGCTGCCCAACAGACTGGCTCGTTTGCCTCCGTCCGTCAAGAGATAACGCCGTGTCGGCTGTGGAGATTCTGATCATGACCGGTTCGATGACCGGATCGACCGCGCAATTACCCACTGAACTGGCGCAGGAAACACCTTGGCCGCGCAAAGTCGACCTGCCGGCGCCGCCATGGATGTCCATGCGCGGCGTAGCTGTGCGGGTGACATTGCGATCGGGCCGCGGTCGCTGACAGCAAAAGACCGCCCGGGCCGAGGGCCCGGGCGGTCTTTTTGCGGCCTGTGTCTACTCCTGGGTGACCGGGATGGACGTCGTCGGGGTGTCGTCCTCGTGGCTGTGCGAGCGCGCGATGTGACCGGGCTCATGCGCCTGGTACTTGTGCGTGCCCTCCAGATCGTCGCGGATCGCCTCCTGGGCGGCCGGGGGCAGGGTGTGCAGGATCTCGCGCACCCGTGCCTGACGGCGCCCGACGGCCTTGCGCTCGGGCATACCGGGGGTGGCCATCAGCTGCGGGGGCACGCCCTCGATCTCCTCGACACCGCCGTCGTGCTGGCCGGCCTCCATCATGGCCTGCTCGGCGGCTGCGGTGGCTTCGTCCTTCTCCTCCGACATGCCGATCGGGCCGATACGGCGACCGTTGAGGAACTGCTTGACCACCGGCTCCTCCGAGGTGAGCAGCACCTCGCGGGGACCGAACATGACCAGCTTCTTGCGGAACAGCATGCCGATGTTGTCCGGCACGGTCCGGGCGATGTTGATGTTGTGCGTCACGATCAGCACCGTCGCATCGATCTGGGCGTTGATGTCGATCAGCAGCTGGGACAGGTAGGCGGTACGCACCGGGTCCAGACCGGAGTCCGGCTCGTCGCAGAGGATGATCTTCGGGTCCAGCACCAGGGCACGGGCCAGGCCGGCGCGCTTGCGCATACCGCCGGAGATCTCACCGGGGAACTTGTGCCCGTCGTTGGGCATACCGACGAGTTCGAGCTTTTCCATCACGATGTTGCGGATCTCGGACTCGGACTTCTTGGTGTGCTCGCGCAGCGGGAAGGCCGTGTTGTCGTAGATGTTCATCGAGCCGAACAGCGCGCCGTCCTGGAACAGCACCCCGAACAGGGTCCGGATCTCGTAGAGCTCCTTGGCCGAGCACTCCAGGATGTTGGTGCCGTCGATGACGATTGAGCCACGCTCCGGGCGCAGCAGGCCGATCAGCGACTTCAGGAACACCGACTTACCGGTACCGGACGGGCCCAGCAGCACGCTGACTTCACCCTCGGGAACCGTCAGTGTGACGTCCTCCCAGATCTTCGACGATCCGAACGATTTACTCAGCCCAGTTACGTCGATTTGGACGCCCATACAAATTCCTTCCGGCTCACGGCCCCACCACGCCACCGGCTGCCCCGCCTGTGGCTTGAGTCACTGTAACCTACGCAGTTTTTCAGCAACGACTAACCGCACAGTCGGCGGCCCCCGAATACGACTGTGGGCCGGGTCGATATCGACCCGGCCCACAGTGCGTGAAGCAAACTACTTGACGGTCACCGAAGCGCCGGCAGCCTCGAGCTTGCCCTTGGCATCCTCGGCGGCTTCCTTGGAAACCTTCTCCAGCAGCGGCTTGGGGGCGCTGTCGACGAGGTCCTTGGCTTCCTTCAGGCCCAGGCCGGAGACGATCTCACGGACGACCTTGATGACGCCGATCTTCTTCTCGCCGGCACCCTCGAGGATGACGTCGAATTCGCTCTGCTCCTCGGCGGCCTCGGCGGCGGCCGGGGCGGCACCCGCAGCGGCGACTGCGACGGGAGCGGCGGCGGTGACGTCGAAGGTCTCCTCGAACTGCTTCACGAACTCAGAGAGCTCCAGCAGGGTCATTTCCTTGAACGCGTCGAGCAGTTCTTCGGTGGACAGCTTTGCCATGGTGATTCCTTATCTTGTCTTTGTGGGGTGGTCTCAGGCAGCCGAGTCTTCGGCGGCCTTCTTGTCTTGCAGAGCTGCGGCCAGGCGGGCGATCTGGGACGCGGGCGCCACGAACAGCGCTGCGGCCTGGGACTGCTTCGCCTTCAGCGCGCCGGCCAGCTTGGACAGCAGGACCTCGCGCGACTCGAGGTCGGCGATGCGGTTGACCTCATCGACGGAAAGAGCCTTTCCGTCCATGTAGCCGCCCTTGACGATCAGGGCCTTGTTGTCCTTGGCGAACTTCTTGATCGCCTTGGCGGCATCGACGGGCTCGCCGTTGATGAACGCGATGGCGGTCGGGCCGGTGAAGAGGTCTTCCAGACCCTCGATGCCGGCTTCGGTCGCGGCACGCTTCGCCAAGGTGTTCTTGGCGACGGTGTAGGTCGTGTCAGCACCCAGGGACCTGCGCAGCTCGGCAAGATTGGTCACCGTCAGGCCGCGGTACTCGGTGACGACGGTGGCCGTCGCCTCCTTGAACTTCTCGGCGATGTCGGCGACCGCGGTGGCCTTGTCAGCCTTGGCCATGCTTGCCTCCTCGTAATGGTTTGGACCATCGGGCGGAGGTTTTCGAGAGAGGGGCCTGGAAAAGACGAACGCCCCGACGCAGACAGGTCGGGGCGCGCAAGAATGCATCTACCTCGTCCTCCTGCGTGGGCCGCCCGGATGATCCCGGACCTTCAACCGATTTCTCGGTGACCGACGGTCTTCGGTGGAACTGCCCAAGGGTAGCCGACGGTTGGCCTGCCGCCCAAATCGCTGCGCTCCTAGCGCCGAGAGTGAAGTAGATCGCGAGAAATCACCCGAAGTTCGCCATCTACTTCACTCTCGGTGCAGGGCCAAGGCCGCCGCCCCGACCAGCCCGGCGTCGGAACCCAGCTCGGCGGGCACAATCCGCAGGCCCCTGATGAAGCTCAGCCCGGCATAGCGGGCCAGCACCGTCCGCAACGGGGCGAACAGCACCTCCCCGGCCTTGGCCACCCCGCCGCCGATCACCACCAGATCCAGGTCACACACCGCCGCGGTCGACGCGATCACCGCCGCCAGCGCCGTCGTCCCCCGCCGGAACGCCGCGAGCGCGATCGCATCACCGGCGGCCGCCGCGGCCGCCAACTCCTTGGCGTCCGCCCCGACCCAGCCCTGTTGTTGCGCCCACCGGGTCATCCGCGGCCCGGAGGCGACCGTCTCCACGCAGCCGGTGCCGCCACAGACGCAGAGCTCCCCCGCCGGGTCGACGACCATGTGCCCGACGTGACCGGCGTTGCCGGTGCGCCCGTCGTAGGGGGCGCCGTCGAGCACCAGTCCCCCGCCGATTCCGGTGGAGACCACCATGCCGAGCAGGAACTGCGCGCCCCGCCCCGCGCCGTGGCGGTGCTCGCCGAGCGCCATGCACACCCCGTCCCCACCCAGGCGCACCGGTAACCCGGTCAGCTCGGCGACCCGGTCCACGATCGGAAAGTCCTGCCACACAGCGATATTGACCGGGCTGATGGCGCCGATGTCGAGCGCCACCGGCCCGGCCGAGGCGATGCCGACTGCGCTCGCCGGGGCGGCGGCCAGCGCCTGGCCGATCAGGTCCGCGGTCACCTGCCAGGCGGCCTCGGCCGACTGCTTCGGGGTGGGCAGCTGGACGCGGTGCACCAGGGCGCCGTCCTCGTCCACGACGGCCGCGGCGATCTTGGTGCCGCCGATATCGAGGGCCAATACGTTCATGATCAGTGCCTGTGCGTGTTGTCGGATTGACGGGGATCGCCGGGGTGCTCGTATCCCGGGGCCAGCTGCACGAGTTCGGCGCACCGTGCATCCAGCCACAGCCGGAACGCCCGGCGCCGGGCCGCGGCCCGCAGGTGCTCGGCGATCAGCGGGCGGGCCTGGGCGAAGTCGAGCGCCTCGGTGCGCCGGGCGGCGAACCGTCCCGGGTTGCGCCGGTGATAGCCGGCGATCTCCAGATCGGTGACGTCCACCTCGGCGGTGACGCGGGCGAACGCCGCCCGGCCCGCCGGGGTGGCCAGTACCGCCGCGGCGATGCTGCCGATCTCCAGCCGGGCGGCCATGTCCGGCAGCACCTCCGCCGGCGTCGGCACCTGCCCGCCATCGGGTTCGGCGGCCACCACCCGCTCGGCCGTCACCAGCTGGGTCAGCCAGCGCCGCAGCTGACGCCCCTCGCTGGTCCCCGGCAGGGGTAGCGCCGAGGCCATATTGCCTGCCCGCAAGGCCTTTTCCCGCTCGTCGATCTCGGCGACGGTGACGACCTGACCGCCGACCAGGGCCGCGGTCACGGGATCACCACCGGCACCGCGGGCGAGTACAGCAGCCGGCCCGCACAGGCCACCCGGATCAGCGCCCACCACTGCCCCGGCGGCGCCCACGGCGGCGGCGCGGCCTCGAACTCGATGCGCGCACTGCCCCCAGCCGGCAGTCTGACCCCGACTACGTTCGGGCCCAACCATTCCCAGGTTCCCCACGGGCTGATCAGATGCGCTTCGGCCGCCAGATCGGCGCAGGCGTCGGTGCCGACGGTGACGCCGAACCGTGCGCTCTCACCGGCCCGGACCTGCACCGGACTCGGCTCGGCCGTCAGTTTCAGCACCGCACCCGCGGTGTCACCGACCTGCACGATGCAGACGTCCTCGACGACCTGGCGCCAGGATGTCGGGAGCTCGCCGCGGCCGTTGAGCGCGAGTTCGACGCGGATCGGGTACAGCCCGGGCGGCGCCGCCGCCGGCATCGTGGCGGTCACCTCGGTGTCCAGGTAGTCCCCGGGCGGCAGCACGAACGACAGTTCGTCGGTGTCGACGCTCCAGTCGGGCGGGCAGATCACCCGGACCTGGCCGTGCACCGCGGCGTCGGTGCAGTCGCTGGCCGCGGTGAGCCGAAGCCGCACCGGCGCACCGGGATCGGCGCGGAGTCGATGCGGGTGCAGATGGGCCACCGCCGGCAGCCCGCCCAGCGGGGCGGGGCCGCGGTTGTGCAGCCAGTACCGGGCGTACAGCGGTTGCGCCGCCTCCGCTTCCGGGGCCAACGCTTCGTTGTCGGCGTTGAGGACCTTGACCGCGTCCAGGCGGGTCAGCAGGGTGGCGATCTGGTAGCCGTGCAGGGTGAACGTGGCACCGTGGTCGAGGCGGCGTTCCAGCAGGTCCGCCGGGGTCGGCGGGGCCACCGCACTCAGCCCGGAGCGGATCACGAATTGGGTGTCCCGGCCGTGTGTTTCGACGATCCGCAGGGCCACCGTGGCGGGGTCGACGACGCGCACGCTGCCGGCTGCCAGCGGATTTCCCGCCGCCTTGAGCGCGCCGAGTTGGACACTGCCGCCGCCGTCGGAGTCCACGTCGAGCAGTGCGCCGTGCGCGGGCAGCCCGTCGGTGCCGGCGCGCCGGTTGCGCACCGCCAACAGCGGGTGTGAGAACGCCGCACTGCGGTGTGGGATCTCGCTGTCGCGCCAGTCCCCCGCACCGGCGGCCACCGCGTAGTCGAAGGTGTGCGTCCAGTGCTGCAGCCCGAAGCCGGAGCCGTCGGGTGCGGTGCGTCGCGGCGGGTCGATCCAGGTGCCCGAGGGCCAGCCGGTGCACGACCGCATCAGCGAGGTGTGCAGGGTGCCGTCGGGTTCGACCGCGAAGCCGGGTACCCCGCGGTTGAAGACGGCCACGGTCGCCGGCTCGAAGGGTTCCAGACCGGCCGGGGCGTGCTGCTGGACCGTGATCTCGGCGTCGGCGATATCGTCGACCAGCGCGTCGACACCACCGACGACAACGAGCACCGGCAGCGCCCGGACTCCGGTGAGGTCCGCACCGGGCACCCACTCGCGGGCCAGCGGCGCCGCGGCCGGTACCCATACCCGGGCCGCCCCGGTGGCGCCGATCTGGCGGTCCAGTTCCACCCGGTGCTCTGGCGATGTCTCCAATACCGCTGCGGTGAAGGAATTCTCATCGGGGTGACCGAGCGCGATGCGGGCGTCGGGCAGGTTGGAGTCCACCGACAGGTCGCCGTAGCGGGGGCGCCCGGCGGCACTGCAGGTGGCGGTGACACCGGCGCGCACCAGCGCGACCATCAGGGCGCGTTCGTCTAATCCCGCACCGGGGGTGACCACCTCGGCGACCGAGATCGCCCGCGCGCCGGTGCCGATGCGCACCCGCAGGGTGGCGGACAGTCCGAACCAGCCGTAGGCCGGGTTGTCCAGGGTCCACGGGTGCTGCGCAGCGTCCACCGCGCCCGCGCCGGCGTGCAGCAGTCCGAAGCCCCGGCCGATGACCGCGTCGCCGACCTCGCTGACCGGCATGGCGCCGGGCACCGGGCAGGGCCAGCACAGCCGCAGCAGTTTGTCCGCACCGGTGAATTCGTCTATCTCGGTGCGGCATTCGACACGGTCGATACCGTCCCACAGGGTCAGGGTCTGGGTGTAACGCAGCACGCCGGGGATCGCACCGGTGATCACCAGCCGCTCCCCCAGCGCGCACCGCCACCCCTGCACCGTCGCGGGGAACTGCGCCGAGCGGGTCAGCGGTCCCTTGGGCAGCAGGTGCCACGGACCTTCCCCGGCCTGCGGGTGCGCCGAGTATTCGTCGTAGACCGCCAGTTCGTTGCCGATCTGCCGGTCGGCGATGAGTTCACGTCCGTCGGCGATCAGGGAGTCGACACCGCCGCCGCGGGCCGGGTCGACCGTCAGCGTGTGGGTCCGGTTGGTGATCGTGGTCCCGTCGATCTCACGCCAGCGGGAGCCCTCGGCGTCGGCGTCGCACTGGTAGCCCTGCCAGCCGAGTGAGCCGATGTCCTCGGCCCGCCAGGTGACGGTGTGACCGTCGATCAGGGTGGGCAGCGCCCGGCCGGACATATCGCACATCTCACCGGTGAAGGGTTCGTCCAGGTATGCGGTGACCATGTCGGTTCGGCTGTGCACCAACGGATTCCACACCACCACCGGCGCGTCGACGGCACCGGAGAGCAGCCGCAGCGCGCTGTCTCGGGCACCACGGCCGATCTCCCACGCGTCGCGCCAGCCGGTGAGCAGGTCGAGGTACACCTGGTCGGATTCCGACCCGGTGATCGCGTCGTGATGCGCACCGTAGGCCAGTTGCACCCAGGCCTTGGCCAGCGCCGCCTGCGGATAGGTGGCTCCGCCCAGCACACCGGCGAACACCGCGAACCGTTCGGCCTCCAGCACCGCATTCTCGGCGGCCCGGTTGGCCTGTTTGGTGTCGATGTAGGAGACGTCCTTGCCGGTGTAGATCGGGTTCATGTCCCGGGTCTGCACAGAGGCCCGGACGCCGCGCTCGGCCAACTCGGCCCGCACGGCGGCGAAGAACTCCCGGGGCAGCGCACAGGTGAACCGCGGCCAGGTGTAGCGCGCGTTCCAGTCGCGGTGAATCTCGGTGACCCACTTGTTCGGTGGCGTGTAGTCGGTGCCCACCGGCAGCAGCACGTTGCGGGTCAGCGCCACCTTCTTCAGGTTGGTGAACAGCTTGTGGGTTTCGGCTTCCGCGTCGGCCAGCGACGCCGCGGAGTCCATCCACCAGCCCCCGGCGTAGTGCGCGGGCATGTAATGGGTGAGCAGCCCGCGCCCGGACGGGGCCGTCCACTCGAATTCGCTGGCGAACTGCATGCGTTCGGGATCGCCACCGCCCGCCATCGGCCCCCACTGGTGGTGCGGGCCGCGGGCCCAGGAACTGGAGGTCAGCCCGGCGTCGGCGGCCATCCCCGGGAACTGCGGATCGTGCCCGAACACGTCCAGCTGCCAGGCGGTGGCCGGGTCACCACCCAACACGTCACGCTGAAACCCGATGCCGGACACGAAGTTCCGGATCGCGGTCTCCGGGCTGGTCAGGTTGGTGTTGGGCTCGTTGTAGGTGCCGCCCATGATCTCGATGCGGCCCTCACCGATCATCCGGCGCAGATCGGCGCGTTCCTCGGGGTGGGTGTCCCAGAACGGTTTGAGGTAGTCGACCTCGGCCAGCACGAACTTGTAATCGGGGTCGCGGCGCGCCATTTCCAGATGCGCGGTGACCAGGTCGAATCCGTTGGTCTGCCGGCACAGGCCCTGCGGTTCCTCGGTCCACAGGCTGGTGTAGGCGGCCTGGGTGTTCCACCAGACCGGGTCGTAGTGGAAGTGGCTGATCATGAACATCGTCCAGCCGGGTTCGGCGTCGACGAAGGTGAAGGCGGTATCACCGATCGCGGCCTCCCGGTGCCGGCCGGGTTGCGGGTCGCTGACCTGCATCGGCACCTCGACGCTGCCGGCGTCCGGTTGTGCGACGGCCTCTCCCAGCAGGCCGGTGCCGGTCACCCGGACCGGTGTCGGCGCGGTGCAGCCGGTGTAACCGATGCGGACCAGCTGCACCGGCGAGTCCGGGGGCCCGACGAACAGGTCCGTCGACTCCGCAGCGGTGACGCGCATCTTTCGAACCCTACGTTCGGGCCTCGCGCTGCGGAGCCGTTCGGCGGCCTACGGTTTCCGGCGAAACTCGCGTACCCGCTGTCCCTTCACTCCTTGGCTTCAAGGGGTGGATGCAACAGCACTACTTGAGGAGTGCTGTTGTCTCGGAGATCGCTCAGGTCTGTTCGTGAAGCGTTTTGGGGTCATATCGGTGCCGGCCTGACCGAACGTCAGGCCGCTGTGGCTGCCGGCGTGTCGGTAACGACTGGGGTCACGTGGTTCGCTGACGCTGGCGGGGTGAAACCCCAGTTCACTGCCCCTAGGAAGAACGGTCGGCGACGGCGCCTGGATCTGGCTGATCGGATCCGGATCCAGATCGGCGTGCACAACTATGAATCGCTGAACTCGATAGGGCGCAGCTTGGGCCGGCCGGCCTCGACGATCAAATACGAACTCGACGTCAATGGTGCCATCGCCGCCCACAATGGCGGCAAGTCCGGCTACCGGCGCAAGGAACGCTTCGGGGCCCGCCAGAGCGGTCGCACCACGAGGTTGAAGTACGACGCGTTGCTGGCCCAGGTCCGCTCCGAGCACCGGGCTCGACGCCCCAAGGCGGGCAAGCTGGCCACCAATGCGCGGCTGCGCGATGCCGTGCAGTACCGGTTGGGCCACGAACAGCACAGCCCAGCCCAGATCGCCCACCGGTTACGGTGGGAGTTCCCCGACGATCCGGAGATGTGGGTGTCGCACGAGACGATCTACCAGGCAATCTACGTGCAGGGCAAGGGGAATCTGCGCCGCGACTTGCACACGTGTTTGCGCACGGGTCGAGCACTGCGCAAACCGCAGCACCGCCCCGACCAGCGACGCCCGCGTATCCGGGACATGGTCAGCATCAGTGACCGGCCTGCCGAGGTCGAGGATCGTGCCATCCCCGGCCATTGGGAAGGCGACCTGATCACTGGAACGGAAAACAAGTCCGCGATCGGCACCCTGGTCGAACGCAGCACCCGGTTCGTGATCCTGCTGCACCTACCCGATAACCACGGCGCCCTGGCAGTCCAAGAGGCCATCGTGGCCAAAATCGCCCAGCTGCCCGCGATCATGGCCCGCACGCTGACCTGGGACCAGGGCATCGAAATGGCCAACCACGCCAAGATCGCTGCAGCCACCGATCTCGACATCTACTTCTGCGATCCGCACTCACCCTGGCAACGAGGCACCAACGAGAACACCAACGGCCTCCTGCGCCAATACTTCCCCAAAGGCACTGACCTATCGGTCTTTCCCGCCGACTACCTCGACTACGTCGCCGCCAAACTCAACAACCGACCCCGCCAGACCCTGGGCTGGAGAACACCCGCCGAAGCCCTCGACGCATTACTGTCAGACCCGCCTAAACCACCCGCTGTTGCAACCACGACTTGAAACCGCCCTCCTGGGAGCAACCGGTACGCGTGTTTCGCCGGTCAGCGTGCCGCCGCCCTGCGGAGCCGTTCGGCGGCGGTCCGCACCGCGTCCGCAACCTCGGGTGGTTCGAGCACCTCGAACTCGCAGCCCGGCATGGCCAGGTAGAGCGCCATCTTGTCCGGGTCGTCGGCGCCGGTGGTCAAGATGCAGGCGTCGGGGCCATCCGGTTCGATCTGCACCGACGCCGCCGAGAAGCTCTGCGCCACAACGTCGCGAGGTGCCCGGTAGCGCACCCGGGCCACGTACCGGTAGGGCGAGCTGGTGATGGCGCGCTGTACGTACTGGGCGGCATCGGGCGCCGGGCGCGGGGTGAAGGTGCTGCCCAGCGCGCGGACGTCGGCCATCCGGTCCAGGCGCAGGCTGCGCCAGTCCTGTCGGTCGCGGTCGAAGGCCAACAGGTACCAGCGCCGCCCGGTGGTCACCAGTTGGTAGGGCTCCAGCCTGCGTTGTGTCTCGTTGTCACGGATGTCGGTGTAGGTGAGGTTGACGTGCTCGTGGTCGCGGCAGGCTCGGGCCAGCGTCATCAGCACCTCGGGGTCGACGGGCACGTCGCGGCTGGTCGGGGTCAGCGTGACGGTGCTGTCGTGCACCGCGGCGACCTGGGAGCGCAGCCGCGCCGGCATCACCTGGTCGAGTTTGGACAGCGCCCGCAGCGCGGACTCCCCCACCCCGGCGACACTGCCGCCGGCGGCCAGCCGCAGGCAGACGGCCATCGCCACCGCCTCGTCGGGGTCCAG
Organism: Mycolicibacterium diernhoferi; assembly: GCF_019456655.1. NCBI lineage: Bacteria > Bacillati > Actinomycetota > Actinomycetes > Mycobacteriales > Mycobacteriaceae > Mycobacterium > Mycolicibacterium diernhoferi. The sequence continues at coordinate 1,151,746 of NZ_CP080332.1, read as the reverse complement.
CAGCAGCGGGGGCAGGGCCGCGCCGGCGCCGAGTTGGTAGCCGCCGCCGTGCCCCTTGCTGGCGTGCACCGGATAGCCCAGTTCGCGCAGCCGGTCGACGTCGCGGCGCACGCTGCGGGTGGTGACCTCCAGGCGGTCGGCCAGCTCCTCGGAGGTCCACACCCGGCGTGACTGCAGCAGGCCGAGCAGCTGCAACACCCTTGCCGTGCTCATATCCACATCCTGCCGCACTCTTAGGACCGAATCTGTCCTATATAGATGTCAGTCTTGGGTCATGAACAGCGAACTGCTCGCCGACCAGCTGAGTTTCCACTGGGAACACCAACTGCGACCTCGGCTCGACGGCCTCACCGACGACGAATACTTCTGGCAGCCGGTCGCCGACTGCTGGACCGTGCACCCCGACGGTGGGGTCGACTTCGCCAACCCGGAGCCGGAGCCTGCCCCGTTCACCACCATCGCCTGGCGGCTGGCGCACGTGATCATCGGCGTCTTCGCGATGCGCAACCATTCGCATTTCGGCGGGCCGGCCGCCGACTACCAGAGCTGGCCGTACGCCACCGACGCCGCGACCGCGCTGGGCCAGCTCGACACCGAATACGCGCGCTGGACGGCCGGGGTGCGGGGCCTGTCAGACGCAGACCTGGACCGCCCGTGCGGGCCCGCCGAGGGACCGTATGCCGACTATCCGATGTCCGTCCTGGTGCTGCACATCAACCGAGAGGTCATCCACCACGGCGCCGAAATCTCTTTGCTGCGAGACCTGTACACCCACACGAAGGAGAACTGAGATGCCCGCCATGCCCCCGCCGATCGCCGACGAGCGCGCCGGACTCAAGGAATACATCGCCGCCCAGCAGTACGCCTTCCACGCGATCGCTTTCGGCCTCACCGACGAGCAGGCCCGCGCCGCGCCCTCGGTGAGCACACTGTCCATCGGCGGGCTGATCAAGCACGTCACGAACTGCCAGCGCAGCTGGATGGAACGGGTGGCCGCGGCCCCGGAGCTCACCGACGGCGACAAGCGCCCGATGGAGGACCAGGCCGCCGACTACGGCGACGAGTTCGTGATGCGCGAGGACGAGACGCTGGCCGATGTCCTGGCTGCCTTCGATGAGCAGAACGCGGAGACGATCCGGCTGATCGAAACCACGGATCTCGGTGCGGCAGTGCCAGTTCCACCAGGGGTGCCGTGGTTCCCGAAGGACATCTCGGCGTGGTCGGTGCGCTGGGTGATCTTCCACATGATCGAGGAGCTCGCGCGCCACGCCGGGCAGGGCGACATCGTCCGGGAGAGCATCGACGGCGCCACGCTCTACGAGTTGCTGGCCGGATTGGAGGACTGGGAGCCGACGCCGTGGCTGACCCCGTGGGGCAAGCAGCCGGTCGCCTGAATATTGTGGCGAAACTCGCGTACCCGTCGCTCCTGCGCGCGGAAAAGCGACGGGTACGCGTGTTTCGCCGCGACCGGAGCGGCCGTCAGGGGCGGCCATCCCATCCGCGGGCGAGTAGCGCCGCGCGGCCCTCCGCGACGACGTCCGGGCCGCGGTGTTCCTTGATGACGTGGATTACGTACCAGCCCAGCTTCTGCAGTTCGCCGCGGGTCCAGACGTCGCGCGCGTACTGCTCGCGCGAGGTCAGGTGCTGTTCCCCGTCGTACTCGGCGCCGATCTTGTAGTCCTCCCACACCATGTCGATGCGCCGGATGTAGACCCCGTCCGCCCTGTACACCACGAACTGCGTTGTCGGCACCGGCAATCCGGCGTCGATGAACAGCATCCGCAGCCAGCTCTCCTTCGGGGACTCCGCCCCGCCGTCCACGAATGGCAGTGCCTCGCGAGCTCGAACCAGGCCGCGGGCGCGGGGATGCACCTTGGTCAGCAACATGGCGTCCTCGATCGAGAACGGCGAGGCATTCATCAGCGCGTCGAGGCGCTCGATCGCGTCGGCCCGGGGCAGCCGCCGGGCCAGGTCGAATGCCGTTCGCGCCGGCGTCGTCACCGGAATGCCACGCACCGTCATCGACTCGTCCGCGCACAACGTCTCCTCCCGGCCCCTGAGTCCGGGCTGTGGCCGGCACCGTCCGATCAGGTCGATACGTATGTCGTCATCCACCCACTTCGCACCGTGCACTGCGGATGCCGCGGGTCCAGCGATCACCGCACGCGGCACGGCCAGGCGGGCGGCGGCGATCCGCTCGAACAGCGTCGGCGAATGCCCCTTCGGCAGGTAGACCCCACGGAAGACCGGAGCGTAGCGGTGACGCAGCTGCGCCCGGGTGAGCAATCCTTCGGCCACCGCCTCGGCGCCAATGATGGGAACGGCCATGTTTGTTTGGACGCACCAGCGTGCTCCGCGGCTCCATTTTCTTGGCGAAACACGCGTACCGGTCGTTGATATCCGCGAAACAGCGACGGGTACGCGAGTTTCGCCGCAGAAAAAGGAGGGCGCGGACCTACCGGAAAAACCGCAACGCGTCGCTGACGACGGCATCCAGGTCATCCCCGAGGGCGCCGGACAGATACTGCTGGGCCAGCTCGGCCATCGCACCGGTGAACATGGCCGCACCGACGCGGGTGGCCACCGGGTCCGAGCCGGGGTGCAGCCGCGAGCCCTCCTCCAGCACCGCGGCCAGCAGCGCGTCCTGCAGCGCGGCGCGCCGGGCGGTGAGCACCGGGTTGGCGCGGGCGTCGGTGAACAGCACCCGGCCCCGGCGCGGGTCCGCCGAGCTGAAGCCGAGCACCGCGGCGATCCCGGCCCGGGTCCGGCTGGTCGGCGAGTCCCCGGCAACCGTCATCGCCGCGTCCACCGCGGCGCCGAGTTCGACGGCCACCTTGTCGAACACCGCACCGAGCAGTTCGTCTGTGTCGGTGAAGCTTTCGTAGAAATACCGGGTGTTCATGCCGCATTCCCGACATACCGAACGCACCGTCAGCGCGGATTCCCCGCCGTCGCCGAACAACGCGAAGGCGGCGTCGACCAGTAACCCGCGGCGTTCGGCGCGCCGGTCATCCAGGGGCACACCAGCCCACCGGGTCGAACTCGACATCCACCCAGGATAGATCTGGTCACGGTCGTAACCAAAATGTACTCTGGCTACATACGTGACCAGAAAGACGAAAACCAGATTAAGGGGTTCCGGCGTGGATATGCCGCACCAGGTGCTCGAGCAGATGCTGCAGCGCAAGTTCGACAAGGACGTACGCCGGCACTACTTCAAAGGCATGGAGTTCGCCGGCCCGGCCGGCGACCCGGGCTGGTTCGGGCCCGGTAGCGCGGTCTGGCACGTGCACTCGCACACCGAGGCCCTGATCTTCGGCCTGCAGTGCGCCGCCTACATCGAGCGCCTCGACCCGTCCATCTACTGGATGGGCATGCACCACTCCCGGCTGGTCAAGCGCGACCCGAAGACGGGTATCGCCGAGCCCGTCATCGATCCGAAGGGCGCCGCCGTGCGGCTGGGGCACTCCATCGCCTTCTTCATCGGCACCGCCTACGGCAACACCGAGACCGCCGAGCGGGTGTCGCGCACGGTCCGCTCGATGCACCACACCATCAAGGGCGTCCGCCCCGACGGCGCCGTGTATGACGCCGACGATCCGGACTGGCTGCGCTGGAATTACGCCACCGTGGTGTGGGGGCTGGCCACCGCGCACGAGATCTATCACCCGAATCCGTTGCGCGGCAAGAAACTGGACCGCTACTACGGGGAGTTCGTGCGGGTCGGGCACGCTCTGGGCGGCACCGACCTGCCCACCACCAAGGCCGAGACGCTGGAATGCCTGCGCTCCTACCTGCCTCGCCTGGCGCTCACCCACGGAGCGGCCATGGCCACCGGATCGAACCTGCCGATGCCGCAGAGCGCGGTGGACTGGGCCATCCGCGACACCATGCCCAAGTGGGCCAAGCAGCTGATCGGGCACACCGACCCCAACCCCGTCGAGCGGGCGGCCCGGCGCGCCATGGTCTGGTCGATCATCAACGGCCTGCACACCGCGGCGGGCACCACGATGGAGTTCCGCCAGGCCCAGGCCCGGGTGGCCGATGGCACCACCTGCGACCACACCGAGCCGACATATGTGCTGGGTAGCGACCCGGAGCTGAGTCGCACCGAGGTCGAGCACAGCTTCGCATGAGTATGACGCAGCGCACACTTGTGTTCAGCGGCACCTCGGGCTTTGAGACACTGCAGACATGAGTTCCACGCCGAGAACAAAGCACCGCGAGCCCGCCAGGCTGGACCGGGTGCCGCTGCCGGTCGAGGCCGCCCGCATCGGCGCGACCGGGTGGCAGATCACCCGTACCGGCGCCCGCGTCGTCGGCACCATCATGGGCAAGGGTTCGCTACAGCAGAAGATCGCCAAACAGGTCCCCAAGACCTTCGCCGATCTGGGCCCCACCTACGTCAAGTTCGGGCAGATCATCGCCTCCAGCCCGGGCGCGTTCGGTGAGCCACTGAGCCGGGAGTTCCGCAGCCTGCTGGACCGGGTGCCACCCGCGGACAAGGCCGAAGTGCACAAGCTGTTCGTCGAAGAACTCGGGGCCCGGCCGGAGAGCCTGTTCAAGTCCTTCGACGAGACGCCGTTCGCGTCGGCCTCCATCGCGCAGGTGCACTACGCGACACTGCATTCCGGTGAAGAAGTGGTGGTCAAGATCCAGCGGCCCGGCATCCGCCGGCGCGTCGCCGCGGATCTGCAGATCCTCAAGCGCGGCGCCCGCCTCGTCGAGTTCGCCAAACTGGGGCAACGCCTTTCCGCTCAGGATGTGGTCGCCGACTTCGCCGACAACCTGGCCGAGGAGCTGGACTTCCGACTCGAGGCGCAGTCCATGGACGCCTGGGTCGCGCACATGCACTCCTCCCCGCTGGGCGCCGACATCCGAGTACCGCAGGTCTATTGGGACCTGACCAGTGAGCGGGTGCTCACCATGGAACGCATCCAGGGCACCCGCATCGACGACGTCGCCACCATCCGCAAAAAGGGTTTCGACGGCGAGGGCCTCGTGAAGGCCTTGCTGTTCAGCGTGTTCGAGGGCGGGCTGCGGCACGGCCTGTTCCACGGCGACCTGCATGCCGGCAACCTCTATGTCGACGACGACGGCAAGATCGTGTTCTTCGACTTCGGCATCATGGGCCGCATCGATCCGCGTACCCGGTGGCTGCTGCGCGAACTCGTGTACGCGCTGCTGGTCAAGAAGGACCACGCCGCCGCCGGCAAGATCGTCGTGATGATGGGCGCGGTCGGCACCGTGAAACCCGAGGCCCAGGCCGCCGAGGACCTGGAGAAGTTCACCACCCCGTTGACCATGTCCACCCTCGGCGACCTGAGTTACGCCGAGATCGGCAAGCAACTCTCGGCGCTGGCCGACGCCTACGACGTGAAGCTGCCCCGGGAGCTGGTGCTCATCGGTAAGCAGTTCCTCTACGTCGAGCGCTACATGAAGCTGCTCGCGCCGCGCTGGCAGATGATGAGCGATCCGCAGCTGACCGGATACTTCGCCAACTTCATGGTCGAGGTCAGCCGCGAGCACAAGTCCGACGACGAGCCGGCACCGATCGAATGAAGGTGCGTACCGGCGTCGCGAAGTCGGGTGACCTGGACATCGTCTACGAGGATTTCGGCAACGAGGGTGACCCACCGGTCGTGCTGATCATGGGCCTCGGCGCGCAACTCCTGTTGTGGCGCAAGGGGTTCTGCGAGAAACTGGTCGACCAGGGGCTGCGCGTCATCCGGTTCGACAACCGGGACGTGGGGCTGTCCTCGAAACTGCCCGGCGCACACAGCGGAGCCGCGCTGGCCCCGCGGATGGCACGCTCGCTCATCGGCGTCAAGAGTCCGGCGGCCTACACGCTGGAGGACATGGCCGACGATACGGCCGCCCTGCTCGACCATCTCGGGCTGGACCGCGCACACATCGTCGGTGGTTCGATGGGCGGGATGATCGCCCAGGTGTTCGCCGCCCGGCACGCCGCCCGAACCCGCTCACTGGGGGTGATCTTCTCCTCCAACAACCGGGCACTGCTGCCGCCGCCCGGGCCCCGGCAACTGCTGGCCCTGTTGCAGAAGCCCGCCGACACCAGCCCGGAGAGCGTCATCGCCAACAGCATCCGGGTCTCCCGCATCATCGGCAGCCCCGGATACCCGGCACCCGAGGACAGGGTGCGCGCCGACGCGCTGGAGAGCTACGAGCGGTCCTACCACCCGGCCGGGGTCGGCCGGCAGTTCGCCGCCATCCTGGGCAGCGGCAGCCTGCGCCCCTACAACCGGGCGACCACCGCCCCGACGGTGGTCATCCACGGCAAGGCGGACAAGCTGATGCGCCCGTCCGGGGGCCGCGCGATCGCGCGGGCCATTCCCGGGGCAAGACTGGTGCTGTTCGACGGGATGGGCCATGAGCTGCCGGAACCGCTGTGGGACGACATCGTCGGCGAACTCAAGACCAACTTCTCCGCGTAAGCCGCGCAGGACCCGGCGGGGCGGCGTAGCATCCCGCGCAAGCCCGGTCGTCGCCGATCGGGACGTGAACGAGGTCGCCGGGGGGGCGCGTATGACCGACCGCAAAACCAAGCTCAAACCGAATTTCTCCGACGTACAGGCGCACTATGACCTGTCCGACGAGTTCTTCGCGCTGTTCCTGGATCCGAGCCGGACCTACAGCTGCGCCTACTTCGAGCGCGATGACATGACCCTGGAACAGGCCCAGCTCGCCAAGATCGACCTGTCGCTGGGCAAGCTGGGCCTGCAACCGGGCATGACGCTGCTCGACATCGGCTGCGGCTGGGGCGCGACGATGATGCGCGCGCTGGAGCGCTACGACGTCAACGTCATCGGGCTGACGCTGAGCGAGAACCAGAAGGCGTTCGTGGAGGGCGAGTTCGCCCGCTCGGACAGCCCGCGCCAGAAACGGGTCCTGCTCCAGGGGTGGGAGGAGTTCGACGAGCCGGTGGACCGGATCGTGTCGATCGGCGCATTCGAGCACTTCGGCTTCGAACGCTATGACGCGTTCTTCGCCATGGCGCACGCCGCCTTGCCGGATGACGGTGTCATGCTGCTGCATACGATTTGCGGTAAGACGTTTCCGCAGCTGATCGACGAGGGTATACCGCTGACGTTCGAGGTTGCCAGATTCGTCAAGTTCATCCTGACCGAGATCTTCCCGGGCGGCCGGCTGCCCTCGATCGAGAAAGTGGAGGAACACGCCACCCCAGCCGGTTTCACCGTCGAGCGACGCCAGTCCCTGCGGTTCCACTACGCACGCACTCTGGACCACTGGGCCGAGGCGCTAGAGTCTCATAGAGACGAGGCCGTCGCCGTCCAGTCAGAAGAGGTGTACGAGCGCTACATGCGCTATCTGACCGGGTGCGCGAATGGTTTCCGGGTGGGCTACATCGACGTCAATCAGTTCACGATGACGAAGTAGTTCGACAACTTAAAGAAACGCTGCGCGCCGGGTCAAGACACGGCCCGCGCGGACATCAATGACACGCTGCGGGCATCCCGCAGGAATGGCACTACTGCGGGTAGGGTTCCGCGTCAAGCGGGCACCAGAAACATGGTGGGCACCGCAGTGCACGATCGAGAGGGCAAGCGCTTTCATGTCTGACAACTCAACCGGCACTGCGGAACTGCGGCCGCACTTCGAAGAGATCCAGGCACACTACGACCTGTCCGACGACTTTTTCGGCGTCTTCCAGGACCCGACCCGCAAGTACAGCTGCGCCTACTTCACCGGGCCCAGCGTCACGCTGTCCGAGGCTCAGATCGCCAACGTCGACCAGCATCTGGACCGGCTCGATCTCAAGCCGGGCATGACACTGCTGGAGGTGGGCTGCGGCTGGGGCCTGACGCTGCAACGCGCACGGGAGAAGTACGACGTCAACGTCATCGGGCTGACGCTGAGCAAGAACCAGAAGGCGTACTGCGATCAGCTGCTCAGCGGGGTCGACAGTGACCGCACCTTCGACGTCCGGCTGGAGGGCTGGGAGCAATTCCACTCCCCCGTCGACCGCATCGTCTCCATCGAGGCCATCGAGCACTTCGGGTTCGAGCGCTTCGACGACTTCTTCAAGAACAGCTACGACATCCTGCCCACGGACGGCCGGATGACCATCCAGAGCAGTTGCGGCTACCACCCCGACGATCTGCGGGCGCGCGGCAAGAAGCTGACGTTCGAGCTGGCCCGGTTCGCCAAGTTCATGGCCGAGGTGATCTTCCCCGGCGGCCGCATCCCGAGCACGCAGATGCTGGTGGACCACGGTGTGAAGGCCGGCTTCACCGTGCCCGAGCCGCTGTCCCTGCGCAACCACTACATCAAGACCCTCGGCATCTGGGCCGCTCGCCTGGAGCACAACAAGGAGCAGGCCATCGCGGCCGCCGGCGAGCAGCACTACAACGACTACATGAAGTACCTGACCGGCTGCCAGTACTACTACCTCGACGAGGCACTCGACGTCAGCCTGGTCACCTACATCAAGCAGTAGTTCTTCCGTTGCACGACAGCGGGTTTCCCCTTTGCCGGGTTGTCCGCTGATGCTGGTTCTGGGTTGGCTCCTGCTGCTGCTCGCTGCCACCGCATTGGCCGCACGGTTCCTGGCGGCCGGCAATCGCTGGGTGGTGGCCACCGCGGCGCTGTCCCCATATCTGATGCCGGCGGCCCCGGTGGCGGCGGTGGTGTTCGGGCTGTCCGGGCACTGGGGGCCGGTCGCGGTTTCCGCGGCGCTGACGGTCGCGGCGGTGGCCGTGCACCTGCCCTGGTACCTCGGTGCTCGCTTGCCCGGGCCCGGCGCCACCGTGCGGTTCCTGTCGGCGAACCTCTATCTCGGTAAGGCCGAGCCCGCCGCGGTGGCTCGGCTGGCCATCGAAAGTGCCGACATCCTGGCCGTACAGGAGCTCACCGGAGAACTGGCGGAGGCGCTATCACCCTTGCTGGCAACGGAATTCCCGTACTCGACGCTGCGGCCCCGCGACAAGGCCGCCGGGGTGGGGTTGTGGAGCCGATTCCCGATCACCGATTCCGGCAGCGACGAGAGTTTCAGCCGCGGCTTCATCCATGCACGGGTGCAGGCACCCGAGACCGAGATGACGGTGGTGTCCACCCATATGCCGCCACCGCGTTCGGCTTTCACGTCGTGGCGCGAGGACATCCGCCGGCTGGGACCCGCGCTGCGTGCCGTCCCGGCCGCCGGCCCGGTGATCGTCGGCAGCGACCTCAACGCCACCCCCGACGTCCGCGAGTTCCGCCGGCTGCTGCGCGACGGCTACCGCGACGGGGCGGCGCAGGTCCACGCCGGGCTGACGCGGACGTATCCGTGCCATCTTCCGATCCCGCCGTTCCTGGCCGTCGACCACATTCTGACCCGGGATGCGGTGGCGACGTCGATGCGCACGGTGTCCGTCGCCGGGTCCGATCATCTGGCGTTGGCAGCGACCGTGGTGCTGCACTGAGGGCAGCCACCGGCTTTCGCCAACGGGCCATTTGGGTTTCGCCCCGGCGACAAGGTCTCCAGGTGGGCGTAGATATGGCGCAGTTGACAGCAACGTCAATAACTGGCGCGAGCGCTCCTCACATTCCTCCGGGTCCACGGGGTCACGCGCGGCGAGGGACCTACTCGAGCGGACCCCATCGGTCGGCACCTACCTACCGCCACCAGCCTTTAATAGACATCCGCGTAAATACAGCAAAGACTTCGACAGTCCGACGGAGCGAGCAGACCCGGCCCAGCGAACGACTCGGCAGCCACTGATCGCGCCCCCGCCCGCGGTTCTCAGCGAATGAATCACCATTGCGATCAGAAATTCGACGCAAACCACAAGATGTTGCGTGTGATGGCTATATCGACTGCAAATCGGCCTGTGAGCTGCGCGTATGTGTTGACAGGCGCCCGCCGTTCTGTGATGCTTTTCCCAACTTTCGACGCAATAGGGGGACGAATGTCGGCCATGGTTCGAAGAATGAACATCGGTATCGCCGCCGGGGCAGTTGCCGCCGCAGCAACTCTGCTGCCGGTTTCAGTGGCCCATGCGGACACCGAGGCCGCGCCCACCGGCTCGCTGGGCTCCCAGGTCGGGTCGGCGCAGTGTGTGCCGACCGCGACGACCTCGTGCGCGCCGATCGGGCTGCCGAGCGCCGCCGCGCTGGCGGCGGCCGCCTCCAACCCCGGCTTCCCCGACAACCTCATCCAGAACAAGCTCTGGTGGCTCGGCCGGGCCAACGATAAGCCCCGCTCCACCATCCTGGAGTTCACCCCGATGAGCCTGGTGCCCGGTTTCCTCAAGCCGCTGTACGGCTGGTTCACCGCCAAATGGGATCTCGAGGTCTGCGTGTTCGGCCTGACCGCGACGCTCGGGCCGTACGGCACCACGAAGCTGTCCGTCGGCCGCGGCTGCAACTAACCCGCCAGCTTTACCCCTGAGTCCCGTATCGCTTGCAGCGGTGCGGGATTCAGTCTTTGGCAGGATTCCCTTCGCGCCGGCCACCGGGGATCAGCCGCCGCCACCAGGGCCCACGGGGATCGCTGTAGGTCGGGCACTGCCCCGGCGCGCACACAGCGCACTCCGATCCTGAGCGATAGTGCTCGTGCGCGGCGCGCTCATGACCGCACCGACATCTCTCGCTGGACACGTGCCGAATCTACGCCCTGGTACGCGAACGACCCGAACAACACCGCCGAGCGGTGTTCCAGCGACGTTCCGGTTAGAGCCTCCCCACCCCGAGAAATATCGGCAGCAACGTCAATATCGCTTCGTGCCCATGGCCGATCCCCCATCCTGCGCCAGCCGTGGTTACGACCGCCGCCCCAATGCTTAGCCTGTCTACCAGCACAGATAACCAAAAGGTGACCGCAGAACAGAGATCTCGCAACCTAAGCGACGCAGCCTGACACCAGCGAACTATCAACGAAGCGTGTTTCACAGCAATTTTCGGCACGCCCGTCCTGTTAGTGCGAATACTCCATTCGCAAAATCCAGGTTGCCGATTGCATCCATATGAACAATTCGTTTCGTCCAATTTCCGCCGAAACACGTGCCGCTAGCTGCGGCTATGTGTTGACAGCGTCCGCCACCTCTGCGATGCTTTTCGCAACTTCAGGTCCATACAGGGGGACGAAATGTCTGCTTTAGCCCGCAAGATCAATATCGGAGTAGCGTCCTGCGCCATGGCGGCCGCAGCAACGCTCACGCCGACGACCGTTGCGCAGGCGCAGCCCGCCCCGGCGCCGATCAGCGCACTGGGCGGCCAGCTCGGTCAGCTCGGCGACAGTGACTGCGTCACGGTCAGCGGTGCACCCTGCGCGACCGCATTTGTCGCTGCCGCGGCCGGCCCGTCGGCCAGTGCGACACCCGGCGGCATCGTCCGGAGCATCTTCCAGAACGACCTGTGGTGGATCGGGAAGGCCAACCCGAATCCGCCGGCACGATCCAACATTCTCGTCTTTACCCCGCTCAGCATGGTGCCGGGGTTCCTGAAGCCGGCGTACAGCTGGTTCACCAAGAACCTGAACTTCGAGGCGTGCTTCCTGGGAGCTTCCGTCAAGCTCGGCCCGTACGGCACCACGACCCTCTCCGTCGGGCGAGGCTGCAAGTAGTTTTGGCTTTTGTACAGAATCTGACGTCACCGGCGCGGATCCGTTGTTCGGATCCGCGCCGTCTGATTTGGAAAGCGCGCTGAGTGCCGAAATTCGAACATGTCGATGATGACGACCGTGACCTGTCAGCCGAGGATCGACACGAGAGACTCGACCGTCTCCGTGAAGCCTTGAGGCGACACCGCCGCTCAATCCTGCTGGGCAGTCTTGCGGCCCTCGTGGTGATGGCCGCCTTCATCGGTTGGCTCGCCAAGAGCGGCGTTGACGCGAAGAATGGCCTGGAGCAGGCCCGCACCAATGCCCAACACGCGAAAACCGCGCTGCAGCAAGGAAAGTCCGAGGACGCACTGCGCTTCGCGGACCATGCTCAGTTCCATGCGCAGGAGGCCAGCGATGCCACCCACTCCCTGCCCTGGACGGTGGCAGCGTTCATACCCTGGCTGGGCAGTCCATTCGAGTCCGGCCAGCAGATCTCGGACGTCGTGCTCGGGCTTGCCACCGATGTGCTGAGACCCGCTGCCGAAGCCGGCACGGCGCTGTCCCCGGATCGCCTGATCGACGGCAGCCGCGTGGACGTGCAACTACTGCGCACCGAGGAACCGAAGCTCAGCACGCTCGCGGAGGCAGCCACGAGCCTCAATGCCGACGCCCAGGCGATCTCCGATCCCCGGTTCGTCTCGGTGCTCGCCGACGCCCGCTCACAGCTCCAGGAGCAGACGGCGGAAATCGCCGGACTGCTGGATAACACGGCTTTGGCGGCGCGTCTCGCTCCGCCGATGATGGGTGCCGATGGACCCCGTACCTACTTCATGGCCTTCCAGACCAACGCCGAGGCCCGGGGCACCGGCGGGCTGCTCGGCGGGTTCGGCGTGCTGCGATTCGACAACGGCACTGGGACCGTTGATACGTTGGGCACCAACACCGAACTCGACAAGCCGTTCACTCCGATCGATCTCGGTTCTGAGTTCGAACAGAACTACGGATACGCCAATCCGTTCGGCGACTACCGCAATAGCAACATGAGCTCACACTTCCCCTATGCCGCACAGATATGGAAGTCCATGTGGGCCCAACAGACGGGCATGAATGTCGACGGCGTCATCGCGCTCGACCCGTTCGCGCTCAGCTACATGTTGGGCGCGGTGGGTCCGGTCACCCTGGCCGACGGCGAACAGATCACCAAAGACAACGTCGTCGAACTGACCGAATCGACCGCTTACAGCCGGTTTCCGGACGACCAAGTTGCCCGCAAGCAGTATCTGCAGGATATAGCCAGCGAGGTCGTGAAGAAGATGACGAGTTCGGTCGGGTCGCCGCGGGCGCTACTCGACGCTCTCGGTAAGGCGGTCGGCCAGGGCCGGATCTCCGTATGGAGTTCGGTACCCGCCGAACAGGAACTGCTGGAGACGACGCCTCTCGCGCATATCGTTCCAGACGACGCAGCCCCGTATGCAGAGGTGGTGATCAACAACCTCGGCGGCAACAAGATGGACTACTACCTCGAACGCGAGATCGAGTACGTTGCCGACCGATGCGCCGGTGAGACCCGGATGTCGACTGTCACAGTGCGGTTGAAGAACGCTGTGCCGGATGGCCCACTGCCGGACTATGTAGTCAGCGCCGCCGGACTCAATCCGGAAATTCCCATAGACCTACCGAGCGGCACCATGGTGACGTCGGTACGACTGCTCGGCACTGTCGGCGCAAAACTTGAGAGCGCGCTGTCGAACGGCGAGAAGGTCGCCGTCGCCACGGGGGTCGAACGCAACCATCCCACCTTCGAAATACAGGTGGCGATACCGCCCGGCCAGTCCGGCGAACTGAGTTTCCGGCTGTCCGAACCGGCATCACCGGGTAAGGCTCGTGTCCCGACCCAGCCATTGGTGGATGATGTCCAATCCGTGATATCAGTGCCCGAATGCTCGAATTGAACCTAGAGCGGCTCATGAGAAACCGCGGTATTGCTCCGTGGGCAGAGTTCCTGAACAGTATGCAACGAAGGGGTTGGCGTTGAACCTGCAGGAGTATGTGAAACTGCTGCGATCCAGATGGATCACCGTGGCGGTAACCATATTGGTCGCGCTCGCCGCCGCTGCGACTTACACCTTCCTGACCACGCCGCTCTATCAGGCTTCAACGAGGCTCTTCGTGTCGACATCCGCGGGCGGCTCGGTCTCCGAGACGTACCAAGGTAATCGGTTCTCTCAAGACCGCGTAGTCTCCTACGCCGAGCTCCTCAAAGGGGAGACTTTGGCGCGGCGAACGATAGATAAGCTAGGGCTCGATATGCGGCCAGCCGAACTGCAATCGGCAATCAAGGCAAAAGCGAAGCTCGACACAGTTCTGATCAATGTCGACGTTCTCGATCCATCACCCGTGCAAGCCCGCGATATAGCAAACGCACTGTCTGATGAGTTCGTGAACATGGTGCGCGAACTCGAGACTCCGGAAGGCGCAACAACTCCCGATTCGCGCGTGGTCGTTGAGCAGCGCGCTTCGATTCCTGAGAAGCCAGTTGTACCGCGGACCGCCCGCAACATGGGCCTGGGCCTGCTGGTGGGTATCGCACTTGGAATAGCCCTCGCAGTGGCCCGCGACATGCTGGACAACACGGTCAAGAAGCGAGAACAGCTTGAAGACCTCACCGGCACAGGGCTCGTAGGATCCATTCCGCTTGATAAGGAACGGCGGAAGCAGCCGGCAATCTCCTTCGATAATGACAACTCGGCCATCGCGGAGGCATTCCGGAAGCTCCGTACCAACTTGCACTTCCTGTCGGTAGACAACCCGCCGCGAGTACTAGTTCTCACGAGCTCAGTTCCAAGCGAGGGCAAGTCGACAACGACAATCAACGTGGCACTCGCACTTGCAGAGGCCGGCAACAACGTTGTCATCGTGGATGGAGACCTCCGGCGTCCCACACTGCACAAGTATCTGGACCTAGTCGGTGCAGTCGGCTTCAGCACGGTTCTCAGTGGCGCAACAACTCTCAACGAGGCGTTACAGAAGTCGCGATTCTCGGGATTGACCGTACTTACATCCGGCGCCGTCCCCCCTAACCCCAGTGAGCTCCTCGCATCACAGGCCGCAAAGAGCCTTCTTGCTGAGCTTCGCGCCGAATTCGATTACGTGATTGTCGATTCCACGCCACTGCTTGCGGTCACCGACGCGGCAATACTGGCCGCCGGTGCCGACGGCGTGCTCTTGATGGTGCGATCTGGACACACGAAGTCTGAGCAAATCGGCCACGCAGTCGCGAACCTCGAAAGTGTAGGGGCACCGCTGCTTGGCGCAGTCTTCACAATGGTCCCTGCCAGCGGCAGTGCCGCCTACAGCTACAGCTACTACGGAGAGAGCAGCCCACGTCAGCCTGCTGCCCGCGGCAAGCATTCCTCTACAGGCCAAACCAACCCAACGCCACACGAAGGCGATTGAGAAGGTGAGCCCCCGTAACATCGACGATGTCTCGAGCACCCACGATCCGCCGCCAGCACTTGCGCCAATTGGCAATTCGACCGCAGGTAGACAGCAACGAGCGAGATCTCGCGAATCTGCACGGTCCGCGGAGCGCGATTTCAGCCCGATTGTCACCCCGCTAGCACTTGTCCTTATCGCTTACCCCACGATCGTCGTACTCGAACCGAGCATTCGAGGGCCGTTGCTGCTCGGCGTCACAGCATTGCTCCTGCCCTTGGTACTCATCCGCATCAAGGACATTGCACGGCCGGCTTTACTGTTGATGATCTTCACTGCCGTGTATGCGCTAAGCAGCTGGCTGGGAACGAATCAAAGCCAAGGTTACGTGCATACCACAGCTTTACTATGCACTGGCACAGCGTTTATCACATTTGCAGTCTATGGTTCTGCGATCCTGCAATTCGCATCGGTTCGGGCGCTGATCATCATAATCGTCCTTACCAACGTAGTAGCTATCAGTACAGCCAATTTCACCATGAACGCCGCGGGCGCCACCCTGCTTTATGTGGTGGCATTCGGATACTTGGTCTTGATGCGGCGACAGGAGTCGAACGGCGGATTAATTGCCACACTGTTCTTCTTATCTGGAATGGCAATTGCGCTCAGCTTCGAGGTTCGCTCACTGATCGTAGACTCTGTGCTGTTTATTGTCGCCTTCTACTGCGCAACGCGCCTTCCTAAGCGAGCATATTGGATTGGCGGCATTACAGTATCGGCTTCAGTCATCCTGGGGACGATCTGGTTCTTCCTGAATATCGAGCGTTCGACGTTCATTGCCGAAGCTTCGGTAAGAATTCGCGAGTGGACGGGCGCTCGTGTGGAATCCGGGAGAGACGTGCTCTGGCCGTCAATCCTCCATGCAGTAAGTGAAACACCCATTTTTGGACTAGGGGCCGGCGCCCTGCCGCGAGATGTACTTACAACCCAACTGTCAGCGCACAATTACTACCTGCAGGTCTACATGCAGGTCGGCTTGCTCGGCATAGGTCTACTAGTCGCATTCTTGCTGTCCGCTTGGAAGCGTCTATCGACAGCCACGACAGGTGCCGGACGATTTGGATCCGCACTGTTCCTGCTGTTTCTGGTCCACAATGGCACTGAAGTTTTGATGTTTCAAAACAACACACTCATCGGCGTACCAGCCTGGTGCGCGATTGGCCTCGCGCTCTCATTAGATACCGCTGCAGCATCTTCCGAATCCACCCCCAACGAACTGCATAAATTAGAGAACAGCCGGGCTAGGAGTTGGCATTGAAGGATACATGGCAGCAGACGAAGTTCTCCATAAACGGTGCAACAATCACTGCGTCGAAAGACGCCAACGAACTTGCACCCTCATCACGCATTGTCGCCAGCCTCGTCGCAGATTTCTACCAGCGCACACTGCCCAAGTGGGTTTCAGGAGATTTAGTCGACTTAGGCTGCGGCAAGGCGCCGTTGCTCGGAGCCTATCGCGAACACTGTTCATCAATTGTCCTCGCCGATTGGGCTAATTCACTGCACGAGAACCCACTTCTCGACATCGTGATCGACCTGAACAAGCCCCTTCAGGCATTCGAGAACGAATCCTTCGACGTAGTCGTGTTGTCAGATGTCCTTGAACATATCGCGGAACCGTCAAACCTACTTTCCGAAATTTCCCGGATTCTCAAACCTGGCGGTCGACTTATCCTTAACGTCCCGTTCCTCTACCAATTGCACGAAACGCCGCACGACTACTTCAGATACACGCAGTACGCGCTCGACCGACTCATCGAGAAAGCAGGACTCGAAGTCAAGGAGCTGGTGCCGCTAGGGGGATGGCTCGAAGTCATGGCTGATCTCTGGTCCAAACTACTTCTCCACGCTCGACTGTCCATATTGGTACCGGCACTCCACCGCCTGGTCATGGCCGTACGAAAGACCCCAGTCGGGCGCCGCTTTACCGACAAGACCAGCAGAGTTTTCCCGATCGGTTACGGGTTGGTAGCAGTGAAGGTGCAACGCCTCGAAGAGATATGAGACCAGAAGATCAAACCGACACCTCTGGGCCTTGAGGGACCGAGCATAGGTGCAGACGTATTGAACCCGGTGGTCATGAAGTTTCACCCTCGACGTAACTATCGAACGCACGGCCTCGGATTCTGGCCCAGACCCCGACCAATCCGGTTGCTGCAGCCATGAAAATGAACGGCTCGATGTGCATCCGGTACCTCGCGTGCACCGAAGTCGCTACGTAGGCGACAGTGAGGAGCGCGACTGCGGTGGCGTATATGGCAGCCGGCGCCGGCGCCACGAGGCGACGATTGCGCCAAAGGACCACCAGCCCGATAAAGGCGAAGATGTTCGTTACGACCCAGGGAAATAGGTAAGTTACCTTCCCGGCGACTGCCCCATCGGTCCAGTCGAAGATCCACAGTAATCCGGTTTTGGTGACCTGAAGCTGCATCAGCCTACCGGCCGACACGTGCTGAATGTCGTTCACAAACTCTTCCATGAACTCTTCCTGAATACGGGCCTCATAGTCATCTCCGGGGGCAACCCGCGAGCGAATCTCCTTTCTAGCCGTCCATCCTGCGGAACCAGTGAGTTCCGTGAGGTTTCCGGAGCCGTTGGTGTGCTGGTTGTAGCCTTTCCATAAGTTGTAGCCATCGCTCTGAGCAGTAGGTATGAACCGGCCGAACTCTGCATAATTTCGAACCATCCAAGGCGCCATGATCAGGCCCATTACCGTGAAGATGGCCAGGCATACCTTCAGGCAGCGCTTGCGTTCACGATCCCAGAACACACCGACTAACAACATCACCGGTCCGATTAGCAGCATTTCGGACCGATTCAGCGCTGATAAGCCACTCAGAGCGCCTCCGAGGCAACCATAGAGAAGAGTGTTCGCGGACGCTGACAGCTTCACAGAAACGGCTGCCACGGCCAGGATGAAAAAGACCGCCCAGCACGTCTGGTGGTACGTGGTCGCCACGAACACGAACGTTGGGTAGCACGCGACGATCATCGCGGCCAGGAACGCTACCGGCTCAGATCTAATCAACTTTTCGGTCAAGTAGAACGTTAGGGCGATAGATCCCAGCGATGCGATCAGCCCTACAGCCAGGAACACTGAACGCGCAATGGCTCCGTCACCGAACAACGAAAAAAGTATGAGCCACAGATAGCTGAGTAGCGGCGGCATGTATGCGGAAGCGTAGGAGCCAGATCCGTCTGAATAGAACCTACACAGATCTCCGCCGTTCTGCGCGGCGCAAAGTCCCTGCTGACCGTACTCCCACAGGTTCGCGTCTGCCGTCACATCAGCTTCCAAGAAAAGTGCAACGCCACGCAAAAGGAGTCCGACCCCTAGGGGCGCCAGAAAAAGCCACCTCCGGTCGAGTTTGAAAGCCTGAGGCTCGAGGCTGAGAATACTGCGCATCATCTTGGGCTCCAAGTTCTTGCATTTGAAAGCAAATAGCGTTGTCGGAATTCGGCACGCCTGAAGCAATGACATGACGCCACCATTAAACGACGCACCGCAGTCGGTCAGATTACTAGGACTGCGCTCATCACGCATTTGCTACAAAGCCTTCGAGCAGTCCCCTTGCCTTATCCATTTTGGCCTCATGACCTGTTTGATTAGATCAATTATTGATTCCGCAAACGGTTTTCTTTGAATTTGCAGCGAATTACTTTTGCGTCTGCATCAAATTTTAGGTTCCACATAGATGGACGGCCTCCGTTTACATTTGTGCATTCCGTGACTGACTGATGTCCCACACGAAATGTCGCAGCGAGATGCCGTTCCGGGGTATGGCCTCAATACCCCGCCGCACTGCACACGTAGGGACACCGGCGGACCCACCCGCTGAGATCTCGCGATCCATCCCCGTCGTCTTGCCCACGTCGACCAAGACTTAGGGGCACAGCCGGCAGATCATGAACTCGCCGATGGATTCACCCAGCAGCGATTGCGGTAGCAGCCAGCTCCGCCCGAGTGGCTGAAATGGCATACGCAGGAATGGATAAGTAACGTGAAGAAGGTGAAGTCGGCCCGCAGTGATACCGCTCCGTCACTCGTGTCGAGACGTGCTGCTTTGGGCGCTATTGCAGCTGGGTTGGTGGTCCCAGCAGCGGTGGGGGGATGCTCCACTCCAGCGGGCAAGTCATCTACATCGGTGCAGAGTCGTTCTGAATTGCCGGACGCCCTCGGCCGCGACGGGTATGACTTGCGGCGGTCAGGTGCGGTATGCGACGGCGTAACTGACGACACCGCAGCGTGGGCGCACGCTGTAGACACGGTGGCCGCGGCGGGGGGCGGCCTCATTGAGTGGGTCGGTGTCAGCGTCGCCAGCCAGATCGAGTTGGCCGACAAAGTAGGAATGCGTGGTCTCGGGCCAGGCCGATCGGTAGTCAAGCACAAGGCTGGACGTGCGGATGGGCAGCACCTCATTCTGCTCCGGGCGCCTGACGCAAGAAACGTGGTGCTGCGAGACTTCAGTATTGATGGAAATAACTCAGCCCAAACAGGATTGGCTTCAGGTATCCACTTCGACAACTCAGCTGGAGCCGGCAAGAATGCGGGACGACATCTGATCCGCGATGTGCACATCCGCGATGTCGCGGGGACGGGCATTTTCTGGGGTTACCGCATGCGCTCATCGTTGATCGATAGCGTGAACATGTACCACTGCGATGGATATGGGTTCCACGGCAAAGTCTTCTCGGACAACACTATGCAGAACGTCGATGTCGGCCAATCCGGAAATCACGGCGTTTACTTGGTGAACTGCTTCAACAACAAGTTTGCGAACATCAAGTCGTGGTACTCGGGCCGCATCGTTGCCGGTGCTGCAGGGGTCTACCAGCGCAACGGGGCGATCAACGTCTACACGAACGTGACGACGCAAGAAAACTCCGGCACCGGACTGACGCTGTACGGGGCGGACAGCCCTATCTCCAGCGTCACCGTGCGCAGCTTCAACTCCGATAGCGATAACGCCGCGGGTGCCACGTCGAACAGCGGGATTTCCCTGAACAATGTTCACCATTCGATTTTCGATGTCGCCGTATCATCTAAGGCGCCCCTCAAGGCGACGCCGTTCGCCGGCATCTCGGTCTCGGGATCAACGCAAAACAAGATCATCGCCAACATTGATCCGGCGGCGGTTACGTGGCCGGCGGTCGGAAACTCATTCTTGGATAACGCGATCGACCTCTGCCGTGGCGGATCGTCATCGACTTCGTCCGACCACGACGGACTGGTACCCGTAAATGTTTACGAGCACCAAGAACATCACGTGACTCTGACCGGAGACGCTACGATCGATACGCCTTCCACCCCCCGAGGCCAGCCGCCAACCGGACTGCGCTACCGATTCGTCTTCGTCCAAGACCAAGCCGGGGGTCACGAGATCACGTGGCCCAGTGCCTACAAGGTCCCAGCTTCCGCGGTCTTGGACACGTCAGGTGGTACGCGCTCGGTACTCGACTTCGAGTGCACCGGCGATGCCGACTGGATCATGACCAGTTTCATTACTGGGATTCCGGCCTGAATTGTCAGCTCCGGTTGAATCCTGCGCAGCCTGCTCCGGGGTGGTTTCTAGGCGTTGTCGCAACACTTCTCTAGGTTCTGGAGGTTGTGTTGGCATCGTCGCGTCGAGTGAAGAAAGGGCCGGGGCGTCGTCCGCAATCGGCCAAGCGTCAGCGGTTCATGGAGTTGCGGGCTCGAGGGTGGAGCGTGCGCGCCGCGGCCCGCGAAGTCGGCGTATCCCGGTCAGCGGCGACGAACTGGACGCGCGGCTATAAGACCTACCGCAACGGCGTCGAGGCCGGGTTCGTTCCGCCGCTGGATCGCTTGGAGGTCCGCGAGATCAGCGCGAGATACCTGTCCCAGGATGAGCGTATCGAGATCGCCGATCTGCGCCGCTCGGGTCTGAGCCAGCGGGCGATCGCCGACCGGCTCGGTCGAGCGCCGTCGACAATCTCGCGGGAGCTGCGGCGAAACATCCCAGCCGGCCGCGGCTATCAGCCCTTCGATGCTCATCGGCGAGCCACCGCTCGACGTGCGCGTCACCATCGGCGCCGGGTCGACACCAATGACCGCCTCAGTGCCATAGTCACCGAGCTGCTTGGGAAGCGGTGGAGCCCGCAGCAGATCAGTCGCCACCTGCGCCAGCGCTTCCCCGATGAACCATCGATGCGGTTGTGCCACGAAAGTATCTATCAGGCTGTCTATCAACCGAGTTCACGCTTCTTGCAGCCCACGCGGTTGGCGCCGCACCGGCGTTCACCGCTGCGCACCGGTCGTGACCATCGTCGGGCGCACCAGCGCCAGCAGCGCCGGCGTCCACGGTTTCAGCAGCCGATGCTGACCATCCACGATCGGCCCTTCGCGCCGATCGACCGGTCACAAGCCGGGCACTGGGAGGGAGATCTCATCGTCGGCAACAACCACCTCTCAGCGATCGGCACCCTGGTCGAACGCCAGACCCGGATGCTGCGACTCGTGCATCTGCCTCGCGCCGATTCCGACTCGCTGCACGCTGCTCTGGTGGCCCGCATGCGAGATCTGCCACCGGCGATGATGCGATCGATTACCTGGGACCAGGGCACCGAGATGGCCCGCCACCTGGCCACCGCAGAGAAGCTTGGCGCGCCCGTCTACTTCTGCGACTCCAGATCTCCCTGGCAACGCGGCACCAACGAAAACACCAACGGACTGTTGCGCGACTACTTCCCCAAGGGCGTTACGCTCATCAACCATCCACCGGAGCATCTACGGGCCGTTGAGGACGAACTCAATGATCGACCCCGCATGGTCCTCCAAGATCGTTGCCCTGCGGACCTATTCGCTGCGCTGCTAGCCTCATCTGGTCCGTCGGTGTTGCGACGTTGACTAGAACCCACCCCGGAACTACCTGCTCACTTTTCGACCGGAGCTGACACTGAATCAACCTCTGCGGTAGGCCCTTCGTCGATACAGCCCCCGTTGCACACACTCGGCTGGCTCAGGCTGCAACAGAGTGCGGCGGGCGGGTCATCCCCACACGTATGGAGGGATACCAATGAACCCATATCGGCTTGTCGGGGTGGACTCGCGCCAATCACCGCGGCACGGGCAGCACTCATAACTTTGTCGCCAAAGTGATTGACCTATCTTGATATCGGGCTCGTGGCGGATTGCCACGGCGGTGGAAACTGCTGCAGAAGCTGGGTCGAATCGAACCTGTCTTTGTTGAGGCGGACCAAGAAGCGGCGAACACGCTCCCCGGGCGTGTCGTCTGCGCGGCACTCGGGAGCCAGGATGGCCTGACAACAGAGTTGCGAATTGCTCGCGAAACCGATCCCTGAACGGTGGCCCAGCGAGCTTGCCTCTTCTGTCGAGGCCGTTGAGCGAATCCCCGTCGCCCTATCCCGCCTCGATGAGGTGTGGCCGAAGATCTCCGCGCACCGCACTTCATCAAGGGTCGATGTCCAAGGCTACGACCGCGAAGTGCTGAAGGCTTCGGCGATCTCTTGCACGATGTGCACTGCGCCGAAGTCGAGATTCAAGGCCAACTCATTACAGGCGGGCACAGAAGCCGTCGTTTTCAACGCATTCTTCGCGCGGGCAGACTTGCACGCACATCCCTCGGTAAGACTGTGGAAAGTGATGAACAGGATCTGCAGCGCCAGGAGGGTCAGCGCATTCAGGATCTAGCCAGGACAAAGTCGATGAGGTCCGCCAGATCAGTGCAGCCGATTCCTGATTCCTGATTCCACACTCGCACTCGTCAAATGGGTTCAGTTCACGATACCCGGATGAACTCGATGCCTGTGTCGAGCGCGGTCACCACTAACGACGTGGGCATTGCCTGGGACGGCGACCGGACTTCGAACGGCTTCAACTCATTCAACCGATGCCTGAACTCGTCACGGTCATCGAACTCGGAAGGGCAGATGGATCGGGGCAAAGCGTGATTGCGCGGCCATCACTCGACGAGCCAGGCACGTGCCACCTCGGCAGAAATTGCATCGTTGCCGCCGTTTGCGAAATTTTCGTGCCACAGCCCTTTTTGCCTTGGCCGAGATGGCCACCACTCGGCGGCGGTCTCCGACACCTGCCGCGTCTCGACGCCGGAAGCAACTGCCGCGTAGTGCAGCCAGAAATCGTCTGCGCGAGGGCAATACCGCATGAACTCGTCACCTCGCTCACGCAACGCGTTGAGCACTTTCGGCGGGTAGATCACACCGGAGACGCCTGTCGGGAGAAGATCTAACGATGAAGCCGTGCTCGTGCACAGCGCCCAACTGCTGTAGGGCATGCTGCTAATAGTCCTGCATCGATACGCCGTTACTTCGTCCTCGCGATGTGCCGAAACGAGACCCTTCAACCACTGGCGGGGATACAGGACATCGTCATCGGCCGTAACCAGCGGACCATCTAATGGACACTCCATGATGTAGGGGAAGTATTTCTTGTGCGGTCCGTAGTCTGCGCATGCCCTAACTTCGAGACCTCGCCTTGTCAAGCGTTGCAGAGTCCGCGGCAGTTCCGCGGTGACAGACTCCTCATCCAGCCATAGCACCACCCGTCGCGGACGAACCTCACCTCGTCCAATAGTTTCGAGTGTCTTCCAAACATGCCGAGTCCGGCGTCCGTATGAGGTCAGCGAGACATCACACCGCTCGGAGCCCGTCAGAGGCGATCTGGACCCGAAGTTGAGGCAACGAAGCCACAAGCTATATCCAGCGATCTGCAAGACCACAAGTATCTTGCCAGTCAACCTTTCCGGCATCGACCCACTGTTTCGTACCAATCGAAGTCGAATTGCTCCCGGTCGAATCAAGGCATACCTCCCAGCTGTGCAACTTGTCTACTCGTGCAAAGGGATCCGGACGAACCGCGTACGAGGATTGGTGCGGTCCCCACTTGGGGCGGCCGACCATCAGGCCCGTCCCTGCCGAATGCTCGGATTCCAGGACTGGAGTTGATAGCGACAGTGGCTCTCGGACGAACACGCCGGGACTCGTACCACAGTTGAAACACTAGTTCCGGGTCGGCCGCTCCACTGTCACCATCTCAGTCCTCAGCGGACTGAGGCGGGGCCCGAACCTCCCCTTGGCTGCCAGTTCATCCAGAATCCTTTCGGCAACACCACTTTCACGTACTAAGCCGATGTGCTCCGAGACTTCACGCCGGCGCGCCTCCGTAAGGGCACCTTTCGACAAGACATCCTCAGCAAATGCCGCTATGTCAGCAGCCGTTCGAACCCGCGGTCCGGGTAGCCATTCCAGAGCATCTGGAGGGTCAAACCCGCGACTATCCGCGTACGTTGCTTCATCCGGAACAAGAAATCCGATCGGCCGATCGAGAGTCAGGTAGTCAATCCATACGCTTGAGTAGTCTGTCAACAGACCATTGGCACACCCAAGTAGCTGATACAGGAAGACGCCGTTTTGAACAAGCGCGTCGTTCGTGACGGTGATTGCGCCAGCGATCTCGTGACGATCAGCGTCGCTTGGATGCGGCTTTACCACCACCTGGATGCCTGCGTTCGCCAGGCCGTCAACGACCACCTGGGCAGATGCGTTGACTAAGTCGGCACCGGGATCTTCCGCGCCTGTCGACGTGGCGAGCTGCCGAGTACTTCGCCGGAAAGTAGGCATCCACACTACGAACGGACGGGCTGGGTCTATACCGACACTCTTCAGGGCTCCCGGATCAACCTCTCCGAACTGGTCCACCCGGGGATTGCCGGTAAGCAGCAGGCCGCCATCTGGCAGGCGGCACTGCCGCGCCATGATCGCGCCCTTCCACCGTGTTGCCGCGACCAAGTAATCCGCGTGCACGTATGGCCGACCCCGCTCGTCCGCCATTATTCCCACCTTGATGCCCCCGCCATGCCACAAGTTCACTAGGGTCTTCCTAGGCACTCGCCTCGGGCAGCCGTAAACACCGTGCGTGAACAGGGAGACCTCGGCTGTCACGAATCGGAAAAGAGCTCGGAGCGATTTGTACTGGAGGATCGCGACCCGCTCGGATTGATCAATCCGAGCGTCCCGTAACACTTTTCGCGCGGTCACAGGGCTATCCGCTAGGAGATATACACCTCCACCATATCTATCCACGAGCGCTCGAACCATCTCGACGGAGTTGCCTTCTGAGTCGGGATAGCCGTGCACGACGACATACGGACGTTTCGGAGTTGTCAGCAACAGCAGCCAAACGACCCATGGCTTCACGCGCCGCACGATCCGCCGAGCTAGAACCGTCAACACCTGATGATCACGCATCCGAGCCGTGCAACCCGTTCAACGCATCACGCAGCTTGGTGCTCGACGTTGATTGCGTGTACGGGAGGTAGACGATTTCGACTCCGAGCGGTTCAAATTGAACCTCCAGGTTGTTCCAGACGTCTGTTCCTCGCCAGTCGTCGCCGACGAACATCTTGTTGAACCGAAGCGCTTCCCATGCCAGCAGCTTGTTCATAGACGTCTGTGGCACCGTCATGTCGACGCACCTAAGGGCCGCGACGATCTGTCTCCGTTCCTCGAACGAGACGACTGGCAGCTTCTGCTTTCGCTCGCGCGAGAGTTCGTCGGTGGTGATGCCGACGATCAGCTGATCGCACAGGGCTTTGGACCGCTCGAGCACACGCAGGTGGCCAATATGAAACATGTCAAATACGCCCGTGGTGTAGCCGAAAATCATTCTCGCTAGTTCCTCCCTGCTCTATCCCCGCGCCCAAGTGCTGCCGTTGCGAGATCGCGCTTTTTACATGCTAGCTGTCACCGCTCAAAGTACGCGGGGCATGATCTTGCTTCATGTAACGCGACCTCGCACCACCAAAGCCAGCCATGTTCGCGCCTTCCAGACAAGTTATTCGGCGGAAGTACCAGGCCGAGGCTCGCCAGTCACAAAATTCGCGATTAGGCTGTAACTCGCAGTGAACATCATCATATGCCGTATTGCGACCGAGCACACGCGTTGTTCAGGTACCTCAGGGCAGGCGCGATCCTGTGCAGCTACAGGAACCACAACCACGGGAAGGCTACTGTAAGACGATGTTCCAACCCGACGGTCAAGCACTCGGTGCCAGAATAGACCCCGCGCAGGCTGATAATGCCACTGAGTCGAACTCCGTACCAGCGTCCGCAATTATCGCAATACCGCTCTGCGACCTTTCATGAGAAGGAACACAGGGGCCAGTTCCCACGAAGATGTGGTTTCGCCGAACTTAGGCAAGCGCGCAGCACGCGGAGCTGCAATAACCATGGGTGGCCAATTCGTTCGAATTTTGGTGCAGTCAATCGGCGTCGTTGTTATGGCGCGCATACTCCTGCCCGAAGATTTCGGCCTGCTCGCCATGGTCATCGCTATTATTGGCGTCGGCGACATCCTGAGGGACTTTGGACTCTCTGCCGCAGCGGTCCAAGCAGCGGATCTTTCGGTCAAGCAACGCAGCAATCTATTTTGGCTTAATACATTATTAGGGGGGGTTATCGGGGGGATAGCCTATCTGGCGTCCTGGTCCATCGCTTCCCTGTATGGCGACCCGCGGCTTGTTGCGATCACGCAGGTCCTGGCCGTCACCTTCCTCTTCAACGGCATCGCTGCGCAGTTCCGCGCGAACCTGCAGAGATCCCTGGCATTCACGTCACTCGTCGTCGCCGAACTTGCTGGGCTGACAACGGGCGTCGCCGCCGGAATTATCGGAGGACTGGCCGGCTGGGGATACTGGGCTTTGGTCTTCCAGTTCGTCATCAACTCAGCCGTTGTGATGACAGTGCTCGGCATGACCTCCAAATGGCTTCCTCGTGGGTATTACCGGGGCGAAGAAACCAGAAAATTCATCCGGTTCGGATTGGATCTTTTCGGCTACCAACTTCTTAATTACTCTAGCAAGAATATTGACTCTATTTTGATCGGTCAACAATTCGGTGCCACTGCTCTTGGTTACTACAATCGGGCCTTTCAGTTACTCACCCTGCCGCTTAGTCAGATAGCCAGCCCATTGCTGCGAGTTGCACTTCCGGTCTTGTCTAAAGTACAGGCCGATATTCGCACGTTCAATATTTACCTTGCTAAAGCGCAGTCCGCACTACTCGCAGCTATGCTTTTCCTGCTAATAGCCCTTGGCGCACTCGCAGAGCCCGCGGTTGAGATAGTTCTCGGCGATGAATGGCTACCGACCGCCGAACTATTCCGAATCCTCTCGATCGCCGGCGTATTTCAAATGCTGAGCTATCCGATTCTATGGGGCTACTTGGCTCTAGGCCTCACACGCACCAACCTCAAACAGGCCCTGATTTCGCGACCGCTTACGATCGCGCTGATCATCGGTGGCGCTCTTATCAGTGTAGAGGGGGTCGCTTGGGCTTACGCCCTGGGTAATGCAATCGCGTGGCCAATCGCTCTCGCTTTTCTCGCTCGCACCTCAAGTGTGGATGTGCGTCCTCTGTTCCGCAGCTCCGTGCAGATCCTTTTCGCGAATGCAATGGGGGGAATTGCCGCATTCTCCATAACGCATTGGGCCCAACTCGATAATCCCTGGGGACAAATTGCAATCGGTGTATCTGTGATGGCCGGGGTGACCGCCGCGGTAATACTGCTCGTCCCGCCACTTCGGCGGGCCTATGCGGAGGTATTTCGGTCGGGCCTGAAGTCAATCCGCCGGTAAACGGGTTGCAGAGCCCGGCGCCGGCGGTCTGCCCCCACGGAGGGATGCCCACCTGATCGCGCGCAAGACTGGTTGTCGTCCGCTGAAATCAGCTTGCCGATGTCCCACTCGGAGAACGTGATTTCGCCGGATTCCACGTCACCATCGTCTGTCCGCGCAATGCACGCACCACGCCGACGAGGGTCGCAATCAACGCAAGCACGAGTTCGGTAACCGCGGAATGCGGCCCTCTGGTCGAGTGGTAGCCCAACGACAGCAGCAGCGCGAGCACCAACAGCAGAGCAAGACCCAACATCGGTGCCACTATCGCTGCGGCGGCAATCCCCAGAACTGTCCCGAGAATCAAGTAAGCGCCACCGAACCATCGAATCGTCTTGTGCGAGGCATACTTGAAGCGGTCGACGCGCGACATCTCACGTCGCTTCTCCCGGAGATAACGGTGAGTCCCAAACGCTCTCGCAGCAATCCGGATCTTCCTCGCGAACTCGTCGGATCGAGCGGAAACCAGCCGTTCGTAGGCGATCACATCGTTCGACTTCACCAGACGGTAGCCCCGGAACACACATTCCATCGAGACGGTGAGGTCGTCGAGAACTGTGTCCGGAAATTGCGGATAGAGCGCCCTTCGGATCGAGAAGATCGAACCGTCCGCTCCCATAACGCTTCCCGTTGCCGACTCCAGATCCTTCAACTTCTCATCAAGCTGCCAGTACTTTCCTCCCACCGATGCTGTCGCAGACCCCTCAGCACCCAGGTACTTCAGAGCTCCGCAAACTCCTCCCACCGCCGGGTCTGCGTAACACGCTGCAAGTGCGTCTAGCGCGTCAAGATCGAGAAGGACGTTCGCATCAGTGAAGACCAGGTATTCCGTGTCCGCCGCAGCCGCAAGCAACTTCATTCCGTGGGCTTTTCCGTTCCGTCCACCACCTCTCACCAGGGAGATGAATGGCGCGTCACGCTCGATCATGTCGGCGGTGCCGTCGTCCGACCCATCATCGAAAGCATGTATCGACAGCTGCGGATAACGTGCTTTGAGCTCCCGCATGTTCGCAAGCTTTGCAGGCATCGACTCAGCTTCATTGAAGGCGCAGAACAGCATGCTGAACTGTCTGCCATCGGCAGCGTCGGGACGACCGCGCTCGATCGGCCTTTTTCTCAGGAGCAGAAGAAGAGCCGGATACACCGCGTATGGGTATATCACCGCCAAAGCACACGCCACAGCCCCCAGCAGCAACGAGATAGTCAGCAGGTCAGTCAATTCGAGTAGCATCGGACGCGCTACCCCTTCCGATCGGAGCTAGTCGGCTTTTGCGGCGCGTAGTCCGCCAGTCCCACAGCGTGACTACGTATCTCACTCTTCAAGAGTTCTGGCCTGCCGAGGGAACACCCTGTTTGGCAACATCGGCTGAGATCACCGTTCGCGGTAGAGCACGACCGCGCGGAAGGTCCGGATGATGATTTTGATATCCAGCCAGAGCGACCAGTTCTCGATGTAGAAGTTGTCATAGCGGCACCGGTCGGCGATCGACGTATCACCCTTGAGTCCGCTGACCTGAGCGAAGCCGGTCAGCCCCACCTGTACGCGGTGACGGTGTGCGTACCTGTCAAACTGCGACGAGAACTGTTCAACGAAATGTGGGCGCTCAGGCCGGGGCCCGACGACGGTCATATCGCCACGGAAGATATTCCAGAGCTGCGGGAGTTCGTCGATCGACGTTCGCCGCAGGAACTTTCCGACTGGCCCAACGCGGTTGTCGGAAGCGACATTCCACTGAGTCTGTGACTCGGCCTCGTTGGCCGGCCTCATCGAACGGAACTTCAGTAGTTCGAACTCCCGCCCATCGCGGCCAACTCTGTTCTGCCTGAAGATCACTCCGGGTCCGCCCTCCAGCCGGACAGCCAATGCGGCAACCGCCAGCACCGGCGACAGGACGATGAGAGCCGCACCCGCCGACACAATATCGAAGAGCCGTTTCCCGATCCGGGCAAGCCCATGGAGATTCGGGTTCCGGATACGCATGATCGGAATCGACCCGATGTGATCGGCCGTGCCGGTCAGCGTGTGGAAGTGGTGCAGTCGCGGCACCACAAGCAGTTCCGCCGTCATGCCCACCTTGGTGCGCACCGCGTCAATCAGTGCCCGTTCATCGAAGTCGCCATCGGCGACCAGAATGGTGTCGGCGCCACTGGTGATGAGTGCCATGTCCAAGTCTGCGAGTCGACCGAGGCGAGGTAGGAGGTCCGCCGCGGGGCAGGACGTACTGTCGTCGACGAACCCGACCGGCACCAATCCGTATTCCCGGTGCTCCGTGAGAACTCTGGCGAGTTCCTTCGCGGTGGGCCCGCCACCGATCAACACGGTGTGATGCTTGGCAATGCCACGTCGGCGGCCCCACGCACACAGGCGTGTCGTCACGACCCGCCCGATAACCACCAACGCCACGGCCTGACACGCGGTCTCCAGAAAGACCAGAACCTGGGGCTTGGCATGCAGATGCAGAACGACAGCCGCGACCGCAGCCACCGTCGCCAGAAGGCGCGTCACGATCGCCGGCAGCTCGTCGAGGACGCTGAGGTGTAGCGGGGCTACGTAACGGGTGCCGCCAGACAGAAGAAGTGTGCCCAGGACAGCCATAGTCAAGACCGTCAGCGGCTGCCAGGGACGCCACGCGAGTGGCACCATCATCATGACGAAATCAACGACCGGCACCACCATCCATGCCCGCACACGACCGAGACGGTTGCGCACCGCATGGTTCCGTGAAGTCCTCCTCTGTGCGGCGGGCACACCATGACCGGAGACGTAAGGCAGCGGCCCTTTTACAAGGAGTTCGGCGACCTGCTGAGCTTGCGCCGGCATCCCCTGCGCCCCGGGGCCGACGGCGGTGAGGTCCGCCTTCCCCCCTGGTGCGGTGCGGTGCACGGAAGCCGGATTGGGGTTTACGACCGTCATGACTGCGCGTCCATGCCGAATAGGCTATTATTTACGGCCTCGTCAGCTGGCAAATTGGTTATCCCATTTACGAACCGCATCCGGCTCGCATCGCCAATCGCCCCCCATACGCCGGCCAACGCGAGCCCTCGGTCGGTCGTCATACGCATCAGTCCCCTGTCGCTATGCGTCATCACTTTGCCAAAGCACTTCGCTCGTACGCCGCCAGCTGACCACGCTGGATCTTCCACGGCAGTCGGCCAGCCGCACGAGTGAATATACATTGAGCTGGATGTTAGTCGGATGTTTACCTCTTGGACAGCCAGGAACTGGATTTTTCCCAGAGTTAACCCAGAAACGTCGTCATGGAATCGCTGCGGCGGTCAAATATCCTGGTAGAGCGCCTTTCACCGTGACGTCCTCCAATCGTTCGACATGCACCACTCCGCCTTCGACAACCGGTACGGAAGTACCTGACACCCAGCCATCGATGTTTGCTGGGATAGCAATTCGCGGAACGGTCCCAACGAAGACACTCACCTCATTCGGCGCGGCAGAGATGAAGCCGACAGGACCAACCATCAGACCACCTGGGCAACCCGGGCATCCTCCAGCAAACACTTGACGTGGAGGGATCTAGTCGACGATGAGCACCGCGAACTTGTCCATGACCGTCAATTCATCGGCGACACGTCGTCCTCGATCTGGCACCGGGGTACCGTTGCTGAATTCCGGGGACGGGGATCGAGTAGAGCGATGATCCGTCCACTCAGAAATTTGCCGCACAGGATCACGCCGAGGTTGGTCGACGCCCCAGTACCGTCCGTCAGCTCGGAAACACGGGATACTGGACCGTAGGCTGCCGTAGTCGACCTGCAGCCGACCACCGATATGGACCCGCCCACCACGAGGGAGCGCATCCTGCACGTCTTATTCGTCTGCACCGGGAACATCTGCCGGTCACCCACTGCCGAACGCCTGGCCGCGGCCTTTGCAGCGGCCCAGGGCATCCCCGAGTTCACCACCTCGAGCGCCGGCACGCGGGCGGTGACAGGCCACCCGGTCCACCCGGAAGCTGAACAGGTTTTGCACGGTCTGGGCGGTGATTCCGATGGGTTTGCTGCTAGGCAGCTGACGGCGAAAATCGCGGCTGGGGCCGATCTCATCCTGACGATGACTCGTGCGCATCGGGACGCGGTTCTGGAGCTGGCACCGCAGCGGCTCCACCGTGCCTTCACACTGACCGAGGCGTCACGCCTGATCACGGACCTTCACGCACACTCTGTTGCAGAACTCGCTAATCTGCGGCCTCACCTGGCTCAAGATCAGATTCCGGACATTCCGGATCCCATCGGCCAGAGTCGGGAGGTGTTCGCCACCGTCGGCGAACAGATCGCCGCACTACTGCCCCCGATCGTCGAACTTTGCCGTCCTCGCTGAGTTCTCGTTCCCAGCACCACCGCTCGCGATCGCGGTGGCTGCGACCTCCGCGGCTGCCGGCCTTCGTGGCGACTGCTGCGCTGCTGTACGGCGCAGCAGCGCTGCTCGCACAGACCCTGTCGCTGTCAAATCTGGTGGCGCTCATCGTCGCAGCCAGCGCGCCCTACGCTCCCCTGGCATCGTTCGCCGCGCTGGTGATCGCGGTTCTCTACCGCAGAAAGGTACTGGCGGCCGCCGCGGCAATCCTGCTCACGGCAGCCCTGGCGATCCAGATCCCGTGGCTCTATCTGGGCCACACGTCTGACGGCGGCCCCGAGACCACCGAACTTCGGGTTCTCGCCTCGAACCTCCAGAAGGGTCACGCGGACGCGCCGTTCTTCGTCGACCTCGCAACCCGCAGCGCGGACGTCATCACCGTCTCCGAGCTGACCGCCGAGGCCGTCACACGCTTGCGCGAGGCAGGAATCCGCAAGGTGTTCCCGTATTCCATCCTGGAACCCCGGCCCAACGCCAAAGGCATGGGCCTGTGGAGCCGGTATCCACTCACCGCGCTCCCCCGGTCAACACACCGGAACAACTTCATCGCCGCACGGGTGCGCGTACCCGGCGTCCAGAACAACCCGCTGGTGGCCAGCGTGCACCTGACGTCTCCGCTTGCGGCCGGTGCCAACACTTTCGACGCCTGGCAACGCCGGATCACCGCTGCAAAGACCGAATTCACCGAATACGCCGAGACCGCCGGCCCGGCCGCGGTGATCATCGCCGGCGACTTCAATGCCACCGCCGACATGAAGCAGTTCCGCGATCTGCTCACCACCGGCTACCGCGACGCCGTCAACCAGACCGGGGCCGGCTTCATGCCCACCTACTCCCCGCACCCGTGGATCCCGCCCGTGATCGCCATCGACCATGTACTGACCCGCAATTCGGCGGTGCAGTCCATCCATTCCGTCGACGTCCCGGGTTCGGATCACCGCGCGCTGCTGGCCACCGTCGCCATACCGCTGGACCCCACGGAACCCTGAAACGCCGAAACCCCGCCACAAGGGCGGGGTTTCGGGTGTTGGTTCTAAAGACCAGGACTACGCCTGCTCCTCTGACCTCACGGTCGGATCCGGCTTACGCCTGCTCCTCCACCGCAAAGTTGCGGGTGACCGCCGGGTCGACCGGGATGCCCGGGCCGGTGGTGGTGGAGACGACGACCTTCTTCAGGTAGCGGCCCTTCGAGGACGACGGCTTGGCCCGCAGCACCTCTTCGAGGGCGGCGCCGTAGTTCTCGGCGAGCTTGGTCGCGTCGAAGGAGGCCTTGCCGATCACGAAGTGCAGGTTGGCCTGCTTGTCGACGCGGAAGTTGATCTTGCCGCCCTTGATGTCGTTGACCGCCTTGGTGACGTCAGCCGTCACGGTGCCGGTCTTCGGGTTCGGCATCAGACCGCGCGGGCCCAGCACGCGCGCAATGCGGCCGACCTTGGCCATCTGGTCGGGGGTCGCGATCGCGGCGTCGAAGTCCAGGAACCCGCCCTGGATCTTCTCGATCAGGTCATCGCTGCCGACGATATCGGCGCCTGCAGCGGCAGCCTGCTCGGCCTTCTCTCCCACCGCGAACACCGCGACACGGGCCGTCTTACCGGTGCCGTGCGGCAGGTTGACGGTGCCGCGCACCATCTGGTCTGCCTTGCGGGGGTCGACACCCAGACGGATCGCCACCTCGACGGTCGCGTCCTGGTTCTTCGACGAGGTCTCCTTGGCCAGCTTTGCGGCCTGGAGCGGGGTGTAGAGATTGTCGCGATCCACCTTCGCGGCGGCTTCGCGGTAAGCCTTGCTGTTCTTGCTCATGTGTTCTCCAGTTTCAGAGGTCGTGGTTGCGAGCCGAAGCGGGCTCTCCCACGGAATTGCTTTGTCGTACTACTCGACCGTGATGCCCATGGACCGAGCGGTGCCGGCGATGATCTTCGCGGCAGCGTCGATGTCGTTGGCGTTGAGATCTTCCTTCTTGGTCTCGGCGATCTCGCGCACCTGGTCCCAGGTCACCTTGGCGACCTTGGTGGTGTGCGGGGTGCCGGAACCCTTCTGCACGCCTGCGGCCTTGAGCAGCAGCTTGGCGGCGGGCGGGGTCTTCAGCGCGAACGTGAAGGTGCGGTCCTCGTAGACGGTGATCTCTACGGGGATGACGTTCCCGCGCTGCGACTCGGTCGCGGCGTTGTACGCCTTGCAGAATTCCATGATGTTGACGCCGTGCTGGCCGAGTGCAGGACCGACCGGCGGGGCGGGGTTGGCCTGCCCGGCCTGGATCTGCAGCTTGATCAGCCCGGCGACCTTCTTCTTCGGGGCCATGCTGTGGTTTTTCCTTCTCTCGATGGGCCCGGCCGATATCCGGGCCCGAAAACTAAATCTTCGCGACCTGCGTGAACGTCAGCTCAACGGGCGTCTCACGACCGAAGATCGACACCAGCACCTTGAGCTTCTGCTGCTCGGCGTTGACCTCGCTGATGGACGCGGGCAGCGTCGCGAACGGACCGTCCATGACGGTGACGGACTCGCCGACCTCGAAGTCGACCAGGATCTCCGGACGCTCCAGGGTGGCCTCGGACGACGCGGCGGCCGCTGCGGCAGCCTTGCCGGGCTTCTTCGCCGCGGCCGGCGGCAGCAGGAACTTCACCACGTCGTCCAGCGACAGCGGGGACGGCTTGGACGTCGCACCCACGAACCCGGTGACACCGGGGGTGTTGCGAACCGCGCCCCAGGACTCGTCGTTGAGCTCCATGCGCACCAGGATGTAACCCGGCAGCACCTTGCGGTTGACCTGCTTGCGCTGGCCGTTCTTGATCTCGGTGACCTCTTCGGTCGGCACCTCCACCTGGAAGATGTAATCGCCGACGTCGAGGTTCTGCACGCGGGTCTCGAGGTTGGCCTTCACCTTGTTCTCGTAACCGGCGTACGAATGGATGACGTACCAGTTGCCCGGACGGGTCCGCAGATCCTTCTTCAGGGCGACGGCCGGATCCTCGTCCTCTGGAGCGGCCTCCTCTGCGGCCTCCGTAGGCTCAGCGGCCTCTGTCTCCACCGGGGTCTCACCGGCTTCGTCAGCCGCAGGCGTCTCGTCGATTACGTCGACGGCTTCACCCGAAGGCGTTTCGGCGTCGAGTTGATCGTCGCCGTCGAAGCTAGTCACGGTTGTCAGTCCTCTCTCAATACGTGGGTCAGCCGAAGATGAGCGACACGAGCTTGGCCAGCCCGAGGTCGACACCACCGATCATCGCCACCATAAAGGCCAGGAACACCAAGACAACCGTGGTGTACGTGACCATCTGTTTGCGGTTCGGCCAGATGACCTTGCGCAGTTCCCCGACGACCTGTTTGAGGTAGTTCCAGACAAAGGCGAACGGGTTCAGACGCGCACCGTCGGTCGACTTGGCGGCCTTGGCCGTCTTCGTTCGCTTGGCCGGCTTCTCGTCGGCCCCGGCGTCGTCCGCGTCGTCGGACTCGGACACCGCAACGGCGCCTCCGGCCGGCTCGGCTGCCGTGCGTCGCGACCGCTTCCCCGAGGGACGCAGCGGTCCGGCGGGAGCCCCGGCGGAACCGCTTGTCCCGCCGTCCACCGGCCCCTCGCCTGCCGAAGGCCCCAGAGGCGGTTGATCGTCGCTCACCGCATGCCTTTCGTCTGGTTACGTGTGGTCACCTTCCAGTGTCCACACTTGTCGAGTATTCAGTTGAGCAGGGGCGACAGGACTTGAACCTGCAACCTGCGGTTTTGGAGACCGCTGCTCTGCCAATTGAGCTACGCCCCTTCGTTCGAGGCCTCACACAGTGACGCGCTCCCCGACCGGCCGATTTCCGAACCGACGGACAGCGCGCTGTAGTGGGAAAACCCCGAGAGCCGAGTGTACAACGGCCCAAGTACTACTTGCTAATCCCCTGCTGCCGCCCGCAAGACCTGGCCGGTCTCGCGGTCGTAACGCACCGACACCGAGTTGTCGCCCTCGTGACCCATCAGCGTGGTGAACGCCTCCATGATCAGCCCGCCGTCATCGTCGGTCAGCACGTTGCGCGTCACCACGATGTCGGCGCCGAACCGGCTCTCCACCGACTTGACCTCCAGCTCGGCATGCAGGCGGTCGCCGGCCCGGATCGGCCGGTGGTACACGAACCGCTGATCGACCTGGATGATCTGCATGGTCTCCATGCCGACATCCACGTTGCGGAAGAAGTCCTGCTGCACCAGCAGCGCGACGATCGAGACGAACGTCGGGCCCGCCACCAGCGAATCGTGGCCGAGCTCGGCAGCGGCCTCCTCGGACAACGAGGCGGGATCGGGAGACTTCACGGCCAGGGCGAACTGCTTGACCTGTTCGCGGCCCACCACGAAGACCTCGGGGTACTTGTAGACCATCCCGAGGATGTCTGCCTTCAACGCCATATCAGGCCAACTTCGCGGTCGCGATGGCGCGGCCGAAGATCTTCTTCCCGCCGGTGGTCGCGGAGATGGCGATCGTCACGGACTTGGCCTCCGGGTCGACGGACTTCACCCGGCCGTTGAACACGATCTCGGCGCCCACACCGTCGTTGGGGACCGGCACCACAGCGGTGAACCGCACGTTGTACTCGGTCACCGCGGCCGGGTCACCCACCCAGGAGGTGACGTAGCCGCCACCGAGGCCCATGGTGAGCATGCCGTGCGCGATGGCGGTGTCCAGACCGACCTGCTTGGCGATCTCGTCGTCCCAGTGGATCGGGTTCAAATCGCCGGACACGCCGGCGTAGTTCACCAGGTCCTGGCGGGTCAGCGGGATCACCTTCTCGGGAAGGGTGTCGCCGACGCTGACCGAACTGAATTCACGCAGTGCCATCTGAAAAACCCTCTTCTCCGTCGCCTGAACGCCCCGCGAGGGTCGTGTAGGCCTCCTGAACGATGTCACCGCTGTCATTGGTGATGATGTTCTTGGTGACGATGATGTCGGTGCCGTGCGCCTGCCGGACCGAGTCCACGTAGACGTCGCAATACAATTTGTCGCCGGCCCGGATGGGCCGTAGGAATTTCAGCGCCTGATCCACCTGGACGATCTGAGCGTCCTTGATGCTGATTCCCGCGTCTTCGAAGAAAGCCAACTGAGCCGTGTAACCGAAGATGCAGATGAACGTCAGCGGCGCCGGCAGCGAGTCATGCCCGAGCTCGGCGGCGACAGCCTCATCGAAGTAGAACGCATCGTCGTTCTTGACGGCGAGGGCGTGTTCGCGGATCTTCTCGCGACCGACCTCGTAGGCGTCGGAATACCGGAAATGCCTCCCGACGATCTTCTCCGACAGAGTCACGACTAAGAGTTAACGCGACTCTTTGTGGGGCTGGTGGTGACCGCAGTTCGGGCAGAACTTCTTGATCTCCAGGCGATCGGGATCGTTCCGCCGGTTCTTCTTGGTGATGTAGTTACGGTGCTTGCACACCTCGCAGGCCAAAGTGATCTTCGGCCGTACGTCGGTACTCGACGCCACGTCTCTTGCCTCTCGTTGTTCTACCTGTAGCGGTGGGGGGACTCGATCCCCCGACCTCACGATTATGAGTCGTGCGCTCTAACCAGCTGAGCTACACCGCCCCGATCGACGCGGGCGGGAGCCGCCGGGCGTCTACCGAGCCCCCTAACGGAATCGAACCGTTGACCTTTTCCTTACCATGGAAACGCTCTACCGACTGAGCTAAGGGGGCCTGCACTACCTTCGGCCGTAGGGCCTTAAAGAGGGTACATTCCCGGCGTCGGTGGAGCCAAAACGCCTGGTAGTTGGCCGGTTTTGGGGCCTTTTTCGGGCTCCCGCACGCCTCCGCGCCGCCCAGACTGAAGCCAGGTCGACGGTTCGTGCCCCAGCACTACCTGACTTCAGCCCAGCGAGCCCGATCCCCCACCAGACTGAAACCACGTCTACGCGGCACGCCACCCACGCCTGAACAAGGCGGTCGCGACCCGCCCCACCGCGTCGGCGTCACCGTCCTCAGCGGTGTAGCCCTCATTGCGGACGATCAAGCCCGCGGGCGGATGGGTGTTGCGCCACAGCAGTTCGATCGGGACGTCGTCATCGACCCATTTCGCATGGTGCAGCGCTGATGCCGCCACACCCGCGACGACCCCGCGCCTGCCCGACCAGAGCCACGCCGCGCGCGCCTTATCCCAGACCGAGGGGTTCGCCGGGCCGTACACGTCCGGGAAGAGCCGCGTGTAGCGCGTCCGCAACCCGTGCCGGGTCACCCTGCCCGCGGCCAATGCCTCACTGCCGATCACAACCCCCATGGCCGGATGCTGGCACCCCCGACCGACAGAGCCGGACATCGCAGCCGCCCTGTGGATAACTGCCGGCACATGCGACTGAACCCACGTAGGCGTCCAGCTGTCCGGACCTACGTGGGTTCAGTATCGCGCTGCGAACTAGGACAGCAGCCAGTCGTTGGGGCTGAACAGCTCGCAGTGCACCCGGGTCACGCCACGGGCCAGCAGCTGGTCCCGCACCGCCCGCACGAAGCCGTCCGCGCCGCACAGGTACACCTCGGCGTCGGCCGGCAGCACGATCCCGTCCAGGGTCAGGAACCCGGGGTGGGCACCGTCACCGCCGTCCTCGTACCAGACGTCCAGCGTCGCGTGGGGCAGGTCGGCCAGCAGTTCGCGCTGACGCTCCCGCAACGGGTGGGCCTGGCTGCTGCGGTCGGCGTGCAGCACCTGCACCCGGGCGTCGGCGTCCAGCGTCTCCAGGATCGAGATCATCGGGGTGATTCCGATACCGGCCGAGATGAGCACCAGCGGGACACCCGGCGCCGGGGCGGGCAGATCACCGAACGGCAGCGTGATGTCGAGCTGATCGCCGACCCGCAGGTTGTCCCGGATCCACTCCGACACCTCGCCGGCGGGCTTGACCGCGAACGTCAGCTCACCGGTGCCACCCTTGTTGACCAGGCTGTACTGCCGCAGCTGACGGGCCCCGTCCGGCAGCGTCACGCCCACCGAAACGTATTGTCCCGCACCGAAATCGGCGTCCACGCCGGTGACCGTCACCAGCACCGCCCCGGACGGGTCGTCGACCCGGGCGCTCACCTGCGCGCGACGGTAGACATCCCCGTCGGGCACCCCGGCCTCGGCGTAGAGCGCGTGTTCCAGGTCGATCAGCGTCTGCGCCATGATCCAGTAGACCCGGTCCCAGGCCTCGGCCACCTCGGCGGTGACGGTGTCGGCGCCGAGCACCTCGACGATCCCTGCGAACAGGTGCTCGTGCACGATCGGGTACTGCTCGGCGGTCACCCCCAGCGAGGCGTGCTTGTGCCCGATCCGGGACAGCAGTTCGGCCGGGTGCGGCAGGTCGGGGTTCACCAGGTGGGTCGCGAACGTCGCGATCGACGCGGCCAGGGCACGCTGCTGGGCACCCTGGGCCTGGTTGCCCCGGTTGAACAGGTTGCGGATCAGCGCCGGGTGGGCATCGAAGAGCCGCCGGTAGAAGGCCCGGGTGATCGCATCGATGTTGGCCCCGATCAAGGGCAGCGTGGCCGTGACGATCTCGGCGTGGGCGGGCTGCAGTTCCTCGGGGGCAGCGACGACGGTCATGTGGTGGTCCTTTCCAGCGGGATGGTCACGACCGGCAGCAAGCCGCTGCCGGCCAGGTCTTCGAGGGTGTGGTTGTCCAGTGCGCGGTAGAAGGCCTCCTTGGCCTCGGCGAGCACCCGGCGCAGCCGGCACCCGGCGATCAGCGGGCACGGGCTGCCGCCGTCGCAGTCGATGACTTCGGCGTCCCCTTCCAGCCGGCGCACCAGCCAGCCCACCGACACCGTGCGACCGTCTTCGGTCAGCGAGAGCCCGCCCACCCGGCCACGGCGGGCGTTGACCATGCCCAGTTCGACAAGACGCGCCACGGCTTTGGCGATGTGATGCTCGGATGCGCTCGCGCCGACGGCGATGGTGCGGGTGGTGATGCGGCGGTCGGCCGCATCACCCGCGGCCAGCAGCATCATGGTGCGCAGCCCCAGATCGGTGAACCGGGTGAGTTGCATGGCGATGACGCTACAAATCCTGCATCTGGCATGCGACTTTTTTCGGTGTGCGGTTAAACACGCGATTTCGTGCGGTTTTTCCACCAGCGACGACGCCGCCGTGGCCAGATTTCAGCGGAGGATGGCCATCTGGCCACTATCGCGGTCACCGCAGGCCGAGCACCATGACGACATGGACATCGACACCACGGCCTGGAACCTCCCGGACACCGACATCTGCTCGGCGGCAATGCAATTGGCGGTGACGGTCTCCCCCACCTTCCTCACCAACCACTGCGTCCGCAGTTATCTGTTCGCCCGCGAACTCGCCGGCGCCCAGCGCATCGCCTACGACGAGGAGCTGGTGTTTCTGGCCTGCCTGCTGCACGACCTGGGCCTGACCGAATACGGCGGCGGCCACCAGCGCTTCGAGGTCGACGGCGCCGACGCCGCAACCCGGTTCCTGAGCGAGCACGGGATGACCGAGGACCGCAGCGCCCCGGTGTGGCAGGCCATCGCCCTGCACACCAGCGTCGGGCTGGCACACCGCTTCGGCCCGGTCCAGGCGGTGTCCTTCGCCGGCATCTCCCTGGACATCAACGGCTTCGGCGCGGACGCCCTGCCGGCCGGGTTCGCCGACCGGGTGCACGCGGCCTGGCCCCGCCACGACCTCGGTTTCGCCATCGCCGAGGAGATCGCCCGCGGCACGCTGGCCGACCCGGACAAGGCCCCGCCGTTCTCGTTCCCGGCGCACGTGCACCAGGTCATCAACGGCCCGTCGGTGACCTTCCCGGAGATGGTGCGCGCGGCACCGTGGGGCGATCGGCCGACCACCGCCGAGCACCGCTGTTAGGGTCCGCCCATGCGCACGGTGGCGATCCTGGCGTTGGACGACGTGATCGCGTTCGACCTGAGTGTCCCGGTCGAGGTGTTCGGCCGGGCGACCCTGCCCGACGGCACGCCGGGCTACCGGCTGCTGGTGTGCGGCACCGAACCGCTGGTGCCGGCCGGGCCGCTGCGCATCGGCACCGATCACGGCCTGGATGCGCTGGCCGGCGCCGACACCGTCATCGTGCCCGGCCGCAACGACGCCGTCGCCGAGGTGTCCCCCGAGGTGCTCGACGCGCTGCGCGCAGCGCACATCGCGGGTGCCCGCATCGCGTCGATCTGCACCGGTGCCTTCGTGCTGGCCGCGGCCGGCCTGCTCGACGGGCTGCGCGCCACCACGCACTGGATGGCCGCCGATCTGTTCCGCGTCACCTATCCCGATGTCGACCTCGACCCCGACGTGCTCTACATCGACGAAGGCCAGATCCTCAGCTCGGCCGGCGCGTCGGCCGGGCTGGATCTGTGCCTGCACATGGTGGCGCAGGACCACGGGGCCGCCGCCGCGGCGACCTCCGCCCGCCTCGCGGTGGCACCCCTGCACCGCAGCGGCGGACAGGCCCAGTTCATCGTCCGGAACACCCTGCCGGCCAACACCATCGGCGCCGCAACCGAACTGGACGCGGTACTGGCCTGGATCGAGCGCAACGCCCACCGCGACCTCACCCTGACCGATATCGCCAACCACGCCGCGATGAGCGTGCGGACCCTGAGCCGACGCTTCCAGGCCGAGGTCGGCCAGACCCCGATGCAGTGGGTCAACGGGGTGCGTGTCCGGCACGCCCAGGAACTTCTCGAACACTCCGCCCACGGCGTCGAAAGGATCGGCCGCACCGTGGGATTCAGTTCACCGGCCAACTTCCGAGAGCAGTTCCGCCGGCTCAGCGGGGTCGCTCCGCAGAGCTACCGCAACACATTTCGGGAGAAGCAGGCGGGCTGAGCGTGGCCAGATCGTGGCGCAGCGTGACTCGTCAGCCACTGCCCGAAACACTCTCGGCCCACCACGATGAAAGCCATGTACGCACAGATCGTGTTGTTCGACGGGTTCGACCCGCTCGACGTCATCGCCCCCTACGAAGTCCTGGTCGCCGGAAGCGATTACCTCGGCGGTGAACTCACCGTCGAACTCGTCTCCGCCGAGGGGCCCCGCGCCGTGGTCAGCGGCTCCCGCGGACTGACCCTGCACGCCACCGCCACCCTCGATCCGTCCCGGCCCGGCTTCGTGATCGTGCCCGGGGCCGTCGGCCCGATGGAGGGGGACCCCGACGCGGTGGCGACCATCCCGGTGCTGTTGGCCCGCTTCGGCGACACCGATGCCGTGCCGTTGATCCGCACCGCACTGGACAACCCGGCCGTCACGGTCGCCACGGTGTGCGGCGGGTCGCTGGCGTTGGCGATGGCCGGGTTGATCGAGGGCCGGCATGCCACCACCCATCACCTCGGGGTCGACGTGCTGGAGGCGACCGGCGCCGTCCCGGTGCCCGCCCGGGTTGTCGACGACGGCGATCTGATCAGCGCGGGCGGGGTGACCTCGGGGCTGGATCTGGCCCTGTATCTGCTGCACCGCGGCTACGGGCCGCGGATCGCGCTGGCCGTCGAGCAGATGTTCGCCTTCGAACGGCGCGGCACGGTGTGGACGAACACCGGCCGTGCCCCGCAGGCCTGGTGAGCATGGGTATCACCGGGGACTGGGACGTCCGGATCAAGACACCGATCGGATCGATGGAGGTCCGCTACACCTTCACCGAGCACGACGGGCTGCTCAGCGGATCCGCCGCGGGCAGGCACGAAACCGTGGCGCTGTCCGACATCGTCGCCGATGGCGCGCACGTGACCTGGCGGCAGTCCATCACCAGGCCGATGCGGCTGCATCTGGAGTTCGACGTGCACCTCGACGGGGACCGGTTTGCCGGGCATTCCCGCGCCGGCCGGCTGCCCCGCTCGGCGGTCTCCGGGGTGCGCCGCCGGTAACTGCGGTTATGGACGCACGAGCGCGCCCCATAGAGTGTCGCCATGTCTTCCGGAGAAGATCGCCTGTATTTCCGTCAGTTGCTGTCCGGCCGTGACTTCGCGGCCGGCGATCCGATCGCCCAGCAGATGCGCAACTTCGCCTATCTGATCGGCGACCGCGAGACCGGTGACGCGATGCTCGTCGACCCGGCGTACGCGGCCGGCGAGCTCGTCGACACGCTGGAAGCCGACGGCATGCGACTGTCCGGTGTGCTGGTCAGCCACCACCACCCCGACCACGTCGGCGGCACCATGATGGGCTTCACGCTGGCCGGGGTGGCCGAGCTGCTGGAGCGGGTCAGCGTGCCGGTGCACGTCAACGCCCATGAGGCCGAATGGGTTTCGCGAGTCACCGGGATCGCGATGAGCGAACTGAGCTCGCACCAGCACGGCGACAAGGTCAACGTCGGCGACATCGAGATCGAGTTGCTGCACACCCCCGGGCACACCCCGGGCAGCCAGTGCTTCCTGCTCGACGGCCGACTGGTCGCCGGGGACACGTTGTTCCTGGAGGGCTGCGGGCGCACCGATTTCCCGGGTGGCAACGTCGACGAGATGTTCCACAGCCTGCAGGCGCTGTCGAAGCTGTCCGGCGATCCGACGGTGTTCCCAGGTCACTGGTATTCGGCGGAGCCCAGTGCGCCGCTCTCGGATGTGAAGCGGTCCAACTACGTCTACCGGGCCAGCAATCTTGATCAGTGGCGCATGCTGATGGGCGGCTGACCGGGCCATACTCTCGCGGCGTGCATGCGCCTGGACTATTCTTCGAGGTCAGAGCGCCCCGGTGGCGCGCATAGGGAGGAAACCCCGCATGACGACACCGCCGACCACGGCCGGCTGGTACCCG
Source organism: Mycolicibacterium diernhoferi (assembly GCF_019456655.1). Classification (NCBI taxonomy): domain Bacteria; kingdom Bacillati; phylum Actinomycetota; class Actinomycetes; order Mycobacteriales; family Mycobacteriaceae; genus Mycobacterium; species Mycolicibacterium diernhoferi. The sequence continues at coordinate 1,107,946 of NZ_CP080332.1, read as the reverse complement.
GATCCCGACGGATCCGGTGGTCAACGCTATTGGGACGGCGCGGAGTGGACCGCCCAGCGCCCCGACGCCCCGGAATCCACCGCAGAAACATCCGCCTGGCCTGCGGAATTGCCCCCGTGGCCGGAGGAGGACATGGAGATGCCCTCCTGGGAGGAGGCCGGTAAGGCCGAGCCGCCCACCGAGGAGCCCGAGCCTGTCGAGCCCGAGCCGGCCGCCGAGGATTTCCAGCCCACCGAGTCGGTCGAGTCCCCCGAGCCCGCGCCCGCGCCCGCCGAGCCCACCGAACCGGTCGACGTATCCGAGACCGCGCCGGCGCCGGAACCGACCGCTGCGGTCGAGGAACCGGTCGCCCCGGAGGGCCTCGCACCGGAGAGCGATGTCGCCCAGTTCGTGCCGCCGGCCCCCGAGGAGCCCCTGCCGGGTCAGCCCACCGCGACCGTCCCACTGACCGAGCCGGCGCCCGGCGAATCCGGCGGCCGCCCGGCCAAGGTCTACCTGATCGGCATCGGCGCCCTGGTCGTCGTGCTGGTCGGCGTGCTCATCTGGGCGCTCACGTCCAGGGGCGCGGACTCCGACACGTCTGAGGCCACCGGGGCAGACGAGACCTCCGAGGTCACTGGGACGGCGGGTCCCGCAACGAATTCCGCCGACCAGTCCTCGGCCGCCGCAGAGACCCCGACCGGGGGCGGAGCGCAGGTCGTCGACGGTGAGGTCACCATCACCAGCAATGGCTTCGAGGTCACCCCGACGGTGTCTGCGGTGGAGAACGAGCTGCTCACCAAGTCGGCCACCGGTGAGTTCGTCGTGGTGCGCCTGACCCTGCTCAACAACGGCGAACTTCCCGCGACGTTCCTCGCCGACCAGCAAATACTCACCGCCGGCGGACAGACCTACACCCCCGAGACCGAGAGCACCTTCTACCTCGGCGGCATCTCGGCCGTGCTCTACCCGGGCCAGCCCGTCGACGTTGCCTTCGCCTTCGACGTACCGCCCGGCACCGCACCGGAGTCCATCGAGGTGCACGGCGACCTCGCCAGCGAGGGCGGCGTCATCCCGCTTTCCTGACACATTTTGCCCGGGAAGAACTGACATGTACGTCAGTTGGCGGACAGACAACTGATTCCGCAGCGGGCTAGCATTCTGACGCTAAATTTCGTTGAAGTCATGTGGGGAATCAGCGAGATCACGCCTTGGTAAGCACCGGGCAGGTTGGCAGAATTGTTCGCTAGGTTCGTTTGAATCGCACCACCGGGGGTCGCCGTGAAGAACATCGTGCTGTGTTTCGACCACTCCGGTGAAAGCAATGCCACCACCCTCTTCCGGCTGATCGACCAGGCCGGCCAAGTTGGCTGGCGGCAGTACACCAACCGCCGTCCCGAGGACGCCCGGGCCGCCGTGGCGTCGGCCTACACCCATCTCGTCGACCACTGGCAGCCCGGCGATGACGTCTTCGTCTTCGGGGCAGGCAGCGGCGCGGCGTGCGCGCAGGCGCTGACCCGACTGCTCGGCACCATCGGCGTGCTCGACGGCGAACTGCGCAGCTACATGCTGGCCACCTACGCCCTGCCCCGTACCGCGCGCACCGCGCAGGAATGGCGCCACGTCACCGAGGTCGCCGCCGGCTTGGCCGAGCGCGACGACATCACCCTGACGGTCCGGTTCCTCGGCTTGTGGGACACCGTCCGCGTCCGCGGCACGGCGGGACCGGTCAACGTGGTCGCGGGCCGGCACGCATTGGCGATCGACGCCGCCCGGCCCCCACAGCATGTCGAGGGTGTCGACGAGGTGTGGTTCCGCGGATCGCACCGCGACATCGTCTCCAGCCCGCTCACCCTGGACTGGATGCTCGACGGCGCCGAACGGGCCGGGCTGCGGGTGCACCGGGCACCGTCGGCGCACGTGGAGGCCGAGAGTTCGGCACTGAATCTGGGTTTACGCCGGCTGCCCGACAACGCCGTCGTGCACGCCAGCGTCCAGATGCACGTACGGACCCATCCGGGGTACTGGCGCCGGCTGCCCGCCCGCGTCCAGTGGGCCGACGGGGACTGGCTGGACCGCGGTGAGCGACTGCTGACCGCCGGACCGGTCGCCCCGCTGCAACCACACACCCTGGCCACAGCCAGCTAAATCTGGATCCGCGGTTACCAGATTCTCAGCGAACCGCTAGTGTCCGAAGCACAATCGGACGAACAGGCGGGGACGCGGTGGAATGGTTCAAGGATCGGTGGGCCGATCTGAGCGGCCTCGGGTCGACGGGATGGCTGACGGCCGCGGCGTGGGCAGGGTTGGCGCTCGGATTGGCCGCGTTGCTGTTCACCGCCCGCGCGCTCAGGCGAAATCGCCAGCTCAAACGCGATGAGCTGCGGCCCCATGTGGTGATGTACATGGAGCCACACCCGTCGGACTGGCACGTCATCGAGCTGGTGGTGCGCAACTTCGGCAAGTCCGCCGCACACGACATCCGCTTCCATTCCGACGAGCCGCTGACCGTCGGACGGTACGAGGACGGGCCCGCCGACGGCCTGCCCGACATCGCCGAACTTCGATTCCCCAGCGAACTCGGCCAACTCGCGCCCGGCCAAGAGTGGCGAACTGTCTGGGACTCCGCGATCAGCCGGGAACAGTTCGGCGGGCAGATCGGGTCCCGGTTCGAGGGCATCCTGCGGTACGCGGACCGCCCGGGTGCGCGGCGTTCGGCGGACCGGCAGACCTACGAGTCGTCGGTGGTGCTGGACTGGGCGACACTGCAGCCGGTCCAGCGGCTGGAGTTGATGACGACCCACGATCTGGCCAAGCGGGAGAAGCAGAAGCTGGAACTGCTGCGCAGCGTCCTGACCTATTTCCACTACGCCGCCAAGGAGACCCGGCCCGAGGTGTTCCGCGCCGAGATCGACCGGATGAACCGGGCCGTGCGCGAAACCCAGGACCGTTGGCGGACAAGCCAGTCCGACGAGACCACCGAGCTGGACTTCCCCTGGATCGGGCAGGAGGCGCCGAGCGGGCGGCATCACTCCAGCCCCGCCATCGGAATCTCGCACCGCGCTCAGTAGTGTCCGGCGGTATGACTGCCACTTACGCTGTGCACGAAGCCGTTGCGACCGTCACCCTCGACGACGGCAAGGTCAACGCGCTGTCCCCCGCGATGCAGGCCTCCATCGCCGCGGCCCTGGATCAGGCCGAGACCGACATCGCCGCCGGCACGGTGAAGGCCCTGGTGCTGGCCGGCAACGAGCGGGTATTCAGCGCCGGGTTCGAGCTGAGCGTGTTCGCCTCAGGCGATGTGGCGGCCGGGCACGGGATGCTCTCCGGCGGTTTCGAACTGGCCATCCGGCTGTTGACGTTCCCGGTGCCCGTCGTGATGGCCGCGACCGGGCCCGCGATCGCGATGGGATCGTTCCTGCTGCTCAGCGGCGATCACCGGGTGGGGTCGGAGCGCTCACGCTGCCAGGCCAACGAGGTGGCGATCGGGATGACGTTGCCGGTGGCGGCGCTGGAGATCATGCGGATGCGGCTGACACCCCCGGCGTACTCGCGGGCGGTGTCGGTGGCCGCGGTGTATGCCGGGGATGAGGCGATCGCCGCCGGCTGGCTCGAGGAGATCGTGGAACGCGATGCGGTGCTGTCCCGCGCGCAGGAGGTGGCCGCCGAGTACGCCGGCACCCTGCACCTCAAGGCGCATGTGGCGAGCAAGCTGAAGGCCCGCGAATCGGCGATCGCGGCGATCCAGGCCGGGATCGACGGGCTGGCAGCCGAATTCGGGATGTCCCAGGCGTAACGCTCGTCCACCCCGCCCCGGCTGTGTCCGGGGTGGGGTGATCCGTGCCCATGCCCACTCTCCGGAGCCACGCAAGTGAGTTGCCGGTGACCGCACACCCCTGTCGGACCCGCGCACTACGCTAGCGCCGATGGCCTTGCACCTGCACCGCGCGGAGCGGACGGATCAGCTCGCCGACGGTCTGGGCGCACTGCTCGCGCAGCCGTCGGCCGACCCGTTCGCCACCGAACTGGTGCTGGTGCCGGCCAAGGGGGTGGAGCGCTGGCTCAGCCAGCGGCTGTCCAACCGCCTCGGCGTGTGCGCGAACGTCCAGTTCCGCAACCCACGCTCGCTGATCGCCGAACTGACCGATACCGCGGACTCAGACCCCTGGGCCGCCGACGCCATGGTGTGGCCGCTGCTGGCGGTCATCGACGACAGCCTCGACGAGCCCTGGTGCGCCACCCTGGCCAACCACCTCGGCCATTTCGCCGCCGGCGAGGAACGCGAACTGCGCCAGGGCCGCCGCTACGCCGTCGCGCGCCGACTGGCCGGGTTGTTCTCCTCCTACGCACGCCAACGCCCACGGCTGCTCCTCGACTGGGCCGACCTGCCGTCCGACCTGGCCTGGCAGCGCCCGCTGTGGGACAAGCTGGTGCAGCGCATCGACGCACCGGCCCCGCACGTTCGGCATGCCGAAACCCTTGCCCGGCTTCGGGACTCCCCCAGCGACCTGCCCGAACGGCTGTCACTGTTCGGGCACACCCGGTTGCCGTCCACCGAGATCGAACTCCTCGGCGCGCTGGCCACCCACCACGACCTGCACCTGTGGCTGCCGCACCCCAGCCAACCGCTCTGGCAGGCCCTTCAGGACATCAATCAACCGGTCCCGCGCCGGGAGGACACCAGCCACCGCGTTGTCGGGCACCCCCTACTGGCCACCCTGGGCCGCGACCTGCGCGAACTGCAACGCGGCCTGCCTGCGCCCGATACCGACGAATTCTTGCCCACCGCAACCCATCCCGATACCCTGCTCGGCTGGCTGCAGTCCGACATCGCCGCCGACGCCATCCGCCCCGAGGGCCGCACCCATCACCCGGCCGACCGCTCGGTGCAGGTGCACGCCTGTCACGGCCCGGCCCGCCAGATCGACGTGCTGCGCGAGGTCCTGCTCGGCCTGCTCGCCGACGACCCGACCCTGGAGCCGCGCGACATCCTGGTGATGTGCCCGGACATCGAGACCTACGCACCACTGATCACCGCCGGTTTCGGCCTGGGCGAGGTGGTCCGCAATGCGCACCCGGCGCACCGGCTGCGGGTCCGGCTGGCCGACCGCGCCCTGGTCCAGACGAATCCGCTGCTCGCCGTCGCCGCGCAGCTGCTGGCCCTCGCGGGTGGACGGGCCGGCGCCAGCGAGGTGCTCAACCTGGCCGCCGCCGCACCGGTGCGGGCGCGGTTCAGCTTCACCGATGACGACCTGGACGCCATCACCGCCTGGGTGCGTGAGGCCAATATCCGGTGGGGACTGGACCAGCCGCACCGCGCACCCTATGGCGTCGAATTCCTGCACAACACCTGGCGATTCGGTGTCGACCGGGTGCTGGCCGGGGTCGCCATGTCCGAGGATTCGCGGGCCTGGCTGGGCACCACGCTGCCGCTCGACGACGTCAGCAGCAACCGGGTCGAGCTGGCCGGGCGGTTCGCCGACTTCGTGCAGAAGCTCACCGACACCATCCACGCGCTGAGCGGCACCCGGCCGCTGTCGGACTGGCTGCAGGCGCTCACCGCAGGTATCGAGGCGCTGGCCCTCGACGAGGAGGAGTGGCCCGCGGCCCAGGTGCAGCGCGAGTTCGCCGACATCGCCGACCGATCCGATCCCTCGGTGCTGTTGCGGCTGAGCGATATCCGCGCGCTACTGGGCCGGCATCTGGCCGGCCGGCCGACCCGCGCCAACTTCCGCACCGGCACCCTGACGGTGTGCACCATGGTCCCGATGCGTTCGGTACCGCACCGGGTGGTGTGCCTGGTCGGGCTCGACGACGGAGTCTTCCCCCGGCTCGGTGCGGTCGACGGGGACGACGTACTGGCCCGCGACCCGGTGACCGGCGAGCGCGATATCCGCTCCGAGGACCGTCAGCTGCTGCTCGACGCCATCGGCGCGGCCACCCAGACGTTGGTCATCACCTACACCGGGGCCAACGAGTACACCGGACAACCGCGCCCCCCGGCGGTGCCGATCGCCGAACTGCTCGACACCCTGGCCGTCTCCGCGGCCGGCGTCGAGGAGCTGGTGACCCGGCACCCGTTGCAGCCCTTCGATGTTCAGAACGTGCAGCCCGGCGCGCTGATCCCGGACGCACCGTTCACCTTCGACCCCACCGTGCTGGACACGGCCCGCTCGATGGCCGGCCGGCGCGCCCCGCAACCGGTGTTCGTGTCCGGTCCACTGCCGGCCCCGCCGCCCACCGATGTGTCGCTGGCGGACCTGATCGCCTTCTTCAAGAACCCGGTGAAGGGTTTCTTCCGCGCGCTGGACTACACCCTGCCCTGGGAGGTGGACGGGGTGTCGGATGTGATGCCGGTGGAGATCGACGCGCTGGCCGAGTGGACGGTCGGTGACCGGATGCTCGGCGACATCATGCGCGGCATGACCCCGCAGGACGCCCAGCAGGCCGAATGGCGGCGCGGCACACTGCCGCCGGGCAAGCTCGGCTGGCGCCGGGCCGTGGCGCTGCGCGATCAGGTGGCGCTGCTGGCCGCCGAGGCGTTGCGCCACCGCCGCGCCGACGGGCAGGCGTTCGACGTGGACATCGATCTCGGCGAAGGTCGCCGGCTGACCGGGACGGTGAACTCCGTGTTCACCGACCGGCTGGTCAGCGTCACCTATTCCAAGCTCGGCGGCCAGCATCTGCTGGCCTCCTGGATTCCGTTGTTGGCGTTGACCGCTCAGCGGGGCCAGCGGTTCTCGGCGGTATGCATCGGCAGGCCGCCGCGCGGCACCGCGCCGCGCACCCAGAGCCTGGATGGCCCGAACGACTCGGTCGGCGTGCTGCGGGACCTGGTCGACATGTACGACGAGGGTCGGCGCCGCCCGTTGCCGCTGCCGATCAAGACCTCCTACGCGTGGGCCGGCGCCCGCTACGTCGGTGACGACCCGGCGCAGGCGGCGACCTACCGGTGGCGCAACGAACGCGACGACCCGGCCATCACCCGGGTGTGGGGCCGCGACCCGGACCTGAGCGAACTGGTCGGCCTCGACGAGTACGCGCAGCGGTTGTGGGTACCGCTGCTGCACGCCGAGGGGGTGGCGCCGTGAGCGACGCTTGCGGAGTGAACCGTAGATCGACACGTGGGAGCCGAGCTTGCGAGGCAACCGCGTGAGTCCGCAGGTGTGCACCTTCGACCTGACCGGGCCGCTGCCCGCCCCGGCCTCGACCACCGTGCTGGAGGCCAGCGCCGGCACCGGTAAGACGTTCGCGTTGGCCGGTCTGGTGACCCGGATGGTCGCCGAGGGCCGGGCCAGGCTCGACGAGATGCTGCTCATCACGTTCGGCCGGGCCGCCAGCCAGGAACTGCGCGAGCGGGTGCGCGGCCAGATCGTCAGCGCGCTGGCCGCTTTCGAGGATCCGTCCGCCGCCGACAACGATCTGCTACGTCACCTGATCGCGCAGGATCACGACGCCCGCCGGCTACGGCTGCGCGATGCGCTGGCCGGATTCGACGCCGCCACCATCGCGACCACCCACCAGTTCTGCCACATCGTGCTGAAATCGCTCGGCGTGGCCGGGGACAGCGACAGCGGTGTCACGCTGGTGGAAAGCCTCGACGAATTGGTGTCCGAGATCGTCGACGATCTGTACCTGGCGCGGTTCGGCAACGAGACCGACAATCCCCTCCTGAGCTACCGGGACGCCCAGAAGCTGGCCACCCAGGTGGTGCGCAACCCGGCCACCGAACTGCGCCCGACCGAGGCCGACCCGGACTCGCTGACCGCGGAGTGCCTGAGCTTCGCGCGAAGCGTGCTCGAGGAGTTGGAGATCCGCAAGCGCCGCCGCGGCGTGCTGGGCTACGACGATCTGCTGACCCGGTTGGCCGACGCGCTGGCCGACCCCGATTCGGCGGCGCGGGTGCGGATGCCGCAGCGCTGGCCGGTGGTCATGGTCGACGAGTTCCAGGACACCGACCCGGTGCAGTGGCAGGTGATCGAGCGGGCGTTCGCCGGAGCGTCGACGCTGATCCTGATCGGCGACCCGAAGCAGGCCATCTACGCGTTCCGCGGCGGCGACATCGACACCTACCTGCGCGCCGCCGAAACCGCCGGGGACAAGCAGACCCTGGGCATCAACTGGCGCAGCGACGCCGCCCTGGTGGACCGGTTACAGGTGGTGCTGGGCGGCGCCCAACTGGGCGGGCCGGGCATCGTCGTGCACGACGTCAAAGCGCACCATCAGGGACACCGGCTGGCCGGGGCTCCGCGCAACGATCCGTTCCGGCTGCGGGTGGTGACCCGCGGGACCAAGAGCACCCGCACCATCGGCATCGACCGGTTGCGCGAACACATCGGCCGCGACCTGGCCGCCGACATCGGCGCGCTGCTGAGCAGCGGCGCGACCTTCGCCGGGCGCCCGCTGCAGGCCCGCGACATCGCCGTCATCGTGGAGACCCACAAGGACGCCCGGGCCTGCGACGCCGCGCTCGCCTCGGCCGGGATCCCCGCGGTGTACACCGGGGACTCCAATGTGTTCGCCTCGGCCGCCGCCCAGGACTGGCTGTGCCTGCTGGAGGCGTTCGAGCAACCGCACCGCCCCGGCCTGGTACGCGCGGCAGCGGCGACCATGTTCTTCCGGGAGACCGCGGAATCCCTTGCCGCCGGCGGAGACTCACTGACAGACAGGGTGGCGGAGGAACTGCGCAGCTGGGCCGGGCACGCCCGCGAGCGTGGGGTGGCCGCGGTGTTCGAGGCCGCTCAGCTGGCGGGGATGGGCAAGCAGGTGCTGTCCTGGCAGGGCGGGGAACGGTTGATGACCGACCTGGCCCACGTCACGCAGCTGCTGCAGGACGCCGCGCACCGGGAGGGCTTCGGGCTGCCGGCGCTGCGGGACTGGTTGCGCACCCAGGCGGGTGAGGACACCGGGTCCGCCGAACGCAACCGTCGCCTGGACAGCGACGCCGCCGCCGTGCAGATCATGACGGTGTGGGTGTCCAAGGGACTGCAGTACCCGATCGTGTACCTGCCGTTCGCCTTCAACCGGTATTCGCCGGACCCGAATCCGGTGCTCTACCACGACAACGGGGCACGCTGCCTGCACGTCGGCGAACCCGACCCGATCGTGCTGCGCACCGGGAAGGCCGAGGCCGCAGCCAACGACTCCCGGCTCACCTACGTGGCGCTGACCCGGGCCTGCTCGCAGGTGGTGGCATGGTGGGCGCCGTCCTGGGATGAACCCAACGGGGGGCTGTCCCGGCTGCTGCGCGGCCGCGCGCCCGGTGAGGCCGAGGTGCCCGCGGTGTGCAGTCCCGCCAAGATCTCCGACGCCGACGCGCTGGCCCGGTTGCGGGCCTGGGAGCAGGCCGGCGGCCCGGTGCTGGAGGAATCGGCGGTCGAGCCGATCATCCCGCCGGTGCCCGGGCCCGCGCCCACCGGTCTGGCGGTGCGCCACTTCCACCGCGCCATCGACACCTCGTGGCGGCGCACCTCGTACTCGGGTCTGCTGCGCGCCGCCGAGGAATCCCCGGTGTCCAGCGAACCCGAGGTCGCCGAACTCGATGACGAGGTGGCCGACATCCCTCTGGTGGCACCGGCAACCGGTGCGGATGTGCCGTCTCCGATGGCCGACCTGCCGACCGGCGCCGCCTTCGGATCCCTGGTGCATGCGGTGCTGGAGACCGCCGATCCGCTGGCCGGTGACCTGGCCGCCGAACTGGAGCAGCACGTGCGCCGCCATGCCGAACGCTGGCCGGTGACCGTCGAACCCGCCGAGTTGGCCGCCGCCCTGGTACCGATGCACGACACCGATCTGGGCCCGCTGGCGCCCGGCGTGACGCTGCGCCGGATCGGATTGGCCGACCGGTTGCGGGAGCTGGACTTCGAGTTCCCGATGGCCGGCGGGGACAGCGCGGCCCACGGGTTCGCCCGACTGGCCGATGTCGGCGCACTGCTGGCCGAGCACCTGAGCGCCGACGACCCGATGGCGTCCTACGCGGCGCGGCTCTCGGCCGGGGCGCTGGGCCGCCAGCCCCTGCGCGGGTATCTGTCCGGGTCGGTGGACGCGGTGCTGCGCATTACCGAGAACCAGGTTTCCAAATACCTTGTGGTCGATTACAAGACGAACTGGCTGGGGGTCGCCGACGCACCGCTGACCGCCGCCGACTACGGCCGCGAGCGGATGGCCGAGGCCATGCTGCACTCGGACTATCCGTTGCAGGCGCTGCTGTACAGCGTGGTGCTGCACCGGTATCTGTCCTGGCGGCTGCCCGGTTACGACCCGGACCGGCATCTCGGCGGGGTGCTCTACCTGTTCGTGCGGGGCATGTGCGGTGCGCACACCCCGACGCAGGACGGGCATCCGGCCGGAGTGTTCAGCTGGGCACCGCCGGCCGCGCTGGTGATCGCCGTCGCCGACCTGTTGGGGCATGCATGACCATCGACATCGACTTCGAGCCCGCCGATATCCAGGTGGCCCAACGGTTGACGGCGTTGGCCGGGGAGAGCTCCGAGGAGGTGGCGCTGGCCGTGCGCCTGGTGGTGCGCGCCCTGCGCGGCGGGTCGGTGTGCGTGGATCTGCGCGAGGCGGCGCCGTCGGTGGGACTGCAGCCCGATGCGTGGCTGGCGGCGGTGGCGGCGAGCCCGCTGGCCGCCACGCCGCCGGTGCTGCGCCTCTTCGGTGACCTGCTGTATCTGGACCGCTACTGGCTGGAGGAACAGCAGGTGTGCGCCGATGTGCTGGCGCTGGTGGGCACCGTCCCACCCGGGGAGGCGCCCGACGTGTTGCGACTGTTCCCCGACCAGTACGCCGAACAGCGCACCGCGGCCAAAGTGGCGTTGTCCCAGGGACTTACCGTGCTCACCGGCGGGCCGGGAACCGGCAAGACGACGACCGTGGCGCGGCTGCTGGCGTTGCTGGCCGAGCAGGCCGCGCTCGCGGGCCGTCCGTCGCCGCGGATCGCGCTGGCCGCACCGACTGGGAAGGCGGCGGCGCGGTTGCAGGAGGCGGTGCAGTTGCAGGTCGACGAACTCGACCCGCAGGACCGCGCCCGGCTGGCCGGCTTGCGGGCCACCACGCTGCACCGGCTGCTCGGGGCACGCCCGGACACCTCGTCGCGGTTCCGGCACCATCGCGGTAATCGGTTGCCGCACGATGTCATCGTCGTCGACGAGACCTCGATGGTGTCGCTGACCATGATGGCCCGGCTGCTGGAGGCTGTGCGCCCGCAGACCCGGCTGCTGCTGGTGGGCGACCCGGATCAGCTGGCCTCGGTGGAGGCCGGCGCGGTGCTGGCGGATCTGGTGGACGGACTGGGCGCCTCGCGGGTGGCGTCGTTGACGACCTCGCACCGGTTCGGTGCGGCCATCGGCGAGCTGGCCGCCGCGGTGCGCGCCGGGGATGCGGACGCGGCGCTGGAGGTGTTGCGGGCCGGTGACGAGCACATCGAGTGGCTGCCGTCGGCACACTCGTTGCGGGATGTGTTGCTGCCGCAGGCACTTCGGCTGCGGGAGGCATGCGTCCTCGGCGATGCCGCCACCGCGGCGGCGACGCTGGACGAGCACCGGCTGCTGTGCGCGCACCGGCGTGGGCCGTTCGGGGTGGCGCACTGGAATCGTCAGGTGGAGCGCTGGCTGACCGAGGCGACCGGTGAGCCGCTGTGGTCGACGTGGTACGCCGGCCGCCCGATCCTGGTGACCGCCAACGACTATGGCCTCAAGCTGTACAACGGGGACACCGGGGTGACGGTGGCCGCGCCGGACGGGCTGCGGGTCGCGATCGGTGGGCTGTCGTTCACGCCGGGCCGCCTCGTCGAGGTGGAGACCATGCACGCGATGACGATCCACAAGTCCCAGGGCAGCCAGGCCGACGAGGTGACAGTGCTGCTGCCCCCGGAGGACTCCCGGTTGCTGACCAGGGAGCTGTTCTACACCGCTGTCACCCGGGCGAAGAGCCGGGTGCGCGTGGTGGGTTCAGAGGCCGAGGTGCGCGCGGCGATCGACCGGCAGGCGGTACGCGCAACGGGGCTGGGGCCGCGACTGCGGCAGCGGCCCTGAGAACGGGCGGGTCAGACCGTCTTCGCGGCGAAGGCTGCGCTGGAGATGATGCCGATCGCCAGCGCGATCGTGCCGTATCCGAGCACGGCGGCGGCGACGACGGCGGCGATGGAACCGGCGCCCAGCAAGACCATCACAATGGCGAGGAGTACACCGCTCATGTCCAACCCTTTCGTATGACTGCCGTCACAATGTAGCGCACGACGTGCGATGAATCACATTCAATCGGGCATCGGTTTCGCGTCGGTTGCTTACGCGCATTTGCCCAGTGCACCGGCCGGTTTCGCGGTGCGGAACGAATATTTTGTTAGATCGACGCAGCACTACCCGCCAGCTGGCTCAGTTAGAGGAGCTAACCTAAATCCGCGGGGTCACCGACGCAGCGCGGACAGCAACATCGACAGCGGCACGGTGGCGATGCCGATCGCGGCGTCGCCGATGCCGTACGGCAGCACCAGCGTGTCGGCGTGCACCAATCCCCCACACGAGTACACGACGTTGGGCACATAGCCGTCCTGCTCGCCGGCGGCGGGACTCAGTAGCGGCTCGGCCAGCCGGCCGATCATGCGGGTCGGATCGTCCAGGTCGAGCAGGATCGCCCCGATCCGGTAGGTGCGCATCGGCCCCACACCGTGAGTGAGCACCAGCCATCCCTCCTCGGTTTCGATCGGCGGGCCGCAGTTGCCCAGCTGCAGGGCCTCCCAAGCCTGCATCGAATGCTGACAGGGCGCTGTCGTGTCCCACACCGACAGATCATCGGTGTAGGCCACCATGTTGGACTCGCGGTCCGACCTGGACATCCCGGCGTATCGCCCACCGATACGGCGCGGGAACAGCGCCAGCCCCTTGTTCGCGGCAGCCCGACCGACCATCGGCACCGACGTGAACGATCGGAAATCGGTGGTGGTCAACAACTGCTGACTGATCCGTGAACCGCTGTAGGCGGTGTAGGTGGCGTGGTAGATGACCGTTCCGTCGTCCTCAACGAAGCGCACGAACCGCGCGTCCTCCATCCCGACCGCTTCGGCCGCGGTGACCGGCCACAGCACACGCTCAGAAAGCGCTGTGGCCGAAGGGAATTCGAGCGCATAGCTACGATCTGCAAGCGTCCGGATCTGTTCGATGGTGGCCAGGGCATGGCCCCGGGTGGCGCGGTGATCGTGCAGTCGGTCCAACTGCTCGTCCAGATCAAACCGGGTGAACGATTCCCCGAGTGCACCGAACACGAACCCGGCTGCTTCCTCGGCATCATTGCGGCCGACGAGCTCGCTGCGGAACGCCGCCGCGTCGAGCAGCGTCGGCGTGACCGTACCCGCCGTGGCGAACGGCACCGCATCCTCGACGTGTACCCGACCGGCCCCGTCGACGGTTCCGGTGCGGAACCCGATGGACGATCGGTGCCCCTCGCCGATCCCACGGACGCTCATCACGAAGCGCAGGCAGCCCGCCGCGACACCACCCTGATCAGGATGGGCCACCATGCTCGGATTGCACAGCGCCGCACCCTCGCTGGCGACCTCGTTGGTGAAGGTTGCGCCCAGCAACAATATTCGCGCTTGGGACAGTTCGAGATCGGGATCGAGCCGGTCGGCGAGCTCACGCGCGTGCCGGCCGAACGTGACTTCGAGATTTCTGTGGCGCCCGGCGAAACGTGCGATGACATCATCGAGCGCCGCCTGAACCTCGCTCTCGTCGAGTGCGAAGATCCGTCTCAGCACCGCCCCCGACCGTGACTCCCGGTCCTCGAAACCTTCCTGGCCGGGGACGAACAGCTGGGTGAGGACCCGGGAACGGTCCGCCTCGAGTCGTTGCGGGCTCCGGGTGACCAGCGTGTCCCAGGTCAGGGTCATTGCGGGACACCGGCGAAGCGCTGCGCCTGCTGGAAGGTGGACAGCATCGCGAGCGTCGACTCCGCGCCCCTGTTCATGTTCACCCCATCGCGCTGCAGTCCGTCGAAACCCGCACCGCTGTCCGGATCCCACATCAGCATGCCGGCGTCGTTGTCACCCTGGAACCAGGCGACGGCCGCCCGTACGGTATCCGGCCAGATCGCAGCCGCATCCATGGTTGCGGCGCGCGCGCAGGCGTCGGCCAGCGAGGACACCTCGATCGGCTGCTGGTCGAAGGCGGGCCTCGGCTCGCCGGCGGACCAGCCGCCGGCCGGAGTGGGTGACAGATGACCGTCGCCGGTATCCCGTTCGATGAGCCAGCCGAGCAGGTCCAGCCCGCGCTGACACAACGCCGCGTCATCGAGCGCACCGCCGGCAGCGATCATCGCCTCGGCGAGGATCGCATTGGCATAGGTGAGCCGTTTCTCGGGCCACGGCCAGTCGTCGTCACCGGTCGGTTCGGGCAGAACGGTGACATAGTCCTTGAGCAAGGATCGGGCTGCCTTGTTCGCCGGATCGACGCTGAGCAACTCCGCGGCTCCCACCGCGGCGAATGCCATCGCGCGCGGCCAGCGCGAACGCGCATGTGCGGCCCGCTCGAACTGCACCACCGACAGCCTGCGGATCAGCCCGGTGTCACTGTGCGCGGCGGCCGTGCCCAGGCCCCACAGACACCTGCCCCAGCAGTCCTCCAGAGCGTACGAGTCGGTCCACCGCCCGTTGACGTCCATCCGGTTGCGGCACCCGCCGGAATACGCCTGCGCCTCATCGAGAAACCGCACCGCCACCCGCTCGAGCGCGCGCACGGTTGCGTCGGGCTCGGGCTGACGACTGGTCACAACGAGCACCCTGGCCATATCGTCGGTGCAGTACCCGTGTTCGCGCCGGGGTTCTGCGCCGAGTGCGTGTTCGAACGTGCCGTGCTGATCGGAGATGCGCAGCAGGTGGTCGAACCGCACCGTTATCGGCGCCACGAGCGGGCCGCTTGCTTCGCGATGAGTCGTTGCGCCACAGCCTGATAGGAACTGGCTATCACCGGCCAGGCCATGGTGGGCGCCAGCCGACGCGCCTCCGCCGCCATGCCCCCGGCCAGCCGGGGATCGGACAGGACGGATCGCAGTGCTGAGGTCATGGCATCCGGATCATCGTGGTCGACGACCAAACCGGCACCGGTACCGAGCAGTTCCACCGCATGCGGGAAGGCCGTCGCGACAACCGGACGGCCGCTGGCGATCGCGTCCACCAGCACCCCGGACGTCACCTGTTCGGTGGAGTCGTACGGCAGCACCACCAACGCAGAGGTCTGCGCGAGAGCCGACAGCGATGCCGTGCTGCGGTAGGTCGGGTCGAAAGACACCGACCCCGCGACCCCTACCCGCTTCGCCTGCTCCGTGCGCGCATCCCGGTAGGCCTCACCGTCGGCGGCCAGCACCTTCGGATGCGTGCGCCCGGCGATCAGGTACCGCGGGTTACCCGGGAGGTCCTGCAGAGATTTCATCGAGTCGATGACCCGCTCGACACCCTTGCCCGGGCCGAGCAAGCCCCACGTCAACAATGTCGGCCGCCCGTCACGCTTGTTGGGCGCTCGGGTGGGGGCGGACGAACCGTGCGGGATCATGGAGACCTTGTGCTCGACATCGAATCCGGCACCCAGCAGCGCTCTGGCCGCCACGGACATCACGACCACGCGATCGGCCAGCGCCATCACGGACGCCAGCACCCAACGCTGATGCGGGGTCGGGTCTCTGGGCACCGTGTGCAGCACGACGATCGACGGAATTCGAAGGGCGCCAAGTATATCGATGACTTCATCGCCGTCTGTACCACCGTAGATCCCGAACTCGTGCTGAATGATCGCGACGTCACTACCGCTGAGCAGGTCTGCACATCGAGTGACGGACGCGGGAGATCCGTTGGTCAACTCGCCGACGACGCGATCGCTGAGGCTGGGTGACCCGTCGGCCACCCGCACCACGTTGACCTGGGAGCCGTTGGCAGACAGGCCATCGACAAGTGCCGCGCTGAAATTTGCCAGGCCGCACGGCGTGGGCGGATAGGTGCTGAGCAGGCCGATGGAAGGAACGCGTGGGCGCGAGCGCTCCCACACCGGGGTACGCGAAACGTGAAAACTGGAAGCGATGGGGGCAATGGTCAACGGTGATCCAAACAGACGGATGACACCTGAATGTCCGGCGCGAGCGATCGCTCGGCGAGTTCAACGGCGGACAGCTGACTCATCCCGGACCGGCTGGGGTCCCAACTTCCTCCACGTTACACCTCCTGACCCGCATTCACCTGGTCAGCGTGGGCGGAGGCGGGCCCTGCGGACGGCCTCGTCGACAACCCGTTCGGCAACTTCGGCCAGTTTGCGTTGTTCGGCCTGACTCACCGCACGCAACTGCGCGAACGCCTCGGCGGCACTGCGACCCGTGCGCGACCGGATGATCCCGATCGCCTGATCGATCACCGGCCGCGTTGACAGCGCCGCCCGCAACTGATCGGTCAGCGTCAGCGCGTCGGCGAGGATTCGGGCGTTGTGCACTGCGACCGCAGCAGGCTTTGCGAAAAGTTCTCCGAACTCGGCGGCGTGCCCACCGAAACTGTCCTTGCCGTACGCATACACGGTGATCGCGCCGACCACCTGGTCCGCTACGGTCAGCGGCAACGCCAGGGCGCTGTGCACCCCCATCCGGCCCACCCGCGGGCCGAACCGCGGCCACGACCGGTCACCGCCCAGCGACCCCGACCAGACGGCGCGCCGCAGCTCCACGGCGGTTAGGCCGGGCCCCTCGCTCAGTGTCTGGTACTGGATAGCGTCGACCTCGGTGACGAACGGCACGCTGGCCGCCCGTGCCACCACCGTCCGGTCGTGCGGTTCACCGCACAGCAGCGTCACCCCGGCACCGTCGGCGCCCGGTATTGCGCGGACGGCCGACCCAGCCACCTCTGCCAACACCTGCGGCAAACCGAGACTGTCGGCGACCAGGCCGGCGAGCCGGCTCAGGCCGGCCTGCAGATCGGCTGCCGCCGCGGTCGTGTCGTCCTTCACCGGGAACTCCGCCTTCCCCAGACCGGACCTGATCTTAGTCGACACGCCCGCGCCCCGATCAGGTGTAGCGTCAAATCAAACGCCCGCAAAGGGATTCACGGCCGGCAATCGCACAGAGGCGATGCGGCAACAGACTCAAGGGCGCAACAGTGGCCACCAAGAGATACGTCGGGTGGGCCACGGACAATCGTCGGCTGCGCAACGAGGGCCATATCGAGCAGGCAGAGAACAACGTGCGGCAGGTCGACGACAAGAGCACCGACACCTTCAAGGTGTGACCCGGATCGGTCGCCCGGCAAGGGCGGCCCACCCGCCATCGGGCAACGCGAGGCGGAAGTTGGTCCGCACCGTCTGCAGATACTGACAGGGCAGCGACCCGATGGTGTAAGGGATGTCGTACTTGCCACACAGCTCACGCACCCGTGCGCTGATCTGTGCATAGCGATTGCTCGGCAGGTCCGGGAACAAGTGGTGCTCGATCTGATAACAGAGGTGTCCGGACGAAAACGCCAGTACCGGACCGGCTTTGAAGTTGGCAGCACCCAACATCTGCCGCAGATACCAATGCGCCCTGGTCTCGGCACGCAGGGATTCGGGGGTGAACTGCTGCACGCCGTCGGGGAAATGCCCGCAGAAGATCACCACGTAGGCCCACAGGTTGCGCAGCAGATTGGCGGTGGCGTTGGCGGCCAGGGTCCTGCGCCACCTACGCAGGCTCAACGCCGGCAGCAGGAGGTAATCCTTGACGATCTGCCGGCGAACCTTGGCGTACATTTCCCGAGCCACCGCACGCTTCTCACCCTCGGTAGTGACTCGTTGCTGTTCGGAATGAAATCCGTGCCGGGCGATCCCCCACTCGAAGACGGCGGCCAGCAGCAAGTTCCGCAGCGGCTGCAGCAGGTGGTCACGCTTCCACGGCTGATCGCGGGTCACCCGCAGTACCCCGAACCCGAGATCATCGTCCACGCCGAGCACATTGCTGAACACGTGATGGCGGTAGTTGTGCGAGTACCGCCAGTGCGCCGACGGGCCCACCATGTCCCATTCCCAGGTGTTGGAGTGGATTTCCGGATCGTTCATCCAGTCCCACTGGCCGTGACTGACATTGTGACCGATCTCCATGTTCTCGATGGATTTCGCGTATGCCAGGGAGAACGTGCCGGCCAGCCATCCGCCCCTGGAACGGCTCCCGGCGATCAGCAACCGGGCCACCACGTCCAACGTGCGCTGGAAGATGATCACCCGCCGGATGTAGGCCGCGTCCCGCGCCCCGAGGGACTCCGCAACGTCCCTGCGTACCAGATCCAGTTCGGCCCCGAACGACTCCACGTCGGCTGCGGACAGGTTCGCGTACGACGCGATGTCACTGATTGCCACCTGGTTCCCGATCCGTCTCAACCGGCGGCAGGGTCCGGGCCACCTGAGTTCGTCGCTCCCAAGCCTAGGCTCGAACGACCGTCCGCGCCACAGGGCCACCCCGATGAGCAAGACTGGGGTCATGACAGACATCGCCGCCGCTCGGGTCGCGGTCTATCTCGACTTCGATAACATCGTCATCTCGCGATATGACCAGGTAAACGGGCGCAATTCTTTTCAACGCGACAAAGCCAAGGGTCTGGAGGCCGCGCGCTTGGACCGCGCGACCGTTGATGTCGGCGCGGTACTGGACTTCGCATCCTCGTTCGGGACACTCGTGCTCACCCGGGCCTACGCGGACTGGTCGGCGGAGGTGAATGCCGGCTACCGCCGGCAGCTGGTGGGCCGAGCCGTCGACCTGGTCCAACTGTTCCCCGCGGCCGCCTACGGTAAGAACGGCGCCGATATCCGGCTGGCTGTCGACACGGTCGAGGACATGTTCCGGCTACCCGATCTGACCCACGTGGTGATCGTGGCCGGCGATTCGGACTACATCCCGTTGGCCCAGCGCTGCAAACGGCTCGGCCGTTATGTGGTGGGCATAGGAGTGGCGGGGTCATCGAGCCGCGCGCTGGCCGCCGCGTGCGATGATTTCGTCGTCTACGACGCCCTGCCGGGGGTGCCGGTATTCGAACCTGAACCCGTTGCCGAGCCGAAGAAGCCGGCTAGACGCTCCAAGAAGGTCGAGCCCAGCGAACCAGAACCAGAACCAGAAACCGAGGCCGAACCGGACCCACAACCCGCCGCCACCGCGCTGCTGACACGCGCCCTGCGAATCGGCCTGGAAAAGGACGACGTGGACTGGCTGCACAATTCGGCGGTGAAGGCCCAGATGAAGCGAATGGACCCATCGTTCAGCGAAAAGTCTTTGGGTTTCAAATCTTTCAGTGATTTCCTGCGCTCCCGCGCCGATATCGTCGAACTGGACGAAAGTTCGACGACCCGGATGGTACGGCTACGCACCGATTGAGAAAATCAGATTCCAAGCCCTGCGCCGCCCTCGGAACTCCACCGCGACTCGGCGCAATCCTCATCCCACTGGGCCGCGCGGCGGCGTTTTCCGGCACGCACGATGTCGAGCAGCGTGACCCGATCGATCTTCGGCTTCTGCGGGCCCATGTCGGCGTGGTTGCCGATGACTCGGGCACCGGTGATGTGTGTCGTCATGATCATCTCTCTGCCGGCCGGGCGTGAAATTCGCGAACTCGCAATTAAATTCACTCGGCCGTATCTCCAGTCAACGCCGCGCCCAGGGTGGTGTCAACGTGTATCGTCGAGGGACAGGGACCGCTACAGGCCCCCTCATCGAAGGGGCCATCATGGCCGACAAGTCTCCACGTCAGAGCATGACCAGGAAATCCGGCAAGTCCTTGAAAGAGAAGCGGGCAGCCAAGCGCGCGGACTCGGCAGGCCGTTCAGCGGCCGATGACGCACTCAATCTCAAGAAGCGCTGACCGATCCGGGACAACGTTGACTAACGTTGGGCCCCGTTGATCTTCGGGTCGGCGATGATCCCGCGCTCGACCCCCCACATGGTCGCGATGGTCTTGTACTCCCCGGTCTCGACCAGATGCTCCAGAGCGCGCAGCAGCGACCCGGCCAACTCCGAGCCCTTGGCGACCGGCCACCCGTAGGGAGCCGAGTCGAACACCGAACCCGCCGGTACCAGCGCCCCACCCGAGAGCTTGATCGCGAACCCGGTGACCGGTGAATCCGCGGACATGGCATCGATGTCCCCGGCGATCAGCGCGGCGGTCACATCGTCCTGGCGGGCGAAGACCACCTTCTCGATCGGCGCCAGCCCGGCCGCCACGCACTCGTCGCTCTTGGCCGGGATCTCCACGGTCTCCTGAATCACGCTGTTCGCCACACCAACCCGCAGACCGCATGCGGCGGACGGGTCGACCGAGGAGTCCTTGCGCTGCGCCCACAGCGTGCCCGCCTCGAAGTAGGTGACGAAGTCGACCACCTTCTGCCGGTCCAGGGTGTCGGTGACCGACGACATGCCGACATCGAGTGAACCGTCCCGCACCGCCGGCAGGATGTCGTCGAACTCCGTCTCCCGGTACTCCGGGGACAGGCCCATGGTGCGGGTGACGGCATCCATCAGGTCGACGTCGAAGCCGACGATCTCCCCATCGGAGTTGGTGAACTCGTTGGGCGCGTACGGAACATTGACCCCGATCACCAGCTTGCCGGCTTCGCGGATGTCGGCGGGCACGCCGGCCGCGATGGCCGGCACCGCACCGTCGGGCCAGTCCTGCGCCGACCGCGAATCCCACCACATCCACGCCGCCACCGCACCGGCGCCGACCACCGCCAGCACCCCCGCCGCCAGCAGGGCCCGTTGCGGCAGACGGCCGGTGCGCCGGCCGGCCGGGCGCGCCGCGGTATGCCGGCCCGAGCCGGTGACCCGCACCGGCGCCGTCAACGCACGCCGCGCGGCGGCCGCCAACTCGGCACCGGTCTGGTACCGCTTGGCCGGCTTCTTGGCCATGCCCTTCTCGATGACCTCGTCGAAAGGGGCAAGGCGCGCATTGGATTCCGACGGCTTCGGCGCCGGCGACACCATGTGCCCGGCGATCTGCTGCTCCAGACTGTCGGCCGGATAGGGCCGTGCCCCGGTGAGGCATTCGTAGAGCACACAGGTCAGCGCGTAGGTGTCGGCACGTGCGTCGGCGAACCCACCGTCGAAGCGTTCCGGGGCCATGTAGGCCAGCGTGCCCAAGGTGCTGCCGGCCGTCGTCATGCCCGATTCGCCTGCGGTGCGGGCCAACCCGAAGTCGATCAGGTAGGCGAAGTTCTGTTTCGTCAGCAAGATGTTCGACGGCTTCACGTCGCGGTGGATCAGGCCGAGTTCGTGAGCGGCGTCCAAGGCGGAGGCCACCTGCTCGACGATCTGCACCGCGAAGGCCGGGTCCAGCGGCTTACCGGTCTCCGACAGCATCGCCCCGAGCGTGCGGCCCTCGATGAGCCGCATGTCCAGATAGAGCCGTCCGTCGATCTCGCCGTAGCCGTGGATCGGCACCACATGCGGGTCGTTGACCCCGGCCGCGGCTTGCGATTCGCGCCGGAACCGCTGCTGGAACACGGCATCCTGGGCGAGCTGGGACGGCAGCACCTTGAGCGCGACGACGCGATCGGTCTTGGTGTCGTAGGCCCGGTAAACCTCGCCCATCCCGCCACGGCCGATCAACTCCTGGAGCCGATAGTGCCCGAAGGGTGTCGCGTCCACCGGTTTTCCTCTCGGTGCGGCCTCCGGGCGTCGATACGTCGATCGAAGTTACATCACAATCGGCAAAAATGTCATGGACAGACAGTTAGGCCGGCGGCAGCTGACGGGGGCCGTCCGCCTCGCCGATCCCCCGGGCGTCGGCGGATCCGTCGATCACGACGCCCCGATGCGACTCGATCCGCGGCGCAGAGACGTCCACCCATTCGCGTTCCGTCGTCAACTGCGGCTGATCCCCGCCCTCGGTCTGCACCGTCACCCGATGCGTGCGCCGCATCGTGAAGTGGAACTCCTCGGTCTCCTCGAACACCTGCCGCAGTGGCTTGGTCGCCATGCGGGTGACACCGCCGATCGCACCGCTGACAACCGGCGGCACGAACGGCCGCATGAACCGCACCGCGGCCTTGGTGATGTCCGGGATGATCGGCACCGGGTTACCGCGGCGCGGTTCCAGTTCTTTTCCGGCGGGCCTCTCCACCGGCTCGGCCACCACCGGCTCGGGCTGCCCGAGCACCTCCGCCACGCGACGACGCTGCCGTTCGGCGTCGATCTCGTTCTGCGCCGCGACGGCCATCCGGGCACTGTTCAATTCCTGCTCGGCCCACAGCTGTTCGACCTGTGCGCGCACCTCGGCCCGCTTCACCGCGATCGCGGTGTCGGCCGCCGACTCGGCCTCCTGCGTCGTCGCGCCCTGCCAGCGCTTCAGCAGCAGCGGCAGCAGCGCCAGCAGGACGAACAAGCCGAAGACCAACACCCGCAACACCAGCGGGCCCGGATGCTCGAGGGTGTAGCCGTTCATCGCCTGCCACCGGGCGCCCAGTCCCCCGGTCAGCGCGGCGTCCCGGGCCTGCGCCAGCGCCTGCTCACCGGCGCGCACCTCGGCGTCCAGGCCGGCGATCCGGCTGTCCCGGTCGGCGATCGCGGTGTCGAGTTCGCGTTGCGCGTCCCCCAGGAAATCGTTGGCGGTGCGCGCCTCGGGCCCGGTGCCGGGCACCCCGGTGATGCGGCCCTTCGGGCACTGCGCCGACGGATTCACCTCGCAGCGCGCCACCACGAGCGCGTTGTCGCGGTGCTGATCGGCCCGCGCGACCGCCGCATCCAAGCCGGCCCGGTCCTGGCGGGCCTGCGCCAGCGCGGTCGCCGCGGCCTCGGTGGCCGGGGAGGACTGTCCGGCCAGGCGGGCGTCGATCGCCGCGCTGAAGATGACCACGGCGGCGAGTTCACCGAGCACCGCCCCGAGAGCAACCCCGACCGCCAGGCGGGGCACCAGCGGTGCCGTTGTGCGAGCGATGCCCCGCGCCACAGCGCCGAACAACACGCCGACGGCCAGTCCACCGGCGATCACCGCCGGCACCGGCCACGTTGTCGACGCCGACAGGGCCAGCCCGCTCACCACCGCCGCTATCGCCACTACCAGCAGTTCAACTATTCGATCGCCACGCATTGAGGCTCCAAAGTGTCTGATCTGTGCTGTGCGCCACGCGGAATCCCACACGCCGGCTGCGAATACCCGCATACTCTCACAGCTCGTAACGCTTCGCTTCGCACGCGCAACGTCGCCGCCCGGTTACTTTGGTCCCCGTGCGAGTCGACGGTCGGGACATCAGCGTCACCGGCAGCCTGTTGCAACCGCTGACCCGTCGGACCAACGAGATCCTGCGGGTGGTGCTGTCGGCGGTGGCGCTTGCCGTTGTCATCACCAGCTCGCTGATCACCCGCAACGACTGGGTGGCGCTGGAGCGTTCGGTCTCCGAGATCATCGGCGTGCTCACCCCCACCCAGTCCAACCTGGTCTATCTCGCCTATGGCGTGGCCATCCTGGCGCTGCCGTTCGTCATCCTGGTCCAGCTGATCATCGGCAGGCACTGGACGCTGCTGGCCGCCTACGCCGCGGCCGGCGTCCTGGCCGTGCTGGCGCTGTCGATCAGCGGCCGGGGTATCGCCGCGCCGCAATGGCACTTCGATCTCGGTGACCGCCTGGACACCCAGCTGTCCCAGTTCCTGGACGACCCACGCTGGATCGCCCTGCTCGCCGCGGTGCTCACGGTGTCCGGGCCCTGGCTGTCGCGGCGGCTGCGCCGCTACTGGTGGACGCTGCTGCTGGCGTTCGTACCGATCCATCTGTTCGTCAGCGCGGTGGTTCCGGCCCGCTCGCTGCTGGGGCTGGCGGTCGGCTGGTTCGTCGGCGCCCTGGTGGTGTGGGTGGTCGGCACCCCGGCGCTGGAGGTCCCACTCGACGGCGCCGTCCGGGCGCTGAGCCGGCGCGGATTCGTGGTCTCCGCGCTCGCGGTGATCCGCCCGCCCGGGCCCGGCCCGCTGGTGATGGCGGCGACCGGGCCGGACAACACCGCCGTCGTCGAGCTGTACGGACCCAACCAGCGCAGCGGGGGCGCGCTGAGCCAGCTGTGGCGCAAGTTCCGGTTGCGCGCCGACGAGACCGCGCCGCTGCACGCCTCGATGCGCCGCGTCGTCGAGCACCGCGCGCTGATGGCCATCGCGATCGACGACCTCGGATTGTCCAACATCTCCTCGGTGACGGTGAACGCGTTGGACCGTGGCTGGACGTTGTTCGCCCGCAAGCCCGCCCGTGGGGTGCCGCTGAGCGCCGAGGCCGCCCCGGTGGCCGACGTCTGGCAGGCCCTGCGCACGCTGCACCAGAATCAGATCTCGCACGGCGACCTGTGTTGCGGCGAGATCACCGTGCATGACGGCCGGGTGCAGTTCGGCGGCTTCACCAACGCCGAGTACGGGGCCACCGACGCCCAGCTGCAATCCGATATCGCCCAGCTGCTGGTGACCACCTCTGCGATGTACGACCCGGCCTCGGCGGTGGCCGCCGCGATCGACGCGTTCGGCACCGAGACCGTGCTGACCGCCTCCCGGCGACTGACCAAAACGGCTGTGCCGGCCCGCATCCGCGACTCGGTGCCCGACGCCAAGGCCGTCATCGCCGCGGCCCGGGAACAGGTGCAGCATCAGACCGGGGCCGACCAGATCCGCACCGAGACCATCACCCGGTTCACCCGGGTACAGGTCATCCAGCTGGTGCTGTGGGTGGCGCTGGTCTACGTCGCCTATCCGTTCATCAGCACCGTGCCCGCCTTCTTCGACGAATTGAGCAACGCCAACTGGTGGTGGGCGCTGCTCGGTCTGGCCGTGTCGGGCCTGCGCTACCTCGGCGCGGCCGGTGCGCTCTGGGCGTGCGCGGACGGGCTGGTGCGCTTCCGTCACCTGGCGATCATGCAGATCGCCAACACCTTCGCCGCGACCACGACGCCCGCCGGCGTCGGCGGTCTGGCATTGAGCACCCGGGTGCTGCAGAAGGGCGGGCTTTCCACCATGCGCGCCACCGCCGCCGTCACGCTGCAGCAGAGCGTGCAGGTGATGGTCCACGTGCTGTTGCTCATCCTGTTCACCGCCATCGCGGGCACCTCGGCGAACCTGCAGCACTTCGTGCCGAGTGCGACCGTGCTGTATCTGGTGGCCGGTGTCGCGCTCGGTCTGGTGGGTGTCTTCCTGGCGGTGCCGAAGCTGCGGCACTGGTTGTCCTCGGCGGTGCGGCCGAAGCTGCAGGAGGTCAAGACCGACCTGTGGGAGCTGTCCCGGGCACCCAAGCGGCTCGGGCTGATCGTCTTGGGGGCGGCCGGAACGACTCTGGGCTCGGCGCTGGCGCTGTGGGCCAGCATCGAGGCGTTCGGCGGGGACACCTCGTTCGTGACCGTGACGGTGGTGACCATGATCGGCGGCACCCTCGCCTCGGCCGCGCCCACCCCCGGCGGTGTCGGGGCGGTCGAGGCCGCGCTCATCGGCGGTCTGGCCGCGTTCGGTGTGCCCGCGGCGATCGCGGTGCCCGCGGTGCTGCTCTACCGGGTACTGACCTGCTGGCTGCCGGTCTTCGTCGGCTGGCCGGTGATGCGGTGGCTGACCCGCAACGACATGATCTGAGGGTTTGCCGACTGCGCAATCCGGATACTTGGTGGGGACCCCCGACCCGCACATCCTGGAGTGTCCCTTGCAGATCAAGACGCTGGCCCCGACCGCACTCGCCGTCGCCGTGACGGGATTGGTCGGCGGGATCGCCACCAAGCCCGCCGTCGAGTCGGCCTGGTACGCCAAGCTGCGCAAGCCGCCGTTCCAGCCTCCGCGCCAGGCGTTCCCGATCGCATGGACCTCGCTGTACGCCGATATCGCCGTGGTCTCCGCGGCCACCCTCGACGAGGCCCCACCGGAGTTGCGGCGCGGCTACATTCGCGCTCTCGCGGTCAACCTGGTGCTCAACGGCGGCTGGTCGTGGCTGTTCTTCAACCGGCGCAAGCTCGGCGCCTCGGCCGTCACCGCCGGACTGCTCGCCGCCAGCAGTGCCGACCTGACCCGCCGGGCGGTTGCGGTGCGTGGCGCCAAGGCCGCCCCGCTCGGGTTGTACCCACTGTGGTGCACCTTCGCCACCGTGCTGTCCACCAGTATCTGGGCGCTCAATCGGCGCTGAGCGGCCGAAAAACGTGTCATTCGTCAATTCCGGGTGCACCGGTCGTCTATCGTTGCTCGACACAACCCAGGGAGTTCGCGTGTTGAAGACGATCGCAGCGGCCGGAGCCGCAACATTTCTGATGTCGGTGGCGCTGGCGCCGGCCGCCAATGCCGCGCCGTCGGTGTGGGTGATGCCCGACCTGCAGGGCATGAACCTGGCCAAGGCGCAGGAGTTGTACTCCTCGACGGTCGGCGAGAGCGGTCCCTGGCTGGAGTACATCAGCAACGCCGGCCCGTACGCCGGGTCGGTGCGCTCGCTGTCGGTCTGGCAGGTCTGCAAGCAGTCGCCGTCGCCGGGCCGCAAGATCAACGCCAAGTCCTGGACGGCGGTTGCCGTCAACCGACCGGGGCAGTGCTAGCAGCCCGGTAGTACCGCGCTGAGCAGCTTGACTGCTCCTCCTGGCTGACGTCCCGTTATGCTCTCTGCGGCGTACGCGCGTGCCTGAGATCGGGCCGGCAACGAGCCAGGACTCTCCACCTTGCAGATAACACAGCTCACCCCCGTACCCGTCGCGCCGGTCGCCCGGCGGACCCGCCGCGATCTGGACGTGCTCGCGGCCGTCGCCGTCGTCCTGGTCATCGTCGGGCACTTCTGGCTGGGCCGGGTCTCCGCCGGGGTCGATGTGCTGCTGGTGCTGGCCGGCTACTACGTCGGCGCCCGGGTGCTGCGGCGCACCGACGGTTCGGTGGGCACCGAGATCTGGTGGTGGGCGCGGCGCGTGATCCCGGCGCTGGTGCTGCTGCTCAGCGCATCCGCCGGGTTGACGCTGGCGGTCCAGCCGCAGACCCGGTGGGAGGCGTTCGCCGAACAGACCCTGGCCGGCCTGGGCTTCTATCAGAACTGGCTGTTGGCGACGACCGCCGCGGACTATGCACAGGCCGAGGAGACCGTCACCCCGCTGCAGCATCTGTGGGCGCTGTCGGTCGCCGCCCAGGTACTGCTGGCCTTCCTGCTGCTCGCCTGGCTGATCCGCCGCCGCGCCGCACTGGTGGTGGTCGTCGCCGCGGCGGCCGCCGGTTCGATGGTGTGGGCGTTCCTGCAGCACTCCGACAACCAGACCCTGGGTTACTACAGCAGTTTCACCCGGGCCTGGGAGGTGCTCGCCGGTGTCCTCGCGGCGTTCGCGGTCGGCCGCGTGCGGTGGCCGGGGTGGCTGAGCCGGGTGGCGGCGGCGGCGGGGCTGATCGCGGTCGTCGCGGCCGGCATCCTGGCCGACGGCGTCATCGACTACCCCGGCCCGTGGGCGCTGGTCCCGGTACTCGCGACGGTGTTGATCATCCTCGCCGGGTCGGCGGCGGGCGACGGGGCGCCGGCCTGCGCCGGGTGGGCGGGCTGGGCGTTCGCCCTCTACCTGTGGCACTGGCCGCTGCTGATCTTCTGGATGGCGCACACCAACAACGACACCGTCGGTGTCAGTGAGGCCACCGCGATCCTGCTCGTGGCCGCCGCAGCCGCCTGGGTGACCTGGCGCTGTGTGGACACCCGGTGGTGGCCTGCCTGGCATCCGATCCTGACCGGCACCGTCACCGCCTGTCTGATCGTGGCGCTGGCGGTCGGCTCGCTGGGCTGGCGCGGTCACGTCGAACGCGTCCGCGACAGCGGCTCGGAGCTGACGGCGCTGACGCTGCGTGACTACCCGGGCGCCCTGGCACTGACCGAGGGCCGCAAGACCCCCCGGTTGCCGGTGCGGCCCACCGGGTTGGAGGCACCCGACGACGTCCCGCCGACGACGCTCGACAAATGCCTGGCCAACTTCAGCGGCGAAGAGGTGGTCACCTGCGTGTACGGGGATCCGTACGCGACCCGCACCATCGCCCTGGCCGGCGGATCGCATTCCGAGCATTGGGTGACCGCACTGCACGTGCTGGGCCGCCAGCACGGTTTCCGGGTCGTCACCTACCTGAAGATGGGCTGCCCGCTGACCACCGCGGAGGTGCCGATCATCGCCGGGCCGTTCACCCCGTACCCGTCGTGCCGCACCTGGTCGGACAATGCGCTCGCACAGATCATCGCCGACCGCCCCGACTACGTGTTCCTGACCACGACGCGCCCGGTGCTCGACGGTCCCGGTGACTACGTCCCGGACTACTACCTGGGGGTGTGGGAGGAGCTGTCCGACAACGGCCTCCAGATCCTGGGCATGAGGGACACTCCGTGGATGCTGCGCGAGGGCCGGTTCTTCTCTCCGGTGGACTGCCTGGCAGCCGGGGACGACCCGGACACCTGCGGGCTGGCGCGCGAAGAGGCCCTGCGGGACCGCAATCCGACGCTGGCCTACGCGGCCGCCTTCCCGATGATGCGCCTGCTCGACCTGTCCGATGCGGTCTGCCGGCCGACCATCTGCCGGGCCGTCGAGGGCAACGTGCTGATCTACCACGACACCCACCACCTGTCCGGAACCTATGTGCGCACCATGGTCGACGAACTCGGCAGGCAGTTGGCGGACGCCACCGGTTGGTGGTGACCCCCTCTCGCGTCGACGCGTCGGCGTCCGGAGTATCTCGCTGCACCCCCATGTGATAGAACTGGAATTAACAAACCCGTTCGCCGCCATGGCGAGCGAGCGCCGCGTACCCCTGTCCACAGATGGGGCAGGACGCTGAATACGTTGCCCGACACAGGGAGTCATCGTGAGTGAAAAGTCGTATGCCATCGTGGTCGGCGGCGCGTCGGGGATCGGCGCCGCCACCGCCCACACTCTCGCCGATCACGGGTACGCGGTCGTCATCGGTGACCGCAACGCCGATGCCGCCGCGGCGGTGGTCGAACAACTCAGCGGCGACGGCCATGTCGCCGCGGCGGTCGACATCGCCGACGAGGACAGCGTCACAACGTTCTTCGATACGGTGACCCAGCGCGACGGCCGGTTCGAGATCGCGGTGAACTGCCCCGGCATCACCGCCCTGGGCCTGGTGACCGAACTGCCGGTGGCCAAGTTCCGCCGGGTCGTCGACGTCTGCCTGACCGGCGCCTTCCTGGTGATCCAGCACGCCGCGCGCCACATCGCCGACGGCGGCGCGATCATCACGCTGAGCTCGCTGAACGCCCGCCAGCCCGCCATCGGGATGAGCGCCTACTGCTCGGCCAAGGCCGGTCTGTCGATGCTGACCCAGGTCGCCGCGCTGGAGTTGGCTCCGCGGGTGCGGGTCAACGCGGTGGCCCCCGGGCTGGTGCACACACCGCTGACCTCCGGGGCGCTCGGCGTCGACGGCGTGCAGAGCGAGTACGTGGAGAACATCCCACTGGACCGGCCGGGCACCCCCGACGAGATCGCCGAAGCCATCCTGTATCTGGCTCGGGCGCAATGGATCACCGGCGAGGTGCTCGACCTCAACGGCGGCGCGCACATGATGCGCTACCCCAATGTGCACGGCCACTTCGAACGGGCCTCGGGCTAGGCAGCTCACACCACCCATCACTACGCCGAGGATCGCAGCCACCTACTGGCCACGATCCTCGGCGTAATCGTTTGCCCCCACGGATTGTTATCGACAGTATCGGCCAATGGCGTGCCGACACTGTTGATCTCATGCGCAAATACGTCGTATAGTTATTTTCAATTCTGTACAAATCCGATCAGGTAAGGGTGAATATGAGCCGCGCTGTATGTATCGCGGGGGTCGGGATGACCCCCTTCGCCAAACCGGGCAAGAGCGCCGACTACCAGGAGATGGGCGCCAACGCCGCCCGCGCGGCCCTCGCCGACGCCGGCCTGGACTACGCCAAGGTCGAACAGGCCTACGTGGGTTACGTCTACGGTGACTCGACGTCCGGCCAGGCGACGCTGTACCACCTTGGGCTGTCGGGCATTCCGGTGGTCAACGTCAACAACAACTGCTCGACGGGATCCTCGGCGCTGTGGCTGGCCCGCCAGGCCGTCGCCTCCGGAGTCGCCGAGTGTGTGATCGCGCTGGGCTTCGAGCAGATGCGCCCGGGTGCGCTGGCCGCGGTGTGGGACGACCGGCCGAGTTCCACCGGGAAGTTCGAGGAAGTGGCGATGAGCCGCCCCGGAGCCGATCCGAAGGCGCCGATGGCCGCACAGCTCTTCGGCGGCGCCGGCGTCGCGCACATGGAGCGCTTCGGCACCAAACCCGAGACGTTCGGCCGCATTTCGGTGAAGGCACGTCAGCACGCCGCCCGTAACCCGCTCGCGGTGTTCCGCGACACGGTCACCCTCGACGAGGTGATGTCCTCGCCGACCATCTGGGGTCCCCTGACCCGGTTGCAGTGCTGCCCGCCCACCTGCGGCGCGGCCGCCGCCATTGTGTGCAGCGATGAGTTCGCGGCCGCGCACGGCATCGACCAGGCCGTCCACATCCGAGCACAGTCGCTGGTCACCGACCTTCCCGGCGCGTTCGACGGCGACGATATGCGCCGCGTCGTGGGCTACGACATGTCCGCCAAGGCCGCCAAGGACGTCTACGAGGCCGCCGGCGTTGGGCCCGAGGACATTCCGGTGGTCGAACTGCACGACTGCTTCACCACCAACGAACTGATCACCTACGAAGCCCTGGGCCTGACCCCGGAGGGCACCGCCGAGAAGTTCATCCTCGACGGCGACAACACCTACGGCGGCCGTGTCGTCACCAACCCGTCCGGCGGGCTGCTGTCCAAGGGACACCCGCTCGGCGCCACCGGACTGGCCCAGTGCGCCGAACTGGTCTGGCAGCTGCGCGGCCAGGCCGGCGACCGCCAGGTCGAAGGCGCCCAGCTGGCGCTGCAGCACAACCTCGGACTCGGCGGCGCGTGCGTCGTCACCCTCTACGAAAGGACCGCCCGATGAGCGCTGAATCTCTCAAGGGTTATCAGTGGCCGGAGAGCACCGTCGATGTCGAACGCGGCCGAGTTGCCATGTTCGCCAAGGCGATCGGTGAATCCGACCCGATCTACTTCGACGTCGAGGCGGCCCGCGCTGCGGGGCACCCGGACCTGCTGGCGCCGCCGACCTTCGTGTTCGGGCTCGACCTGGAGCATTCCGACACCCTGGGTGTCCTGGAGGCCAACGGGGTGGACGTGTCCTCGGTGCTGCACGGTGAGCAGCGGTTCACCTATCACCGCGAGGTGCACGCCGGCGATCAGCTCACGCTGACCGCCGAATTCACCGACTACTTCTCGAAGAAGAACGGCGCCTTGGAGTTCCTGGTGCGCCGGTCGCAGCTGACATCGGGTGGCGAACTCGTCGCCGAGATGGAAAGCGTGTCCGTCATCCGGAATGGAGCACCGTCGTGACCACTGATACCACCACTGTCGAGGTCGGAACCCAGCTTCCGCCGCTGGCCATCGAGCCGATCTCGCGCACCACGCTGGCACTGTTCGCCGGGGCCTCGGGCGACCACAACGCGATCCACATCGACATCGACGCCGCCAAGGCCGCCGGGTTCGATGACGTGTTCGCGCACGGCATGCTGTCGATGGCGTTCCTGGGCCGGCTGATCACCTCGTGGGTGCCGCAGTCCCGACTCCGGGCGCTGAGCACCCGCTTCACCTCGATCACACCGGTTCTCGCCCAGCCCACGTGCACCGGAACCGTGGTGAGCATCGATGACGTCGACGGCGAGCAGCGCGCGACCATCGAACTGGCCATCACCCTGGCCGACGGCACCGTGACCCTCAGCGGCGAAGCCGTGGTCGCCGTCAACTGATCCGCCCGAGCACTGCTGAGCGGTAGCCCGGCAAACCTGGAAGAGTGAACTATGATTATGGTTCACTCTTCCAGGACCGGGCTACCGCCGGATTCCAGTACAGGGAGGAACGCCGGAGTGGCGCAACCCGTTCGACAACACGCGCGGAGCTCGGTACGCAAACTGCAGCTGTCCCAGGCTGCCGCGCGCCTGTTCACCGAACGCGGCTATCACAACGTCAGCATGGACGACGTCGCCTCCGCGGTCGGGCTCACCGGACCGGCCCTGTACCGGCACTTCCGCAAGAAGCACGACATCCTGGCGCAAGCCATCTCCGAACAACTGGCCGCCGTCGAGGCCGTGGCCGCGGCGGCCGTCGAAGCCGACCTCGATCCCGAGCAGCGCGCGGCGAAGTTCCTGTCCGAGCTGGCCGATCTGGTGCTGGAGCGCGAAGAGGTCCTGCTGTGGAAGCGGGAGCGGCGTCAACTCTCCGACAGCGAGCAGGAACAGTTCCGGCTCAAACTGCAGCACGTGCTGCGGCTGACGGTCCAGGCACTCGGGCTCGGCGACGACCAGGAAGCAGGCGGCGTGGCCGAACTGCGGGCCTGGAGTGTGCTGGGCGTCTACTCCAGCGTGGCGACCGCACGCAAGCGGATGGACGACGCGGCAGCCAAACGCATCCTGCTGTCCTCGGCCGACGCCATATTGCGGTGTGAACTCAACGGTGCCGTCACCGCCTCCGCTCCCCCGGCCCCGATCCAACGGCGCCCGCCGGGGCGGCGCGAGCGCATCCTGGCCACCGCGACCCGACTGTTCCACGCGCAGAGCTATCACGCCGTCGGGATCGAGGAGATCGCAGGCGAATCCGACACCGCGATCGCCACGTTCTACCAGTACTTCAACGGCAAGGCCGAACTTCTGCAGGCGGTACTGAACCGCGGCGCCGAAGGCCTGCACTACGTGACCAACCACCGGCTGCCGGCCGCGACC
Source organism: Mycolicibacterium diernhoferi (assembly GCF_019456655.1). NCBI lineage: Bacteria > Bacillati > Actinomycetota > Actinomycetes > Mycobacteriales > Mycobacteriaceae > Mycobacterium > Mycolicibacterium diernhoferi. The sequence goes on along the minus strand of NZ_CP080332.1, from coordinate 1,075,207 downwards.
ACGCCCGACGAGGCCATCGACGTGATCGCCTGCACCCTCATCGAACTGGCGCTGGGCCCGCATCAGCCGATCCTGGCGATCCTGGCCGCGGACCTCGTCTACCTGCCGGAGCAGGCCCAGGAGGCCATCCGGATCAGTGAGCGCGAATACATCGAGGAGTGGGTGGCCGCGATCCAGGCGGTCCGCCCGGACGTGTCGGTGCCGCACGCGCGACTGCTGGCCCAGGCATCCATCGGGATGGTCACCGACATCACCCAGACGGTCAGCATGCGTAACCGGGCCGGCATCGCCAATGAGCTGCACCGCCTGGTCGGCGCGGTATTGACCGCCTAGCCGCTGGCCCATCGGGGCGCGGCGATCGCCGCACGCCCGCAGGCGATTTCGGCCGACGGCACGATCTGCGGCGCAGACCGCGGGTGCGAACGCCGCCGACGACGGCCCGACAGCTGCCACCGCCATCTCGATCCGACGGCACGCCGGAGCTCCAGGCTGCCGCCAGGGTAGGTGACCATGATCAACATGTGTCGCTCCTCTTGCAGTGGGCGGAACGTCAGCGAAGTACGCCGCGCACGAAGTCGCCGATCTCGGCGGCGGCGCGCTGTGCACGTGGCATGTAGGCGGTGAACATCGTCCAGGCGTGACACACCCAGGAGTAGACCGACAGGGTCGACGGCGAGCCGCCCCGCCGTAGCGCGTCGTGCAGCATCTTCGCGTCGTCGAGGAGCACCTCACGCTCGCTGACCAGGATGAGGGTCGCCGGCAGGCCGGCGAGATCACCGAACACCGGTGACGCCAGTGGATCTCGCGGATCGTGACCCTGCAGGTAGGCGACGGCCAGCGACTTGACCGAGCGGCGCGAGATCGCCGTGTCGGTGCCGGCCTGGGTGTCGAAGCTGTCCCCGGACGCGGTGAAGTCGGCCAGCGGGGACATCAACACCGCCCCGGCCGGCAGCGGCCCGCCGTTCTCCCGGGCGCGGATCAGCGACGCCATGGTGAGACCGCCGCCCGCGGAATCTCCGGCCAGCACCCACCGGTCTCCGAAGTTCTGCGCCGCCCAGCCCATGACCGCCTCGGCATCCTCGACCGCCGCCGGGAAGGGCGCCTCCGGCGCGCGGCGATAGTCGGGCACCACGACCGGGTGGCCGCTCGCGGCCGAGATCGCGGCGGCCACACCGCGGTAGCCATATGCCGAGCCCATCACGTAACCGCCGCCGTGCAGCCAGACGACGGCGGCGCTGTCGTCCACCACTCCGGCGGAGACCCGCAATGCGGGCACTCCCCCGGCGGACACCTCGGTCACCGTCACGTCGGTGGGCAGCCCCTGGCCGATCATCATGTCGTCGAGGTTCTGCCGCATGACCTCCAGCGGGCGGCGCCCGTCGCCGAATACCTCGCGCAGTTCACCGTCGGCGCGCTGCAACGCCTCGGCGTCGGCCTGCGTCCAAACGGGCTCGGTCCACTCCGGCTCGGTCCCATCAGGCCCGGTCAGCGCCATACTCGAAACACCACCTACCCTCGCCACCAGCGAGTCGATATGAGAAGAATTGAAACTAACTATATTCCGATAATAACTAGTCAACAAGACATTGACTGTCCAATTTGATGAAGTTAGCCTTCACATGCGAGCTGTTGATCCGGGCACCGCAGCCCGGACGAACCAACACGAGGAACGACATGCCCCGACTCTCTGACAAGATCGCGCTGATCACCGGTGCCACCACGGTGGAGCCCGGTGGGCTGAACATCGGCGGCGCCGCAGCCACCCAACTGGTCGCCGAAGGCGCCCGGGTGGTGCTGGCCGACATCAACATCGACGGCGCTTCGGCGCTGGCCGATCGGCTCAACGAGCAGCACGGCCCGGACGTCGCCGTCGCGGTGCACGTCGATCTGCGCGACGAGGCCGCGATCCGCGATCTGGTTGCCACCGCGGTGTCCAGCTACGGCGGGCTCAACGTGCTGTTCAACATCGCCGGCGTCTTCCCCGCCGGTGACGGTGATGTCGCCACCATGCCGATCGAGGTGTGGGACGACGTGATGGCGGTGAACCTCCGCAGCGCCCTGCTCACCACCAAACACGCACTGCCGCATCTGCTGTCCGGCGGCGGTTCGATCGTCAACACCGCCTCCACGCACGCCTTCGCGGGTGACACCAGCCTCACCGGGTACGGGGCCACCAAGGCCGCACTGCTGGCGCTGACCAAGTACACCGCGACCCAGTACGGCGCCGAGGGCGTGCGCTGCAACGCCATCTGTCCCGGCACCACCACGACTCCTCCGGCCCAGCAACTCCCGGAGGCCATCAAGGACGTGTACCGCCGCCACACGCCGGCGCGCGATCTCAACGGGCCCGACGACCTGGCCAAGGTGTACGCCTTCCTCGCCTCCGACGACTCGCGCGGCATCAACGGCGAGACCATCCGCGTCGACGGCGGGCTGCTGGCCCATCAGCCGTTCGTGCCGGACATGAACGCCCTGGGCGCCGCGACCGCGACCTCGCAGTAGCTGCGACTTGTGGAGTCTTACCCGGAACCAGGACACCGGAACCAGTACGGGTAAGACTCCACAAACCGCTAAGCGGGGCTGCCGTAGACGGCCACGACCACCGTGCGGTCCCAGCTGTTCTCCGACCACACGCCGATCCGGGTGTGCGCGCAGTCGGCCATGATCGCCTTGTACGCGGGGTTGTGGTACCAGAGGTTGAGCAGCTCGACACCGCTGATCGCCAGCGCCGGATGGATCGCGACGGTCTCGGCCACGGTCCCGGCGAATCCAGCGTTGGCCGCCCGCTGCTGGGGCGTGGACCCGTCGGATCCGATATCGCCACCCAGGCTGCGGTTGTTCATCAGATCCTTCGCGTGCCATTCCGCGGCCAGCAGCAGCTTGGGTTCGACCTTCAGCTCGTTGTCGCAATCGGCCTGCCGCTGCACGGCATAGATGTTGTCGACCACGCTGCTGTTGAATCTGCGGTTATCCGCCTGCGCCGACGGTGCTACCGCCAACGCGGCGGCCGTCAGACCGACCACCGCGGACGAGACTCGAACTGCCAGTGATTGCACCATTGATTCCTTAGGGGTCAGGGCGTGGGCCGGTAGCCTGCGGCCGAGTCGCGCAGCGGTCCGATCTGCGCCGGGCACAGTTCACCTGCCGCCTGGGTGATCAGATAGGAGGCGTGGAACTCGTCGGTGGTGTGGAAGTCGGTCTTCACCTCGGCCATCAGGTCGCTGTACCCGACGCCCTGGGCGAGCTTGTCGCAGAGCCGATTACCGTATGCCAGCGCCGCGTCGGCATTGGCGAAGTCGTAGCCCGGGCGGACCGTGACATTGACCAGATACGCGACCGCGTCGGCGTGCGCGGGCGGTGCCGCCACCACCCCGGCCCCCACCATGAGGCCCGCGGCCGTCGCGGTCAGGGCCCGGCTCAGAGGGGTTGGAAGTCTGAAATCAGCCATGTGTCCCCGACCTTCTCCATATCGACGTGGGCACTGGACTGGGTGTCGGTCGGCGGGTCTGCGCCGATCGTGGTGGTCTGGTTGATGTACACCAGCACCTGGGCCCGATCGGTATCCGCGAACACCAAGGCCGCGGCGGGCACGGTGGCCACCGCCGAGATGCGCTTCTGCTCGGCTCCCGGGATCACCACATCATTGATGAGGGTGGTGTACTCCGCACGGAAGTTCCCGGTCATCCGTTCGCTCGCCGCGGTCAGATCCTCCCGCACGTGGTCGGCGCGGTAGGACAGCATCGCCGTCGCCCCCTCGGTTGCCGCCATCACCACTGTGGCCGACTCACCGCCGGACGGCGCGGCCGAACTCGCCTGCCATTTCAGGTATCCGACGCCGGCCGCCAGCGCCATCACCAGCAGCGGCAACACCAGGTAGGCGAGCGTCCGGGCGGTGCTGCGGCGCGGCTTCGCCGGCTCTACCGGCACCTCGACGACGTCGATTTCGGGGTCGGCTACTGCCAGGGTGCTCACTGATGTCTCCTCACGACACGAACTGGACATCGGAGACCTTCTCGGTGCCGCCACTGCTCTGGACGCCGATACGCATCCGCCAGGTACTCGGAACCTGTTCGGGCGCACCCTCGTTCGCCATCTTCACCGACATGACCACCAGAACCTGGGCGGTGTCACCGTCCTGGGACTCCAGCGCGACTGAGGTGACCGTGCCCTCCGATGTCGATTGGGCCTCTTTGACGACGTCGGCGAACGGCTCGGCACGTTTCTGGAAGTCCTCGTGGAACGTACCGGTCGACGATTGCAGGATGCGGTCGATATCCGCGTCGACGGTCTTATGGCCGATGGTGGTCAGGTTGATCGCACCTTGGCGGGCCGCCTGCACGAACCGGCTCTGCTGGGTGCTGTCCCGGTGTTCGTCGGCGATGCGGTAGCCGAGCCATCCACCGACCGCCCCCAGCGACAGCAGTGCGACGGCCCCGACAACGACCGCGGCCTTCAGACCCGGGTTCCGCTGCGGCACTGCGGTGTCCGTGGCGTCGGTCAGCCCGCCGCCGGTACCAGCATGCTCTGCCATGTTCTGCCTTCCGTCTGGTTACCCAGGTCGGCCTGGGTGTAGATCTGGCCGTCGGGGCCCATGTACTCCCCGGTGTTCGGGTCGTACTCCGCCACCGCGACCGGCGGAACCGGTGTCGGCGCCCCGGCGGCCGGTTCGGGCCGCAGTTGCGGTATGGCCTGACCGGACAGGGTGGCGTTCTGGTCACCCTTCCAGTTGAAGCCGTCGTTGAGCGGCACGTACTCCTCGTCGCTCTCACACATCCGCGCCGTCGGAGCCCGCTTGCCGGGCCGGTTGAGGCACGGGTAGTTCCGGTTGCCGCGCACCACATTCCAGGAATCCTGCGGGATCCTGCAGTACAGATCACCCGGCGGCAGGTCGGCCGTGGTCTCGGCGGCCGGCCCGAGCAGCTGGTCGGTGGGCAGGAACCCGGTGGTGCATGGCGGGGGCAGATTCAGGTTGAGGTTGAAGCTCACGTACAGTCCGGGCGTCTCGCGCCTGGAGTCCTTGTTCGCCAGCAACGCACCCTGCAGGCTGGCGACGACCTGGGGTTCCAGCACCAGCACCTGTTCGATGGCGGGCTGGTAGACCACCGCGACCTCGCCGATGCTGACCAGGTTGGCCATCAGCGTGGGCAACGTCGGCTTCAGCCGATCGAACAGGGCCCGGCCTTCATCGGTGGCGGCCGCGCCCTTTTCCAGCAGCCCGGCCACCGATTGGTCGGCGTCGCGGAGCTGACCGGTCAGATTCTTCAGATTCGAGGCCCACGCGTTGATCGACCGGGCGGTCTCGGCTTGAGAATCGAGCACCGGCCCGGCCTTGTCGATCAGCGCGAGCAGCGGGTCGAGGTTGGCCCGGGCGTCGATGGCGAGCTGGGTGGATCCCCGCACGATGCGGGACAACTCGGGTCCCAACCGGCCGACCGCGGTGTAGCTCTCGTCGATGACGGTCTTGACGTTGTCCCGCGGGATCGCCTGGATACCACGGTTGGTCGCGTCCAGCAGCTTGTTGATCGGCGGCGGGACGGTGGTCCGGTCCTCCGGGATCACATCGCCGTTCTTCAACATCGGCCCATCCGCGCTGCGCGGTACCAGGGCGACGAACTGTTCACCGATGGCCGAGGCACTGTGCACCTCCGCGGTGAGATCCGAGGGGATCGGCACATCGGAGTTCAGCGACAACACGGCCTCGACGCCGCCGTTATCGGTCAGCCGCACCGTGCTGACCCGTCCGACGTTGGTGCCGCGGTAGGAGACGTTGCCGCTCTGGTACAGCCCGGCGGCCTGCGGCAGCTGGACGGTGACCGTGTACTGGCCGACCCCGAACATGGCGGGCACCTGAACGTAGCTGAACGCCATGATGCCGCCGGCCACCAGCGCCACGACCCCGAAGAGGGCGAGCTGGAGTTTGATCCGCTTGGTCAACATGTCAGGGCCCCTGGTTGTACTGGTAGGGGGCGACGATCGGATTGCCCGCGGTGTACGGACTCGGCAACTGTCCGATGGTGCGTCCCCACTGCATCTCCAACTCGGTCAGGTCACCTTCGAAACGGGTGCCGTTGAGCAACCCGTCACCGAGCCGGCTCAGGGTGAGGTCGAAGATGACGTCGGTATTGAGGAAGTCGCCGCGGACGATCTTGTCGATGTTCTCGATGGGCCACGGCAGGGTCGCCAACAGACTCAAAGCCCGGGTCATATCCGGTCCGGCGTCCGCAAGTGACCCCAGAACCTTTCCTGTGGACTTGATTTCCGATACCAGGTTCTGCTTGGTCTGGTTGACCACGTCGGCGGTCAATGCGCTGAACTTGCCGAACCCGTCCACCGCTTCGGTGAGGTTCTCCCGGTGGTCGCTGAGCACCTTGACCGCGTCGGGAATCGTCTTCAGTGCGTTGTCCAGCACGGGCTGCTGTTCGGCGAGCTGACCGACCAGACCGTCGAAGCTCTCGGTGGCCGCGATGATGTCCCCGGTCTGGCCGTTGAGCCGCCCGACGAACAGGTCCATCTGCTCGATCAGGCTGCGCAGGTCACTCTCGCGACCGGCGAACGCGGTCGCCAGCGCCGCGGTGATGTCCTGCAGCTGACCGACGCCGCCACCGTTGAGCAGCAACGACAATGCCGACAACGTCTGGTCGGTGTTCGGGTAGGCGGCACCGGATTCCAGTGGGATCAACGCGCCGTCGCGAAGCTTGCCCTGCGGTTGCGCATCGACCGGCGGCGCCAGTTCGACGTGCAGCGATCCCAACAGGCTGGTCTGCCCGACGGTGACCGTCGCATTGGCCGGCAGATCGACATCACCGTTGAGCCGCATGGTGACCAGCGCGTGCCATCCCTCGCGCTCGATTCCGGTGATCGTGCCGACGTTGACGTCGCCGACCCGGACCCGTGAATTGGGTTCGATGGAACCGATATCCGGTAGCTGCGCGCGTACCACGTACGAGCCGTCGCCACCGCCCTGTGTGCCCGGCATGGGCAGCGAGTTCAGGCCGCGCCACTCGCATCCGGTGAGCGCCGTCGCGGCCACCAGCAGCACCGCGCCGAGCCCCTTGGCTCCGGGCTGCCATCGGAATGCTCTCATCGTCATCCTCCCGCTCCCGGCAGCAACATGCCCGGCAGGCCCGCGGCCGGATCGGTGGTCGCTGCGGCGGGCGCCTCCGCGATCGCCGGCGGCACGAAGTCCGGTCGTAACCTGTTCTCGCTGTAGGTGATCTCGTTGGGTCGCGCCGCCTGACCGACGAACAGGTTCTCGCCCAGCGGCGGGAAGTTCATCTGCCGGTTCTTGACGATCGGCGCGAGGTACTGCGCGCACAGCCGCGAGGAGTACGCACCGTTGATCCGCGACGCCGCCTCGATCGATCCGCACAGGAACTGCAGTGGGTCGGCGAGGTTGTTCACCGCGAGCATGCCGGTCAGCGCGCCCTGGGACGGCTGGTACACGTTGGCGAAGTTCTGCACGGCATTCGGGAACGCGTGCAGCGCCTGCTTCACGTCGTCGATGCCACCGTTGACCGCGGTGGTGATGGACGCCAGCCGTTCGGTGGCCAGACCCGCCGCCTCACCGTTTTCCTTCAGGAACTCGGTGGCCACACCGACCACCGAATTGAGGTCGTTGACCGCGGCGCTGACCGCACCGGGATCGTCGGCGAGCAGACCGGTGACCGTGGCCATGTTGCGGTTGAGCTGTCCGAGCAGATCCGAGCTGTCCTCCAGCGCGGACACCACCACCGAGAGGTTCTTCAAGCTGGCGAAGGCATCGTCGCTGTGATCGCCCAGCGCCGAGAGGGCCTTGCCCATCACGGTGACGGTCTCGCGGATGTTGGCGCCCTGCCCGCGCAGATTGTCCGCGGCGGTGTTGACGAACTGTCCGAGCGTGCTCACACCACCCGGTTCGGTCGGCTGCAGCGCATCGGTCAGCTTCTCCAATTGGGCACGCAGATCGTCCCATTCGAGCGGGACGGCGGTGCGCTCCTGCGGGATGACCGCGCCGTCATCGAGTGCCGGACCGGAGGTGTAGGCCGGTGTCAGCTGAATCGCCCTGGCGGTGACCAGCTGCGGCGACACGATGACGGCCTTCGCCTCGGCCGGCACGGTGACACCGCGGTCGACGTAGAAGGTGACCTTGACCTGTTCGGGTTGCGGCTCGATGCCGGCGACCGCCCCCACCGGGACGCCGAGCACCCGGACCTCGTCGCCGACGAACAGCCCGTTGCTGTTGTCGAAGTACGCGACGAGGTTGGTGCGGCCGGCGTGGTTGAGCGCACGCAGGCCGAGCACGCCACCGGCGACCACCGCCACCGCCAGCGCCACGGCCAGACCGATGCGCAGAGTCGGCTTGCGCATCACTGTCCTCCGTCGGTGGGTTCACCTGGTGCGCGCACCAGGGTCGGTGTCGGGCCCTCGGTGGTCGGCTGCTGCCCCTCGGGCCACAGCGCGGGCGGCCCGGGCGACGGTCCGCCCGGCGGCGGTGCCGGCTCGGGCTCCCGGTACGGGTAGCGCGGGTCACCGGGTTTGCCGGTGATCGCATCGGGCAGGTTGGTGTGCGGTTCCCCGCCCTGACCGGTGCGCGGGTAGGGCAGCGGCAACGCGGGGGTACCGGCCTGGCCGGTCTGCGGATCCGTCAACGCCGACGGCGGAAGGACATTCGGGTCCAGGCCGAGATCGGAGAACGCCGAGTCGATGAACGGCTGGACGATCTGGCCGGGCAGGTTGGCCAGGTAGGCCTTGAAGAACGGCCCCGACCCGACCGTCTCCCCCAGCGCCATCGTGTACTGGTTGAGGTACTTCACCGCCAGCATGATGCGCTCCTTGCGGTTGTCCACGATGGTGAGGACCCCGTTGAGCTTGTCCAGCGCCGGGCGCATCTGCTGGCGGTTCTCGTCGATGAACGCCTGCAGCTGCTGGGCGAAGTTCGACAGGTTCCGCGAAATATGCTCCAGCGCCGAGCTTTGCGCGGTCAGCTCGGCAAGCAGCGCATTGCTGTTGGCGACGAGTTCGGCGATCTGGTCGGCCCGGGCCGACAGCACCTCGGTGGCCTTGCTGGCGTTGCTCAGCAGGTTGCGCAGCTGAGTGTCGCGCGCCCCGAGCGTCTCGGAGAACCTGCCCACACCCTGCACCGCGGCGCGCAGGTCCGGCGGCGTGTTCTGGAAGGTTTCGGCCAGCGTCGACAACGATCGCGAGACCGTGTCGGTGTCCAGCCCACTGATCGTCGCGGACAAGTCCCCCAACGCATCCGGCAGCTGGTACGGGGACTTGGTGCGGTCCATCGGAATGGTCTCGGACAGTCGACCCGGCCCGCGTGGGGTGACCTCCAGGACCTTGGACCCGAGCAGGCTCTTGGTCCTGATGTGCGCTTCGGTGAGGTCACCGAGGCGGATATCGTCGTCCACGTCGAAGTCCACCCGGACCTGGGCGCCGTCCAGCTTCACCGAGGACACCTGGCCCACCCGGAAACCGGCCACCTGGACCGGGGCTCCGGTCCGCAGGCCGCCGGCCTCCGCGAAGTAGGCCGAGTAGTCGTCGGTCGCGGTGCGAAACGGCAGCTTGTCGTAGTTCAGCGCGGCCACGGCGAGTCCGGTGGTCAGGGCGATCCCGGAGAGACCGATGAGGAACGTATTTCGTTCGGCGAAGGGTTTCATTTCGGCGCACACCGTCCTGTGGTCTGCTCGGCGAGTTTGACGTAGACCGGCTGTCCACCTTTTCCGTTCAGCTTCAGCGACAGCGAGCAGAGGTACTCGGGGATGAAGTCACCGCGGGTGCCGAGCCGGGCCAGCTTCTTGTAGGCGTCCGGCAGCATGTCGAGCAACCCGTCGAAGTACTCGTGGTCGGCGAGCACCAGCGAGGTCACCCGATCCGATTGTGCCACCGCTTCTTTCACCGGCTGACGAGCCTGGGTCAACAGGTCGGCGACGGTGGCGGACGCGGCGTTGGTGTAGGCGACCGCATTGGTGACGTCGGTCTTGCGTTCCTCCAGCCCGGCCACCAGCTCCGACAGCGAATCGACGGCCTTGGCGAACTGCTCGGTCTGCCCGCCGAACGTGCCCAGCACCACGTTGAGATTGCCGATGACCTGACCGATCAGCGCATCGCGGTCGGCCAGGGTGTTGGTCACCATCGACGCCTGGCTCAGGAACGAGCCGATGGTGGCGCCCTCACCCTGGAAGGCCTGGATCAGCGCGCTCGACAGGGTGTTGACCTGTTCGGGGTCCAACGCCCGGAACAGTGGACGGAACCCGCCGAGCAGGGTGTCGAGGTCCAGTGCGGGCTCGGTGCGGCTGACCGGGATGGTGCCGTTGGCCTTCAGCTGCTGGGTGTCTCCCGGACCGTCCAGCAGCGCCAGGTAACGGTCGCCGATCGGGTTCTCCCAGCGGATCTGGGCCTTGGTGCCCTCGGTGAGTACCAGCGAGGGATCAGCCGAGAACTCGACGATGGCGCGCGAGGCCGCCTCGTCGGAAACGTCGATCGAGATCTTCTTCACCTGACCGACCTCCACCCCGGCCACCCGGACGAAGTCGTCCACCTCCAGGCCGCTGACATCGCTGAACTCCGCCCGGTAGACCTGCTCATCGGAGAAACGCAGATTTGCGAAGATGGCCATCAATCCGAATAGCGCCATCAGGCAGGCCACTACGAACGCGGTCAGGTTGATGACCACCCGTCGCAAGCTGTTGTTCACTGCTGGTCCTCGATGCTCATGGTGACGGCGGCGTCTGGGCGGACGGTCCCGGAACGCCGGGTGGCACAGGTGCTTCGGCCGGCAAGGCGCCCGGCAGCGGGGCCGGTGCCGGCGGGGCCGGTGCCGGCGGCGGCGCGGGGGCGGGCGGCACGCCCGGCCACAACGGCACTCCCCCGGGCCCGTACAGCGGTGCCCCATAGGGGGCGCCACCCGGCACGGCCGGCGCAGGACCGGGCGCGGGCCCACCGGGATGACGCAACCGCGGCGGTTCCGGAATCGCCTTGGTGACCGGGAAGTAGTTCACCCAACCGGGGAACCCGATGCCCGGGTTGGGGCGGATGTCCATGCCGGTGCCATAGCCGGTGTCGGTGACCAGGTAACGCACCGGGAAGTTCTTGCTGACGTCGGGCAGCGATCCGCAGCTCGGCTGCCCACCGGGGCCACCGGTGGCGGCCACCTTGGGCAGGTTCTGCGGGTAGCGGTAGGGGTCATCGCCCAACAACAGACCGACGTCCTGGACGACGGACCGCCCGTTGCCGCCGATGTTCTTGTAGGCGCCGTTGTCGAGGGCGAACTTCGCGCCCTTCAGCAGGCAGGTGTAGATCGGGTCGTACTTGCGCAGCAGGGTGGTGGTCGGCTCCAGCACGTTGATGCCACGGATGATGTTGTCCCGGTTCGGCGCGATGAGGTCGATCCCGGTGTTGGAGAAGCCGATCGAGCTCAACAGCAGGGCATCGAGGTCCTTCTCGTGCGCGGTCACCGTCTCCGCGGTCACGCTGGCGGCGTCCAGGGTGCTCAGAATGTTCTGGGCTGCGCCGCTGTAGGCGTCGCTGAACCCCTTGAACGACGTCCAGTTCGAACCGACCTCATCCATCTTCGGATTGATCGCCAGCAGAACCTGATTCGCGTCCGTGGTCGCCTGTCCCATCCGGTCGCCCTGACCGCGGACCGCGTCCGCGACGGCGGTGAGCACGGCGCTCATCTTGGTCACGTCGATCTGGTTCAGCAGGCCGACCAGGTTGTCGAACACCGTATTCACCTCGGTGGACACGTTGCGGGACTGCAGTACCGCCCCGGCGGAGAGTCGTTGGTCGCTGGGTTGACTCGGGTAGATCAGGTCGACGTACTTGGCGCCGAAGGCGGTGGTAGCCGCGATCTCGGCCTCGACGTTGGCCGGGATGTAGCGGGCCTGGTCGGGGTCGATCTCCAGTTTCAGTGCGGCGGTGCGGCTGCCGCCCTCGATGCCGGACACCCGGCCGACCTGGACACCGTTGAGCTTCACCTTGGCGCCGGTCTCCATCACCAGACCGGACCGGTCGGAGGTCAGGGTGACCGGCACGTACTTTCGGAACGTGCCGGCGAAGATCGCCGAGCACAGCAGAACCAGCCCGATCACCGTGGCGAACAGGGCGGCGGTCCACCACAGCGGATGGATGCCCCGTCGTTTCGTCTTCTGTTCCATGCGATTACCCAGCCAGGTGGAAGTTGCCGGACTGGCCGTAGATGGCCAGCGAGAGGAAGAGCACCACCAGCACGGCGGCGATCAGTGAGGTGCGCACCGCGCGGCCGACGGCCTCACCCACACCGGCCGGGCCGCCGGAGGCGGTGAACCCGTAGTAGGTGTGCACCAGCATGATGACCACCGCCATCACGACGGCCTGGAAGAAGGACCAGATGATGTCCGTCTTGTTCAGGAAGGTCAGGAAGTAGTGGTCATACACCCCGGAGGACTGGCCGTAGATGAAAATGGTGCCGAACCGGGCCGCCCAGAACGCCGACAGCACGGCCACGCAGTACAGCGGGATGACCACGATGACACCGGCAAGCACCCGACTGGAGGCGAGGTAGGCGATCGACCGGACCCCCATCACTTCCAGCGCATCGATCTCTTCGTTGATCCGCATGGCACCGAGTTGTGCGGTGGCGCCGGCGCCGATGGTGGCGGCCAGACCGATGCCCGCGATGACCGGCCCGATCAACCGGACGTTGAAATACGCCGAGGCGAAGCCGGTCAACGCCTCGACGCCGACCTCGGCGAACTGGTTGTAGCCCTGCACCGCGACCAGCGCACCGGTGGACAGCGTGAGGAAGCCGACGATCACCACGGTGCCGCCGACCACGGCCAACGCTCCGACACCCAAACTCATCTGGGCGATCAGCCGGAACAACTCCACCTTGTAGTGGATGACGACGTCCTTGATCGAGCCCAGGGTTTGGAAGTAGAACTGCGCCTGGGTCCCGATCCGACTCAGGCCGTCGATCCAGCCCTGAAACGCGCGGCGCACGCGCGGGTGAATCCGGCTCGGGCTGCCGGCGGTCACAGGGTCGCCTTGATGCCGACGGCGGAGGCGATGATGTTGATCGCAAACAGCGCGACGAAGGTGAAGACGACGGTTTCGTTGACCGCGTTCCCGACGCCGGCGGGCCCGCCACCCACCGAAATGCCCTTGTAGCAGGCGATCAGCCCGGCGGAAAGCCCGAACAGCGCCGCCTTGATCAGCGAGATGATGACGTCGGCGGCACTGGTGATGACGGTCAGGCCGCCGATGAACGCGCCGGGCGTCACATGTTGGACGAAGACCGAGAAGGCAAAGCCGCCAACGAGTCCCACCAGGATCACCACCGAGGACAGCAGCGTGGCCACGACGGTTGCGGCCAGGACCCGGGGCACGACCAACGACTGGATCGGGTCGACACCCATCACCCGCAACGCGTCGAGCTCGTCGCGGATGGTGCGGGCGCCGAGGTCTGCGCACATGGCCGTGGCGCCGGCTCCCGCGACGACCAGCACGGTCACCACCGGACCGATCTGTGTGACGGTGCCGTAGGCGGCCCCGGTGCCGGCGAAGTCGGCCGCGCCGAACTCCAGCAACAGGATGTTGAAGGTGAAGATCAGCAGCACGGTGAACGGGATCGCCAGCATCAACGTCGGCACCAGCGACACCCGCGCGACGAACCAGCACTGCTCCAGGAACTCGCGCCAGGCGAACGGCCGGCGGGGAATCGCGACGAGGGTGTCCAACGCCATGGCGAAGAAGTCGCCGAGGGCGCGCACCGGCTTGGAGGCCTTGGCGGACGAGATCGCGCGTAGGCGGTCGCCGGGCCGGCGGGTTTCCTCGCCGCCGGTTACATGAGCGATGGTCACGCCGGCCTCGATCCCGCGCCACCGACGATCCGGCGTCGGTCCGAGTGTGAAGAACAATTCTGTCCGACCTCGGTCAACGTATTGCCTTTCACATTGCGTCCGGTGGTGCCCTCACACCGTGGGGACCGGAGTGTCCCCGATCACAGCTGTAATCGCCGATAGCATCGCATACCGGAAATTTAGCAGTCAAGCAGCCCTAACTGTTTACCCCCACGTCAATACCCGGGCGGCCGCGATCGGGTTTCCAAATAGGCACTCTGACCTCGAAATAAAGGCGGCGCACAACGAGGGCACCGAAGATATCCGGGGGGTTCGAAGGAGTTGCATTGGCGACTAAGTTAGTAAATCGTCATTCTGAGTCAACTTCCCGGCCCGAAGTTGCGGTCCAGCCATCCGCCGACCCTCGGCCCGACTCCGGATACCGCCCCACGGCGTTATCGGCCCCACCGGTCGGCGGCCGACTCTCCCGATGGCCGGCTCCGGCCCCACATGGACCGCGACACCCGACGGGTCACGCGACCACACATCACACCCACAGGGGGGCGGCGCAATCCCTGCACCACCCTCGCACCGACAACTCCTTCCAGAACTGACATTAACTAGCACTGGATCAATGCGCTCCCAGGTGACGCCGAACACTCACCCTCCAGCAACTCCATTGCGAGGTCTATGCGCTTGCTAGACAACTGACTTGGCTATCCAGCAAAATACCGATGCAGCCGCCGTGGCGGCCCGCAGACCTGCGCCTTGACGGTCAAATGACTTCTATGTGATGCTATCGCCAATCACTGTTGTGACAGAGATCATTCATTTTTCAGCGGTGTGATCCCAACTTCCAGGAGGCCTCAAGTGACCACCAGCGAACAGACGTCGGCCACCGAGACTGACGCGACGACAGCCAACGCCGAAGAGCTGGCGGTTTTTCCGTTCAAGCGGACGTGCCCCTTCGCGCCGGCCGACGAGTACGCCGACGGCGGTTCTATCCGCAAGGTTTCGTTCAAGAACATCGTCCCGGCCTGGATGGTCACCGACTACAGCGATGTCAAAGCGGTGCTCGGCGATCGGCGCTCCAGTGTCCGGAACATCCCCGACCCATCCCGCGGCGACGAGGGCGGTGAGCCACTGCCCGGCTTCTTCGTCGCGATGGATCCGCCCGACCAGACCCGGCTGCGCAAGATGCTCTCCCGCGAATTCACGCCGCGACGCATGGAAGCCATGCGGCCCGCGGTGGAGCGGATCACGAACAAGTTGATCGATCAGATGCTCGAGCAGGACGGTCCGGTCGACCTGGTCCAAGCGCTGGCGCTCCCGTTGCCGTCCTTGGTGATCTGCGAGTTGTTGGGCATCCCGTACGACCGGCACGACTGGTTCCAGGAAGAGACCGTGAAGTTCCTGCGTCTGGACACCACGCCGGAGGAGGCAGCCGCGACGGTCGCTTCGGTGATGGGTTACCTCGGCGAGCTCACCGTCTCCAAGATGGACGATCCCGGTGACGACCTGATCAGCCTGCTGCTCAATCATGTTCGCAGCGGTGACCTGACGATCACCGAGGTGGCCGGCATGGCCGCCTTCCTGCTGATGGCCGGGCACGAGACGACCGGCAACATGATCTCGCTGAGCACGTATGCCCTGCTGGAGCATCCCGATCAACTCGAACTGCTGCGTCAGGACCCCTCGCTCATCCCGGCCGCGGTGGAGGAACTGCTGCGCTTCCTCGACATCATCGGCAATCTGCCGCGCTATATGACCGAGGACGTCGAGCTCGCCGGTCAGACCATCCCGGCCGGCGACATCGTCATGGTGGCCATGGACAAGGCCAACCGCGACCCGAAGCAGTTCGAGGATCCGGACACGCTCAATATCCTGCGCAAGGACGCCAAAGGCCATGTCGCCTTCGGGCACGGGATCCACGTCTGCCTCGGCGCGCCGCTCGCCCGGGTGGAATTGCAGTCGGTGATCTCCGCACTGCTGAACCGGATTCCGACACTCAAGGTGGCGGTTCCTGCCGAGGAGGTTGAGGTCAAGACCGACGCCAAGATCTTCGGGCTGAAGTCGCTTCCCGTCACGTGGTAGACGGCATGACCAACGTCGACTGCCGGGAACAGGCAAGCACCGTGCGCCTGGTCATGCGGGAGTACGAGGCCGACGTCGTCATCGCAGGCAAGGACGTCATCGCCGACGGCATCGCCGCCCTGACGTTGAAAGAGGTCGGGGGCCACCCGCTCCCGGAGTGGACACCCGGCTCACACATCGACCTCATCATGTCCTCCGGCCTGGTACGCCAGTACTCGCTGTGCGGGGACCCCGACGACCGGGACAGCTGGCGCATCGCGGTGCTCCGCGAGCCCGATGAACGCTCCCGCGGTGGATCGATCTACGTGCACGACACCCTGGAGCAGGGCGCCGAGATTCGTATTCGCGGGCCCCGCAACCATTTCCAGCTCGCGCCGTCACCGAACTACCTGTTCATCGCCGGCGGTATCGGCATCACGCCGATCCGGGCGATGCTGGCGGAGGCAGAGGCGGCGGGCGCGAACTGGAAGCTGTTCTACGGGGGCCGCAGCACCACATCCATGGCCTTCCTCGATGAACTGGCCCCTTACGGTGACCGGGTCGAGTTCTGGGCGCAGGATCAGCGGGGGCTGCTTGATCTGGAGCACATCCTCGGTACCCCGCAAGCAGACACCTTGGTGTATTGCTGCGGCCCGCAGGGTCTGCTCACCGCGGTCGAAGACCGCTGCACGGCCTGGCCCGCCGGGGCGCTGCGGCTGGAACGCTTCAGCTCCAGCACTGTCGAGACCGAATGGGTCAACACCCCCATCGAGGTCGAATTGGCCCGCCACGGTGTGACGTTGACCGTGCCCGCGGACCAGTCTGTGCTCGAGGCGATCGAGGCGCATGGTGTCGACGTGATGTCCTCGTGCCAGTCCGGCATGTGCGGGACCTGCGAAACACCGGTCATCGACGGCATTCCCGAACACCGCGATGACGTCCTCACCCACGAGGAACGCGAACGCAACGACTGCATGATGATCTGCGTCTCGCGGAGCCGCAGCGACAAGCTCGTCCTGGACATCTAACCCCCCACCGATGTCCCGGACGCCCGGCGGGGCCCTCGTATGAGGGCCCCGCCGGTGTCGTTTCCGGCCCCGCCGCCCGAATTGTCGACGAAAGAATCGTTCTTCACTAACGGCACCTATTCCCCAGTAAGATTGGGGTTTGACTGTCTGTTTTGCTGAAGTTACGCTTCACATTGGATTGATGATCGGCGGCCGCTCACCTCGCCCCGCCTGTCCAGAAAGGGATCGGCACATGCGAATCGGCACTGTCCTGGACTTCGGCAGACCCATGTCGGTCGTCGGGGACGAGATCGCCGCCTGGGAGCAAGTGGGCCTTTCGTCGGTCACCCTCGGGGAGGCCTATTCTCTCGACGCCCCAACACAACTCGCCTATCTCGCGGCCCGCACCAGCTCCGTCGAACTGGCGACCGGCGTACTCCCCCTGGACACCCGCACCCCGTCGTTGATCGCGATGACCGCGGCCGGACTGGATTACGTCTCGGCCGGCCGGGCCCGCCTCGGCCTCGGTCCTTCCGGCCCCCAGGTGGTCGAGGGATTCCACGGGCTGCCCTTCGAAGGTGTCCTCGGTAAGACCCGCGAGACCATCGAGATCTGCCGGTCCGTGTGGCGGCGTGAGGCACTGCAGCATCAGGGCCGTTACTACCAGGTTCCGCTGGCACCGGGCCGCGGGACCGGGCTGGGCAAACCGCTCAAGCTCATCAATCGGCCTGTGCGCAACCAGATTCCGATCTCCATCGCGTCGCTGGGACCGCGGATGGTGGAACTGACGGCCGAGATCGCCGACGGGTGGGAACCCATCTTCTTCTACCCCGAGAAGATTGATGATGTCTGGGGCAAGGTGCTTTCGAGCGGGGCCGCCAAGCGCTCCGCGGACCTGGCGCCCCTGGAGATCATCGCCCGGGCACCGGTGGCCGTCACCGACGGTGATCCCACCCCCTGGGTGGACGCCGCCAAACCCCAACTGGCGCTGTACGTGGGCGGAATGGGCTCGCGGGAGAAGAATTTCTACAACGAACTGGTGACCGCATACGGATTCGCGGCCGAGGCCGCCACCATCCAGGACCACTTCCTGGCCGGCCGTATCGCCGAGGCCACCGCCGCGGTGCCCGATGAACTGGTGCACGCCACCGCCCTCATCGGTAACACCGACCACATCCGCCGGAGGCTCACCGCTCTGCATGAGGCAGGCGTGACCCTGGTCAACATCACCCCCATGGCAACCGATCCCGCCGAACGTCTCGACGCGGTCAAAACTGTTGCCGCCCTCGCTAAGGAGATCTCATGAGTCAACTCCTCGAACCCGGCGTCACCCTCGATGCCGACGAACTGCGGGACGCCCTGGCGGAAGCCAATGTGCCCTGCCTGATCGGCGTGCTCTACCAGCTGACCGGAGATGCCCGGTGGCTGGCCGAGCCGTACCGGATCACCCCCACCATGGGCTTCGAGAGCCACGACGACGGCGGGCTGCCCGCCGAACGCGTCGAGGAGATCCGGTCGGCGGCCTTCACCGCGATCACGGACTGGAGTGCGGGCGCACCGGTCGCGTACCCGGCACCCGACGGCGCCGAGCTGGTCGCGCTGATGTCCGCGGTGATGGGTGAACCGGTTGCCGAGAAGTATGTTCCGTTGGCCGCCGAGCAGCTCGGGTTCGCACCGTTCGTCGCCGATGACGTCACGGACCGCTGTGCGGACACCGGGTTCTCGGTGATCGTGGTCGGCGCCGGCTTCTCCGGCCTGGCGGCGGCGGTACACCTCAAACAGGCCGGCATCCCGTTCCGGGTGCTGGAACGCAACGACCACGTCGGCGGCACCTGGTACGAGGCCAACTACCCCGGTGCCCGCGTCGACGTTCCCAACGATCTCTACTCGTACTCCTTCTTCCACCGCGAGTGGAGCCAGAACTTCGCCCAGCCCGACGAGATCCGGCAGTACATCGACGATGTGATCGCCCACTTCGACCTGGCGCCGCACATCGAGACCGGAGTCAGCGTCGACGGCGCCGAATGGGATGCCGACGGCAGCGAATGGGTGGTGAAGATCAACTCCGGCAACGGGTCCGAGACCATCCGTGCCACTGCGTTGATCACCGCGGCCGGGCTGCACAACACCCCGAACATCCCGCAGTTCCCCGGGCTCTCCGAGTTCACCGGGGAGGTGCTGCACTCGGCCCGATGGTCGCCGGAGACCGATCTGCGCGGTAAGAAGGTCGCCGTCGTCGGAGCCGGGGCCAGCGCGATGCAGGTGGTCTGCAAGATCGCCGAGGATGTCGAGCAGATGGTCGTCGTCCAGCGCGAACCGCACTGGACCACGCCCAACGAGCAGTACTTCCGCAAGCAGACCCCGGCCCGGCACTGGCTGTACCGCAACGTGCCGTTCTACCGCGCCTGGTTCCGATTCCGGCTCTACTGGATCTACACCGAGCGCAACTACCCGGCGTTGCGGGTGGATCCCAAGGCCGCCGAGAAGGGCAAGCTGGTCAGCGGTCTCAACGACGCCTACCGGCGCAACCTGACCGCCTATCTGCGCGCACAGCTCGACGGGCGCGAGGACCTGATCGAGAAGTCCCTGCCCAAGTACCCGCCGTTCGGTAAACGTCTGCTGATGGACAACGGCTGGTTCGCCACGCTGCGCCGGCCGAACGTCAGCCTGGTCGCCGAGGGGGTCGATCACCTCACCGAACGTGGACTGGTCACCGACTCCGGGGAGACCTTCGACGTCGACATCCTGATCCTGTGCACCGGATTCCAGCAGCAGCGCTACCTCTACCCGATGGAGCTGCGCGGTCGCGACGGCGTCGAACTGCGCGAATCGTGGAGCGACGACAATGCCCGGGCCTACCTCGGCATCACCGCACCCGGGTTCCCCAACCTGTTCTTCCTGTACGGGCCCAACACCAACCCGCCGGGCGGCAGCTGGCTGACCGTCGCCGAGGCGCAGGTGCGCTACGTGGTGGAGATGCTGACCGAGATGGTCAAAGACGATGTGGCGACCGTCGAGGTCCGCGAGGAACCGTTCGAGGATTACAACCGCGAACTCGACGACACCAACAACGCCATGGTCTACGCGATGGACGGCGTCGAAAGCTACTACCGCAACAGCACCGGCCGGGTCGTCACCAACTCACCCTGGGCCGTTCCCGACTACTTCGCCCGTACCTCGGCCCCGAATCTGGCGGACTACGACGTCACTCCCCGCTGAACAGCACTGTCTACCAATCACTGACGGAAGAAAGAATGATTCATGTCTGAAGAAGCCTTCATCTATGAGGCGATCCGCACCCCGCGCGGTAAGCAGCGCGGCGGCGCCCTGAACGAGGTCAAGCCGATCAGTCTGGTGGTCGGCCTGGTCGACGAGATCCGTTCTCGATTCCCCGATCTGGACGAGACCATGATCAGTGACCTGATCCTGGGTGTGGTGTCCCCGCTGGGCGATCAGGGCGCGGTGCTGGCCCGTACCGCCGTGCTGGCCGCCAAGCTGCCCGACACCACCGGCGGCGTGCAGATGAACCGGTTCTGCGGATCCGGCCTGGAAGCGGTCAACACCGCCGCGCAGAAGGTGCGTTCGGGCTGGGACGACCTGGTGCTCGCCGGCGGCGTGGAGTCGATGAGCCGGGTCCCGATGGGCTCGGACGGTGGCGCCTGGGCCAACGACCCGGAGACCAACTACGCGGTGTCCTTTGTGCCCCAAGGCATCGGCGCGGATCTGATCGCCACCATGGAGGGCTTCTCGCGCGAGGACGTCGACGGCTACGCGGTGCGCAGCCAGCAGAAGGCCGCCGCGGCCTGGTCGGGCGGCTACTTCGCGAAGTCCGTCGTGCCGGTCCGCGATCAGAACGGCCTGGTCATCCTGGACCACGATGAGCACATGCGCCCGGCCACCACCCTGGAGAGCCTGGCCAAGATCAAGCCCGCCTTCACCGGTATCGGTGCCATGGGTGGCTTCAACGAGGTCGCGCTGCAGAAGTACCACACGGTCGAGAAGATCAACCACGTGCACCACGGCGGCAACAGCTCGGGCATCGTCGACGGCGCCGCCCTGTTGCTCATCGGTAGCGAAAAGGCCGGGAAGGTACAAAATCTCACCCCACGGGCCCGCATCGTGGCCACCGCCACCAGCGGCGCGGACGGCACCATCATGCTCACCGGCCCGACCCCGGCCACCCGCAAGGTCCTCGACCGGGCCGGCCTGACCGTCGATGACATCGACCTGTTCGAGCTGAACGAGGCGTTCGCCTCGGTGGTGCTGAAGTTCCAGAAGGATCTGAACATCCCGGACGAGAAGCTCAACGTCAACGGTGGCGCCATCGCGATGGGCCACCCGCTCGGCGCCACCGGCGCCATGATCACCGGAACCATGGTCGACGAACTCGAACGTCGCGGTGCCAAGCGTGCACTGATCACGCTGTGCATCGGCGGCGGCATGGGCGTGGCCACCATCATCGAGCGCGTCTAGATAAGACAGAAGGCCGAAGAAAAATGACAGTAGAGAACACTATTCAGTGGGACCAGGATGCCGACGGCATCGTCACCCTGACGCTGGACGACCCGACCGGCTCGGCCAACGTGATGAACGAGCACTACCGCGAGTCGATGCACAACGCGGTGAACCGTCTGGAGGCCGAGAAGGAATCGGTCACCGGCGTGGTGCTGGCGAGTGCGAAGAAGACCTTCTTCGCCGGTGGTGACCTCAAGGGCCTGATCAAGCTCGGCCCGGAAGACGCGGCCGAGGCGTTCGAGCTCGCCGAATCCGCCAAGCGTGACCTGCGCCGACTGGAGACACTCGGGATCCCGGTGGTCGCCGCAATCAACGGCGCCGCCCTCGGTGGCGGCCTGGAGATCGCGCTGGCCACCCATCACCGCATCGCCGCCGACGCACGCGGCGTGGTGATCGGCCTGCCCGAGGTCACCCTGGGCCTGCTGCCCGGCGGTGGCGGCGTCGCCCGCACCGTGCGCATGTTCGGCGTACAGAAGGCCTTCACCGAAATCCTGTCCACGGGGACCCGGTTCAACCCGGCCAAGGCCAAGGAGATCGGCCTGGTCGACGAGCTGGTCAAGTCGGTCGACGAGCTGATCCCCGCCGCGAAGAAGTGGATCAAGGAGAACCCCGAGGCCGGCGTGCAGCCGTGGGATGCCAAGGGCTACAAGATGCCCGGCGGCACCCCGGCCAGCCCGGCCCTGTCGGCGATCCTGCCGTCCTTCCCGGCGACGCTGAAGAAGCAACTCAAGGGAGCGCCGGTGCCCGCACCGCGGGCCATCCTGGATGCCGCCGTCGAGGGCGCGCAGGTCGACTTCGACACCGCCTCGCGCATCGAGAGCCGCTACTTCGTGAAGCTGGTGACCGGGCAGACCGCCAAGAACATGATCCAGGCGTTCTTCCTCGATCAGCAGTCCATCAGCGGCGGCGCATCACGCCCGGACGGTATCGGCTCGACCCCGATCACCAAGATCGGCGTGCTCGGCGCGGGCATGATGGGCGCCGGAATCGCCTACGTATCGGCCAAGGCCGGCTACGACGTCGTGCTCAAGGACGTCACCATCGAGGCCGCCCAGAAGGGTAAGGCCTACTCGGAGAAGATCGAGGCCAAGGCGCTGCAGCGCGGTACGACCACCCAGGAGAAGAGCGACGCGCTGCTCGCCAAGATCACCCCGACCGCCGACCCCGCCGATCTGGCCGGTGTCGATTTCGTGATCGAGGCGGTGTTCGAGGACGAAACCCTCAAGCACAAGGTCTTCGGCGAGATCGAGGACATCGTCGAACCCAACGCCATCCTCGGCTCGAACACCTCCACCCTGCCGATCACCGGTCTGGCGGCCGGCGTGAAGCGCCAGGAGGACTTCATCGGCATCCACTTCTTCTCCCCCGTGGACAAGATGCCGCTGGTGGAGATCATCAAGGGCGAGAAGACCTCTGACGAGGCGCTGGCCCGGGTGTTCGACTACACCCTGGCGATCAAGAAGACCCCCATCGTGGTCAACGACAGCCGCGGGTTCTTCACCTCTCGGGTGATCCGGACCTTCGTCAACGAGGCCATGGCGCTGCTGGGCGAGGGCATCGAACCCACCACCATCGAGCAGGCGGGCGGCCAG
Organism: Mycolicibacterium diernhoferi; assembly: GCF_019456655.1. NCBI lineage: Bacteria > Bacillati > Actinomycetota > Actinomycetes > Mycobacteriales > Mycobacteriaceae > Mycobacterium > Mycolicibacterium diernhoferi. The sequence continues at coordinate 1,052,218 of NZ_CP080332.1, read as the reverse complement.
GCCGGCTACCCCGCGCCTCCGCTGCAGCTGCTCGACGAGCTCAACCTGGAACTGCTGCAGAAGATCTCGATCGCCTCCAAGGCCGCGGCCGTGAACGAGGGCACGACCTACGTCGAGCACCCGGGTGAGCTCGTGGTCGAGAAGATGATCGAACTCGGCCGTCCGTCACGCCTGAAGGGTGCGGGCTTCTACGAGTACGTCGACGGCAAGCGGGCCGGGTTGTGGCCGGGCCTGCGGGAGACCTTCAACTCCGGCAGCACCACGATCCCGCTGCAGGACGCCATCGACCGCCTGCTGTTCTCCGAAGCCCTGGAGACGCAGAAGTGCTTCGACGAGGGTGTCCTGAAGACCAGTGCCGACGCGAATGTCGGGTCGATCCTGGGCATCGGGTACCCGGCCTGGACCGGTGGTTCCGCGCAGTACATCGTCGGCTACGAGGGTCCCCACGGTGTCGGTAAGGCCGCGTTCGTGGCCCGGGCCAAGGAGCTGGCCGCCCGCTACGGCGACCGCTTCACCCCGCCCGCCTCGCTGGAAAGCTAGCGGCACAACGTCAAAAGCCCCCGGCACCTGCCGGGGGCTTTTGCGTTGCTCACGATGCTCAGTTGACGGAGCGGGACTCGCCGTCCCAGTAGCGCTTGCGCAGGTCGACTTTCGACACCTTCGCCGCCGCGGTCAGCGGCAGCGCGTCGACGAAATCGACGGTTCGCGGGGCCTTGTACCGCGCGATCAGCGACCCGCAGTGTTCCCGCAGTTCCTCGGCGGTCGTCGTCACACCGTCGTGCAGGACGACCACGGCATGGACCCGCTCACCCCAGTCGGCGTCGGGCACCCCGATCACCGCGCAGGTGGCCACGCTCGGATGCTGTGCCAGCGCGTTCTCGACCTCTGCGGAGTACACGTTCTCCCCGCCGGTGACGATCATGTCCTTGATCCGGTCGACGATGAACAGATACCCGTTGTCGTCCAGGTAGCCGCCGTCGCCCGTGTGCATCCAACCGCCGCGCAGCGCCTGCGCGGTCTCCTCGGGCCGGTTCCAGTAGCCGAGCATCACGTGCGGGCCACGCGCTGCGACCTCACCGACCGTGCCGCGCGGCACCTCGTTGTCGTCCTCGTCGACGATCTTCACCTCGGCGATCGGCACCGCCCGCCCCGCTGATCTCAGCAGTGCGGGATCCAGGTGTTCCTCGGCGGTCAGCACCGTCGTGGTCGGGGCCAACTCCGTCATGCCGTAGGCCTGGAGCAGCTTCGCCTGCGGTAGCAGCCGCATCGCCCGCTCCAGCACTGCCTGCGAGATCGGCGAAGCGCCATAGATCAGATGCTTGAGGCTGGACAGATCATGGCGTGCCGCTGCCGGCGAATCGACGAACATCTGAATCATCGTGGGAGCCAGGAACATATCGGTGATCTGGTGATGCTCGATCGCCTCCGCGACCGATTCCGGGGTGAAGCCCGGCAGGATGACATGGCTGCCGCCGACGACGTTGCGGGCCAACCACCCCGACCCGTCGGCCAGGTGGAACATCGGCGCACTGTGCAACAGCCGGCCACGCGGTGCGAGGAACTGCCCGGTCGCCAGCGCCCCCAACGCCGCCGCCATCAAATTGGCATGGCTGAGCATGACCCCCTTGGGCGTTCCCGTCGTGCCGCCGGTGTAGTAGATCGCCGCCAGCGCGTCACCACCCCGACGGGCGTCCGGCACCGGATCATGCGCGGCGATGATCTCCTCGAAGCCGAGCACACCGTCCGGGCGGGGCCGATCGCCGGTGTGGATGTAGGACCGCACCGTCGGCGCCAGCACCCGCAAATCGTCCACCATGTCGAGGAAGGCGTCATCGACCACCAGCACCACGGCACCGGCGTCTTCGAGTGAGAACGCGATCTCGTGGACGCTCCAGCGAGTGTTCACCGGCACCGCGACCGCGTCCGCCCAGGGCACCGCGAAGAGGAAGTCGTGGTAGGCGTCGTTGTTCTGCGCCAGCAGTGCGACGCGGTCATCGGTCGCCACACCCAGACCGTGGAACGCCGCCGCCAATCGGGCGGCACGGTCCGCACTCTGGGCCCAGGTCCGGATGCGCTCACCGAAGATCGTGGCCGGCAAATCGGGGGTCTGCGCGACCGCGCGGTGCAAAGCCTGTGTCAGGTACATGGTTAGTACTCATTTCAGTCCGATTGACGTTGCTTTAGGCGTCTGGCCTGCATACAAGCCACTTGACATTAGCATTAATTTCGTTACCTTAGTCACATGCGGTTCGCTATCGCCTTGATCTTGAGGCATGCGTTCGCTCTGATCGACACCCGCAGAAAGGCATGACATGACAGACACGCTGACCCGTGACGCCGACACCGACTCGCGGCTGGATGACTACTTGCAGCGCGTTCGCGCCATCACCCCGTTGATCCGGTCCGAAGCCGAGGCCATGGAGCGGGCTCAGACGTTGAGCGACGCCGTCCGCGATGCACTCGAAGAGCAGAACCTGCACCGCATGCTGATCCCGACCGAGTTCGGTGGCGGCGGCCTGCTGCCGAGTGAGGGCCTGCGGGTCTACGAAGAGATGGCCAAGGCCGACGCGTCCACCGCGTGGGCGTTCATGGCGACCTCGTGGTCGACCGCCGAGGTGCTCGGCTACCTCAAGCCCGAGGTGGCCAAGGACCTGATGAGCCGCGACGAGGACTTTCGCGTCGCCGGTCAGCTGCTCCCCCGTTACCCGGCCACGCAGGTCGAGGGCGGTCTGATCGTCGAGGGCAACTTCGCCTTCGCCAGCGGGTCGGACCACGCCACCTGGATCGGCGCCGGGGTGTTCGTCGCCGATGAGGACGGCAACGCGATCCTCGGCGAGGACGGGCAGATCCAGCCCCGGGTGGCCATGTTCCCCAAGGCCGAGGTCGACCTCAAGCAGAACTGGGATGTCTGGGGCCTCGGCGCCACCGGCAGCCACGACTACCGGGTCGACAAGTTGTTCGCCCCCGACGAGCACACCATCGTCACCTTCGGCGGCACGCCCTACCGGTCGGAGACGATCTACAAGCTGTCCAACGAGTTCGTCGGCCCGCTGCCGCACGTCCCGGTCGTGCTCGGTATCGCGACCCGTGCGCTGGAACTGCTTGCCGCGGTGGCCCTCAAGAAGTTCCGGCCCAATTACGGCGGACCGATCGGCGAGGCCGACATCTTCAAGATCGAGTTCGCCCGGATGGAGGCGCTGCTGCACGGCGTCCGCCTCGCGTTCTACGACCTTGTCGAGTCGGCCGAAGCCACTGTGGACGCCGGCCACACCCGCACCCCGGAACAGATGGCCCGGATGCGTCAGCAGCTGGCTTGGAGCCATGAGGCCATGGACACCATCGTGGGCTTCGCCCATCGCTGGAGCGGCAGCCAGAGCATCGGCCGGACAAGCGCATTGGGCCGGTACGTGCGCGATATGCAGGTGGCCACCCAGCATCTGCTGGTCGACCCGAAGTTCTTGGCCGACGCGGCCACCGACCTGCTCCCGATCTACGCGGCGGCCGGAGCCTAGACCCGGCTTCCGCGTATGCCCGGTACCCGCTCAGCGGGTACCGGGCATTTCCATTTTCATCGCTGACAATGTCATCACTGACAACGAAACCCCCTCCGCCCCAGACGGGTCGGAGGGGGTTCGTCCCTGCTGACTGACTAACTGTCAGTCGTCGGAGTCACTACCACCGGCTGCAGACGTGGCACCGACGGACACCTTGGTGCCGGTATCCCCGTCCTTGTCGCTGGTCTTCTTGTCGGCGTCCTCGTCGGCCTTGTTATCGGCCTTCTTGTCAGCCTTCGTGTCGGCCTCGTCGCCGGCCAGTGCATCCGCCTTATCCTTGGTCTTCGAGTCGGCCGTCAGATCGGACTCGACGTCGGATTTGGAGCCGGACTCGACGTCGGACTCGACGTCGGACGTGATGTCGGATGCGGTTCCGGACTCGACGTCGGTGACGATATCGAGTTCAGCCTCGTCAGTGACCTCGACCACCTCGTCGATCGCCGTCACCTCGTCCACGGTGGGAACCGAAACCGGGGCCACCCGTGCGGATCTACGCTCCCGCACAGTCTCCGGACCGGACTGCGTCTCCACCGACTCGGCCACCGTCGGCGCGGTGGCTGCCGCCGCTGCGGCGCCCGCCATTGTGGCCGCGGATGCAGACCGCTTCGGGAGAATCCGAGAGACGGCCTTTTCGATTCGCTGAACCACATCGGCATTGATGGCGCGGGTGAACTTGATGGCAGAGAAGGACGCCGTGCTGACGGCCCGATTCACCGCGCTCACAATCGCCGACAGGTCACGGGTGGCGAACGCCGCCAACACCGAACGGAACTCGGCGCCGACCTGACGCACCAAGGTACGCAGCTGCACCGTCAACTCACCCAGGAAGGTGCGGTCGGCGCTGAATTGCCGCCCGTCCCAACTCACCAGCTTCCAGCCGTCCACCGGGTTGCCCTCGATCACCACATCGGCGGTGTTCCGCAGGGAGGCCCGCAGCAGCTCCATCTTCTGTGCCGCGGTGAGGTTGTCGACATTCATGAAGGTCCAGAACATCATGGCCGCACCGTGCGAGAAGACCACCGCGTTGCGGCTGCCATCGTCGTAGATGGACTGCAGAGCGCCGCCCACCCGGGCGTTGAACTCGTGGCCGTCGAGCGAACCGGGAATCCGGGCATCGAGGTTGCCCTGCAGCGACCACGCGAGCGGGGCGAGCATATAGCCGCTGCTGGCTTCGCTCTCCGGGGTGCCCTCGTAGTCACCGGCCTCGATTTCCCGCATCCCGGCCAGCACCTTGATGGGCAGTCCCAGGTACTGCGACATCGGTGCCGCCGTCAGCTGTGTCCGGACCATCGTCGAGGCGTACACCCCGTCATAGTTCTTATCGCCGAGCCTGGCGGCGACGGCCGCGGCCTGCTGCTGGCCGAGTTCACTGAGAACCGGTCCCGGCGTCGAGGAATCGATGGTGCCTGAGGCGTTGCCCAGTGACTGTCCGTGACGGATGAAGGTCACTCGCATCAGTTCTGCCGCCGAGGCCGGGATCGCCGCGCCCGCCAGCAGCGCGCCGGCGACGAAGACGGATCCCACATATCGGCCGAGTTTTGTTCTCCGCCACCCTCGATGGGTGGCGGTTGCGGCACTGTTCATAGCTTCTCCTTTGATAGATGAACAGACGGGTATTACTTCCCCCCAGCCTTGTCATCCCCCGGGTCGCGCACGCTCAGGGCCGCGACGGTCTGCGCGTAGAAAGCGACAGACGGTCGCGGATCGCCGGAATGCAGTGGCCCCTAGGCGGCTACCCGCCGAAAGCCTGCTTCAGGTAGGCGCCGATCTCACCGACGGCCTCGATGCCTTCGGGCAGGATCGACGAGAACAACGGCCAGACATGGACCATGTCCTCGTAGAGCGACACGTGCGCCGCACCGCCGCTTGCGCTGATCGCCGTCGCAGCGCGCAATGAATCGTCGAGCAGCACCTCCGTGGAACCCACCAGGAACAACGACGGTGGAAGTCCCCCGAGATCACCGAATACCGGTGAGGCGATCGGGTCCTGCGGATCGTGGCCCTGCAGGTACGCCTCCCGCAGATTGGCTATCGAACCCCGGGACACCGCAACGTCTTTGCCGTCATAGAGGTCGACGCTGGCCCCGCTGGCGGTGAAGTCGAGCAGAGGCGATATGAAGACCGCCGCGGCAGGCAGCGGTGCACCCTTGTCCCGCAGGACCGTCAGCGCGGCCAGGGTCAGGCCGCCACCGGCAGAGTCACCACCGACCGCGACATTGCCGGCCCCGTAGGTCGAGATCAGGTCCTCGATCGCGGCGACACCGTCGTCGACGGCGGCCGGGAATTTGTTCTCCGGCGCGCGCCGGTAGTCCGGGAGCACGACGGTGACCCCGGAGGCGGCCGACAGCGCGTGGCCGAGTTCCTGGAAGCCCCGGGCGCTGCCCAGCACGTAGCCGCCGCCGTGGAACCAGATGAGCACCTTGTCGCCGGTGGCTCCGGCGGCGGTCACGGACAGCACCGGGATGCCGCCGGCGACACCCTCGGCCGGTTCGACGCCGTCGGGCAGCTCGAACTGCAGCAGCAGCGCATCGTAGGCCGCGCGCAGGTCGTCCACGGTTGCCGTCGCAGCGTCGGGGAACCCGTTCACGTACATGTCCTCGACCCGCGCCAACGCCTCGGTCCTCGCCATGGCTCCTCCACTGATAAGTCGGCAGTTCAGCGCGACTCTACATATCGACGCTTAACTTTCGTACACTTTTGCTGGTTTTTCCCATCGTATTTAACGATCCGATACCATAATCAGTGTTCACAGAATGACTCTTTACCGAAGGGCACCAGCCATGACGGGTCCGCTCGAACGCCTGTTGAATCCCGCGACCATCGCGATCGTCGGGCTCAGCGATAAGTCGCCGGTTGCCGACTTCATCGCGCCCACCTTGAACAGTGCCGCTGACATCCACTTCGTTCATCCGACCGCCGAGACCGTGCTGGGGGTGCCCGCCCACCGTTCGATCAGCGACATCGACGGGCCGATCGACGCGGTGCTCTCGGTGATGTCTGCCGAGCGCACCGTGGCGCTGGCCGAGGAGTGCGCGGACCTCGACTGCGGCGGACTGGTCGTCTACGCGGCCGGGTTCTCCGAACTCGGCGAGGAGGGCGCGGGCTACCAGCAGCGCCTGGAGTACGCGGCGGCGCGCGGCGGGATGGCCGTGATCGGCCCGAACAGCCTCGGCTATATCAGCGTGCCGCGCAGCCTGCACCTGACCGCCTCCGCCGACTACCACCCCGCACCGGGCGGTGTGTCGATCGTGTCGCACAGCGGCGCGATGATCGGCGGTATCGCGATCGCGGCCCGAGCACGCACCGGCGTCGGCATCTCGCGGCTCATCTCGGCGGGCAACGAGGCCACCACAGATGTCGCCGACTACCTGGATTTCCTTGCCACCGACCCGGATACCACCGCCATCGGCCTCGTCGTCGAGGGGATCCGCCGGCCGGCGGCGTTCTTCGATGCCGCTCGCCGCTGCATCGCGGCCGGTAAGCCGATCGTCGCGGTCAAGCTGGCCCGCAATGCGCGCACCCAGCAGATGGCGGCGTCGCACACCGGAGCGCTGGCCGGAAACGCGTGGGCCTACGACGTCACGTTCCGTCAGGTCGGAATCCAGCTCGCCTACGACCTGGAGGAGCTCGTCGACCGGCTCGCGATCGTCAGCCAGCTCGATCCCGCGATGCGCAAACCGGTGCAGCGCATCGGCGTGGTGGCCGGCACCGGTGGTTTCGCCTCACTGGCCTTCGACGTGGCCGAGGCGGAAGGACTGACGCTGCCGCCGCTGGACAGCCTCGCCGACTGGGTCGCCGCGACCATCCCCGGCATCACCGTGCCGAACCCGTTGGACACCACCGGCTTCGGTGCGACCTTCTGGACCGACATCGTGGACCGGTACGTGGGCTCCGACGAGCTCGACGCGGTGTTGTTCGTCAACATGTGGAGCGACTCACCGCTGTACCGGCGGCTGATCGACGATGTCGCCGTCGCCGCCCGCCGCTACGGCAAGCCGGTCGTGATCGCGGCGGGCTCCGGTGATGTCGGCGCCTTCGCCACCGAAGTGATCGGCACCGACGGGGCCGTCGCCCTGGGCCACGGGATCCGCGGCAGCCTGCGCGGCCTGCACACCCTGGGCACCTTCGCGCGGGACCGTGCCACCGTCCGTGACGCCGTCGACGCTCCGGCGCCGATTGCCCGCCCCTCGGTGACGGTCGACTCCGCCGACGGCAGCCGTTTCCTGCCGTTCCGCGACATCATGGCGCTGCTGGAGCAATTCGGGATCCCGACCGCCCCGTACGCCGTGCTCGACGGTGAGGTCGGCGACCAGGACACCCCCGCCTTCCCCGGCCCGTATGCGGTCAAGCTGGCCGATGTCGCGCACCGGACCGAACTCGGTGCTGTCGCACTCAATGTCAGCGCGGCGGACCTGGCCGATGCGGTAGCCCGGATGCGCGCCATCGCCGCACAGCACGGGGTCTCCCCCACTGTCGCCGTCCAGCCGATGACGTCCTCGCGCGGCGAGCTGTTGATCGGCATCGACGGCCGCAGTGAACTGGGGCCGATGGTGATGCTCGGCCTCGGTGGCATCTTCGTCGAGGTGCTGCAGCGCATCGGTGGCCGCCCGGCACCGCTGGCCAAGGCCGACGCCGAGGCGCTGATCGAGGAATTCCGTGATCTGCGCCTGCTGCACGGCTTCCGGGGTGCTGCGCCCTGGCATCTGGAGCAGCTCGCCAACACCTTGGTGGGACTGGGAAATCTGGCCGCCGCGGGCCAGGAGTGGATCGAATCCCTGGACGTGAACCCGCTTCTGGTCACCGAGGACGGGCTGGTGGCGGTCGACGCGTTGTGCATCGTGCGCCAATAGGGGCTCAACGCCGAGGATCGTGGTCACCGGGTGGCTGCGATCCTCGGCGTACCTGCTTATCCACAGATCGCAACCGGGCTCTGGTCCTAGCCGAACCGGTCGGCGAGGATCGAAGGCGTGGACATCGCCGACCTGCTGCGCCGGCAGTCCGGGGTCATCTCGCGTCGGCAGGTCCTCGACGCCGGTCTGCAGAACCACCACATCCGACGGCTACTGAGGCGCCGGGAGTGGGCACGCGTCCATGACGGCGTCTATGTGGAGCACACCGGACCGCTGAGCTGGCCGCAGCGCGCCTGGGCCGCAGTTCTGTATGCGGCACCGGCAGCGCTGTGCCTGGAATCGGCGCTGTCGGAGCAGGGTTCGATCATCCACGTCGGCGTCGCCCGGCAGCGCGCGATGCTCGTCGAACCGCACGGTGTCCGCATCCACCACCTCGCGCATCTCGACGAACGGACCCTGTGGAACGCCGGCCCGCCCCGGCTGCGTTACGAGGACGCCGCGCTCGACGTGGCGTGCCAGGCGGTGTCGGAGTTCGACGCGATCGCGGTCCTGGCCGACGCCTGCGGTTCCCGGCGCACCACCGCGGTCCGGCTGCAGCAGACTCTCGATGCACGTCGTCGCATTCGCCGCCGGCGCTGGCTGAAAGGGGTGCTCGCCGACATCTCCGCCGGCACCTGTTCAGTCCTGGAGCACGCATACCTTGATCGGGTGGAGCGGGCGCACGGTCTTCCCCGCGCGGTGCGACAGCAACGCTCGGACTCATCGGTGGGCGTCTGCTACCGCGACACCGAATACGGCCGGCGCCTGGTGGTCGAACTCGACGGCCGACTGTTCCATGACTCGGCGTCGGCCCGAAACCGGGATTTCGAACGCGATCTCGATGCCGCCGTCGACGGCCGGTCGACCATCCGCCTCAGTTATCAGCAGGTGCTCGACCGCGCGTGCCACACCGCGGCCAAGCTGGCGTGGGTGATGCACGGGCATGGCATCGCGGTGACCGGGCACCCATGCGGGCCCGGGTGTGTGTTCGGGAAACTCGATCTCGCGGCGTGATCGCCGTATGCGCCGAGGATCGTCGCCGGCAGGTGGCTGCGGTCCTCGGCGTAGCGCCCGGCCAGCGGGTCAGAACGCCGCTTCGTCGAGCTCCATCACGAAGTCGTCCACCCGCAGCGCCGCCTCCCGCTGCGCCGCGACGGCGGGCAGCACCTCGCGGGCGAAGAACTGCGCCGCAGCCACCTTACCCTGGTAGAAGGACACATCCGACACACTCGGACCGGCAGCGAGGGCCCGCAGGGCGACCTGGGCGCCGCGCAGCAACAGCCAGCCGACGACCACATCTCCCAGCACGTAGAGCAACCGCGTGGCATTGAGCCCGACCCGGTAGATCTGCTCGGCGTTGTCCTTGGACGCGGCCAGATCACCCGTCATCTTCTCGATGATCGCCTCGACGTCGGCCACCGCGGTGCCGAGCAGGTCCCGTTCGGCCGCCAGCTCGGGCGCGCCCTCGGCCACCAGGGCCTTGATCTCACCGAACACGTGCGCCAGCGCCTGCCCACGGTTACGAACGACCTTGCGGAAGAACAGGTCTTGGGCCTGAATCGCCGTGGTGCCCTCGTAGACGGTGTCGATCTTGGCGTCCCGGACGTACTGCTCGATGGGGTACTCCCGCAGATAGCCCGACCCGCCGTAGGTCTGCAGCGATTCGGTGCCCAGCAGTACCCAGGCCCGTTCCGAACCGTAGCCCTTGACGATCGGCAGCAGCAGATCGTTGACGGCCTCGGCCAGTGCGCCATCCTCGCCGGCCGCCGCCTTCATGGCGATCTCGTCCTGCCAGGCGGCGGTGTAGAGGATCAACGAGCGCAGACCTTCGGCGTACGCCTTCTGGGTCAACAGCGAGCGGCGCACGTCGGGGTGATGGGTGATGGTCACCCGGGGCGCCGCCTTGTCCGAGGACTGCGCCAGATCGGACCCCTGGACGCGCTGCTTCGCGTAGTCCAGCGCGTTGAGGTAGCCGCTCGACAGGGTGGCAATGGCCTTGGAGCCCACCATCATCCGGGCATCCTCGATCACGTCGAACATCTGCGTGATACCGTCATGTACCTCACCGAGCAGCCAGCCCCGCGCCGGAGTGTCCTCGCCGAGGGTCAACTCGCACGTCGTGGACACGTTCAAGCCCATCTTCTTCTCGACGTTGGTGGTGTAGACGCCATTTCGTTCACCGGTCAGTTCCCCGGTCTCCAGGTCGAAGTGATACTTCGGCACCAGGAAAAGGCTGAGCCCCTTGGTGCCCGGCCCGCCGGCGCCGTCGACACCGACCGGGCGGGCCAGCACCAGATGCAGGATGTTGTCCGCCAGGTCATGTTCAGCGGCGGTGATGAACCGTTTGACGCCTTCGATGTTCCAGGAGCCGTCCTCATTGGGGAGGGCCCGGGTGCGCCCCGCGCCCACATCCGAGCCGGCGTCCGGCTCGGTGAGCACCATCGTTGCGCCCCAGCGGTTGTCGATGGCGAACTGGGCGATCTTGCGGTCCCGCTCTGTCCCGTGCTTCCACACCACCCGGGCGGCGGTCGGCACGCCGACATAGGTCCACAGGGCCGGGTTGGCGCCCTGGACGAACTCGGCCAACGCCCAGTTCAGCGAGCTCGGGGCGTTGGTGCCGCCGAGCTCCGGCAACACCCGCAGCCGCCACCACTCGGCGTCCATCCAGGTCTTGTAGGTGGCGGCGAACGCGGGCGTGACCGTCACGGACTTGTTGACCGCGTCGTAGGTGGGCGGGTTGCGGTCCCCCTCTTCGAAGGATTCGGCGAGATCCTCGCGGGCGAGCCGGTCGACCTCGTGCAGGATGAACTTCGCGGTGTCCAGGTCGAGATCGGTATACGGCGCCGCACCGAAGACGCGGTCGCGTTCGAGCAGTTCGAACAGATTGAACTCGATGTCACGCAGATTGCTCTTGTAGTGGCCCATGATGGCCGCCTCTCATCTTGTGTCGACTGGCCTGGCAGTCGCAAAACGTTCAGATTGGGTCCGGCTGCAGCCCCCGGCGCCGGCATCTCGTGAACTTTAACTCCGGGTCAATCAGTGGTCAACAAGGGCATTACCCGGCATGTATGGCGCTTCTAGTTAATCAGGAATATAGTCGATTCGGTTCTCGCTGTTGGTGAGGACTTCCTCTGGGACGGCGGGACCGGGGGTTCGCAGCACGGATGCGAGACTGGAACCATGACCCAGCCGGGGGGAAAGAGTGAGATGCCTCGATCGACGGCGGCTCGTGCCGAGACCGTGAAGGCGACACTGCGGACTTCGGCACGCGGCGCGCACCGGACCGAGCAGGTGGCCAGGGCCGCGGCCGGGCTCTTTCAGGAGTTCGGCTACCAGAACGTCAGCATCGACCGGATCGGCGCGGCGGTGGGATTGACCGGCCCGGCCGTCTACCGACACTTCAAGGGCAAGCACGACATCCTGGTGCACGCCCTGATGACCCAGGTCCGCCTGGCCGAGCAGTTGCACACCGCCGCGAACGAACAGGGCACCACCGCCGAGGAGAAGTTGCATCTGCTGCTCGCCGGCTTCGGTGATCTCACGGCCAACGGGAACGAGGCCACCCTGTGGCGGCGCGAACAACGCCACCTCGACCCCGCCGAGCACGAAGAGTTCCGCGGGTACTTCGCCGACAACCAGGACCGGATCGCCGCCCAGGTCGCGGCATTCAAACCGGAACTCGGCCCGCACAAGGCCGAATTCCTCGGGTTCGCGGTCCTGGCAATGTATTCCAATACTCCCGACATCCGCGGGACGCTGTCCGCCGACCGGTTGCAGGAGATCCAGACCGCGGTGGCATGGGCGATCATCGAATGCCCGCTGCCCGATTCGGACCCTGCCGCAACGCCGTCCCCACCCCCCGCACATCGCCGTCCCGCGGGGCGGCGGGAGCGCATCATCGACGCCGCCGCGCAGTTGTTCAACGAGCGCGGCTTCTACGACGTGCACATCGACGACATCGCCAAGGCATCCGAGATGTCCACCGCCACCCTGTATCAGCATGTGTCCAGCAAGACCGAGGTGCTCAGCGCCGTGCTCGAACGCGGCGCGGAAGGACTGCTGTACGTGACGGCGGATGTGCTCGCCTATGCGAGCACCCCGCAGGAGGCCTTGGGCGCGCTCATCGAGACCTACATCCGACAGGCGGTGGGGCCGTACGGGCGGATCATGCACATCCTGGCCGCCGACCTGCTGTACCTGCCGGAAGAAGAACAGCAGTCGTTGCGAAACGCTCAGCGGGAGTATGTCGCCGAGTGGGTCGAGGTCATCGAGAAGTTGTCCGAAGGCCTGTCGACCGCCGACGCCCGTGCGCTCGCCCAGGCGGCCATCGGCGTGGTCACCGACGTGACTCAGAACCCTCAGTTGCGCCGGCGCCCGAACATCGCCGACGAACTCACCGCACTGGTGCGGGCCATGGTGCTGCCGGCCGGGCTGAAACCGGCCTGACGGCACACTAGCCGGGCAGTCCCGGCCGCAGTCCCGGCGAGATCTCGGCCGCGATGTCCGCCGCGGTGAACTCCGCTACCGCCGCGGCGATCGCGGGATCGAAGCCATCGGTGTAAGCCGACTTCAGGACGTCGCCGATGCTCGCCCGGTCGGCGTACAGTGCGTCCAGATCGTCGCCGTCCGAACCGGAATCCGATCTCTGCCCGAGTTGTGCACTGAGCGAACGGCTTCGCGCCACCGCGGCCGACAGCGGTTCCGCATCCCAGGCCAGCCGGTCCTGCAGACTGTCCAGCATCTCGACCACCGAGAGCAGTTCGGCGCGGGCGTCACCGGAGGTGACGCCCGGCAACACCCGCTCGGCCAGCGTCGCCCGGATCGCTTGGTGCACCTTGCCCAGATCGAGCCCGTAGACGGTCATCTCACAATCCCCATTCTCCGTCGCGCAGCATCTGATTGAGCCATCCGAGGCTGTAGTAGACGCTGTGCGCCATGTTGGCATAACGCAGTTCAGGCCGGTCCCCGCGCTCGAAGATGGCCACCGCCTGCAGGCAACCGATCGCGGACTTGGTCAGGGACTGCACCGCCCACCAGGTCAAGCTCTCCTGGCTCGGCCGCCAGCCGGCGGCGTCTGCGTACTCGTCGAGGAAGTCGTCGAGGGACAGCAGTTTGCAGGCCAGCGGCGAGCGTCCCCGCGAGGTGCGCTGGAAGAACCAGGCCAGGTCGGCCACCGGGTCGCTGAAGTGCGCGGTCTCCCAGTCGAGCACGCCGACCAGCGCCCCGTCGCCCGGGTTCACCACCAGATTGCCGACACGGAAGTCGTTGTGCACCAGCGATACCCGCCCGGACACCCGGTCGGCTCGGTGGTCCAGCCAGGCCAGCGCCAGATCCAGGATCGGAATCCGGATGCTCGCGACATCGTCGTAGGTCTGTCGCCACTGGTCGTTCTCGGCCCGGCCGGTGTCCGCCGGCGCCGGCGCCGGCTCCAGCTCGGTCAGGTTCAGCGAGGTCGGTTCGGCGGCATGCAGGGTGGCCATCTCCCGGGCCACCCGCCGACCGAGTGCGGACCGGTCATCGGCGTTGGCGATCATCTTGGTCACGTTGTGCGGCATCGGGACAACGCCGGCGAGGCGCTCCATCACGAAGAAACCACGGTTGCCCGGTTCCCCCGCACGGTGGGCGGCGACGCCGGGCACCGGCAGGCCCAGGCCCTCGGTGGCGCGCAGCAGCGCAACCTCGCGCGCCACGTCGTAGCTGCCGACGATCCCGCTCACCGGTTCCCGCTTGACGGCGAAGGACGCCGTCCGGTCCCCGCCGTCCCAGGACGCGGTGACCAGGTAGGTCTCCCAGGAGTTACCCTCGCTGCGCTTGTCGACGTCGACCAGCGTCACCGGGCTGCCCTCGGCCACCTGTGCGCTGAGCACCTCGGCGAGTTCGGCGAGGAAGTCTGTGGTCTCGCTCATGGTGTGTATTCCCTCTCTACCGGCATCAGACCACGGTGATCGAACGGCCGCCGCCGTCCACCGTGATCCGTTGGCCGGTCACGTATTCGGCGTCGGCGGATGCCAGGAAGGCGACCGCTCCACCGATGTCGGCGGGTGTGCAGACCCGGCCGAACGGATACGAACCGGCGATGTCCTCGATCGCGCCGCCGCCGGTGGCGGCCCGCACCAGGCGCCGACCCATATCGGTCTCGACCAGCCCGGGCGCCACGATGTTGGCCCGAATACCGTGGGCCCGTTCCTCGCGCGCCAGGGTGCGTACGCACATCTCCATCGCGGCCTTTGCCATCGTGTACGGGGCGGAGTTCTCCGGCGCCTCGCTCACGGTGCTGCTGGAGATCATCACCACGTCGCCGCGCCCGGCCGCGCGCATACCGGGCAGCACCCGCTGGATCAGGTGGATCGGTCCGAGCGCGTGCACCTGCAACAGCGACAGAAAGTCCGCGCCGGGTGTCTCGGCGACGGTCTGGCCCCTGCTCGCGGTGCCCGCATTGCTGACCAGCAGGTCGACCGGGCCGAGATCGGCGTTGACGGCATCGACCATCGCATCGACGGCAGCCTGGTCGTCGATCGCCGCGGCATACGCCTTGGCGTGGCCTCCGGCGGCGACGATCTCGGCGACCACCTCGGCGGCGGCGTCCGCACCCCGGCGGTAGTTCACCGCGACTGCCGCGCCCTCGGCGGCCAGCCGCAGCGCGATGCCGCGGCCCACCCCTCGTGAGCTGCCGGTCACCAGCGCCACCCGTCCGTACATCCCGGCCATCAACCCACCACCGCTCGTCCGACGAGGTCCTTCATGACCTCGTTCGCTCCGCCATAGATCCGCTGGATGCGCGCATCGCGCCACATCCGGGCTATCGGATACTCCTCCATATAGCCGTAGCCGCCGAACAGCTGCAGCACCCGGTCGAGGACCTCCCACTGCAGTTCGGTCGCCTTGTACTTCGCGCCGGCCGCCTCGGCCGCGGTCAGCTCACCGTCGTTGAGCGCGAGCACGCAACGGTCGACGTACTCGCCCAGCACGGCGATGTCGGTGTGCATCTCGGCCAGCTGCATCCGCACCGACTGCAACTGCGCCAGCGGTGCACCGAACGCACTGCGCTGCCGGACATGGTCGAGGCCCAGCTCCAGCGCGTGCCGGGCCGAGGCCACCGCGGCAACCGCGATCGAGAGCCGCTCGCGGGGCAGATTGGCGATGGCACAGCCGAATCCACGGCCGGGCTCACCGATGATGTTCGCCACCGGGACCCGGCATTCGTCGAAGAACAGTTCCGCGGTGTCCTGTGCCTTGCGCCCGATCTTGTGCATCGGTTTGCCCCGCTCGAAGCCGGGAGTGCCGTTCTCGACGGCGACGAACGTCGTACCGCGACCGTCCCGTTCACCGGTGCGCACCAGCACGATCGCCAGATCACAGGTCGCCCCGCTGGTGATGAACGTCTTCTGCCCGTTGAGCACCAGCTCGTCACCCTCGCGGCGGGCACTGGCCTTGATCGCCGCCAGATCCGAGCCCGCGCCCGGTTCCGTCAGCCCGAGTGCGGTGACGCACTCACCGCGGGTGAAGGCGGGCAACCACCGTTGCTTCTGCTCCTCGGTGGCCAGATCCCGCAGATACGGCACGATGATGTCGTTCTGCATCGAGAACAGGTCCCCGGCCATTCCGGATGCGACGACCTCTTCGGTCATCACCGCGTTGTACCGGAAGTCCTCGATGCCCAGTCCACCGAACTCCGAGCCGAATTCAAAGCCCAGGAACCCGTTCTCACCGGCCGCGCGGATGAACTGGCGATCGACGGTGCCGGCGAGTTCCCATTCCTCGACATGCGGTACCGCGGTGTGATCGATGAACGCGCGGAACGCCTTCCGGAACGCCTCGTGCTCCTCGGAGTAGAGGGTTCTACGCATTCGTGGTTTCCTTCCAATACGCATCGCGCAATTTGCGCTTGTACAGCTTGCCGGTGGGCAGTCGGGGCATCTCGTCGATGAAGTCGATGGTGCGCGGGCATTTGAACCGCGCCAGGTGCTCCAAGCAGAAGTCGCGCAGTCGTTCGGCGAGGTCGGGGGTGCCGCCGTCGGGGTCCAGCGGCTGGATGACCGCCTTGACCGCCTCCCCGAAGTCCTCGTCCGGGACACCGAAGACCGCGGCGTCCATCACCTCCGGATGGGTGATCAACAGGTTCTCGATCTCCTGCGGGTAGATGTTCACCCCGCCGGAGATGATGACGAATGCCTGCCGGTCGGTGAGGAACAGGTAGCCGTCCTCGTTGAGGTAGCCGATGTCGCCGATCTTGGACATGGTCCCGCTCGAATCCTGTGCCTCGGCGGTCTTCTCGGGATCGTTGAGGTATTCGAAGGAGCTGTTGCCGCCGCGGAACCAGATGGTGCCCGGAGTCCCCGGTGGCACGTCGTTGCCGTCCTCGTCGCGGATGACGATCTCGCCGAAGAAGGCCTTGCCGACGGTGCCCGGGTTGGCCAGCCACTCCTGCGGAGTGCAGCCACAGGTGCCGTTGGCTTCGGTGCCGCCGTAGTACTCGTAGATGACCGGGCCCCACCAGTCCAGCATGTCCTGCTTGACCTGCCGCGGGCAGGGCGCGGCGCCGTGCACCACGGCCTGCAACGAGGAGTAATCGTACTTGTCGCGAATCTCCTTGGGCAGCTTGAGTACCCGGGAGAACATCGTCGGGACGACCATGGTGTGGGTGACCTTGAACTCCTCGATCAAGGCCAGGAACTGTTCGGTGTCGAAGCGTTCCATGATGATGTGGGTGGCGCCCAGACGCAGACCGATGGAGATGCTGGACTGCGGCCCGGAGTGATACAGCGGCGCCGTGGACAGGAAGGTCATGCCGTCGGTCATCCGGAAGAGCCGCTTGCCCATCTCCTCGATGCCGAGCTGTTCGGACGGGGAGACGTCGGGCAACGTGCGTTTGACGGCCTTGGGTTTACCGGTGGTTCCCGACGAGTAGAACATCGGGGTGCCGAGCCGTTCGTCCTCACCGGGTGTCGACGGATAGTGCTCGACCACCGAAGCGAAGTTTCCGAACGGCGCCGCCGGCGCGTCCAGCCCGACGACCAGCCAGTGCTCGACCTTCGGGCAGCGCTGCGGGAACTGGTTGGCGACATCGAATTTCGCCGCAGTGGTGACCACCAGCCGGGCGCCGCAGTCGTCGACGATGTAGGCGGCTTCCTCGACGGACAGGAACGAGTTGATCGGGGTGTAGTACAGCCCGCACCGTTCGGCGGCCGCCATGGTCACGATCATCTCCAGGGTGTTCTCGGAGAAGATCGCGATGTGGTCGGTGCGCCGCAACCCGATGGCCCGGAAGTAGTTGGCCACCCGGTTGGCGCGTTCGTCGAGTTCCCGGTAGGTGAGGGTCTCCCGGCTGCCGGCCATGATGAGCGCGGGCCGGTCGGGAGCTTCGTGCACGTGTCGTCCGGAATACACGGTCGTCTCCTCGCTCGTCAGCGGGTGCTGATGGGCCGCAGGAACTCTGCGATCCCCCAGCCGCCCTGCCCGTTCGCATAACGCACCGACATCTGGCCCATCCGGGCCGCGCGGTCCTCGGTGCGCTGGGTGACCGGGACGAAATGATTGATGGAGCCGTCGAGCACCATGATCGGTAGCCCGTCGGCGGTGATGACACCGGTGTTGCGCCCGTCGTACGTCGGCTCACCGGCGTAGTCGGTGTAGACGGTGTAGTCCCGGATGGGATGGAACACGCCGTCCGGGGTGACGACCACGCCGCCGGAGGCACGTTCCCCATTGGGCTCGACCTCACCGTAGGCGGTGATCGCCGTGCCGTCGGCCAGCCAGGCGGCCAGCCATTCACCGTTGTAGGACGCCCATTCCCGCGGGCCCCACGAGTGGTCACGGAACGAGGTGGCCTTCTCGACGTGCCAGGTGGTCGAGCCCACCCGGACCGAACCGGTGACGTGTCCGAACTGCTCGTAGTGATCGGTGGCGATCTGCGAGCTGCCCGGGGTGCAGTCACCGTCCTCGGCGATGGTGAACATCGGCACCGACGCCTCGAACTTCAGCGAGATCTCGCACTCCAGCGAGGGCGAGTTCTTCAGCGCCTGCCGGCCCCGCTCGGCCAGCAGCGACGGCGTGCTGATCAGCGCAACGGTGTTGCGGTAGTTGACCGTCCAGGTGCGGGTGGGTTCTTCGACCGCGATCTCCAGGCCCTGGGTGGACCACCGGTCGTTGGTCTCGTTCGGCGCCCGGCCGGCCCGCAGCGCGATCCGGCCGCCCGGCAGGGTCAGCTGCACGGTCGCCTCGGAGTACCCCATGGTGGGCCGGTTCCCGATCCGCATCAGCGCGCTGACCTCACTGACCGGATCAACGAAGTTGATGTAGACGCTCTCGTTGTAGTTCGCGATTCCCTCAGGATCGTGGGTGTACTCGGCGTCGTTGCCGTACTGGCATGCGGTGAATGGTGCTGGCGTGTCCATCAGTCCTCGATCCTGCGGGTCGCTCTAATGATCAGAAATGCTCGACGGGGTCGTCGCTCAGCGGCGGGAACACCGCGGGCCGACGTTCCAGGAAGGACACGACACCCTCGTGGACATCCGCCGAACGCAGCCGGCCGGCGTACACGCGCGACTCGTCCTCGGAGGCCGCCCGGGGTGTCGCGTGCCCCCAACTGCGGCCCAGCAGGCGGCGTGCCAACGCGACCGAGGTCGGCGAGGTTTCGGTGACGAACACTCGCGCGTAGGCCAGGGCCTCCTCCAGCACCGACTCAGGTGCGACCACCTTGGTGAGCAGTCCGGCTGAGTAGGCCTCGGCGGCGTCGAACACTCGGCCACTGAGCACCCAGTCGGTGGCCCGGGTCAAGCCCACCAGGCGTGGCAGGAACCACGACGAGGCACTCTCGGGCACCACACCGCGGCGGGTGAACACGAATCCGAATCGCGAACGCTGCCCGGCGATCCGGACGTCGGCGGCGGCCATGATGGAAGCCCCGCCGCCGACGGCGTCTCCGTTGACGGCCGCGACGACGGGGGTCCTCATGTCGAACAGTCGCTCGCTGACCCGCCCGCCCGGCTCACGGTAGCCGGTGGGGGTATGGCCCTGAACATCCTCTTCGAGACAGTCGATGAGTGTGTTCGGGCCGGTGAGCTCGGCACCGACGCAGAAGTGGTCACCGGCCCCGGTCAGTACGACGGCGCGCACCGCCGGGTCGCGGTCGGCGATGTCGAGTGCCTGCCACAGGTCACGCAACATCTGGTTGCGCAACGCGTTTCGGCGTTGCGGCGCGTTGAAGCTGATAATCGCGATGCCGTCGTCGAAGCGGTAGGCGATCTCCTCGTACGCCGGCGGCACGACGTGGCCCGCCGGTTCCGCGCCGGTCACGCTCCGCCGCTGCAGACCAGCGTCTGAGCGGTGATGTAGCTCGACTCGGGGGCGCACAGCAGGTACACCGCGCCGGCCGCCTCTTCGACCTCGCCGCCACGGCCCAGGGCGATCTGGGAAGTGACGGTCTCGTACACCGCCGGGTTGACCCCGACCTTGATCTCGCGGCCGTCGACGTCGATGGTCTGCTCTTCGGTCGTCACCGCGGTGAGCCGGGTGTTGATCACGCCGTAGGCGATGGCGTTGACGGTGACGTTGTAGCGGCCCCATTCCTTGGCCAGCGTCTTGGTCATGCCGAGCAGGCCGGCCTTGGCGGTGGAGTAGTTGACCTGCCCCGGGTTGCCCTGCATGCCCGAGATGGACGAGGTGTTGACGATGGCGCGCCGCGAGGCGGTGCCGTTCTCGGCCTTCTCCTTCTTGGCCAGAGCGGAGATCACCGGCTGGGCGGCCCGCAGGATGCGGAACGGCGCGGTGAGGTGCACGTCGATGATGTCGTTCCACTGCTGGTCGGTCATCTTCTGGATGACGTTGTCCCAGGTGTAGCCGGCGTTGTTGACGATGATGTCCAGGCCGCCGAAGTTGTCGACCGCCGCCGCGACGAATCGGTCGGCGAACTCGGGGTCGGTGACGCTGCCCGTGCACGCGACGGCCTGACCACCGGCGGCCTCGATCGCGGCGACGACCTCCTTGGCCGGTTCGGCATCGAGATCGTTGATGACGACCCGGGCGCCCTCCGCGGCGAGTTTCTCGGCGACGGCGCGGCCGATGCCCCGCCCCGACCCTGAAACCAGCGCAACCTTACCTTCGAGCCGTCCCGTCACAACCGCGTCCTTTCGCACAACTCCGATGTTGTTGTGAACGATAACTTCAACTTATGCTCGCGTCAAGATGCGCTTGACCTGCACTTATTAGTTGTTGGTGAATAGTCAATCTGGATCTTGACGCAAAAATCCGGAGCGGTGGGCCACCTCAGGACAAAAAAGATCGGGCCCCATGTAGGGGCCCGATCCAGAGCATGGTGCCGGTCAGTCGCAGGCGTGCGCCACCATGTCGTCCCATTTGTTGCGCGCGGCGTCGAACTCGCGCACCACGCCGAAGTTCACGTCCGTGGCGCCGGTGATCTTCTCGCCGGCGGCCGGCGCCTGCTCGCATACCAGCCAGTCGGCCAGACTGAGCTGGCGCTGCGGCATCCCCTTGATGTTGTGCGAATGCATCTGCATCGGGATCCCGTGCGCGGCGGCGTTCACCGCATCCTCGGCCTCCTGCAGGTTCATGCCGTCGATGTCGGGCATCACGAAACCGTCGGCGGCCTGGGCCGGCGCAGCGAAGCCGATGACGGCAGACGTCAGCACCGCGACGGCGCCGAGCGCGAGTGCGCGTCTCTTGAGGTGGTCGTTCATGGCTGTCCCCTGCGTTGCTCGACCGCGGAGGCCGGAGCGGCCGCGGTGGTGGCGAAATAATATGACGCGCAGCGGCGTTCAGCGTTGAAGGTCCGCTCCTCGCGGCCACCGCACTGTAGGGCCGACGATTCGCAAAGGGTCACACCCGCAGACCTGTGGATACCAGTGCCGAGCACTGTGAATGCCCTGGCGAACTGCTGTAGCCGGATTCAGCGAGTCGGCAGCGGGTGTACAGAATCGACCCGCGTCGCAACACCAACCCGCGTCGAACGTGTGTTCTAATTGCTCCGACCGTAGGCCCGCCCGGTGCGGGTGATGTTGAGCAAGGAGTTCACCGTGACGATGACTGTAGACGCTCCGGCCCCTGCACCGGCCCCGGTGCTGACGCCGGTGCCCACCGACACCACCGCGAGCCCGGATACCGCCGAAAAGCCCAAGACCAGAAGGACTGCCGGCAAGAAGGCCAAGATGCTCGAGCTGGTGCTCACGGTCTCCGGCACCGCCGACGGGGAGTGGCGCGCCGAACTCAAACAGGGCGCCACCTACCTGGCCCGGGACCTCGCGGTGGCCGCGGCAGCAGTCTCACGCGCCGCCCGGGAGCTGCACGAGGATCTGTCCGGCCCGATCGACGCTGTCATCGAGGAGGCGCGAATGCAGCAGGCCGCCAAGGTTTCTGCACTCGAAGCCGAGCTCGAGGCCGCCCGCCGGGCGCTCGCCGACCTGGACTGAGTCAGGCGCCGTTGCAGATACCCGATTCCCGGATCACATTGCCGTAGACATCGGCGGTCACGACATTGGCGTGGATCTGCCCGGACGGCAGTTCTTGTCCGATCTTGTCGGCGATCTGGGTGTACTGATACCACAGGTGGTAGAACGAATCCCCGTTGTACAGCGGCGAATATTGGCTCTGGTCAGGGTAATTCGTGATGTACAGGGTGTGCACGCGGGGATCCAGGAAGGCCGCCGACTGCTTCAGATTGGCCGTCACGACGTCGGCCGTCTGCTGGACTCCCGGCGCCGACCAGTCGTCACCCGCGCCGGCGAGGAAGTTCTCGAAGCCGTGGACCTGGCCCGCCAGGTCGCCGTACTGCGCGTTGAACCACTGGCAGGCGTCGCGCTGAGCGGCGACCTGCTCGGGGGTGACCCGGATTTGCCACAGGTTGTACGGGAACAGGCTGTAGTCCGGTGTCCAGGCCGACGGGTACGGGACGAACGCCGGCAGTGTCGGCGCCGCCTCGGCATGCGCCGTGGGGGCCGCCACCAGAGCGAGGGCCGTCGTCACCGCCACCGCGGCGGCGCGGAACATGCTGTGCAGTCGCATGGTGAACATCCTGGCAGGTCCGCGGCGATTCCTGAACGATTACGGCCCGTCCCGCCCCTTGTTCCCGTTGCCCGGTTTCGCACTGCCGGGGCCGTTGCCCTTCTTCTCCCCCTTCGGCCCCTTGGGCCGTTCGGGCTGCGGGGCGACCGAGGATACGACGGGGGCCGAGGACGAACTCGGCTGAGGTGAGGGTGGGGGCGGCGCCACGGTGCTGGTGTCGGGCGACTCGGTCCGACCGGTGGCCGGCGTGGAGTCGACGGTGAACACGAGCAAGGCCACCAGGGCGGCCAGGAACACCGCGGCGGCAGCCAGGAACGTCTGGTTGCGGCTGAGCCTGGGCCGTTTGCGGGCGGGTATGAAGTAGTCCGGATCCGCCGCCGGTGGCAGGGGCGCGTCGAGCACCCTGGTGGCCGGCCGGCCGGCAGTCAGCGCCGCACGCATCTGTGCGGCATCGGTGAACCGGTGCCGCGGGTCCCTCGCCACGGCCCGATCGACGACCGCCGCGAGCACCGGATCGATGTCGGGGCGGGCACGGGCCAACGACGGTGCCGGCCCGGCCACGATGGCGCGCGCCAGCACCGCCGGGTTGTCCTGGGGAAGAGCGCGCTGCCCGGTGGCGGCCTCGAAGCCGATCATCCCGACGGCGTAGAGGTCGTCGGCGACCGAGGCCGGGGCGCCCGCGATGCGCTCGGGGCTCATGTAGGCCATCGTGCCGATGATCTGGCCCGTCATGGTGTGTGCGGCGCCGGCGGTCTTGGCGATGCCGAAATCGGCGACCTTCACGGCGGCGCCGTCGGCCGAAACCAGAATGTTGGCCGGCTTGATGTCGCGGTGCAGCACCCCGGCGCCGTGGGCCACCGTCAGTGCGGCCAGGACGTCGTCGAGGACCGCCCGCACCCGGGACGCCGGCAGCGGCCCGCGGGCGATGAGATCGTGCAGGGTCTGCCCCGGAAGGCGTTCCATCACGATGAAGAACCGGCCGTCGTCGACCCCGCAGTCGTGCACGCTGACGATGTTGGGGTGGTTCAGCGCGGCCGCCGCGCGCGCCTCGTCCTCGAACCGGCGCCGGGTGTCGGCGTCCGCGCCGAGGGCGGGATGGAGCAGCTTGACCGCGACCGCCCGGTGCAGGCGGGTGTCCCAGCCGTCGCGCACCTCGGCCATCCCGCCGCGCCCCAGCACTCCCCGTAGCTCGTAGCGGCCCAACAGCAGCTCGCGGTCGGCCATGGAGTCCAACGTAGCCGCCGGCACCGAGACCCAAACGCGGTGCCCACAAACACGTCAGGCCCCCTCGAAAGGGGGCCTGACCATGGTGGCAGGTACAGGATTCGAACCTGTGTAGGCGTTAGCCGACGGATTTACAGTCCGCTCCCATTGGCCGCTCGGGCAACCTGCCGGAATTTGGTGCGAGTAGCAGGGTACAACGAGGATGTACCGAAGACGAAAACGGCCCAACACTCAGCAGGAGGATCCAGTGGCGGATTCAAGCTTCGACATCGTCAGCAAGGCCGACCGGCAAGAGGTCGACAACGCCCTCAACCAGGCGGCCAAGGAGCTGGCGACCCGTTTCGACTTCCGCGGCACCGACACCACGATCGAGTGGCAGGGTGAGGAAGGCATCATTTTGGTGTCCTCCACAGAGGAGCGCGTCAAGGCCGCCGTGGACGTGTTCAAGGAGAAGTTGGTGCGCCGCGACATCTCCATGAAGGCCTTCGAGGCCGGCGACCCGCAGCCGTCGGGCAAGACCTACAAGGTCATCGGCAACATCAAACAGGGCATCGACAGCGAGAATGCCAAGAAGATCACCAAGCTGATCCGCGACGAGGGGCCCAAGGGCGTCAAGGCGCAGATCCAGGGTGAAGAGATCCGGGTGAGCTCCAAGAAGCGTGACGACCTGCAGGCCGTGCAGGCCCTGCTGCGCGGCGCCGACCTGGAAGTGGCGCTGCAGTTCGTCAACTACCGGTAGCCACGAGAGCGACATTTCTGCGGTCTGGCGAGGCCGTGGACCGCAGAAACGTCGCTCTCGCGCGTGTCTCTAGTCGATGGGTTGCAGCGTCGCGACGTTATGACCGCGGTAGGTGACCAGAACCGTCGCCCCCGCGGCGATGCGGTCGAAGACCTGGGCCGGCCGGGTGCGCAGATCGGCCAGCGGCACCGGCACGCCCACCCCGTCCTGCACGGCCTGTAGCCGGGCGACTGGACGCCCGCGGCGCAGCACCTGGAAAGTCTCCCCCGACCGGGCCCGCTCGACGTACGCGCGGGTGTAACTCCGCAGCTGGCCGATGCCGATGACGGTCATCAGCTTCCGCCGAACTGGGGTTGCAGGACCGGGCTCAGCGCCGCCAGCGGGATATGCGCCTGCACGGTGCCGCCGTCCATCGACCACTGCATGATGCCCGGGGTGAAGTTGATCGGACGGTCCCGGGCCACCGGGTAGTCCGGCATGTAGATGATCAGCTCGTCGGGCGTCAGCGCCCACGCCTTGTACGCGCCCGAGTACACCTTGTCCGGGCCCCACCGGTCGATCACGAACGGGTAGGTGCGCGGCTGGTGCGGCGGCGGTGCGACATCGAGTGCGTGTTCGACGTACGGCTGGGCCAGCGGCGGGATGGCGACCAGCGGATCGAGCCCAGGCTTCACCAGATCGGCCAGCTGCAGCCGCCGCCCGTCGGCCATGTCGAAGGTGAACGTCCGGTAGCCGTTGTTGAAGTCCGGTCCGTCCGCGTGATAGCTCTCGCGGAACACGATGCTGAGAATGTCTCCGCGGCGGAAGATCTCGAAGTTCTCCTCGCCGAAACTGTCCGCGACCATCTTCACGCCCGCGGTCTTCCAGTTGTTCATCAGCGTGCTCAGGTAGTCCCGGATGACCGGCCCGACCCCGGGATGGTCCACGAGATCACCGGGGATGGCCATCTTGATGTCCCGGGTCGCCTTGCGTTCCGAGGGCACCGTGGCGCGGCAGTACTGGCCATCCCACTGCCCGCCGATGTCCGCGCAGAACGACGGCGCCGATGCGGCGGCGGTGGGTGCCGGCGCGACCACGGTGGCCGTCACGGCCACCGTCGCCGCCACGGCCAGAGAGGACAGCAGGCGCATCACACTCATCTCCTCGGGGCCTTACGGCAGCTCGACTTTGCTTGCGCGCCAACGGCCGTCGACGTACTGCATGGTCATCTTGATGCGGCTGCGGTCCAGCCGCGGATCGGGAACATTGGTGTTGGTGATCGACTGGTCGACGAACAGCAGCACCACGACCTCGTCCTTGCCGGCGGACTGCACGGCGGACTCCTGCACCACCCCGCGCGCGGTCGCCTTGTTGTCGATCAGCAGCTGCCGCAGCTCCGCACTGGACTGCGAGTACATGTCCTTGAACCCGCCGGTCGCTCCGTCGAGCACCGCGTCGAAGTTCTCGTCGACCTTGTCCGAGTCGATGCTCGTCAGGACCTGCGCATAGTCGGTGGCGGCCTGTCGGGCCTGCTCGCCGGCCCGGTCGATCGCGCGTTCCTGTTGCAGCTGCCAGCCCAGATACCCGGCCGTCGCCGCAACGGCGACGAATGCGGTGACCACGACCCCGATCAGCACCGGACGGCGCCACCGGCCTGCGGTGGGTGCCCCGGCTGCGGTCTCGGTGCCGGACTCGGCCGCGGTGTCGGACGTATCCGCCTCGGCCGCAGAGGTTTCCTCCGCTACCTCTGCGGAGTCTTCCTCGACGGCCTTCGACTCGGTGTCCTCGACGACCGGCTTCTCACCGGTGTCCTTGTCTTCGTCCTTGCTCACGGACAACATCTTCTCCTAGCTGGACAGCATGGTCAGCGGGGCGGCTCGATCGGTAGTGTCGGGCCGCCGTACGGCGTCGGGATCGTGTACCGGCCCTTCGGGGTCGGATCCGTCTGCCTGCCGAGGTCGGCGCCCGGCGGCGGCCCGGCGGTGTCGTCACCGGCCGGCCGCGGCGCGTTCTTCGCGCCACGCACCAGCACCCCGGGATGGACGTCTCGACAATAGGTGTACATGAACGGCTCCGGATAGTCCGCCGCCGACGGCGGCAGCTTCGGGGTGCCGTAATCGCAGGTGTAGCGCGGGTAGATTTCCGCGGTCCCCCACAGGCCACCGGTGTGCATCGCGCCGCCGAGGGCGTCGAGCATCGAGTTGCGGTACGACGGGAACAACGCGTTGAGTGCAGGCACCCGCAGATACAGCAGCCGCGAGGTGGTGGTCATATTCCCCAGCAGTTGCACCATGGTGTCGGAGTTGTCGACGAACAGGTTGTCGACCGCGGCCAGCGTGCCCGGCGTCTGATCGGTCAACCGGCGGTACCCCTCGCGCATCCTGTCGACGCCCTCGAAGGTCTCGTTGAGGTTGTCCGAGGCCACGCTGATGCCGGCGTTCTTGTCCCCGACCAGGGTGAGCGCGACTCGGCTGGTCCGCAGCAGCGAACTCGTCTCGGGCAGCACCGAATCCAGTGTCGAGAGCAGGAAGGTGCCGCCGTCGACGACGTCGGCGAGTTTCTGCGGGCCGGCGTCGCTCATGCTCAGTTCGCGCTTGATGAGCTCCAGCTTGGCCGGTTGGACCTGGCCGAGTGCCCCGTCGGCGTTGGCCAGCAGATCGGCCAGGCTGACCGGCACGGTGGCCCCGCCCTGGCCGATCACAGCACCGTCGGCCAGGAAGGTGGTGGAGTCACCGGTGTCGACGAAGTCGATGTACTGCTCGCCGGCCGGCGACAGGCCCGACACCCGGACGTCGCTCGACTCCGGGATCCGGGCGGTGGACCGGACGTTGACGATGGCGTTGACGCCGTCCGGGGTGATGTCGAGGCGCTCGACCTTGCCGATCGGCACACCGCGCAGCGTCACGTCCTGATTGGGCAGCAGCCCAGCCGATTCCGGCAGCTCGACGGTGAGCCGGTAACTGGACGCGAAGGGATTCACCCGCAGCGCCCCGAACAGCAGGTACCCGGTCGCGATGACCAGGACCATGACCAGTCCGAGCGCCGACAGCCAGTTCCGGCGGTCGTACCCGAACCGGACGAGGCCGACGATCCGGTCGGCGGCAGCGGCGATCATCGGGGCGCCTCCCCCTCGGCAGGTGCCGGAGCGGGTGTCGGAACCGCCTCCGGGACACGGGGATCCACGATGATCTCGCCCGGTTCGGTGGGACTCGGGATCACCGGCACCTGTGGCACGTTCGGGCCCTTACCGACCACCCGTTCCTGCAACCGGAACAGCGTGTACTTCAGGGTGCCCACCAGCTGCTGCCAATCGGAGCGCTTCGGCCCGTGCAACGCGGCGTCGCCGGCGTAGCCGATGTCGGGGATGGAACCCAGCACCACCCGGTCGATGCTCGCGTCCAGACCGATTGCGCCACTGGACATGGTCTTGATGAACAGCGGAAGCAGCCGGTTCAGCGCGTACAGCGTCGCGTCCGGGGCCAGCGCCACGTCGTTCCAGGCGCCGGCGATCGTGTTGGCGTCCGCGATGACGCTGCGCCCGCTGGTGTCGGTGCCACCGATCGACGGGAACCGCTGCAGCAGATCGGACACATCGCCGATCTGGGTCACCAGATCGGCGATCTGAGTGGTGTGCGCGGCCAGGGTGTCGGTGGCCGGACGCGCCTGCGCCATCACCTCACTGAGCTTCTGGTTCTTGGCCTCGATCGCCGATGCCAGCCGGGAGGTCTCCGACATCGCGGTGGAGATCTCCTCCGAGCGCGCGTTCAGGGTGCCCAGCGTGTGGTTGGTCTTGCTGATCAGGGTCCCGAAGGCCTCGCCCTGATCGCCGGTGGCCTTGCCCAGCCCGTTGATCAGGTTGGTGAAGTTGCGCACCGCACCGCCGTTGACCAGGATCGCCGCCGAACTCAGCACCGATTCGACGGTCGCGGCGGCGGTGGTCGATTCCAGGTCGATGGTGTCGCCGTCGCGCAGCAACGGGGCGGACGGCCCGGCCGAGGCGGGCGGTTTGATCGCGATGAACACATCGCCGAGCGGTGTGGCCGAACGTAATTCGGCGGTGCTGCCCTGCGGCAGCTGCACACCGTCCATGATCCGCAGGGTGGCCACCGCGGTGTAGTTGCGGGCCTCCATCGAATCCATCTCGCCGATGTCGGCACCGGCCAGCTTCACCTTGGCGTTGGCCGGCAGGTTCAGCGCGTTGGAGAACACCGCGGTCAGCTGATAGCCGCCGGAGCCCACCCCGGGGGCCGGCAGCGGCAGACTCGCCAGACTCATGTCCGCGCATCCGGACACGGTCAGGCAGGTGGTGACCGCCAGCGCCGCGGACAGCCGTCGGATCCGTTTCGTCTCCATCACTTCTGCCCCATCGCGCCGAGACCCTCCAGCATGTAGCTCAACCCGAAGTCCGGTCCGAAATCCTGCAGGGTGCCCGTGCTGCAACCCAATTGCCGCAGGCCCATCATGTTGCAGACCTCCTTGAGCAACTGGTTGTCGAACAGGATCTTGTCGGTGACCACCTTCACCCGCAGCGCACCGTTCTTCGGGTCGGCGACGTTGTACATGTTGTCCAGGGTCATCGGTGCGACGTCCAGCAGTTCCATCAGATCACGTTCGTGGTCGACGGTGGACTGCACCACGATGTCGCCGTTGGAGACCAGATCCTTGATGGAATCCCGGTGGGTCTCCAGTACCTGGCCGACGTTGGTGAGCACCTCGTTGATCTTCTTGCCGGTGGTGCCGCTGCCCAGATCCTCGTCGGCCAGGATCTGGCTCATGGCCCGCACCGAGGATCCGAATTCGCGCATCATGGCGTCGTTGTCGGCCGCCGCCTGCGACAGTGAGCTCAGATTAGCGATGATGGTGGTCAGCTGATCCTTGGTCACCGCACCGCGATCGGAGCTCAGCCGCAACGCATTCGACAGCTCGCCCAGGGAGTCCTTGATCTGCTGGCCGTTGCCGTCGACGACGGCGGCGCCGGAGTTCACGACGTCGGCGATGGGCCCGTCGCCCTTGCCGTCACCGCGCAGCGATCCGGCGAGCTTGTCCAGAATATCGAGCACTCGAGCGAATTCGACGGGTGTCCGGGTGCGGTTCAACCCGATGGTGTCGCGGTTCTGCAGCTTCGGGCCGTCCTGGTAGGGCGGGGTCAACTCGATCTGCCGGTCGGTCAGGATCGAGTTGGAGATGGTGGCCGCCTGCACGTCGGCGGGCACGTCGACGTCCTTGTCGATGGTGAAGTCGACCTCGACGTAGCCGGTCTTCGGGGTGATCTTGGTGACCTGCCCCACCGGCATGCCGAGCACCGCGACCACATTGCCCTCGTACAGGCCTGCGGCACTGTCGAACTGGGCCGTCACGGTGATGGTGCTCAACCGATCCTTGGTGAAGGTGACGGCCGCGGCGGTGACCACCAGGGCCAGCACGACGCCGACGGCGGCGATCACGATCGCTTTGGCCTTGCTCCGCTCAACGCTCATTTGCAGTCCTGGTAGTACTGGATCAGGCCGAACTGCTTGGCGCGGCCGCTGATCGCACACATCCACGAGTCGACCAGCAGGCCGCTGGATGCGTTGAAGTCGATGGCGTTGCCGGTACCGGTCATGTTGGCGATGTTGCGCACCGCGATCGGCGCGGTCTGCAGGATGCTGCGCAGCATGCCGTCGTTCTTGCCGAGCAGGGTGGACAGCTCTTGCAGATCGACGAGCAGTTTCTCCAGCGCCGGGCGGTCGTCGATGACGATGTTGCTCAGGGTCTGCACCAGGTTGGTCAGTGAGGCCATCATCGCGTGGAAGCTCGCCCGCCGCATGACGAATTCGGACAGCAGTGAATTGCCCTGATCCATCAGACTGCCGATGGTCGACTTCTGCCGGTACAGGGTGGAACTGACCATCTCGGTGGTCTTGAGCAGTTCACCGAGCTGATCGCGGCGCTGGGCGATGATCGAGGACAGCGTGTGGGTGTTCGCCAGGGCCTGCGGGACCACCGGGGGCAGCGTCTCCATCTGGTTGCCCAGGATCTGCAACGTCTGCGCGAACTGATCGGAGTCGACCTGATCGAAGGTGGTGGTGACGTCGGTCAACGCCTCCTGCAGGTCGTAGGGCACCTCGGTGTGCGCCAGGTCGAAGGTCTTGTCCGGCAGCGAATCCGGCCCGGCCGGCTCCAGCGAGAGATACCGCGATCCCAGAATCGTGGTGATCATGATGACGGCGCGGGAGTCCTTGCCCAGAGCGACGTCGTTGCGCACCTTGATCTTCGTCTCGACGTGGTCGCCGGCCAGCTTCATCGCCTTGACCTCGCCGACCGGGATGCCCGCCACCGTGACCGGGTTGCCGACCTTGAGGGCCGCGGCCTGCAGGAAACGCGCGGTGTAGGTGGTGTAACCGACGTCGGCGACCCGCACCAGCAGCAGCACTCCGACCAGAACGGACACCACGGCGATCGCGATGACCCCGAGCCACAGCCTGCTGTAGCTCTCGATCGGCCTGCGCCGCTTGGGTTTCGTTGTCTCAGCCATTGGCCATGTTCCTGCACTTGGGTGTGTGTTGGGCCTTGTTACCGGGGGTGGCGGCGTTGACGATGATCGGCGTCACGTCGTTGAGTCCGGGGAAGAAGGCGGTCGCGTTCAGCTCGCACGCGTAGGCATTGGCGTACGAGCCCTCGCCGGTGATGCGCGCGAAACCCTTCAGCATCAGCGGGAGGTTGGCACCCAGGAACGCCAGCTGCGGTTCGATGCCCACCATGTGTGCGGTGAAACCCGGTTGGCGCTCCACCATGTCGTTCAGCGACGGGTAGACCCCATCGGTGATGGTCGACAGTTGCCGCACCACCTTCGTGATCGACCCCATCGAGTCCACCAGTTCGGGGCGGCGCGAATCGAAGGTCGTCACCACCGACTGGGCCTGGCCGACGATGTGGTCGAGATCGTCGTTGTGCTGGGCGAGGTTGGCCACCACGGCGTTCAGATCGGTGATCACCCCGCCGAGTTCCTCATCGCGGCCGGCGAAGGCCTCGGTGAGTTCGGCGGTCTGGTCGATCAGGGCGGTCAACGACGCCTCGTCACCCT
Source organism: Mycolicibacterium diernhoferi (assembly GCF_019456655.1). Lineage (NCBI taxonomy): Bacteria > Bacillati > Actinomycetota > Actinomycetes > Mycobacteriales > Mycobacteriaceae > Mycobacterium > Mycolicibacterium diernhoferi. The sequence goes on along the minus strand of NZ_CP080332.1, from coordinate 1,020,754 downwards.
GCAGCGACGCGATGACCCCCTTGGTGAGGTTGTCGGCGTGTTTGGGGTCCAGCACGCTGAACAGCGGCTCGTATCCGTTGAGCAGCGTGCCCACGTCGAAGGACGGGTCGGTGCGCTCGACCGGGATCACGCTGCCCTCCGGCAGCGGTGTGGTCTCGCCCTGCTTGCCCAGCGACAGACCGAGATAGCGCTGCCCGACGATGTTCTGGTAGGTCACCGAGGCGACGGTGTTGCCGAACACCGTCTGATCGGACTGCACCACGAAGGACACCTTGGCCCGGGCGCCTTCGAGTTCGACCTTCTCGACCCGGCCCACCCGGACACCGGCCATCCGGACATCGTCGCCTTCGCGCAGCCCGAACACGTCGGTGAAGACCGCCGCGTAGGGCACGGTGGACCCGGCCACGTCCCGGCGCAGCGTCACGTAGACCATCCAGGTCAACGTCAACGCCACCACCATGAACAACGACAGGCCGATCAGCGCTCCGCGGGCCTTCATCGGGGCTCCTCTCCCCCGGTGAACGACACCGTCATGCCGCGGGCCACCGGGCCCAGCAGCAATTGCGTTGCCGTGCTGGCGGGTTGACCGGTGATGGCACTGAGCGTCGCACGCTCCTGCGGGCTGCCGACCGGACCGACATTGCCGCCGAACGATGCCGGCGCGGCCTCGGCGGCCCCCTGCGTGGCCGGGCCGGGCGCGGGACCCGGCGCGGGAGCCGGAGCGGGAGCCGGAGCCGGGCTACCCGGCTTGGGCGCCACCGGCGCCAACGGCGACTGGAACGGGGCCTGCGGGAGCAGCGGCAGCGCCGAGTTGGCGGTGCCGGGGACCGGCGGGGCGGGCAACATGCCCGGCGGCAGCGGCGGATTCGGGTCGGCCAGGCTCGGATTCGGGTTGATCAGCGGCGGGCCCACCGCGACCAGGTTTCCGTTCTCGCCGACCACGGTGCCCGGCGGGGGCGCCAGATCCTTGGGCGGCTGATAGTTCTGCGGCAGCAGCACATCGGGCATCGCCGGGCGGGTCACCACCAGCGGCGCGGTGTAGCAGCTCGGGCCCTTCAACTCGCCGTACTGCGGGCAGTCCGCGCGGGTGTAGGTGTAGGTCGGGGTGAGCGACAGGTTCATCCGCATGTTGCCGACATCGCGCTCGGGCCGCCACACCTCGGTCAGGAACTTGTCGGACAGCCCGTTGAGCTTGCGGAACGCCGGCAGCCAGTGGTGTGAGGTATCGGCCAGGTTACCCACCACCGGCGTCATCTCGGTGGTGATGGTGACCAGTCGGTCGGTGTGGTTGTTCAGCGCCGTGTGCGTCGTGCCGGTGGTCTTCAGGCCGGCGGTGATCATCTCGTCGAGCGCAGATCGCTGCTCCACCAACGTCTGCATGGGCCGGACCGCCAGGTGCAGCGCGTCCACCAGCTCGGGCGCGGTGGTCTGCAGTCCCCGGGTCGCGTCGATGAGCGCCGACATGGTGCTCGGTCCCGGCTCGGTGGCCACGATCGAGTCGACCTCGTCGATCAGCCGATTCAGCTGGGCGCCGGCGGCCAGCAGCTCGGTGCGCCGGCCCTCGGTGGCCGCGTTCACCGCGGCCAGCACGCCCACGGTGTCGTCCTCGCGGCCGCGCCCGGTGGCGGCCAGGATGTCGCGCAGCTTGCTGATGGTGGTCTGGAACAGCACCGTCGGCAGCTCGGTGTCCTCTTGGATCTCGTCGCCGGCCGCGATCGCGGGTCCCGGTCCGTTGTCGACCAGCTGCACCGAGGACACCGCGAACACGTTGCTCGGCACCACTCGCGCGGTCACCGTGCCCGGGATCGCCTTGGCGTAGGTGGGATCGAGGTTGATGTCGACGAAGTTCGGGCGGCCGTCGGTGGCCGGGGTGACGCCGTCGACGACCCCCACCAGCAGACCGTGGTACTTCACGTCGGAGCGCTGGGGCAGACCGTCACCGACGTTCTGCAGTGCGGCGACCACCTTGACGTAGGGATCCATCCGGCCGGTGGACTTGATCAGCAGCAGCGTTGCCACCAGGGCGCCGGCCAGCGCGACGACGATGCCGTACACCAGCAGTTGGCGATTGGATGGCCCGCGTCCGTCGATCTCCAGGGGACTCGACATCTACCCTCCGAACCTTGCACCGGAGTCCACCGACCACAGCGCCATGGTGAGCAGCATGTTGACGATGATCACCACGGTGATGCTGGCGCGCATGGCGTGCCCGGCCGCAACACCGACGCCCACCGGACCACCGGAGGCGTAGAACCCGTAGTAGCACTGCACCGTCGAGGCGATCCACACGAAGATCACGGCCTTGATCAACGAGTAGAGGATGTCCTGCCCGGACAGCATCAGGGTGAAGTAGTGCGTGTAGGAGCCGTTGGCGCCACCGCTGATCACCGCGACCACGATCTGGGTGGTCAGGTAGCTGACCGCCAGGCAGGCCACGTACAGCGGGACGGTGGCCACGGTGGCCGCCATCAGCCGGGTGGTCACCAGGTACGGGATGGGCCGGATGGCGATCGCGTTGAGCGCGTCGATCTCCTCGGCGATACGCATGGCGCCCAGTTGCGCGGTGAACCGGCAGCCTGCCTGGGTAGCGAACGCCAGTGACAGTGCGATGGGCGCCAATTCGCGGGTGTTCACCAGGGAGGAGATGATGCCGGTGGCCGGCCCCAGCCCCAGCAGGTCGAGGAAGTTGTAGCCCTCGATCCCGACGAGTGCGCCGACGGTGATGCCGAGCACCACCGCCACGCCGACGGTGCCACCGCCGACGACCAGAGATCCGTTGCCCCAGGTGACATCCGAGAGCAGGCGGATGAATTCCTTGCGGTATTGGCGCAGCACCAACGGGATCGCGGCGATGGCGCGGACGAAGAACACCACCATGTGCCCGAGCCGGGCGAACGGCATGGCCAGCCGGCGCCCGAGCGAAACCCAGGGCGCGAGCGCCTTCGGCACGTATGTCGTTGCGGCCATGTCAGAGACCGACCCTCGGGAACATCATGATGTAGAGCTGGCTGATCACGACGTTGACGATCATCAACAACAGGATCGACTCCACCACCGCCGCGTTCACCGAGTTGGCGACACCGGTGGGCCCGCCGGCAGTGGACAGCCCCTTCTGACAGGCCACCACGGCCACGATCGCACCGAAGATCACCGCCTTGACGAGGGCGACGACCAGGTCACCGGTGGTGGCGAACGAGGCGAACGTCGCCACGAAACTGCCAGGTGCGCCGTTCTGGAAGTACACGTTGAACAGGAAGCTCGCCAGGAAGCCTACGAAACAGACCACGCCGGTCAGTGCGACACCGATCATGATGGCCGCGGCGAACCGCGGCACCACCAGACGCCGGATCACCGAGACGCCCATGACTTCCATGGCGTCGGTCTCCTCGCGCATGGTCCGGGACCCGAGATCGGCGGTGATGGCCGATCCCACCGCGGCCGCCATCAGGATGGCCGCCGTCAGCGAGGCGGCCTGCCGGATCACCGCCAGCCCGCTGGCCGCACCGGCGAGCGAGGTGGCGCCGACCTGGCCTGCCAGCAGAGCGAACTGGATGGACAGCGTCACCCCGATGGGCAAGGCCACCAACACCGTCGGCACCACGGCGGTGCCGGCCATGAACGCGCCCTGCCGGATGAACTCCTGCCACTGGAACCGACCCGTGAACAGATCGATGAACAAGTGCTGCAGGGTGCGCACCCCCAGCACGAACTGGTCACCGACGGTCTGCAGCGCGGCGATCGGATGGCGCTTGGTGTACCCGGTTGCCCAGTCCCCGATCGCTCCGAGTCCGTCTCCCCCGTTGGACGGACGCTCGCGCGAGGTGGTCACCCTCTCTCGCTCAGCGATAGAGCAGGCAAAGTAGATCCCTCCCGATACCGAGCCCCGGCACCTCCGGCAGAACACTCGCAGTGCTTGGCACCGTATCGTCGCGGCTCCGCCGGCGTCAACGTTTTGCAGAATTTCCATTCACATAGATCGAGTGTGGAGCGTAGCACCTACAGCGAACGCCGTTATCCGATACGGTGCGGCGTGACAGGTTGCTCCGCGCACCCCGCGCAGGGCCACGCGGAATGGCGTTTTCGAGGGTTTTTACGACGCATTCCGTGTCGCGGGCGAGTTCCACCGCAGCGCCGCGCGCGGCGCTCGGGGAATCCGCCTGCACACTTCGCGGCGGTCTTCGACGCGGGTAAATACCTATTAACTTATCCGCTTGGGAGGCGCCCCCCGGCGGGCTCTTCCCGGGTCCCGGACGGCCCGCGGCCGGGTTTCAGCAGCGCATCGTGATCGAACGGGTACACGTCAGTTCAGCAACTTGCGGTCACCGGCAGGGCTGCGGCAATACGCTGACCGGATGGCACCTGCACAACGCGAACCCAACGTCGTCGTCCTGGGCGGAGGATCCTGGGGCACCACCGTCGCCACCATCTGTGCGCGACGAACACCGACACTGCAATGGGTGCGCTCGGAGGAGACCGCCAAGGACATCAACGACAACCACCGCAACTCGCGGTATCTCGGCGACGAGGTCGTGTTGCCCGAGGCGTTGCGGGCCACCACCGATTTCTGCGAGGCCGCCCAGTGCGCCGACGTCATCGTGATGGGCGTGCCCTCGCACGGGTTTCGCGGCGTGCTGGAGGAACTCGCGCGCGAACTGCGCCCGTGGGTGCCGGTGGTGTCTCTGGTCAAAGGCCTGGAGCAGGGCACCAACATGCGGATGAGTCAGATCGTCGACGAGGTGCTGCCCGGGCATCCGGCAGGCATCCTGGCCGGGCCGAACATCGCCCGCGAGGTCGCCGAGGGCTACGCGGCCGCCGCCGTGTTGGCGATGCCCGATCAGCATCTGGCCGCCAAACTGGCAGACCTGTTCCGCACCAGGCGATTCCGCACGTACACCACCGACGACGTGGTGGGTGTGGAGATGGCCGGCGCGTTGAAGAACGTCTACGCGATCGCGGTGGGGATGGGCTACTCGCTGGGCATCGGCGAGAACACCCGCGCCATGGTGATGGCCCGCGCGGTGTCCGAGATGTCCAAGCTCGGCGTGGCGATGGGTGGGCACCGGGACACCTTCGGCGGTCTGGCCGGGATGGGCGACCTGATCGTCACCTGCACCAGCCAGCGCAGCCGCAACCGTCATGTCGGCGAACAGCTCGGCTCCGGCAAGACGGTCGACGAGATCATCGCGGCCATGGACCAGGTCGCCGAGGGAGTCAAGGCCGCCTCGGTCATCATGGAATTCGCCGAGCAGTACGGCATCCCGATGCCGATCGCGCGTGAGGTCGACGGCGTCATCAACCATGGCTGCACCGTCGAGGACGCCTATCGCGGGCTCATGCTGGAGAAGCCCGGCCACGAGGTGCACGGCGCCGGCTTCTGAGTCCGATCAGTTGAAGTAGGGGTTGCGTCCCTCGGGCCGGTCCAGCAGCGGATTGGTCGCGTTGAGCACGTAACTGCCGCCCGGGCCGATCACGAAACCGGACTGATCGAACGAGTTCTGGCACGAGGTCAGCACCCCGTCGGTGCCGCAGCTGACGTGCTGGAAGCTGATCCGCGAGTTCGGCGGCAGCGGCTGAGGCGGCTTGTCCCCGACGTAGATCGGGTTGGCGGCGGATGCGAAACCGGGTGCACCGGCCTGCCCGCCCGAGACCACGTTGGCGCCGTTGGGCGCTCCCGGGAAGGGGCCGCTGCAGCCGTAGCCGCCCGTCCCGCGGCTCATCACGCAGGTGATGTCGCCCGGGGTGGTGAAGGCGTACAGGCTGCCGTCGTTGACCGCGTAGGCCGACGGCTTCACCAGTTCCCAGGCGTTGATGTTCGGACCCGGGGGTGGCGGTGGCGGCGGTCCGGGTTCAGCCGCGGCGATCGCCGGAGCGCTCATCGCGGTGGCGGCCGCCAGAGTCGTGAGCAAACCTCGCATGCGCATTGCGCCACCCTAACCCCTCTGCGATTTCGGCGCGCTCCCGTTCACATTGCGTAGGCTCAGCGCGCCGAAATCACCCGTGGGGGAACCGGACGCCGGGGTCTGGAGCTATGGCGGCGCCGCCGTGGCCACTGGCTTGGCCGCGGCATGGGGGTATCAGCTCACCCGGTTCGCGCCCGACATCGTCGAGGTGACGGTGCCCCGCAGCCGCACCTGGTGGATGTCGCGTTCATCGCCGGGAAGGTCGCGGTGGAGGCCGACGGCTGGGCCTTCCACTCCGACCCGGACGTGTTCGCCAAGGACCGACGTCGGCAGAACTACCTGGTGCTGCACGGGTGGCAGGTGCTGCGCTTCACCTGGTTGGACCTCACCGAGTACCCGGACCGAGTGATCAGCACGATCCACGCCGCGATTTCACCGGCCGGCCATCTGCTCCAGGCGACGGATACGGTCCTCGATCGGCGGGTGGGTGGAGAACAGCTTGCCGATCTTCTCCCCGGCCCGGAACGGGTTGGCGATCATCAGGTGGGCTTGATCGGCCAGTTGCGGCTCCGGTGGCAGCGGCGCGGCCTGCACGCCGTAGGCGATCTTGCGCAGCGCGCTGGCCAACGCCAGCGGATCGCCGGTCAGTTCGGCACCGGACTGGTCGGCCTGATACTCCCGCGAGCGCGACACCGCCAGCTTGACCACGGTGGCCGCGATCGGCCCGAGCAGCGAAACCAGCAGCATGGCAAAGGGATTCGCCCCACCCTCGCGGTTCCCGCCGAACATCGAGGCGAACATCGCGATATTGGCCAGGGCGGTGATGACCGAGGCCAGCGCGCCGGCCACACAGGAGATCAGGATGTCGCGGTTGTACACGTGGGAAAGCTCGTGGCCCAGGACCGCGCGCAGTTCCCGTTCGTCGAGGATCTGCAGGATGCCGGTGGTGCAGCACACCGCGGCGTTGCGCGGATTGCGGCCGGTGGCGAATGCGTTGGGCGCGGCGGTGTCGCTGATGTAGAGCCGCGGCATCGGCTGGCGGGCGGTGGTCGCGAGCTCGCGCACGATCCGGTACATCGCCGGGGCCTGCATCTCGGTGACGGGCTGGGCGTGCATGGCGCGCAGCGCCATCTTGTCGCTGTTGAAGTAGACGTACGCGTTCATGCCGACGGCGAACAGCACCGACAGCCACAGGATCGACTGGTTGCCGAACAGCGAACCGATGAACACGATCAGCGCCGACATACCGACCAGCAGCGCGAAGGTCTTCATCCGGTTGGCATGGGGATGCCAGGTCATCAGCTTCCTCCTACGAAAAGTCTCTGCTGATCCAACGCCCGACCATCCCTCTGGGTTCCGACGCCGCCGGACGCGCGGCTGTTCAGCCGTGCCGGGTGACGGTGTAGTCCACCAGCGTGGCCAGCGCGTCCCGGCCCGGCCCGGCCGGCAGGTTGTCCAGTTCCTCGCGGGCCCGCACCGCATACTCGCGCACCTTTTCCTTGGCCCGCGCCATACCCGGGGACCGGCGCAGCAGCGTCAGCGCCTCGGCGACCTCGTCGTCATCCTCGATGGGCCGGGCCAGCAACACCCGTAGCCGATCGGCGTCGGGCCCGGACTCGCGCAGCGCGTAGAGCACCGGCAGGGTGTGCACGCCCTCGCGCAGGTCGGTGCCGGGCACCTTGCCCGATTCATCCGGGTCGCTGTCGATATCGATGATGTCGTCGGAGATCTGGAACGCGGTCCCGACGATGCCGCCGAGCCGGGCGAGGCGCTCGATCTGCTCTTCACCGGCGCCGGAGAAGGTCGCACCGAACCGGCCGGACGCCTCGATGAGGCAGGCCGTCTTCTCGTACACGACTTTGAGGTAGTGCTCGATCTCGTCGGTGTGCTCGGCCGCGCCGCGGGTTTCGCGCATCTGACCGGTCACCAACTGCGCGAAGGTGTCGGCGATCACCCGCACCGCGTCCGGGCCGAGCCGGGACACCAGTCGCGATGCCGTGGCGAACAGGTAGTCGCCGGCCAGGATCGCGATGTTGTTGCCCCACCGGGCGTTGGCGCTGTCCGCGCCCCGGCGCACCTGCGCCTCGTCCATCACGTCATCGTGGTACAGCGTGGCCAGGTGCACGAGTTCGATCACCGCACCGGCGATCGTGACCTCATCGTCCTCGGGCCGGGGACCCAGCGAGCCCGCCAGCACGGTGAACAGCGGCCGGAACCGCTTGCCGCCGGCCTGGAACAGATGCTGGACGGCCTCGGCCATCAACTCGTCGGCCCGGCCCAACTCGGTGGCCATCAGATCTTCGATGCGCGCCACTCCGTCGCGTACCGAAGCAGCGAATTCGGGATCCCCGAAGTCCACTCCCGCCACCACGCTCGCCGGTGTCCTCATTCGTCCAACATACTGTGTGGCGTGGACACCACCGGCGGGCAGGAGCGCAGCGACTCGGGGAATGAGACCGGCGGGCAGGAGCGCAGCGACTCGGGGAATGAGACCGGCGGGCAGGAGCGCAGCGACTCGGGGAATGAGACCGGCGGGCAGGAGCGCAGCGACTCGGGGAATGAGACCGGCGGGCAGGAGCGCAGCGACTCGGGGAATGAGACCGGCGGGCAGGAGCGCAGCGACTCGGGGACGATCAAGGCAGACGTGGTTGTCGTCGGTGCCGGACCCGCGGGTGCGTCGGCGGCCGCATGGGCGACACGTGCGGGTCGCGACGTGCTCGTCATCGACTCCGCACAGTTCCCCCGGGACAAGGCCTGCGGCGACGGTCTGACCCCGCGCGCCATCTCCGAGCTGCAGCGACTCGGACTCGGGGACTGGCTGAGCGGCCGAATCAGTCACCACGGTCTGCGGATGTCGGGGTTCGGCGCCGATGTGGAGATCCCCTGGCCGGGCCCGTCGTTCCCGCCGAACAGCAGCGCGGTCCCCCGCACCGAACTCGACGACCGGATCCGCATGGTCGCCGCCGACGACGGCGCCAAGATGCTGCTCGGGGTCAAAGTGGTTGATGTGCGCCATGACTCGACGGGCCGGGTGTCGGAACTGATCCTCGACGACGGCTCCGAGGTCGGTGTGGGCGAACTGATCGTCGCCGACGGCGCCCGCTCCACGCTGGGCCGCACGCTGGGCCGGGCCTGGCATCAGGAGACCGTGTACGGCGTCGCGATCCGCGGGTACATCGCCTCCCCGCGCGCCGACGAACCGTGGATCACCTCGCACCTGGAATTGCGGTCCCCGGAGAACAAGGTGCTGCCGGGGTACGGCTGGATCTTCCCGCTGGGCAACGGCGAGGTGAACATCGGGGTGGGCGCGCTGGCCACCGCGAAACGCCCCGCGGAGGTCCGACTGCCGCGACTGATGTCCTACTACTGCGGACTGCGCCGCGATGAGTGGGGTTTCGAGGGCGAACCCCGGGCCGGTCTGTCCGCCCTGCTGCCGATGGGTGGCGCGGTGTCCGGGGTGTCCGGACCGAACTGGATGCTGATCGGCGACGCCGCGGCCTGCGTCAACCCGCTCAACGGCGAGGGCATCGACTACGGCCTGGAGACCGGGCGGCTGGCCGCCCAGCTGCTGGGCTCCGGCGATCTGACCGAGTCCTGGCCTGCGGTGTTGACCGAACACTACGGTCGTGGGTTCTCCGCGGCGCGCCGGCTGGCATTGCTGCTGACGCTGCCGAGGTTCCTGCCCGCGGCCGGACCGGTGGCGATGCGCTCACACTTCCTGATGAAGGTGGCGGTGCGGATGATGGGCAACCTGGTCACCGAGGAGGACGAGGACTGGATCGCGCGGGTGTGGCGTTCGGCCGGCCTGGCCTCCCGCCGCATCGACGAACGCAAACCGTTCAGCTGAGCCCCGGCGACCGGGGACTGGGCTCAGACGAGGTGCGGTTCACGCCCGAGCAGGGTCATCTCCATCAACAGCCGCACGCAGGCCCGGGAGTGCCCGCTGTTCTCGTAGCGCACCAGCCGGCCGAGGTCGACCACCAGCGCGAGTGCGGCGTGTACCGCGAATGTGGCTTGCGCATGGCTGAACTCGGGACGCGCAGCGGCAAGCAGCCGGGCCCACTCGTCCACCGTGGCACGCTGGATGTTGCGGATGGGTGCGCGTTCCGCCTCGGGGATGTTGCCACGCTCGGCGTAGTACACATAGGCGATTTCGGGCTCCCGGAACGACCGGGTCACGTAGAGGTCGATCAGCTTTGCCAGCGCCTGTTCTGGATCTGATTCCGCGGCAAGCACACTCGACACATCGCCGGACACCCGGTCGGCGGAACGCCGGTACGAGGCGACGAGCAGATCGGCCTTGCCGGGGAAGTAGCGGTAGATGCCGGAGGCCTTCATCCCCACCGCGGCGGCGATGTCTTCCATGCTGGTCTCGCGGAAACCCTTCTTGTGGAAGAGCAGCAGCGACTCCTGCAGTAACAGCTCGTAGCGACCGCCGACACTCAAGTTGTTGGGCGCCAACGGTTCCGGTTCCGGTTCGTCGAACTGCGCGGGCAGCGTGGCGGTGAGCACGGCCGAGGCCAAACCGGTCAGCAGCTCCCTGATCTCGGCCACCGGAAGTGACGCCCGGTGATCGGTGACGCTGCCGGTGACACTCAACGCAGCCGAGGACAGCATCCAACGCTCGTGCGAGGTCAGTTCGGGGCGCAACTGCAGCAGCGGTTTCTGCAGCCGGCGGTTGACCAGCCCGATCTGGCTCTTCAGCGCCGCCCGATCCTCGTCGTTCAGATAGCGGCCCTCCCAGCGGTACATCCCGCCGGAGGTGCGGTTGGCGATCGAGGTGTCCACGACGGCTTCGATGAGTTCGGTCAGCAGCGTCGCCGGGTCGCGATCCCCGTCGGCGATGTCGGTGCTCTCGACGAGTTGCTGCCCGAGCCCCAGGACGGCGTCGCGGAACAGCACGTACTTGCTCGAGGCATGCCGGTACAGCGCGGCCGCCGAGATGCCGACGCGGGCGGCGATCTCCTCCATGCTCACCGCGTGGTAGCCCAGGGCGCTGAAAGCCTCCCCCGAGGCCTTGACGATCTGCGCCTTGCGATCCCGTGGCCGACGCCGCACTGCGGGTGGCGCGGGGTCGTCGGCTGTGGACATACCCCCACGGTAATGCATCGACCCACGATCGCCACCCGGAGCGAATCTCTCTTTACAAATCGACCCACACATTCATTAGATGACCTCGTATTTCCCGTTGGGCGGGAGATCCATGAGCGTGAATCTCTATTCACATAGCTCGCCTTGCGCGGGCTCCGCACGGTGTGACAGGCTTCACACGAAGCCTCGGCGCTCGACGTTGCCGGACCGGCCCGGGAGGAGGGGACGCCATGCCCGCGGGCTACCTCGATTTCGGGTCGCCGCCGCGCCTCACCACCGCCGAGACCCGGATCACCATCGAGCAGCGCACCCCGCGCTGGCACCGGGGCGACGTCGCAATCCAGGATGCGCTGGACTTCTGGTCCTTCGCCGGGGCGGCCGCCAATGTGGTCATGCAGCTGGCCTGGCCGGAGGTCGGCTACGGCGTCGCCGAGAGCCGGGTGAAATCCGGCAGCCTGATGGAGCACCCGTGGAAGCGGGCCCGCACCACCACGCAGTATCTGGCGGTGGCCATCCTGGGCACCGACGAGGAGCGGCGCGCGTTCCGCGAGGCGGTCGACGGTGCGCACCGTCAGGTGCAGTCCACCGACACCAGCCCGGTCCGTTACAACGCCTTCGACCGGGACCTGCAGCTGTGGGTGGCGGCCTGCCTGTTCGTCGGGTTCGAGGACACCTTCCAGCTGTTGCACGGCGCGATGACCGACGAGCAGGCCGAACAGTTCTACCGTTCGGCACAGCCGTTGGGCACCACGCTGCAGGTCACCGCGGACCAATGGCCGCCGACGCGAGCCGATTTCGACGTTTACTGGAACACCGCGTGCGAGCGGGTGGCCATCGACGACCACATCCGCGAATACCTGATGCGCATGGTGGATCTGAAGATCGTCCGCTGGCCGCTGCGGCTGACCTTCGGGCCGCTGCTGAAGTTCCTCACCATCGGGTCATTGGCGCCGGTGTTCCGCGACGCGATGGGATTGAGCTTTTCCGCCGCCGATCAGCGTCGGTTCGAGAACCTGTTCGTATTCGTGTCATTCGTGAACCGGTTCCTGCCGCGGTTCATCCGGCACGCCGGCAGCCAGGTGATGATGGGCGATGTGCGCCGCCGGATCAGGGGCAAGAAGGCCCTGATCTGATCGGTCCGGGTCAGCGGTACTCGCACAGGTAGGCGGTCTCGACGTCCACGCGGACCTTGAACTTGCTGTCCGCGGGCACCGTGAATTGTGTTCCGGCCGAGAAGGTTTCCCAATCGTCGCGACCGGGCAGCACAACGGTCAACGCACCGGACACCACGGTCATGATTTCCAGCTGGGAGGTGCCGAACTCGTACTCGCCGACGGCCATCACCCCGGCGGTTGCCGGGCCGTCCGCAGTGGTGAAGGCGATCGACGCGACGGCACCGTCGAAGTACTCGTTGACCTTGAACACTGCAACTCCTCGTGGATCGGGCGAGCGGCCAGGATACTCCGGTCACACGATGTACCTGTGCACGGCCAGCATGGCGTTCTCGTCGGCGGGCTCACGCGTGCAGTCCTCCAGCGCCGAGAGCACCGCGGCCTCGTCGAGGCCGGTGCCGATGAGCACGAGCGTGCTGCCCCGCCCGGCGGCACCGCGTTTGTCGAACCGCAACGAACTTCCGACCAGTTGCACGCCGTAGCGACCGCCCGCCCCGAAATCGACGAAGCCCTTCGCCCGGTACAGCCCGGCCGGACGGTCCTGCAGAAAGGCCATCAACCGGCGTGGATTCACCGGAGCATCGGCACTGAACTCGACGCTCTGATAGGCCGGGTGTTCATGGTCGTGGTGGTCGGAGTCCTCCAGCAACAACTCGTCCAGGGACAACTGGGTCGGCCCCTGTGGCGGACGGCGCACCGGCGGATCGATCAGCAAGGTGGGGTCGACCCGCGCAAAGTCGGTGTACACCAACGGAACCCGCGGATTCTCCGCACGTACCCGGGCAGCCAGCGTGTCGACCGCATCAGTGCTCGGGGCGTCGGCGACCTTGTTGAGCACCACCAGATCCGCCACCCGCACCCCGTGTCCCAGATCGGCGGGCTGGGCGGTATCGACGACCAGCACCAGCCCGGCGTAGTGGAACCGGTCGTCCCCCGCCGCCGCGATGGTGCGGGCCAGCACCGGCGGTTCGGCGATCCCGCTGGCCTCGACCACGATCAGGTCCAGGGCGGGGCGCACCGCGGCCAGCCGGCCCAACATCTCGGCGGCCTCGGATGCGTCGGTGGCGCAGCAGATGCAGCCGTTGGACAGCGAGGCCATCGCGTCGACCTGGCCGGCGACGAACATGGCATCGATGTTCACCGCGCCGAAGTCGTTGACCAGAGCGCCGATTCGCACTCCGCGGCTGTTGCGCAGCAGGTGATTGAGCAGCGTCGTCTTACCGGCACCGAGGAAACCGGCGAGCGCCAGGACCGGAACGCTCACCCGCCTATGCGCCCGGTTTCACCGCGGCGTGCAGGGCGACGATCCCGCCGGTCAGATTGCGCCACCGCACCGCCTCCCAGCCGGCTTCGCGGATGCGCTCGGCCAGCTGCGCCTGCGTCGGCCAGGCCCGGATCGACTCGGCCAGATACACATAGGCGTCGGGGTTGCTCGACACCGCGCGCGCCATCATCGGCAGCGCCTGCATCAGGTACTCCTTGTACGCGGTGGCGAAGAACCCGTTGGTCGGGGTGGAGAATTCGCACACCACCAGCCGCCCACCCGGGCGGGTCACCCGCGCCATCTCCCGCAGCCCGGCGACGTGGTCGACCACGTTGCGCAGCCCGAAGCTGATGGTCACCGCGTCGAAGGAGTCGTCGGCGAACGGCAGCCGGGTGGCGTCGGCGCCCACCTTGGGCACATTGCGGCCCGCACCGGCGGCGAGCATCCCGACGGAGAAGTCCGCGGCCACACACCAGGCCCCCGAGGTGGCCAGTTCGACGGTGGACACCGCCGTCCCGGCGGCCAGATCCAGCACCCGGTCCCCCGGTCCGATCTGCAGCGCCGCCCGGGTCTCGCGACGCCAGAACCGGTCCTGGCCCAGCGACATCACGGTGTTGGTGATGTCGTAGCGGCGGGCCACACCGTCGAACATCGATGCGACCTCGTGCGGGTCCTTCTCCAGTGACGCCCTACTCATCGGATTAAAACTACCTGTGAGTCTCGATCTTCCGGGAATGGGGATTCCGTGATGACGTTGCACCCGCTGAGCAGACGGCATGACAGGAGAGAGATATGGCTGAAAAGATCTGGTTCATCACCGGTGCGTCCCGCGGCTTCGGCCGGGAGTGGGCGATCGCCGCCCTGGAGCGCGGCGACAAGGTGGCCGCCACCGCCCGCGACACCGCGACACTGGACGACCTGGTCGCCAAGTACGGCGACGCGGTGTTGGCGCTGCAGCTCGACGTCACCGACCGCGCGGCCGACTTCGCCGCCGTCGAGCAGGCCCACACTCATTTCGGCCGGCTCGACGTGGTGGTCAACAACGCCGGGTACGGCCAGTTCGGCTTCATCGAGGAGCTCACCGAGGCCGACGCCCGCGACCAGATCGAGACGAACGTGTTCGGTGCGCTCTGGGTGACCCAGGCCGCCCTGCCGTTCCTGCGGGCCCAGCGCAGCGGGCACATCCTGCAGGTGTCCTCGATCGGCGGTATCAGCGCGTTCGCCAACGTCGGCATCTACAACGCCTCGAAGTGGGCGCTGGAGGGGTTCTCCCAGTCGCTGGCCGAGGAGGTCGCCGGCTTCGGCATCCACGTCACGCTGATCGAGCCGGGCGGCTTCGCCACCGACTGGGCAGGCTCCTCGGCCCGCCGGGCCGAGCCGCTGGCCGCCTACGCCGACGCCCACGCCGCCGCCGCCGAGGCCCGCAGCAAGCGGACCACCCGGTTCGGCGACCCGAAGGCCTCCGCGGATGCCGTGCTCACCATCGTCGACGCCGAACAGCCGCCGCTGCGGGTGTTCTTCGGCGAGGTCCCGCTGGGCATCGCCGAGGCAGACTACGCGCAGCGGCTGGCGACCTGGCGGGAATGGCAGCCGGTCGCGATCCAGGCCCAGGGCTGACGCTCGGCCGCCGGGTCAGCCGGCGTCAGTCGCGCACCGCGAGGTAGTGCTCGGACACCGGCACCCCGTCGGAGTAGCGCTCCACGGCCTGCTCGACCAGGAGGTCATGGCCGGTGAGCCGGGTGTGGTGCTGGTGCATGTGCTCCCCCCAGGAGCGCACCACGAAGGTCTCCACGAACGTCGACTCGTGTTCGACGCTGCGGAACAGTCGCCACTGCGCCGCCCCGGTGCGCTGCCGGGACCGGCCCAGCGCCTCCATCGCGGCAAGGAAGTCGTGCTCGTTGTCCGGCGTGACCCGGTAGGCGGTGATCACCAGCACCGGGCCGTCCAGCGGTGCCGGATCGAACACCAGGTTCGGTTCGGGCCAGTGCGAGGACGGGGTCAGATCCAGGTCACCGGTCCGGGCGTGCAACGGCCACCACAGCGAGGACAGCCCGCACACCACCAGCAGCGCGGCGCTGATCAGCAGGCTGGTGACGCTGGTGGTGGCCGCGGCGACCAGCCCCCACACCAGCGAACCCAACGCTTGCCCGCCCATGAAGACCAGCTGGTACACCGACAGTCCGCGGGCCCGCACCCAGGACGGCAGGCTCAGCTGCATGGAGGCGTTCAGCGTGGACAGCGACAGCAGCCAGGACGCGCCGCCGATCAGCAGGACCACCACCGCGGCGGCGAAGTTCGGTACCAGCGCCAGCACCGCGGTGGCCCCCGCGAACCCGGCGGCGCCGGTGGTCAGCAGCGCGTTCTGGCCGTAGCGGGACCGCAGCCGCGCCAGCAGGAACGCGCCCAGCACCGCCCCCGCGCCGAGTGCGCCCAGCAGCACGCCGTAGCCGGCCGAGGACAGGCCCAGCTGCCTGCTCGCGATCACCGGGAGCAGTCCCCACAGCGCGCTGGCGGGTGCGATGAACAACGCCGCGCGCAGCAGGATCCGGCGCACGATCGGCGAGCTGCGGATGAACCGGCCACCGGCGCTCAGCGCCGCCAGGGCCCGCTCCGGCGGTTCGCTGCGTTCGACGGAGACCGGCCGCCAGGACACGAGCACGACCACGATCCCGACGAAGGACACCGCGTTGAGCGCGAACACCAGCGTGGGCCCGGACAGTGACACCAGTACCCCGGCGATCGCGGGGCCGATGGCCCGGGCCAGGTTGACGCTCATGCTGCCCAGCGCCGCGGCCGCCGGAATCTGCTGAGCAGGAACAAGATCAGGCTGGATGGCCTGCCAGGCGGGGGCCACCAGCGCCTGGCCACAGCCGATCATGAACAACAGCATCAGCAGCACGGCCGGCGTGGTCAGCCCGGCGCCGGTCAAACAGGCCAACAGGCCCACCCCGGCGGCCATCGCCCCCTGGGTGGCGATGAGCAGTCGGCGGCGGTCGATCAGGTCGGCCAGCACCCCCGACGGCAACGCCAGCAGCATCACCGGCAATGTCGTCGCGGTCTGCACCAGCGGGACCAGGACGTCGGCTCGCGGGTCGCCGACCAGCATCCACTGCGCGCCGACCGTCTGCATCCAGGTGCCGAAGTTGGAGACCAGCTGAGCGATCCACAGCGCACGGTAGATCGGCGATCGCAGCGGCGCCCACGTCGAGGAGGACTGGGTGGGGATGCTCACCGACCAATTGTCGGTGCAGCGGGCGGCCGGTGTGGGGGTTTATCACCGCCGGGCGACCGCACCCTGCCCGCCTACCCGGCGTGTCGGCGTACCCCCGCGGGCGCTCGCCGGGATTGGACGGCGTCGTAGTGTCCGAGCAGCTCATCGCAGACCGCCGGCCAGGTCCGGGCCAGCACGCTGCGCCGGGCCGCCGCCGAGTAGCGTGGCCGCTCGGCGATCAGATGATCGACCGCGGCGGGCAGCCGGGACTCGAACTCCTCGACGCCCAGCAGCAGGCCGGTGTGCATCGGGGCGACCAGGTCGCGCGGGCCGCCGGCGTCGGGCGCGATGACCGGCAGACCGGAGGCCATCGCCTCCTGCACGGCCTGGCAGAACGTCTCGTGCTCACCGGGATGCACGAAGACGTCCATGCTGGCGTAGGCCGCCGCGAGCGCCGCACCGCGCAGCTCGCCGGTGAAAACCGCTGTCGGAATCAAGGATTCGAGTTTGGCTCGGTCAATACCGTCGCCGACGACGACCAGCTGCAGGTCCGGGCGTGCGGCCAGCGCGGCCAACCGCTCGACATGTTTCTCCGGGGCCAGCCGGCCGACGAAGCCGACGATCGGCCTACCGTCGGATGACCATCGCGCACGCAGCGCCGCATCGCGGGCCGAGGGCACGAAACCCGTGATATCCACCCCACGACCCCACTTGTGCACCCGCGGAACACCATGGGCGGCAAGGTCTTCCATAGCCGAGGTGGAGGGCGCCAGGGTCCGGTCGGCTTTGCTGTGCAGCCTGCGGGTCCACATCCAGGATGCCCGGGACAGCACGCCGACGCCGTAGCTCTCGGCGAAGCCGGCCACATCGGTCTGGAACACCGCGACCGACGGCACCCCCAGATGCCGGGCGGCGTGCACACCACCCCAGCCCAGCAGCGCCGGAGACGCCAGATGCACCACGTCGGGATCGAAACCGCGCAGCACACCGACCATCCGGGGACGCGGCACGCCCAGCGGCAGCGAGGTCACCGTGGGAAGCAGGTACGCCGGCACCCGGTGCACCCGGACACCGTCATGGACACGGTCGGCGGGCGGCTGCCCCCGCGGGGTGTCCGGCGCGATGACGAGCACCTCGTGGCCGGTGCGGCGGAGATGCTCGATCACCCGCAGCACCGAGTTGGTGACGCCGTTGACATTCGGGAGGAAGGATTCGGCAACGATCGCAACGCGCACACCCGCACTGTCTCAGCGCCGGGTGGCGGCGCGGTTGCGCGCCGGCATCGGGCATACGAACACCTCGACGACGGTACGGTGGGCCACGTGCATCGAATGTTGGCCTTGCTCACCGGTTTGACGCTGCTGGCCGGCGTGGGCTGCAGCCGCGCGATCGAGGGCAGCGCGCAATCCGACCCCAACAAACCGTTGACGCAGGTGAGCGAGGACGGTTTCGGTGTGGTCGCCGGATTCGCCGATGCCCCGGTGCGGATCGAGATCTTCGCCGAACCGCAGTGTTCACACTGCGCGGACCTGCAGCGCGATACCGGCGACTCCATCCGGCATTACCTCGCAACGGGTCAGCTCGCGGTCACCTACCGTCCGATGACGTTCCTGGAGACCGCCGACTACCACTACTCCGAGCGGGTCAGCAATGCGCTGTTCGTGGTGGCCCAGGACGATCGCACCCCGGCGGTCGCCTTCCAGCGCTTCGTCGAGGAACTGTGGAGCGACCAGGATCCGTCCGGCCGGGGCCCGACCGATGCCGAGATGGCCGAGAAGGCCCGCACCGCGGGGATACCCGGGGAACTGGCGCAACGCATCGCCGAGGGTGAGGGCGCGGTCGACACAGCCGAGATGGACGAGATGAACTACGAATACCTGTATCTGATCGATCCGGTGAACACCGGCACACCGACGGTCTACGACCTGGTGAACGACGAGTTGGTC
The DNA here is from genome assembly GCF_019456655.1 of Mycolicibacterium diernhoferi. NCBI lineage: Bacteria > Bacillati > Actinomycetota > Actinomycetes > Mycobacteriales > Mycobacteriaceae > Mycobacterium > Mycolicibacterium diernhoferi. The sequence goes on along the minus strand of NZ_CP080332.1, from coordinate 1,002,170 downwards.
GACATCTACGCCGACGACTGGCTGGACAGGTTGGTCGCGTCTTCCTGATCTCGACCGGGTTGATCCGCGGCGGCCGGATCGTCGATCCGCCGGGCGATCACGGCGACCACCAGCAGCGCCGCACCGGCGATCAACCAGCCCAGCACCGCGATCGAGCCGGCCGGGATGATGGCCAACGCCGCGTTGCGGTCCCGTACCCGCACCAGATCGGGGTCCGTGCGGTCGTATTCGACGTAGATCCGCATACCGGTGTCCAGTTCGGACGGGTAGAGCACGCCGAGCTCGGGCCGGTAGGTGACCCGGTCGGGGGTGACGAACTCGATCGTCGAACGGCGCGGGCCGGCGTCGAGCACCTCGGCGGCGGCCACCGCCATATGGCGTTCGATCCGCCGGTCGTTCTCCCAGGCGCCGAGCACCAACAGCACCGACTGCAGGGTGACCAGGCAGGCCCCGAGGATGATGCCCACCCGTACCCGCCGGATGACGCGTTGCGCCCGGGTCTCGGTGCCGTCGCCGAACATCCGCGGAAGCCTGTGCCACCAGCGGCTTTTCAGCACGGCGACAAAGCTCACCCGAGCGCCGCCCGGATGGAGGCGTGCAGCGCGCGCAGCGAGGACCGGTCGGCCTTCACCTCCAGGACCCGCATGCCTTCGAACGGTTCGCCCAGCACATCGGCGAGCGCGTCGACCTCGACCTGGCGGCTGTCCACGTGATAGGCCCGGCACAGCGCGGCGATGTCCACGTCGTGCGGGGTGCCGAAGATGCGTGAGGACACATCGGAGAACCGCGGGTCGCCCTGCTCGAGCAGCTCGAAGATGCCGCCCCCGTTGTCGTTGGACACCACGATGGTCAGGTTCCGCGGCCGCGGCTCGGTCGGTCCGATCAGCAACCCGGAGCTGTCGTGCACGAAGGTCAGGTCGCCGATCAGCGCGATCGTCCGACGCGGCGGGCCGTCGCCGTCGCGCTCGTGGGCCAGTGCCGCACCGACCGCCGTGGAGATGGTCCCGTCGATACCGGCCACCCCGCGGTTGGACCGCACCTTGACCCCCGGCGCGCCGAGCCCGACCAGGGCGATGTCGCGCACCGGGTTGGAGGCGCCGAGCACGAGCTGGTCACCGTCACGCAACCCGGCGGCGACGGCAGCCGCGACGTGCAGGCCGGTGGTGTGTGGGTGCTGCTCGAGCTGGGTGCGCACGGCCGCACACGTGCGCTCGTTCAGCTCGGCGCACCGCTGCAGCCAGGCCGGATCGGGGGTGCCGGTGGTGACCGCGCGGGTGCCGGTGGCCTGTGAGTTACCGGACACGTCGGGCCAGCGCGGGCCGGTGGTCAGCGCGAAGACCGGCACCGACGGGTCGGCCAGCAACGCCGACACCGGTCGGTGCAGGGTCGGCCGGCCCAGCATGATGACCTGCTCGGGATGCAGCAGCGACAAGGCCAGCGGGTGCAGCGGGGTCGCCGCGTGCAGGCCGGTCGGCGCGGTGGGCTCGGACACCGTGGGCAACCCGGCCAGGTTGGGGTGCAGCCCGGCGCCGTGACCGGCGATGACGACGGTGTTCGGGGTGAGGTCGATCTCCAGCGGCTGGTCGAAGGTGACCGGCGGGGTGTGGGTCCAGGACCGGCCGTCCGGGCGGCCCGGCGGTATGGCGTCCATGTTGTCCCGGTCCGGCACCAACGGCTCACGCAACGGGATGTCGAACTGCACCGGGCCCGCATTGGCGCTGCGGGATCCCTTGGCCGCCACCAGAACTCGACAGGTCGCCGACCGCCACTGGGCGTTCAGCGCGGCCATGTCGCCGTGTTCGGCCAACCCCAGACTGATGCTGGCCCGCACCTGTCCGCCGAAGTAGCCGAGTTGCTCCATGGTCTGGTTGGCACCGGTGCCCAGCAGTTCGTAGGGCCGGTTGGCGCTCAGCACGATCAGCGGAACCCGGGCGTAGTTGGCCTCGACCACGGCCGGGCCCAGGTTGGCCACCGCGGTGCCCGAGGTCATCGCGATCGGCACCGGGGCCTGCCCGGACACCGCCAGACCGATGGCCAGGTAGCCGGCGGTGCGCTCATCGATGCGCACGTGCAGGCGGATCCGCCCGGCGCGGTCGGCGTCGTGCAGCGCGAACGCCAGCGGCGCGTTGCGTGACCCGGGGCACAGCACCACGTCACGCACGCCGCCGCGAATGAGTTCGTCGACGACGACGCGGGCCTGGGTCGTCGAGGGGTTCACCAGAACAGCTTATTGCTTCGCTTCGGCAAAGAATTCCAGGATGGCCTCGTTGACCACCTCGGGGCGCTCGATGAAGCCGAGGTGACCTGCGTCGGGGATCTCCAGATAGCGGCCGTTCGGGATGGCGTCGGCCACCTCACGGCTCAGATGCGGGGCCATCAGCACATCATCGGCGAAGCCGATCACCAGCACCGGCGCCTTGATGTGCTGGTAGGCGGGCAGCCGGTTGCCCTCCGGGGAGACGGCGAGCTGGCTCCTCAGGCCCGGGGTGTACTTGGTGGGCCACATGGTGAACATCTCGGCCCAGTCCTGCACCGCCCGGTCGTCGTTGAGCGTCTTCGGTGAGAAGTTCTCCAGCAGACGGATTTTCGCGTCGTAGCTGGGCGGCAAGGTGATGCCGGCGTCGTGGAAGTCGCGTTCGGCCTTGTTGAAGAAGTCGCGGGCGCCGTCGTGCCGGCCGCGGGTCGCCATCAGCGCCGCCTGGGTGACCAGCTCGGGGCGGGCCACCATCAGCTCCTGGGCGATGAACGAACCCATCGACACCCCGACCACCCGGACCGGTCCGCCGACCACCTTCTCGATCAGCGAGGCGGTGTCGGCCACCACCTGCTCGGTGCTGAAGCCGCTGGCGTTCTCCGTGGCGCCCACCCCACGATTGTCGAACGTGATCACGCGGTAGCCGGCGCGCTGGAATGCGGGCACCTGATGGAGGTGCCAGGTGCGGCCCGCGCCGCCTCGGCCCGCGATGAAAAGCACCGGTTCGCCGGTGCCGCCTTTGTCGACGTAAGCAAGATTCACTTGCTCGAGCCTACTTGCGGGCGCGAACCCTGCGGATCGCCTGGTCCCACAGCAGCGCCGTACTGGCCTTCAGCGTGGCCGGCTTCAGCACGTCCCGGGAGAGCAGTGCGGTGGCGGCGGCCTTGGTGGACACCGAGGCCTTGGAAATGTGGCCGGAGTCGAACGGCGGCTGCGGGTCGTACTCGATACCCAGCTGGATCGCCTTGGCCTTCGCCTCGCCGGCGATCTGCCCGGCCAGCCACAATCCCAGGTCGATCCCGGCCGACACTCCGGCCGCGGTGACGTATTTGCCCTGGTGCACCACCCGCTCGTCGCCGACCGCGGTCACCCCGAAGGTTTTGAGCATCGGCACCACGATCCAGTGCGAGGTGGCCTTGCGTCCTTCCAGCAGCCCGGCCGCGGCCAGTAGCACCGACCCCGAGCAGACCGACGTGGTCCAGGTCGAGGTCGCGTCGGCCTTGCGCAACCAGGCCAGCACCGCCTCGTCGCGGGCGTGCTCGAAGGTGGTCGGCCCGCCGGGCACCAGGATGATGTCCGGGGACGGGGTCTCCGCGAAGGAGTGTGTGGCGCCGACGGTGAGGACGCCGGAGTCGGCGGTGACGGGGCCGGGTTCATGCCATAGGAACCGGACTTCGGCGTCGGGCAGGTAGTGCAGCGTCTCGTAGGGACCGATGAAGTCCAGTGCGGTGAATCCGGGGTACAGCACGATGGCGATCTGCATGATCTCTCCTCAGGCGAAGGTCTTGCGGTAATGGTCAGGTGGTATGCCGATGCGGCGAACGAAGTTGCGTCGCATGGTTTCTGCGGTGCCGAAGCCGCACCGGGCTGCGATGGCGGTGACGGTGTCGTCGGTTTCCTGCAGCTGGCGCCGGGCGGCTTCGGTGCGGATCCGTTCGACGTACGCACCGGGAGCCTCCCCGACCTCGTCGGTGAATACCCGGGTGAAGTGCCGTGGGCTCATCGAGGCACGCCGGGCCAGCTCGCTGATGCGGTGCGCGCCACCGGGTTCCGCCTCGATGGCTTCCTGTACCTCACGGATCGGAGCCCGTTTGGCCCGCGGCGCCCAGACCGGGGCCGCGAACTGCGTCTGCCCACCGGGACGGCGCAGGTAGAGCACCAACCACCGGGCCACGGTCTGTGCGAGCTCGGTGCCGTGGTCCTCTTCGACCAGGGTCAACGCCAGATCGATGCCCGCGGTGACCCCGGCCGCCGTCCACACCGTGTCCGAACTGCGCATGAAGATCGGGTCCGGATCAACTGCCACACCCGGGAATTCGGTGGCCAGCCGGTCGGCGAACGCCCAGTGGGTGGTGGCCCGGCAGCCGTCGAGCAGGCCGGCCTCGGCCACCAGGAACGCCCCGGTGCAGACGCTGACCACCCGCCTCGAGGTCTGCGCCGAGCGCCGCAACCAGTCCAGCACCGCGCGGTCGCCGCGCAGATCTTCGATACCGGCGCCCCCGGGTATCAGCACGGTGTCCACCGGCCCGGCGGGCAACCGTCGCGCGACGATCTCCAGACCGGTCCCGGTGCTGGCGGGGCGGCCGTCCGGGGAGGCGATGACGACGTCGTAACCGTCCTCGTGCTGCCCCTGACCGGCCAGTGCCAGGGTGGCGGCGGTGAACACCTCGAACGGACCGACCAGATCGAGGGCCTGCACGCCCGGGTACCCGAGCAGCACCACGGATCGCTTCACGCATCTCATGGTGCGGGAGATTTCGGATGGCGTCTACGCCATGGTCCCCACAGATCAGGACATGCCGGACTGCCCGACGATGCTGCGGGGCCGCGGGCAGACGGCCGGTGAGGCCATTGCCGGGGTCGAGAAGCTGGTGAACGAGGACGTGGCGGGGGCGCTGGCCACCGTGCTGCGTCGTGGTACTACCGGCAGTACCACCGGGACTGCAGACTGCCGGTAGTACCGCTTGTCCAAGGGTGTTGTTCCGTCGGAAACCGGCGTTCACAGCCGGCGCAGCGACCGCAACACCTTGGTGAACGGCACCATCGACGCGATGCCCTTGCCGAAGTTCCGTTGCAGCAGCGAGCCGTTGACGACGACCAGATGCCGCACGCCGTGGTCACGCCAGACGGCGGCCTGTTCCAGTACCTCGTCCGGTGTGCCGCACAGCATCATCTCGCGCAACAGGCCCGGCGGAACGCCCTTGATGTAGGACAGCGCAGTCTGCTCATCCCATGCCTGGGGCAGGATGTCCTGGGCGCCGGCGAACCCCTCACCCAGCGGATGTTGGGCACCGTGCCGGGCATAGCGCTCGTCTGAGGCCAGTAGTCCGCCCGCCCGGATCAACTCTGAATCGAGCGCATCGTCCACCTCGCCGGCAGTGCGGCCGGTGACGACGATCATCCACATGGCCGGCGTGATGGCCATCGGATCCCGGCCCGCATCGGATGCCGCGCACCGGACGACGTCCAGCCGCTGCGCGTACTCCTGCGGGGAGTGCGGGAAGGCGGGAAACAGCCCGTCGGCGTAGCGGCCGGCAGCCCGGAGCATGCGGGGACCGTGCGCGGCGATCCAGATCTCCGGCCACCTGCCCCGGTACGACGGCAGATCGAAGACTGCGTTGCGCAGCGGAAAGAACTCCGAATCCCGGTTCACCAGTTCACCACCGGAGTTCCACAGGGCGCGGATGGTGGCCATCGCCTCCTCGAACCGTGCCACCGGCCTGTCCCACGGCACCCCGTAGGGTTCATTGGCCTCGCGCTCCCCCGTCCCGATCCCCAGGATCGCCCGGCCCTTGGTGAGCAGATGCACGGTGGCGGCGGCCTGGGCGGTGACGGCCGGGTTGCGGCGGCCGGTATCGGTGACGCTGACCCCGAGCTTCAACCGTCCGATGCGGTTGCGGGCGGCGAGATGGCCCAACATGGTCCAGGGTTCCAGATAGGCATCGGCGGTCGGCACGATGCGGGCGGCACCGGCATACTTCGGCTGCCACAGCGCGGTGGGGAACAACGAGTTGATGTGGTCGGGAATCCAGAACGAATCGACACGGTTGGCGACCGCCGCCAGATAGTTCGCGCGGGTCAGCGAATCGACTCCGGGCCGGCCCGCGAGCACCATGTCCATCAGTCCCACCTGCAAACGGGTCATGCCCCCAGTGTCTGGCCCCGCGCCGCCCCCGGATCGAGTAGCGGTCTACTCGGATATGAGCGGATAGCACTCCCGGATCCGGTCGATCCACCATTGCCGCCGCTCCCCCGAAGCGGCCAGCCCGGACAGCCGCGCCGGGTCCGGGGCCACCGGCCCGACCGGTAGGTAGCCGTCCACCGGGGCGACCGGATCGACCACATCCTCGACGAACAGCCCGCCGGTGCCCAGCCCGCACGCGTACCGCAACTCCGGCAGACATGCTGCGGCCAGCAGCCCTCGGGACATGCCGACCGCGCTGTCCAGCGCACTCGACACCACCACCGGGATTCCGATCTGTCCGGCGATCTCCAACAGCCGCCGGACCCCGCCCAGCGGCGCGACCTTGACCACGGCCACATCGGCCGCCCGCAGCGCCACCACCCGCATGGGGTCGTCGGCCTTACGGATCGACTCGTCCGCTGCGACCGGGGTGGCGATCTGATGACGCAGCTCGGCCAGCTCTTCGACTGTGGCGCAGGGCTGTTCGAGATACTCCAGACATCCCAGCGCGGCCGCCGCGGTGGCCGCCTGGGCCACACTCCAGCCGCCGTTGGCGTCCACCCGCACCTTGGGCACCAGCGCGCGCACCGCGTCGACCCGGGCGATGTCGTCGGCCAGCGTCTGCCCCGGCTCGGCGACCTTCACTTTTGCCGTCTGCGCGCCGGGGAAACGGGCCAGTACCTCGGGCACCCGGGCCGGTTCCACCGCGGGCACCGTCGCGTTGACCGGAATGCGGTCCCGCAGCGGGGTGGGCGCCGGCACGTAGGCGGCCTCGATCCCGGCGGCCAGCCAGTGCGCGGCCTCCGCCGGCCCGTACTCGGGAAAGGCGCCGAACTCCCCCCAGCCGGCCGGGCCGTCGAACAGCGCCACCTCGCGAACGGTGATGCCGCGGAACCGGACCCGCATCGGCAGTGCGACGACATGCAGGCGCGCCAGGATCTCGTCGAGCGATGGCGCGTCCAACATGTCGCCCATCATGCCGAAAAGGCGGTCAGCCGGCTCCCAACACCCGCTGAATGTCCGGTTTCATCTGCTGCAGCTGCGCACCCCAGTAACCCCAGGTGTGCGTGCCGGTCGGCGGAAAGTTGAACACCGCGTTGGTCCCGCCGGCGGCGACGTACTGGTCTCGGAAGTTGAGGTTGCTCTGCAGCGCGGTGTTCTCCAGGAGGCCGGAGACGCCGTCGTTACCGCCCAACTCGCCCGGGGTGCCCGTCCCGCAGTAGACCCAGATCCGGGTGCCGTTCGACACCAGGCGGCCGACCTGCAGCGTCGGATCGTTGCGCGCCCACGCCGGATCTCCCGGCGCGCCCCACATGGCCGCCGGCGAGAAGCCCCCGGCGTCGCCCATGGCCAGCCCGATCAGCCCGGGCCAGACGCCGACCGACGGATTCAGGAACGCCGACAACGAGCCGGCGTAGATGAACTGTTGCGGGTGAAAGGCCGCGAGGATCAGCGCCGAGTTCCCCGACATCGACAGTCCGACCACCGCATTACCCGTCGCCGAGACCCCCTTGTTGGCGGCCAGCCACTGCGGCAGCTCGCTGGTCAGGAAGGTCTCCCACTTGTAGGTCTGCACCGTGCCGTTGCCCGCCGCCGGTTGGTACCAGTCGGTGTAGAAGCTCGACATGCCGCCGACCGGCATCACCACCGACAACCCGGATTGGTAGTACCACTCGAAGGCGGCGGTCTCGATGTCCCAGCCGTTCGCATCTTCGCGGGCGCGCAGACCGTCCAACAGGTAGACCGCATGCGTCCCGCCGCCCTGAAACTGGACCTTGATATCGCGCCCCATGGCCGCCGACGGCACCATCACCGTCTCGACCGGCAACCCGGCCCGGGACCAGGCACCGGCGTGCGGCGGCCCGAGTAGGCCGACCGTCACCGCGAGGACGGTCAGGATCGCCGCTGTTCGGAACAGTTTTCGACATCCGCGTGCATGTGCCATCTCCGCATCCCCCGTATCTTCGGCACACGTATGGGCGCCAAACTACTCCGGCCGGACCGAGAAGAACAGTGTTTTCTCTCAGACGGTGGCGCGCTCGCGGCCCTCCCAATACTGCTGGCGCAGATCGCGCTTCAGGATCTTGCCGGTGGGGTTGCGCGGCAACGCCTCCACCACGTCGACGGTCTTGGGGCACTTGTAGGCGGCCAGCCGCTCCCGGGCCCACCCGATCAGTTCGGTTTCGGGAGTCTCTTCCTGCAGCGCCACAACGGCTTTGACAGCCTCGCCCCACCTCTCGTCGGGCACCCCGAAGACCGCGACCTCGACGACGGCCGGATGCTCGGCCAGAATCCGCTCGACCTCGATCGAATAGACGTTCTCGCCGCCGGTGATGATCATGTCCTTGATCCGGTCCTCGACGAACAGATAACCGTCCTCGTCGAGCCGACCGATGTCACCGGTGCGGAACCACCCGTCAGGGGTGACGGCCTCGGCGGTGGCCTCCGGCTTGTTGTGATACCCCTTCATCAACTGCTTTGTCCGGAACCAGATTTCACCTTGCTTGCCGACCTCGACGTCGTCGAGGGTGTCCGGATCGACGATCCGCACCTCGACACCGTTGATGGGTTTACCGGCGCTGACCAACCGGTCCTGGTTGTCCCCGCGGTGATCGTCGGGACCCAACCGGGTGGCCACCCCGCACACCTCGGTCAACCCGTACACCTGGATGAAGTCGGTCTCCGGCCAGGCCTTGAGCGCCTCGCGCAGCAACGGCAACGGCATCGGCGAGGCCCCGTAGGAGAAGGTCTTCAGCGCACCGAACAGCGCCACCGCGTCCGGGCCGGCCTGCAGCACCGTGGCCAGCACGGCCGGCACCAGGAAGGTCCGGTTGCAGCCGGCCAGGATGCCACCGGCCAGGGCGGCGCCGTCGATGTCGCGGGTCATGTAGCTCGCGGCGCCGTTGTACAGCCCGAACTGCATGTAGGAGGTACCACCGACGTGGAACAGCGGCATCGACACCAGGTTCTTGTCACCGTCCCGGAACGGCCACTCGTCGAAGGCGTTGACGGTGTGCGCGATCAGGTTTGCGTGACTGATGGTGACGCCCTTGGGGCGGCCGGTGGTGCCCGAGGAGTACATCACCACCACGGTGTCGTCGGTGTGCAGGTCGGCCGCACGCTCGGCCGGGGTGGCCGCGGCCAGCACCGCCTCGTACTCGTCGCCGCCTTCGGGTTTGACCTCGATGACCTCCGACACGCCGGGCAGCCGGTCGCGGATCGACTCCACCGTGGCCACGAACTCCTCGCCGACGAACAACACCTTGGCGCCACAGTCGTTGAGGACGTATTCGACCTCCTCGCCGGCCAACCGGAAGTTGACGATGGTGGTGGCCGCACCCAGCGATCCCGCCGCCAGCGTCACCTCCACACACGCCGGGTGGTTCTTGTCCAGGAAGCCCACCACATCGCCACGGCCGATACCGCGCGCGGTCAGCGCGCCCGCCATCCGGCGGACCCGGTCGTCGAACTGCGACCAGGTCCAGGTTCGGCTCAGATAGGTGATGGCCTCGTCGACGGGCTTGGTGGCCGCCCAGTGCGCGACGCGCTCATCGAGAAATCGGGGTTCGGCAAGCTCAGGCATGCCCGACAGCCTGCCATGACAGCTGTCAACTCATGCGGGTTTCGGATGAACCTGCCGCCCGGCCAGATACGTCGCCCGGACCTCCAGTCCGGCAACGTCTTCGGGGTCCACGGCGCGCGGATCGGCGGACAGCACAACGAGATCGGCATACTTACCCACCTCTATCGACCCGATCCGGTCCTCGGCGAACAGTTGATATGCCGCGTCGATGGTCTGTGCCCGGATGGCCTGCTCCACCGTCAGACGCTGCTCCGGCCCGAGCACCCGTCCGCTCGGGGCCGTCCGGGTCGCGGCCACGCTGATGTTGCGCAGTGGCTCCTCCGGGGTGACCGGCGGGTCGTTGTGCAGCGAGATACGCATGCCGGTCGCGGCCGCCGAGCCGCACGGCATCCAGCGATCACCGTGCTCCGGCCCGAACAGCCCGTCGACGATGACGTCACCCCAGTAGTGCAGGTGGTCGACGAACAGGCTGCAGGTCACCCCGAGCGCGTGCGCGCGGGCCAGCTGCTCGTCGGTGATGGCGCCGACATGCTCCAGGCGCAGCCGGTGGTCCTCGCGCGGATGGGCCCGCAGGGCCTGCTCGTAGACATCCAGAATGGTGTCCACGCCGGCATCCCCGTGCACGTGGCAGGCCAGCTGCCAGCCCTTGGGGAAGAATGCGCCGACGATCTCGGACAGCTGCTCGCGGGTGTAGTTCGCGTGCCCGCACGACCCGGGCACCACGCCGATGGTGTGGGTGGCCTCGGTGTCCAGGTACGGGAAGGTCAGGTCGATGTTGCCGACCCACGGGGAACCGTCCACCCAGATCTTGATGCCGACCTGACGGACCACGTCGTCACCATCGAAGGGCTGTGCCTCGGTGTGCAATTCGGCGGTCGACATCTCATAGGTGCGCAACCGCACCGTCAGCTGATCGTGCATGGCGGCGAGCACCGGACGGAACATCGGGTCGAACGCCATCTCCGAGCAGGTGGTCAGGCCGGCCCGGTTGAGCCGGTCGCACTCGGCGAGCAGCATCGCCGGATAATCACCGACCGAGACGGCACCGCCGATCAGCGAGAACACCGCGGCGGATTCCTCCGCGGTGCCGTCGAGTTCACCGGCGTCGTCGCGACCGTACCGGGCCCCCTTGGGGTCCGGGGTGTCCCGGGTGATCCCGACCATCCGCGCCGCCGCGGAGTTGAAGAACGCCTTGTGCCCCGAGTTGTGCAGGATCACCAGTGGGGTGTCGGCGATACCGTCCAGCCACTCCAGCGTCGGATCGGGTAATCCCTTCTGCAGCAGTGGGTCCCAGCCGTTGAGGTACGCGCCGTCGGCGCCGCGGCGAGCGACTTCGGCGTGCACCGCGGCCACCACGTCGTCGGCCGAACTCAACGTGACCGGCCGGATGTCGACCATCCGGTCCGACAGCGCCACCGCCTCCATCAACGGATGCCCGTGCGCCTCAACGAAACCGGGCAACACGCAACCGTCCCCGGCGGACACCACGGTGGTGTCCGGCCCGATCCAGTCCGGCAGTCGGTCCTCCGGCACGTCCAGCGCGGCGATGCGGCCGTGGGCGACGACGACGTTCCGCGCAGTGGGCCGCGCCTCGTCGACGGTGAGGACGGTGCCGGTGATCACCAGGTCGGCCGGCTGCTGGGGGCTGGGCATGGCGGCAAGGTTAGTTCGCGCGAGGCCGCGAACGTGCGATGAGAAAAGAACGCGGCGCGTGTCGATTCTGTGTGGGTTCCGTTCGACGTATCGACGAGGGCCCGACAGACAGCCCTTCGACGGACACGTCAGTGAACAAGGAGAGAACACAATGTCGCGCTACATGATGATCATGCGGGTCGATCCCGCCGCCGCCGCGGACTTCGCCGACGTCGATTTCAGCGAGGTGATCGAGTCGATGGGCCGCTACAACGAGGAACTCATCAAGGCGGGCGTGATGCTCGCCGGTGAGGGCCTGTGTGAACCCGAGGACGGCTTCGTCGTCGACTTCGGCGCCGACCCCCCGGTGGTCACCGACGGGCCGTACACCGAGGCCAAGGAGCTGTTCAACGGGTTCTGGATCATCGAGACCTCCTCGGCCGAGGAGGCCAAGCAGTGGGCCCGCAAGTGCCCGCTGGGACCCGGGGTGAAGCTGGAGGTCCGCCGGGTCAGCGAGACCGAGGAGTTCGACACCGACAACCCGTGGATCCAGAAGGAGATCCAGTGGAGGGCCGACCTGGCCGAGAAGGCCGCGCAGACCGCGCGGGTCGCGGCCGGCCGGTAGGACGCGTTATCTGGCGCGGATCCGCACGGGTCCGCGCCAGGGCACGTCGGGGTCGAGGACCTCGCCCCGCCGGCTGATCTCCACCTCGCCCCGGCGGGCCAGTTCCCGGGCCAGGTCGCGCGCGTCCTCCATCAGGTCGCGCCATTGCTCGCCACCGACCGCGCGAGCGGCGTCCGAGGGGCAGATCGTCTTGTCCGGTCCGCGTTCGCGGGACAGCGCGAGGATCGCCCGGCGCAGGTCGGCGTTCGGGCTCATCGCTCCAGTGAACACCGTCCCTCCAGGACGCGGGCCTTGAAAGAAATTCTGTAACACGTTCTAATCTGAACCTATGAGTGACGCGCAGCTCCGCCATTTCCTGCACTCCGGCCATCTCACCGCCGGCGCGCTGAAGCGCCACAAGGACCGGCCGGTGCTGTTCCTCGGCGACACCACGCTGACCGGCGGCGAACTCGCAGACCGCATCAGCCAGTACATTCAGGCGTTCGAGGCGCTCGGCGCGGGCACCGGCGCGGCGGTCGGGTTGCTGTCACTGAACCGCCCCGAGGTGCTGATGATCATCGGCGCCGGGCAGACCCAGGGGTTCCGCCGCACGGCACTACACCCTCTCGGCTCCCTGGATGACCATGCCTATGTGCTCTCCGATGCCGGGGTGACCGCGCTGATCATCGACCCCAACCCGATGTTCGTCGAGCGGGCACTGGGACTGCTGGAGAAGGTGCCCTCACTCAAGCAGATCCTGACCATCGGCCCGGTCCCCGCCGAGCTGTCCGACGTCGCTGTCGACCTGGCCGCCGAGGCCGCCAAGTACCCGGCCAAGCCGCTGGTCGCCGCGGATCTGCCGCCGGATCACATCGGCGGCCTGACCTACACCGGCGGCACCACCGGTAAGCCCAAGGGTGTCATCGGCACCACGCAGTCGATCACCACCATGACGACGGTGCAGCTGGCCGAGTGGGAGTGGCCGGAGAACCCGCGGTTCCTGATGTGCACACCCCTGTCGCATGCCGGCGCGGCCTTCTTCACCCCGGTCATCGTCAAGGGCGGCGAGCTGGTCGTGCTGACCAAGTTCGACCCCGCCGAGGTGCTGCGCATCATCGAGGAACAGAAGATCACCGCGACCATGCTGGTGCCTTCGATGATCTACGCGCTGATGGACCACCCCGACAGCCACACCCGGGACCTGTCCTCGCTGGAGACCGTCTACTACGGCGCCTCGGCGATGAACCCGGTGCGCCTCGCCGAGGCGATCCGGCGGTTCGGGCCGATCTTCGCGCAGTACTACGGGCAGTCCGAGGCCCCGATGGTGATCACCTACCTGTCGAAGAAGGATCACGACGAGAAGCGGCTGACCTCGTGCGGCCGGCCGACCCTGTTCGCCAAGGTCGCGCTGCTCGGCGAGGACGGAAACCCGGTGCCCCGGGGCGAGGTCGGCGAGATCTGCGTGGCCGGCCCGTTGTTGTCCGGTGGTTACTGGAATCTGCCCGAAGCCACCGCCGAGACCTTCCGCGACGGCTGGATGCACACCGGCGACCTGGCCCGCGAGGACGAGGACGGTTTCTACTTCATCGTCGACCGCACCAAGGACATGATCGTCACCGGCGGCTTCAACGTCTTCCCGCGTGAGGTCGAAGACGTTGTGGCCGAACATCCCTCGGTCGCGCAGGTGTGCGTGATCGGCACCCCGGACGAGAAGTGGGGTGAGGCGGTTACGGCCGTGGTGGTGCTGCGCCCGGACGCCTCGACCGATGCCGCCGCGGTCGACACCATGATCACCGAGATCCAGGCCGCGGTGAAGGAGCGCAAGGGTTCGGTCCAGGTGCCCAAGCAGGTCGTCGTGGTCGACTCGGTGCCGATCACCGCGCTGGGTAAGCCCGACAAGAAGGCCGTGCGGGCGCAGTTCTGGGAGGGCGCCGCCCGTTCGGTCGGCTGATCCGTCCCACCAACGGGCGCGGTCGGGGTTGAACCGCCGCGGGGCGGGGTACAGACCGCTAACCGCTTCGAGATAGGACCCCGGATGAACGACCACACCGCCGGCCCGACATGGTCGGCCGCGCCGCCTGCCCGGTCTGAGGCACTCAGCACCGGGGCCCTGTTCCTGAGCATGCTCGCGATCATCGGATTCGCGATGAGCGTCGGCACTTTCGGCTTCGAGCGCATCGGCCTGACCTTCGTCGCCGGCTTGCTGTCCCTGACCAGCTTCGTGGCCAGCCTGTTCTTCTTCCGCGCCGACGCCGAGGACTCCGCCGACGCCTGACCCGCGCCAGCGTGGTCCGGCGGGCAGGAGCGCAGCGACCGGGGGTGGTGATCGCAGTGCCTGGCCTACGCGACACCGTCGACGCCGTCTGGCGGATGGAGGCGGCCAGGATCGTCGCCACCCTGACCCGCATCGTCGGCGATATCGGACTGGCCGAGGATCTGGCCCAGGAGGCGTTGGTCGACGCGCTCACCCAATGGCCGAGCAGCGGTGTCCCCCGCAATGCGGGAGCGTGGCTGACCACGGTGGCCAAGCGCAAGGCCATCGACCTGTGGCGGCGCCAGGACAACCTGGACGTCAAGTACGCGGAGCTGGCCCGCGACCTCGAGCTGCACACCGAGGAACTCTGGGACCCCGACCGCATCGATGACGATGTGCTGCGGCTGATCTTCATCGCCGCGCACCCGTCGCTCTCACGCGAGGCGCAGATCGCGCTGACGCTGCGCATCGTGGGTGGGCTGACCGTCGACGAGATCGCCCGCGCCTTCCTGACCTCGAAGGCCACCGTGGCCGCGCGGATCACCCGGGCCAAGAAGTCGCTCGCCGGTGCGGCCTTCGAGGTGCCCGACCGGGCCGAGTTCGCGCCACGCCTGTCGGCGGTGCTGTCGGTGATCTACCTGATCTACAACGAGGGCTACTCGGCTTCGGCCGGGCAGCGCTGGGTTCGCGACGAATTATGCAGTGAGGCTTTGCGTCTGGGCCGAGTCCTGCAGGCACTGACGCCGGACGAACCGGAGGTGCACGCCCTGGTCGCCCTGATGGAGTTCCAGGCGTCCCGGTTCGCCGCCCGCACCGATGCCGACGGGAATCCCGTCCTGCTGGAAGACCAGGACCGCACCCGTTGGGACCGGTCCCAGATCCAGCGCGGCGTCCGCTCGTTGCAGCGCGCGGACCGCGCACGCGAACAACGCGATTCGGGCAGGGGGCCGTATGCGCTACAGGCCGCGCTCGCCGAGTGCCACGCGGTGGCCCCGACCGCAGCGGACACCGACTGGACCCGCATCGTCGCCCTGTACGACGCGCTGCGCCGGATCGCGCCCTCACCGGTGGTGGAACTCAACCGGGCGGTGGCGATCGCGATGGCCGACGGCCCGGGCGCGGCGCTGCCCATCGTGAACGGCATCACCGGCCTGGCGGGGTCCTACCTGGTGCCCAGCGTGCGCGGTGAACTGCTGGCGCGACTGGGTCGTGGCGCCGAGGCCGCCGCCGAGTTCACCGCCGCTGCCGCGCTGACCGCCAACGAGGCCGAACGCGAGGTGCTGCTGAAAAAGGCCGCGCGCGCGGCCGGCTCGGCACGGTAGACATGAGTGTGTGGTGGACCTGACTCTGCGCACCGTCCGCGACGATGAGGATTACGCCGCCTTCACCGCCGCGCTGTACTCGGTGTTCCTGGAAGATCCGCAGCCCGACGAACTCGAGTTGGCCCGCAAGTTCACCGACCTGGACCGGATGTTCGGATTCCACGACGGCACCCGGTGGGCGGCCACCGTGGGTGACTTCCGCAAGCAGGTGTGTCTGCCTGGCGGGGCGCTGGTGCCGGTCGCCGCGGTCACCTCGGTGACGGTGTCGCCCGCCTACCGTCGCCGGGGCCTGCTGACCCAGATGATGCGCCATCAACTGGACACCGTCCGGGCCCGCGCGGACGAGTCGCTGGCCATGCTGTTCGCCTCGGAGTCGATGATCTACGGCCGGTTCGGATATGGCATGGCCAGCCAGAACTCGGTGCTGACCGGGCAGGTGCGCGACCTGGATTTCCGCCCGGGGGTGGAGCTGGGGGCCGGCACCGTGACCGAGACGGATGCCGCGACGCTGCTGGCCCACGGTCCGGCGATCTTCGATCACGTGCTGCCCGGGCTGCCCGGGCGGATGAGCCGGACCCGGCCGTGGTGGGACGACCTGATCTACGACAACGAGGAACGCCGCAAGGACAGCGGCCGGATCCGGTTCGTACTGCACCACGAGCCCGACGGCAGCCCGAGCGGGTACGCCATCTACCGGCCCAAGTCCGCCTGGTCGAGCATCGGGCCCAACGCCGAACTGCACATCGAGGAGGTGCGCGCCACCAATCCGCGCGCCTACGCCCGGCTTTGGCGATTCCTGCTGGAGATGGACCTGGTGCGCAGCATCAGGGTCGACGGCGCCGCGGTCGACGAGCCGTTGCGCCACCTGGTGGCCGACCCGCGGGCGCTGCAGTGCCAACTCCAAGACGGTGTGTTCGTCCGGTTGGTCGAGGTGGATCGTGCGCTCACACTGCGTCGCTACGCCGCCCCCATCGACATCGTGCTCGACGTACGGGACGAGTTCTGCCCGTGGAACACCGGCCGGTACCGGCTGCATGCCGACACCGACGGAGCGGAGTGCGAAACGACCACCGCATCAGCTGATCTCGCAATCTCGGCGCGTGATCTCGGCGCCGTCTACCTGGGCGGGGTCAGCCTTACCCAACTCGTCACTGCCGGGCTGGTCGGCGAGCTCACCCCCGGTTCGGCACACCGGGGGGCGGTGGCGTTCGGCTGGCCGGTCGCCCCGGCCATCCCCGACCATTTCTAGAAAGGACTCATCACGTGATCCGCGCAGTGCTCTTCGATTTCTCCGGCACGCTGTTCCGACTGGAGGAAGACGACAGTTGGTTCGCCGGGATCACCGTGGACGAGAAGGCGGTGGAGGGCCACGTGCAGGCCGAGCTGATGCGCCGGGTGACCGCACCCACCGGCAACTCGGTCCCGATGTCTGAAGAGCAGCAACATAACTGGGAAAACCGCGACCTGGAGCCGCACCTGCACCGCGAGGCATATCTGCACGTGCTGCGCGAATCCGGGCTCACCGGCGAGGACGCCGCGGCGCTGTATCCCAAGCTGGTCGACCCGGCTTCCTGGACGCCGTATCCCGATACCGCGGCCACCCTGAACGGTCTGCGTGCCGCCGGCATCAAGACCGCGGTGGTGTCGAACATCGCGTTCGATCTGCGGCCGGCGCTGGCGGCCGCGGGCACGGGCGTCGACGAGTACGTGCTGTCCTTCGAAGTCGGTGCGGTCAAACCGGATCCGGCGATCTTCCAGGTCGCACTCGCCCGGCTGGGCGTCGAGGCCGTGGATTCGCTGATGGTCGGCGACAGCGAGGAGGCCGACGGTGGGGCCCGTTCGCTCGGATGCGCCTTCGCGCTGGTCGATCCGCTACCGACGGCGCAACGCCCGGACGGTCTGCTCGCGGCCCTGCGGGCGCACGGGATCCGCCCGTAGAGCGCTATCCGGTGCTCGGGAGATCCTGTTCGGGCAGGCAGATCCGGGCCAGGTCGTCCAGTGCGACGCCCAGCACCGAGGCGAGCGCGGCGACCGTCGTGAAGGAGGGGGTGGCCAGGCGTCCGGTCTCGATCTTGCGCAGCGTCTCCGGGGAGATCCCCGCGGCGTGCGCCACCTCGGTGGGTTTGCGATCACCCCGGCATTCCCGCAGGAAGGCGCCGAGGCGCTGACCGGCGGCGCGTTGTTGCGGCGTCAGGGGCGAACGGACCATGCACCGAGGATACGTCACGGCGGTATGAAAATACCGCCGCATCGACTACCCTGGTATTTCTATACCGGCCACCAGGGAGAGGACGCGCGGGTGTTGGAACTGAAGACGCCGCAGGAGATCGCGGCCATGCGCACCACCGGCGCGTTCATCGCCGAGCTGCTCGACGACCTACAGGCGCGTGCCGCGGTGGGCGTCAACCTGCTGGATCTGGAATACCGGGCCCGGGCGCTGATCGAGGACCGGGGCGCGGTGTCCTGCTATTGGGACTACGCGCCGTCCTTCGGTCGGGGACCGTTCCGCAACGTCATCTGCCTGTCGGTCAATGACGCTGTGCTGCACGGCCTTCCGCACGATTACACGCTGCGCGACGGCGACCTGCTCAGTATGGACATCGCCGTGTCGATCGACGGCTGGGTGGCCGATTCGGCGCGCAGCCTGATCGTCGGCACGCCGCGGCCACAGGATCAGCGGTTGATCGAGGCGACCGAACGGGCATTGGAGGCCGCCATCGCGGCCGCCCTGCCCGGCGGCCGGCTCGGCGACATCTCCGCAGCCATCGGCGCGGTCGCCGACGAGTACGGCTATCCGGTCAACACCGACTTCGGCGGACACGGGCTCGGGCGCACCATGCACGAAGACCCGCACGTCTCCAATCGGGGACGCGCCGGGCGCGGGCTGGTGCTACGACCCGGATTGACGCTCGCCCTGGAACCCTGGTTCGCCCAGGGCACCAGCAAGATCGTCTACGACCCGGATGGCTGGACCCTCCGATCGGCCGACGGGTCGCGCACCGCCCACTCCGAACACACCATCGCCGTCACCGAGGGCGCGCCCCAGGTTCTGACCCGGTCCCTTACAGGTGCGGGGCTTCCTTGATCTTCGCGTCCGGGGTACCGACCGTCTGACACCAGGTCTGCACCGCCAGCCGGGTGCCGGTGATCTCCAGCTGCGCCGCATCGGCGCCCTTCTCGTCCTTGAGCATCTTGGAGACCGCTTCGTTCTGCGTCTTCTCGTCCGCGCCGATGAAGTCCTCGCACTTGGTATCGCCACCGGTGACCGACGGCGAGCACCCGACCAGCACGGCCCCGACCGCCATCCCCGCTAGCAACACACTTGCCGACCGCTTCATCGTGCTCTCCTACCTCGTGCGTCCCATACGCATCGTCCCGACCTTTGTACCCCGCAGGGGTGCGGTCCAATCATCGTCTGGATCACAGCCGATACAGTCGACTCCGTGAGCACCGAGAACCCGTTCGATCCGTCCCGCTGGCAGCCCGTCGCCGGCTTCGAGCTGACCGACATCACCTACCACCGGCACGTCGTCGACGGGGTGGCCCAACCCACCGTCCGGATCGCGTTCGACCGGCCCGAGGTGCGCAACGCGTTCCGCCCGCACACCGTCGACGAGCTCTACCGGGTGCTCGATCACGCCCGGATGTCCCCCGACGTCGGCGTCATCCTGCTGACCGGCAACGGCCCGTCGGCCAAGGACGGCGGCTGGGCGTTCTGCTCGGGCGGCGACCAGCGCATCCGCGGACGCACCGGCTACCAGTACGCCGAGGGTGAGACGGCCGAGACGGTGGACCCGGCCCGCGCCGGCCGGCTGCACATCCTGGAGGTGCAGCGGCTCATCCGGTTCATGCCCAAGGTGGTGATCTGCCTGGTCAACGGGTGGGCGGCCGGCGGCGGACACAGCCTGCACGTCACCTGCGACCTGACCCTGGCCAGCCGCGAACACGCCCGGTTCAAGCAGACCGACGCCGATGTGGGCAGCTTCGACGGCGGATTCGGCAGCGCCTACCTCGCGCGGCAGACCGGTCAGAAGTTCGCCCGCGAGATCTTCTTCCTGGGCCGCACCTATGACGCCGCGACCATGTACCAGATGGGCGCGGTGAACGAGGTCGTCGACCACGCGGAGCTGGAGACCGCCGGCCTGCAGTGGGCCGCCGAAATCAACGGCAAGTCCCCGCAGGCCATCCGGATGCTCAAGTTCGGTTTCAACCTGATCGACGACGGACTGGTCGGCCAGCAGGTGTACGCCGGTGAGGCAACACGTTTGGCCTACATGACCGATGAGGCCGTGGAGGGCCGTGACGCCTTCCTGGAGAAGCGCGACCCGGACTGGAGCGGCTTCCCCCGCTACTTCTGAGCAGCGATTTCGGCGCGTTCACGTGCGCGAGACGTACGTGAACGCGCCGAAATCGCAGTCTCTAGACTCGGCGGCGTGAGCAAGAACCCACTGCGCCGCCTGACCGACCAGGTGATGCTGACCAGCATGCGGCCGCCGCTGACCGAGTACCTGGGCCGCGGCCCCGAGATCGAACTGCGCGGCAAGCGCATCCTGATCACCGGTGCGTCCTCGGGGATCGGCGCGGCGTCGGCGGTGAAGCTGGCCAAACTCGGGGCCAGCGTCATCCTGGTCGCCCGCCGGGCCGATCTGCTCGACACCGTCACCGACGGCATCCGCAACAGCGGCGGGCTCGCCGAGGCGCTGACCGCCGATCTGTCCGATCTCGATGCCGTGGACGCGCTGTCGGCCCGGGTCCTGGAAAGCCACGGTGGCGTGGACATCCTGGTCAACAATGCGGGCCGGTCCATCCGTCGCCCACTGCTGGAATCGCTGGAGCGTTGGCACGATCTGGAACGCACCATGACGCTGAATTACTATGCGCCGCTGCGGTTGATGCGGGCACTGGTGCCGGGCATGGTCGAGCGCGGGGACGGGCATGTCATCAACGTCTCGACCTGGGGTGTGATGAACGAATCCTCACCGCTGTTCGGGGCGTACCAGGCGTCCAAGGCCGCGCTCACCGCGGTGAGCCGGGTCGCCGAGACCGAGTGGTCGGGCAAGGGCGTGCACTCCACGACGCTCTACTACCCGCTGGTGAAGACCCCGATGATCGAGCCCACCAAGGAATTCGTGGCGATGCCGGGCCTGTCGGCCGAGGAGGCCGCGGACTGGATGGTCACCGCCGCCCGCACCCGTCCGGTGCGCATCGCACCGCGGATGGCGGTGACCGCCAAGGCCATTGACAGCGTGGCGCCCGGCCTGCTCGGCGTCCTCATGAAGCGCGGCGTCACCGAGTCGTCCTGATCGCCGCGCGGCTGAGTCAGGGACGGGTGATGCTGCGCGGCGTCAGCCCCAGGGTGCGCACATGCTCGGCGATCGCGCCGAGACTGGTGGTCCACACATCGGTGTGCTCGGTGACGTAGCGCATCAGGTCACCGAGTTCGGCCGCGCGCGAGGCCCGCCCGGTCAGGAACGGATGGTTGGTCAGCACCCAGCACCCACCGGCCGCACGCAGCGCGTCGAACTCCAGCTGCCACAACTCGCGGGCCTTGCGCGGACTCTCGATCAGTCCGGACCCGGAGATGTCGGGCAGATAGCAGTACTGCTCCCAGTCGTCGAGCGCCCACTGGATCGGGATCTCCACCAGCGACCGCTCCCCCACCGCGAGTTCATAGGGCAGGTCGGCGTCCATCAGCGAGGAGTCGTACAGGAAGCCCCGTTCGGCCAGCAATCCCGGTGTGCGCCAGGACAGATCCCACATCGGGGCGCGATACCCGGCGGGGCGGACCCCGGCCACCTCGGCCAGTGCCTCCAGCCCGCGGTCGAGCGCCTCGATCTCCCCCTCCAGGGTCAGCGCGGTGGGCTGCTCATGCAGGTAGCCGTGATGGGCGATCTCGTGGCCGGCGGCCACGATGGACCGCACCGCCTCGGGATAGCGGTGCGCGGTGTGCCCCGGCACGAAGAACGTGGACGGAATCTGATGCCGGTCCAGCAGATCCAGGATGCGCGGGATCCCCACCAGCGGCCCGTAGGCCTGATGGCTCATCACGCTCATCCGAGCGGCCACCGTGCCATCGTCACCCCACAGCACCGCCGACTCGGCGTCCACATCGAAGGTGAACGCCGCCGCCGCGGTTTTACCCTCCGGCCAACGGAATTCAGACATCGTCGGCCATCAGGGTGATCAGCTCGTAGGCCAGGTTGGCGGCGGCCACCGCGGTGATGTCACCCCCGTCGTAGGCGGGCGCCACCTCCACCACATCGGCGCCGACGATGTTCAGCCCGCGCATGCCGCGCAGGATCGCCACCAGTTCCCGGCTGGTCATGC
This sequence comes from Mycolicibacterium diernhoferi, assembly GCF_019456655.1. Taxonomy (NCBI): domain Bacteria; kingdom Bacillati; phylum Actinomycetota; class Actinomycetes; order Mycobacteriales; family Mycobacteriaceae; genus Mycobacterium; species Mycolicibacterium diernhoferi. The sequence goes on along the minus strand of NZ_CP080332.1, from coordinate 980,290 downwards.
CACCGATCTCCGGGGTGCCGGTGCCCGGCGCGAACGCCGGATCCAGCACGTCGATGTCGATGGACACATACACCGGGTGATCGCCGACGCGCTCCCGGATGCGTTGCACCGCACCGTCGAAACCGATGCGGTCGAGGTCGCGGCAGTGCACGACGGTGAACCCCAGCGACTCGTCGTCGAGCAGATCGGCCCGGTCGTACAGCGAACCGCGGATGCCGATGTGCGCGGAGCGATCCTTGACCAGCAGACCCTGCTCGACGGCCCGCCGGAACGGGGTGCCGTGCGTGCAGGGCGCGCCGAAATAGGTGTCCCAGGTGTCCAGGTGCGCGTCGAAATGCACCAACGCCACCGGGCCGTGCACCCGGTTCATCGCCTGCAGCGCCGGCAGGGCGATGGTGTGGTCACCACCGAGCATCACGACCCGCTGCTCGGGCCGGGTCAACAGGCCGGCCACGCCTTCGCGCACCTGGTCGACCGCCTCGTCGATGTTGAAGGGGTTGGCCGCGATGTCGCCGGCGTCGACCACCTGGGCCTGGGCGAACGGGCTGACGTCGAGCGCCGGGTTGTACGGCTTGAGCAGCCGGGACGCCTCCCGGATCGCGGCGGGACCGAACCGGGCCCCGGGCCGGTAGGTGACACCGCTGTCGAACGGCACCCCGACCACCGCGATGTCGTAATCGAGGACTTCGCGCAACTGCGGGAGCCGCGCAAAGGTCGCCAGCCCCGCATAGCGCGGCACCGCCGTCGCATCGACCTGTCCGGTATTGCCCTGCGCCGAAAGCACATACGGCTGGCTTCCCACCCGATCTCCTTCTGTCATGCCCGCACCCGAGCCGTTCCGCCGTTACAGGCGATCACTTGTCCGACGATGGCCGCCACCTCGAAGTCGGCCAGCAGCTCCACCGCCACAGAAATCTCGTCGGCGACACCGATCCGGCCCAGCGGGATCCCCTCGGCGTAACGGGCGTGCATCACCGCCAGGTCGACTCCGGCCGCATCCGCGTCCACCTGCAGTTGCGGGGTGTCGGTGACCCCGGGTGCGACCGCGTTGACGATGATCCCCTCGGGCGCCAATTCCCGGCCCAGCCCCTTGACCAAGGCGATCAGCCCCGCCTTGGCGGCGCAATAGGCGGTGGCCTCGGGCCAGCCGGTGACACCCCACTCACTGGAGATCACCACGATGCGGCCCTCACCGTGCCGGCGCATGTGCGGGAGCACCGCCTGCACCAGATGGAAGGTCCCGCCCAGATTGGTGTCCACGATGCGCCACCAGTCCTGCTCGTCGTGCTCGAGGAACGGCGCCATCGTCATGTAGGCGTGGTTGGCCACCAGGACATCGAGCCGGCCGGCGGCCCCGGCCACCGCGGCGGCGATCCGTTTGCACTCCGACGGATCGGCGACGTCACCGGGCACCGCCAGTCCGCCGATCTCGGCGGCCAGCGCGTCGAGGGCGTCCCCGCCCCGAATATCGTTGACCGCCACGGTCGCTCCGGCCCCGGCCAACCGCCGGGCGTGCGCCGCGCCCATTCCCTGCGCGGCACCGGTCACCAGCACGACACGGCCGTCCAGCCTGGTCATATCACCGCTCCCGAGTTGACGTTGACGACGTCGCCGACGCTGAATGTCCCGTCACAGACCAGGAATTCGATGCAGCGCGCGACCTCGGCCGGCGTGGTCAGCCGGCGCAGCGGCAAGGTGTCGAGGTAATCCTGGGCGCGCCACGGCGAATCGGCGCTCAGCAGCGGGGTGTCCGTCGGGCCCGGCGCGACGGCGTTGACCCGCACCCCGGCACCGGCGACCTCGGCGGCAAGGCTGCGCACCAGACCGAGGATCGCGCCCTTGGCCGCCACGTAGTGCGCCTCCTCATCGCCGCCACCGACGGCGAGTTCGCTGGCCACCGCGACCACCGCACCCGACCCGGCGGCCAGCATGTCGGGCAGGCACGCCCGGGCCGCGTTGAACAACCCGCCCAGATGCACCCGCAGCATGCGCTGCCAGGACATCACGTCGATGTGGTCTATGCGCCCCATCTCGTAGTAACCGGCGGAGGTCACCAGCGCGTCGATCGGGCCGAGCTCCCGGCGAATCCGGGCGACCCCGTCGGCAACCGCGCGTCCGTTCGAGACATCCACGGCCACACTGAAATCCGCGTCCGCATCACCGGACAGGTCCAGTGCGCCCACCCGGTATCCGCGGCGGCGCAGGGCTGCGGCGGCCGCCGCCCCGATGCCGCTGGCGGCCCCGGTGACCACCGCGACGGGCGCGGTGTCAGGCACCGGCGTCCGCGCGTTCGTCGAGCAGCTCGGCATCCTCGATGACCGCCGCCTCGACGATCCGGCCGCGTACCGTCGCCAGGATCGCCGTACCGAGCACCAGCAACACCCCGATCCCGATCCACACCGACCAGTCCAGGTAACGCTGTTCGAAAGCCACCCGCGGCCAGGAGATGTTGAGGAACTGCAGCACTGCCCACACCACGGCCACCGCGGCGACCGGCAGCGTGAACCGGCCCAACGAGAAGTTGCCCGGCGTCCACTTGCGCCGCACCCCCACCACCAGGAAGCCGATCAGCGGGAACAGGAAGGCCAGGTAGAACCCGCCGGCGGTGAAGTTGACCATCAACGAATAGATGTCCCCGGCCACGATGCTCAGCAGGAACAACGTCGCCCCGACCACGGTGGTGACCAGGATCGCCACCCGCGGGATACGGGCCGTGCCGCGCAATTGGGACAGCACGCCGGAGGCCGGCAGCGCGCCGTCGCGGGCGTAGGCCCAGATCACCCGGGACGCAGAGGTCTGCAGGGCCAGGAAGCTGGCCAGGAAACCGATCACGAACATCACCTCGACGGGTTTGGCCACGCCGTGCCCCAGTGCGGTGGTGAGGGTCGCATACACCGGATCGCCGACGGCGCCCTCGGCGACGGCATCCAGGTCCGGGATGGCCAGGATGATCGCCAGGGCGGAGTAGGCCACCACGACGAAGATGAACGTCAGCGAGAACAGCACCGCCTTGGGCAGGTACCGCCGTGGTTCGTGCACTTCCTCGGCGATGGACCCGGCACTCTCGAAGCCGACGAACGACCAGCCGATGAACGCCACCGCAAGCATGAACGGGCCGGTCAGGTAGGCCAGCGTGTCCATCTCCGCGCCGCCGCCGGAGAACAGCACCGACAACGAGTTCTGCCGGTGGAACAGCAGCAGCCAGGTGCCCAGCACGACCGACCCGATGACCTCGGCGATGATGCTGCCCAGCATGAAGATCTTCAGGGCCTGCCGCCCGGCCAGGTTCACCGCGGTACCGGCCAGCAGGATGACCAGAGCGATCAGCGCCAGGGTGGTCCCCGAGGGTGCTTCGATGCCGAGGATGTTGGCGGTGAACCCGGCGGCGCCCAGCGCGACGGTGGCCATCGCGATCACCAGGGTCCACATATAGGCCCAGCCGGCGAACCAGCCGTAGGTGGTGCCCAGCAACCGGCGCGACCACTGGTAGATGGATCCTTCCAGCGGCCAGCGCGACACCAGCATCGCGAAGACCAGGGCGACCAGGAACTGGCCGCCGAAGACCAGCCCGAACCCCCACCAGAAGCTGGGGCCCGCCGCGGACAGCGCCAGTCCGAAGATGCCGTACAGCGCGACGATCGGCGAGATGAACGCGAATGCGAACGCGAACGCCGACCACAGGGAGAACTCGCGCCGCAACCCCTGCGGGGCGTCAACCTCGGTTGTTGTCATCGATGCTCCTTCACTCGTTGGACGAACTATCACGCCCACCGGATGCGATCGCCAACGTTCGAGACGAAGACGCTGCAAACCCACCACCGCCTGACACGACCATTGGAGGATCGCACAACGGGTCGGGCCGTTCAGATGACGCTGACGTTACGATCAACTGATGATCGAGTCGGCGGCTGACCACCAGGTCGGTTCGATGGCCGCCGCGTCCGGCGACAGCGCCCCGACGTTCCACGACCTGCTGCAGCGCTCCGGCCTCGGGCTGCAGCTCCTCCCCCCGAGCACCGACGATGCCGGCCATCGGCATCTGAGCCGGCGCATCACCTGGTCGCACACCACCGAACTGCACGACCCGTCCCGATACCTGCGCGGTGGGGAGCTCGTGTGCACCGTCGGCATCAGCCTGCAGACCCCCGCCGACTGCGACACCTTCGTCGATTCGCTGGCCCGGGCCGGGGTGGCCGGCATCTGCTTCGGGATCGGCGATGTGCACGACAACGCCCCCGGGGCGCTGATCGACGCATGCGCCCGCACCGGCCTTCCGCTGCTCATCGCGCCGCCGCAGATTCCGTTCGCGACCATCAGCCGCTATATCGCCGACTTCCAGTTCGGTGGCGCGATCGCCACCGCCCGCGCCACCAACGCGCTTGTCCCCGAACTGCTTTCCTCCCAACGCCGCCGGGAGTCGGTACGCCAGCTGCTGGACCGGGCCGGGCAGGTGCTGGGCTGCTACTTCCTGCTGGAGGCGCCCGGGGCGCCGGTCGAATCCCCGGCATCGATCCCGGTGGACGAGATGGGCACGGTGGTGTGGGTCGGGCGCGGGGACCCACCCGAGCCCGCAGTGCTGGAGGTCATCGCCCGTTTCGTCGCGGCGGCACAGGGTGAACGCGATATCGAGGCCGCACTGGCCCGTGAACGCGTCGGGCAGCTGCTGTCGCTGGTGGAGCGCCGGATGCTGCTGCCCGACGCGCTGAACCAACTGCTCGACTGGCCCGGGCTGTCCGAGCGGGAGATCGACTGCTCGGCGTGGCCGGCCGGTGCCGGGGCGCTGTTGTCGATGGCCTTTCCCGACGCGCTGGTCGCCGACGCCCCCGAGGTGTGCCTGGTGCTCAGCACCGGCACCGACCGCCTGGCCGACATCGCCGCCGATCTGTCGCTGCCGTCCGGGCACGCGGCCGCGATGCCGCTGACCGAGCTGGGCTCCTCGATCAGTCAGGCGCGGATCGCGCTGGACCTGGCCCGGCAGCGCGGCGGCAGCATCGGACCGGATCAACTCAGCACCTTCGGCAGTCTGCTCGAAGGCCTGCCGCTGAGCCGGCTCGCACCGTTCAGGACCCAGCTGATCGACCCGCTCATCGAACTCGACCGCGACCGGGGCACCCAGCACGTCCGGACGCTGCGGGTGTTCCTGGCCGCCAACGGGTCACTCATCGACACCGCCCGCGAGCTGTTCCTGCACACCAACACCGTGCGGCACCGACTGGCCCGGATCGGCCAGATCACCGGCCGTGATCCGCTGAAGTTCGAGGACCAGGCGGCCTTCACCATCGGGCTGCGGGCCGCCGACCGGCTGTGAGCCCGACCCGTGATAGACACTCTGGTATGGAGATCCTGGCCAGCCGGGTGCTGATACGGCCGGGCGACTACCCGAAGTCCGTTGAGTTCTACCGCGACCGGATCGGCCTGGCCGTCGCGCGGGAGTACGGCGGGGGCACTGTCTTCTACGCCGGGCAGTCGCTGATCGAACTGGCCGGCCACGGTGGCCCGTCCGCCGGCGGCCTGGCCAGACGAGCGGAGCGACGGGATACAGCACTGTGGCTGCAGGTGCGCGACGTGTACGCCGCCCAGGCCGAACTGACCGGGCGCGGGGTGAGCATCGACCGGGCCGCCGTCCAGGAGCCGTGGGGCCTGCACGAGATGCACGTGTCGGACCCCGACGGCGTCACGCTGATCTTCGTACAGGTGCCCGACGACCATCCGCTGCGCCGGGACACCCGGGACTGACGACCGTGGCCAGGTCTGTACTGGGGCGCGGTTCGGCGCGGGCGCGGGTGTTGGAGGCTGCGCTCACCCTGTTCGGTGAGCACGGCGTCGGCGGCACCACGCTGCAGATGATCGCCGACAGCATCGGCGTGGGTAAAGCCTCGGTCTACTACCAGTTCCGCTCCAAGGAAGACATCGTGGCGGCCGCCGCACAACCGATGTTCGACGATATGGCCCGGGTGGTCACGATCGCCGAGGCCGTCGAGGACACCGGCACCCGCCGGGAGATCGCCGTCTGTGGGCTCATCGAGTTGTGCGTGCGTAACCGCCGGTGGGCGGCCGTACTCAACGGCGACCCGGCGCTGGACAGTCTGATCGAGTCCCGGGCCGACCTCACCGAACTGATCGGCCGGTACACCGATCTACTGCTCGGCGCCGGTCACGGCCCGGCGGGCCGGGTCATCATCTCGATGGTCACCAAGGGCATCCAGGGCGCCGTCACCGACAAGGCGGTGCAGGACGTCAGCGACGACGACCTGCACCAGACCCTGCTGGCTGCCGTGCAGCAATTGCTGCGCACCGCATCCTTTTTCGAGTGAGCACAGGGCGCGTCGCGGGCTACCAGACCCAGACGCCGGGATCCGCGGCCGGGTAGCCGGCGCAGTTCTTGGTGCCGTGCGCGACGACACCCTTGTTGTTGAAGAACAGCTTGGCCCAGTTCGGCCAGTTCCACGCGAGCGTCTCGTAGAACGCATTGGTCGCGGTGTCCTCGGAGTACTGCCGGCGTCCGGCGTAATCCATGGAGAAGAACCAGGTGATGCGGTCACGGGCCCACTGCTGCACTTCGGGCGACTTGTTGTTGTAGTCGATCATGTAGCGCTCGTAGTACACCGGATTGGTGTCGCGCACCGCGGCCATGTACTGGTCCACGGTGCAGGTGGTCTTGAGCATGTTGCTGGGGATCGGGTACTCGTCGGTGGCATCGGCGGATGCCACGCCCGGCGTCAAGGTCAGCACCGCGGCGGCAGCAAGGCCGGCCATCGCAAACTTGTTACGGGACATGACGTCTACTCCTTGTTCTCGGATGCCCGCTGCAGCACGGGGGTCAGCTCCGGGCAGTAGGTCGGGACCGCAGCCCCGACGAACTGCCAGGCCTGCTCGGTGGTGCTGCCGCTCTTGAGCTGTGCGTGCACGAACTCGGCGGATGCGAACGCGTCCGCGTCGAGTCCGTTGCGCAGCCGCTTGCACATGATCTTGCCGATCCAGGCGTTGTAGTCCTTCTGCCCGTAGATGCCGTAGCCCTGCAGTTGCTTGGCGAACGCCGTGTCGGGGTCGGCCTGTGCCACCGGAGCAGCGGCCAAGGTCAGGGCCGCGGCGCCGGCGACCAGCACGGAGCCGAACTTCATCGAAATCCTCATCACACCAACGCATCCTGTGGTCGTCGCTGAATCGGGGGCCAGGGCTCGGGCTTCGGGCGCTGGCGGACCTGCTGCGGCCACCAGAACCACTTACCCAGCAGTGCGGCGATCGAGGTCGTCATGAACGACCGGATGATCAGGGTGTCGAACAGCAGACCCAGACCGATCGTGGTGCCGACCTGGCCCATGATGGTCAGGTCGCTGACCGCCATCACCATCATGGTGAAGGCGAACACCATGCCCGCCGCGGTCACGGTCGAACCGCTGCCGCCCATCGCCCGGATCATGCCGGTGTTCAGGCCGGCATGCAGTTCCTCCTTGAGCCGGGACACCACCAGCAGGTTGTAGTCCGCACCGACCGCAAGCAGGATGATCACCGCCATCGGCAACACCATCCAGTGCAACTCGATGCCCAGCAGGTGCTGCCACAGCAGGACCGAGACACCGAAGGATGCGCCGAGGGACAGCACCACGGTGCCGACGATGACGGCCGCGGCGATGATCGCCCGGGTCAGCAGCAGCATGATCAGGAAGATCAGTGCAATGGCTGCGATCCCGGCGATCAGCAGGTCGTACTGGGTGCCGTCGGACATGTCCTTGAAGGTGGCCGCGGTACCACCGAGGTAGATCGTCGAGCCCTCCAGCGGTGTGCCCTTGATCGCCTTCTTGGCGGCGTTCTTGAGCGGTTCGATCCGGTCGATGCCCTCCGGGGACATCGGGTCACCCTCGTGGTTGATGATGAACCGCACCGCGTGCCCGTCCGGGGACAGGAACTGCTCCAAACCTCGTGCGAAATCCGGATTGTCGAACGCCTCGGACGGCAGGTAGAACGAATCGTCGTTCATCGCCTCGGTGAAGGCCTTGCCCATCTCGGTGGAGGTCTCCTGCATGATGCGCTGCTGTTCCTGCATACCCTGCTGGGTCTGCTGCATGGTCAGCATCATCTCTTTCATGACGACCATGGTCTGCTTCATCTCGGGCATGATCGCGATCATCTGCGGCATGAGCTCGTTGAGCCGGTGCATGCTCGGCATCATCTCGTTCATATCGGTGGTCATCACGTCCATGCCGTCGATGACATCGAACACCGAGCGGATCGCCCAGCACATGGGAATGTTGAAGCAGTGCGGTTCCCAGTAGAAGTAGTTGCGGATCGGGCGGAACTGATCATCGAAGTTGGCGATGTTGTCGCGCAGTTCTTCGATGTTGAGCACCATGCCGTCCATGTCCGTGACCATCTTGTTGGTGGTGTCGGCCATCTGGATGGTGATCTCCTGCATCCGATCCATGTTCTCGATGGTCTTCTGCATCTGCTCGACCTGATTGGACATGTCGGCGGTACGGTCGGCGTTGTACTTGTCGTTCAGCTTCTGCAGAGTGCTCTGCTGGCTGATCGCATACGGGATCGAGGTGTTCTCGATCGGCGCGCCGTCTGGCCGGGTGATGGTCTGCACGCGACCGATGCCGTCGACCTGGAACATGGCCTTGGCGATCTTCTCGATGACCAGGAAGTCGGCCGGGTTCCGCAGATCCCGGTCGCTTTCGATCATCATGATCTCCGGATTCAACCGGGCCGGCGAGAAGTGCCGTTCGGCGGCCGCGTAGCCCTGGTTGGACGCGATGTCGTCCGGCAGGTACAGCCGATCGTTGTAGCTGGTCTTGTAGCCCGGCAGGGCGAGCAGACCGATGAGTGAGACCGCGATGGATGCGATCAGGATCGGGCCGGGCCAGCGCACGACCGCCGCACCCACCTTGCGCCAGCCACGAACCCGCATGCCGCGCTTGGGATCCAGGAACCGGGCGCCGACCGTGATGATGGCCGGACCGAAGGTCATGGCCGTGACGATGAGTACCAACATGCCGACGGCCAGCGGCACACCGAGGGTCTGGAAGTACGGCAGCCGGGTGAAGCTGAGACAGAAGGTGGCACCCGCGATGGTCAGACCGGAGCCGACGATCACATGGGCGGTGCCACCGAACATGGTGTAGTAGGCGGATTCTCGATCCTCACCGCTGCCCCTGGACTCCTGATAGCGGCCGACCAGGAAGATGGCGTAGTCCACCGATATGGCTATCGCCAGGGTGACCAGCAGGCCGGTCGCGAAGGTGGAGAGTTCGATGACGTTGTACCAGCCCAGGAACGCCACCGCACCACGCACCGTCATCAGGGAGACCGCCACCATGCCGATGATCAACAGCATCGTCATGAAGGAGCGGAAGATGATGAGCAGCATCACGATGATGACCAGGAAGGTCAGCGCCTCGACCAGGCGCATGCTGCCGTGGCTGGCTTCGGTCTGCTCGGCAGTCAGGGCCGCCGATCCGGTGACGAAGACGTCGACGCCGGCAGGGGCCGGGATGCTCTGCACGATCTGCTTGACCGCTTCGATGGATTCCAGCGACAGCGACTGGCCCTGGTCGCCGGCGAGGTTGGCCGAGACGTAGACCGCCTTGCCATCCCCGCTCTGCACGCCCGACGCGGTCAGCGGGTCGCTCCAGAGATCCTGGACGTGCTCGACGTGTTCGGTGTCGGCACGCAGCTTTTCGATCAACTCGGCGTAGTAGCGCCGGGTGTCCTCACCCAGCTTCTCCTGGCCCTCCAGCACGATCATCGCCGAGCTGTTGGACGTGTACTCATCGAAGACCTGGCCGATGCGCTGGGTGGCGATGACCGCCGGTGCTTCCTGCGGGCTCATCGAGACCGACCGCGCCTCGCCGACCGCCTCGAGCTGGGGCACAGAGACGTTCAGGAACGCGGCGATGGCCACCCAGATCAGGATGATCGGCACGGCCAACTTGCGCAGCACCCGGGCGATTCGGCCGAAATGGGCGGTCTCGTGCCGGGGCGGGGTGGCGGAGGCGATGGGCCCGGTGGGCGCATCGGCACTGTGCTTGATGGGCGGCTCGCCGCCGTGCGCGCTCATGCGGACTTCACGATGCAGAAGGTCTGGACGTTGGTGCCGGTGGCGGTGCGCTCGTCGCGCACCTCACCGTCGACGATCACCCGGCAGCCCAGGAAGCTGGTCTTGCCCTGCGCGACGATGTTCGCGGCGGCCGAGGCATCGGTGGTCTGCAGCGTGATGGACCACGGCAGGATGGCCCCGTCGACGCGCTGCGGCTCGCCGTCGAGGTCCAGGTAGTTCACATCCACGGCAGCCCCTTCCGGACCAAAGATCTCGTACGTCAACACTTTTGGATCGAATGGCTCCGGATCATTGGCGAACTCCACCGGGGTGACCAGCGGTGGGTCCGAGGCGAAGACACCGCGAATGCGCATGACGGTGAACGCCGCGATCGCGACCACCACGACCATCACCAGGGGCAACCACACCCGCTTGAGCAGCTGCACGTCCGCGTTCCTCCTGTAGGGCCGTCTGATTGCCGCGCCCAAATACACCCCAGGCACACGCGAAAATTAAGTTATACACTCGGACTACTTCAATCAAGCCGATCGGCTAAGTGTGGTCTATTGCACGTTGCTGGACAAGTGAGTCGGACAGCACACTCACAGGAAGGTGGGGCCGGATGACCGCGGAACGTCGCACCGCACGCGACCGTGTCCTCGACGCGGCCGTCGAACTCTTCGCCGAACACGGCGTCCGGGGCACCTCATTGCGCATGATCGCCGACCGGATCGGGGTCGGAAAGGCCGCGGTCTACTACCAATTCCAATCCAAGGACGACATCGTCCTCGCCGTACTGGCGCCCGTTTTCGACGACATCGCGCAGATCGTCGGCAGCGCCGAATCGCTACCCGCGCACCGCTGCAGGCAGGACGCCGCGATCGAGGGACTGGTCGAGTTGTCGATCCGCCAGCGATCCGCCTCGTTCCCGTTCCGCAGAGACCGCCAGATCGACCAGTTGATCGCGGGGCATCCGGAGTTCCGGGCCGTCTCGGACAGGCTCTATGCGCTGCTACTGGGACCCGAACCCGACCCCGCCGCGCGCATCGCCGTCACCATGGCGATCTCCGGCATCTATCACTGCACGACCGACCCGATGCTCGGGGACATCCCCGCCGAGCGGTTGAGCGAACTGCTCCGCGATCTCTTCACGCAATGTGTGCCTCGGGACCGGTGCGAGGACCAGCCGCAGATTCAGCGCGCCGGCGCCGCCAACGGCCAGCCCACCGAAGCGAGACGGGACGAAACCTGTTGCATTTCCTCTGGGTTGGGCTCTTTCGCAGTGATCAGCTGAATCGCATCGCTGATCTCCGCCTCGGTCACCGGATGGTCGCCGTCGCTGGAGCGCAGCACGGTCTGAGCGGCCTTGACCACCTCTTCCTCGGTGAGCGACCGCTTCAACAGTGCCAGCAGCGCGAAATAGTCGGTACGCGGCACACCTTCGGGGTAGCCGGCGTGCAGCCAGTCCAGCACGCTCTCCAGGAAGCTCTTGTTCTCGGTCATATGTGTGCTCACTTCTCGGGCAGGAACGGGAAGAGGTCCACTCCGGTGTGGTGAATGATCGTCGCCCGGGTGATCCACAGGACCGCGGTCAGGATCACCCAGCCGACGAAGACGAACAGCGCGATGCCAAGGAATTTGAGAGCCGGTTGCGGGGCGACGACCGGATCGCCGTCGCTGCCGTCGTTACCGGCGCCGCGCGCGTGAGCCACCAGTCCCACCGCGAAGAGTGCGGGCAGTCCCGCGCCGAGCAGCAGGCCGATTCCGAGCACCGTCAGGATGCTCTCCAGATACGCCATCTCTGCAGTTCCTTACTCGGCGGTCAGACCGCGGCCGTGGGTTTGCTGTCGGTGGTGGGTTTGCTGTCGGTCGCGGTGGCGCGCAGGTCTGCCGGGAGCACCGAATTGGTCGACGCGTCCCAGTCGGCGTTCACATTGCTGCTGTCGACCTTCTGCTGCTGGGCCCGCCACCACATGTAGAAGGACGCCGCGACCAGGATGAGGAAGATCAACCCGTCACCGGCGAGCGCGGTACCGGTGAGCGACTCCACCCCGTGCGACAGCCAGAAGGACAGCGCCCCGACCAGACCGGCCGCCGGCAGCGTGATCAACCAGGCCACCGCCATCCGGCCGGCGACCGCCCAGCGCACCTCGGCGCCCACCTTGCCGACGCCGCTGCCGAGAATCGAGCCGGTGGCGACGTGGGTGGTGGACAGCGCCATGCCCGCGGCGCTGGAGCTCAGGATGATCGCGGCCGACGACGCCTCGGCGGCGAAACCCTGCGGGGATTCGATCTCCACCAGTCCCTTGCCCAGCGTGCGGATCACCCGCCAGCCGCCCAGGTAGGTGCCCAGGCCGATGGCGACCGCGCAGCTGAAGATGATCCAGAACGGCAGGCCCTGCTCCTTGACGTCACCGGTCAGATGACCGGTGGTGATGAGCGCGAGGGCGATGACGCCCATGGTCTTCTGCGCATCGTTGGTGCCGTGCGACAGCGCGACCAGGGAGGCGGTCGCGATCTGGCCCCAGCGGAAACCGTCCCGGCGCCGCTTCTCGGCGACCCGGCGGGTGAGCCGGTACACCAACCAGGTGCCCGATGCCGCGACCAGGCAGGCGATCGCCGGCGCGGCGACCGCGGGGATCAGCACCTTCTGGGTGACGCCGGACCAGTTGACCCCGGCGGTCCCCAGCGCGGCCAGACCGGCGCCGATCAGACCACCGAAGAGCGCGTGCGATGAGCTGGACGGGATGCCGAACAGCCAGGTGAGCAGGTTCCACAGGATGCCGCCGATCAGGCCGGCGAAGATGATCGTCAGCCCGGTGGAGGCGTCGATCCCGGAGAGCAGTTCCCCGGAGTTACCGTCCTGCACCTTGAGAACCGAGGTGGTTACGGTCACCGCGACCTCCACCGACAGGAACGCGCCGACCAGGTTGAGCACACCGGCGAGCAACACCGCGGTCTTCGGCTTGAGCGCCCCGGTCGCGATGGACGTGGCCATTGCGTTTCCGGTGTCGTGGAAGCCGTTGGTGAAGTCGAATGCCAGCGCGGTGGCAATCAACAGCACCAGGATGATCAGCTCAGCGCTCATGCCGCAATTCTGGGTCATCACACGACGATTCGCGTAATTTCCCCCAACTCCATCGACCCCGCCCACCTGCGGATTTCGCCGTACCCGTGAAGTTGTTCACTCAGCGTTCATCCAACGGACGCGCGGTGTTGGAAATGGGCGGCAACATCGGCGCAGGTGATACCGATCTGGCAGGCTGAGACAGTGAATGCATTCCTGGCCAGGATCGCCGCCTGGCTGACGGCCGGCTACCCCCACGGTGTGCCCGGACCCGACCGGGTGCCGCTGCTGGCGTTACTGTCCCGGCGGCTGTCGGGGGACGAGGTGCGGGCGGTCGCGCAGGATCTGATGAACCGCGGGGAGTTCGACAAGGTGGACATCGGCGTGCTGATCACCGAGGTCACCGACGAACTGCCGCGCGAGGAGGACGTCGAACGGGTCCGGACCCGGCTCGCCGTGCAGGGGTGGCCCCTCGACGACCCCCGCGAGCACGACCCCCGCGAGCACGAACCCCGCGACACCGAACCGGAGGACCCGGTATCGCCATCCTGAGACCCTTGGCCGTCGGCACCGGCGCCGCGGCCCTGGATATCCTCCCCGATCTGGAGGCCGCGCTCGGCGGGGGCGGTGCGCGGTTGCCGGTGCCCGCCGCCGACGACCGGCAGCGCACCCTGCTCACCTCCTCGCTGCGTGCCGGCGAACCGATCGACGAGACGATCGCGGTGGTGGTGTCCACCTCGGGAACCACCGGAACACCCAAGGGCGCCATGCTTTCCGTCGCCGCGCTGACAGCGAGCGCGACCGCCACCCATGAGCGCCTCGGCGGGCCGGGCCGGTGGTTGCTGGCCTTGCCCGCCTACCACGTGGCCGGCGTGCAGGTGCTGGTGCGCAGTGTCGTCGCCGGCAGCACACCGGTGGCACTGCACCCGAGTTTCGACCCCGCAGATCTGGTGGCGGCGGTCACCGCGCTGGGCACCGGACGGCGATACGCCTCGCTGGTGTCCAATCAGCTGAGCAAGGCGCTGGGCGACCCGGCCGCCGCGGCCGCCCTCGCCGAACTCGACGCCGTGCTGATCGGTGGCGGACCGCTACCGGCCGACATCGGCGAGCGGGCCGCCGCAGCGGGGGTTCGGGTGGTGCGCACCTACGGCATGAGTGAGACCTGCGGCGGCTGTGTCTACGACGGAGTGCCACTGGACGGGGTGCGGGTCCGTCTGCAGGAGACCGACGGGCGGGTCAGCCTCGGCGGGCCGGTGCTGGCGTCGGGCTACCGCAATCCGGTGGACCCCGACCCGTTCGCCGAACCCGGCTGGTTCCGTACCGATGACCTTGGCGCAGTGAATGATTCGGGAGTACTGAGCATTCTGGGCCGCATCGATGACGCGGTCATCACCGGCGGTCTCACGGTACTGCCCCAGCTGGTGGAGAACGCCCTGATCGACCACCCGGCCATCGCCGAGTGCGCGGTCTTCGGGGTCCCGGACCCGCGGCTGGGACAGCGGGTGGTCGCCGCAATCGTGTTGTCCACCGGGCAGAGTGCCCCCACCGTCGACGAACTGCGGACCCACGTCGGCCGGACCTTGGACGCCACTGCCGCACCCCGGCAGGTGCACGTGGTGGACGCGCTCCCGCGCCGCGGCATCGGCAAGGTGGACAGGCGGACACTGATCGACCGATTCCGGGCATGATGGGTGCCCATGGGCACCCAACGCGTCGAGGTCACCTCCGTCGATCAGCTCCGGGCGATCGTGGGGCATCCGCGTCCCGCGGTCGCGGACAAGGTGAGCCCCCGACTGCTGGATGTGCACCGGGACTGGGTGTCGCACTCCCCCTTGTGTTTCGTGGCCACCACCGATGCCGACGGACGAGTGGACGTCTCCCCCAAGGGTGACCCGCCGGGCTTCGTGCACATCATCGACGACACCACCATCGCGATACCCGAGCGGCCCGGCAACAAGCGGGTGGACGGCTACCTGAACGTGTTGACCAACCCGCATGTGGGCACGCTGTTCGTCATTCCCGGCCGCGGGGACACGCTGCGGATCAACGGCAGCGCCCGGATCCTTTCGGACGCAGACTATTTCGATGCGCTGGTGGTCAAGGGCAAACGGCCGATCCTGGCCCTGGAGGTCGCGATCGAGGAGGTGTTCTTCCACTGTTCCAAGGCCTTCCTACGCTCGGACACCTGGCAACCGCAGACCTGGACGCCCGAGGTGATGCCCAGCACCGCGGAGCTCGCCAGGTCTTTCCAGCCCGATCAGAGCGTGGCGGAACTGCAGGCCTACTACAGCGAGGAGAACTACCGAAAGATGCTCTACTGAGCGTCTTTGACGAGGATCGCGCGGGTGTAGAGCAGGTGGAATCCGCGATGCTGCGCGTTGCGTTGCGAAGGTGAGCCGGGTGCGGTGGTGACCACCGCGAGATCCGCGCCGGCCTGCGCGGCGATGCGCAGCCGGGTGCTCAGCAGGGCCGTCTGCACACCGCGGCGTCGGTGAGCCGGGGCGGTCGCCGCGCCGGCCAGCTGGGCCACGCGAGCGGTGATGTGCAGACAGCCGCCCCCGGCGATGTCTCCGTCGATCAGCGCCACATACGGTGTCACACCGGCATTCTGGAAGTCGCGTTCGGCCCGGTCCACCACGTCGCGGGGGAACTCTTCGGGGGTGGGCACCCCCTCGTCGTCCGGATGCGCGAAACCCTCGACCAGGACGTCGACCCAGGCGTCGAGTTCCTCGGCGCGGGCCGGGCGCACCTCGATCCCCGCCGGGCTCTGTCCCAGGTCCCCGTCCAGTGTGCGGCCGAGGACGTCCTCGAAGGCGGTCACCCGGTAGCCGCGGGCACCGAGCAGTTACTGCGGATCGGCCAACGAACTCAACTCGACCGGGGTGGGTGATCCGTGTGCCGCATAGGCGCATTCGATCGCGTCCATGTCCTGCTCGCTCGGTACGCCGGCGAATCCGAGTCCCACCACCTTGTTGAACGGTGCATCCGGTTCGGCGAAGGCGGCTACCCCACCGGCCAGCGGCAGCGCGAATCCGTCGGTGCCCCGGCGTTTGGCCGCACCGACCACGGCGCCGATGAGGTTTGCTTCGGCGTGCTCGATACGCGCGGCCAGGTCCGTGCCGCAGAACAGGATGCTCACGGCGCACCACTGTCTCACCTACAGCGACATCAACGCCACATAAATACCGGTGCCGATGAAGATGGACAGCAACGCGTGCCGCCACCACAGCTGCAGACCGGCCGTCACCAGGACCGCGATCAGCAGCCAGAGTTGTTGGCGCCCAGGTGCTTGCGGGACGTCGCGGACGGTGTAGAGGGCGAGCATCGCCATCACCCCGAGCGGCATGTGCAGGCTCAGATAGCGGACCACCGCGCTGTGCCGCATCGGCGCCAGCACCGCGAACGGCAGCGCCCGCAGCGCCCAGGTGATCGCGGCGCTGACCGCCACCAGGGCGGCGATGTGCCCCGGATCAGGCATCGGCACGTCCGGGCCGGGTCAGGAACCGGGCCAGCAGCAGGACGGTGAACCCCGCGAACGCCCACACCAGCATCTGCCCGGGCACCAGCAGCCAGGCGAGGACCGCACACAGCACCGCGGCCACCGCGGTGAGCCGGTCGGGGTGCTGCCGGTAGGCGTCGATGGCCAGCACGATGAACAGGGCGGTCAGGGCGAACTCCAGGCCGTGCAGTCGCTCCAGTGGCAGCGCCACCCCGAGCAACCCGCCGGCCGCGGCCGATAGGGTCCAGGTCAGGTGCAGTGCCGCCTGCACGGTCAGGATCTGGCGCCCGGTCCAGTTCTCGGCGACCGGGCTGACCGCCACCGCGTAGGCCTCGTCGGAGAGCACATAGGTGCTGTAGAGCTTGCCGGGCACGCCGCGGACCCGGTACAGCGGGAACGACAGCGCATAGAAGATGTGCCGGGAGTTCACGATCAACGCGGTCAGGGCCGCTGTCGCGATGGGCGCTCCGGCCGCGGCCAGCCCGACCATCAGGAATTCCAGTGACCCGGCGTAGATCACCGCCGCGAACACCGGCGCCCACCACCAGGCCAACCCGGCGTGCACCACCAGCAGACCCAGCGCCGCACCCAGGGGCAGAAAAGCCAAGCCGACCGGAGCCGCCAGCCGCAGAACCGACATCTGGCTAGTTTGACAGCACCCCAAATGGGTACCCCCTCAGACCATGCGGACCGAATTCCACGCACAACTGGACCGGCTGACGGCCGAGCTCGGTGAGATGTGTGGGATCGCGGCGGCCACCGCGGCCGACGCCACCGCGGCCGTCGTGCATGCCGATACCGAGGCGGCCCGGCGCGTCCGCACCGGACTCACCCGGCTCGACGAGCTCAACGATTGCGTGGACCAGCTCGCCTTTTCCCTGCTGGCCCGGCACGCCCCGGTCGCACACGATCTGCGGGTGGTCATGTCGGCGTTCTCGATCGCGGCCAATGCCGACCGGATGGGCGCGTTGGCCACCAACATCGCCGGTATCAGCACCCGGACCCGCACCGGGATGGCCTCCCCGGTGGCCACCCTGGACCTGTTCGCGGAGATGGGGCAGCGCACCGTCGAACTCGCCGAATGGGCCGAGCACGCCGTCCTCACCGGCGATGTCGAGGAAGCCCGCCGCATCCAGGACGGCGACGCGGCGATGAATGATCTGCACCGCCAGTTGCTGGCGCTCGTACTGGGCAGCCAGTGGCACGACGGTGTCGCCGCGGCCACCGATGTGGTGCTGCTGAGCCGGTTCTACGAGCGTTTCGCCGATCACGCCGTCGACATCGCGCGCCGGGTCCTGTTCCAGGCGACCGGGGAGATTTCCCAGCTCAGCCCGGTCTCCACCTAGCGTTTCCGCTCCCCGCGATGCACCCGGGATGCCCTGCTGCCTTGGTCACAGAATTGGCACGGATGTTAATAGAGTGACTAATGTGAATAATGATGGGTATTGATCGGGGCAGATAGCGGACAGGTCCACGACGAGGAGAAACCAGAATGGCCGCCCGTACATTGGCTGCACTCACAGCGGCGGCACTGGCGGTCGCCCTCAGTGCCTTCGCCGCCCCGTCCGCGTCGGCGGCCCCGGAATGCTCCGATATCGAGGTCATCTTCGCCCGCGGCACCGACGAGGCGCCCGGCATCGGCAAGGTCGGCAAGGCCTTCGTCGACACCCTCAAGCCCATGGTGAAGGGCAAGTCGGTCAGCACCTATGCGGTGAAGTATCCGGCGACGTGGGACTTCATGAAGGCCGCGATCGGCGCCAACGATATGAGCAAGCGCGTCCAGACCATCGCCGCCCAGTGCCCGAAGACCAAGATCGTGCTGGGCGGCTACTCGCAGGGTGCCGCCGTCGTCGACGTGGTGGCCACCGCGCCGATCGCCGGTCTCGGCTACACCGCGCCACTGCCCGCCGCACTGGCCCCGCGCATCACCTCGATCGTGGTGTTCGGCAACCCGTCGGCCCGCATCGGTAACCCGCTCACCAGGATGAGCATGGTCTACGGGGCCCGCACCGCGGACCTGTGCGCGCCCGCCGACCCGGTCTGCTCCCTGGGCCGCGACTGGGACTCCCACGTCCGCTACCAGGAGTCCGGGCTGGTCAAGCTGGGCGCCGAGTGGGCGGCCAAGCTCATCAAGGCTGCCGATCAGAAGCCTGCCGCACCCAAATCCGATGCCGCCCAAGGCACCTCAGCCACCAGCACCCGCTGACCCGGCCACCGGGTACACCAGGTGGGTACCGCGCAGCCCTTTGAGTTCGACCTGCCGCGGCACACCCAGCCGGATGCCGTCGGAATCCGCGACGGCCTCGGCGACCGGCGCACTGACCAGGATCTCGCCGCCGTCGGCCTGACCGGCGACCCGCGCCGCCAGCGCGACGTCGAGACCGAACAGGTCCTCCCCGCGCCGCACCGAGGTGCCCATGTGCACGCCGATGCGCACCCGGAACGGCTGCTGCGCCAACGCGTCCTGCACGTCGGCGCTGCAGCGCACCGCGTTCTCCGGGTCGGCGAAGGCCACCATGAAACCGTCGCCCTGGTTCTTCACGACATGTCCGCCGTGGCGGCCGACCGACGATTCGATCAGCTTGTTGTGCTTGCCCAACAAGCGAACCCACGCCTTGTCACCCATCGACTCGTTGAGCTCCGTCGATCCCTCGATATCGGAGAACACGATGACCACCCGGCCGTCGGCGGTGAGCCGGGCCAGGTCGGGCCGCTCCACCTGCGCCCAGCCCGCCAGATCCTCGATCGAGTTACGCACGACCGCGCCCAACCCCTTGTTGATCAGCATGTCCGCGGTCTGGAAGACCGTCTTGATCGCCAGCGGCGCGACACCGAGGCGGCGCCGGCGACGGCGCTCGTCCTGCTGGGTGCGCACCCGGTCGAGTTCGCGGCGCGCGTCACCCAGTTGGTGGCGCGCGACCAGGAACAGCACCAGGAAGGTGATCAGCCCGGCGGCCAGCAGCGCGACGACCCCCAGCAGGACGAGTTCGGCTGTCGGCACCCGTCCAGTATCGGTCAGCGCCGCAATCAGTCCGGCAACGAGCTGCTCAGCCGTTCGGTGGCCGCCAGATAGTCCTCGATGAATTCCAGCACCACGTCGCGGGCCGGCTTGACCTTGGTCATCAGCCCCACACCCTGGCCGACGAAATAGGTCGACAGCGCCCGCGCGCCCTCATGGCCCTGGGTGGCCAGGTTGTCGATGCGGCGCAGCACGGGTTCGGACAGCATGTTCTGCAACGGCAGCGGAAGCGGCTGCTGCCCACCGGGATTCGGCGCCCAGGCGTCGGTCCAGTCGGAGCGCAGCTGGCGTGAGGGCTTACCGGTGCGCCCGGCCGATCGCACGGTGTCCCGGGACCCGGCGGCCAGCATCTTGGTGACGGTGTGCGGCTCGGTCTCGGCCTCCTCCGTCGTCAACCACACCGAACCGGTCCAGGCCCCGACCGCGCCCATCGCGACCGCGGCTGCCATCTGCCGTCCGGTGACGATGCCGCCGGCGGCCAGTACCGGCACCGCGTCGTCGATCGCGTCGATGACCTCCGGAACCACGACCAGCGTGCTGACCTCGCCGCAATGCCCCCCGGCCTCGGTGCCCTGCGCGACGATCAGGTCCACGCCCGCAGCGACCTGCTTGAGCGCGTGCTCCTTGGCGCCGACCAGCGCGGCCACCGGGATACCGCGCTCGCGGCCCGCCTCGATCATGTAGTCCGGCGGCACGCCCAGGGCATTGGCCATCATCCTGATCGGGTGGCTCATCGCGACCTCGAGCAGTTCCTTGCCGTTGCCGCCGGCAAGCAGCGGCCGACCGGTACGCACCCGGGTGTCGGGTTCGATGCCGTGGTCGGCGAGCAGCTTGTTGACGAACTCGCGGTACCCCTCCGGGATCCGCGTCGCCAGATCGTCGCTGGACAGCTTCTCGCCCTTGCCCTCGAACTTGGCGGGCACGATGATGTCGATGCCGTACGGCTTGCCGTTGACATGCTCATCGATCCAGGTCAGCTCCTGGTCGAGCTGTTCGGGGGTGTACGCGGCCCCGCCGAGCACGCCGAACCCGCCCGCGTTGGAGACCGCGGCCACCACATCGCGGCAGTGGCTGAAGGCGAACAGCGGGAAGTCGATGCCGTATTGCGCGCAGAAGGCCCCGGATGTAGTTGTCATCCGCCCATTATCGACACCCGTCAAGTGTCCGGGCGGCCGGGTCCCTAGGGAAGTTCGAACGGCAGCATGACGCCCTCGTGCGCCAGGCAGTGCGTACAGGCCCGTTCGGGGTCGACCCGCGCGATGGCTTCATGCACCAACTTCTTGAAGCCGGCGATGTTGCGCTCGAATTCCGCGAACACGTCGACGGCCCGCACGCCCGCGCCGGTTTCCACCCCGGCATCCAGATCCGTCACCAGTGCCAGCGCGGCGTAACACATCTCGAGCTCGCGCGCGAGCACGGCCTCCGGGTACCCGGTCATGTTGACGAGGGTGAAGCCCTGACCGGCGAACCACCTGCTCTCGGCGCGGGTGGAGAACCGGGGGCCCTGGATGACGACCATGGTGCCGCCGTCGACGACGCCGGGCAGATCCGATGCCGCGGCCCGCAGCGACGGGCAGTACGGGTCGGCGAAGCCCACGTGAATACCGCCGGCGTCGAAGTAGGTGTCGGCGCGGCCACTGGTCCGGTCGACCAGTTGGTCCGGCACCACCATCGATCCCGGCCCCAGCGCCGGGGTCAGGCTGCCGACCGCGCAGGGCGCGAAGACCCGCCGCACGCCCAGCGCCCGCAGCGCCCACATGTTCGCGCGGTACGGCACGGTGTGCGGCGAGAATTCGTGGTTGAGACCGTGCCGGGGCAGGAATGCCACCTCATGGCCGGCGATGGTGCCGACCGTGATCGCCGCGCTCGGAGCGCCGTACGGGGTGTCGAGGTTGATGGCCCGCGCGTCGGGCCCGAAGAAGGTGTAGAAGCCGCTACCGCCGATGACTCCGAGCATCAGTGGTCGGACTGACCGTCCAGATCGGCACGTTCGGCGGCCTGGATGGCCGCATCCCGGATGGCGAAGGCGTCGGTGGCCAGCCCGCCGATCGCGCCGGCCACGTCCTTGACCGCGGTGGTGATGATGGACGCTACCTCCCCCACCGTCGATGCCACCGATTCCACGCCCTCTTGCAGCGCGTCCTTGGCGATTTCACTCTTGCTGAGTCGGTCAGTCATCTGCCCAGTCTCATGCGGTCCCACCGATGTGACAAGGTGCGCCACGTCACCCCGTTCAGGTCATGCAACGATTGGCGGCGTGGCTAGCTTCGCGCAATGGATCGAGGGCGCCCGTCCGCGCACCCTCCCGAACGCGGTGGCTCCCGTCATCGCCGGCACCGGCGCCGCGGCGTGGCTGGGGGAAGCGGTCTGGTGGAAGGCGCTGCTCGCGCTGCTGGTCTCGCTGGCCCTGATCGTCGGCGTGAACTACGCCAACGACTACTCGGACGGCATCCGCGGCACCGACGATGTGCGCAGCGGTCCGCTGCGTCTGGTGGGCTCGAAGGTGGCCTCCCCGCGAGCGGTGCTGACCGCCGCGCTGGTGAGCCTGACGGTCGGCGCCGCGGCGGGCCTGGCGTTGGCGATCGTCAGCCAACCGTGGCTGATCGCGATCGGCGCCGTGTGCATCGCAGGGGCCTGGCTGTACACCGGCGGCTCCAAACCGTACGGCTACCGCGGGTTCGGTGAGATCGCGGTGTTCGTGTTCTTCGGGCTGGTCGCGGTGCTGGGCACCCAGTACACCCAGGCGATGCGGGTGGACTGGGTCGGTGTGCTGCTGGCCGTCGCCATCGGATCGTTGTCCTCGGCGGTGCTGGTGGCCAACAACTTGCGAGACATCCCGACCGACAGCGAGTCCGGGAAGATCACGCTGGCGGTGCGCCTCGGGGACGCCCGCACCCGCGTGCTGTTCCAGGTGCTGCTGGTGGTGGCGTTCGTGGCGGCCCTGGCGCTCATCGCGGCGACGCCGTGGGCCGCGGCCGGACTGCTGGCGCTGCCGCCGGCCCTGCGGGCGGCCGCACCGGTGCGGCGCGGACTGGGCGGCAAGGACCTGATCCCGGTGTTGCGGGACACCGGCCTGACCATGCTGGTGCTGTCGGTGGCCGTGGCGCTGGCGCTCGCGCTGAGCTGACCCGGCTAGCTGTCCTCGCCGCGCAGGCGGGCCTGCAGATCCTGCTTGTCCTGCCGGCGGCGCTCATCGAACTCGGCGATGCTGGCGGTGGCCCGCCGGCGCAGCGGCGCGAAGACCCAGATGCCCAGCGGCAACGCCAGCACGAGCGCGAACAGCACCGCCACCACCACCGGGAATTCGCGCAGACCGACGAGATGACCGACGCCGATGATCACCGCGGTGAGCGCCGCGGCCAGCGCCAGCCGGGCGAACAGGTAGGCACCGACATCACGCAACATGCGGGGACCCAGCCGAGATTCAGACACGGTCCGAGCCTACCGAGGAGACGCGTATATTCGGAGCAAGGAGGTTATTGGCTTGCAGTACTTACTCCTGGTCCTGATGGTGGCCGGGCTTGCATTCGCGACATACCGATTGCTGCGCGCATCGGCAGAGCGCCCGCGTCCCCGGGTGATCGGGCCCGACGACGATCCCGACTTCCTGCGCCGGCTGGATCCCAAGGACAACCCGCGCAACTGAGCTGTGTCGGTTCGGCGGGTCAGTTCGCCGGATGCCCCGGAGCGGGGAAGTCGCGGGCGACCACCGCCGCCAGCTCGAGCAGCGCCTGACGGGTCGCCGGTTTGAGCCGTTCCAGGCTGATCTCCGCGCCCTCTTCCAGATGCGGGTCGAAGGGCACCTGCAGCACCGCGCGGCACCGCCGCGAAAAGTGGTCGACCACCTTCTGCAGATCCACCTTGCCGGAACGCGGACGCACCGCATTGACCACCGCGACCGCGTTGCGCACCAGATCCTGATGGCCGTGCGCGTCCAGCCAGTCCAGCGTCGCCGAGGCCGAGCGCGCACCGTCCACCGAACCCGAGCTGACGACGATCAGCACATCGGCCTTCGCCAGCACCGCCGCCATCGCCGAATGCAGCATCCCGGTGCCGCAGTCGGTGAGCACCAGGCTGTAGTAACGCTCCAGCACCTCCACCGTCCGGGCGTAGTCCGATGAGCTGAACGCCTTGGACACCGCCGGGTCCGACTCCGAGGCCAGCACCTCCAGCCGACTCGGCCCCTGCGAGGTGTAGCGGCGGACATCGCTGTAGCTGGTGATGCCCTCGGCGTCGCGCAGCAGATGCCGCACCGTGGCCGGGGTCTCCAGTGGCACCTTCTGGCTCAGGGTGCCGCGATCCGGATTGGCGTCCACCGCGATCACCCGGTCCCCGCGGGTGGAGGCGAACGTGGCGCCCAGAGTCGCGGTGACGGTGGTCTTGCCGACACCGCCCTTCAAGGACAGCACCGCGATCCGGTAGCAGCCACGCAACGGCCGGCCGGCCTCTTCGATCAGGGTGGTCTGGCTGGTGACCTCGGGACTCTCCCCGAGATTGACGAGCTTGAAGGTGCCCAGATACAGCCACCGCCGCCAACCTCGCGTCGGCGCCTGCTTGGGCTGCCCGAGCAGGGCGACGGTGGACAGGTCCAGGTACGGCGCGGGTAACGGCACCGGGCTGGTCTGCGGCGGGAGTTCCGGCGGGGGATCTGCCGCGCTCGGCCCGGTCACCGGCGGCGCCGGGGGCACCGGTGGCGCCGTCTGCAGCGGTTGCGCCGGGAAGCCGTGCGGGGGCGTCGGCGCGGTCCATTCCGGGGGCGGCTCCTGCCCCGGATCGGAAAACCGCTGCTGCTCCCGGAAACAGGGAGTCATCCCCCGGTCGCCACGCTCCAGCCCCCCGGTCACCACGCTCAGCCCACCCCGGCGTACGAGTGCAGACCCACGGTCACCAGGTTGATGAAGAACAGGTTGAAGATCATCGCGATGAACCCGACGACGTTGATCCAGGCGGCCTTCTTGTCCCGCCAGCCGGCGGTCGAGCGGGCGTGCAGGTACGCGGCGTAGACCACCCAGGCGATGAACGACACCGTCTCCTTGGGATCCCAGCCCCAGTACCGCCCCCACGCCTCCTCGGCCCAGATGGCGCCGAAGATGACGCCGAAACCGAACACCGGGAAGGCGAAGATCGTGGTGCGGTAGGCGATGCGGTCCAGCAACTGGGCGTCCGGCAGCCTCGACAACATCCGGCCGAACCCGTTGTCACGCTGGGCGAATGACGACATCTTGAGCAGGAACAGCACGCTGGCCACACCGGCGACCAGGAACACACCCGAGCCGAGGCTGACCACCGAGACGTGGATCGGCAGCCAGTAGGACTGCAGCGCGGGCATCACCGGCGCGGCGTGGGTGTAGAGCCACTTGCCCGACACGGTCAGCAGGATCAGCACTGGCGGCAGCACGAACACCCACAGTCCGCGGTACTGCGGACGGCGCAGCACGACCGCGGCGGCCACCAGACCGGAGAAGCAGGTCAGGTTGATGAACTCGTACATGTTGCCCCACGGCACCCGCGCGGTGGCCAGCCCACGCAGCACGATGCACGCCGCGAGCAGGACGATGCCGGCGTAGGCCAGGGCCACCCCGGCCCGGCCGATGCGTTCGTCGACGGTGCGGGAGGAGTCGACCACGATGCCGGGTGTCGCACTGGCTGGGTCCACCGCGGAGCCCGCGCCGGCCGAGACCAGTTCGCGGGCCTCCACCTTGCGGCTGCGCGAGTAGGCCAGCTCCACGGCCAGCAACAGCAGCGCCAGCACCAGCACCAGCACCGATGAGGTGAAGGCCCAGTCCGAATACCTGGCCAGCTCGATATCGATGTCTGTGCTGTTCACAAGCCCTTACTTCCCGTCCGTGAGCAGTCGGTCCGTCAACCGCTCGAACTCGTCGCCCCACCCGGAATTGTCGGTGCGGGCCAATCCCCCGAGCTCGACGCTCACGGTACCCGCAGGACCGGGCGTAATCCGAACCCAGACGCGTCGGCGCCGCACCACCAGCGACACCACCAACCCGGCCATCATGGTCAGCGAGAACACCAGCACCCAGATCTGCGCCGGATCGTGGGACACCTGCAGGTTGATGAACGGCACGGCACCGTCGAAACGAACGGTGGTGCCGTCGTCGAGCCGCGTCTCCTCGCCCACCCCGAGGTTGACCCGGGCCTCCTTGTTGAGCCGGCCCTGGCCGATCAGCCGGGGATCCAGATCGAAGATGGACTGCGGGCGGCCGGTGTCCAGGCCGGTGTCGCCGCGGTAGATGTCGACGGCCACCGCCGGCTTGTTCAGCGCCGGGAAGCTGGAGGACAGCAGGGTGCCCTCCAGGTGCTCGGTCGGCGCGAACAGACCCTGGATCGCGATCTGTTGTTTGCGGCGCTCGTCGGCGTCGGGGTAGCTGCCGGCGGGCGGGTCCACCCGGATCACCCCGGAGGACAGCAGTGTCTGCGGGTCGTCGGGACGCCACTGCACCGTCTGGGTGCGGAACTGACCGTCCGGGAAGGTGACGGTGAACGTCGGCGCGTAGCCGTGGCCCTGCAGGTACACCCGGTCCCCGCCGACCCGCAGCGGATGGTTGACCTCGAGGCGGTAGTCGTTCCAGGTGTTGGTGGTCAGGTCGTCACCGGCCTGGTACTCGATGTTGGCCGCGAAGGTGAGCGCCTGCCCGCTGGGCAGGTAGTCGGCGTCGAAATCGTTGACCTTCACGCA
Source organism: Mycolicibacterium diernhoferi (assembly GCF_019456655.1). Lineage (NCBI taxonomy): Bacteria > Bacillati > Actinomycetota > Actinomycetes > Mycobacteriales > Mycobacteriaceae > Mycobacterium > Mycolicibacterium diernhoferi. The sequence goes on along the minus strand of NZ_CP080332.1, from coordinate 953,975 downwards.
GATCGGGTACAGCGAGGTGCCGTCGACGGTGTTGCCCGCGCGGAACGAATCGAAGGCGGCCGGCGATGCCGAGCAGAAACCGGGACCGCCGTCGGCGATGACGATGACGTTGCCCTCGTAGCCGAACAGCTTGCCCGCGGCGATGGCCACCAGCAGACCCAGCAGCGAGAAGTGGAAGACGATGTTGCCGAACTCGCGCAGGTATCCCTTCTCCGCCGAAATCTCGGTGACCTCGCCGGCCTCACCGGTGTGGCGGGTGGTGCGCCGCCAGCCCCTCAGCCGCTCGTTCATGGTCGCCGCCAGCCGCGCCGGCTCCGCCGCCACCTCGGCCTCGTGATGCTTGGGCAGCCGGGACAGGTTGCGCGGCGCGGGCACCGGCACCGCGCGCAGGCTCTTGATGTGCTCGAACAGGCGCGGGGTCAGACAGCCGACCAGCGAGACGAACAACAGCACATAGATGGCGGTGAACCAGAAGCTGGAGAACACGTCGAAGCCCTGTAGCCGGTCCAGCCAGGGCCCGATGGTGGGGTGCTCGACGAGGTACGCGTCGACCTTGGCGGCGTTCAGGCTGCGCTGGGGCAGCAGCGCTCCCGGGATGGCGGCCAGCGCCAACAGGAACAGCAGCACCAGCGCGGTGCCCATCGAGGTGAGCGTGCGCCAGGTGTTGCGGATCAGCGCCCACGCGTTTCTGAGCGCTCTCATATCGGCAACCTCACATCGCTGACGAAGGCATCGCGCACCCAGGCCACAAAATCTCCCCACAATCCGGTCACCAGCGCGACACCCACCGCGATCATCAGAATCCCGCCGAAAACCTGGATGCCGCGGGTGTGCGCCCGCAGCCAGCCCAGTCCGCGGACCGCCCGCGCCGACCCGAAGGCGAGCAGGATGAACGGCAGTCCCAGGCCGAGGCAGTAGGCGATCACCAGGGTGATCCCACGCGCCACCGCGGACCCCTCGGTGGCCGAGGACACCGCGATCACCGCGGTCAGGGTCGGCCCCAGGCACGGCGTCCAGCCCAGCGCGAAGACCGCCCCCAGCAACGGCGCCCCCGCCAGCGTGGACAGCTGACGCGGCGCGAAGCGTGCCTCGCGTTGCAGCAGCGGGACGAACCCGATGAACACCAGACCCATCGCGATCGTCACCACACCGCCGATGCGTTGCAGCAGTTCCTGATTGGTGATCAGTGCGGTGGTCATGCCGAGCACCGCGACGCTGCCGAGCAGGAACACCACGGTGAACCCCGCCACGAACAGGCCGGCCGCGCCGGCCACCCGCCAGCGGCCCCCGCGCGCCGAGTTCTCTGCCCCCACCGAACCCTCGGCGACCCCGACCACGCCGGCGAGATAGGACAGGTATCCGGGCACCAGCGGCACCACGCACGGCGACGCGAACGACACCAACCCGGCCAGCAGGCTCAGCCCGATGGCCAGCAGCAGCGGCCCACCGGTGATGAGATCGGTCATCGCGCAATCACTTTTCGGCCGCCAGGCGTTCGACCACCGGTTGCAGATCCTCGGCCAGCAGCTCACGCAGGAACACCGCGGCCACCCTGTGCCGGCGGTCCAGCACCAGCGTCGATGGGATGACGGTGGTCGGGAACTTCCCGCCGAACGCGATCATGGTGCGCATCGACGGGTCGTAGATCGACGGGAAGGTGATGTTTCGGTCGGTGATGAAATCGACTGCGGCATCCCGGTTGTTGTCTCGCACATCGATGCCCAGGAACTGCACGCCGAGGTCACGCGTGTCGTCGTAGACCTGCTGCAGATGCGGCATCTCCGACCGGCACGGGCCACACCACTGACCCCAGATGTTGATCACGACGACCTGGCCGGGGAAATCCGACAACGCCAGCGTCCGGTCCGGGTCCATCAGATCCGGTCCGGCCAGCGCGCCCGGAGTGCCTCGCGATTCGGGCGGATCGTAGAAGATGTCGGTCTTTCCGCCGGGCGCGACGAACTCGAACGTCCCGCCCTGAGCGACGGCGTCGTCGCCGGTACTACAGCCGGTGACCAGCAACGCCAGCGACATCGCCAGGGCGACAAGCAGTTTCACTAGATACCCCAGGGCTCCGTATAACCCCACCGGATCAGGCGGTCGTCGTCGAAGGTGAACGAGGTGATCGACGCCAGATTGCACAGCCGGCTGTTCGGCAGCGGGAGATGCGGCAGCTTGCGCCCGGTCATCGCCCGGCGCAGCGTCTCCACCGGCAGTTGGTGGCTGACGCAGACGGCCTCGTGCCCGGCCGCCTCCTTGCGGGCCCGGTGCAACGCGGCGATCATCCGCGGCGCGATCTCGTCGTAGGGCTCACCCCACGACGGTTTGCGCGGGTTGCGCAGCTTGGGCCAGTTCCGCGGGTCACGCAGGGCACCGTCGCCGGGCGCCACCCGCTTTCCCTCGAAGTCGTTCCACGATTCGATCAAATCGGTGTCTGTATCGATGTCCAGCCCGTGCACGGCGGCGATCGGCGCCGCGGTCTGCTGCGCCCGTTCCAGCGGCGAGGCCACCACGTAGGTGACGTCCTTGGACGCGAGCCAGTCCGCCGCCGACTGGGCCTGCGCGCGGCCACGGTCGGACAGGTTGTAGCCGGGCAACCGGCCGTAGAGCACCTTCTCCGGATTGAACACCTCACCGTGACGCATGACGTGCACCGTCGTGCGGACGGGGGCGCTCACTGCATGGGCCTGGCGGCTTGCGCGGCAGCCCGGGCGGCGTGCGGCAGGGCGGCGGCGATCTTGTCGAACGCATCGTCATCGAGAGCCGTTGACACGAACCACGTCTCGAAGGCGCTGCAGGGCGGGTACACCCCGGCGTCCAGCAGCGCATGGAAGAAGGCCGGGTAACGCCAGGTCTCGGTGGCCTTGGCGGAGGCGAAGTCGGTGGGGGTGGACTCCCCGAAGAAGACCGTCAGGAAGCTTCCGGCGCGCGCGATCCGGTGCGCGACGGAGGCTTCGGTGAGCGCCCCGGTGAGCAGGGCGTCCAACCGGTCGGCGTTGGCGTCGAGCGTGGCGTAGACGGCGTCGTCGGCGGCGCGCAGGGTGGCCAGTCCGGCGGCCATGGCCACCGGGTTCCCGGACAGCGTGCCCGCCTGATAGACCGGGCCGAGCGGCGCGAGCCGTTCCATCACCTCGGCGCGGCCCCCGAATGCGGCGGCGGGCAGCCCACCGCTCATCACCTTGCCGAACGTGAACAGGTCGGCGTCTACCGGATCGAGGCCGTACCAGCCGGCCCGGCTGACCCGGAATCCGGTCATCACCTCGTCGAGGATCAACAGCGCGCCGTACGCGGCGGTGATCCGGCGTAGCGCCGCGTTGTAGCCGGGCAGCGGCGCCACGGTGCCCATGTTGCCGGGGCTGGCCTCGGTGATGACGCAGGCGATCTGCTCACCGTGGGCGGCGAAGGTTTCTTCCACGGCGGCGACGTCGTTATAGGGCAGCACGATGGTGTCGGCGGCGGCCGCACCGGTGACCCCCGGGGAGGACGGCAGCCCCAGCGTCGCCACACCGGAACCGGCGTCGGCCAGCAGGGCATCGCTGTGGCCGTGGTAGCAGCCGGAGAACTTGATGATCTTGGGGCGGCCGGTGAACCCGCGGGCCAGCCGGATGGCGCTCATGGTCGCCTCGGTGCCGGAGTTGACGAACCGGATGCGCTCCACCGGGCCGACCCGGTCGACGAGTTCGCGGGCCAGCTCGGTCTCCGCGGGGGTCGGGGCGCCGAAGGACAGCCCGTCCGCGGCGACGCGCTGCACGGCCTCGACGATCTCGGGGTGCGCATGGCCGAGGATCATCGGGCCCCACGAGCACACCAGATCGACGTAGCGATTGCCGTCGGCGTCGGTCAGCCAGTAGCCGTTGGCCGAGGTGATGAAGCGCGGCGTGCCGCCGACTGCGCTGAACGCCCGCACCGGGGAGTTCACCCCTCCGGGGATCACCGAGGACGCGTCGGCGAACAACGCTGCGGATGCCGATACGGACAAACTCATGGCCTCCAGTGTCCCAGTCAGCGCCGCCCCGGCAACTACAGGGTGTAGTGGACGCTTTCCGCCGGGCCCGCAAGCTCGGTACGTGGCAAATCCCACACAGCGGTATCGCAAACTCTCGACTTCGTGCAAAATCCCTGCTTTAACGGATAATCATCCCGATTATGCATAGTTAGGGAAATCTCTGTGACAGATCAGCTACCTATCCGCGAGGCCGGGATCCGTTATCCGTTCGCCCTTCCCGCGGCCGGCCGGCGGCGAGCGGTCAAGATCGGCCTCGGTCGCGCGCTGCTGCGCCTGCGGCCCCGCTACGGCCGGTCCCTGCTGGCACAGGGCGACCCGGCCACCTTCTCGCCGACCGACCGGCTGATGATGGCCGGCTGGACCCACCGTGCGACCCCGGCCGACTGGCCGGCCCTGAGCGCGCTGCACCAGCGGTTCTGGGCCGGGCCCGGCGGTGCCCGGTTCAGCACCGACCCGGGCATCGCCGACCGGTTCGAGCAGTGGTTCCTGGCCGAACACGCCCGCCCGCTGGCGTTCCTGCGCGAGGAACTGGCGGCCCGCACCTGCCCCACGCTGTGCGAGATCGGCAGCGGCAACGGGCTGGCCCTGGAGTACCTCAGCCACCGACTACCCGAGATCGGGCGCTTCGTCGGCGTCGACATCAACGCCGAGGCGACCCGCACCAACGCCCGCCGCTGGCAGCACGACGACCGGTTGGGGTTCGTCGCCGCCGAGGCGGTGTCCTGGATCGACGCGAACGCGGGCACGGGCTGGGCGTACTTCTCCAACGCCGGCGTCCTGGAGTACCTGCCCGAGGAGAAGGTCACCGAGCTCTACCGGATCACGGCCGAACGCGGCGGCTGGTGGCTGATCACCGAACCGGTCTACGCCGGCTATGACCTGACCACCGAGACCGCATCCCGCCCGCACGGCGGTGAGTTCAGCTTCTGCCACAACCACCCGTATCTGCTCGGCCGGGCGGGCTGGGAGGTGGCCGAACGATACGAGACCGAGGTGTCGGGCATGCGCTTCCTGACCGTCTGCGCCCGCAAGGCCGCCGCGTGAGCACCATCCAGGACCTGTTCGCCGAACAGGCCGCCCGCACCCCGGACGTCGAGGCCGTCGTGCACCGCGACGCCACTCTGACCTACGCCGAGCTCAACGGCCGGGCCAACCGGCTCGCGCACCGCCTGATCGACGCCGGGCTGACACCGGGTGCCGGGGTGGCCTTCCTGTGCGACCGCACCCCGCTGCTGCCGATCGCGTTGCTGGGCATCCTCAAGGCCCGCGGCTACTACATCCCGCTGGACCCGACCTACCCGGCCGCCCGCATCAACGGGATCTTGGCCGACGCCCAGCCGTTCGCCCTCGTCACCGACCGTGACGCCGACGCACTGCGCGCCATGGGGATCACCACCGACACGCGGGTCGTGCGACTGGGCCCTGACGACGGCACCGACCCGGCCAACCCGCCCGCGGGCCGCGCCGATGACCTGGTGTACTCCATCTACACCTCCGGCTCGACCGGAAAACCCAAGGGCACCCTGAACTTCCAGCGTGGCGCGGTGAACGTCAACCGCTGGATGATCGACGGGTTCGGGGTCGGACCGGACACTCGGGCGCTGGTGGCGACCTCCATCGGCTTCGACATCACCAGCAAGGCCATCTGCTCTCCGCTGCTGTGCGGCGGCACCGTGGTGCTCTACGACTCCCCCGTCTACGACCCGCCGCGGATCCGGGCCGCCATCGTCGACTTCGGTGTCAACACCCTGAACCACACGCCCACCGGCCTACTCGGCCTGATCGAGGACGGCAGCCCACAGAGCTACGCGCAGATGGCCGGGGTGCGGCGGTTGTTGATCCTCGGGGAAGCGTTGCGGTTGGACCGGTTCCGCCGCTGGCTCACCCATGCCGACACCCGCCCGGTGCTCTTCAACGGCTACGGGCCCACCGAATGCGCCGACACCATTGCCGCCCACGAGGTGACCGATGCCGACCTGAGCACCGGCGGAGACTGCCCGCTGGGTACCGCGCTGCCCGATATCGTGCTGACCGTGCGCGACCGCGACCTGCGTCCGGTCGCTCCCGGTGAGAAGGGCGAGATGTGCGTGCAGGGCGTCTGTGTCGGCGCCGGCTACCGCAATCTGCCCGAGCAGACCGCCGCGGCGTTCGTCGCAGATCCACTCGGCGGCGAAACTCTTTACCGCACGGGTGATCTGGTCAGCCAACGCGCCGACGGCGTGTTCCTCTACCACGGCCGCATCGACCATCAGGTCAAGATCCGCGGCCACCGGGTGGAACTCGGTGAGATCGAACAGGCGCTCAACCGCATCCCCGGGGTGCTGGAGAGCGTGGTGACCGCACCGTCGCGGCCCGACGGGGAGCGCTACGTGGCGGCTTACCTGCGCACCGCGGCTTCGCTGCCACCCACCGCACTCAATGCCGAACTGGCGCAGATCCTTCCGGACTTCATGATCCCGGCGACCTACACCTTCATGGACGCCTTCCCGGTCAACGCCAGCTTCAAGGTGGACCGCAGGGCCCTGCCCGAACCGGCGCTCGGTCGCCCGGCGCTGGCCACCGCCCACCGCCCACCCGCCGCCGAGTTGGAGCGCACGTTGACCACCCTCTGGGAGGACCTGCTGGGCTTCTCCGGGGTGGGCGTCGATGACCCGTTCTTCGAACTGGGCGGCAACTCGCTGCTGGCGACCCGGCTGGTCGCCCGCGTCAACGCCGAATGCGGGTCGGCACCGGGTGCACCGCTGTCCATCACGGCGTTCTTCGAGTCACCGACGATCGCCGGGGTGGCCGCCAAGCTGGCCGCCCCCGAGCCGGTCACCGTCGTGGCACCCGCTGCACCGCGGCGCCCGCGCCCGGCCGACGGCGACCTCATCGCGATCGTCGGCATGGCCGCCCGGGTGCCCGGCGCCCCCGACGTACGCACGTTCTGGCGCAATCTGCTCGACGGGGTGGATTCTCTGGAGCTGCTCGAGGAAGATCCGGCCAACCCGGACTGGGTCCCGGTGAGCGGCTGGGCGACCGACACCGACACCTTTGACCACACTTTCTTCGGTTACACCCCGCACGAGGCCGAACGGATCGACCCGCAGCAGCGGTTGCTTCTGCAGACCGCGGTGGCCGCCTTCGAGGATGCCGGACTGGCCACCGCCACAAGCACTCTGCGCACCGGGATCTACGCCGGCGTGGCCGCCAACAGCTACCTCACCCGAAACGTCCTGCCCCACGATCAGACCGGCGACTACGGGCTGGGCTACGCGCTGGTGGGCAACGACAAGGACTACGCCGCCACCCGCATCGCCTACAAGCTCGGCCTGACCGGCCCGGCGATGAGCGTGCAGACGGCGTGTTCATCCAGTGGCGCGGCACTGCATCTGGCGTGCCAGGCGCTGCTGGCCGACGACTGCGACGTCGCACTCGCCGGCGGCGCATCGCTGCCGTGGCAGTACCGGCACGGGCACGAGCACATCCCCGGCGGGGCGCTGAGCGCCGACGGGAAGGTGCGCGCCTTCGACGCCGAGGCCACCGGCATGGTGCTGACCGGCGGCGGTGCCTGTGTGGTGCTGCGCCGCCTGCAGGACGCCATCGCCGACGGGCACACCGTCCACGCGGTCATTCGCGCCACCGCACTGAACAACGACGGCGCCGCGCGGGCCAGTTTCACCGCGCCGAGTATCGCCGGGCAACGGGCCGTGGTGCGCAGCGCACTCGACCGGGCCGGGATCAACGCCCGCAGCATCGGGGTGCTGGAGGCCCACGGCACCGGAACCCCGCTCGGGGATCCCATCGAGGTCGCCGCGATCACCGAGTCCTGGCGCGAAGACACCGCCGACACGGGCTTCTGCGCGATCGGCAGCGTGAAGACCAACATCGGTCACCTGGATGCCGCCGCCGCCATGGCCGGCACCATCAAGCTGGCGTTGATGCTGCGGCACGGTGAACGCCCGGCCACGCTGCACGTCGACACGCCCAACCCGGACTGTGCGTTCGAGTCCTCCCCCTTCTTCGTCAATGCCACCCGCAACCGCTGGGTCACCGATGGACCACGCCGCGGCGCGCTGTCCTCATTCGGGTTCGGCGGCACCAACTTCCACGCCATCCTGGAGCAGGGGCCGGACCGACCGGTCAGCCCGGCCCGCCGCGAATGGCAGGTACTGCGGCTCTCGGCACGCTCGGCCGAGGCGCTGCAGGCCCAGATCACCGAACTCGCCGACGCATTGGCGGGCTCCACGGAGTCCCTCGCCGACGTCGCCTACACGCTCGATGTGGGCCGTAACCGCCACCGGTACCGCGCCGCGGTGGTGGCCCGCACCCCCGCGGAGGCGGCCGCCCGATTGAGCGACCCCCGAGCCGTCCGCACCGGACGCGATCCGCATGCCCGGCCACACCTGGTGTTCGGCTTCCCCGGCCAGGGCGCGCAGCACACCGGGATGGGTCGCCGGTTGTACGAAACCGAGAGCGTGTTCCGCGGCGCGGTCAACCAGTGCGCCGACATTCTGCTGCCCGCCCTGGGAGTCGATCTGCGCGAGGTGCTCTTCGGCGCCGGCGACGACGGCGTGCTGCGGGGCACCCAACTTGCCCAGCCGGCAATCTTCACCATCAGTTACGCCACCGCCAGACAGTGGATGAGCTGGGGGTGCAAGCCGCACAACATGATCGGCCACAGCGTCGGCGAGTTCGTGGCCGCCACCCTGGCCGGCGTGTTCGAACTGGAGCATGCCCTGCTGATCCTCGCCGAACGCGCCCGGTTGATGCAGTCCATGCCCGCGGGCGGGATGCTGGCGGTGCGGCTGTCCGAACCGGATGCGCAGGCGGTCCTCGACGGGCTGCCGGCCGGATCGGTGGCGGTCGCGGGGGTGAACTCCCCGCAACTGACCGTGCTGTCCGGGCCCCACGCCGAACTCGACACGGTGCGCACGCAGCTGGAATCCGTCGGGGTACCCAGCACCGACCTGCACACCAGCCACGCGTTCCACTCACCGATGATGGACCCGATCGTCGGACCCTTCGCCCGGGTGATCGCGCAGTACCCGCGCAGCGCACCGGCGCTACCGTTCTACTCCAGCCTGACCGGGCTGCCGATCACCGCCGAACAGGCCCAGGACCCGCACTACTGGGCAGAGCAACTGCGCAACGCGGTGCGCTTCGCTCCCGCCCTGGCACACGTCACCGGGACACCGGGCTGTGTTCTGCTGGAATGCGGCCCGGGCCAGAACCTCACCGCCGCGGCCCGCCAGTCCGGGGTCGACGCGGTGGCCTCGCTCCCGCACTCCGGCGCCGCCGGTGCCGACGACGCCGAGCACCTCGCCACCGCGGTGGCCCGGCTGTTTCTTGCCGGCGTGGACACCGATGCGCGCCGGGTGCACGCCGGGGAGACCCGGATCCGGGTCGGCCTGCCGACCTATCCGTTCGCCAAGACCCGGCACTGGCTGACTCCGCAGGCGGGGTTGCCGGTTCCGGCCGCGGCGGAGGCGGCGGAATCGACTGCGCCACAGGATGAGACACGGGCCGAGCCGGCGGACCGGATGTCCGCCTTCGTACGGACGTTGTTCGCCGAGGTGGCCGGCGTGGACATCGGGCCCGACGACGATCACCGCTCCTTCCTGGAGATGGGTTTCGATTCGCTGCTGCTCACCCAGATCACCACCCAGATCAACCAGCGTCGCTCGGTGACGCTGCGGTTCCGGCAACTGCTGGAGGAGTTCCCCACTCCCGCAGCCCTTGCCGCGCAGTTGGCCCAGCTGGAATCCGGCGCGGACACCCCGGCACCCAAGGTCTTCGGCGCGGGCGCCCGGATCAGCACGAACGCCGACGAGGCCCTGACGCCCCGGCAGCGGGCGGCGCTGGACGAGTTCATCGCCCGCTACACCGCACGGACCGCCCGCAGCCGCAGCTATGCCGATGAGCACCGTCCCCACCTGGCAGATCCGCGGGCGGTGTCGGGGTTCCGGCCGCTGTGGAAGGACCTGGTGTACCCGATCGTGGCAGACACCTCCAAGGGCCCGCGGTTCACCGACATCGACGGCAACGACTACGTCGACATCACCAACGGCTTCGGTTCGGTCTTCTTCGGGCACCGGCCCGATTTCCTGGTCGAGGCCGTGCACGCCCAGGTCGAGCGGGACATCATCATCGGCCCGCAGAACGCGGTGGCCGGCGAATGCGCCAAGCTGTTCGGTGAGATGACCGGGCACGAGCGGGTCGCGTTCTGCAACACCGGTTCCGAGGCGGTGCTGGCCGCCATCCGGCTGGCCCGCACGGTGACCGGGCGCAACCTGATCGTGCAGCACGAAGGCGACTATCACGGCATCACCGACGAGGTGCTGGTGCGCAGCACCCCGAGCGGGCGCACCGTACCCGCCGCACCCGGCGTCCCGGCGGAGAGCGTGGCCAACACCATCGTCCTGGAGTACGGCACCGCGGAATCGCTTGCGGTGCTGCGAGAACGGGCGCACGAACTCGCGGCGGTGCTCATCGAACCGGTGCAGTCCCGCAAGCCCGACCTGCAACCCGCCGATTATGTGCGCGAGGTCCGCAAGATCTGCGACGAGAGTGGCGCCGCGCTGATCATGGACGAGGTGGTGTGCGGGTTCCGGGTGCATTGGGCCGGCGCTCAGGGTGTGTGGGGCGTGAAGGCCGACATCGGCTGCTATGGCAAGGTTTTCGGGGCCGGCCTGCCGGTCGGCGCACTGGCCGGTACCGCCCGGTTCATGGATGCCCTCGACGGGGGCAGCTGGCAGTTCGGGGACGACTCGATGCCCGAGGTCGGCGTCACCTACTTTGCCGGCACCTTCGTCCGGCACCCACTGACGATGGCCGTGGTGCACGCCACGCTGCAGCACATGAAGAACAATCCCGGCCTGCAGGAGCAGGTCAATGCCACCGCAGAGGGGTTGGTGGACCGGCTGAATGCGCTGTTCCGATCCGAGGGTGTGCCGATGCACATCGGCCGGTTCGGCTCCTTGATGAAACCGGAATGGACCCAGGAACTCGCGTTCGGCGAGCTGTTCTACTACTTCCTGCGCGAGGCGGGAGTGAACGCCTGGGACGCCCGGCCGAACTATCTGACCACCGAGCACGGCGAGGCCGAGGTGCAGTCCATCGTCGACGCCTTCGCCTACGCCATCGCCCAGATGAAACAGGGCGGGTTCTTCGATGACGTGGCGCCCACGGCCGAACTGTTCGGCGCCACCGTCAGCGCGGACGGGGCCACGATGTCGTTGCCCAGCACCGAATCTCAGCGCGAGGTGTGGATGGCCGCACGCTTCGTCGGGGACGACAGCGTCGCCTACAACGAAGGGCTGAGCCTGAGCTTGGACGGCAAGCTCCATGAGTGGGCCCTGCGGCACGCCCTGCAGACCCTGCTCGACCGGCACGAATCACTGCGGGCCCGGTTCTCCCGGGACGGCCGGTCACTGCTGATCGACACCGCGCGCGAACTGGATCTGGCGGTGCACGATCTGTCCGGTCTCGATGAGCCGACCCGTACTGCGGCGCTGAACCGGATCCACGAACACGAGATGAGCAGCCGGTTCGATCTGCGCAACGGCCCGCTGGTGCGGTTCCGGCTGGTCCGCCTCGGCGCCGAACGCCACGCACTGCTGTTCATCGCCCACCACGCGGTGTGCGACGGCTGGTCGGGAGCGGTCGTGCTCAGCGAGCTGGCCGCGCTGTACTCCGCACAGGTGGAGGGCCGCGGCGCCGAGCTACCCGCGGCACCGCGCTACGCGGACTACAGCGCGATCGAGCACCATTTCCTACGATCGCGGGAAGGCCAACTGCACCAGGACTATTGGCTCAAGCAGCTGCGCGAGGTACCCGCACCGCCGCAGATGCCGGGCGATATCAGCCCGGCAGCCGATGACGATCTGTCGGCGGCCCGGGTGGACCGCCCGCTGGATGCCGAACTGGTCACCCGGTTGCGCAGCGTGGGCAGCGCCCACGGGGCCAGCCTGGTGGCCACCATGTTGACCGGTTTCGCCGCACTGCTGCAGCGGCGCACCGGACAGGACGATCTCGTCATCGGGTTGGCCGCTGCCGGTCAGTCCTTCCATGGTCAAGGACATCTGGTGGGGCACTGCGTGAATCTGCTGCCGCTGCGACTGCAGATCAGCGAGGTGGACGGCTTCACCGACGCGCTGCGCGCCACCCGCGGCGCACTGCTGGACGCCTACGATCACCAGGGCGTCAGCATGGGCACGCTGCTACAGCACCTCAGCCTGCCCCGGGTCGGCAACCGTCCACCTCTGGTCAGCATCGTCTTCAACATCGATGTCCGCGATGACGACATCCGGCACACCGGTCTGACCGTGGGATATGAGACCCTGGTGCGCCGGGCCGAGACGTTCGAACTGTTCATCAATGTCGTGGACAACGGCACCACCATGGTGCTGGAGGCCAGCTACCGCACCGCGCTCTACAGCGCGGAGTTTATTCGTAATCTGCTGGCGCAGTTTGAGAATCTGCTGCGCAATGTCTGCGACAACCCCGCGGCGGCGTTGCGCCGACTCTAGAATTCGGGCATGTTGTTTGCGCGCCGACGGGCCGAGTTCAACCGCAACTACGTCAACCCGCTGGTCGAGCCCCTTGCCGGGTATGTCCCGTTGTGGGCGGCCGTGGACCACGTCGGGCGCAAGACCGGAACCGGCTACCGCACACCGGTGACCGCCTTCCCGACATCCGACGGTGTCGCGGTGCTCCTGCCCTACGGCTCGGACACGGATTGGGTCCGCAACCTGCTGGCTTCCGGCTCCGGGCGGGTGCAGATCGACGGCCGCAGCCTACTGGTCGAGCAGCCGCGGGTGGTACCGCTGAAGGAGGCCGTAGCGGTGGCCGATGCGCCGTGGCGGTATCTCCTGCGCATTGCGCCGATCGGATCCGCGCTGCTGCTCACGCGCGCCAGCTGAGCACTTCTCCCTGGCCGGCCGTCATCACCGTGCCGGGCATGACCCGCAGCCGGTACGGCGCCAACCGCAGTACGGCGAACGACGGCGCCATCGGTGAGTCCCAGCCCGGGATGATCGTGGGGTCGTACCCCAGGGGCGGCGGTGCGTTGACGAACTTGTCCCACACCGCAGTTCGGGTCGTCTCATCGAAATACCATTCGACCAGGCACTCCGCACTGCAGGTGTCGTGGTTGGGGGCCCAGTAGCTGACCGACACGTATGGGTTCACGGCGAGATGCTCACGTTTGACCTTCGACGGCACCGTCGCCACCCAACCGAACAGGTCGGTGCCGTCCCACTCCCAGATGGGATGCAGGATCCGGGTGCGAGGCTTGCTGTCGGCGTCCACCGTGGCCACCGAAGCCCACACGATGGAGTGGGCCATCTCGACGAACGCGGTGGCGGTCTTCTCCAGCTCTGACTGCGGGTCCAAGGTCACCCGGCCAGCTTATTCTTTGGAGTCCTTGTTGTAGATCGGATTTCCGTCTTCGTCCAGCCAGTCGCTGACGGCGGTTCCACTCACCGTTCCGTCGCTGCCGGGCAGCACGGATGTAGGACGGTTGTCCTCGTAGTTTGCGATCTTTTCGGGATCTGGTGTTTCGGTCATGGGATACGGATGACCGAATGTGTGACCCACCAAACAATCAGGCGGACACCGAACGCAGCGCCGCCGGCAGACTGGGCAGAAAATGCCTGGTGGCGAAGGCGCGCACCTCGTCCTCGGTCTGGACCGGCTGCATGCTCGGCAGCAGTAGCACCATGGCGGCGTACCGCAGGATAGTGTCGGCCAGGTCGTTGACCACGGGCGCGCCGATCCGCTCGGCAAAACCTTCCGGGAAGATCACCCGCAGCGCGGCGGCCATCCGTTCGACGGCGGCCCCGTAGTGCTGGTGCAGCATCTCCTGCGCAAGCGCCGGGTCGTCGGCGATCATCTGGTTGAGCACCCGGTGGCGCCGGAAACGCATGATCGACAACGTGAAGGCTTCCACGTAATAGTTGGACTGCGGCCCAGCATTTTTCAGTGCAACGGCAATGTCGGCGAACAACGATTCGTTCTCGCGCTCGATGACCGCGCTGACCAGTTCGTCACGGTTGGCGAAGCGCCGGTAGATCGTGGTGCGGCTGACCCCGGCGCGGCGCGCGACATCATCGAGCGCGACACGGCGAATACCGTGCCGCTCGAATTCGATCAGCGCCGCATCCAGGATGGATTGCGTCGCATCAGGCGTTGGCATAACCCTGGATTGCGTACTTGTTGTACCGCAACGACATTGGCAGCCGGTCCCACAGCCAGTTCACCGGGCGGGACCGCCAGAATGCGGCGAATGCCTGGTAGGCCTTCTCCTTGCGATCACTCCAGGGCAGGTTCAGCATGTCCCGGGCCTGCGGCGGCATACCACCGGTGGTGAGGAATGCGGCGAGCGGATTGAAGACCGGGGCGATGACTTTCCATGCCAGCGGATGCACACCCTTGGGGCGCGGGAAGCCCTTGGTCACATAGCCGACGCCGTACTGAGCGGTCTTGTGTGCCACCAGGATCTCGTTCATCATCCGGTCCCAGTACTGCACGAAGTCCGCGTACGTGTCCGGCATCGGGCGATCGCTGACGCCGTAGCGGCGGTACCACGTCTTGGACTCCAGGTAGATCTGTTCCTTCTCGGCGTCGGTGAGGCGCTTGACGAAGGTGTCGGCGAAATACAACACCTGCTCGACGAAGGTGGCGTGCGCCCAGTAATAGGTCTCGGGGTCCAGTGCGTGGTAGCGCTTCCCGTCGGGCATATCGCCCTTGATCTCCTTGTGGAAGTCCCGGACCTGGGTGCCCCGGTTGTCGTCCTCGCTTCCGTAGACGGTCATGAAGATCGGCGGCAGCGAACGCTTGACCCGGGCGGCGGTATCGGAGAAGAACACCGAATGGTCCAGCACGCCCTGGCCGAGTTCGGCCAGCATGTTCTGCAGCACCGCGGGGCGAGGGCCGATGAGGAACATCCGGTTCTCACCGAAGTATTTCCACACCAGGGAGTCGGGCCCGAGCGGCAATGCGTCGTCCAGAGCCTCGGGAGTGTTCTCGGCCAGTTCCGTCATGGACACAGTGTTACAGAATTCGAACTTTGTTCCAATTGGATGTGGCGCGGCCCACAAAATTGTCGGTGGGTCGATCTATGATCGAAAGTATGTTCGATGCCTCGGATCGGTCCGCACTCGCGGGGATGAGCGATGAACAGCTCATCTCCGCGTTGACGGACGCGACCCGGTCGGAGGCCATGGCGGCCGCGGATCGGCTGGCCCTGGTCGCCGAGGTCACCGCACGCCGGTGCGATGACGAGGACGACGTCACCGCCCATCAGGTGATCGATGGGTGGGCGTTCGCGAAAACGCAGGTGAGTGCGGCCTGCAACCTGAGTCCGCACGCAGCCTCGACTCAGATGCGCATCGGGGTGGCGCTGCGGGAGCGGCTGCCGCGCACCGCGGCGTTGTTCGCGGCGGGGGCGGTGTCGGCGAGAGTGATCGGAGAGATCACCTGGCGCACCCATCTGGTCACCGACGAGGATGCGTTGGCGTTGATCGATGCCGCGATCGCCGCAGAAGCCACCCACTACGGGGCGCTGTCGGAAGCCGCGCTGATCCGGGCGGTGGATTTCTGGGTGGAGAAATTCGACCCGATCGCGGTGATCCGGTCCAAGGCCGCCGCCAAAGACCTCTACGTCGAGTTCGACGACCGCAACGACCCCAACGGGGTGTGCTCGTTCTGGGGACGGCTGCGGGCCACCGACAAACAAGCCCTGCAGCAGCGCCTCAACGATCTCGCGGACACCGTGTGCCCCAATGATCCGCGCACCGTGCGGGAACGCCGCGCCGACGCCCTGGGTGCCCTCGGCATCGTCGGGCCGTCGCTGCAGCGGTTGACCTGCCGGTGCGGGGACCCGGACTGTGCGGGTAGTGGCAAAGATCCGCGGTCGACGGCGGTGAACATCTACATGCTGGCCGATCAGGTGCCCGGTACCGATGCCCGGCCCGCCCCGGACACCGGGCCTGGGCCGCAGCCCACCCCGTCGCCGGAGGGATCCGGTCAGCCCGAACCCGCACCACAGCCTGGCAGCGAGGAACCCGAGCCTGAGCCCACCCCTGAGCCGGCGCCTAACCCGGAACCGGACGCGCCTGCCCAGCCCGCGGCCCATACCCCCGCGCCTGCGGCCACCTTCCCCGGGGCGGGCCCCGGGGTGATGCTCGACGGCACCGTCATCCCGGCCGCCATGCTCGCCGACCTCATCGCCACCGGCGCCAAAGTCCGGCTCCTGCGCGAGGTCGCCGACCTGCCCACTGAACGCCAATACCGGCCCTCGGCCGCGCTGACCGCGTTCGTGCGGATGTGTTCGCAGACCTGTAGCTTCCCGGGCTGCTCGAAACCGGCACACCGCTGCGATTTGGACCACGTGATCCCGTGGCCGGCCGGGGCCACCCATCCGGGCAATTTGCGTCCGCTCTGCCGTGAACATCATTTGGTGAAAACGTTCCGCTCCGGCCCGAACGGCTGGACCGTGAAGGCGCGGCCCGACGGCGCCACGGAATGGACCTCGCCGACCGGGCACGCCTATGTCAGCACCCCGGGTGCGGCGATCCTGTTCCCGCACTGGAACATCCACACCACCGTCCCGCCGCCGCGACACATCAGCCTCATCCACGACGATCACAGCAGCGTCAAGATGCCCACCCGGCAACGCACCCGCGCCCAGGACCGCGCACACCGCATCAACGCCGAACGCACCCGCAACGCAACCGAACTCGCCCTGGTACACGCGGCCAGAGACGGCGCCACCGCACCAGCGGACATCGTCAACAGTGGCAAGGGCGATGCCGTGAACAACAACGACCCGGACCCGCCGCCCTTCTAACGGGAGGCGCGCAACCTCGCGACACCCAGCACCGCGAGCACCCCGGCCGCGGTGAGCAGGGCCAGCGCCAGCACGATCAGCGGCGGGTAGTAGACCATCGTCGTCATCTCGGGCTGCCCCTCGAGGATCGGCGGCACCTTCTCCCTCGAACCGGCGGCCAGCCAGCTCACCACCGCGCCCACCAGAGTGAGACCGGCCAGCACCAGTTGGATCAGCGCGGTGCGCTTCACGAGCTGGGCTCTCCCACCAGCTGCTCCAACGCCCCGCGCAGCGTGCGGTGCCGGCGCGCCCAAGCCTGGCCCGAGCGCCCCTCGGTCAGCTTGATCCCGATGCCGGTGCGCCCGCGCGGCACACCGCTGAGCTCACCGAAGGCACGGTAGGTCTGCCACTTCTCGGTTTCGTGGCGCTTGGGTTCCGGGAAGATCCGGACGATGTCGGCGATTTTCACGAGCTCGGTGCCCTGCCGCAACGTGGTGGGCGTCAACTCCACCGAGGTGTGGATACGGGCCGCCTTGATCTGGATCGCCAGGAAACCGCTGACCAGGATCATGAATATCGCGGGCACACCGAGCTGGACGCCGGCCCCACCGGACAGCTGGATCGCCATCATCGCCCCACCGGCGGCCGGACCGGCCAGCAGCCACCACCAGGTCCCGCCGGGCTCTCTGAAGAGCACCTCTTCGGCGGTCACCTGATCGCTCGTATCGCCCTCGGTCACTTCGCCTCCAGGAAGAAGTCAGAGGCCGCGGGCCGCATGAACAGCGTCGCACCGATGGCCACCGGCACAATTCCGAACAGGGCCACCGGCGTGATCGAGAACGGGGCCAGCAACGTCAGGACGAACACCAGCGCCACCAGCGACGCCGACAGCCACACCGTCGAGCGACGGAAGCGCAGATCACCGTTGCGGGCACGTCCGGCCAGGAAGCTCAGCGCCACCCCCGACAACACCAGCAGGGCGCTGATCCCGCCGCGCATGATGACGATGCTGCGAACCTCACCGTCGGACAGGTCTGGAGAGAACGAGCTGCGCGGCGTACCGAACGCGCTGGTCAGGCCGAGCAAGCCACCGGCCAGCAGCAGCGCCGCACCGGCGATTACCAGCCAGAATGCGATGTTGACGATGGCCGGACGCGGCACAGATGTGGGTTGGGTCATATCCGGGCCAGCCTAACGGGTGAGGTATTGGTGAGTGTCTTTGCGGTGCAGCAGCACGATGCCCCCGACTATCAGCACCGACCCGATGATGGTGCAGGCCGCAAACCCCAGTGCGGCCAGTTCGGGACGGTCCACGGTGAACAGGCTGGCGACCGAGTAGAACACCGATGTCAGACCGGCGGCGGTCAGCACCGTGCGCGGCCACCGATACCCCAGCCGCATCAGCACAGCGAATGTGGCCACCACGGCGGCGATCACCACGACGAACAATCCGGACACCGCGTAGATGAAGCCCGAGGCGTTCGGCAGACGCGTCGTCGACAGGTCGATGACATACCCGATCACCATCAGCGGCAGAGCCGCGATCCACAGCCAGAATCCCGTGTCGATGTCCTCGGGACGCCCACTCGGGGCCGTGCTGCTCGGCGGCGCGGTCACGCCAGCCATCCGGCGGCCTCCGCCGCCCAGTAGGTCAGCACGATGTCGGCACCGGCCCGGCGGATACTGATCAGCGATTCCAGCGCCGACGCCTGCAGATCGATCCAGCCGTTGGCGGCGGCCGCGCAGATCATCGAGTACTCCCCCGAGATCTGATACGCGGCGACCGGCACCGGCGAGATGTCGGCGGCGGCGGCCACCACGTCGAGGTAGCTCATCGCGGGCTTGACCATCACGATGTCGGCGCCCTCGTCGATGTCCAGCGCGATCTCGTGCACGGCCTCGCGGGCGTTGCGCGAATCCTGTTGGTAGGTGCGCCGGTCACCGGTCAGGCTGGAGCTCACGGCCTCCCGGAACGGACCGTAGAACGCCGATGCGAACTTCGCGGCGTACGCAAGGATCGCGACGTCCTCGTGGCCGGCCTCGTCGAGGCCTTCCCGGATGGCGGCCACCTGGCCGTCCATCATCCCGCTGGGCCCGACCACGTGCGCACCCGACTGTGCCTGCGCAACAGCCAATTTCACGTACTGCACGTTTGTGGCGTCATTGTCCACCCGGCCGCGGGCGTCGAGCACGCCGCAGTGGCCATGCTCGGTGAACTCGTCGAGGCAGGTGTCGGCCATCAGCACGGTGGCATCACCGAGGTCTGCGGCCAGATCACCCAACGCGACGTTGAGGATCCCGTCCGGATCGATCCCGGCCGAGCCCTGCGCATCCTTGTCCTCATCGCGCGGCACACCGAACAGCATCAGCCCGCCCACTCCGGCGGCCACCGCATCAGCGGCCGCCCGGCGCAGCGAATCCCGGGTGTGCTGAACGACTCCCGGCATCGAGGCGATCGGCCGTGGTTCGGTCAGCCCGTCGGCGACGAACATCGGCAGCACCAGATGCCTGGGCTCCAGCGATGTCTGCGCCACCAACCGGCGCATCGCGGGCGTCGAGCGCAGCCGACGCGGACGATGCTGAGGGAATGCCACTAGCGCGCGCTCCTTATCCGGCGAGATTACCTGCGGCGGCTCTTCTTGCGCGGCGGAGGCAACGCACCCTCGGCACGCAGTCGCGCCGCATGCTCGGCGAGCGCCTCGACCAGCGGGCCGACCGCTGCCGTCTCCGGCTGCACATCGACACGGAGGCCGAATTCCACTGCGGTTTCGGCCGTCTTCGGGCCGATGCACGCGACGATGGTGCGGGCGTGCGGCTTGCCCGCGATACCGACCAGGTTGCGCACCGTCGAACTCGAGGTGAAGCAGACCGCGTCGAACCCGCCGGTCTTGATCATCTCGCGGGTCTGCGCCGGCGGCGGAGCGGCACGCACGGTCCGGTAGGCCGTGACGTCCTCGATCTCCCAGCCACGCTCGCGCAGGCCCTCGGCCAGCGTCTCGGTGGCGATGTCGGCACGCGGCAACAGCACCCGGTTCACCGGATCGAAGATCTCGTCGTACGGCGGGAACTCGTCGAGCAGCCCCAGCGAGGACTGCTCACCGGCGGGCACCAGTTCCGGGTTGATGCCGAAGGCACGCACCCGGTCCGCGGTGGCCTGACCGACGCAGGCGATCTTCACGCCGGAGAACGCGCGCGCATCCAGACCGAACTCGTTGAACTTCTCCCACACCGCACGCACCGCGTTGGTGGAGGTGAACACCACCCACTGGAACCGGCCGTCGACCAGGCCCTTGACGGCCCGTTCCATCTGGGCCGGGCTGCGCGGCGGCTCGACGGCGATGGTCGGCACCTCGATCGGCAGGGCGCCGTGGGTGACCAGTCGGTCGCTCATCTCGCCGGCCTGATCCTTGGTGCGCGGCACCAGCACGGTCCAGCCGTACAGTGCGCGGCTCTCCCACCAGTTCAGCTTGGCGCGGTTGGCCACGGTCTTGCCGATGGTCACCACCAGCGGACCGGCCAGCGGGCCGGGGGTTCCGCCGTTGGATTCCGCAGCGGCCAGAATCGCCTTGTCGCCCAGGCCGATCAGCGTGGTCTCCACCGAATGCTGCTGGCAGGTGGTGCCGTGCGCGGTGACGACGGCCGGGGTGTTCTCGGCCAGGCCGAACTCGACCAGGGTCTTGGCGGCATCGGCCAGGTGCGAGGCCGTCGCGTGCAGGATCAGCGGCCCGGGCGCGGCGGCCAATGCGGCCCAGTCCACGTTCGGGTCCCGGACGTCGGCCACGGTGTGCGAGGAGCCCAGCGGCAGGCCGGCGTAGGTCGGCACCGCCGTGGTGTCCGGCAGGCCGGGCACGATCTCGAAGTTCAGGTGGGTCCGGGCCAGGGTGTTGACCTCGGTGATGACGGCGTCGATCGACAACGGGTCACCGGCCACCAACCGGACCACGTCATAGCCGTGGCGGGCCTCGGTGGCCAACGTCTTGGCGACCTCGGCCGGGTCACCCAGCGCGGGCCGGATGTCGGGTCCACCCGGCACCACTGCCTCGGCGTTGTCGGCGGCCGAGCCGTCCGCGGCGGCGGGCTCGGGGCCCGAGGCCGGCGGCAGTTCGCAACCGACGAGCGCGAGCACCGCTTCGGGTACATCGGGGTCGGTGAACACCGTCGCCGCGTTGGCGAGTATGTTTCGCGCACGGGTTGTCAACAGGCCTGGATCACCCGGGCCTGAGCCCACGAACGTAATGCGGCCGGGCCTGATCTTGCGGCCTCGGCTACCTACCTGCCCAGTCATCTGTCACTCCCAGAATCTGCCAACACGTCCCGTGCACCCAGTTCGAACAGCTCCGCGGCCACCGAGAGCCCCAGCTCCCGGGCCCGTTCCGGAGTCCCGATACCGGACGCCCGGATCACGTCGGATCCGTCCAGCGCCGCCACGCATGCGCGCAGCGACAGCTCTTCGAAGACCCGGCCGTCCTCGTCGATGGACTCGACCACCTCAGCGATCGCGCCCACCGGCGCGGAACAACCCGCCTCCAGTTCGGCGAGCAGGACACGTTCAGCAGTGACCGCGGCCCGAGTGTCGGCGTCATCCAACTCCGCCAGCACCGCGGCAAGCTCGGTGTCTTCGGCGCGACACTCCACCGCGAGAGCTCCTTGAGCCGGTGCCGGCAACATCTGCACCGGTTCCAGCGCCTCGGTGACAACGTCCAACCGTCCGACGCGGGCAAGACCCGCACGAGCGACGACGACGCCGTCGAGATCACCGCTACTTACCCTGTTCAACCTGGTGTCTAGGTTGCCTCGTAGGGGGCGGATTTCCAAACCGAGACCCAGTGCTCTAAGCTGCGCCGCCCGTCGCGGGCTCGACGTGCCGATCACGGAGCCGGCCGGCAACTCCCCGAGCACCAGACCGTCGCGGGCGACGAGCGCGTCCCTGGGGTCCTCACGGGCCGGGATGGCGGCGATGTTGAACCGCGGGTCGTCCGCGGTCGGCAAATCTTTGTGGGAGTGCACCGCCATGTCGACGGTGCCGTCCAGGATCGCCTCCCGCAGCGCGGCAGTGAAAACCCCCACACCGATGTCGGCGATGGGGCCCTGGTTGCGGTCCCCCTCGGTGGACACGATCACCAATTCGGCCGGGTGGCCGTTGGCGATGAGTGCGTCCCGGATGGTCCCGGCTTGGGTGGTGGCGAGCAGGCTCCCTCGGGTGCCTATCCTGATCACTTTTGGGGCTCCGTCTGCTGATGTAGCCAATCTGCTACTCAGGCTTGTCGTTATCTGTTGCGATCAGCGGCAATTCGCCGCCGGAAACCGCGTCCACGGCCTGCGGATCGAGCTCGAAGAGCTCGCGCAGGGCCTCGGCATAGCTGTCGCCACCGGGGGCGCCGGCCAGCTGCTTCACTCGCACGGTGGGGGCGTGCAGCAGTTTGTCGACCACCCGGCGTACCGTCCGGGCCACCTCGTCGCGATGCGTCGCGTCCAGGCCGGGCAGGCGGTTGTCCAGGCGGAGCAGTTCGGCCTCGACGACGTCGGCCGCGCGCTGACGCAGCGCGGTCACGGTCGGAGTGACCTCGGCCATCCGTTGGCCGGCCAGGTAGTTGGCAACCTCGGCGGCCACGATGGACCGGGCCGCATCGGCGTCCGAGGCCGCCGCGCGGGCGGTCGGCTCGCGCTGGATGCGGTCCATGTCGATGACGTGCACGCCGGGCAGGCCGGCAACCGCGAGGTCGATGTCGCGGGGCATGCCCAGGTCGCACATCACCAGCGGGCGGTCGCCGTCTCGGGCGGCCAGTCCGTGGTGCACATCGGCCAGCGACATCACCGGGCGCACCGCGCCGGTGCTGCTGACCACCACGTCGGCCGTGGCCAGCACGGCCGAGATGTCGTCGAGTGAGTAGGCGTTGGCGGTGACGCCGAGTTCGGCGATGTTCTCGGCGAGGCGGCGGGCCCGCGGCAGCGAGCGGTTCACCACGTCGATGCGGTCCACGCCCGCGCGGACCAGGTGCTTACCGGCCAGTGCGCCCATGGCGCCGGCGCCGACCACCACGGCGGTCTTGCCGACCAGGCCCTGATCGAGGCGCTTCTGGGCCATCTCCAGCGACACCGACACCACCGAGGCACCCGCGGAATCGATCCCGGTCTCGGTGTGCACCCGCTTGCCCACCGACAGTGCGCGCTGGGCCAGCTCGTGCAGGGTGCGCCCGACCGTCTGGTTGGCCTCGGCGGCGGCGTAGGCGCGTCGCACCTGGCCGAGCACCTGCTGTTCGCCCATGACGACCGAATCCAGACCACTGGTGACGGCGAACAGGTGCTCGACGGCAGCCTCGGCGTACCGCACGTAGGCGTATTTGGTTAGATCGTTGAGTCCCATACCGGAGTGTTCCGAGAGCACCTGGCCGATGACCGACAGGCCGCCGTGGAAGGCGTCGACCACCGCGTATACCTCGACGCGGTTGCAGGTCGAAAGCACCATGGCCTCGGTGACCAGCGACGAACGCAGAACTTCGTCGATGATCTTGGCCTGATCGGACTCGTCAGTGCTCAACTGCTCCAGTACGGATACCGGCGCACTGCGATGCGAAACCCCGAATAGCAGCACGCTCACGGCATCATCACCACCGGTCTAAGTTATCCGTTACCAACGTAGCTACCAAATTAGCTGAGATCTGCCCGTAACCGGGGTACGTCCACTTCCCAGTAGCTGTGCTCGGCCCCGTCGAGCAGCACCACCGGCAGCCGGTCACCGAACTCGGCGCGCAGGGTGGTATCCCCCGCGGCCGCTGCCGCATCCACATCGGTCGAACTGAGCGTGAAGCCCAGTTCGCCGGCCAGCGACGTCAACGTTTGAGCCGCGCGTTCGCACATGCTGCAGCCGGCCCGTGTGAGCAACACCACCTGATGGTCCACGCCCCCAGTATCGCGCCTGCGTGACCTAATGTTGAACGGTGTCCGAGACGCCCCCACCACCGCCGCCGGATCTGACCGCGGCCGCGTTCTTCGACGTCGACAACACGTTGGTGCACGGATCCTCGCTGGTGCACTTTGCCCGCGGGCTGGCCACCCGTAAGTACTTCACCTACCGGGACATCCTCGGGATCGTTTACGCGCAGGCCAAGTTCCAGCTCACCGGCAAGGAGAACAGCGACGACGTCGCCGAGGGCAAACAGAAGGCGCTGGCGTTCATCGAGGGGCGGCCGACCGCGGAACTGGTCGAACTCGGCGAGGAGATCTACGACGAGATCATCGCCGACAAGATCTGGCCGGGCACCCGGGCGCTGGCGCAGATGCACCTCGACGCCGGCCAGCAGGTGTGGCTGGTGACCGCGACACCGTTCGAGCTGGCCGACACCATCGCGCGCAGGCTGGGCCTGACCGGCGCCCTGGGCACCATCGCCGAATCGGTCGACGGGGTGTTCACCGGCCGGCTGGTCGGCGACATCCTGCACGGCGCGGGCAAGGCGCACGCGGTGCGCTCGCTGGCCATCCGGGAGGGGCTGAACCTGCGCCGGTGCGCGGCCTACTCGGACAGTTTCAACGATGTGCCGATGCTCTCGCTGGTCGGAACTGCCGTCGCGATCAACCCGGACGCCGCGCTGCGCGACGTCGCCCGTGAACGCGGCTGGGAGATCCGTGACTTCCGCACCGCCCGCAAGGCGGCCCGGATCGGGGTGCCCTCGGCGCTGGCGCTCGGCGCGGTCGGCGGGGCGCTGGCCGCGGTGGCCTCCCGGCGCGACGCCGGTCGCTGATCTGCGCGCTGCTAGGCTGACCGGCCATGGGAATCGCTGAGGAAATCGTCGGAACCCACTTCCGGTACCCCGACTATTTCGAGGTCGGACGGGAGAAGGTCCGCGAGTTCGCGACCGCAGTCCAGGACGAGCATCCCGCGCACCACTCCGAGGAAGGTGCCGCCGAGCACGGTCACGACGCGCTGGTCGCCTCGTTGACCTTCATCGCGGTCGCCGGCCGACGGGTGCAGTTGGAGCTGTTCAATCAGTTCGACGTGCCGATCAACCTGGAGCGGGTGCTGCACCGCGACCAGAAGCTGGTCTTCCACCGCCCGATCAAGGTCGGCGACAAGTTGTGGTTCGACTCGTACCTGGATTCGGTCATCGAATCGCACGGCACCGTGATCAGCGAGATCCGCACCGAGGTCACCGATGACGACGGCGGCCCGATCTTGACCACCGTGGTCACCATGCTCGGCGAGGCCCAAAGCGACAGCGAGGCCAGTGAGGTCAGCGCGCAGATCGCCGCGGCCCGCGATGCGGCCATCGCGCGGATGGTCGCCAACCAGAAGGCGTAGTTCCCTAGCGCCCAGTGAGACGTTCGCGTGCTTTTCGGGCACGTTTGACCACGAAAGCGTCCCATTCGGGGATGCCTGGATCCGAATAGCCGGTCGCTGCGTCTACCGGATGTGCAGGTTCCGTTCCTCGGGTCGGCGGCCATCGCCTCCGGTGAGCTCACCCCCGCTGCGCTGCGCCGCTGGTACCGGCCGATCTTCCGGAATGTCTACGTCCCCGTGCGGCACCAGGTTGACCTCTGGGACCGACTCAAGGGGTTGATGCTTGCCGCACCGGACGCCGTGGTCACGGGTGTCGCGGCATCCGCGGTGCACGGTGCGAAGTGGGTGGACGCGGACACCCCCATCGAGGTGATCTCCTCAGCGCGGCCCCAATCGGGGCTGATCCGGCGCAGGGAGACCCTGCACCCCGACGAGATCACGGTGCTGTCGGGGGTGCGCGTGGCGACAGTCCCACGGACCGCATTCGACCTTGCCCGACACCTGCCCCGGGACCGGGCCGTCGCCCGCCTGGACGCGTTGATGGGTGCCCGACGATTCCGGATGGACGAGGTCCACTCGCTGGTGGAACGTCATCCGGGATCGCGCGGCCTGCGCCGGCTGCGCATCGCGCTACCACTGGTCGACGGGGGCGCGGAGTCGCCGCGGGAGACCCGGCTGCGACTGCTGTTCATCGACGCGGGTCTGCCGGCGCCGACCACACAGGTGGTGGTCCGCGACGAGCTCAACCGCTACATCCGCCGCATCGACATGGTCTGGGAGGAGTACAAGGTCGGCGCCGAGTACGACGGCGCACAACACCTCAGCGACCGAACCACCTACGCCAACGACGTCAAGGTCGCGCGGGTGCTGCGACGCCTGGGCTGGCATGTCGTGCACGTCATCAGGGAGGACCGGCCCGCCGACATCGTCACCGAGGCCCGCAACACGCTGTTGACCCGCGGCTGGATTCCCGAGTGAGACGCTGTTGCGCTCAAACGGCTCGCGAGAGAGCAGGAACGTCTCGCTCGCGAAAGAGGCCTCAGCCCAGGAAGGTGTTCCGCCGGTTGGCCAGCAGCTGATAGAGCGTGTGCTGGATGGTCTCGCGGACCTGGTCGGTCAGCTCGAAGGTCACCATCGGATCGTCGGCGGCCGACTCGTCGTACCCGTCGGTGGAGATCTGCTCGCCGAATTTGATGTGCCACTTGGACGGCAGCGGCACCAGCCCGAGCGGCCCCGCCAGCGGGAACAACGGGGTCACCGGGAAGTACGGCAGACCCAGCACCCGCGCCAGCAGCTTCAGATCGCCGATCTTCGGGTAGATCTCCTCGGAGCCCACGATGGAGCACGGCACGATCGGCACCTGGGCGCGTAGCGCGGCCGAGACGAACCCGCCGCGGCCGAACCGCTGCAGCTTGTAGCGATCCTTGAACGGCTTGCCCAGCCCCTTGAAGCCCTCCGGGAACACTGCGGTCAGTTCACCGGCGCCGAGCAGGCGGTGCGCGTCGGCGGTGCAGGCGACGGTGTGGCCGGCCTTGCGCGCGGCCTGCCCGACCCCCGGCAGGTCGAACACCAGATCCGCGGCCAGCGAGCGCAGCACCCGGTTGCGTGGGTGATGGTCGTGTACTGCCACCGAGAGCATCAGCGCGTCGAACGGCAGCACACCGGCGTGGTTGGCCACCACCAGCCCCGCCCCGTCGAGCGGGAGGTTCTCGATACCGCTGACCTCAACCCGGAACCAGGACCGGAACAGGGTGCGCAGCACGGGCAGCACGACGGCGTCGTTGAGGTGTTCGTCGAAGCCGAACTCGTCGACGCTGTAGTCGCCGGTCATCCGCTTGATGACGAAATCGGCGAGGGCGGTGATCGCTTGCGCCCACTCGTTGGGGGTGTCCTCTTCGGCCGGATGCCCCCTGCTCTGATCGATTTCGCGGACGACCGCGGCCATCTGATCAGCGGAGGCCCGGGTATCGGGATCGGTCAGCAGGGAGGGGTGCCTTCGTGCGCTGTCGGCGCGCTGAGCCGCCCGGCGCTGAGCCGAGGCACGACTCGAATTCGCATGCAGCGGAATCACTTTCGCCTTTGAATCACCCGACACGCGATATCCCCCTCCCCAGCCCGATATCGAGTCTGATCACCCACCGACGCGCTGCGCCAACGCCACTGCACGACTCTCCATCGAGCGTACCCATTTCGGATCGACGATCGGAGTCAGACCACGTCCCCGCACGTAATCGTCAAAAGCCTCTGCCGTCGTCCACTTAGGGTTATACCCTAGGTCGTTGCGCATGCGCGCGGTGTCCATCACCCGGCCATAGCTCAGGTAATTCAACTGCTCACGATCGAGTTCGGTGTAACGCGTTGCGCGCCTGAGGGAATCGACCACCGCCAGCGCCGACCGCGGCACCGGCAACGCGATGCGGCCCGACCTGCGGATCGCCTGACTCATCATGATGAGCCCGGACGCGCCGATGTTGAAGGTGCCGGCGCGACCGGCGACGGTGGCCCGCTCCAGAGCGCCCAGGGCGTCCTGCTCGTGCAGCAGCTGCAGGCGCGCATCGTGGCCCAGTACCGAGGGCACCACCGGGCCGGCCAGGTACCGGGACAGTGCGGTGTCCATCGCGGGCCCGATCATGTTGGCCAGCCGCAGAATCGTCACCGCGATGTCCGGGCGCCGCCGGGCCAGCCCACGCGCGTAACCCTCGATGTCGATGCTGTCGCGGGCGAACCCGTCCGCCGGTGGACGGCGCGCACCGGTGTCCTCGGTGAACAGCACCGGGTCACGCGGGCTCGACCCGTACACCTCGGAGGTCGACTTGAGGACGACCCTGCGGACCGACGGCGCCTTCTGGCAGGCCGCGAACAACTGGATCGCACCCATGACGTTGAGCTCTTTGAGGGTGGCCCGTCCGCCCGCCCGGGGCGCGTACGACGCCGCCGCGGCATGCACGACGGTGTCCACGTCACCGTTTCGGATGACCTTGGCGATGAACGGGTTGCGGATGTCGGCGCGCACGAATTCGGCGCGCCCCATCCGACGAAGTAGATCCTTGCTCGGCGCGATGGCATCGACCGCGATGACGTGATCGATCGCGGGGTTCTGCGCAAGCCGTGCCGTCAGGTATCCGCCGAGGAATCGGCAGGCGCCGGTGACCAGCACCACCTTGGGTTCGGTCGCCTGCGCATCCATCGAGCCAGCCTATCGGCGAGAGCCGAAAACTACTTACCGAGTTTTCTGCGCTGCACCCGAGTGCGACGAAGCAGCTTCCGGTGCTTCTTCTTCGACATGCGCTTACGCCGCTTCTTGATAACTGAACCCATGAACTCCGCTACCTACCGATAAGTGAACTGACCGAATTACCTTACCCGGGCACCCCGGCATAGCGGAAAACGCGTCCCCGCTTCGCCTCGGATCCACCCGGACCCCGGTGCGATCAGCCTGCGTCGAAGTACGACGTCTCCAACAGATCGTGAACCGCCTTGGCGTGCACCCGGAACGACCGACCGACCCGCACTGCCGGCAGTTCGCCGTTGTGCACCAACCGGTAGACGGTCATCTTGCTCACTCGCATCAGGCTTGCCACCTCGGCAACAGTGAGAAATTGAGCCTTCGGCTGGCCGTCGCCGGCGGAATCCCGCGCCGATGGCCCGTTCAATGACGTCATCGCAACCCAATCCATAAGGCACGGCCGGGCCAGCGGCTTCCCCACCGCTGGCACGTACGCGTGCATACACGAGGAGAATAGCGTGGCCACTGGGGTTATTGCGACGGGTGTGGGCTAATCCGTCCGAAATTGGTGAACTACTCGGATGTAATTCCTAGCTGCTCAGAGCGCTTTTTTGCCGCCGCGATGGCGTCGGAGACGGCGCTGCGCAGCCCCCCGCGCTCGAGTTCCCGCAGACCAGCCGCGGTGGTGCCGCCCGGGGACGTCACGATGGCCCGCAGGGCGGCCGGCGAGGTGTCCATGACACCCGGCGGGGTGCCGTCGCGGCGGTCCAGCAACATGGCCGCCGAACCGGCCATGGTGTGCACCACGAGATCGGTGGCGACCTCCCGGCTCAGGCCGGCATCCACACCGGCGTCCACGAGCGCCTCGACCATCAGGAAGAAGTACGCGGGCCCGGAGCCGGACACCGCGGTGACCGCGTCCAGCTGCTTCTCGGCCACCGTGAGCACCTCGCCGACGGTGTCGAAGATCGCCGACACTTCCTTGAGTTGTTCGGGCGTCGCGAAGCGGCCTGCTGCCAGCGCGCTGACGCCACCGCCGACCACCATCGGGGCATTGGGCATGACCCGCACCACCGGGGCGCCTGCGGGCAACTTGGCCTCGTAGAACGCCGTGCTGACGCCGGCGGCCACGCTGACGAAGACCTGTTCCTCGCTCTCGCCGTCCGCCTTGGCCACCGCCTCGGCGATCTCCGCGGTCACCGGCTCCACGTCGGCCGGCTTCACGGCGACGATGATGTAGGTGGCGTTCTCGGCGGCGTCGGCCACCGAGGTCACCAGCACCGAGTAGGTGTCGGCCAGTTGTTTGGCCCGGTCCGGATTCTTCTCGGCGACGACCAGATCCTTGACCTGCCGGCCTGCCCTCAACAACCCCGAGAGCAGTGCTTCGCCGATACTTCCTCCGCCGATGATCGCAATTCTTGCCACGGGGTGCAGTTTCCCACGGTGGCCGAGATCAGGTCGAAGGCACCAGTGCGAGCTGGCGGGTCTGCACCACGATCCGGCCCGCGGAGTCCACCACCACGTGGTCCTCGTCGAACCATTCCTGACCGATCTGGGTCGTCGTGCACAGCACCCGCAGCCAGCCGTTGGCCGGACGGGCCCGCAGGAAGGCCGTCAGCTGCACCGTGGGCGCCCAGCCGAACCTGCGCACCCCGAACGTCACCGGGGCCGACACATCGCCGCACAGCAGGGCGAACAGCACGTCCGGATCGCCGCCGCGGGGGCGCACCCAGTACTCGATGACCGGCGGCCCACCGTCGGAGCGCGGCTCCATGGTGGTCAACGACGGCCGGATGTCACAGCCGTGGGCCAGGTGCACGATGTCGGCCATCGGATGCCCGGGCCCGATCGGCTCCAGCCCGGGCGGGGGCTCCGGCGTCATCAACGGCACCACCGGGTTCGTCGACAGCAGCGGCGGCGCGTCGTGTTCGGGCACGCCCAGCGTGATGGCCGCCCGCACCGCCACCCGGTCACCCTGCATGAGTTCGACGTCGACCAGGCTGATCCGCCGGCCCCGCTTGCGGACGGTCGTGACCACCTGCAGCGCACCGGGATCCGGCGCCCACAGAAAATTGCCGGACACGACAATAGGCTCGTTCGGTTCTCCGCCCGGGGTCGCGAGCTCGGTGCGCGCGGCATTCGCGCACAGCGCCAGCATCGCCCCGCCGTGCACCTTGGGCCCGATCGTCCAGTGCTCGTCGAGCACGCCGTGGTACACCCCGCCACCGGCCGATTCCAGCCGCATGGCATCGCTGAACAGCACACTCATCGCAGCAGGTGCTCCCGGGCGAACTGCAGGGACTCGGTCAACAGAACATCCCGTTCGGCGGCGGTGCGCGCACCCGAGGTGGTGACCTCCAAGATGACGTGGCCGGTGAAATCGCTTGCCGCCAACTGTCGGCAGATCTCCGCGGCCGGCTGGGTGCCGCGTCCGGGCACCAGATGCTCGTCGGTGGACGCCCCGCTGCCGTCGCACAGATGCAGGTGCACCAGCCCCTCACCCATCCGCTGCGCCAGCTCCAGCGCATCGGTGCCCGCGGTGGCGCTGTGCGACAGGTCCAGCGTGAAGTGCGCGTGCCCGCCGTCGAGCGGGTCGTAGGACGGCGCGAACGCCGAGATCGCCGGTCCCGGTCTGCCGCCGCGTTTGCGCATCCGCTCGATCGAGGGCTGCCCGGTGCCCCAGAACCTGTCGGCACGGAACGGGAACATGTTCTCCACCGCGACCATCACGTCGCTGCCGGATTCCAACTCGGCAACCAGCCCGCTGAACCCCTCGGCGTAGCGGCGCTGCCAGCGGAACGGCGGATGCACCACCACCGTCTGGGCGCCGAGCTGCTCGGCCGTCCGGACGCTGCGTTCCAGCTTCGCGATCGGGTCCGCACCCCAAACCCGTTGGGAGATCAGCAGACAGGGCGCATGCACCGAGAGCACCGGGACGCCGTACTTGCGGGACAGTTCCTCGACCGCGCCGACGTCCTGGCTGGCGGGTTCGGCCCAGACCATCAGCTCGACACCGTCGTAACCGAGACGCGCGGCGTGCTCGAAGGCCGCCTCGATGCGCAGTGGATACACCGAGGCGGTGGACAGGCCGACCTTGATCGCGGGGCGCACTAGGTGGACTGCAGCAGCGCCAGAGGTCCGAGCGTCACCATCGCGCCAACTGCCACCGCGATGAGCGTGCTGGCGATGTCTTCGGTCTTACGAACCACCCGCACACCCACCACCAGGCCGAGGATCACCAGCACCGACAGCGCGAGCGCCACGATGTTGTTCCACTTCCACAGCTGATCGAAGGCGATGAACAGGCCCGCACCCAGCGCGACGGCCAGCACGCTCTGCACAACGATCCAGAACCCGCGCAGGAACGGCGACTGTTCCGATTCGTGATCGGATGCACCGGCCTCATCCAGCGGCTCGTCGACATCGATCGCCACCTTCTGGGTGTCCCCGAGATCGCGCCGGGCGGCGTCGTCGGCGACCGAATCCCCGCCGAACAGCGTGTCGGCCGGCGACTTCAGATACGACGGCCGGGTCTTGACGGTGTCGCCCTCGTCCTCGGCGGCCTCGTCTTCGTCCAGGTCGTCGAGCAGCGGGTCGAAGGTCATCTCCTCGGCGCCGCCGGACGGGGGATGCGGTGCGTGCTGCTTCTTCAGCAGGTGCGCATGCCGGCGCGGGGTGGCCTCCACCGGCGCGACCTCGTCGGTAGCGGCCTCGACGGCAGCGGCCTCGACGGTGTCCGCTGCTTCCGCTTCGGACGCCTCGGCTTCGGGCTCCTCGGCTTCGGGCTCGGCCTCGGGTGTTGCCGCCTGGGGTTCTTCGAGTTCTTGGCCGGCCGGCTCGTCGACCGGGGTCTCCGCGGCCGTCGGCGGCTCCGCCACGACCGGCTCGGAGGCCTCGTCGAGCCTGATGATCGGGATCTCCCCGGTCAGTTCGGCGACGGTGACGGCATCCGCGTTGCCACGGCGACGCCTGCGCCGGCCGCCGGGAGCCGGAGCCCCGATGTTGCCGTTCTTGGCGAGCAGTTCTGCGACGGATATCGGACGGGTAGCGGTGTTATCGCTTGGTTCTGTCATCGTGTGTTGCCCTCGGGAGTTGCTGGGGTGGTCTCGACCAGGGCGGTCCCGTCGGCTTCACTGTCGAGTTTCCGCAGGATCAGACCTTCGCGCAACGCCCAGGGACAGATCTGAACCGTTTCGAGACCCAAAGCCCGCATACTCGCCTCAGCTACCAATGCGCCCGCCACGATTTGTGGCGCCCGTTCGGCACTCACCCCTTCCAGTTCTGCTCTGTCGGCCGTAGTCATCCTAGAGATGAACGCGATCAACTGCCGCAAACCGGTGGCGGTGAGCTCGCGTTTCACCCGCGCCCCGGCCCCCGAGGGCGCCGCCCCGGTCAGCCGGGCCAGCGAACGGAAGGTCTTCGAAGTGGCCACCGCCAGGTCCGGGGTGCCCGCGCTCTGCATCACCGAACCGGCCTCGGACAGCTCGGTGGCCAGCCAGTCCCGCAGCATGGCGACCCGACGTCGTCCCGGCGGGTCCTCGCCCAGCCATTCCCTGGTCATCCGCCCGGCGCCGAGCGGCAACGACATCGCCACCTCGGGCTCCTCGTCGACACCGCTGGACAGTTCCAGTGACCCGCCACCGATGTCGATGTTGATGATCCGGCCGGCGCTCCAGCCGTACCAGCGGCGCACCGCGAGGAAGGTCAGCCGGGATTCGTCGACCCCGCTGAGAACCTGCAGCCCGACCCCGGCCTCGGCCTGCACCCGGGCCAGCACCGCCTCGGAGTTGGTGGCGTCCCGCACGGCCGAGGTGGCAAAGGCCATCAGTTCCGAACAGCCCGAACTGGTCGCGATCTTGGCGAACTCGTCGACGGTCTCGACCAGTTTGTCCGCGCCCCGGCGGGTGAGCTTGCCGGAGCTGTCGATCGCCTCGGCGAGGCGCAGCGCAGCCTTGGTGGAACTCATCGGCGTGGGGTGGCCGCCGCGACGGGCGTCGACCACCAACAGATGCACCGTATTGCTGCCCACATCCAGCACGCCCAATCGCACGCGACCAAGGTTAGTGGGTTTACCGTTGACAACTGTGAGGACATCACCCGTCGGAGGCATCGGTGGCGAAGTCGAACTGGACTTCGCCCGGGAATGGGTCGAGTTCTACGACCCCGAGAATCCCAACCATCTGATCAAGGCCGACATGACGTGGCTGCTATCCAGGTGGACATGCGTTTTCGGCACCCCCGCCTGCCAGGGCACGGTGGTCGGCCGCCCCGACGACGGATGCTGCTCGCACGGTGCGTTCCTCTCCGATGACGACGACCGCGCCATGCTCGACGCCGCGGTCGAGAAGCTGACCGCCGAGGACTGGCAGTACCGGGAGAAGGGCCTGGGCCGGAAGGGCTACCTGGAGCAGGACGAGTACGACGGCAAGCCCAACCTGCGGACCCGCAAGTACAAGGGCGCCTGCATCTTCCTGAACCGGCCCGGTTTCGCCGGCGGCATCGGGTGCGCGCTGCACTCGAAGGCGCTCAAGCTGGGCGTGGAGCCGCTGACCATGAAACCCGAGGTCTGCTGGCAACTGCCGATCCGGCGAACCCAGGACTGGGTGACCCGCCCGGACGGTTCCGAGGTGCTCAAGACGGTGATCACCGAGTACGACCGGCGCGGATGGGGCGAAGGCGGAGCGGACCTGCACTGGTACTGCACCGGGGATCCCGCCGCCCACGTCGGCGAGCGCCCGGTGTGGCAGTCCTACCGGCCCGAGCTCACCGAGCTGCTCGGCGACAAGGCGTACGCGGAACTGGCCGCGATGTGTAAGCGACGCGGGCAACTCGGCTTGATCGCCGTGCACCCCGCCACCCGCGCCGCGGAGTAGTCGAACCCTTCGAGATCCCGGAGCCGGCAAGGCTCCGGGATTTCTTTGCATATTCATTACCTAACATTGTTAGCTTTGCTATTGCCCCGCTAGTTAATTAGTTTGGCGTGGTCGGTGTCACAGATGCCCTGGTTGTGCCGATAGCCCACCCTCGCTAAAGTCCCTTGATATCGCAGGGTATTCACCAGGGATTCTGCACACCGAGACAGGTAATACGCGATGACGTCGATCGACCTGAGTAAGCCCCGGAATTCAGCATTGCAGCAGTTCACAGGGATCGCTGGTGCGCCGGCCAAAGCTGCACAAGGGGAACCCGGGGCCACCGGCCACCGAAGCCTCTCCCCCAAGGAACAGCGCCGCCGCAGGGCATTCAGGGCGATAATCGTCAGCGATCTAGTCATTATTTGCTGCTCCACCATTTTCGGGCACATTCTGATGTTCGGCGGAACCTCGGCCCGGTTCAGCCTCGGCGCCACCGGCCTCGGCGAGGTCAGCTGCGTCTGGCTGTCGGTGACCCTGATGCTGATCTGGACCACCTTCCTCGCGGTGGGCAGCTGGTCACCACGGAACACCGGCCGCGGCGCCGACGACTACGTGGTGCTCGGCCTGGCCACCCTGCAGGTCTTCGGGTTGTTCGCCGCACTGTCGCTGCTGCTGTCCATCGACATCTCGGCCCGCTTCCTGGGCATCGTGCTGCCGCTGGGACTGGCGGGCCTGATGATCAACCGGTGGCTGTGGCGACGGGCATCCGCCCGCCGGCGCCGCCAGGGCCTGGATCAGGCCCCGCTGCTGATCGTCGGGACCGAGGCCGCAGCCCGCGACATCGCCACCGAGTTCGGCAAGGATCCGTGGGCGGGCTATCGCATCGCCGGCGTCTGCACCCCGGCCGGCCCCACGTCGACGAACGCGTCGATGTCGATCAACGGCACGACCGTGCCCATCGTCGGCATGGATCAGGCCATCCTGGACGCCGTCGCGTGCACCGGCGCCGAGACCGTGGCTCTGGCGGCCACCGATCATCTGCGCCCCGTCGAGATCCGCCGGCTGATGTGGGAACTCGACGAGGTCGGCGTCGACCTGATGATCGCTCCCGGCCTCATCGACGTCGCGAACCAGCGCCTGGTCAGCAGCCCGGTGGCCGGGATGGCCATGCTGGAGGTCACCAAGCCCCAGTACAGCCGCGCCAATTCATTGCTCAAGCGCACCTTCGACATCATCTTCGCGACCACCGCACTACTGCTGGTCTCCCCGGTGCTGATCGCCGCCGCGATCGCCGTGAAGCGGTCCGGCCCCGGGCCCGTCTTCTACCGGTCGGAGCGCATCGGTATCGACGGCACCGAATTCCAGATGACCAAGTTCCGCAGCATGGTCACCGGCGCGGATGCGCAGGTCGCCGATCTGATCGTCAAGCACAGCGGCAACAGCCTGTATTTCAAGCTCAAAGACGATCCGCGGGTTACTCGGGCCGGAAAGTTCCTGCGCAAGTACAGCATCGACGAACTGCCGCAGTTCTTCGATGTGCTGCGCGGTGACATGAGCGTGGTCGGCCCGCGGCCGCAGGTGCGCCGCGAGGTGGATTCCTATGACGATCTGGTGGGCCGCCGGCTCACCGTCAAGCCCGGCCTCACCGGCCTGTGGCAGGTCAGTGGACGTTCGGACCTGGAGGTCGAGGACGCCGTCCGACTGGATCTGTCCTACGTCGAGAACTGGTCACTGATGCAGGACATGGTGATCATCGCCAAGACGGTGACCACCGTCCTCAGAGGCAGCGGCGCCTACTGAGCTTGCGTCACAGCACCTGCAGCCCGATCCCGTTCAGCAGCACCTGATTCAACGAGTAGTCCCCCGATGGCGCGTTGGTGTAGCTCGGCATCATCGACAGACTCTGGTGCAGCGTGATGGTGTCCAACGCGATGTGGTGCAGGGTCGCGCCGTTCTCCTTGATCAGACCGAGGATCCAGGTGGCACTGCCCGGGGTGTCACTGACGGTCAGGCCCGCGATCCGCACGTCGGAGATCGATGTGTCCGGATTCCCCGCCCACAGCAGTACCCCGCCGTGCACCACCTCGGGGTTGGTGTTGCAGTTGACCAGCGTGCCGCCCAGTATCTGCACCTCGGCCACCGAATAGGTGTCGTAGCTCGGTTCGGTGGCGATGTACACGCCGGCGGCATCGGTGTTCGCGATCGTCACATTGTGGTAGGTGATGTTCTCCCCGCCGACCACGGTGACCCCACGGCCCCAGGTGGTTCCGTTCACCACGGGGTTGTTGATCACGATGTTCTTCGAGACCACACCGTCACTGCGGTAGGAGACCACCGCGATGCCGTCATCTCCGGTCCATTCGGTGTAGGCGTTGTTGACCACCCCGTCGTGGGAGCCGTTGGTCATATGGATACCGTCCGCCAGGGATCGGATGACACGCACGTTGTCGAGCTCGAAATATCCTGCGCCGGTGAGGTATACGCCCGCCCCGGCGGATCCGTCGATGGTGACATCCCGGATCGTGACGTGATCGGAGGCGATGTAGATGGTGGAGATCGGCGAGCGGGACTCGATCAGCGGGGAGGACATCGTCAGATCGTGCACCGTGACACCGTCGGCGAGGATCTGCAGCTGCGCGGTGAGATCGTCGGTCGCGGCCAGGGTGGCGCCGTTGCCGTTGACGGTCACCCCCGGCACCCGGACATAGAGCACCCCGGTGTAGCGGTAGGTCCTGGCCTCCAGGGTGAGGGTGTCGCCGGGCCTGAGATTGTCGAACATCGCCTGCAGTGCGCCGGTGCTGTCGACCGGCGGCGCGGCCTGCACCGTCACGGTGGTGTCGGTCGCAAGCCGGCCGTCGCTGACGGCGACGGCGAACGTCATCGGCCCGGTCACCGATCCGGGCGTGAAAGTGTATGTGCCGGAGGCATCCACGACGACGGTTCCACTGCGCGGGGGTGTGGTGACGGTATAGGTCAGCACGTCACCGTCGGGATCGGTGACGTTCAGTGACCCGGTGACCACACCGGTGTCCGGGTCGGGCAGCCCGACCGTCGGCGTTCCGGCGACCGGGGCGCCGTTGGGCCGGGCCAGGGTCAACACCCGCACCAGTTTGTCGGCCATGTCGGTGACGACGAGTTGGCGACCGTCCGGGCTCAGCGCGAGCTGATGCCAATCGGTCTCGGGCGCCTTGTCGATGGCGATGGTGGTGAGCACCGTCCGGGTGGCGGTGGCGATCAGCTTGACGGTGTCACGCCCCTCGGCCACGTACAGCACGGTGCCATCGGCGCTCACCGCCACACTCTGGGGCCGCGATCCGACCGCGATCGTCGCCGTCACCACCGAGGTCACCGGGTTGATGACCGAGACGCTGTTGCTGCCGTAGTTGGCCACGTACACCATGCCGTCGGCGCCGGCAGCAACGCCGAAGGGGTTGGCGCCCACCTTGATGGTGCCGACGTTGGTGTTGGTCGCGGTGCTGATGACCGAGACCGACTTGGCATTCCAGTTGGCGACGTAGACGCTCGCGCCGTCGGCGGAGACCGCGAGGGTGCGCGGTGCGGAGCCGACCTTGACGGTCGCGATCACCGTGGGAACGGCCGGCGTCGCGTCGATGACGGAGACCGTGTTGTTGCCCGCATTGCTGACGTACAGCCGCCGGCCGTCGCCGGAGATGGCGATGCCGTAGGAATGGCCGCCGTTGATCGCCACCTTGGACAACACCGTGTCGGTGCCGGTGTCGATCACCGAAACACCCTTGTAGCCAGAGACATAGGCGCGACTACCGTCGGGGCTGATCACCACCGCGCGGGGGGTGCCGATCACCGGGATGGTGCGCACGGCGCCGGTGGCCCGGTCGACCACCGACACGGTGTTGCTGCCCGAGTCGGCGACGTAGATCTTGGTGTCCGAGACCGCCACGCCCAGCGCCTTCTTGCCCACTGCACCGGTGGACTCCGAGACGACACTGGTCAACTGGGTCGAGTCCGGGTCGGTGACGGCCCCTCGCCGGGCCCAGGCCAGCAGTGCCCAGTCCGCCGGGGAATCCGCGGGCAGCTCACCACCGGCACCGGCCCGGGCGGTCAGGCCGAACAGGTTCGACACCGCCTCGGTCAACCCTGCCAGGATGGCCGGTCGCGCCGATGCCGTCCGAACCGGTTGTAGCGGAGTCGAACCCGGATCCGGCTCCGTCGACGCCGTGACGCTGGGCGTGGGCTCCGTTGCCGGATCCTCGTTCTCGGTGACGGTCCGGGTGCGCTCGCGCAGGGTGTCCGTGTCGTCGTGCCGTTCGGCGGTGTCGTCGGGTTCCGTGACCGCCGGCCGCGGCGGCGCAGGAGGTCGCGCCTTGCGCACCGACGTGCGGCAGGTCTCACATCCGGCGGCAGTCTCCTTACCGGTGAACGGTCTCATCGTCCGCTCGGCCGGACCGGACGACGAGGACTCCGAGGACACGGTGGCCGGCCCGGTTTCCGGCGCGGCCCATCCGATCGCCGGTGCGCCGACCATCGCGGACCCGATACCCAGCGCCACCGCCAGCCCGCCGACCCGACCGATCCGACTCGCGTCAATCATTGCCACCCTCTCCCAGGTGCCACGACATCGACGCGGTGCGGCCCATGCCCGGGTCTGCGATCATGTCGGATCGGC
Organism: Mycolicibacterium diernhoferi; assembly: GCF_019456655.1. Lineage (NCBI taxonomy): Bacteria > Bacillati > Actinomycetota > Actinomycetes > Mycobacteriales > Mycobacteriaceae > Mycobacterium > Mycolicibacterium diernhoferi. The sequence goes on along the minus strand of NZ_CP080332.1, from coordinate 915,157 downwards.
GAGCGGTTCACCGATCTTTCCGGCGACTTCCGCTGGACACCGCGGGCCTGCACAGTCCGCACCCATCAGCACATGAGCCGCCGACACGCAGGGACCTGTTTGCCAGATGTGCGATCAGACGCGGAGTTTGCCACTCACGTCGCCACTGTCACCGTTGCCCAGGATTGCTCCCCGGGGAGGTGTTTGCCGCCCGGCTCCGATCCGATGCGGCGCCGTGATGAAACTGTGACCTTCGGCTCAGCGGTGCAGTGCGGCCCGGACGTCGGCCGGCCAGCACGCCGGATCGGTGCCGTGGGTGCGCAACAGCGCCAGAGCGATGCGCTCCATCCCGAACCCGACGCAGGCGCTGTGCGCCACCGCCCCGTCGGCCGTGCGCAACCCGAACGTCTCCCCGAAATGGTCGCGGTGGCAGTTTGCGGACACCAGCGCAGTGCCGTCATCGAGGTCACCGTACAAGCGGACGACGAGTTCGGTCTTCAGCTCGTCCGCACGCTGGTTGGTCGCCAGCATCTTCCCGACCCGCCCGAAGAACGGGTCGTTGGCGGGCATCGCCGCCGCGCTGAGCCCCAGGTGGGCCAGCACCGCCAGGCCGTGCCCCACCCACGCATCCCGATGCTCCTGCGCGCGCTGGGCGTCTCCCGCGAACACGTACTCGTGCATCCGGAACGCCTGCATGCGCGCCGGGTCCACCGCCGGTTCGTGCCGGAAGCAGTATCCGTAGATGTCGAGCAGTACACCGTTGTCCGGCAGGATGCCGGGCAGCGTGGCATACACCGGGTGACACGCCGCCGACACCAGCATGGTGCCTGCGGCGGCGAGATGACCGTCCCAGGGCAGACCGGCGTCACGATCGGCCAGCAGCGCCCGATGTTGCTTGTCCCCACCGGTGAACGTGGACACGGCCCCGGTCAGATTCGGGAACGACGCAATGTAATCGGTCCGCTCGAACGCTTCCCGTGGATAGACGGGCGGGAAGCGGCGCACCATCGGTTCCTCGCCGTGCACCCGGTACCCGGTCCGCCGCACCAGCGCATCGACATCGTCGACGATCGCCTCGAATGTCCCGCTGCGACCGTAGAGCCCGTCGATGCCCATCGGGATGAGCAGGTCGGCGACGACGAGTTCATCGCGGAACGCCTGCCGCGCAACGGACAGATCGCTGTGCGGAGCTTCGTTCGGCATGGTCAACGGACCCCCTGGCCGTCGTGCGTGCAGTTCGTGCCGTCTGCGATGTCCCGCGACCCTAGAATGCTCACCATGCAGGAACGAATCCGCCAGGTCCTTGCGGCACACGGCCGAATGGCCGCTGATCCCTTAGATATCGACAGCGGCGCCGACCTGTACGAGCAGGGGCTCACCTCGCATGCGTCGGTGAACGTCATGCTGGCCCTTGAGGACGAATTCGGTGTCGAGTTCCCCGACGATGCCATGAAGAAGGCCACTTTCGCGTCGATCGCCAGCATCGAGCGTGTCCTGTCGGACCTGACACCGGAGGCATGAGACTGCGGCGCCCGGTTATCCGTGCCTGGCCGGCTTGATCGCCACCAACTGCACGGGTATCCCATAGCCGTCCAGCGCATCGAACGCCGATACCAGTGCTGCGCGGCCGGCGCCCTTGGGGTCCACCACCACCACGGCCAGCGGCCGCTCGGCAGTGCCACCGTCGACCCACCAGTCCGATCCGACGGTGCGCACCGCCACCTCCGGACCTGCCGCGCCGTCCACGAATCGTTTGGCCGCACTGGAGGTGTCCGGGTACAGCACCAACGGTTCTGTGGTCGACCCGGCGACCCTGTTCAACAGGATCTGAGTCGGCGCGGGCCACCCACCACCCGATGCGGGCGCGACGGCGTAGCCCCGCTTGGCGGCGATCCGACGTACCCACGCCGCATTCGCGTTTCGCCCGATCCGACCGTTGAGGAAGGCCAGCACCTCGAGCAGCACGAGGAGGGCCACCACACCGGCGACCAGCGCCTGCTGAATCGGCTTGGGCGCCACCTTCATCGCGTTGCCCGGTGAGGACAGCAGTCCGAGCCTGGTCGGGACGGCGGCCTGCAGTTGATTGGCCCGCTGCAATTGCGCTTGGTAGTCGGCCAGGAGCACATCCCGGGCGGGCGAGGGGTCGGGCAGCATCGCCATCTGCTCGGCGGTGGCCGCGGCGCTGGACTGCAGGTCGATCAGGTCCTTTTTGACCTTGTCGTTCCAGACGTTGATCCCCGCCTCGTCGAGCGCCTTGACCGCGTTCTCGGCCAGCGCGATCGCCTCCTCGGGTGACTGTGCCGTGACGCTCAGCTGAACCAGAGCCGGCGATGTCTCCACTGCGACACTGAGCTTGCGCGCCAACTCATCCGATTTCATCGATGTCGCGGACCGCCGGGCGATGTCGTCGAGCACCGCCTTCGACTCGCTCAGCGCGAGATACGGCGGTGCCAGCATGTTCACCGTCACGTCGGTCATGTTGGTGACGTTGCCCGAGTCGATCTTGGCGGTCACACCGACCTGATACTGGGCGGGTCCGGACGAGACGACGGCATGGGTGCCGATCGCGACGATGATCGCGCCGATCAGGGCCGGGACGAACACCCTGCCCAACTCGCGCAGGTGACGGCCGACGTCGAGCGTGGGAGGTGCGTTGAAGTGCTGCCTCAGGTCACGCTCGCTCGTCACATGACGTGTCACTGTCAACTCACCGGACCCTTCGGTTTCCTGGTCTCCCCGCGCTCCACAGGACTGTAGCAAACTTTTGACACATTACGCACATCGGCTTTTCCAGTCAGTTGCATACACAGTGCGCTGTCACTGCACACAGATGCGCTGATTCAGCAAATCTCCGAATCAGTGAGACGCTGCACCGCGCGATACCCGGGTTTGGGTTCGAAATCCTCGGTCAGCAGGCCGAAGTTGTGCTCGGGATCGCGCGGATCGGTCCCCGAATCACGAATCGAGTAGATCAGGATCACCGGGACGTACCCGAGCTTGCGGGCGGCGGAGATGCCGGAGGTTAGGTAGTCGGCCTGCGCGGCACGCGACATCGACGTGGAATCCGATCCGGTGGGTGCCCCGAACTCGGTGATCCAGATCGGTTTCGTCCGATCGCCTTTGGACACCATCAGATCGTGCAGTCGCGGGATCTTCTGGAACGTGCTCCAGTTCGTGGTCGCCGGATCGGTGGGCATCCACGGATAGGTGTAGGGGTGGATGGACATGGTGTTGAACGCGCGCCGCCCGCCGCCGTCGTATATGCGTTGTGCGAAGGTGATCGGGTCGATCTCGCCGTCGGCATGGTTCTCCCCCGGTGCCAGCGCCCCGGCGATGATGTTGGCCCCCGACTGCACCGCCCGGATCGCCTCCGACGCCGCGATGAGCAGCTTCGTATAGGCGCCGGCGTCCGGGGCCGGCGACCAGAAACTAGAGCGGTTCGGCTCGTTCCAGATCTCCCAGTCGGTGATCACATCCGCGTAGCGGGTCGCGGCGGACTTGGCGAACGCCGCGAAGTCCGCCGGCTTGGCGGGCGGATAGTGACTCGCGGGGGCGCCGGGCCGGTCCACGGCCCCGGCGACCCGCGCCCACCCCGGCGTATAGGCCAGCACGCCGAGGGGCCGCATGCCGTGGCTGGTGACCGCCCGCACCATTCGGTCGATCGGCGCCCAATTGAATTGGCCGCGTTCGGGTTCGACCAGCGACCAGTCCACATCGAAGCGGAAGCGCGTCGCGCCCGCGTCGCGCGCTGCGACCATATCGCGTTCGAGGTCGGCATCAGAGGCGCGCAGAATCCAGGCGGGGGCGATGCCGATGTCGGTCGGGCAGTGCGCCGTCGGACGCGGGGACGCGGTCACCGAGCGATGCTCGTCGGACGGCGCGAGGCGCGCACACCCGGTGACGCTGAGGGCCATGGTCAGGGTTGAAGCCAGGACCACGCCACGTTGCACACGCACTACAGCCGATCCCCCGCCTGATCCAGCAGCGCATCCAGCATGGCCGGATAGGCGGTCCTGGCGTCGTGTACGTCCGCGATCCGTTGGCGCGCAACGTCGACCATCTCGGTCACCGATTCCGGATTGTCCACCGCCCAAGTGACCGTCTCGGCCAGCGCAGCGACGTCGGCCACGGGTACCAGCATTCCCGCGCCGTCCCGCAACAGCCACGAGGATCCGCCGTGATCGGTGGCGATGACCGGCAGGCCCACACTCATGGCCTCCAGTACCGACACCGGACTGGCTTCCGGGGAGGTGCTGGCATTGACCAGAACATCCCAGGTCGCCATGGTGGTCACCGCGTCGACGTGCCCGAGGAAGCGCACCCGGCCGGACAGCTCCGGGGTCTCGGACAGCCGCCGCAGTTCCGCGGCGTACTCCGCGTCGGCTTCGATTGCGGTGCCGGCGATCTCACAGTGCACGCCGGGAACGTCGGCCAGCGCGCGGAGCAGCACGCGGTGCCCCTTCCACGGCGTCAGCAGAGCCATGATGCCCACCACCGGCGGCCGCCCGCCGCGCGTGGCGCAGGTGTCGGGGATGTCGACGCCGAGCGGCGCGACCTCCACGGCGAGTCCGAGCGCCCGCACCGGCGCCGCCGTCGGAGGCGACACCGCGAAGGCGCGCCGGATCGCGGGCTTGCCGATCCGGATCATCGCCCGCTGTTTGGCTTCGTGCACCGTGTCGTGGACCAGCCAGGACGCACGCTGCGGGAGCCGGGCCAGTCGTACCGCGGGCAACGCAAGCAGCGAGTTGACGATGATCGGGCCGGCAGTGTCCGCCGCGCGCCGGATCACCACGGCGGCCCGGACCCAGCGGCGAACGAGGGTGCCCGCCGCCCGGAGCCGCGCGGGGCCCGAGGAACCACCGAGATCGAGTTCGTCGATCTCGAAGTGCTCCACCGATCGCGGCAGGCGGTCCGCCAGTGGCCCGTTCGGGCAGACGACCCGTACGTTCTCCCCGCGCGCGCAGGCGGCCTGCACCAGCTTGAGCAGGACCACCTCGGCGCCGGAGAACCGCCCGGCCCGGTTCACGAAGACGATCGGGGCCACACTCATACCGCCTTCCTCGGTCGCAGCTTGGTCAACAGTCGCCAGTCCAGGACGCGGGTCAAAAACGCTCCGGCCAGGAACAACACGACTGCGCAGACGGCGTTCACCAGCCAGGGCACCTGGCCGTCCAGTGCCCAGGTGGCCGCGCTGACGGCCACCGTGATGACCGCGATCAGCGCCAGCTTCCCGGCCGGTAACAGCCGGTCGACGGGCAGCGTACGCGCGGCCAGGACCCACATCGCCACGAACATCAGAACCTCGGTGAGAACGGTGGCTGCCGCGGCGCCGTTGTACGAGAAGTGCGGTATCAGAACGATGTTGAGGACGATGTTGAGTAGCAGCGCACCGAAGGCCACCCACGGGTAGACCCGATGCCGCCCCGCCGAGATCAGCGCGACCAGGACGACCTGGGTCAGTGCGGCGAACACGGCACCGACCAATAACATCCAGGCCGCATCGGCGCTCTCCCCGAAGCGCTGCCCGTACAGCAATGCCACTATCTCCCGGCCGGAAGCCCACATTCCCAACGCGGCAACAGATGTGAGAACCGCGACCGTGATCGCTGCGGTGCGCACGTGTCTGCGGAACTCGCTGTGCAGGAGCGGCCAGGCCGCCACCAGCAGCGTGGCGACCGGGGTCAGGATCGCGACCACGGCGTAGGACATCACATCGGCGAACTTGTAGGCGACGCTGTAGAGCCCCACCGAATCGAACTCGTCGAGCTTGCCCAGCATGAGCACGTCCACCTTGGACAGCAGCGTCATCATGCCCAGCCCGATGCTCAGCGGGATCGCCTCGACGAGCATTTCCCGCCAGTGCCGAAGCCTCGGCCTGCGGGTGATCCGTGGGCCGACCGAGCCGCGGCGCACCCCGACCAATTTCCAGACGCCGGAGAAGATCTCGTTGGCGATGGCCGGCAGGATGAAGATCAACAATCCGGGATGGGTGGTCGCGGCCAGGATGGTCAGCCCGAGCTGGAGCAGCTGTGCGAGCGCCTCGGCGGTCGCCACCGTCACCATTTTCATCCGGCTCTGGTAGAGCACCGACAGCGCATTGCTGGGGGTGGCGATCACCACCACCAGCCCGGCGATGGCGGTGGCCCGGATGACATCGCCGGAGTACCCCATCAGGACGACGTAGCCGACCGCGATGCCGTAGCCGAGTAGTCCGAGCACGGCTCTCAGTGCGACGAACGAACTCGCGAACGTCTCGGGATCGGAGTCCTCGTCGAGCAACCGGGCCAGTACCACGCGGCCGACACCGAGGTCGGTGATGATCGACATCATGCCGAGCAGACCGAAGACGAAGGAGAACACACCCCAGTCCGTCGGGGACAGCAGGCGCGCGATCAGGACCGTACCGGCCCAACCCATCACGGAGATGGCCAGGCGACTCAACAACAGCGCCAGGGTGTTCCGTCCGGCGGCGGCGGCATGGTCGGACGGTGCGGTCGGCTTGTCCTGCAGCACGGCGCCCTCGCGGTGACTGTCCATCAGGCCGCCACCAACTCATCGGACTCCTCGGCGTTCCACCGCTCGGTGCCCGCCGGGGTCTGCACCACGGCGCACCCGACCGCCGAGATCAGCAGCCAGAAGTAGAAGTCCATCGGGAAGATCTCGAAGTAGGTGCTCACCATCGACGCGAGACAGGCCCCGACGATCGACGCGCTCACACCCAGACAGAAGGCCGAATCCACGCCCCGGGTGTACCGCGACGCCCGCAACGTCGAAACCAGCACCACCACAAGCAGGGTCACGAACGCCCACAGGCCGATGGGCCCCAGCTCGATCAGGACCTTCACGTAGTAGTTGTCCGGCTGGTAGGCCAGTTCCGGGTTGAGGTTCTGCAACATCGCCAGGTAGGCGGTCGGCGTGTTCTGGGTGGCGGTTTCCAACTTCTCCGCCGCCGAGCCGGTGCTGCCCAGCCCCGCACCGAAGGGATTGGTCATCACCGCATCCCAGATCTTGGACCACCCGCTGGTGCGCTGCCCCAGGCTGGACGAGGAGAACAGGCTCTGGACGTACTGCCCCGGGATGTAGACCAAGGCCATCCCGCCTGCCAACGCGGCCAGCACCACGCCGACGACCAGGTGACGGTACCTGTGCACGATGAGCCACAGCACACCGACGATGACCGCGAGATAGGCGGCCCGCACGATCGACATGCCCATGCCCGCCAACTGGACCGGGATCAACAGCAGGAAGACCCGGTTGCGCAGCCGGCCCGGGTCGGACAGTGCGACGGCGCCGCCGACGAGTACCGCCATGGCGACGTACAGGCCGAACGGAAAGGGCTGGACGAAGGTGCTGAAGCTGCGCATGAACGAACCACTGGTGCGCAGCGCGGTGTTGTATTCGTAGCCGAGTTCGTGCAGGAATTCCTGCCCGACGAACTGCTGGACAAGACCCCAGACCGCGGTGATGACCGACACCGCCATGATGATGGTGACCAGGTGGTCCCGGTCCCGTGGGGTCATTGGGGCGTACCAGCAGATCAGTGGCACGACCGCCAGATAGAAGAAGGTGATCTTCACCGGGTAGACCGCACCCGGGAAACCGGTGGTGAGCAACGCCGAGATCACACCGACGGCGACGAACACCACCGCGATCGGCAGCCACGGCATCGATACCCCGCTGTTGGGGCGCCGGTACGGGGTGACCAGCGCGGCCAACAGGGTCACCGCGAGCAGCGCTTCCTTCCACCACACGAAGGACTGCCCGTTCGGCACGATCAGCAACATGCCGTGGAACGGGACCAGCAGCGCGGCCAGCAGCAGTCCGCGCTGCGGGCGCCGGTAGACCGCGTAGAGCGCGGCGGTCAGGGCCGCAGCCCCCAGCAGGACCAGGACAGCGGTCACAACTGGCTACCTCTGCACGCCACTTTCTCGGTCCGCCAGTCCGCATGGGCCGGCAGCAGCGGGGTGAACTCGCGCTCTGCGACAGCGCGCACACGTTCCCGGGTGGAGTTCTGAATCCCGCGCTGCAACAACGAATGATCGCCGCCGTCGGCGGCCACGACTCGCTCCGACCAACCCCGGCGGGACAGTCGTCTGACCCCACGCCGGCCCCGCTGCTGGTCGAACCAGGCGAAGTCCTCCGGGGACAACACGAGATCCACCGAAACCCCGGCCCGGTGCAGGGCAGCGAGCAGGATCTCCGGCACCTCGGTGAGACCCAGCCAGCCGATCAGCAGCCACAACCGGTACGGGAGCCACCGCCGGATCAGCTGCTTGGCCCGCACCTCGGCCGCGCCGGTCTGCGGGCCGGACAGCTCCTCGGGGCCGACCTCGACCTTGCGCAGTGAGAACGTCAGCAGGTTGACCATCACGACCGAGCGCGCGCCGCGGGTCAACGCCCCGTAGGCCGAATCCCAGGCCCCCGAGCAGACACCGGCCATCATCAGCCGGTCCGCGGGCACACCGGTCGCGTCCATCGCATGCACCACATCGGCTTTCGCGCCGCCCGAATGGAGTCGGGCGAAGTCGGTTGTGGCGTAGCCGGTCTCACCGATACCCCGACGGTCATAGCGCAGCACCGTCATACCGGTGGCGGCAAGTTCCCGAGCCGTCTCGACCCACACCCGGCCCGGACCCACCCGATGCTCGCAGGCGGTGTTGTGGATCAACAGAGCCGGCGCGTCGGGCGCGAGTTCGGTTGGGGTGGAACGTATCGCAAAGAGCCGGTCCGGGCCGAGGAATTCCAGGGTTTCCCGGACCCCGGGAGAAACGGTGGCCGCCGTCCGGACCACCGGTGCGACGTGGCACCTGCTCGCGGTCAGGGTCTCGTCCAGCCACGCCGCTATGGCGTAGAGCGAACCAACCGGGATCTCGACGACGAACGACGCGGGTTCGACGAATTCGGCCTGCCCGGCGACCGTGCGCACGGCGACATTGGGGGCCGCCTCCAATGCGGCGATCGCCGCATCTCCCGCCCGCTCCGGACGCGCCGTGACGAGCACCGGCAACCCGGGGTCGAAGGCGGTCGGAAGTTTGAGCGCCTTGAACCGCTCGGCCGCAGACACCGCCAGACTGCAGCCGAGAATCGACTGGGTCGGTCCCGCGCCGGGCTCGTCACCAACGGTCATCGTGTACAACGCCCGTTGTTCACGCAGGTACCGGCGGCCGTCGGTCACCGGATCCCACAGCACCAGCGCGGCGACTCCGTCGATCGAGTCCGCGGCGAGGCCGGCCAACAACGCGCCGGCGCGCAACCCGACGAGGGCGATGTCGGGCACACCGGCGTCGCGCAGGTAGCCGACCGCCGTGTGGATGCTCTCCAGGTAGCGCGCGACCGCGGCCGGGTCGTCCTGCTCGATGGCGGAGTCACCGGTTCCGGCGTAGTCGAAGCGCAGTACCGCGAAGCCACGGGCGCACAGCCGTTGGGCGAGCAACTTGAGGCCCCGGTAGGAGTCGAGGTGCTCCTTGCCCAGTGGCGGACAGATGACCACCCCGGCACGGGCCAGCCCGTTGTCCGGGGTGTGCACCACGCCGAACAGCGAGGTCTCCAGCGGCCCGAACCACGTCGGCCTACCTGGGGATATGTGCTCGCCACCCATTCCTGCTCCGTTCGCCGTCGAGGTGAGCCAAGAATTTGCCTCTGCGTTACCTCACACCCACCGGCGCCACGGCCGGCCTGCACGGAACATACAGCGTGCTGCGTATCAAAGCGAGGCTGCAGCAAATATCCAGCCGGTCGAATTGGTCACATGTCAGCAGCGTCAAATACCAGTTGACCGACCTTTGATCTGGCGGAATTCTCCCCGCTATGTAAAGCTAGCAAAAATCATGAGGCCGAAGTCGGCCGCCTCGTGGCGCCGGCGAGGGTGCCGCGGTTCGGGATCACAAACCCGGAGCGCGGCCCGGAGATGCATTTGCTAGGACTGCTAGATCAGGAGGAAGTGCGTGAACGTCAACCCCATGGTGGTGCACGTGGCCGAGTCCTTCGCCAGCGGTACCGCGTCCGCCATCGCGGACTTCGTGCGCAACTATCCGGACGCCGAGCATCACCTCGTGTACAGCCTGCGTGCGGAGGCCGTGGTGGCCCCGACCGAGTTCGACGGATTCACGTCCGCCATCGAGATGCCCGCGGGAACGGTGGCCCGGATCCGGTTCCTGCGCGACCGTCTGCGCAGCATGGAACATGCGGCCGACGGGGTCGTCATCGTGCACGCGCACTCCAGCAAGGCCGGCGGGTACGTCCGGATGGCGGTCCGCCGCTCGCGCCGTCGGCCGCTGTTGTACACCCCGCACTGCTACGCCTTCGAGCGGCAGGACGTGTCGTGGCCGGTTCGGCAGGCGTTCCGCGCACTGGAGTGGGTGCTGTCGTTCAATACGACGGCAGTGGGCGCCTGCTCACCCCGGGAGGCGCGACTGTCGCGCTGGGCGGCCAGCTCACCGCGGGTGGTCACCGTCCCCAACGTCCAGCCTCCGGACCTGCCCAAGGCCGAACCGTCCGGGCAGAACCGCAGACTGCGCGTCGTCGGCAACGGGCGGCTCGGGCCGCAGAAGGACCCCGAATTCTTCGCCCGGGCGTTCGCCGCGGCGGTCGCCTCCCATCCGGACATCGAAGGGGTGTGGATCGGCGGCGGCGAGAACCAGTACATCGACATGCTGCACGAGGCGGGTGTCGAGGTGACCGGATGGCTACCTCGCCAGGAGGCGCTCGACATCATGGCGACCTGTGATCTGTACCTGCACACCGCATTGTGGGAAGGCTTCCCGATCTCGATCATGGAGGCCGCCGGCATGGGTATGCCGGTGGTGTCACGGCGACGTCCCTACCTGGCCGGTGTCGACATGCCGGTGATCATCGACGCGCCCGAGGACCTGACCGCGGCGGTCGGCGAACTCCTCGACGTCAAGAGACTGGACCGGGCCCGCCGCGACACGGTGGCGGCGCTGTCCCGCAATTCCGACAGCCACCAGGCCGAGGCACTCGAGCAGCTCTACGGCCCGTTGGTCGGCGCATCTCGATGACGACTCTGCACGTCAACGGAAAGTGGTTGGCGCAGCGGCTGACCGGCACACAGCGCTACGCCGGCGAAATCGTGCGCGCCATGCTGGGCGAGGATTCCGTCGACCTTGTCGTGCATGTACCGGCCGGCGCCACCGTGCCGGACTGGATGACCCACCCGCGCGTCACGGTGCGGACCGCACCGGTGAAAGGTGTTGTGTTCGAGCAGATCTACCTGCCCGCCGTGACGGCGGGACGACTGCTGCTCAACTTCGCCGGGCCGGCACCGTTGTTGAAGAGGCGCCAGCTGGTGACCATGCACGACGCCACCCCGTTCCGCCACCCGCGCACCTTCCGCCGGGCGTTCGTGTGGTTCTACTACATTTCATACTTCCTGCTGGGCCGGCTGGCAGACCGGCTGGTGACGGTATCTCATTTCAGCGCAACCGAACTCGATGACGTGCTGGGCATCCCGGCCGAGCGCTTCACGGTGGCGGGCTGCGCCGCGGACACGCTCGTCGGCATCGCACCCAGCCGTCCCGAGCTGGCCGGTTTGACCGAACCGTTCTACCTGGTGGTCGGGACCATGGCCCGGCACAAGAACCTGGCCACTCCGGTGACGGCGGTCGCGGAGTCCGGACGCACGGTGGTGGTGGTCGGCGCGTCGGGCAGCCAGCAGGTGTTCTCCGACGCGGCACCGCTGCACGGCCGGGCCGTCATCGCGGGCCGGTTGTCGGATGCCGAATTGTCCTGGCTGTACCGCAATGCCGCAGCGCTGGTGTTCCCGTCCAAATACGAAGGATTCGGGCTGCCGCCGCTGGAGGCGCAGTCACTGGGCTGCCCGGTGCTCTCCTCGACCGCCGCATCGCTGCCCGAGATCGCGGGGGCGGGCGCGGTGTACTTCGACCCCGACGACCCGGAGACCCTGTTGGCCGCGCTGGACCGCCTGGAATCCGATCCGGCCCTGGTCGCGGACCTGCGCACGCTCGGACGGGAAAATGCCGCCCGATACCGCTGGCAGACCTCGGCGCGGACGATCCTGGACACCGTGGGCGCCCCGCAGCCCGCTCAGCCCTCCAGCTTGTAGCCCAGCCCGCGCACGGTCACCAGGTGCACCGGGTTGGCCGGGTCGGACTCGATCTTCGAGCGCAGTCGCTTGACGTGCACATCGAGGGTTTTGGTGTCACCCACATAGTCCGCGCCCCAGACCCGGTCGATCAGCTGACCGCGGGTGAGCACCCGCCCGCTGTTGCGCATCAGGTACTCCAGTAGATCGAACTCCTTGAGCGGCAAGGTGACCGACTCACCGTTGACGCTGACCACGTGACGCTCCACGTCCATCCGCACCGGGCCGACCTCGAGCACCCCGTCCGGGACGCCGGCGTCCTCGGTGTCGGCGCCGCGGCGCAGCACCGCCCGGATCCGGGCGATCAGCTCGCGCGCCGAATAGGGCTTGGTGACGTAGTCGTCGGCGCCGAGTTCCAGACCCACCACCTTGTCGATCTCACTGTCGCGGGCGGTGACCATGATGACCGGCACGCTGGATCGCGAGCGCAGTTGCTTGCAGACGTCGGTGCCGCTCATGCCCGGCAGCATCAGGTCCAGCAGCACGATATCGGCGCCGGACCGTTCGAATTCCGCCAGCGCCGACGGCCCGTCGGAGACGACGGTGGCCTCGAACCCCTCCTTGCGCAGCAGAAACGCCAAGGGGTCGGCCAGCGACTCCTCATCCTCCACGATCAACACACTGGTCATCACAGTGCCGTGCCTTCCCTCATCGCGCGCGCCGCAAAGTCCTCCACGATCAACACACTGGTCATCCAGCACTACCTTCCTCGTCGGGAGTGTCGTCAATGGCCGGAATGGAGAGAGTGAACGTCGAGCCGGTACCCGGCTGACTCCATAACCGGATGGATCCGTTGTGGTTGGCGGCCACGTGTTTGACGATGGCCAGACCGAGCCCGGTGCCGCCGGTGGCCCGGGAGCGGGCCTTGTCGACCCGGAAGAACCGCTCGAACACCCGCTCCTGATCGGCTTTGGCGATGCCGATGCCGCGGTCGGTGACAGCGATCTCCACATCGTTGCCGCGCCGTCGCCGGCTGATCGACACCGCCGTACCGTTCGGCGAGTAGGCGATGGCGTTGGACACCAGGTTGGCCAGGGCGGTCACCAGCAACCGCTCGTCGCCCAGCACCCGGAACCCGGTCGGCGCATCGGTGGTGATGGCGATGTCGGCGCTGTCCGCGGCCACCTTGTACCGGGACAGCGCCTCGCCCACCACGGTGTCGACGTCGACCGACTCCAGCTGGGGCAGCGGTTCGGCGCCCTGCAGCCGGGACAGCTCGATCAGCTCACCGATCATGCTGGCCAGCCGGTTGGATTCGACGACCATCTTCTCGGCGAACCGCCGGACGTTCTCGGGGTCGTCGGTGGAGGCCAGCAGCGCCTCGGCCAGCACCGACATCGCCCCGACCGGGGTCTTCAGTTCGTGGCTGACATTGGCGACGAAGTCCCGGCGGGTCGCCTCCATACGCGCCTGCTCGGACTGGTCGCCGACGAAGACCACCGCGAACTGGTGATCCTCCTCGACCAGCAGCCGCACGTGGCCGCGCACCGACAACCCCGAGCGGCCCGGTGGCTGCCGCTTCTGCGGTGACAGGTCGACCTCGACGTCCTCGCCGGTGGACAGGCACCGCTGCACGGCCTGCCAGGCGCGGTCGTCGAGCAGCCGGTCCCGGACCAGCCCGAGCGCGGCGGCCTGGTCGTTCATGTAGACGACGTCACGGAACGCGTCGACCACCACGATCCCCATCGGGGACATCGCGGCGATGTGGCTGAGCATCTGGGAGATGGTGATGCCGCGCCCCTCGGCCGCCAGCCGGCGTGCCCGGCGTTCGGCCAGCCGGGCGGACAGGGTCATCCCCGCGGCCACGCCGACCCCCAGCGCAAGCAATGCCAGCACTGCCGCCATCAGCAACGCGGAACCGACGCTCACGCGAAAATCGTACGCACCGGGTGAACGTCATCCCAGCAGCAAGCGGCCGAAACGGGACAAGTCACATGTTCAAAGACAGGTGTTCGACCGCTGTTCACCCCGGTTCACCCGGTGTTGGCTTTTACTTGGTGCCCTGGGCCGCGACCGCGGCGGCGCCGGCGGCGGCGGCCTCCGGATCCAGGTACCGTCCGCCGGCCACCGTCGGCTTGAGGTTGTCGTCCAGTTCGTAGAGCAGCGGAATCCCGGTCGGGATGTTCAGGCTCACGACGTCGGCGTCGGACATGCCGTCCAGGTACTTCACCAGCGCCCGCAGTGAGTTGCCGTGGGCGGCGATGAGCACCGTTTTACCCGCCTTGAGGTCGGGCACGATGTTCTGCTCGAAGTAGGGCACGAACCGGGCCACCACATCGGCGAGGCATTCGGTCAGCGGGCCACCGTCGATGTCGGCGTAGCGCGGATCGGTGTCCTGGCTGTACTCGCTGCCCTTCTCGATGGGCGGCGGCGGGGTGTCGTAGCTGCGACGCCACGCCATGAACTGCTCCTCGCCGTACTTGGCCAGCGTCTCGGACTTGTCCAGGCCCTGCAGGGCGCCGTAGTGCCGCTCGTTGAGCCGCCAGTCCCGGTGCACCGGGATCCAGTGCCGGTCGGCGGCGTCCAGCGCCAGGTTGGCGGTGGTGATGGCGCGGCGCAGCAGCGAGGTGTACAGCACGTCGGGCAGCACGCCCTGCTCGGCGAGCAGCTCACCGCCGCGGACGGCCTGGGCCCGGCCCTTGTCGGTCAGGTCGACATCGACCCAACCGGTGAACAGGTTCTTCTCGTTCCACAGGCTTTCGCCGTGACGCAGCAGGATCAGATTCGCCATGGCGAAGATCTTCTCATGCGCCCGAATCGTCGTCCTTATCGACGAGATCGCTCTTCCCATCCCCGATGAGATGTTCGAAGGCCTGCAGGTTCGTCAGCGACTCGCCGCGGGCCACCCGCCACTCCCATTCCTTCTGGATGGAGGAGCGAAAACCCAACTCCAGCAAGGTGTTGAAGTCGGCGTCGACGGCCTCGAGCACCTGGCCGAGCACCCGGTCGATCTCGTCGGCGGTCACCGAGCCGTTGGCCATCCAGCCCACCAGATAGATGTCGCCGAGATTGTCCAGCGTGTAGGCGACCCCGTAGAGCCTGCGGTTGCGTTTGAGCAGGAACCGGTAGACGGCCTCGAAGTTCTCGTCGGGTCGCCGGCAGACGAACGCCTCCACCCGCACCGAGTGTTCGCCGATGCTCAGGATGGTGTTGGTCTTGAGCCTGCGCTCCCCCGGCAGGGCCACCACGAGTCCGGGCAGGCCGCCGCCGGTGCCCTGATGGTGGCTGTATTCGAGCTCGTTGTCCTGCAGCGTCCGTTCGATGACCTCTGCCACCTGGTTGATGCCCGAACTCATGCACGAACCCCTCTGCGCAGGGCGAAACGCCGCCCGTTGCGCCGTCCGGCCGGTTCCCGGCGCGGATGGCGGTCCCGGTAGTCGGTGATGGCGTGGCTGTAGCTGTCCAGCAGTGCGTCGACGGTGTGCGCCCAGGAGAAGGTGGCGGCGTGCGCCACCGCCGCGGCGCGCATGGTCTCCGGGTCCCGCTCGAACAACGCGTCGATAGTCCGTGCCCAGTCACCGGGATCGTGCCCGTCGACCAGGCTGCCGCTGACGCCGTCGCGTACGGCCACCGGCAGCCCGCCCACCGAGGCGGCCACCACCGGGGTTCCGCACGCCTGCGCCTCGACCGCGACCAGACCGAAGGATTCCGAATAGCTGGGCACCGCGACGATGTCGGCGGCGCGGTAGACGTTCACCAGCGCCGCACGGGACTGAGGTGGCAAGAACCGCACGCGCGAACTGATACCCAGTTCGTCGGCCAACCGAACCAGCGAGTCCGGTGCGGCCAGCCCGCTGCCCGACGGCCCGCCGGCGATGACAACCGACACGTCTGGCAGCTTGGCCACCGCCTGCAGCAGCACATCGGGTGCCTTGAGCGGCTGGATGCGGCCGATGAAGGCCACCACCTTTGCCCGTGGGTCGATGCCCAGTTCGGCGCGGGCGGCCGCCTTGTCCCCGGGGGTGAACACCGCGAGGTCGACCCCCGGATGCACCACATCGATACTGCGCCGGTCCGCATTGTGCAGTGAAACCAGTTGCTGGGCTTCGATTTCGGTGTTGACGATCAACCGGTCGGCCTCGTCGACCACCTGCTGTTCGCCGACCGAGCGCAGCGCGGGCTCGGGGGCGTCCCCATCGGCCAGCGCGGCGTTCTTCACCGCGGCCAGGGTGTGTGCGGTGTGCACCAGCGGCACCGCCCAGCGGTCGGCGGCCAGCCAGCCGACCTGTCCGGACAGCCAGTAGTGCGAGTGCACGATGTCGTAGTAGCCGGGCTCCTGAGTGGCTTCGGCCCGCAGCACGCCCGCGGTGAACGCGCACAGCTGGGTGGGGAGGTCGTTCTTGTCGAGTCCCTCGAACGGGCCGGCGACCACGTTGCGCACCAGCACCCCGGGCGCGAATTGCACCAGCGGGGCGTCCGCCGAGGACGTGGCCCGGGTGAAGATCTCGACCTCGACGCCGCGCCGGGCAAGTTCCAGCGCGGTCTGCAGCACATAGACATTCATGCCGCCGGCGTCACCGGTACCGGGTTGGGCCAGCGGCGAGGTATGCACCGAGAGCACCGCGACGCGACGGGCGGTGTCGTTCAGGCCGGACGGTTCGGGGACGACGCGCACATGGTCATGTCTACACCTGCCGGGTCAGGAGGCGCCGAGCACACCGGTGTCGCGCCGCAGCTGGGCACGACGCATGGCGGCGATCGGGTCGGCGTAGAGCCCGCCGAGGGACACCACGCCGGCGCCGGCCTCCTGCACGCGGTTGCCGAAGGCGGTCACCCGGATGTCGCGGGGGCCCAGCACAGTCCGTGCGGCGAAGGCCTGCTCGACCAGTTCCATGCCCTCGGGGTACTCGGTGAACGCCTGGCCGCCGACCACCAGATCGTCGGGGTTGAGCATGTCGCGCAACAGGGCCACGGCCTCGCCGAGCACCCGGGCACGTTCGGCCAGCAGGGCGCGGGCGCCGTCGTGCCCGCCACGGGCGGCGCGCAGCACCGAGGCCAGCGTCGAGGCCGGTCCGTCGGCCGGGATGATGCGCTGCGCGCGGGCCGCGGTCAGCACCGCTTCGTCGCTGACCGTCGACTCCAATTTGCCTGTGCCGCCGAGCAGTTCGGAGCTCACCGGGAGTGCGGCGATGGTGCCGGGCCCGCTGGACGGCGAGTGCACCCGGCCGCCGATGGACAGCGCGTAGCCGACGGTCTCGCGGGCGTACACGTAGAGGCTGGTACCGGTCTGGGTGCTGGGACGACGCACACCGAGCAGCAGCTCCGCACCGGCCATCGCATCGACATGGGAGGCCACCGACACCGGCAGTCCCAGGGCTTCGGCGAGCACCGGGCCCACCGGGGCCTCCGACCAACCCAGCCGGGCGTGGTCGAGGTAGCCGGACGCGCTGTCCACCACGCCACCGGCGGCGACGCCGACCCACAGCGGGCGGCGGCGATGCCAGCGACTCAGGTAGCGGCGCGCGCTGCCGGCCAGCGAGGCCAGCGCGGCGTTCTGGGTGCCGCGCGGGGTGGGGGTCTCGACGACATCGAGGGTGCGACCGAACAGGTCGGTGGCCACGATGCTGGTGGTCCGGGCGCCGATGTGCAGGCCCAGGGTCAGGAACGGCTCGTGGTTGACCTCGACCGGGACGCGGGGGCGCCCGATCGCCCCGGACACCGCGAGATCCGCGCGTTCGCGCAGCACTTCGGCGTCGAGCAGGGCGGTGACCTGGCGGTTCACCGTGGCGATGCTCAGTCCGGTGACCCGGGCGATGGCGTCACGTGCGATCGGGCCGCGCTGGCGGGCCGCACCGAAGACCGATGCCGCGGCGACGTCGGCGACCTTCAGCGACGGGGCGACGATGTTGAGCTTTCGGGCCTGCGGGTACCGCCCGCTTGCCGGGGACAGGGCGCGCTTGGCGTGCGCGGCCGAGGTCGGGCGGAGGGTGGCGGCGGTTGCGGTGCTCACGATGGGGGTCCTCTGGTCTGAGTCGGAAGGGGGTGGGCATCTGCCACACCGGGCGACTCAGCGGGACCGAAAGGTCCTCAGGTCAGCAGGGCGCGGCGGCGTTTGCGCAACAACAACACGCACGCCGCACGGCGAGACGGCTCGCCTGACTGATCTGGGACACGTCGTCAACGTAGCACGACCATCGGGGCTTGCGCGATGGTCGGATGCGCGGGCCTAGTGTTGACACCATGAGCACCCCAACAGATCAGCGCCGCGTCGCGGTAGTCACCGGAGCCAGCGCCGGAATTGGCGAAGCAACCGCGAAAACCCTTGCCAGCCTTGGTTTTCGGGTGATCTGCGTGGCCCGGCGCAAGGAGCCCATCGAGGCGCTGGCCACCGAGATCGACGGCACCGCAATTGTGGCGGATGTCACTGATCCCGCCGCCGTCGCGGCGCTCGCCGAACAGCTGGACCGGGTGGATGTGCTCGTCAACAACGCCGGCGGGGCCCGCGGCCTGGAGTCGGTGGCCGAGGCCGACATCGAGAATTGGCGGTGGATGTGGGAGGCCAATGTGCTGGGCACCCTGCACGTGACCAAGGCGCTGCTTCCGAAGCTGATCGATTCCGGCGACGGCCTGATCGTCACCGTCACCTCGATCGCCGCCCACGAGGTCTACGACAACGGATCGGGATACACGAGCGCCAAGCATGCCCAGGGCGTCCTGCACCGCACGCTGCGCAGCGAACTCTTCGGAAAGCCGGTGCGGCTCACCGAAGTTGCGCCGGGGATGGTGAAGACCGACTTCTCGCTGAACCGCTTCGACGGGGACGCCGGGCGTGCCGACAAGGTCTACGAGGGGGTGACCCCGCTGGTCGCCGAGGACATCGCCGAGGTGATCGGGTTCGTCGCGAGCCGCCCGTCGCACGTCGACCTGGACCTCATCGTGGTCCGCCCGCGCGATCAGGTGACCGGTGCGACCGGGTCACGGATCAACCGCCAGGCCTGACCGACTCAACGGCCCGGCGTCGTCGTCGTGGTGGGAGTGCCCGACAGGGTCGGCGCATCACTGGGGGTGACCGGCGCCGACTCCGGGATGTCGGACGGGGGCTCCTCCCCGGACAGCGCCGACATGGCCCTCCACTCGTCCCACGGGACGGCCCAGTCCCAGATGTCCCCGTCGGCGTAGGACAGTGGGATGCGGGTACCGGTGACCTCGACAGGGTCGCCGTATATCGCGGTGTTGAAGTACTGCTCGGCGTCGGCCAGCGACAGGTTGATGCAGCCGTTGGTGACATTGCTGTTGCCCTGGGCACCCGAGCTGGCCGGGTTGGCGTGGATGAACTCGCCGTTGTTGGAGATCCGCACCGCGAAGCGTTCCCGCACGTTGGCGTACCCGGCCGCCGGGTTGGTCATGTAGAAGTCCTCGTACTTCTCGGTGACCACGTGGACGCCGCTGCGGGTGACGTTGCGGTCCAGGTCGCCCTCCCCGTAGCTGCACGGGAAGTCCATGAACACCGCGCCGGCGCCGTCGAGCACCTGGATGCGGTGGCTGGACGCCTCGGCCCTGACCACCTGGCGCCTACCGATGGTGAAGTCCAGCGTCGAGTCGGCCGCCCCGTAGGCGTCGGGCCCGAACGACACCCCGTAGAGGTCGGCGTCGACGTGCACCGTGGTGCCCGCCGGGTAGTACTCGCGGGTCCGCCAGTGCACCCGGGAACCGCCCGCCTCGTCGGGCAACCAGGCCCAGCCGCCCTCGACCTCCGGTGTCGTGGTGACCTTCAGGGCCTTCTCCACGCGTGCGCGATCTTCCGCGGCGATGGCGGCGTCGAACTGCAGGATGATCGGTGCGGCCACCCCGACGGTCTGGTGATCGGCGAGCTGGAACCGGCCGTTGACGATGGTCTGCGGGTTGACCGTGCTGAACGAGCCGGTGACCGGCACCGCCTGGCCGTCACGGCCGACCACCGACCCGGACCAGGTGTACTCGCCGCCGTAACCCAGCGGCTCGGTGACGGTGAACTCGGTGCGGTCGCGGTTGAGTTTGCCCGCGATGACCTTGCCGGCGGCGTTGGTCAGCGCGATCCGCTGGAACCAGCCGTCGCCGACCGTGGCGTTGACCGACTCGGTGGGCAGCACGCCATCGGTGGCGTCGTCGGGACGGAGGGTGACGGTCGGCGCTGCGGCGGGCTCATCGGCCTCGGGCGCGCTGCCGCCGGGACCGGTCCCGGCACAGGCGGCCAGGACGCCGGCACCACCGAGACCCAGGATCGTGAGGGCACGACGCCTGCTCAGCGGCGCGTGGTGGTACTCCCCGGCATCTCTCACGTGGACCCAGCGTACCTAGAGCGCACAACCGATCAGTACAGGTTCCGGTGTGAGTTCGATCCCGAACCGGCTCCGCACACCGTCGCGAATCGTCCTGGCCAGCGCCAGGACCTCGGCGGTACCGGCCGTGCCGCGGTTGGTGAGGGCCAGCGCATGTTTGGTGGACAGGGCGGCAGACGCGTCGGGCCCGGGATATCCCTTGCCGAAACCGGCTCGCTCGACCAGCCACCCGGCGGCCAGTTTCACCCCGTCCGCCGCCGGATAGTGCGGCACCCGGCCCGGTTCCTGCTCGCGTAGCCGCTCGAACACCTCGGGTGCCACCACCGGGTTGGTGAAGAAGGAGCCCACGCTCCAGGTGTCGTGGTCGCCCGCGTCGAGCACCATGCCCTTGGCGCCGCGCAGGGCCAGCACCGCCGCCCGCACCCGGGCGGGGTCCGCGGTCTCGCCGGGCTGCGCGTCGAGTGCGGTGGCCAGTTCGCCGTACCGCAGCGGCGCGCTGCGGCCGGCCGGGTCCAGGGTGAATTCGACCTCCAGCACGATCACCGAGGACTGGTACTTGAGCACGCTGTGCCGGTAGCCGAATCCCAGCTTCTCGGGCCGGACCCATTCGTCGGCACCGGTGGCACGGTCGAGGAGGCGGACCGCGGTGATGGTGTCGGCGACCTCGGCGCCGTAGGCCCCGACGTTCTGGATCGGGGTGGCCCCGGCCGACCCGGGGATGCCGGACAGGCATTCCAGCCCGCCCAGGCCGTGCGCCAACGCGGTGGCCACCACGTCATCCCAGACGGCACCGGCCTCGGCGCGCAGCACGGCGCCCTCCACGGTGATGCCCGTATTGGCCACCGCGATCACGGTCAACCCGGTCAGGTCGTCGGCCATCACCACGTTGGAGCCGCCGGCCAGCACCATCACGTCGTCACCGACCGGCAGCGCCGAGGCCACGGCGGCGAGTTTGGCGGTGCTGTCACAGGTGATCAGCCGCGCCGCCACGGGGCCGATGCGCAGGGTCGTCAGCTCGGCCAGCGGCACGTTCTCCGTCACCGCCGCGCCAGCGAAATTCGGTCCGGCCACGGACGCTAACGGTAGCGTGACCGCCATGCCGCGCTCCTACGACATGGCAGCCGAATACGCGTGCAGCGTCACCGAGGTGTTCGACGCGTTCGCCGAGAAGACCTATTGGCTGGAGCGCCTGGAGAAGTCCGGATGTGACGCGGTGTCCCTGGACACGCTGGCCGTCCGCGACGACGGCGGCCTCGATATCGGCACCACCCAGACGGTGCGGTTCCACCGGCTGCCCGGTTTCGTCAGCGCCCTGCACTCCGGTGACCTCACCCTGGTCCGCGAGGAGATCTGGACCCCGGTGCGCGACGGCCGCGCCCGCGCCGTCATCTCCGGTGCCGTGCCGGGAGCCCCGGTGAAGGTGACCGGTACCGCGGAACTGACCGGTACCCCGCGCGGCGCGCGCGCGGATGTGCGCGCCACCGTCGCGGTGAAGATCCCGTTGGTGGGCGGCAAGGTCGAGGAGTTCATCGGCGGCCAACTCGCCGAGATGGTCCGGCTGGAAGAAGAGTTCACCTCCGCATGGATCAACGCACGGGCCTGAAACCGGTAGGACTCCCGACCCGGGGCACCACCGGTTACAACCGGCTGCGGCGAAGCGACCGCTGGCTGGTGCACTCCCCACGCGTGCGGGCCGCGCTGCTGGGCGCCGCGGATCCACTGGTCGTCGATCTGGGTTACGGCGCCCTGCCGGTCACCACCCTGGAACTGGCGGCGCGACTGCAGACGGTGCGCGCCGACGTCCGGGTGGTCGGCCTGGAAATCCACCCGGAGCGGGTCGCCACGGCGCAGCGGTCGGCCGTGGAGGGCGTCGAGTTCGCGCTCGGCGGCTTCGAGCTCGCCGGCCTGCGCCCGGTCCTGGTGCGGGCCTTCAACGTGCTGCGGCAGTATCCGGTCACCGAGGTGGACACCGCCTGGGCCCAGCTGCGGGCCCGGCTGACCCCCGGCGGGTTGATCGTCGACGGCACCTGTGACGAGCTGGGCCGGCTCTGCTGCTGGGTGCTGCTGGACGCCGACGGCCCGGTGAGCCTGACGCTGGCCTGCGATCCGTTCGCCATCGAGCAGCCCTCGGATCTGGCCGAGCGGCTGCCGAAGGTGTTGATCCACCACAACGTGGCGGGCCAGCCGATCCACACCCTGCTGCAGGCCGCGGACCGTGCCTGGGCGAGCGCCGCCGGGCACGGAGTGTTCGGTCCGCGGGTGCGCTGGCGGGCGATGCTGGAGCAGCTGCGCGCCGAGGGCTTTCCCGTCGATCCCCCACGCCGCCGGTTGCGGGACGGGGTGCTGACCGTGCCATGGGCCACGGTGTCCCCGACGCGCCCGTCCGACGGGCCCTAGGCTGACGGTATGCGGATAGCCCTGGCCCAGATCCGGTCCGGCACCGATCCCGCGGCGAACCTGGATCTCGTCGAGACGTTCAGCCGCCGGGCCGCCGATGCCGGTGCCGCGCTCGTGCTGTTCCCGGAGGCCACCATGTGCCGGTTCGGGGTCCCGCTGGCCCCGGTGGCCGAGCCGCTGGACGGCCGCTGGGCCGACGGCGTCCGCGCCGTCGCGCAGCGGTGCGGTGTGACGGTGGTCGCGGGCATGTTCCGCCCCTCCGGGGACGGGCGGGTCACCAATACCCTGATCGCCACCGGCCCGGGCGTGGATGCGCACTACGACAAGATCCACCTCTACGACGCGTTCGGGTTCACCGAATCCAAGACCGTCGCGCCGGGCAGCGAGCCGACCGTGATCGACGTCGCAGGAGTCAAGGTCGGGCTGACGCTCTGTTATGACGTCCGGTTCCCCGAGTTGTACCTCGACCTGGCTGATCGGGGTGCCCAGCTCATCACCGTGCACGCATCCTGGGGCACCGGTCCGGGCAAGCTCGACCAGTGGACGTTGCTGGCCCGGGCCCGGGCCATCGACACCACCGGCATCGTGGCCGCGGTCGATCAGGCCTACCCCGGTGACGAGATCGCCGCGCTGGGTCCCACCGGCGTGGGCGGCAGTCTGGTCGCCTCGGCAACCGGCGAGGTCATCGCGGCCGCCGGCGCCGAGGAGGAGCTTGTCGTGACCGATCTGGACCTGGCCGCCGCGGCGAAGGCCCGCGAGACGATCGCGGTGCTCGGTAACCGCACTCAGTTCGCTAAGGCACAATCGAGTCCGTGACCGATCCCTGGGCCCGCCCCACCGAACAGGTGCCGCCGCCCCCGCCCGCGGCACAGCCCGCCCAGCCCGAGCAGCCGCCGCAGCCGCACGCGCAGGCTGAACCGCACCCGCAGCAGGAGGTTCAGCCCGAGGCTGAGCAGCCGCAGGGCAAGCTCAAGCGGCTGTTCCGCGATCCGCTGTCGATCGTGCTGGTGGTCGTCATCGTGGTGGCGCTGGCCGTCGCCGGTGTCGTGGCCGCCGAACTGATCGCGCGCCAGATCGCCGACAAGACCGTCACCCGGATCAACTCCTGTGTGGTCCAGGACGACGTCGACGTGTCCTTCGGACCTCGGCCGTTCCTGCTGCAGCACTTCGGCAAGCACTACAACAACATCACCGTGACCACGGCCGGGAACCGGGTCCGCGAAGCCGAGGGCATGAAGGCCGAGATCGTCATCAACGATGTGCGGCTGACCGGTAACCAGAACTCGCCGGGCACCATCGGCGCGCTGGACGCCACCATCAACTGGACCGCCGATGGCATCAAGAAGACCATCCAGGACCAGATCCCGCTGGTCGGCGGCTTCGTCAGCAATGTGACCACCAACCCGAGTTCGGGCACCATCGAACTGCAGGCGACGCTGGGCAGCATCGTCGTCAAGCCGGAGGTCGTCAACAATCAGTTGGCGCTGAGCGTGCAGAGCCTGACCGGGCTGGGCTTCATGCTGCCCCGGGAGACGGTGCAGCCGGCCCTGGACGCGTTCATCAAGCAGATCACCGAGAACATCCCGCTGGGCATCCACGCCGACAGCGTGCAGGTCACCGACAAGGGCGTGACGGCCAAGTACTCGACCCGCAATGCGACCATG
This sequence comes from Mycolicibacterium diernhoferi, assembly GCF_019456655.1. NCBI lineage: Bacteria > Bacillati > Actinomycetota > Actinomycetes > Mycobacteriales > Mycobacteriaceae > Mycobacterium > Mycolicibacterium diernhoferi. The sequence goes on along the minus strand of NZ_CP080332.1, from coordinate 890,738 downwards.
CCGCCCGGACGCAGCGGCGCCGGCGGCGATCCCTGCTTCGCCGGTCTGCCCTGACCGATCTGGTCAGGACAGCCCGTCGAGGACGGCCCGGGTGCCCGACAGTCCCAGTCGGGTGGCCCCGGCGTCGAGCAGTGCGACGGCGGCTTCGGCCGTCCGGATGCCGCCGCTGGCCTTGACGCCGAGTCCCGGCACCGCCGCGGCCATGGTCTGCACGGCCGCCACCGACGCTCCCCCGCTGGGGTGAAAACCGGTGGAGGTCTTGACGAAATCGGCACCGGCGTCGCGGGCGGCCCGGCAGACATCGGCGAGTAGCGGCGCTCCGGAGAACTCCAGCAGCGCCGCCGATTCGACGATCACCTTCAGGGTCGCCCCGGGTACCGCGGCACGCACCGCCGCCACGTCCGCGCTGACGGCGGCCAGGTCCCCGGTCAGCGCCGTACCGACGTCGATGACCATGTCGATCTCGGCAGCACCCGCGGCGACCGCGCGCGCGGCTTCGATGGCCTTGATCTCCGAAAGATGTTTCCCGGACGGGAATCCCGCGACCGCGGCGACGGCCAGCCCGGCTGGTGCCGTGCCCGATCCGGCTGGTGCCGCGGCCACCGCGACCGGTACCAACGGCGGGGACACGCACACCGAGAAGACCCCGAGTGCGGCGCCCTCGGCGACCAGTGCGGTGACGTCGGCCGGGGTGGCCTCGGGTTTGAGCAGGGTGTGGTCGACGAGCGCGGCCACCTCCGCCCGGGCGTACCCCATCAGAACGGTTCCTCGGTGCCGCCCGGGTTGCAGCCGGCGGCCACCAACTCGGCGTCGGTGACCACGGGCCGCCACGGCTCCAGATTCCAGCTGGTCTTACCGGGCTCGACGAACTCGGCGAACTGCCAGTGGCAGTTGAATTGTGCTTGCATGCCCGGGATATCGGCCTCCGGGGCGAGCTCGAGCACCTCGGCCCAGGCCTGGTTCTGCTGCGCCTGGGTGCCCGGGATCGCGGCTTCGGCGCGGCCGGTGGCGCTCGGGTACACGCGCAGGCTCTTCAAATCGCCCCAGGCCACCCATTCGGTGCGGTCGATGTAGAGCGCGTCGGCGTGCGCCACGGGGGTAGCAGCGGCGCACACGCCGGCCGCAACGAGTGCGGCGATCAGGATGCGCATCCGCTCAGCGCGACTTTCCCTGGATCTCCAGGATCTTGGGCCGCACATCGACCAGGTAGACACCGGTCGCGCAGGCACAGATCGCGGCGCCGAACGCGTCCTGCAGCAGCAGGGCGAGCAGCACGCCACCGCCGAGGATCAACAGCCACACCGGCTTGGTGAGCTTGCCGGCGGCGGTATAGGCGTCGGGCCGTTGCATCGCGGCGTGCACGAACGAGTACACGCCGGCCACGACCACGACTCCGACCAGCACAAGAAGAATGGCACCCGCCAGGTTTGCAAGCATCACGCCTGCAAGCCTATGCGGGTGCCGTTCAAGTTGGCGAATGAAGGCGGCGAACCTACTTCTGGGTGACCTTCTTGGCCGGGGCCTTCTTGGCCGGAGCGGCCTTCTTGGCGGCCGGGGTGGCGGCCGGGGTGGCGGCCTTCTTGGCCGGGGCCTTCTTCGCCGGGGCGGGCTTCTCGTCCTTCTTCGGCAGCTCCACGCCGACCAGCTTGGCGGCACGTTCGCCGACCGCGCGGGTCTGGCTGGCGACGGAGCCGAGCGCATCCTGGGTCAGCTCGACGGCCTGGTCGGTGACCTCTTCGACACGGGCGCTGGCACTCTCCAGAGCGGGCTGGTTGCGCAGCCGCTCCAGGGCGGCCTCGCCGCGCTCGACCAGCTTGTTGTACTGGCTCTGCGCCTCATCGGCGTACTTCTCGGCGACCTTGCGCAGCTCCTCGGAGGTCAGCTTGTCGCGCAGCTCGTCGAACTGGGTCGGCAGGTCCTCCTGCAGCTTGGTCAGCCGGGCACGGCCTTCCTCGACACGCGACTCGGCGTCGGTGCGGGCATCGCCGGCACGGTCACGCAGGGTCTCGACGATCTCGTTGACCTTGGCCAGGGCCAGATCGGCAGCACCGACGGCCGCCAACAAGGGAGCCTTGAGGTCTTCGACGGTGGGCTGGGTCTTCTCGCTCATGGTATTTCCTCTCAGAGTGCGTGCGGTTGGGTAGCCAGTTCGGCTACTTCGGCTACTTCGGCTTCTGCGCCGGCCTCGGCCGCTGCTTCGACTTCGGCTTCTGCCTCGTTTTGCTGACAGAACGAGTTGTAGATATCGAGCAGTACCTGTTTCTGCCGTTCGGTGATCGCGGTATCGGTGACAATCGCGTCGCGCACCTGGCTGGCATCGCTGGGTTCGAGCATCCCAGCCTGCACGTAGAGCACCTCGGCGGAGACACGCAACGCCTTGGCAATCTGGTTGAGCACATCGGCCGATGGTTTGCGCAGCCCGCGCTCGATCTGGCTCAGGTAGGGATTGCTCACCCCTGCCTTCTCGGCCAGCTGGCGCACCGATACCTGCGCCGCCTCGCGTTGGGCTCTGATGTAACTGCCGATGTCCTGTGCAGCGTTGCTCACCACAGCTGCAAGATTTTCGTCCTGCGTCATGATGAACCCTCGATCCGTCGGTTTCTGGCTGACGAATCCACCGTGACACACGAGTGCTAACTATTGCAAGCACTCTGCTAGCACTTTTAGAAAAGCAGTTGCGCGACCGTGTAGATGACCAGGCCGGCCAAAGCACCCACCACGGTGCCGTTGATCCGGATGAACTGCAGGTCACGACCCACATGTAGCTCGATCCGGCGGCTCGCCTCATCGGCGTCCCAGCGCTCGACGGTTTCGGTGATGATCGCTGTGATCTCCGTCCCATACTGGGTCACCAGGTGCTGAGCGGCGCGCACCATCCAGTTGTCGACCTTGTCCCGCATCTCGGGGTCGTCGCGCAGCGTTTCGCCGATGCGCATTACGGTGTCGGCCACCCGGGTACGCAGCGTCGAGGACGGGTCGTCGACCGACTCCAGCACGATGCGCTTGGCCGCGGCCCAGGCCGTCTCGGCCGCGCGCGCCACCTCGTCGCGGGCCATGATCTGTTCCTTGACGTTCTCGGCCCGCGCGATGGTGGCGTCGTCGTGCTGCAGGTCGTCGGCGAACTCGAACAGGAACTTGGTCGCCGAGCGGCGCAGTTCGTGGTTCGGGTCGCGGCGCACCTTGTCGGTGAAGTCCATCAGTTCGCGGTGGATCCGGTCGCCCACCAGGTGATCCACCCAGCGCGGCGACCAGGTCGGGGAATCGCGCTCGATCACCCGCTCGATCACCTCGCCCGCGTTCAGCGACCACTGGAACGCCCGATCGGCCAGCAGCTGGATCAGCGCTTCCTGACGGCCCTCTTCGAGCAGGCTGGACAGCACCCGGCCGATCGGCGGACCCCACTGCGGTTCGGCGATGCGCTTGACGATCATCCGGTCCAGCACCTGCTGGACGTCCTCGTCGCGCAGCATCTCGATGAGCACCCGCAGCACCGTGGACACCTCGGCGGCCACCCGCTCGGCGTGCCGCTGATCGGCCAGCCACTTCCCGACCCGGCCGGCCACCTCGGCGTCGCGGAGCTTGGCCTCGATCACCTCGGCCGACATGAAGTTCTCCCGCACGAAGGTCCCGAGCCCCTCGCCGAGCTGGTCCTTCTTACGTTTGATGATCGCGGTGTGCGGGATCGGGATGCCCAGCGGATGCTTGAACAGCGCGGTCACCGCGAACCAGTCGGCCAGCGCACCGACCATGCCTGCCTCGGCGGCGGCCCGGACGTAACCGACCCACGGGCCCGCGTCACCACGCGACTGCAGCCAGGTGCAGACCAGGAAGATCACCGTCGCCCCGACCAGGAAACCCAGAGCGACGACCTTCATCTGCCGTAGCGCGCGCTGCCGTTCCCGATCGGCCTCAGAATCGGCACCGGCCAGCGACTCTGCAAAACTCGTGTGCACCACTCCCCCATCATCCGCTACGGCGCCAGCGGCCCGTCCCCCGTAGTATCAGGGCGACCTAGTGAACGGACTATCACGACTGTGGCACAGCAGAGCGCGGCAGCGGTCAAGACCGACGGCCGCAAACGACGCTGGCACCAGCACAAAGTCGAACGACGAAACGAGCTGGTGGACGGCACGCTGGAGGCTATCCGGCAACGCGGCGCCAACGTCAGCATGGACGAGATCGCGGCCGAGATCGGTGTCTCCAAGACCGTGCTCTACCGCTACTTCGTCGACAAGAACGACCTCACCACCGCGGTGATGATGCGGTTCGCGCAGGTCACCCTGATCCCGAACATGGCCGCCGCGCTGTCGTCGAACCTGGACGGCTACGCGCTGGTGCGCGAGATCATCCGGGTCTACGTCGACACCGTCGCCTCCGAACCCGAGCCGTACCGGTTCGTCATGTCCAACAACAGCTCGAGCCGAACGAAGGCCATCAACGACTCCGAGACGATCATCGCCCGGATGCTCGCGGTGATGCTGCGCCGCCGGATGCAGGTCGTCGGGATGGACACCGCCGGAGTGGAACCCTGGGCGTTCATGATCGTCGGCGGGGTGCAGCTGGCGACACACTCCTGGATGTCCAATCCCCGGATGACCACAGACGAGCTGATCGATTACCTGACGATGCTGTCCTGGAGTTCGCTGTGCGGCATCGTCGAGGTCGGCGGGTCGCTGGAGAAGTTCAACTCGCAGAATCATCCGGCCCCCGTTCTGCCGCCGCACCTGCTTGACTAGCGGCTGTGAGCCCAGACAACACCTCTGACCTGCCGGAGCTGTGGAGCCATGTGCCCCACACCCACCTGAGATACCGCGCCGGGGACAAGGTCGCCGATATCGACGCCGAGGCCACGCCCGGGTTCACCGGTTCGAAGTCCGATGCGCCCGCTCTGATGGCCGAACGCAACGAACGCTTCGCCGGCCTGCAGGAGATGCTGTACGCCAACAGCCGCAGCGGTGACCACCGTTCGGTGTTGCTGGTGCTGCAGGGCATGGACACCGCAGGCAAGGGCGGCATCGTCAAACATGTTGTCGGAGCGAGCAATCCGCAGGGCATCCAGTACAAGAGCTTCGGTAAGCCCACCCCCGAGGAGCTCTCGCACCACTACCTGTGGCGGATCAACAAGGCGCTTCCCGCGGCCGGGCACATCGGCGTCTTCGACCGCTCGCACTACGAGGATGTGCTGATCGTGCGGGTGCACAATCTGGTGGCGCCGAACGTCTGGGGCGCGCGCTACGACGAGATCAACGCGTTCGAGCAGGACCTCGTCGACGCCGGGACGACGATCGTCAAGGTCGCGATGTTCGTCTCGCTGGCCGAACAGAAGAAGCGGTTGGCCGAACGACTGGACCGGCCCGACAAGTACTGGAAGTACAACCCCGCCGACATCGACGAGCGACTGAAGTGGCCGCGCTACCAGGAGGCCTATCAGGCCATGCTGGACAAGACCTCGACCGCGTATGCGCCGTGGTACATCGTGCCCTGCAACCGCAAGTGGTACAGCCGACTCGCGGTGCTGGAGTTGATGATCGAAGCCCTCAAGAGCCTCGACTTGAAGTGGCCGCCCGCCAATTTCGATGTCGACGCGGAGAAGAAGCGGTTGGCGCAGGCCTAGCTGCGCCGGCCGCTACTTGACCAGGGTGAACTGGCCGATGTTGGTGATGCCGCGACGGAAGAAGTCCGCGCAACCGGTCAGGTACTTCATGAACCGGTCGTAGACTTCCTGGCCCTGCAGGGCGACGGCCTCGTCCTTCCTGGCTTCCAGATTGGCCGCCCACATGTCCAGCGTGCGGGCATAGTGCGGCTGCAGCAGATGGGTGCGCTGCAGGGTGAAGCCCGAATCGTCGGCCAGCTTCTCGATGTCCTCGACCGCCGGCAGCTGTCCGCCCGGGAAGATCTCCGCCGCGATGAACCGCATGAACTTCAGATCGCTGATCGTCAGCTTGATGTTGTTCTCACGGAAGAACTCCTGGGTGTGGGCCAGGATGGTGTGCAGCAGCATGGTGCCGCCCTCGGGCAGGATGCTGTAGGCGCGCTCGAAGAACGCCGGGTAGCGCTCGGCCTTGAAGGCCTCGAACGCGCCGATCGACACGATCCGGTCGACCGGCTCGTTGAACTCTTCCCAGCCCTGCAGGCGGATGTCGACCGTCCGCTCGGTCTCCAGCTTCGCCAGCCGCTCCCGGGCGTACTCGGACTGCGCCTTGCTCAGCGTGATGCCGATGACGTTGACGTCGAACTCGGTGACCGCGCGTTCCAGCGCGCCACCCCAGCCGCAGCCGATGTCGAGCAGCGTCATGCCGGGCTCCAGACCCAGCTTGCCGAGCGCCAGGTCGAACTTGGCGTTCTGGGACTCCTCGAGGTTCATGTCCTCGCGCTCGTAATAACCACAGGTGTAGCCCATGGTCGGCCCCAGGAAGAGGGCATAGAACTCATTCGAGATGTCGTAGATCGACTGGGACTCCTCGTAGTACGGCTCCAGCTCGGTCTCAAGTTTTGACATACGAAATAACCCTCTGCGTCCTAGATCTTGTGGCGGTCAGTTACCCACTTTTAAGTTATCCACACCGCAACGCGGACACTCTACCGCATGTTAGTCTGGCTGACTTTTCACCGATTTCAGTATGTGTAGAAACCTTGGCCTGATTTCTTGCCGAGCTGGCCCGCCTCGACCATGCGCAGCAGCAGTGGCGGCGGCCCATACAACGGCTCCTTGAACTCCTCGTACATCTTGTCCGCGATCAGCTTCAGGGTGTCAAGTCCCACGAGATCTGACAACCGCAACGGGCCCATCGGATGCGACAACCCGGCCACGACGGCCTTGTCGACGTCCTCGACGGTGGCGAAACCGGACTCCACCATGCGGACCGCGGAGAGCAGATACGGCACCAACAGCGCGTTCACCACGAACCCGGATCGGTCACCGCAACGCACGACCTGCTTGCCCAGCACGTTCGCGGCGAACTCCTCGGTGCGCGTCACCGCGGCCTCGGAGGTGACCAGGGTGGAGATCAGTTCCACCAGCGGCAGCACCGGCACCGGGTTGAAGAAGTGCAGCCCGAGCACCCGCTGCGGATTCTTGGTGGCGGCCGCGATCTTCATGATCGGAATGCTGGAGGTGTTCGAGGCCAGCACGGCGTCGGGGTCCTCGATGACGCGGTCGAGTTCGGCGAACACCTTCGCCTTGACGGTGTCGTCCTCGACGATCGCCTCGATGGTCAACTGCCGGTCGGCCATGTCGGCCAGGTTGGTGGTGTAGGCCAACCGTCCCAGCGTCGCGTCCCGGTCGGCCTCGCTGAGCTTGCCCTTGGCCGCGGCCCGGTCCAGCGACGCGGTGATGCGCTTGCTGCCCGCGGAGATCAGGTCGTCGGTGGGCTCGAAGACGAGCACCTGTGCCCCGGCCTTCGCACACACTTCGGCGATACCGCCGCCCATCTGACCGGCGCCGATGACGCCGACTCGTTCGATGCTCACTGCTTCTCCTTGACTCCGAACAGCCGTCAGGCCCCGCCCGCAAACGCGGACGAGGCCTGACGTTATCAACTCGTGGGGATCAGAGCCCCAGTGACTCGAGCGGCTGCGCTCAGTGGAACTGACCCTCTTCGGTCGAACCGGACAGCGCGGTGGTCGAGCTGTTCGGGTCCACCGTGGTGGCGATGCGGTCGAAGTAGCCGGCGCCGACCTCGCGCTGGTGCTTGGTGGCGGTGTAACCGCGCTCCTCGGCGGCGAACTCGCGCTCCTGCAGGTCGACGTACGCCTTCATCTGCTCGCGGGCGTAGCCGTGGGCCAGATCGAACATCGAGTAGTTCAGGGCGTGGAAGCCGGCCAGCGTGATGAACTGGAACTTGAAGCCCATCGCACCCAGCTCGCGCTGGAACTTGGCGATGGTGTCGTCGTCCAGGTGCTGCTTCCAGTTGAACGACGGCGAGCAGTTGTAGGACAGCATCTGGTCGGGGAACTCGGCCTTGACGCCCTCGGCGAACTTCTTGGCCAGCTCCAGGTCCGGGGTGCCGGTCTCCATCCAGATGAGGTCGGCGTACGGCGCGTAGGCCTTGGCACGGGCGATGCACGGCTCCAGGCCGTTCTGCACCCGGTAGAAGCCCTCGTTGGTGCGCTCACCGGTGATGAACGGACGGTCACGCTCGTCCACATCGGAGGTGATCAGGGTCGCGGCCTCGGCGTCGGTGCGGGCGATGACCAGGGTCGGGACATCGGCCACGTCGGCGGCCAGGCGAGCCGAGGTCAGGGTGCGGATGTGCTGCTGGGTCGGGATCAGCACCTTGCCACCGAGGTGGCCACACTTCTTCTCCGAGGCCAGCTGGTCTTCCCAGTGCGAGCCGGCGACGCCCGCGGCGATCATGGCCTTCTGCAGTTCGTAGACGTTGAGCGCGCCACCGAAACCGGCCTCACCGTCGGCGACGATCGGGGCCAGCCAGTTCTCCACCGAGGTGTCGCCCTCGACCTTGGCGATCTGGTCGGCACGCAGCAGCGCGTTGTTGATGCGGCGCACCACCTGCGGCACCGAGTTGGCCGGGTACAGGCTCTGGTCGGGGTAGGTGTGCCCGCTCAGGTTGGCGTCACCGGCGACCTGCCAGCCGGACAGGTAGATGGCCTTGAGGCCCGCGCGCACCTGCTGCACGGCCTGGTTGCCGGTCAGCGCGCCGAGCGCGTTGACGAAGTCCATGTTGTGGAGCTGCTCCCACAGCACCTCGGCGCCGCGGCGGGCGAGGGTGTTCTCCTCGACGACCGAACCCTGCAGGGCAACGACGTCCTTGGGGGTGTAGGTGCGGGTGATGCCCTTCCAGCGCGGGTTGTGGTCCCAGTCGTGCTGGATCTGCTCCGGGCTCTTCGGCGTGCCAACGGTGGACATGGCGGCTCCTTCATCAACTTTGTTAACACTGCTGCGGCTTCGCTGTCGTGTTAACCCGAGGATGCCTCATGCCATATGCGCAGGTCCACCCGTCTCACGTGCAAATTTCGGCCAACCAATTGCACAGATTTGCAAATCTTGCGAAGAAGCGTCGGCGCTTTACCGGTTCAGAAACTACTCGGCGGTAGCGGTTTACGCTGGTCAGTACGCGCGTACTGTTAAAACCGTCCGGGTCACCGGCCGAACACCGATGCGACCGCTTTCACCTCGTCGCCGACGACATATGTGAGCGTTCTAACAGTGCGGTCGGTGAGTTCGGCACCGAACTTCTCGGTCGACCCCGCCGGGTAGGTGTGCAGCAGTATCTCCAGATCATCACCGAGCGCCACCGCCGAATCGTGCTCGATGGTCACCCGCAACGGCTCCTTCAACAGATCCGGCGCGGTCTCCAGGTAATCCTCGATCACACTCCAGTAAACCGAGTTGTTCATGTGGTCGAACAGGTCGATGTCGGTGACCCGGAGCGGGAACCTGCGCACCTGCTCGGCGTCCTCACGGCCACCCGCCTTCAGGTACGCCTTCCAGCGCAGCCGGTCGACCTCGGTGGTGCGCTGCAGGCCGGCCAGGAAGTCCTCGGAGATGCGCGACGGGCCCTGGGTCTCCCGACTGAAGTTGATCCAGAACGCCTCGGATTCCATCAGCCCGCCCTTGCGGCCGTCGATGCGGACCCGCATCTCACACCAGCGGTTCGACGTTCCCGAGCACCAGCGCCGAAGTCGCAGGAAGTCCCGACCCTCGATGGGCGCGACCAGGTCGATCATGGTGCGCCGGACGATCCACGCGGGGTGCACATCCTCGTAGCCCATCTCGCGCAGCTGGTCCTGGCCGATGTCCTGGATGTGGCGAGCGGCTCCGTCGAACCGCAACCTGCCGGTGCGGTCGATATCGGCCATCCGCAGCGGCCATTCGACGTCGAACACGTCGGGATGCGGGTCCGGCACCGGCATCATGGTTTTCGCCAAGCCGGATGCCACCTTCGCCGTGGGTTCGCTCACGCTGTCCTCCCCAGTCAGTCACCAATCGCGATCATGCCAGGGCGGCTGGGCGCCCACCGATGCGAATGCTGCGAACCCCATCTTCACAAAGTTGTTAGCCTCGTGACGTGTCCAAGACCTACGTCGGATCACGGGTGCGCCAACTGCGCCGCGAGCGCGGCTTCAGTCAGGCGGCGCTGGCGCAGATGCTCGACATCTCCCCGAGCTACCTCAATCAGATCGAACACGATGTCCGTCCGCTGACCGTCGCCGTCCTGCTGCGCATCACCGAGGTGTTCGGGGTCGACGCCACCTTCTTCGCCTCCCAGGACGACACCCGGCTGGTGGCCGAACTGCGTGAGGTGACCCTCGACCGCGACCTCGACATCGCCGTCGACCCGGCCGAACTCGCCGATATCGTCAGCGCCCACCCGGAATTCGCGCGGGCCATGGTGAGCCTGCATCAGCGCTACCGGCTCACCACCACCCAGCTCGCCGCGGCCACCGAGGGGCGGTACACCTCGGGCAGCGGGGGTAGCGGGACGGGCACCATCACGATGCCGCACGAAGAGGTGCGCGACTACTTCTACCAGCGGCAGAACTATCTGGACGAGCTCGACACCGCCGCCGAGGATCTCACCATCCGGATGCGGATGCACCGCGCCGAGCTGACCCGGGAACTGTCCGACCGGCTGACCCGGGTGCACGGCGTGCGCATCGTGCGGCGCAACGATCTCGACGATTCGGTGCTGCACCGGTTCGACCCCGCAACCCGCACGCTGGAGATCGGCGAACACCTGTCCGGCGGACAGTACGTGTTCAAGCTGGCCGCCGAACTGGGCTATCTGGAGTTCGGCGACCTGATCGACAAGCTGGTCGACGAGGGCAAGTTCACCAGCGACGAGTCACGCACCCTGGCCCGGCTGGGGTTGGCCAACTACGTCGCCGCCGCGCTCGTGCTGCCCTACCGGCAGTTCCACGAGACAGCCGAGAACTTCCGCTACGACGTCGAACGGCTCTCGGCGTTCTACTCGGTGTCCTACGAGACGATCGCGCACCGGCTGTCCACCCTGCAGCGCCCGTCCATGCGCGGTGTCCCGCTGTCCTTCGTCCGGGTGGACCGGGCCGGGAACATGTCCAAACGCCAGTCCGCCACCGGTTTCCACTTCTCCTCCTCCGGCGGCACCTGCCCGCTGTGGAACGTCTACGAGACGTTCGCCTACCCCGGCAAGATCCTGGTGCAGATCGCCCAGATGCCCGACGGCCGTGACTACATGTGGGTGGCGCGCACCGTGGAACGACGCGCGGCGCGGTACGGTCAGCCCGGCAAGACATTCGCGATCGGCCTGGGCTGCGAACTCCGCCATGCGCATCGGCTGGTCTACTCGGAAGGGCTGGATCTGTCCGGTGGCGCAGGTGCGACAACGTCGAACCCGATGGCGACACCGATCGGCGCCGGCTGCCGGGTGTGCGAACGCGACAACTGTCCACAGCGCGCCTTCCCGGCCCTGGGCAAGGCGCTCGACCTCGATGCACACCGCAGCACGGTGTCCCCATATCTGGTGAGGCAGACGACATGACCGACTCCGATATCGAACCCGCCCAGCCGCCCCGGATCCCGCCCGGTGGATTCCGCGAACTCGGGCCGCTGAACTGGGTCATCGCCAAGATCGGCGCCCGCGGCATCCGGGCCCCGAAGTTCCACCTGTTCAACGTGATCGGCCAGCACCGGCTGCTGTTCCTGGCGTGGCTGCCGTTCTCCGGATATCTGCTCTACGCGGGCAAGCTGTCCCGCCGGGACGCCGAGGTGGTGATCCTGCGGGTCGGCCATCTGCGCAACAGCGAGTACGAACTGCAGCAGCACCGCCGGCTGGCCCGCAGCCGCGGGCTGGACGCCGCCACCCAGGCCGCCATCTTCGAGGGCCCCGACGCTCCCGGCCTGACCCAGCCTCAGCGGGTGCTGATCACCGCCACCGACGAGTTCGTCATCACCCGGTCCATGTCCACCGAAACCTGGACCGCCCTGTCCAAGCTGTACAACCGGGCCCAGATCATCGAATTCTGCACGCTCGCAGGGCAATACGATGCGCTGGCCGCCACCATGGCGACGCTGCGGATCCCGCTGGACTTCCCGGACTAGTTGTACTGACCACGGACGTTAGGTACGGCGTGGCGTGGTGACATGGAGAAGACCTCCGAGTGAAGTGCGAGCTGTCTAGGAACGCACCAACTCTCTCGGAGGTCTTCGTGTCCCACCGTAATGCCCCATTGTCAGAAACCGGTCGTCTGCGGCTGGCTCGTTGTGTTGTCGAGGACGGCTGGTCGCTGCGCCGGGCCGCCGAGCGGTTTCAGGTCGCGGTCACCACTGCCCAGCGTTGGGCCAGCAGGTATCGCGAACTGGGACCGGCCGGCATGGCCGATCGCAGCTCACGACCGCACCACAGCCCCAATCAGACACCCACCCGCACCGAGCGGCGAATCATCAAGGTCCGAGTCATCCGTCGTTGGGGCCCAGCCCAGATCGGCTATCTGTTAGGCATCCATCCTTCGACTGTGCACCGGGTGCTGACCCGCTACGGGATCGCGCGCCTGCGCTGGCTGGACCGCCCCACCGGCAGGGTCATCCGACGGATCAACACCACAGCCGTCGGTGAACTGGTCCATGTCGATGTCAAGAAGGTCGGTAAGGTCCCCGCCGGCGGTGGATGGCGGATGCAAGGGCGCAGCGTGGGCAATCGCAACGCACAGGCAAGCAGAGGGGCCGGCCAACACCGCAATCGCCGGTTGGTGCGCGGCTACCACTTTCTGCACACCGCGATAGATGCACACTCACGACTGGTTTATAGCGAGCTGCTCACCGATGAACGCAAAGAGACCGCCGCCGCGTTTTGGCTACGCGCTAACGCCTGGTTCAACGAGTGCGGGATCACTGTTCGTAAAGTGTTGACCGACAACGGTTCCTGCTACCGATCACACGCTTTCCGGGACGCACTCGGCGACGTCGAACATCGCCGCACCCGCCCCTACAGGCCGCAAACCAACGGCAAGGTCGAACGCTTCCACCGCACCCTGGCCGACGAATGGGCCTACGCCCGGCTCTACACCAGCGACGCTGAACGCTGCGCCGAGTATCCACGCTGGCTACACACCTACAATTACCACCGCGGCCACACCGCACTCGGCGGCGAACCACCTGCCACCCGCGTACCTAACCTCTCAGGTCAGTACAACTAGTCAGCGGTCCGGCGGGCCTCAGAGATACGTCACGCCCAGCACGGTCAGCGTCAGCAGTACCGGGGCGACCGGCACGCTCCACAGGAACGCCGTCCACACCTGGTCCTTGCGCTGGTAGGCGCGCCAGCCCAGCCAGCCCACCGCCGCGGCCGACACCACGATCACCGCGGAGGCGATGAGCACCCAGAAACTCACATCGCTGGTGTCGATCGCCAGCGTGATGGCGAGCAGCCACAGCATGTGCCCGATCACCAGACCGCTGATGGCGGCCACCACTACGGCCCTGGACGGCACGCGCGTCAGAAGTTGATCATGTGGCCGGCCAGGCCGTGGATGGCCTCCTGCAGCGCCTCCGACAAGGTCGGGTGGGTGTGCACGTTGCGGGTCAGCTCGTTGACCGTCAGGTCCCACTTCTGGGCCAGCGTCAGCTCGGGCAGCAGCTCGGAGACATCCGGGCCGATCAGGTGCCCGCCCAGCAACTCGCCGTACTTGCTGTCGGCGATCAGCTTCACGAAGCCGGTCGGATCGGCCAGGCCGTGCGCCTTGCCGTTGGCGGTGAACGGGAACTTGGCGACCTTCACGTCGTAGCCCTCTTCGCGGGCCTGCTCCTCGGTCAACCCGAAGCTGGCCACCTGCGGCTGGCAGAACGTGGCGCGCGGCATCATCCGGTAATCGCCGAGGGTCAGCGTCTCCGCTTTCCCGATGGTCTCGGCGGCCACCACACCCTGCGCCTCGGCGACGTGCGCCAGCTGCAGCTTGCCGGTGACATCGCCGATGGCGTAGATGTGCTCCACGTTGGTGCGCATGTGGTCATCGATGTCGATGGCCTTGCGATCGGTGAGCGCCACCCCGGCGTTCTCCAGGCCGAAGCCCTCCACGTTCGGGGCAAAACCGATGGCCTGCAACACCTTGTCGGCCTTGAGTTCCTCGGTCTTGCCGTCCTTGCTGACGGTGACGGTGACCTCGGAGCCGCTGTCGTTGATCGACTCGACCTTGGTGCCGGTGAGGATCTTCACGCCCAGCTTCTTGTACTGCTTCTCGATCTCCTTGGAGACCTCGGCGTCCTCGTTGGGCAGCGCGCGCGGCAGGAATTCGACGATGGTGACGTCCACGCCGTAGTTCTTCAGGACGTAGGCGAACTCCATGCCGATCGCACCCGCGCCGGCGATGATGATCGACCCGGGCAGATCCCGCGACATGATCTGCTTCTCGTAGGTGACGACGTTCTCGCTCAGCGAGGTGCCGGGAACCAGACGGGTGGACGACCCGGTCGCGATGATCGCGTTGTCGAAGGTGACGTCCTCGGTCCCGCCGTCGTTGAGGTCGACGGTCAGCCCGTTGGGTCCGGTGAACTTGCCGTAGCCGTGGATCTCGGTGATCTTGTTCTTCTTCATCAGGAAGTGCACGCCGGCGACGCGGCCGTCGGCGACCTTGCGGCTGCGGTCGAAGGCTGCCCCGAAATCGAAGCTGGCCTCACCGGTGATTCCGAAGGTCTTGGCTTCCTTGGTGAAGATGTGCGCCAGCTCGGCGTTGCGCAGCAGCGCCTTGGACGGGATACACCCGACGTTCAGGCAGACGCCGCCCCAGTACTTGGGTTCGACGATCGCGGTGTTGAGGCCGAGCTGAGCAGCGCGGATGGCCGCCACATATCCGCCGGGGCCGGCTCCGAGTACAACGACGTCATAGTGGGTCACGGATACCACCCTATCGGGCATGTGTTTGTTCGCGAACCGGTCTGGGTAACCGCGTTCGGGCTCCGGCGCCTACCCGGACCCATCGAGGGGGGGATTCATCCATGCCGGAAAAGCTGGTACCGCATTTCGAGGACGTTCAGGCCCACTACGACCTGTCGGACGAGTTCTTCGCACTGTTCCTGGACCGTACCCGGACCTACAGTTGCGCCTACTTCGAGCGCGAGGACATGACGCTGGAAGAGGCCCAGCTGGCGAAGATCGACCTGGCGCTGGGCAAGCTGGGCTTGCAACCCGGGATGACGCTGCTGGATATCGGCTGCGGTTGGGGTGCGACCATGCGACGCGCCATCGAGCGCTACGACGTCAACGTCATCGGCCTGACGTTGTCCAAGAATCAGGCCGCCCACGTACAACAGACCTTCGACGCGATCGATTCGCCACGGGACCGGCGGGTGCTGCTACAGGGCTGGGAGCAGTTCGACGAGCCGGTGGACCGGATCGTCTCGATCGGCGCCTTCGAGCACTTCGGCTTCGACCGGTACCCGGACTTCTTCCGGATGGCCTACGACGCGCTGCCTCCGGACGGGGTGATGCTGCTGCACACGATCTGCGCGTTCAATCCCGCGAAGGCCGCCGAGAACGGCATCCCGGTGACGTTCGAACTGGCCCGGTTCGTGAAGTTCATCATCACCGAGATCTTCCCGGGCGGCCGGTTGCCGTCGATCGAGATGGTGCAGGAGAAGTCCGCCGAGGGTGGGTTCACCCTGACCCGCGAGCAGTCGCTGCGCCTGCACTATGCCCGCACCCTGGATACCTGGGCGGAGTCCCTGCAGGCCCGCCGCGACGAGGCGATCGAGATCCAGTCCCAAGAGGTCTACGACCGCTACATGAAGTACCTGACCGGCTGCGCCAAGTTGTTCCGGGCCCGCCAGACCGACGTCGTGCAGTTCACCCTCGAGAAGGGCTGAGTGCTAGCCGGCGCGGTCCGGGATCGCGCAGGCCAGCGCCGCTTCCTCGGAGGCCTCGTCGACGATGCGGGTGCCCTTGTGCTCCGGCCGCGCGCCGGCCTCGTACTGGGCGCCGGTGATCGGCGGCTGCGCCGCCAGGTCGGTGTTCTCCTGCTCGGAGTACACCCGGCCACGACTCAGGAAGCGCATGCCCTCGGGGGACTCCAGGCTGAATCCCCCGCCGCGGCCCGGCACCACATCGATGATCAACTGGGTGTGCTTCCAGGCTTCGAACTGCGGTCCGGAGATCCACACCGGGACCCCGTCGCCGACGTCGAGGATGCCCAGCAGAACGTCGCGATCCCCCACGATGAAGTCGCCGTTCGGGTAACACATCGGCGAGGATCCATCACAACATCCGCCGGACTGGTGAAACATCAAGGCGCCGTGCCGGTTCTGCAACGACTGCAGCAGATCCGCGGCAGCCGCGGTGATCAGGACTCGGCTGGTCATGATTTCAGGCTACGCGCACGGTAAGAATGTCTGGTGGCTTCCGTAGACCCTGCCGACCCGTACCTCTGGCTCGAAGACGTGACCGGTGACGACGCCCTGGACTGGGTGCGCCGACACAATGACCCGACGCTGTCCGACCTCGGCGACGAGGAGTTCGAGGCGATGCGCGCCGAGGCGCTGGAGGTCCTCGATACCGACGCCCGCATCCCCTATGTGCGCCGGCGCGGGGAGCACCTCTACAACTTCTGGCGCGACGAGGCCAATCCGCGCGGGTTGTGGCGGCGGACCACGCTGGACAGCTACCTGACCGACGCCCCGGACTGGGAGGTGGTCATCGATGTCGACGAGCTCGCCCGAGCCGACGACACGAACTGGGTGTGGGCGGGCGCCGATGTCATCGAGCCCGACCATTCGCGGGCCCTGATCAGCCTCTCGCGCGGGGGTGCCGACGCCGTCGTGGTGCGCGAATTCGACATGCAGACGCAGGAATTCATGTCCGGCGGCTTCGAACTCCCGGAGGCCAAGACCCAGATCTGCTGGGAGGACGAGGACACCGTGCTGGTGGGCACCGACTTCGGTGCCGGATCGCTGACGGATTCGGGTTATGCCCGGCTGGTCAAGCGGTGGCGGCGCGGCACCGCGTTGGCGGATGCCGTGCAGGTGTTCGCGGGCGAGCAGGCCGATGTGATCGTGGCGGCCTCGGTGGACCGCACCCCGGGTTTCGAGCGGACCATGATCAGCCGGGCCGTCGACTTCTTCAACGACGAGATCTACGAACTGCGCGGCGATGAGTTGCTGCGCATCGACGCCCCCACCGATGCCACCGTGTCGGTGCATCACGACTGGCTGCTGATCGAGCTGCGCACCGACTGGGACGAGTACGCGGCCGGTTCACTGCTGGCCGCGAGCTACGCCGAGTTCGTCGCGGGCGCCCGGAACCTCACGGTGGTGTTCGAGCCGGACGCCCGGACCAGCCTGCATCAGTACTCGTGGACGCGGGACAAGCTCGTCGTGGTCACCCTCGCCGATGTGGCCAGCCGGGTGCAGATCTTCACCCCGGGTGGGTGGACGGCCGAGGATCTCGACGGTGTTCCCGCGAACACGAACACCGTGATCGTGGCCGCCGATTCGTACGGCGACGAGATCTTCCTGGATTCAAGTGGCTTCGTGACTCCGTCGCAGCTGCTGCACGGCACGCCGGACGGACCGGTCACGCCGGTGAAGCAGGCTCCCGGCTTCTTCGACGCGACCGGTATCGAGGTCTCCCAGCATTTCGCGACCTCCGCCGACGGCACCCGGGTGCCCTACTTCGTGGTCGGCAGGCCCGGGTCGGACGGGCCGACGCTGCTCGGCGGGTACGGCGGCTTCGAGGTGTCCCGGACGCCGGGGTACGACGGCGTGCTCGGCCGGCTGTGGCTGGCGCGCGGCGGAACCTATGTGCTGGCCAACATCCGCGGCGGCGGTGAGTACGGGCCGAGCTGGCACACCCAGGCGATGCGCGAGGGGCGTCACCTGGTGGACGAGGATTTCGCCGCGGTGGCAAAGGATCTGGTGGATCGCGGTGTCACCACGGTGGCCCGGCTGGGCGCCCAGGGCGGCAGCAACGGCGGTCTGCTGATGGGCATCATGCTGACCCGCTACCCGGAACTGTTCGGCGCGCTGGTGTGCAGCGTGCCGCTGCTGGACATGAAGCGCTTCCACCTGCTGCTGGCCGGGGCGTCCTGGGTGGCCGAGTACGGCAACCCCGACGATCCGGCCGACTGGGAGTTCATCTCGAAATACTCGCCGTACCAGAACATCTCGGCCGATCGCCGCTATCCCCCGATCCTGATCACCACCTCCACCCGAGATGACCGGGTGCACCCGGGGCATGCCCGCAAGATGACGGCGGCCTTGGAGGCGGCCGGTCACCCGGTGAGCTACTACGAGAACATCGAGGGCGGGCACGGAGGCGCGGCCGACAATTCGCAGGCCGCGTTCCGTTCCGCGTTGATCTACCGGTATCTGTGGAAGACCATCGGGGCCTGAAACTGTTCAGGCCCCGATGATTCTCGTCCTCCGAGGGTTTAGGTGATCTTCAGGACCTTTGCCGTCGAGACGGCTTCACCTGCAACGACTTCCACAGTCGAGGCGAAGATCGTCGCACCGTCGTCACTGATTCGCGCTGCAAATGTCGGAGTCCCGGCCAGAATTACGGTGCCTCCGATCTGAGTGCCCGTCACGGTGTCGATGACGACCAGCCGCGCAGTGTCCCCGTCCGACTCCACCGTGGTGACCACCACCAGATTCCCGTCCGCACTGAACTGCAGGCGATCCCCCGAGATACCCGCGATGGTCTCGGTGCTGCCGATCTGATTGCCGGTAATCGAGTTCAGCAACGACACCGTAGTGACCTCACCGTCATACTCCGCCACCAGAAGCCGAGCACCATCCGCGCTCAGATGAACTCCGACCGGGAACGTGCCGCTGCTGTCGAGTTCGTAGCTGACCGTGCCGGTGACGGTATCGATCAGCGAGGCATGCGTCGTGAACATGCCGCTGTCGTCCTGCATGCGGGTTACCACCAGAACCCTGGTGCCGTCATCGCTGAACCTGGTCTCGACCTGACTGCCCGACGCTGTGATCGTGTCACCCACTTGTACGCCCGTGATCGCATCGACCACGATCGTCACGACGTCCGATTCGAAGACGTCTTCAGTAAATGCGGCTCCACTGGTTGTCAGCAGCACCCGGGTCCCCGAGCTGTTGAACGACGCTCCAGTGAAAGTCGCATTCTCGGACAACGTGCCCGGGAAGCCACTGACGAGGATCGTTGAGCCCACCTGAGCACCGGTCGACGTGTTGAGGAGGACCAGTCCAGTTCGGTAAGTGGGTAAGTCGTTGTCGTCAGTTTCGACAGCGAATACCGTGACGGCCGCGCGGGTTCCATCCGAACTGAACGAGGCCGGCACCATGGCCAGCAAGCCCGGGATCACGATCGTGGTACCGATCTGGCTGCCACCGACGGTGTACAGCGCCACCCGCGAACCGAAGGTGGTGTCGCTGTTCAACTCGTAATCGGTGACCACCGCCTTGGAGCCGTTGTGGTTCAGCGACGCAACGCTGTACCCGGTAGTGGTCAGAGGCGCACCGATCTGCGCACCCGTCGTCGCGTTGAGGAACCTGACCGTGCTTTCGACGCCATCGCTGAGGACCGACGCAGCCACCTTGCCATCCCCACTGAAGGCCACGGCCGAAGCCGTACCGGAGACGCTGTTGGAGTCGTACACCACCGCACCGTTCCCGGTGTTGATCAGGCGCACCCTGGACAACGGCGTACCACCACTGCCCAGGTCGATGCTGACGATGGCGAGTCGGGTGCCGTCGGCATTCAGTTGGGCGGGGTTCCCCAGGAAGGGACCCGCATCGTTCAGAACGGAGAACGTGCCGCCCAATTGAGTGCCGGTGACCGTATTCACCAAGGCAACAGTGGCTTCGCCGAAGGCCTCTTCCCCGACGACCAGCACCGCACGGCTGCCGTCCTCGCTGAACTGCACCGACCTCGGCACCGTGCCGGCCAGTGTCACGGTGTTGCCCACCTTCGAGCCGGTGAGGGTGTTGATCACCGTGAAGGTGACTGAATCGAGACCGCTACTCACTGTCGCAATCACTGCCCTGCTACCGCTGGGATTGAGATATGCCGCCTGCGCAGAGCCATCGACGGTGACCGTCCCCACTGTGGTCACCGTCGTCGGCGTACCAGTGGACTTCGGTGCGATGGTGAGGGTGACCAGTTTCGTCGCAGATCCACCATGACCATCGGTGACGGTGACGGTGAAGCTGTCCTGCTTGGCCGAAGCGGGAGCACCTGTAGCGCCGGCGGCGATCCGGGCGGCTTCGGTCGGCACGTAGGTGAACGAACTTCCCGAGATATACAGCGCGCCACCCTTTGCCGTGGCGGTCGGCGCACTGAACGTCAGGGTGTCACCGTCGGCATCGGATGCCGTAAACGTTCCGGTCGCCACACCGGTCACCGCATTCGGTATTCCCACAGAGGCATTCACGCTCGCAGGGTTGGCGTTGCTGCCCGGCTGGATCGTCACGGTCACCGGGACATTGAGCACGTTGCCCTTTGTGTCAGTGACGCGGACCGTGAACGTTTCGGTCTTGGCTGCGATATCACTGGTCAACGCGGCGTGCCGGGCGGCGGCGGTAGGGCTGAAGGTGAACGCCCCGGTGGACGGGTTGACCGACAGCGTGCCCTTGTCGGTCGTCGCGGGTCCGCTGTATGTTAGCGCGTCGCCGTCGGGGTCCGTCGCGCTTACGGTGCCGGTCACCACTCCGGTGGTCGGGTTGGTCGACACGTTGGTGACTGCGCCGTTGGCGGGCGGGTTTCCGTCTCGGGAGATTTGCAGGGTGCTGACCGTGGTGGTGCCGTTCGCATTCCTGAGCGCAGCGACGGCGCGGGTGCCGTCGAAGTTGATCGATGTCGTCCACACATTTCCGCTGAGGTTCAGTGTGCTGCCGATCCGTGTCCCGGTGGCCAGATCGATGGCGTCGACGCTGCTCGTGCTGCCGGCACTGGTGAAAGCCAGTGCTCGGTCCGCGTCAGCATCCCAGATGACCCAAGCGTCTTCGCTTCCACTGAATGCGAGAGTGGTTCCGACCTGGGCACCGGTTGATGTATCGAACACCGAGATGTTGAGCGTTGCGTCCGTCGTTTCCGTACTGGCTGTGCGGACCCCAACCGTGATGCGGGTGCCCTCAACCCCGAACGTCGCGGAGGCGACCCAACTTCCGGTGAAGGTTCGGGTGCTGCCGAGTTGCGCGCCGGTAACCGTGTTCACAATCGCCATTCGGGTGGTGTACCCGGTCTCGTCGTCACCGTCGAAGGTGAGGAACGCCGCCCGATCGCCGGCAAGAACAGTGGTGTACTCGTAACCCCAGTCCGACAAGCCACCGGCCAGCGTCACGGTGGTGCCGACCTGCGCGCCAGTCGCAGTGTTCAGGATGGTGAAACGCGTACTTCCACTTGTGAAGGTCGACAGGAAGATACGACTGCCATCGTCACTGAACGCCGGTGGCTCGACCAGGAGTTCGCCACCCACGTTTGTGTACTCGATCGTTCCGGTCAGTGCCAGCGTGGTGCCGAGTTGCAGACCGGTGGTGGTGTTGATGACCGCAACATTGGTCTTGTCTTCGTCGATTGTCGTGACGAGCGCACGGGTGCCGTTCGGACTGATCCACGTCGCCCAGGGCAACTGGAAGTTCTCCGGGTCCGAAGTATCAAGTCCGACCGGCCTACCGGCCACACTGACCGCGTTACCCACCTGTGCACCCGTCGCCGTATCGATCACGACGATGCGGACTCCGCCGATTTGACCTTCGGCCTCTTCGTCAAAGATGTATGCCGTGATGATGGCCCGGGTCTCGTCGGCGTTGAACTGCGCCGGCAGGAGCGCACCCGCCCCGGCGACTGAGACCGTGCTGCCGATCTGCACGCCGGTCGACGCATTGAAAACCGAAATTCTGGCAACTGCCGAGCCGTCGGAGGGGTCGAAGTAGGCCGAGTTGATGATGACCCGGCTACCGTTGGAGTTCAGTTGCGCGGCGGCCTGTCCCTCCACAGTGAGCGTGTTACCGATCTGCGCCCCGGTAATCAGGTTCAGGACCACCACACCTGACGACTGGCTGTTGTCCGTATAGGCAAACACAGCGCGGGTCCCGTCGGCACTGAGTTGCGTTGGGCTGTAGCTGAATCCATTGGCCGTCAACCCGGCCCCGACCTTGGTACCGGTAGAAGTGTTGATGATGTGCACCTCAGTGAGAGGATCGCCAAACTCGCCGATGGCCGTGGCGGTGACCACCACCCGACTGCGATCGGCGTTGAACTCCCACACCACCGGAGAGACGAAGCTGTAGTCCACATCTGGGCTACCGAAGACCCATGTGCTGCCGGCCCTCGTCCCATTGGTGAGGTTGACCACGGTGATCCGGGTCTTGTCGAAACTCTCGCCGGTATCGTCGTCGTACTCATAACTGTGGGTGATGAGGACTGCGCGGGTGTCGTTGTTCGTGAACTGCAGCGAGTCCCCGTCGTCGATCGAGCCGGCCAACGTCAGGACCGATCCCACCCGAGTTCCGTTGGTGGCGTTGATGACCGCTACCCGAGTGATCACGGTCTCGGTTTCATCATCCCAGGTGTAGGTGGTCACCACGGCCTTGCTGCTGTCCTCAGTGAAGGCCAGCCAATCCGACTCGCCCGCCAACGACACGGCGTTCCCCAGCTTGGTGCCACTGGTCGCGTTCACCAACGTGAAAGTCGTGGTGTAGCCGGTCTCGTCGTCGCCGGTCACCGTGGACACCAGCGCGCGGGTGCCATCGGCACTGATGTAGCCGTCGTAGCTCCTGCCGGCGATGCTGACGGTACCCAGCACGCTGACCCCGGCAGATGCCGTGGACGCCTTCGGCGAGATCGACACCGTCACGACCCGGGTCGCCACCCCACCGAAACCATCCTCGACCGACACCTCGAACGAATCCGACTTCGCCGACGCCGGCGCACCCTTCGCCGCAGCCGCATGCCGCGCCGCCGCAGACGGCGTATACGTAAACGCACCCGTGGTCGCATCCAGCACCACCGAACCCTTCAACGGGCCCTTGCTGGTCTCAAACGTCAACGGATCCTTATCGGCATCCTTGGCCGAAACCACACCGGTCACCACACCAGTGACCGCATCAGGCTTATTCACCTTCACCGACGTCGTCGGTACCGCATTGGCCTTCGCGATAGCCACCACAACGGATCTGGTCGCCACCCCACCGTGACCATCGGTGACGGTGAACGTGATCGTCTCCGTCACCGGACCCCCACCAGCAGCCGCATGCCGGGTCGCCGCCGACGGCGTATACGTGAACGCACCGGTCTTGGCGTTCACCGACACCTTCCCGCTAGCCACACCCGCACTGGCGTAGGTCAACTTGTCCTTGTCGACCACATCCGAGGCCACGACGTTGCCCGACACCACACCCTTGGAATTCGGCGTCCTGACAGTCACATCACTGATCACCGGCACCACATTCGCCGGCTTGATCGACACCGTCACACTCTTGGTGACCGACCCACCAAAACCATCAGTCACCGTCACCGTGAACGTCTCCGACGTCACCGACGCCTTGGCCCCCACCGCCGAAGCCGCATGCCGCGCCGCAGCAGTCGGCGTGAACGTGAACGTCCCATCCGCCGCGACGTCCACCACACCCTTCTTCGCAGACGCCTTGAACGACAACGCATCACCATCAGCATCAAGGGCACCCAAATTCCCCGACACCACACCATCAGCATCGGGCGCACCCACCGTAGTGGTCCCCGCCACCGTCGGCACCGCATTCTTACCCAACACCGACACGGTCACCAGCCGGGTCGCCACCCCACCAAAACCATCATCAACCGACACCGTGAACGAATCCGACTTCGCCGACGCCGGAGCACCCGACTTCGCCGCCGCATGCCGCGCCTCCGCAGTCGGGGTATACGTGAACGCCCCGGTCTGCGCGTCGATGACCACCGAACCCTTCACCGGGCCCGTCGTGGCCTCGAACGTCAACGGATCCTTATCGGCATCCTTGGCCGAAACCACACCGGTCACCACACCCGTAGCCGCGTTAGGCTTACCCACCTTCACCGACGTCGTCGGCACGGCGTTGGCCGGTTTGATCTCCACCACTACGGATCTGGTTACCGCACCGCTGTGACCATCGGTGACGGTGAACGTGATCGTCTCCGTCACCGGACCCCCACCAGCAGCCGCATGCCGGGTCGCCGCCGACGGCGTATACGTGAACGCACCGGTCTTGGCGTTCACCGACACCTTCCCGCTAGCCACACCCGCACTGGCGTAGGTCAACTTGTCCTTGTCGACCACATCCGAGGCCACGACGTTGCCCGACACCACACCCTTGGAATTCGGCGTCCTGACAGTCACATCACTGATCACCGGCACCACATTCGCCGGCTTGATCGACACCGTCACACTCTTGGTGACCGACCCACCAAAACCATCAGTCACCGTCACCGTGAACGTCTCCGACGTCACCGACGCCTTGGCCCCCACCGCCGAAGCCGCATGCCGCGCCGCAGCAGTCGGCGTGAACGTAAACGACCCATCCGCCGCGACGTCCACCACACCCTTCTTCGCAGACGCCTTGAACGACAACACATCACCATCAGCATCAAGGGCACCCAAATTCCCCGACACCACACCATCAGCATCCGGCACACCCACCGTAGTGGTCCCCGCCACCGTCGGCGCCGCATTCTTACCCAACACCGACACCGTCACGACCCGGGTCGCCACCCCACCAAAACCATCATCAACCGACACCGTGAACGAATCCGACTTCGCCGACGCCGGAGCACCCGACTTCGCCGCCGCATGCCGCGCCTCCGCAGTCGGGGTATACGTAAACGCCCCCGTGGCCGCATCCACCACCACCGAACCCTTCACCGGCCCCACCGACGCACTAAACGTCAACGGATCCTTATCGGCATCCTTACCCGACACCACACCAGTCACCACACCCGTGGCCGCATCAGGCTTACCCACCTTGGGCTTGTTCAGCGTGGGCACCCGGTTGTTCACGGCGGCCGTCGGCAGCGCCAGACCGGCCGGCGTGGAGTTCTCGGCGACGGCCACCTCGTCCTCGAGGCTGTCCACCCCGATCTGGCGACGCGCCGCTGCGGCGGCGACCCACAGCGCCGGCGAGTTCACCAGCGGTCCCCACGGCAGCCCGCCGAGCAGTGACACCCGCGCCACCTCGGCGGCGACGACCGATACGGATTCGCCGACGACCGGAGCCTGAGGGGTGAGTTCGGCCGCCGCCGGCGTGGTTTCGGCGCTGAGTGCCACCGGGCGTACCGGCGCCGGACGCTGCGCGGTCGGCCGGTCGAAGCGGTCGGCCTCGACCGTCACCGTCCGCGTGTCGGCCGAGAGTCGGGGCGCCTCGGTGACCTCCTGTTTCGCGGCGATCGACGACCTGCGCTTACGTGAGTCGCCGAAACTGGTGGCCCGTTTGGACTCGGTGCCGGACTCCAATGTGGGCGAGGCGGCTTCGTCGACATCGGTGCTCGGGTCACCCTCGCCGACAGAGCCGGACGAAGTGTCCGCGGGCTCCGGATCGGGATCCGGGTCGTCAGCTGCGCCCTCGCCGGACTCCTGCGAGGACGACTCCGAGGACGACTCCGACGTGCTGCCCGAGTCGGACGTGGACCCTGTCGATCCGCTGCCGCTCGATGACGACCCGCTGCTGTCGCCGTCGTCGGCGTAAGCCAATCCGTGTCCGAAGGACACTACGGCTCCCACCCCCAACGCCACTGCCAAGCCACCGACACGACCCACGAACCGACCTGCACCCACGACATCTCCTGACACCTACGTCAATATTTATCCGGACTGTAGGTCAGCGACAGTCGTCACCGCGTCGCCCGTTCGGGCGACTTACAGCAAGTTCCCAGATAGACACCATCGGCGAATGAACTCAGGAGATGCGAAAGAATCCCACTGGTGGTAAACATCGACTGCCCGCCGACATTAAGCTGAGCCCGATGTCCGGACTCTCGGTGTTCAAGCGCTACCTCGCCATCCAGGCGATGACGCTGGTGTGCGGGATCGTCGGCCCGATCTTCCTGTTCGTGTATTTCGCCGCCCAACCCGACGCCACGATCAAGTGGATGTATTGGGCCGGCCTGTTCATCACCGCCGCCGATGTGCTGATCGCGCTGGCGATCACATCGTCGCTGACGAAGCGTCAACGGACTCCACTGGATGCGGGTTAACCCAGGGCGGCGACCCGCTCCAGATACGGCCACGCGATCTCCGGCGGTACCCCCCACACAGCGGGGACACGTTGAACATCTCACCGGCAACCGCCCGACCCGCGGCTTCCTCGGTGGACAGGATCACGTGAGTTCTCCGACAGCAGGACGAAACCGGTTCGTGGCCGTGATCGCGGCAGGCTTTCTCATACGCTCTCGCATGCCCGGCACGACACCGTTGGCCAGCAACCCGAGACCGTTCCTACCTGCCCGCCCCGCACTGATGTGGTCGAGCACCGCAATATCCTCGGCCAGCCGGGCTGGGTCGTAGAACGGCAACAGAAGGACCAGATTGAGTATCAGACGTTCGGTGCGTGCGGCGATCGCAGACGCCAGCAGTAGCGGGGACGGCAGATAACCGTCTGTGGCACAGTGATGTTCGCACAGCACCACGGCAATGCAGCGCGAGTCTCGGCCCAGGCTGACATCGCACTCGCGGCCGCGTACAACTCGGACGTCGCCATACCCGGGGACTGCGAGCGCATGTCGAAGCGAAGAGTGAACGGCGCCATGGTCGATCCTCCCGTCATCGCTTTCGAGTAGCGGGCACCTCTTCCGTGCGAGACCGGCCCAGACCGCTCAGCAGCGACACGATCACGCCGATGATGACCAGGCCGCCGCCGACGGTGAGCGTCAGGTTCAGCCACATGTGCATACTCGCCACGGCGTGATCGACCATCACATCCGCGATCGCGTGGATGTTCCCGGTCGTCCGGGACAGGGCGTCGTCGACGTATCCCCGCCCGATCTCGATACCCGCCCAGCCGGCCGCACCCACCAGAAGCCCCGAAACACCCAGCGCTGCAATCATCTTGCCGCGTCGGCGGGAGGCGGTGAGGGTCAGCAGGGCAAACACGACGGTCAGCACCGCCGCGCCGACACTGGCCCACGGCCCCCACACCGCCACCGGGCGCAACTGGCCCGGGCGTAGTCCGCCGGATTCGTTCTCGGTCACCGGGACCTGCAGGCTGGTCGGCGCCTGCACACCGAATCCGTCCAGGGTCTGCCGGATCGAATTGTCGGCCAGCATCGGCGACAGGTCGACCTCCCAGCGGCCCTGCGCGTCGTTGGTGAACAGCCAGCGGTGCGCCACCCGGTTCACCGCCGCGAACTGGCCGGGAAACACCGAGCTGCCGGTGTAGGAGTTGGCCGCGGCACCGATCAGCGTGGCCTGCACACCGGAGGCGCCGGTCGCGTTGACCACCTGCTCGGTCAATTCGGCGGCCATCGGCTGCTGCAACGCCGGGTTCCTGGCGGCGCCGGCAGCAAGATCGGAGTAGCCGTCCACGCTCACCACATGGTGCTGGGTCCACAGCGCGGGGATGCTGACGGCCAGCAGCGCCGTGGTCAGCAGCCAGAGCAGCAGCGCCAGCAGAGACCGCACACGCCCCTCCTTCGCCGGCTGAAAACTCGTGGTGATTCTTGCGGGTTCGAACATACTCAGCACACGGTGTATCGCGTTGAACCGACCGCGTTTCGTGTCATTACCGTTTGGCAACGGTCTGCAGCACAGAATTGGTGCACAGCCGGCAGGACTACAGGAAGTGCGTGCGGTCCGAGATGTCTGCCTTGGCGCCGGGCATCGCCACGAGCTCGGGGCGTTGTCGTCATCGTCGCGGACGGCGTAACGGGAGAGATCCGAGCCGGAAAGATCCAGGGTCACCGGCAGAAGCAATCCACCCGGACGGATCACATGGTGACGTCCGGGTGAACAGCCGAGTGCTACTTGGCTTCGCGCTTGGGCCGCGACAGCGCCATCTTGGTCATCATCTTGTTGACCCGGGCCAGCGCCTTGAGCGAGTTGTTGTAGTAGGTGCCGCCCGCGCCGACCGACAGGCGCGGTACGACCACCGTCTCCTGCCGGCAGAACTTGCGCACCCCGTCGATCCCGCCGAACCGTGCCCCGATACCCGAGGTCTTCCAGCCGCCCATCGGCGCGGTGGTGCACATCAGGTTGGAGATCACGTCGTTGACGTTGACGGCACCGCAATCCAGTTGTAGCGCAATATCCTTGGCGCGCTCGGTGTCCTTGGAGAAGACCGATGCACTCAGTCCGTAGGGGCTGTCGTTGGCCAGCCGGACGGCCTCACCGACGGAAGACACCTTCATGATCGGCAACGTCGGGCCGAAGGTCTCCTCGGTCATACAGGCCATCGAATGGTCGACGTCGACCAGCACGGTGGCAGGGTAGAAGCTGCCCGCCCCCTCGGGCCGCGTGCCGCCGGTGAGCGCCTTGGCACCCTTGGCCAGCGCGTCGTCGACGTGTCGTGCGGTCACGGCGACCTGCGAGTCGTCGATCAGGGCGCCGAACGAATGGCCCTCCCCCGCACCCATCTTGAGGTTCTCCACGGCCTTGACGACCGCGGCGACGAACTGGTCGTACACCTGCTCAAGGACGTACACCCGCTCCACCGACACGCACGTCTGACCCGCGTTGAACATCGCGCCCCAGACCGCGGCATTGGCCGCGAGTTCGATGTCGGCGTCCTCCAGCACGATCATCGGGTCCTTGCCGCCGAGTTCCAGGCTGACGGGCGTGAGCCGGCGGGCGGCCCGTTCGGCCACCTTGGTGCCGGTCGCGGTGGAACCGGTGAACTGGATGTAGTCGGCGTTGTCGATGACGGCCTCGGACACCTCGCGGGCGCCCTGCGCGAGGGCGAGCACCTCGGGGGCACCCGAGTCCAGCCAGCCGCGCAGCAGCACCTCGGCGGTCAGCGGGGTGCGCTCGGACGGCTTGAGCAGCACCGCACACCCTGCGGCCAGCGCACCGATGGCGTCCATCAGGGCGTTGGCGACGGGGTAGTTCCAGGGCGCGATGATGCCGACGACCGGGCGCGGCCGGTAGTGCACTTCGATCTTCTTGATCGACAGGAACGGCAGCGGGGCGGGCCGCCCCTCCGGCGCCGTCGCCTTCTCGATGACCTTGATGTAGTAGGACAGGATGGCGATCGCCATCGGCACTTCCTGCGCCGCGTCGGTGGCCGATTTGCCGGTCTCGGCGATCAGCAGGTTCTCGATCTCCTCGCGGTGGTCAGCCAGCCAAACGGCGTAGCGAGCGAGGACCTTGGCGCGGCCCTTTGCGCCGCGGGCCTCCCACCCGCGCTGCGCTTCGCGCAGGCCGGCAGCGATCTGCGGAACATCGGCAGGGTTGGTCCAGCGGACTTCACCGGCCACCTCACCGGTGGCGGGATTCAGGATGGTGGCGACCTCGGAACGGTCAGCAGTGGCGGTCATAGGCACATGCTAGACCCGAGCTGTGACGTAGCTCGCACCGGGGTTGACACCTGTCAAGTTCGGCTCAGGGTGCCCTTGATGTAGGCGGCCTGCCCGAGGTGCTGCGCGCAGTCGTCGATGATGCTGACCAGCCGCGCACTGGCCGTCACCGGCGGATCCCAGTTGTCGTCGACGATGCGCTCGAGCTCGCCGTCGTCAATGGAGGCGACGTACTCCAACGTCACCTTGTGCACCGCGTGGTAGTAGCCGGACAGCAACTTCGCCGGGGGCCGCACCTTGGCCACCTCATCGGGGCCGTGCCCGTATCCGATGTCGCCGGGCGGCAGATCCAGAGCGAAACGTTCGAACCAGCCATCGCGGGTCCACACCTGCTCGGTACCCGCGATGTCGCACAGCTGGAGATCCTGGCAACGGGCGCTGTGCCAGATGAGCCAGGCGATGCTGTTCGCCCCCGCCGCCGGCTGCCACGACGACACCTCGTCGGTCAGCCCGTCGGTGAGCTCATCGACGTGTTCGATCAGCCGTGTGAAGAAATCCCGCAGCAGTTCTCTGACAGCAGTGGTCATGTAAACCGAACATACGCCGAACGGCCCGGTCTCACAGGGAGACCGGGCCGCCGGGCTGAACTGCTATGCGACTGGGATCAGGCAGCCGCCGCCGACTCCCCGGAGTCGGATTCCGAATCGGATTCCGAACCGGACTCGGCAGTCGGCCCCTCGGCCCCTGCTACGCCCTGGTTACCACCCGACGAGGACGGGTTGGCCGGTCCGGTGTCGCCGCCGTTCGGCTCGGAGGAATCCTCCTCGTCGGCCAGATCGTCCAGGGCGCGGTCGTCGCCTGCCACGTCCTCGTCATCGGTGAGGTCATCCTCGACCGCGGCCGGCGCTGCGGGCTCGAATTCGACGACCTCCGACCCGACGGGCTCCGACTCGCTGGGCTCCGGCGAAACAGCCTCCGGTGCAACCTCTTCCGGCGCAATGGGTTCGGTCTCGACCGGATCCGACTCGTCAACGTCGGAGACCGGCACCAGATTGGCCGGGCCCGCACCGAATGCGCCGACGATGCTGTCGGCGGCGGCACCCTCAAACTCGGCGGTGTCGTCGGCCACCCGGCTCGCCTCGAACGAATACGGGCTGACCGGATCGGGCAGCAGCGACAGCACACCGTTCAGAAGCTTGTAGACACCATTGACGATCTGCGTCGAGATCTGGCCGATCAGTCCCGGAAGATTGGTCACCGGGAAGCTGAGGTCGTGGATCACGTTTCCGAGGAGCCCGTACTCACCGAGCAGACCCCAGGCCAGGTTGCTGATCAGGCCGGGGATGTCCCGCGGGTCCTGCACTGCAGCTTCGAGGGTGCTGAAGAGCTCATAGGGCAGCCAACCCGCGTAATTGACCGTGTCCAGGATCGCTCGGATCGGCGCCATCGGGATGGCGTTTACCGAGTTGACGACACGACCGATCCCCGTGTCCCAGAAGAAGGAATTCATCACCGCGTCGCCGGTGACCGGATCGGCGAGATCGCCGAGGACGCTGTTGATCCGGTCGGCGATGCCATTGACAAAGTTGGTGATGGCGGCCTGTGCGCTGGGCGGAAGCAGCGCGATTAGATTCCCGAGCCCGTAGTCCTTGAACTCGTTGGGGTACGTAAAGATCCAGTAGTCGCCTTGATCGGCATAGAGGTCGGACGGATTGAGGTAGCGGTTGACCAACCAGGAGGCGACGTCATTGCGGTACTCCGAGGTCTGCAGTCCGACCAGGAGTGCCGAGAAGGCATCGAACGGCGCCGAGATCGCTGCGTCGATCGGAATGACGATACTGTTGCCGATGCCGGCGACGGTGTAGCCGATGTTCTCCAGGAAATCGGAGATGAACCCGGCGGGCTGCACCGCCTGGGTACTCACCGCCGCTGCGGCCTCCTGCGCCTCCGGCACCCAGGCCGGGGCGGCCGCGACCACCACGCCGGCGGCCAGAACCGCGGACATCATCTTTGTATGCGGACGAACCGTGACCGACATTCTCGTACCCCGATCTTATTAACGGTGACGTAAACAGGACGGGCACAGAATGGGGCACAGTTAACGGCTACGGCAACGATTTCGCGCAGCTAACCGGCGATTTCCCCCACTTTCATCCGATCGGGCTACAAGATCAGGCCCCGTGGAACACGGCCTCCACATTGTTGCCATCCGGGTCCCGGACGAACGCCCCGAAG
The DNA here is from genome assembly GCF_019456655.1 of Mycolicibacterium diernhoferi. NCBI lineage: Bacteria > Bacillati > Actinomycetota > Actinomycetes > Mycobacteriales > Mycobacteriaceae > Mycobacterium > Mycolicibacterium diernhoferi. Next base: position 859,149 of record NZ_CP080332.1, on the reverse strand, counting down.
TAGGCCGGGTGGTACTCGGGCCACAGCCGCGGGGCGTGCAGCGACTCCGCACCCAGTTCCAGGGCGGCGTCATAGAAGGCCTGCACCGCCTCGGGGCCCGCGGCCCGGAACGCGATGTGCGTCTCCCGGTTCGCACCGCTCGCCTCGCCGGCGTTCATATCCGCAATCCAGAAATCCGGTTTACCGTCGGTGCCATACCCGATGGCGACCTGGTAGTCCATCTGCCGGGTGTACCCCAGTACGCCGAGGACCTTGTCATAGAAGGCCTTCGACCGCTCCCAATCCGCACAGTTGATTCCGAAGTGATCTATCACGAGGTCACCGTACATTCGGGGCATGACATTCCAACTGGTCATTCGCAACGGCACCATCGTCGACGGACTCGGCGGCGAACCCTACGTCGGGGACGTCGCGGTGTCCGATGGTGTGATCGCGGCGGTCGGCACCGTCACCGGCTCGGGCGACCGTGAGATCGATGCCACCGGCCTGCTCGTCACGCCCGGTTTCGTCGACCTGCACACCCACTACGACGGCCAGGCCATCTGGAGTGACCGGCTCAACCCGTCCTCGGCGCATGGCGTCACCACCGCGGTGATGGGCAACTGCGGTGTCGGGTTCGCGCCGTGCCGCCCGGAGGATCACGAGACCCTCGTCGACGTGATGGCCGGCGTGGAGGACATCCCCGGCGTGGTGATGGTCGACGGACTGCCCTGGACGTGGGAGACGTTCCCCGAGTTCCTGGACGCACTCGATGCCCGCGACCGGGATATCGATGTGGCCGCGTTCCTGCCGCACTCCCCGCTGCGCGTCTATGTGATGGGTGAGCGCGGCGTCAACCGCGAACCGGCCACCGCCGAGGATCTGGCACTGATGCGCAAGCTGGCCGCCGAGGCCGTGGAGGTCGGCGCGCTGGGCTTCGCGTCCTCCCGGCTGACCATCCACAAGACCGAGAGCGGCCAACCGATCCCCAGTTTCGATGCCGCTCAGGCGGAGATCGAGGCCATCGCCCGCGGGGTGGATGACGCCGGGGGCGGCCTCATCCAGTTCGTGCCGGACCTGTTCGCCACGGACTACGAACAGGCACTGCAGTCGGTGTTCGATGCGGCGGCGGAGGTCGGGCTGCCCGTCACCTTCACGCTGGCCATCGGAAACGCCGGCCCGCCACTACATCTGGATGCGTTGCGGATGGTTGAGAAGGCCAACCAGAACGGCGGCGAGATCACCGCACAGATCTTCCCGCGGCCCATCGGCCTGGTGCTCGGGCTCGGGCTGTCCGGGCATCCGTTCGTGTTGTACCCCAGCTACCGCGAGCTCGCGCATCTGCCACTGGCCGAGCGCGTCGCCGAGATGCGCAAACCCGAAGTGCGGGAGCGCATCCTGAACGACACCCCGGCCGGGGACGGACACCCGCTGATGTTCGCCGCCCAGGCCTTCGAGTGGATGTTCCCGCTCGAAGACCCGCCGAACTACGAACCCGATCGGTCCGACAGCATCGCCGAACGGGCCCGCGCCCGCGGAGTGAGCCCACTGGAGGAGGCCTACGACCGGGTGCTCGAGGATGACGGCCAGGCCATGCTGATGGTCACCCTGGCCAACTTCCGGGACGGCTCGCTGGACACCGTCGCCGAATTGATCCGCCGTGACGATGTCGTCCTCGGGCTCGGTGACGGCGGCGCGCACTACGGAATGATCTGCGATGCAAGCTTTCCCACCTACATGCTGACCCACTGGGTCCGTGACCGGGCCGAGGGCCGGTTGTCACTGGCCGAGACGGTCCGGGAGCTGACCTCGGTGCCGGCCCGGGTGGCCGGGTTCGAAGATCGTGGCCGCATCGCCGTCGGCTTCAAGGCCGACCTCAATGTCATCGACGCGCAAGGCCTGCGCCTGCACCGCCCGGTCGTCGTCCACGATCTGCCCGCCGGCGGACGCCGACTGGACCAGAGCGCCGAGGGCTATGTGGCGACCATCGTTTCGGGTGAGATCATCGCCGAGAACGGGGTGCCCACCGACGCGCGGCCCGGGCGACTGGTGCGCGGACGCCGGCCGCTACCCGCGTAGCGCCGGGTGCTGCTTCTTGAGCAACGGCAGCAGCAGCCGATTGGGTAGCAGCCCGAACACCTTGGCGCCGATCTGATTCGGCAGTCCGGGAATCACCTCTGCACGATCCTCGGCCAGCCCGTCGATGCCCGCCTTGGCCACCTCCCGCGGGCTCAGCCACATGAACTTCGGGAACGCATCGGCGAAGGTGCGCTCGTCGATCCCTGCCACAGAGAGGAATTCGGTGCGCACCGGTCCCGGATGCAGCGCCGCCACGGTCACCCCGGTGCCGGCCACCTCCGCCCGCAGTCCCTCGGTGTAGGACCGGACGAAGGCCTTGGTCGCGGCGTACCCGGATTGTCCGGGGAACGGCTGGAATCCGGCCGTCGAACCGACATTGAGGATCGCACCCCGGCGCCGCGGCACCATCTGCTGCACCGCCCGGGTGGTCAGGTCGATGACGGCCTCGACATTGACCCGCACCTGCGCGATCTCGACCTCCGGAGTGGAGTCCACGACGGCGCCGATCGTGCCGATGCCGGCATTGTTGACCAGGATGTCGACGGTCAGCCCCCGGCGCTCGATCTCGGCGAACAACTCGGCCCGGGCAGCGGAATCGGCGACGTCGGCGGCAATGACCTCGACCCGGACCGTGCCGGCGAGCTCCGCAGCGAGTTCGCGGAGCCGGTCCTCACGGCGGGCGACCAGGGTGACCCCATGGCCGCGGGCGGCGAGTTGCCGGGCGAGGTCAGCCCCGATGCCCGAGGAAGCACCGGTGACGACGGCGGTGGTATCGGGAGCGGGCGGAGGGAGGGCCATGTGTTCGGAATCTACCCCCGGCGTCGTTATTGTTCCCTCATGAGCGTGAAGGTGGATCTCGACAAGCTCGCCGAGACGCTGGCAGATTTCCCGTTCGGTTATCTGATCACCGTCGGCGACGATTTCCGGGCGCATACGGTGGCCGTCACGCCGGCACTCGAGGACGGCGTGTTCGTCATCGCGCCCGTGGGGAACACCACCGCGCGCAATGCGACCGCCCATCCGGCCGTCACCGTGCTGTGGCCGCCCCGGGAGCCGACCGGCTACTCGTTGATCGTCGACGGCGCCGCCGAGGTCGTCGATGCCGAGGTGCGGCTGACACCGAGTCGGGCGGTACTGCACCGCAGCGCCATCGAGCCGGGTTCGGGCACCGACCCGGGCGGGCTGCACGATTGCGTACCCCTCAAGGAGGGGTAGCCCACCGACGGTGCATGCAGATCGAGATTTCCCGCGGAAACACGATCTGGATGCACTGTCGGTATCGGACAACGAAAAAGCCCGGCGCTGCTGACGCAACGCCGGGCTTCTTTCGTAACAGGACTTAGAAGTCCATACCGCCCATGCCACCGGTCGGGTCGCCCGCAGGTGCGGCGGCCTTCTCCGGCTTGTCGGCGACGACGGCCTCGGTGGTGAGGAACAGCGCCGCGATGGACGCCGCGTTCTGCAGCGCCGAGCGGGTGACCTTGACCGGGTCGGCAACGCCGGCGGCCAGCAGGTCCTCGTACACGTTGGTCGCGGCGTTCAGGCCGTGACCGTCGGGCAGGTTCGACACCTTCTCGGCGACGACGCCCGGCTCCAGACCACCGTTGAAGGCGATCTGCTTCAGCGGAGCCGACAGCGCGACGCGCACGATGTTGGCACCGGTCGCCTCGTCACCCTCGAGCTTGAGCTCATCCAGGGCCGGAGCCGACTGCAGCAGGGCCACGCCGCCACCGGCGACGATGCCCTCTTCGACGGCAGCCTTCGCGTTGCGAACGGCGTCCTCGATGCGGTGCTTGCGCTCCTTGAGCTCCACCTCGGTGGCAGCTCCGGCCTTGATGACGGCAACGCCACCGGCCAGCTTGGCCAGGCGCTCCTGCAGCTTCTCGCGGTCGTAGTCGGAGTCGCTGTTCTCGATCTCGGCACGGATCTGGGCCACCCGGCCGGCGATGGCGTCGGAGTCACCGGCGCCCTCGACGATGGTGGTCTCGTCCTTCGTGACGACGATCTTGCGGGCGGTGCCCAGCAGCGCGACGTCGGCGGTCTCCAGCGAGAGACCGACCTCTTCGCTGACAACCTGGCCACCGGTCAGGATCGCGATGTCCTGCAGCATGGCCTTGCGGCGGTCACCGAAGCCCGGCGCCTTGACGGCGACGGACTTGAAGGTGCCACGGATCTTGTTGACCACCAGGGTCGACAGGGCTTCGCCCTCGACGTCCTCGGCGATGATCAGCAGCGGCTTGCCGGACTGGATGACCTTTTCCAGCAGGGGCAGCAGGTCCTTGACGGTCGAGACCTTGGAGCTGACCAGCAGGATGTAGGGATCCTCCAGGACGGCTTCCTGGCGCTCGGCGTCGGTCACGAAGTAACCCGAGATGTAGCCCTTGTCGAAGCGCATGCCCTCGGTGAGCTCGAGCTGCAGGCCGAAGGTGTTGGACTCCTCGACGGTGATGACACCCTCGTTGCCGACCTTGTCCATGGCCTCGGCGATCAGGTCACCGATGGACTGGTCACCGGCGGAGATACCCGCGGTGGCAGCGATCTGCTCCTTGGTGTCGATCTCCTTGGCGGTGGAGAGCAGGCGAGCGGTGACAGCCTCGACAGCCTTCTCGATGCCGCGCTTCAGGCCGAGCGGGTTGGCGCCGGCCGCGACGTTGCGCAGGCCTTCGCGAACCAGTGCCTGGGCCAGCACGGTGGCGGTGGTGGTGCCGTCGCCCGCGACGTCGTCCGTCTTCTTGGCAACTTCCTTGACCAGCTCAGCGCCGATCTTCTCGTACGGGTCCTCCAGCTCGATCTCCTTGGCGATGGACACACCATCGTTGGTGATCGTGGGGGCGCCCCACTTCTTCTCCAGGACGACGTTGCGGCCCTTGGGGCCCAGCGTCACCTTTACGGCGTCAGCGAGGGCATTGAGACCCCGCTCGAGGCCGCGACGGGCCTCTTCGTCATACGCAATTGTCTTGGCCATTGCGAAGTGATTCCTCCGGTCGGGAATTGCACGTCTTATTGGTCGGGTTCAGTGCCCGCGACGGACGGCGTGGGTGTGCTCCCCGCCTCACCGTCCCGACCTAGCACTCACCGATCGCGAGTGCCAACGTCATTTTTAGCACTCGCCCATGCCGAGTGCAAGGTTGCGCCACCATCCGACCGTTACCCAGCTCATAGGGAATGGCTATCAGTGATCTTGGATTCAGTTGCTTGAAGCTATCGATAGGTTTTTCCTAAGGTTTCAACCGCGATAGTCAGTGCATTCCGATTGGAGCCCTCATGTCCATCCTGAACACCGAGATCAAACCGTTCGAGGCCACCGCTTTCCGGGACGGCGAGTACGTCGACGTGTCCGATGCCGATGTGCGCGGCAAGTGGTCGATCTTCTTCTTCTACCCGGCCGACTTCACCTTTGTCTGCCCCACCGAGCTCGGTGACATGGCCGATCTGTACGACGAGTTCACCAAGCTCGGCGTCGAGGTCTACGCGGTGTCCACCGACACCCACCACGTGCACGCCGCGTGGCACAAGTCCTCCGACACCATCGGCAAGATCCGCTACTACATGGTCGGCGATCCGTCGGGCACCGTCACCCGCAACTTCGACAACATGCGCGACGGCGAGGGCCTGGCCGACCGCGGCACCTTCCTCGTCGACCCGGACGGCATCATCCAGTACCTGGAGATCACCCCAGAAGGTGTCGGCCGCAACGCCGCCGAGCTGTTGCGCAAGGTGAAGGCCGCGCAGTACGTGCGCAACCACCCCGGTGAGGTCTGCCCGGCCAAGTGGGAAGAGGGCGAGACCACCCTGGCGCCGTCGATCGATCTCGTCGGCAAGATCTGACCCCCTGACCAGCCTGGTGGGGTCCGGCTGAGGCCGGACCCCGCCACCACCCCCCGGAGACCCACCACCATGCTCGACGCCTCGACCACCGCTCAGTTGAAGACCTATCTGGAGAAGGTCACCATGCCGATCGAGCTGGTGGCCTCCCTGGACGACGGCCCCAAGTCGGTCGAGCTGGCCGCGCTCCTCACCGAGACCGCGGCGCTGTCCGACAAGGTGTCCTACCGTCGCGCCGACGACGACCCGCGTCGGCCGTCGTTCCGCATCGAGCGCGTCGGCACCGACGTCGGTGTCCAGTTCGCCGGCATCCCGATGGGCCACGAGTTCAGCTCGTACGTCCTGGCCCTGCTGCAGGTGGGCGGCCATCCGGTCAAGGTCTCCGATGAGCTGGCCGAGACCATCAAGTCGCTGAACGGCGACCTGAAGTTCGAGACCTACATCTCGCTGTCCTGCCAGAACTGCCCGGACGTCGTCCAGGCGCTCAACGCGATGAGCGTGCTCAACCCGCGGATCACCGTCAGCACCATCGACGGCGCGCTGTTCCAGGACGAGGTCGAGCAGCGCAAGGTGCTCGCGGTGCCCACCGTCTTCCTCAACGGTGAGCTGTTCGACTCCGGCCGCATGAGCATGGAGCAGATCGTCGGCAAGCTCGACACCGGCGCCGCCGCCCGCGACGCGGAGAAGATGAACGGCAAGGACCCGTTCGACGTGCTGGTCATCGGCGGCGGGCCCGGCGGGGCCACCGCCGCCATCTACGCGGCGCGCAAGGGTCTGCGTACCGGCCTGGCCGCCGAGCGGTTCGGCGGGCAGGTGCTCGACACCATGGCGATCGAGAACTTCATCTCGGTGCCGCATACCGAGGGCCCCAAGCTGGCGGCCGCCCTCGAGCAGCACGTCCGCGAGTACGACGTCGACATCATGCCGACGCAGGAGGCGACCGAACTGGTGCCCGCCACCGAGGTCGGCGGCCTGACCGAGGTGAAGTTCCGCAACGGCTCCTCGCTGACATCGCGCACCGTGGTGCTCGCGACCGGCGCCCGCTGGCGGAACATGAACGTCCCCGGCGAGCAGGAGTACCGCAACAAGGGCGTGACCTTCTGCCCGCACTGCGACGGCCCGCTGTTCAAGGGCAAGCGCGTCGCCGTCATCGGCGGCGGCAACTCCGGTGTGGAGGCGGCAATCGACCTGGCCGGCGTGGTCGGCCACGTCACGCTGCTGGAGTTCGACGACCACCTGCGCGCCGACGCGGTTCTGCAGCGCAAGCTGCACAGCCTGCCCAACGTCGACGTCATCGTCAGCGCCGCGACCACCGAGGTGGTCGGCGACGGCGCCAAGGTGACCGGACTGCGCTACCGCGACCGCGACACCGACGAGTTGCACGAGCTCGGTCTCGAAGGCGTCTTCGTCCAGATCGGCCTGCTGCCCAACACCGAGTGGCTCAAGGGGGCGGTCGAGCTGACCGGACGCGGCGAGATCATCGTGAACGCCGGCGGCGCCACCTCGGCGTCGGGCGTGTTCGCGGCCGGTGACTGCACGACGACACCGTTCAAGCAGATCGTCATCTCGCTGGGCGCCGGCGCCACCGCATCGCTGAGCGCCTTCGACCACCTCATCCGCACGTCCGCCCCAACTGCGGGTTGACGAGCGCCCACCGGCGCTAGCATCGGGCATGGCCAGCACCCCCTCGGTCGCGCAACTGCGCGCCTTCGTCGCGGTCAGCCGATTGCAGCACTTCGGGGCGGCCGCGGCCCAGCTGGGGATCTCCCAGCCGACGCTGAGCCAGCTGCTGTCGAAGCTCGAGACCAACCTCGACCTCCAGCTCATCGAGCGCAGCTCCCGCCGGGTCGAGGTCACCCCCGCGGGCCGGCGCCTGCTGCCGCACGCCGAGGCCGCGGTCGAAGCCGTCCACGCCATCGTCGACGCCGCGGAACCGACGGGGTGGTTGTTCGAGGCGCTGCGCCTCGGCATCATCCCGACGATCGCCCCGTACCTGCTGCCGACGCTGCTGGGCGCACTGCGGGACGAGACACCCGATCTCAAGCTGTTCGTGCGTGAGGACCAGACCCATCGCCTCCTCGACGCCCTGCGGCGCGACGAGATCGATGTCGCCCTGCTGGCCCTTCCGATCAGCGAGCCGGGCCTGGTCGCCCAGCCGGTCTACGAGGAGGACTTCGTGCTGGCGGTCAGCGCAGACTCCGAGCTCGCCGGCACCACCGGCGCACCGGTCGAGGCGCTGCGCCGGCAGCCCCTGCTCCTGCTGGACGAGGGACACTGCCTGCGCGACCAGGCGCTGGAGGTCTGTGCGCTGGCCAACGTCCTCGACACCGGCCACGACGCCGCACGGACCAGCTCACTGCCCACCGTCGTACAGCTGGTGGCAGCCGGGATGGGCGCCACCCTGCTGCCTGCCACCGCGGTACCCGTCGAGACGCGCGGCGCGTCGCTGGGGATCGCGACCTTCGCCGATCCCGTTCCGGGCCGCCGCATCGGCCTCGTCTGGCGCGCTGCCAACTCGCGCGCCGAGCGCTTCATCGACTTTGCCCAGATCATCCGCCGCGCCGTGGTCGACCGCGAGCTGCCGGCCCGATCGGTGGTGGGCATGGTCCCGGTGGCACTGGCACCGGCCCTCGGGGGCGAGTGAACCCCCCGGTCAACTGCCCTCACCCTGAAAGCGGTCGTCGACGAAGTCCGCGAAATCCACTGCACCGGGGAACTCCTTGGCCTCGGTGAACGCGTCGGCGATCTCCTGCTCGGAGGCGATGATGTCGGCGCTCAGCGGGACCGGGTGCTTGATCGAGCGGGTCCACGTCGTCCGCGACGCCTCGGGGCTGATCTCGGTGAGTTCGGCGTACCTGGCCGACCAGGCATCCAGGTTGTCCGCCGACCACGCGGTCGCCACCGCGTAGCGGTCCAGGAAATCGGCGATGGCCTCGGTGATGCCCGGATCGTCGAGCCCATCCCCGGAGGCGACCCAGAAGTTGTAGCCGTTGCCGGCGGTGTCGGCGGCGGCGATGATCCGCGCACCCACCTCCTGCTCGGCGATCGCGGTGTAGGGATCCCACACCGCCCAGGCGGCGACCTCGCCGCGGGTCAGCGCCGCGTAGCCGTCCCCCGGCGACACGTAGACGGGCTCGATGTCCGACAGTCCCAGACCGGCGTTCTTCAGGTGCAGCAGCAGGTTGGCGTTGGCCGAACTGCCCTTGGTCACCGCGACCTTCTTGCCCCGCAGCTCCGCCACGGCACCCACCGGGGAGTCCTTGGCGACCAGGATGGCGTCGCCCTTACCGGTGGCCTCCAACGCCCCGACCACCTTGATGTGGGCGCCGGCCGCGGCCCCGAACACGGCCGGGGTGTTGCCCACCTGGGCGAGGTGGATTCCACCCGCACTGGCCGCTTCCACCAGCGGGGGCCCGGCGGTGAAGGTGGAGAACTCCACCTTGTAGGGCGCATCGTCGAGCTGGCCCGATGCCTTCATCAGCACCTCGATGGAGATCGCCCGCTGGTCACCGACCTTCAGGGTCACCGGCCCGGACGCCTCCGGCGCGGCGTCGCCACCGCCACCGCAGGCCGACAGCACCAGCGAGGCGACGGCCACCAGGGCGAGACTGCGCGATTTCATCTTCATGGGCGTCCTCATGGTTGGGGTTGACGGTCGGTCACGCCGAGCAGTTCCAGCAGCCGGGTGGTGTAGACGGCCGCGTCCGGTGAGGCGTGGCCGCGCGGGCGGGGCAGGTCGATGTCCACCCGGTGCGCGATGCGGCCGTCCTCGAGCACCAGCACCCGATCGGCGAGGACGACCGCCTCGGCGACGTCATGGGTGACCAGCAGGACACCGAATCCGTGCTCGACGAACAGCCGCAACAACAGGTCGTGCATGGACAGCCGGGTCAGTGCGTCGAGCGCGCCGAAGGGCTCGTCCAGCAGCAGCAGTGTCGGCTCGGCCACCAGCGCCCGGGCCAGTGCGGCGCGCTGGGCCTCGCCGCCGGACAGGGTCAACGGCCAGGCGTCGAGCCGGTGCTGAAGGCCCACCTCGCCGAGCACCCGGCGGGCGCCGGCGGTGGCCGATCGTTTCCGGCGCTGCGGATCCCCGAGTTCCACGTTGCGGGTGACCGTCAGCCACGGGATCAGCCGCGGTTCCTGGAACACCACGGTCGGTGTGCCGTCCACCGTCACCTCGCCGGTGTGGTCGTCGGACAGTCCGGCGAGTACCCGCAGCAGCGTGGACTTCCCGGATCCGCTGCGCCCCACCAGGGCCACGATCTCACCGCGCCGCACGGTCAGGTCGATGCCGTCGAGGACCACCCGCCCGTCGAACCGCTTGACGAGGTCGCGTACGTCCGCGCTCATCGGGTCACCGGCCCGGGCCGCCAGCGCAGCGCCCACCGCTCCAGCCAGCGCACCATCGCGTCGGTCACCAGACCGAGCAGTCCGTAGACCAGCAGACCGAAGATCACGATGTCGGTCCGCAGGAACTCGCGGGCATTGTTGACGATGTAGCCCAGGCCGGCATTGGCGTTGATCTGTTCGGCCACGATGAGCGACAGCCAGGCGATGCCCAGGCTCTGCCGCATGCCGACCAGGATCTGCGGCAGCGCGCCCGGGATGATCAGGTGGCGCATCCGCTCACCACGGCTGAGCCCGAGCACCTCACCGAGTTCCACCAATTTGGGATCCAGCTGGCGGATGGCCGCGAAGGTGTTCAGATACAGCGGGAACACCACCCCCAGCGCGATCAGGTAGACCTTCGGCTCCTCGCCGATACCGAACCAGATGATGAACAGCGGGATGAGCCCGAACAGCGGGATGGTGCGCAGCATCTGCAGCGGCGGGTCGACGGTGTACTCGCCCACCCTGCTCAGGCCCGCCAGGATGCCGAAGCCGATCCCGATGACGGCGCCGAACGCGAAGCCGATGAGCGCTCGCTGCCCGGACACCAGCAGGGCGTCGGCGAGCGCCCCGGACCGGTAGACGCCCAGCCCCGCCTCGAAGACGACCGTCGGCCCCGGCAGCACCTTCTCCGACAGCAGCCCGGTCTGGCTGGCCAGTTGCCAGCCGACGAGCAGGACGACGGGGGCGATGGAACGCAGGAAGCCCGGCCGGCGGTACCACGGCCGCGACCGACGGGCGGCCGGAGCGGCAGTGTCCGCGGCAGCACGCAGCGGCACGCTCACCTCGGTGACCATCTCTGTGATGTTGCGCCGGACCGCCCGCGGGGTCGAGGGTTTCGATCTGCGTGACGCGAAAGGACGCGCGGTCTCTCCTGGCGATATGCGATCCCGGAACCCCTTGCCTTAGACTGCCCTTCGACCAGATAGGAGTTCCGGGTGCGGGCATACACAGCGCCCAGCGCCCAGAATTTGCGGAGCTGGCAGCGTCGAGCGTTGGTCAAATACCTCGCCGCCAAACCCAAAGACTTCCTGGCCGTGGCGACCCCGGGCGCCGGCAAGACCACCTTCGCGCTGCGCATCGCCAGTGAGTTGCTGGCCGACGGCACCGTGCAGCAGGTCGTGGTGGTGGTGCCCACCGAGCACCTCAAGATCCAGTGGGCCCAGGCGGCCACCCGGTTCCACATGGCGCTGGACCCCAAGTTCAGCAACTCGGCCGGGCACACCTCCGGCGATTACCACGGCATCGTCGTCACCTACGCCCAGGTGGCCAGCCACCCGACCCGGCACCGGGTCCGCACCGAGAACCACAAGACGCTGGTCATCTTCGACGAGATCCACCACGGCGGTGACGCCAAGTCGTGGGGTGACGCGATCCGCGAGGCCTACAGCGACGCCACCCGGCGCCTCTGCCTGACCGGTACCCCGTTCCGCAGTGACGACAGCCCCATCCCGTTCGTCACCTATGAGACCGACGCCGCGGGCTACCAGCGCTCCAAGGCGGATCACGTCTACGGCTACTCCGACGCACTGGCCGACGGCGTGGTGCGTCCCGTCGTGTTCATGGCCTACTCGGGCGAGGCCCGGTGGCGTGACAGCGCCGGTGAGGAACACGCGGCGCGGCTCGGCGAGCCGCTCACCGCCGAGCAGACCGCCCGGGCCTGGCGTACCGCCCTGAACCCCGAAGGCCAGTGGATGCCCGCGGTCATCGCGGCCGCGCACAAGCGGTTGATGCAGAAGCGCGCGCATGTGCCCGACGCCGGCGGCATGATCATCGCCTCCGACCAGACGACCGCCCGCGCGTACGCCAAGCTGCTGACCACACTCACCGGCGAGGCCCCGACCGTGGTGCTCTCCGATGATCCGACCGCGTCCAACCGCATCTCGGAGTTCTCCGAGTCCTCGACGCCGTGGCTGGTCGCGGTGCGCATGGTCTCCGAGGGCGTCGACGTGCCCCGGCTGGCCGTCGGCGTGTACGCCACCAGCGCGTCGACGCCGCTGTTCTTCGCCCAGGCGATCGGCCGCTTCGTGCGTAGCCGTCGCCCCGGTGAGACGGCCAGCGTCTTCCTGCCGTCGGTGCCCAACCTGCTGCAGCTGGCCAGTGAGCTGGAAGCGCAGCGCAATCACGTGCTGGGCAAGCCGCACCGCGAATCCGACGGACTCGATGACGAGCTGATCGCCGACGCGAACAAGACCAAGGACGAAAAGACCGACCAGGACCGCGGTTTCGAGTCTCTCGGCGCCGACGCCGAACTCGATCAGGTGATCTTCGACGGATCCTCCTTCGGCACCGCGGCCGCGGCGGGCAGCGAGGAGGAGGCCGACTATCTCGGCATCCCCGGTCTGCTGGACGCCAGCCAGATGCGCGATCTGCTGAGCCGACGCCAGGACGAGCAGCTGCAGAAGCGCACCGCCGCGGCAGCCGCCGGCGGGCCGCCGGCGCCGCGGACCACGCACGGCCAGTTGCAGGAACTCCGCCGCGAGCTGAACACTCTGGTGTCGATCGCGCACCATCGCACCGGTAAGACGCACGGGCAGATCCACAACGAGCTGCGTCAGATCTGTGGTGGCCCGCCGTTGGCTGCGGCCACCGGCGAGCAGATCAAGGCCCGCATCGACGCGGTGCGCAGCCTGAGCTCGTCGCAGCGCTAGAGGCCCAGCAGCTCCGGCAGATCGGCCACCGAATCGATGACGTGGTTGGGCTGCATCGCGAATTCGTCTGCGGCCCAACGGTCCAACGTGGCCTGACGGAACTTGCCGGTGCGCACCAGCACACCCGTCATGCCGACCACCTGGCCGGCCAGCACATCGTTGTTGAGGTCGTCGCCGACGATGTACATCTCGTCGGCGTTCACCCCGATCAGGTTGGCCGCCGACAGGAAGCCCTCGGGTGCGGGCTTGCCGACCGCGGTGGCCTTGCGCCCGGAGGTCTCCTCCATGCCGATCAGGTACATGCCGGTGTCCACCCGCAGACCGTCGCGGGTGGTCCACGCGGTGCTGCGATGCATGGCCACCACCGGGACCCCCTGCGCCATCCAGTCGTACACCCAGGACAGGGTCAGGTGGTTGTATTCGGGTCCGGCGCCGCCGAGCAGCACCACATCAGGGGTCTCCGGGGCGGCCGGCCCGGAGAAGTCCTGTGAGTAGACGATGTCCACACCCGCCATGTCCTCGGCGATCTGCCCGCTGTTGACCAGGAAACACCGCGCCCCCGGATACCGGTCGCGCACATAGTCGGCGGTCAGCGCGGCCGCGGTGACCACCTCCTCGGGACTGACCGTCATGCCCGCCTTGGTCAGCAGATCGGCGATCTGGGTCCTTGTCCGGGTGGTGGTATTGGTCAGGTAGGACCGGGCAATCTGGTTGTCCGCCAGGATTTGCAGTGTCCGGGCGGCGCCCTCGATCGGCTGCCACGAGGTCACCAGGACCCCATCGATATCGAAGAGCACTCCACCGATTGCCATGCAGCGAGACTATGCGCACCACCGACTGTCGGCGACCCACGGTGACGCTGTCGCCGCCACCGTCCATGCCAACTCGGCCTGCACGTCGATCAGCACGTACCGTTTGGTGCCCGCCGCGGTGGCCGCCACCACGGTCGCCACGCCCGCCCGGCGCTGAAAGAAGGTCTGCCGCACCGTCCACCCGATGATGCCCGCGGTCTGCACGCAATCCCGGCGTCGTTCGACGCTGCCGGCCCTCGTCACCAGCCACTGCGCATCCACCCGGTGCCCCAGGGCCCGCACCCGGTCGACCGCCAGGCCCACCGACCCGACCAGCAGCACACCCCACACCACCCAGGCCCAGCCCGGCACCCCGACCACCGCCGCCACGACGGCGGCGGCGACCGGCAGCGCCAGCGCCCGGACCCATCGCCGCCGCACGGCCGCGGGCCCGTGCGCCACCAGCGCGCCGGTGACCACCTCCCGGTCCCCCACCAGATCCGCCAGCACGCCCCGCGCCGTACCGGCCGGGCACGGCGGAAGCAACAACGACGACTCCCCCACCCCCGCCACCCCGGTCATCACGGCATCCAGACGCGCCCCGCCCATGGCCCGCACCAGCAGTGGCTCCCGCAGGCTGCCGCCGCGCAGCCGGTCCAGATCGAAGGTGCGTTCCCGCACCCGCAGCAGCCCGTGCACCAGGTTGAGCGTGTCGGGTCGCCGGGTCAACACCAGGTTCCCGTAGGTCAGCAGGGACTGCCCGACCGCGATCAGCACCGCGGCCGTCGCCACGATGGCCAACACGACCGCCGGGCTGAGCCGGCCCGCCAACCATCGGCTCAGTGCGTCACCGAACCCGGCCTGATACGCCACCCCCAGCACCGCGCCGATGCTCACCAGCCCCGACCAGCTCAGCGGGCTGTACCGCAGCCAGGACGGTTTCCACGAGGCCAGCACCTGCCCCGTCGGGGCGGCCTGCGCGTCCTCGCCCAACAGCAGCCCCCGCAGCACCGCCACCTGACCGGCCTCCACGGCGTCCAGCTCGAAGGCGTTGTCGCCCTTGGCCTGCCCGGTGCTGACCCGCAGCACGGTCAGCCCCAGCAACCGGTGCAGCACCCGCGCCTCGGTCTGCACCGAACGGATCCGGTTGCGCGGCACCGAGAGTTCGTTGCGTTGCAGCAGACCGGTGCGCAGCACGACATCCTGATCGTCGATCCGGTAGCTCGTGGTGAACCACCGGGTCAGACCCAGCACCACGATGAGCCCCACCCCGACCAACGACCACACCGGATTCTGGGTGGCCGACCCGACCACGATCGCCCCGATCAGCAACGGAAGCTGGTTGAGCACCTCATGGACCGGGTGCACCAACAACATGCGAGGTGAAAGACGCTGCCACTGAGCACTTTCCGGTGCCGTCATGTCGCATCGTGGCCGCCGAGCGCGGCGATGTCGGTCAGCTGGGCCACCACCCGATCGGCCACCGGCGCATCGAGGGCCACGATGCGCACCGCGCCGGCCGAGGACGCCGTCGTCACCGTCACGTTGGACAACCCGAACAACCGGTCCAGCGGTCCGCGGTAGGTGTCGACGGTCTGCACCCGCGAGATCGGCGCGATGCGACGCTCCTGCACCAGCCATCCGCTGCGGGTGAACACCGCCTGCGGGCTGATCTCCCAGCGGTGCACCCGGTACCGCCAGATCGGCACCACCACCACCGACACCAGTACACCCAGCACGGTGGCGGCGCCCACGGCGGCATGCAGCCAGGGCATCCGGGGGTCCAGCACGAACCAGATCAGCTGCGCGAACACCGCCGCCAGCCACGGAATCGCCGCGCCCAGCGCCCATACCAGCGGCGCGCTGCGACTCGGCGGATAGGCGGGTTCGGCCATCTGTACGGGTGCACCCATTACTCGAGCATGGCCGTCGAGCACCGTATGTTCTAGACATGACCCAGAAATGGACCGAATCACATGTCCCCGACCAGTCCGGGCGCGTCGCGATCGTCACGGGTTCCAACACCGGCCTCGGCTACGAGACGGCCCGGGTGCTCGCGGCCCGCGGCGCGCAGGTGGTCATCGCGGTCCGCGACACCGCCAAGGGTGAGCAGGCCGCAGCCAAGATCCGCGCCGCCACGCCGAAGGCCGACCTCGAGGTGGTCTCCCTCGACCTGGGCTCGCTGCAGTCGGTGCGCGCCGCGGCCGAACAGCTCAAGTCCGAGCACCCGCGCATCGATCTGCTGATCAACAACGCCGGGGTGATGTACCCGCCGAAGCAGACCACCGCCGACGGATTCGAGTTGCAGTTCGGCACCAACCACCTCGGCCACTTCGCGCTGACCGGTCTGCTGTTGGAAAACATTCTGCCCGTGGAGAATTCACGTGTGGTGACGGTCGCGAGCATCGCGCACCGCAATCAGGCCGCGATTCATTTCGACGACCTGCAGTGGGAGCGCAGCTACAACCGGGTCGCCGCGTACGGGCAGTCCAAGCTGGCCAACCTCATGTTCGCCTACGAACTGGACCGTCGGCTCAAGGGCAAGAACACCCTCTCGGTGGCGGCGCACCCGGGTGTCTCGAACACCGAACTGATGCGGCACACCCCCGGGACGAATCTGCCCGGGTACGCCACCCTGGCGAATCTGGTCACCAATTCACCGCTGGTGGGCGCGCTGGCCACACTGCGCGCCGCCACCGACCCGGCGGTGCGCGGCGGGCAGTACTACGGCCCCGCCATCCCGGTCCGCGCGTACGGCGTGGTCGGGTATCCGCATCTGGTGCCCTCGAGCAGCCAGTCCCACGATGTCGCCATCCAGCAGCGGCTGTGGGCGGTATCCGAGGAACTCACCGACGTGCACTTCCCCGTCTGACAGATGCGTTCAGTCCAGGAGCATCAGGACGTCATCGCCGGTCTGATCCAGCCCCGGCCCGCCGTCACACTGGCACCGGCCGACGCGCTGGGGCTGGTCCTGGCCGCCGATGTGGTGGCCGGCGTGGCACTGCCCGGATTCGACAACTCGGCGATGGACGGGTTCGCGGTGCTGGCCGCCGACATCGCCGGAGCGAGCGAGGACGCCCCCGTCACGTTGCCGGTCGCCGACGACATCCCGGCCGGCCGCACCGACACCCAACCGCTGGAACCCGGTACCGCCCAACGGATCATGACCGGGGCCCCGCTGCCCCCGGGCGCCACCACCGTGGTTCCGGTGGAAGCCACCAACTCCGATTTCGGAGCGGATTTCTCCAGCCAGCCGCAGGTGCAGATCCGCGTCGCCACCCGCGAGGGTCAACACATCCGCCGCGCCGGTGAGGACGTCGCCGCGGGCACCACGGTGCTGCGGGCCGGCCAGCGGCTCACCCCGGCCGCGCTGGGCCTGGTGGCCGCGCTGGGTCTGGCCGAGGTCACCGTGCTGCCGCGGCCCCGGGTGCTGGTGATGTCGACCGGATCCGAACTGGTCGGTCCGGGCACCCCGCTGCAGCCGGGCCAGATCTACGAATCCAATGCGGTGATGCTGGCCGCGGCGGTCCGCGCGGCCGGCGCCGAGGCCGTCACCGGGCCGATGGTCAGCGACGACCCGGAGCTGTTCCGGGCCGCGCTGACCGAGCACGCCGGTGACGTCGACCTGATCGTCACCACCGGCGGCGTCAGTGCCGGTGCCTACGAGGTGGTCAAGGACGCACTCGGCGAAGAGGTGGAGTTCGTCAAGGTCGCCATGCAGCCCGGTATGCCGCAGGGTTCCGGCCGGGTCGACGGCGTGCCCATCGTGACGCTGCCCGGCAACCCGGTCAGCGCGCTGGTCTCCTTCGAGGTGTTCCTGCGCCCGCCGCTGCGCACCGCCATGGGCCTGCCCGCCGAGCGCCCCCGCATCACCGCGACCCTGGGCGAGGATCTGACGTCGCCGGCCGGCAAGCGCCAGTTCCGCCGCGGTGTGCTCGGCCACGAGAAGGGGCAGGCCGTGGTCACCAGTTACGGCCCGCCCGCCTCACACCACCTGCGCTGGTTGGCGTCCGCGAACTGCCTGCTGGACATTCCGCTCGGTGTCGATCACGTGGCCGCCGGGTCACAGGTCGACGTGTGGGATCTCAGCTCGGACTGACACGTAGAATCGGGACCCAAATGGCCAGACCTGCGCGTTCACCCGATGACGACAGCTCTGAAGCGCAACGCTTCATCGAACTCGTCCGTTCCACCGTCCCTCCGGTCCATCAGGCCGGCCTGCCGTTCATCGCCGGCGGGCTGGGCCTGGCAGCCGCCGGCAAGAACCGGCGTTGGCTGCGCAACACCGGCCTGGGCGCGGCGGTATTCTGTGCACTGTTCTTCCGTCATCCACCACGGGTCGCGCCGCGGAGGCCGGGGGCGATCGTGGCCCCCGCCGACGGGCTGGTGACGCTGATCGACACCGCCGTCCCGCCGGCCGAGTTGGGTCTCGGCGATGCCCCGATGCAGCGGATCAGCATCTTCCTGTCGATCTTCGACGCCCATGTGCAGCGGGCCCCGGTGGCCGGTCAGGTGATGGGCGTGGTGCACCGTCCGGGCAAGTTCCTGTCCGCCGACAAGGACACCGCCAGCGAGGACAACGAACGCAACAGCCTGTGGATCCGCACACCCGAGGGCGTCGACGTCGTCGCGGTGCAGATCGCCGGCCTGATCGCCCGGCGCATCGTGTGCAGCGCGCAGGCCGGCGACAAGCTGGAACTGGGCGAGACCTACGGGCTGATCCGGTTCGGCTCGCGGCTGGACACCTATTTCCCGACCGACGCCCACGTGCTGGTGGAGAGCGGGCAGCGCGCGATAGGCGGCGAGACGATCCTGGCCGAGCTACGTGATGCCGACCGCTGACAGGCAGCGTCCGGCGGCGATGCGGATCCTGCCGAGCGCGACGACCGTGCTGGCGATCTGCTGTGGTCTGACCTCCATCAAGTTCGCCCTCGACGGCCGGCCGCACATCGCCCTGGCGCTCATCGGCGCTGCGGCAGTCCTCGACGGCATCGACGGTGGCATCGCCCGGGCGCTGGATGCGCAGTCGCGCATGGGCGCCGAGATCGATTCACTCGCCGATGCGGTGAACTTCGGCGTGGCCCCGGCGCTGGTGGTGTACGTGACGCTGCTGCCGTCCTCCCCGGTCGGCTGGATCTTCGCACTGCTCTACGCGGTCTGCATCGTGCTGCGCTTGGCGCGGTTCAATGCCCTGCTCGACGACGACACCAAACCGGCCTACACCCGGCAGTACTTCACCGGGATGCCCGCGCCGTGCGGCGCGATCGGCGTCATCGGGCCGCTGGCGGCGATGCTGCAGTTCGGTGACGGATGGTGGACGTCGCAGTGGTTCATCTGCTTCTGGTTCGCGGCCAACGCCGCGCTGCTGGTCAGTCGGGTTCCGACGCTGGCGCTCAAGTCGGTGTCGATGCCTCCCAATGCGGCGCCGATCCTGCTCATCGCGATTGCCGCGGCTGCCGCCGCGCTGCTGCTGTTCCCGTATGTGCTGGTGTTGCTCTTCATCGCCGGCTACGTCTGCATCATCCCGTTCACCGTGCGCAGTCAGCGCTGGGTGGCCGCACGCCCGGAGGCCTGGGATGCCAAGCCCAGGGAGCGGCGGGCCCAGCGCCGTGAGATCCGCCGGGCACAGCCCTACCGCCGGTCGATGTCGCGGCTGGGGTTACGTAAACCGCCAGGGCGGCAATGACCGAACTCCGGCTGACCGCCCGACTCAACACCTCCGCCCTGGACAGTCGGCGCGGTGTGGTGCGCCTGCATCCGGAGGCCATCGCGGCACTGGGCATCCGGGAATGGGATGCGGTGTCACTGCTCGGTTCGCGCAGCACGGCCGCGGTGGTGGGGGTGGCCCCCGGCGGCACCCCTGCCGGGGTGGCGCTGCTCGACGATGTGACGTTGTCCAACGCCGGGCTGCGGGAGGACAGCCCCGTGGTGGTGGCCCCGGTGACGGTGTTCGGCGCCCGTTCGGTGACCTTGACCGGCTCCCGGCTGGCCACCCGGTCGGTGTCACCGGCCACGCTGCGGATGGCCCTGCTGGGCAAGGTGATGACCGTCGGGGACACCGTGTCGCTGCTCCCCCGCGATCTGGGGCCTGGCACGTCGACCTCGGCGGCGACCACAGCGCTGACCACCTCGGTGGGCATCACCTGGACCTCGGAACTGCTGACGGTCACCGCTGTCGACCCCGCCGGCACCGTGAGCGTGCAACCCAATTCGAATGTCTGCTGGGGTGACGTCGTGTCCAGCGCCGCGGCACCGGCCGCAGCGAGCCCGGCGCCGGGGACCGCGGCGATCCCGCTCGACGACCTCAAGGGCGCGCACGTGCAGGCCGGCAAGCTTGCCGAGTGGCTCAAACTGGCCCTCGACGAACCGGAGCTGCTGGAAAGTCTGGGCGCCACGGCACATCTCGGTGTCCTGGTGTCGGGTCCCGCCGGTGTCGGGAAGGCCACCCTGGTCCGCGCAGTGGGCGCACAGCGCCGACTGATCGAACTGGACGGCCCCGAGATCGGCGCGCTGGCCGAGGAGGACCGGCTTTCCGCCGTGGCCTCGGCGGTCGCCGCGGTGAGCTCCGGCGGTGTCCTGCTCATCACCGATATCGACGCACTGCTGCCGGGGACCCCGCAACCGGTGGCCACCCTGATCCTCGCCGAACTGCGAAACGCGGTCGCCACCAAGGGTGTCGTCTTCATCGCCACCTCGGCTGTGCCCGACAACGTCGACGCACGGCTACGGGCCCCGGAGTTGTGCGATCGCGAACTGGGCCTGAGCCTGCCCGACGGCGCCACCCGCAAGGCACTGCTGGAGGTCCTGCTCCGCGATGTGCCGGCCCGGGAGCTGAGGCTCGACGAGATCGGGGAACGCACACCGGGTTTCGTCGTCGCCGATCTGGCCGCCCTGGTCCGCGAGGCCGCGTTGCGGGCCGCGGCGCGCGCCAGCACCAGCGGTGAGGCGCCCGCGCTGAGTCAGGACGACCTCGTCGGCGCGCTCTCGGTCATCCGTCCGCTCTCCCGGTCGGCCACCGAAGAGGTGGCGGTCGGGTCGGTCACCCTCGAAGACGTCGGCGACATGGTCGAGACCAAGCAGGCGCTGACCGAGGCGGTGCTCTGGCCGCTGCAGCATCCGGACACCTTCGCCCGGCTCGGTGTGCAACCGCCGCGCGGTGTGTTGCTCTACGGGCCACCCGGCTGCGGTAAGACCTTCGTGGTGCGGGCGCTGGCCAGTTCGGGCCGCCTGTCCGTGCACGCCGTCAAGGGTGCGGAACTGATGGACAAGTGGGTCGGCTCCTCGGAGAAGGCGGTGCGCGAATTGTTCCGCCGCGCCCGGGATTCGGCGCCGTCCCTGGTTTTCCTCGACGAGATCGACGCACTGGCACCGCGGCGCGGGCAGAGCCACGATTCCGGGGTGACAGACCGGGTGGTGGCCGCGCTGCTGACCGAATTGGACGGCATCGACCCGCTGCGTGATGTGGTCGTCCTGGGCGCCACCAACCGCCCCGACCTGATCGATCCGGCGCTGCTGCGCCCCGGCCGGCTGGAGAAGCTGGTATTCGTCGAACCGCCCGACGCCGCGGCCCGGCGCGAGATCCTGCGCACCTCAGGCAAATCCATCCCGCTCAGCGATGACGTCGACCTGGATGGGCTGGCCGACGATCTGGACGGGTACAGCGCCGCGGACTGCGTGGCCCTGCTGCGTGAGGCCGCGTTGACGGCGATGCGACGCTCCATCGACGCGGCCGATGTCACCGCCGAGGACGTGGCCAAGGCGCGCGAGAACGTGCGCCCGTCACTGGACCCGGGACAGGTCGAATCGCTACGCGCCTTCGCTGAGGGCCGCTAACCGCTCGATCGAGGCCGCCAGCTTGTCCGCGGTGGTCGCCCTCGCGCGCACCAGCCGCTTCTCCTCGGTCAGCTGCGTCCAGTCGTAGGTGTGGGTCACCTTGGACCTGCCGGGTCCAGCGGGTTCGATCTCCCACCGCCACAGATGCCCCGGGGGCTGCTTGCCCTCTTCGGAGGGCAGCCACGCGATGCGGCGCCCCTCCTCGAATTCGACGATGTGGTTCTCCCGGTAGTCACCGGTGTAGATCAGCGTCCGGAAGACATCCCCGACGGCGTGCATGCGTTGCCCGCCGGCGGCCTCGGTGAGGTTGTCGTTGCCGTCCCACCGCGGCTGCTGCGCGGGATCGGCGATCAGTTCGAAGATGACCTCGGGGGCCGCGGCGATCTCGCGGCTGGCGCTCACAATCCGGTCCACCCCCGCAGGATATCCATCTTGACGGTGGCAAGTTCGAGGGCCATAGTGGAACTAGCCAATGACTAGATTTCCGGGGAGGCTCTCATGGACGTCATCCGCGCAGGAGACCGTGAGCGCGAACGCACCGCGGGAACCCTCGGCCAGGCGCTGGCCCAGGGCTACCTACCGATGGACGAGTACGAGGACCGCCTCGGCCGCGCCTTTGCTGCACACGACACCGCCGAATTGCGCGATCTGGTCGCCGACCTGCCGATCGGCACACTGCGCCGCAACGATCCCCGCCGCCGGGCCGAGCAGATCAGGGCCGCCCGCCTGAGTGTGTGGATCCACCTCGGCGCCTACCTCGCCGGCGTCCTGCTGATGATCGGCATCTGGCTGGCCGTCGGACTCGGCGGCGGCGGATGGTACTTCTGGCCGGTATGGCCGATCATGGGCTGGGGGATCGGCGTATTTTCTCATGCCATTCCCATCATGGCTGGGGTCGGGTCGCAAAATCGGTGCAGGTAGACTGCCTTTAGCCCTAGTGGCTGACACCCCGACCCCAATCCGATCGGAGTGCCATGCTCACCGTTCTCGTAGCGCACGCGGTCGCCACCGCGGTCGCACCCCTTCTGGTCGCCAGATGGGGTCGTTTGGCGTTCTATCCCCTCGCACTGGTGCCACTCGGATCGCTGATCTGGGTGGGCGCGAACTGGCCCACCGATGGGCACGTGCCGACCGTCCACATCCCGTGGGTGCCGGAACTCGCCATGGACATCACGCTGCGGTTCGATTCGCTGGCAGCGATCATGAGCGTGCTGGTACTGGCCATCGGCGCCCTCGTCCTCTTCTATTGCGCCGAGTACTTCCACCACCATGAGGGCCGGATCGAGAAGCGACTGCCCAGCTTCGCTGCCGAACTCGTCGCCTTCTCCGGCGCGATGTTCGGCCTGGTGATCAGCGACAACATGCTGCTGCTCTACATCTTCTGGGAAACGACGACCGTGCTGTCGTTCCTGCTGGTCGGGCACTACGCCGAGCGCGCCACCAGCCGCCGGGCAGCCACCCAGGCGTTGCTGGTCACCACCTTCGGCGGCCTGGCCATGCTGGTCGGCATCATCATCCTGGGCAACCTGGCGGGCACCTACCTGCTCTCCGAACTCATCGCCGCCCCGCCGACCGGCCTGGCCGCCACCATCGGCATCGCGCTGATCCTCGTCGGCGCCCTGTCCAAATCGGCGATCGTGCCGCTGCACTTCTGGCTGCCGGGCGCGATGGCCGCCCCGACCCCGGTCAGCGCCTACCTGCACGCCGCCGCCATGGTGAAGGCCGGTGTGTACCTGGTGGCCCGGATGACGCCCGGGTTCGCCGACACCCCGCTCTGGCGCCCCATGGTGATCGGTCTCGGTCTGCTCACCATGCTGCTGGCCGGCTGGCGCGCGGTCCGCGAGTACGACCTCAAGCTGATCCTGGCCTTCGGCACGGTCAGCCAGCTCGGCCTGATCACCATCATGGTCGGCGCCGGCGGGCCGGACATGATGCTGGCCGGGCTGGCCATGCTCTGTGCGCACGCCATGTTCAAGGCCGCGTTGTTCATGGTGGTCGGGGTGATCGACCACGCCACCGGCACCCGTGACATCCGGAAACTGGCCGGGCTCGGCAAGGCCCATCGGCCGTTGCTCATCATCGCCCTCGGTGCGGCGGCCAGCATGGCGGCCCTGCCCCCGTTCTTCGGGTTCGTCGCCAAGGAAGCCGATCTGGAGACCGTGCTGCACAGCGCCTCGCTCGGCCCCGCGGCGCCCTTCGTGCTGGCCGGCATCGTGGTCGGCTCGGTGTTCACCACCGTCTACAGCCTGCGCTTCCTGTGGGGCGCCTTCTCGGCCAAGGGGCAGACCGAACCCAGCGTCCGGGTGCAGCAGATGCACCGCCCGCCGGTGAACTTCCTGCTGCCGCCGGCCGTCCTGGCCGCCGCCGGACTCGTGTTCGGCCTGTACCCGGCGGCGCTGGATTCCGCGCTGGGCGGTTACGCCAAGACCGTCCCCGGCCCGGCCGACTACCACCTCGCGCTGTGGCACGGATTCGGAACGCCCCTGATGCTGTCGATCCTGATCGTGGCGGCCGGCGCCCTGCTGTTCTTCGGCCGTCACCGGCTGCCGCGTGGGAAGTCCGGCTTCACCCCGCTGGGCAACGCGGACCGGATCTACGACGAGGTGATGCGCGGCCTGGACGTGTTGGCGGTCCGCACGACGGCCCAGACCCAGCGCGGATCGCTACCGGCGACCCAGTCGGTCATCCTGTGCACCCTCGTCCTGTTGCCGGTGGGCGCTCTGGTGTTCGGCGCCCGTGACCGCCCGGAACTCGCGCTCTGGGACTCCCCGCTGCAGGTGGTCGTCGGCCTGGTGATCCTGGCGGCCGCGGTGGGCTCCACGGTGATGCGCAACCGATTGGCCGCGGTGCTGCTCGTCGGCGTCACCGGCTATGGCTGCGGCGCCATCTTCGCCTTCCACGGCGCCCCCGACCTGGCCCTGACCCAGTTCCTGGTGGAGACGCTGCTGCTGGTGATCTTCGTGTTGGTGCTGCGTACCCTGCCGGCCGAGGCCGACCGGTCCAACATCAGCCGCAGCCGGCTCCCCCGGGCCGCGCTGTCCCTGGCGGTCGGCGCTGCCGTCACCGGACTGGCGGTGTTCGCGATGGCCGCCCGCGACAGCAGGCCGATCGCCGAGTTGCTGCCCGACGCCGCCTACTACCGCGGGCACGGCGCCAACGCCGTCAACGTCCTGCTGGTCGACATCCGGGCCTGGGACACCATGGGCGAGATCTCGGTGTTGGTCGTCGCCGCCACCGGTGTGGCCTCGATGGTGTTCCGCAACAGACGTTTCGGCGCCGCGCCCCGAGTGTCACAGGCGCTGCCCGCCAACGTCGGCCAACCCGACATCGGCCCGGTCGGCGCGTACTCCCCCGCGGCCGGGGATGTCACCTGGTTGCGCGGCAGCGAACTGCGTGACCCGCGGCACCGCTCGCTGGTGCTCGAGGTGGCCACCCGCATCATCTTCCCGCTGATCATGGTGCTCTCTGCATACCTGTTCTTCGCCGGGCACAACACCCCCGGCGGCGGTTTCGCCGGCGGGCTCGTCGCGGGACTCGCCCTGGTGCTGCGGTATCTGGCCGGCGGCCGCTACGAACTCGGCGAGACGCTGCCGCTGGACGCCGGCAAGATTCTCGGGGCCGGGCTCTGCCTGTCCGCGGGAACCGCGTTGACCTCCCTGCTGCTCGGTGCGCCGGTGCTGTCCTCGGCGGTGCTGTACATCGACATTCCGGTGCTCGGCGACATCAAGCTGGTGACCGCCCTGTTCTTCGACCTCGGTGTGTATCTGATCGTGGTCGGCCTTGTGCTCGACATCCTGCGCAGCCTGGGTGCCCGCGTCGATGTGGAGATGGCTCGATGACCGCTTACCTTGTCCCTCTCATCCTGATCGGTGGCCTCACCAGCACCGGGGTCTACCTGTTGCTGGAACGCACCCTGACCCGGATGTTGTTGGGCCTGCTCCTCATCGGCAATGCCGTCAACCTGTTGATCCTCAATGTCGGTGGCCCGTCCGGTAACCCGCCGATCTACGGTCGCACCAGCAACGGCTCGACCACCGATGCCGACCCGTTGGCCCAGGGCATGATCCTGACCGCCATCGTGATCAGCATGGGCATCGCCGCCTTCGTGCTGGCGCTGGCCTACCGGTCCTACCAGCTGACCACCGTGGAAGAAGTCAGCAACGACCCCGAGGACACCAGGGTGGCCGAGCGCGTGGACGAGGAGGACGTCGACCGCGACATTCCCGATGTGGTGCCCGCACGCGATACCGATGCGCCCGACGAACTCGACGCACTGCCGGGTGCGGAGGGATCGCGCTGATGAGTCTTGCGACGGTACTGACGCCCCTACCTGTCCTCATCCCGACCATCTCGGCGGCCATCACCATGGTCGCCGGCCGCAGTCCGCGTCTACAGCAACTGATCTCGCTGACATCGCTGATAGCGGTGGTGGCGGTGTGTTCGGTGTTGCTGTACCTGGTGGACCGCGACGGCACGGTGGCCGTGCAGGTCGGCGGCTGGGGCCAGAGCGAACCCGGGATGGGACCGCTGGGCATCACGCTGGTGGCCGACCGGTTGTCGGTGCTGATGCTGGTGGTGTCCTCGATCGTGCTGCTGGCGGTGGTGTTCTACGCCATCGGGCAGGGCATCAGCGACGGCGACGAACGTCAACCGGTGTCGATCTTCCAGCCCACCTATCTGATCCTGTCCGCCGGTGTGTGCACCGCGTTCCTGGCCGGTGATCTGTTCAACCTGTTCGTCGGCTTCGAGGTGCTGCTGGCCGCCAGCTTCGTGTTGTTGACCATCGGCGGCAGCGCCGAACGGGTCCGCGCCGGTATCGCCTACGTGATGGTGTCGATGGTGTCGTCGCTGATCTTCCTGATCGGCATCGCCCTGGTGTACGCCACCACCGGCACCCTGAACATGGCCGAGGTGGCCCTGCGCCTCGACGATGTCCCCGACGGCACCCGCACCGCACTGTTCGCGGTGCTACTGGTCGCCTTCGGCATCAAGGCCGCGGTGTTCCCGCTGTCCACCTGGCTGCCCGACTCCTACCCCACCGCGCCGGCCCCGGTCACCGCGGTGTTCGCCGGCCTGCTGACCAAGGTCGGTGTGTACGCGATCATCCGGGCGCACTCGCTGCTGTTCCCCGGCGGCGCGCTGGACAACGTGCTCATGGTGGCCGCGCTGCTGACGATGGTGATCGGCATCCTGGGCGCCATCGCCCAGAACGACATCAAGCGGTTGCTGTCCTTCACCCTGGTCAGCCACATCGGCTACATGGTCTTCGGTATTGCGCTGGGCAACCACCTCGGAATGTCCGGTGCCGTCTACTACGTGGCCCACCACATCGTCGTGCAGACCACCCTGTTCCTGGTGGTCGGTCTGATCGAACGCCAGGCCGGGGCCTCGACACTGCAACGGCTCGGCGGGCTCGCCGCGGCCAGTCCGCTGCTGGCATTCACGTTCGTCATCCCGGCCCTGAATCTGGGTGGCATACCGCCGTTCTCGGGCTTCATCGGCAAGGTCGCCCTGGTCGAGGCGGGCGCCCAGGACGGTTCGGCGCTGGCCTGGATCCTGGTGGCCGGCAGCGTCGTCACCAGCCTGCTCACCCTGTACGCGGTGACCCGGGTGTGGACCAAGGCGTTCTGGCGGGCCCGTGCCGACGCCCCCGAGGGCGATCTGTCCAACACCGTGCCCGCGGCGTTGATCGACGACGATGACGACATCGCCTTCGCCGACCGCGACGATGTCGGCCGGATGCCGGTCGGCATGCTGCTACCCACCGGCGCGCTGATCGCGGTGGGCCTGGCGCTCACCGTGTTCGCCGGACCGATCTATGCCTACAGTGAGCGCACGGCCGAGGACATACTCGACCGCGACCAGTACATCTCGGCGGTGTTGCAACCATGAGGAAATTCGCCCTAAGCATCTGGACACTGTGCTTCCTCACCCTGGTGTGGGTTCTGTTGTGGGGCACGTTCTCTGCCGCCAACGTGGTCGGCGGTCTGGTGGTCGCGCTGGTGATCACCCTGTTGCTGCCGTTGCCCCCGGTGCCGGTGGAGGGCAAGCTCCGGCCGCTGGCGTTCCTGCGGCTGATTCTGTACTTCGCGATGAAACTGGTGGTGTCGTCCTTCCAGGTGGCCTGGCTGGCGATCCGGCCCGGTCCGCCGCCGGCCACCGCGGTGCTGCGCGCACACGTGGCCGTCAAGTCCGATCTGGTGCTGGCACTGGCCGTCGGGGTGATCACGCTGATCCCGGGTTCGGTGGTGCTGGAGATCGACCAGAAACGACGGCTCATCTACGTGCACGTGCTCGACGTCGGCTCCGAGAAGAACGTGGAAGCCTTCTACCGCCAGGTCAAGACGGTGGAGCGGCTGATGGTCGCGGCGTTCGAGCGCGACGCCGACTGGCGTCCGTCGGCCGAGAAGGAGGACGTCTGATGCATCTGGTGTGGATCGCCGCGGCGGTGATGCTGTCAGCTGCCGCCGCCATCACCGTCTACCGACTGCTGGCGGGCCCGAGCACCCTGGACCGGCTGGTGGCCCTGGATGCCTTTGTGGCCGTGTCGATGTGCGGGGTCGGGACATGGGCGGCGTTCAGCCTGGACAGCACCGTGACCTACAGCCTGACCGCGCTGGCGTTGATCAGCTTCGTGGGCTCGGTGAGTGTGGCCCGTTTCCGTGTGCCGGACCGGGACCTCGCCGATCGGAGGATCCGATGACCGTTGTCGACATCATCACCGCGGTCCTCGTGCTGGGCGGGTCGGCGCTCGCGCTGACCGCGGCCATCGGGGTGGTGCGGTTCCCGGACACGTTGACCCGCATGCACGCGGCCAGCAAGCCCCAGGTGTTGGGTCTGCTGTTGGTGCTCGCGGGCGCGGCGACGCGGCTGCGCGGACATCCCGACGTGGGCATGATCATCCTGGCCGGCTTCTTCACCCTCATCACCGCACCGGTGGTCGCCAATCGCGTCGGCCAGCTGGCCTACCGGGAACAGAACGTCGGCGAGAGCGTGGTGTCCGACGAGTTGGCGCACAACACGTTCCCCGACCCCGAGTAGTCACCCGAGCTGGAACTCCACCATCGCCGCGACCGTCTCGACGGCCTCCCGCAACGCCTCCAGCCGGGCGCACGCGCTGGGCGCGGCGAGCACCGCATAGCGGTCGGCCTGACCGATCGGGAGCCGGGCGGCCAAGGCGTACAGCCGATCTCCGGGCTGCTGGCCGGGTTCGGGCCCACCGAGCAGTTCCTCGCGCGGCGGCAGGGTGGCGTCACGGGCCTGCGCGATCCGCTCGAACAGGGCCATCACCGTGTCCTCCACACCCGCGATGTCCGCACCGGCCACCGTCGGACCGTGCTCATCTGGCCACGGCACGGTCTGTGCCCGCGGATACGGCGCGTCCTCCAGCCATTCGGTCACCCTGATGCGCTCACCGAGGATGCAGCGCAACCGATACCGTCCGCCACCCAGATCGGCGTGTTCGACGATGCGCGCCAGCACCCCGACATCACTGCGGACGTCGCCGCCGCCGACCTCGCGGCCGGCCTCGATCATCACCACCCCGAATTCCGGCTCGCCGGCCAGACATTGCGAGATCATCTCCGTGTAGCGCGGTTCGAAGATGCGCAACGGCAGTTCCTCGCCGGGCAGCATCGCCACTTCGAGCGGGAACATCGGGGTCGCCGCCATCAGAGCACCAGTTCCCCGATCAGCGCGTCGACGACGGCACGCAGATCACCGTCGTTCTCCTCGGCGACGCGTCGCTGCCGCTGATATGACCCGCCGTACCGGTAGATGTCGGACACCCGGGCCAGTTCGTCGGCGCATCCCAACGAGGCCGCCACCGGCTGCAGCCGGGTCAGCAGGTCGTCGAGGTCCTCGGTGACCGGGCGCTCGTTGCTGTCCGCGTCCAGGATGATCTCCGCGTCCAGCCCGTATCGCGCTGCGCGCCACTTGTTCTCCTGCACATGCCAGGGCGGCATGGTGGGCAGCTGCTCGCCGGCATCCAGCCGGCGATCGAGGTCCACGATCAGGCAGTGCGTGAGCGCCACCAGCGCACCGAGTTCGGCGATGTTGGACACCCCGTCGAAGACCCGCACCTCGATCGTCCCGAGATGCGGCGACGGCCTGATGTCCCATCGGATCTCGTTCATGTGATCGATGATCCCGGTCTTCTTCTGGTCGTGGACGAACCGTTCGAAATGCGACCACTTCTGGAAATGGAAGGGCAGACCGGCGGTCGGCAGCTGCTGGAACATCATCGCCCGGTTGCTCGCGTAGCCGGTGTCCTCACCGTCCCAATAGGGTGAGGACGCCGACAGCGCCAGCAGGTGCGGGTAGTGGTTGAGCAGCGAGGTGATGATGGGCATCACCTTGTGCGCCGACGAGATCCCGACGTGCACATGCACACCCCAGATCAGCATCTGCCTGCCCCACCACTGGGTGCGCTTGATCAGTTCGGCATAGCGCGCACCCTCGGTGAGCTGCTGCATCTCCCACTCGGCGAACGGATGGGTGCCCGCGCAGAACAGTTCCATCCCGCGTTCCCGGGCGATCCGGCGCACCGGGACCAGGGTGTCGTGCAGATCGGTCATCGCCTCCGGGACCGTTTCACAGATCCCGGTGACGATCTCGACCGTGTTGCGCAGCAATTCCTTGTGCACGTGCGGGGTTTCGCCGATCTCGGCGATCACCGCCGCGGCCTCGTTGCTCAGGTCCCGGGTGCCGGAATCGACGAGCGCGAACTCCCACTCGACACCGACGGTCGGCCGGGGCGACCCGGCGAAGTCGATTCGTGCGCGGCTACTCCGCGGCGAAGACACCGCAGGCCACCCGGCCGCCGGCGTCACCGGTGGCCAGCGTCTGCTGGTCCGGACCGGGGGTGCCATTGACCTGCTGGTACTTCTCAGCCGGAATGTTGCCGAAGTTGTCGGCCTTCTCGTGGATCACGATCGCGGTCTTGCTGCCCGCGAGCAGGTCCTCGGCGGTGAACGCATCCGTCGTGGTGACCAGCTTGGCCGAACCGTCGCTGCGGACCTGCAGCGAGCTCAGGTCTCCGCTGGAGGGGTGCCCGGTGTGCCCCTCGGCCTGGAAGTGGCCACCGGCGCTGGTGAAGTCGCCTTCGCAGGTGCCGACCTGGTGGATGTGCAGGCCGTGGAAGCCGGGGGTGAGTTCACCGGCGGTGGTCGTCTCGACCGTCACCGTCGCGAAGTCACCGGTGAAGTCGATGGTGGCGGTGGCCACCTCGGTGCCGTCCACCAATGCCAGGTTCGCCGTCAGGGTCTCACCGGAGGCCGCGGCACCGTGGCCGCTGCCGTGACCGGCTCCAGCGGTCGGCGTCGGCGAGGGCGATCCGGTCCACACCGGCGGGGTGGTTCCGGGCTCTGTTGCGACCGGCTCGTTGGGTGCACACGCGCTGGCGATCGGCACGATGAGTGCAGCGGCGGCGAGAAGGCGAATCGAGGCTGAGATCGGCATGCCCGAGAGCCTAGCCGGTGACCACCACGATGACGCCCGGTGGTTGCTCCCCAAGTTCGGGGCGCCGTGGTTCGACCGGCGCGTCCAGCACTCTGCCCACCTCTTCGGCGGCTTCCCGCTCGCCTTCGGCCTCACCGAAGTAGACCGTGGTCACCGGGACGCCTTCCAGGACCAGGTTCCCGGTCTCGGTCACGTTCCAGTCTGCGTCACGCAGTCGGGTGGCCACGTTCTCGGCGGCGCCGGCGACCTCGGAGATGTTGAACACCCGCACCTCGGCCTTCGGCTGCTCCGGTTCCGCAGACGGCTTGGCGCTGGATGTGGCGCTGCTGGTGGTGGTGCTCACCACGGCGGCGTCACTGTCACCTTCGTCGTCGGGGCCCATGTACTGGAGTGCAACCAGCAGGAACACCACGCCGAGGAAGAGCAGCACCATCACCATGGCGCGCAAGGGCAGCCCGGAAGAGTCTCGCTGGTTCATCGGGGCAAGCCTAACGGCTCAGGTGATGTCGAAGCCGAGCCGCCGGGCCGCCTTCGCCTTCTGTCTGCTCGCCCGCACCCTGCGGAGCCGCTTGACCAGCATCGGGTCGGCGGCAAGGGCCTCGGGTCGATCCACCAGCGCGTTGAGCACCTGGTAGTACCGGGTCGCCGACATCGAGAAGAGCTCCTTGATGGCGTCTTCTTTCGACCCCGCGTATTTCCACCACTGGCGTTCGAACGCCAGGATGTCGTGTTCGCGGCGGGTCAGCCCGTCCGCAGGTTCGGAGTCGTCCCCGGATTGGCCGGTCCGCGCGATGGCGCCATCCATATCGCTGTTTGGACCCTTCCGATAACTCGCAAAATGACAGTTGTGTGGTTCGGCGCTCATTCAATCACGCCCCCGGGAATTGAGGCGTGATCGTGACCCGCGCGTCGGCTGACTAAGCTGACCAATCGTGGCTGTCGTACCAATCCGCATCGTGGGAGACCCGGTCCTGCATACCCCGACCACTCCGGTGCCCGTCGGCGCCGACGGTTCCCTGCCGTCCGGCCTGGCCGAACTGATCGCCGACATGTTCGACACGATGGACGCCGCCAACGGTGTCGGGTTGGCGGCCAACCAGATCGGTCGCACCGAGCGCGTCTTCGTCTACGACTGCGCCGAGGACCGCGGCCAGACCGCGCGCCGCCGCGGCGTGGTCATCAACCCGGTACTGGAGACCTCCGAGGTCCCCGAGACCATGCCCGACCCGGACGACGATGACGAGGGATGCCTGTCGGTGCCCGGCGAATCCTTCCCGACCGGTCGAGCGTCCTGGGCGCGGGTCACCGGTCTGGACGCCGACGGCACCCCGATCACGCTGGAGGGCACCGGCCTGTTCGCCCGGATGCTGCAGCACGAAACCCGGCACCTGGACGGATTCACCTACCTCGACAGCCTGATCGGCCGGCATGCCCGCGCCGCGAAGCGGATGATCAAGTCCAACAAGTGGGGTGTGCCCGGACTGAGCTGGCTGCCCGGCGAGGATCCCGACCCCTTCGGCCACTAGAGCATGGCGTCTCTGGGCGCCAGGGTGTCCCTGCGATACCGGATACCCGACGGTCTGAACGACGTCGTCGGGCATCTGGAGGCAACCGACCCCGTGGTGATGGTGCGCACCAAATCCGGTGAGGTCGTCGAGATCGACCCCGCCGATGTGGTGTCGGTGCGTGAGCTCTCGCACACCCCGGTACGCAACTCCGAGATCCGCGCACTCGAGCACGCCGCCGCGCTGGCCTGGCCCGGCACCGAGCAGCACTGGTGCGACGGCTGGCTGCTGCGCGCCGCACACGGTCACACCAGCCGGGCGAATTCCGCCGTGCCGCTGCTGTTCTCGTCCTCGGCGCAGTCCCTGCCCGAGATCATCGACTGGTACGCGGCCCGCGACCTGGAGCCGTGGCTGGCCCTGCCGGAACGGTTGTTGCCGATCAAGGCCCCGGGCATCAAGGCCAACCGGGTGCTGGTCGGTGACCTCTCCCCCGCCGATCCGGGTGCCGCCACGCTCACCTCGGCGCCGTCGCCCGAGTGGCTGCGGATCTATGAACGCGACGTCCCGGTCGACGTCCTCACCGCCGTGCTGGACGGCACCGTGACGTTCGCCGAGCTGCCGGGCGCAGCGACCGGAGATGTCCTGGCGGTCGGGCGCGGCGCGGTGACCACCGCACCCGACGGCGTCCGCTGGCTCGGCGTGTCATGCGTGCGTGTCGCCGAATCCGCGCGGCGCACCGGACTGGCCCGCGCGATCTGCGCGGCACTGCAGTCCTGGGGCGCCGACCAGGGCGCGACCCGCGCCTACGTCCAGGTGCTCGACGACAATACGGCGGCGCTCGAGCTGTACCGGACGCTCGGTTTCCGACTGCACCACCGGCACCGCTATGTCCGCGCAGATAGCCTCGTGCCCCATGCGTGAGTTACTTGAGGCCAACCGTGAGGTGCAGGCTTCGCGCGCACTGCGACTGCTGGCCACCTCGAACCTCGCGGTGTACGCCACCCTGATGGAACGTCATCTGCTCGACGGGTTGGTCGGCGAGACGGACCTGGTGGTCCGGCTGGAGCGCGACCTCGACGCCCTACCCGAGACCGGTGAGCAGTCCGCACTGGCGCTGATCAAGTCGTGGGCCAGCCAGGGCTGGCTGCACCGCGTGGCAAGCGGCGAACGCAATGTCTGCTACCTCACCCAGGACGCGCGCCGCGCCCTGGATTTCGTGCGCGGGATGCGCCGCAACGACACCATCGCCACCGGCGGCTCCATCAACGGCATCGCCTCACGGCTCAAACAGGTCGCCATCCGGGTCGGTGACGACCCGGACCGGATCCGGGCCGGTATCGAAGCCGAGATCGCGGCCCTGCACGCCGAACTCGAGGAACTCGACGCCGGTGCGCGACCCGAACCCGATGTCACCGCCATGTACGACGAGGCCCGCGCCATCGCCCTGCAGATGGAACGCCTGATCACCGATATCGGCCTGTACGGCACCATGATCGAGCAGGCCACCGCCGCCCTGGACGACCCGATCGACACCAATGTGGAGTACCGGGACCGGCAGCGCCAGATGTACGCCGATTACCAGGCCGCCTGGGACTCCGCGGGCCGCGACTCGCACCGGGCGTTCCTGCGGATGATCAACGACCCCGACCAGCGCGCCGAGTTCGAGGCCGACATCGCCACCGTCGCGTCCACCCTGCCCGAACTCGATCCCGCGTTGCGCAAGGTGATGGCCGGGTTCTTCGAACTGGTCGGGCACCAGATCGACGAGGTGGAGCGCATCCAGCAGCGGTGCGCCCAGCGGGTCAAGCGGTTCACCGCGTTCGGCACGCTGGAACAGACCCGCGGGGTGGCCCGCCAGCTCAACGAGGCCATCGGCGCGGCCCGGGCGCTGCTCAAGGAGTCCTTGACCGACTCGCGTCTGGACATCGAGGTGCCGCTGGCCCGGCACGCCATCAGTTCGGTCGGCGCGCTCAGCTTCCGGATCAACGACCTGTCCGCACCCAAGCCCGCCGCGCCGGCCCAGGGCGAGGTGGATCTGTCCACCTTCTCGTCGTTGACCACACAGGTCGACGCGCCCGCCTTGACCCAGATGCTGAACTCGTCTCTGCCGGTGTCACTTCCGGACGCCTTGGCGATGCTGGACGCGGCGTACCTGGGTCATGTGATCGTGCTCTGGTCGTGGGCGCTCAAGCAGCCGAACACCTCGGATGCACCGCCTGTCACGGTCCGATTCCACTCGCTGGACGGCCATGACCGCGAGATGGAGGTTCCGCACCTGATGTTCACCGAACCGATCCTGGAAGGTGCGTCGTGACCACACCGGACTCCGACATCGACTTCACCTCGCTGCCGGACGTGGACCGCACCGGTTCCGGTGGCGGCCACTCGACCCGACCGCGCCGCCCGCGCTTCGACGGCGATGTCAGCGCCATGCCCGACCGGGCCTGTTGGGCCCTGCAGCATCTGCTGACCCGCCGCTACATCAGCAGTGAATCCGACCGCGACGTGTACAGCTGGATCATCGAGTACCGCTCCGACCTGTCGGTCCGGCTCTCCGAACTCGACCTGCAGTTGCGCATCGCCGAGGGCGTGGACATCGCGTACGTGGAGCAGGCCCGGTACGAATCCGCCAAGGGCATCAAGCTGCTGCGGCGCGAGCCACTGGGCACCTACGACTCCATCCTGGCGCTGCATCTGGCCCAGATGATGCGCGCCGGTGGGGATGTCGGCTTCCTCATCACCCGCGACGAGATTCACGGGCTGTTCTCCGGGGTGCTCAACGACACCGACCGCGACACCGTCACCTTCACCGCGCGTATCGACGCGGCGATCGCCCGGCTGGCCGGCCTGGACATCCTGCGCAAGACCCGCGACGACGAGGACAGCTATACCGTCAGCCCGGTGATCACCGCGATCATGACGGCCTCGGTCATCACCGAGCTGCAGCAGCAGTTCGAGCAGCTGTTGAAGGGGAGTTCGGAATGAGTGAGCAGTTCCACCTCTCCCGGCTGCAGGTGATCAACTGGGGTGTCTTCGACGGTTATCACTCGGTGCCCATCAACGCCGGTGGCTCACTGATCGCCGGCGCCTCGGGCAGCGGCAAATCCTCACTGCTGGACGCCATCTCGCTCGGATTCCTGCCCTTCAACCGGCGCAACTTCAACGCCTCCGGCGACAACACCGCGGCCGGGTCGAACGCCGGGCGACGGACCGTGGACAAGTACGTGCGCGGGGCGTGGGGCCAGCGCAGCGACGCCGGCGTCAGCCAGGTGATGTACCTGCGCGGGGACGGCACCACCTGGTCGGCGGTCGCGGTGACCTACACCAGCAACACCGGACGGTCGATCACCGGCCTGGTGCTGAAATGGCTGACCGGAGAATCCCGTTCGGATTCGTCGAGCCGATTCGTACTCGGTGACGGCGATCTCGACATCGAGGAGGTCTGCAACCGTTGGGCCGCCGGGCGCTTCGACACCGGCGTGTTCAAGGACCGCTGGCGGTTCTCCACCAAGGTGGAGTCCCAGTACCTGGCCCAGCTGTACGCGTCGATCGGCATCCGGGCCTCCGAGGCCGCCCAGCAGCTGCTGGGAAAGGCCAAGTCGCTCAAGAGCGTCGGCGGCCTGGAGCAGTTCGTCCGCGATTTCATGCTCGACGAGCCCGACAGCCTGGCCCGGCTGCCCGAGGCACTCAAGCAGATCGATCCGCTGGTCGAGGCCCGCGAACTGCTGGCGGTCGCACAGCGTAAGCGCAAGATCCTCGGTGATATCGAGGCCATCCAGCAGCGCTACGCCTCGGAGTCCTCGGACCTCGGCATCATCGACCTCGTCGACATACAGATGGTCCGTGCCTACACCGACCACGTCCGGCTGCAGCAGTGCCCGGCCGAGGTCGAGAACCTCGACAGCATCATCGACCAGCTGGAGAACGAGTATGGCGACCTGACCCGCCAGCTCAATCTCGCCAAGGCCGAGGGTGATTCGCTCAATGCACAGATCAGCGGCGCGAGCACGAACGTCGGCCCGCTGCAGTCGCAGGTCGCCGCCGCCGAGGCACAGGCCGAGGAGATCGGTCGGCGTCGGGCAGCCTATGAGGAGATGGTGACCGCCCACGGCGTGCCCGTCCCCGACAGCGCCGACGAGTTCTGGAATCTGCGTGAGGATCTGTCCAAGCAGGCCGCCGGGCTGGCGGTGAAGCTGGATCGCGGCCGAGAAGCCTCCACCGACGCCGAGTACGCCCAGAAGGCCGCCCGCATCGCCCGTGACCACGCCGCCAAGGAACTCAAGCGCGTCGAGCACGTCGGTTCGGCGCTGCCCGAATTCGCGGTCACCATGCGCGAACACATCTGTACCGCTGTCGGTGTCGACCCGTCGGCGCTGCCATACGTGGCCGAGCTGATGGACCTGCGCCCCGAAGAGAACCGGTGGCGGGGCGCGGTGGAGAAGGTGCTGCGTTCGGTGGGCCTACGGCTGCTGGTGCCCGACGAGCATTACGCGAAGGTGCTGCGCTTCGTCAACGAAAACAACATGCGTGGCCGGCTGGCTCTGCACCACGTGCGGGTGAATCCGCCGAACCGTGAGCCGGAGCCCAACACGCTGGCCGGCAAGTTGTTCGTGGTCACCCCCGATCATCCCTGCGCGGCGGAGGCACTCGATGTGCTCAGTGCCGCAGGCGATCACATCTGTGTCGACACTCCGGACCTGTTCCCCCGGTTCCGGCGCGCGGTCACCGATACCGGCCTGTACAAGGATTCCGACCGGTTGGCGATCAAGGACGACCGCAGGCCGCTGAAACCGTCCGAGTACATCTATCAGGGTGACATCGGCGCCAAGCTGGACGCACTGACCGCCGAACTCGCCGAGGCCGAGCACACCTTCGAGCAGGCCCGCCAGGCCGCCGACGACATCGCCGCCGAGCGCCAGCAATGGCGCGATCAGGCCGCCGCGTGCAAGGCCATCTGCGAGCGGTTCCCGCAGTGGAGCCAGATCGACACCGAAACCGCCGAGGGGCATGCCGACCGGCTGCGGGAGCAGTTCGAGTTGCTGATGGCCGACAACCCCGATGTGGAGGCGCTCAGCGTCCGCGCCGAGGAGTGCTGGAACGACATCCAGACCCTGATGACCCGGCGCGGCGCCATTGCGACCCGACGCGACGATCTCGACGGTCGACGCACCCGGCTGATGGATCTGCAGGACCGACTGGCACCGCCGGCGGTATCCGATGCCGCCAATGAGTTGCTACGCCGCTACTCCGCCGAGGTGCCGGTGCACCTGGAGCTCCTCAACCCCGAACCGCATCGGGAGGCGTTGTTCGCCGCGGTCCGCCGCGAACGCGACCAACTCACCGAAAGCCGCAGACGCTCTTATGAAGAGCTGGCCCGCATCATCGCGACATTCGACACGACGTTCCCCGACGCCATCCCGAATGACTCCGAGGACTTCGACGAGCGGGTGCACGATTATGTGGCGGTCTGCCGCCACATCGACGAACGCGAGCTCCCCGACGCCTACGAGCGGATGATGCGACTCATCACCGAGCAGGCCCCCGACGCGATCCTGACCCTGCATCGGGTGGCCGAGCAGGAGACCCGCCGGATCGCCGAACAGATCGAACGGGTCAACACCGGCCTGGGCGCGGTGGAGTTCAACCGCGGCACCCGGTTGACGCTGCGGGCGACGCCGCGCAGTCTGGCCGCGGTGTCCGAGCTCACCGATATCGTCAGGTCCATCTCCCGGCGCATCGCCGAGGTGGGTCTGGGCGACAAGAAGGCGATCCTGGAGCAGTACGCCGACATCCTGCGACTGCGTAATCGGTTGGCCGGCAATACTCCCGAGGACCGGGCCTGGACCCGCGACGCGCTGGACGTCCGCAACCGGTTCACCTTCGACTGCGCCGAATGGGATGTGCGCAACGATGAACTGATCCGCACGCACAGCAACGCCGGCGACAATTCCGGTGGCGAGCAGGAGAAGTTGATGGCGTTCTGCCTGGCCGGCGCGCTGAGCTTCAACCTGGCCAACCCCGACAGCGGGGACAACAAGCCCGTTTTCGCACAGCTCATGCTCGACGAGGCGTTCTCGAAGTCCGATCCGCAGTTCGCCTCGCAGGCCTTGCAGGCGTTCCGCAAGTTCGGTTTTCAGCTCGTCATCGTGGCCACCGTGCAGAACGCCACCACCATCCAGCCCTACATCGACGGGGTCGTGATGGTGTCCAAGACCGAGGCCACCGGGCGCAACGCGCGACCGGTCGCGTCGGTCACCACCAAGACCATCAGCGACTTCACCGCGCTGAAGCGGGACCTGAAGATCCCCGAACCCGTCTAGCGAGGAGAAACCGATGCGCATCGCCACCTGGAACGTCAACTCCATTCGCACCCGCGTGGACCGGGTGACCGATTGGCTGGCCCGCGCCGACGTCGACGTGCTTGCCATGCAGGAAACCAAGTGCACCGACGCCCAGTTCCCGACGATGCCGTTCGCCGCGCTGGGCTACGAGATCGCGCACATCGGGCTCAACCAGTGGAACGGCGTGGCGATCGCCTCCCGGGTCGGGTTGGAGAACGTCGAGATCGGATTCGACGGCCAACCCGAGTGGCAGGCACTGCGGGAGGCCCGGGCCATCGGCGCGACCTGCGGCGGGGTCCGGGTGTGGAGCCTGTATGTCCCCAACGGCCGCACCCTGGCCGATCCGCACTACCCGTACAAGTTGGATTGGCTTGGCGCCCTGCACAACACGGCATCCAAGTGGATCGCCGACGACCCGTCCCTGCCGGTCGCCCTGGTCGGCGACTGGAACATCGCCCCCACCGACGAGGATGTCTGGGACATGGCTGTTTTCGAAGGCTCCACGCACGTCTCGGAACCGGAGCGTGCGGCCTTCCGGGCGATGATCGACGCCGGTTACACCGATGTGGTGCGTCCGTTCACGCCGGGGCCGGGGGTGTACACGTACTGGGACTACACCCAGTTGCGGTTCCCGAAGAAGCAGGGCATGCGCATCGACTTCATCCTCGGGTCGGCAGCCTTCGCCGACCGCGTCACCCACGGTGAGATCGTCCGCGAGGAACGAAAAGGCAAGAGCCCCAGCGACCATGTCCCCGTGTTGGTGGATCTGGCCCCTTAGCGGTAATACTGTTCGCCATGGGGGTTCTCGATTTGCCGAAAGCAGATCTGCACGACGCCGAGGTCGCTGCGGCGCTGAGTCGGGCTGTGGTGCTGGCCGATCTGATTCTCGATGCACTGGTGGAGTTCGACCCGTTCGGGTTGCGCGGGCGCACGCACGATGTCGAGGGCGGTGACGGCGCGCTGGACAAGGCGTTGGATGTGACTGCTTCCGTGCTGGACTGGGCGGATGTGCCGGGTACGCAGGCCTGGGAGGGCAAGGATCGCAAGTCCCGGATCAACTGGTGGGTGCGCCGGGTGGGAGCGTTGAACAACGTCGCGGTGGCCTTTCCCGGTGCCTTCGGCATCATCGCGCGTCAGCTTCCGCTGCAGGATGCGCTCGGCTTCGCCAATCAGACGCTGATCCTGTGCGCGGTGGCGCGCGAGTACGAGTTGACCGACCATCAGGCGCAGGTCCGCATGCTGGCCGCGGTGCTGTGTGACCGCGACATCCCCGATCCTCCACCGCCGCCGTCCGACCGCCCATGGCCGGATGCACTGGTGAAGAAACTGTGGCACCTCGCCGGAATCATGAATGCGATCGGCGACGAGGTCGGCAAGCGGCCGCATCCGCACAGTGTCTTCCGTTATGTCGGAATGCTGCCGGCCGTCGGCGCGGTCGCCGCGTATCTGGGCGAGTTCGGCGCCTTGCACCGCGCGGCCAAGGCCGGCGAGAAGTGGATCAAGCGGGCTTGAGCCCGACCGTGATCGTATCGGCGACCGGGGTCCAGAAGCTACGACGCACTCGATGCTGGTCCTCGACGCGGAAGCCGGCCGTTTCGAAGAGCTTTCGCGTCTCGCGCGGCGCGGGGATCACGGTGGTGACCGTGACGATACCGCCGGGCGCCAGGACCCGATGAAACTCCTCCAGCGCCGCGGGCTGATCGAAGAAGTGGAAGGCCGAGGTGGTCACCACCGCATCGAGGAAGCCGTCCGCGAACGGCAGTTCCTCGGCGGCGGCTGACTTCCAGCGCACCCGGTCCGAACGGCGCCGGGCCCGGGCCAGCATGCCGTCGGACATGTCGAGGCCGTAGACCTCGTCGGGACGCAACTCCTGCTGGATGCGGTCGGTGAGGATGCCGGTACCGCAGGCCACGTCGGCGATCTGGGTGGCGCCGTGCCGGCGCAGTGCGGCGATCACCTCGTCCTGGGCCGGCTGGTACACCAGCCGCTGCAGGCAGCCCTGGTCGTAGGCCGGGGCGGCGAAACTCCAGAACTTCGCGATCGCGTCGTTGATGGCCGTGCGCTGCGTCGTCGTCACCGAGCCGAGTGTAGGCGCGAGCCGAGATGATGACCCGCTCGGTCGAGGGACGTTTAATCGCCAACCCGGCGGGGACGATCCCGGTCCGCTCCGCGCGGCCCCATGGAACCGCCGTAGTTGCTCTCCCACCTATCGGCGCCGGTGAACTTGATGTTGCCGATCGGCAGCTTGATCACGTCATTGGTGAAGTCCCACGGGCTGGGGTTGGTGTTATGCCAGCCGATGATCTTTCCGTCGGCGTCTTTGACCGGCTTGACGTGCGGGCTCGGGTTGTCGATCAGTTCGAAGGGGGCGGCCTGCGCAGCCCCCGCCCCGAAGAGAGCACCGGCAGCAAGCGCGCCGCCGATCAGTACGCCCACGAACTTCATCATTTGCTATATCCCCTCAAGCACGGTCAGTTTCTCGGCCGACCATACATGAGACCGGGGCGCCGCCACCCGTCAAATACCGTGGCTGAGCCCATTTTCGGCCGCGACATTTTCTCATTCAAGAGTAATCTGTGATTCGGCAACTGGTTTACGGTGACGCACACGTTAATTTGCTATGGGAGAAATTGCGCTCGCAAAACTCAGCACGCCTAACAACAGCACCGGACCAGCGCAAAGAGGACGAAGTATTGACGCCCACGTCACCAAGGCCTGCACGCACAGAATTGTTCCCAGAGCAAACGCTTGGCAGACGGTGCCCAAAAATTGACGTCCGCGGAAATGCGGCACGCGCACTGCACCAAACCCCCCAGCAGGTGCAGCGCGCGTGCGCGGTATGCGTCGGTAGCGCCGGCTACCTAACCGCTCGGATTACCGTGTTGCCGCGGACCGGAGCGGTCGGCGCCCCTGGGCCCCTTGACCCCCCGGTAATTCTGGCCCCACTCGTCCGCCCCGATGAACTTGATGCTGCCCAAGAAGGGCAGCTTGATCACGTCGCCGGTGTAATCCCACGGGCTCGGATTGTTCGGGATGTCGGCCTGAGCCGGCGCGGCACCCAGGATGGCCCCAGCCGCCAGCGCTCCGACAATCGCGCCCGAGAGACATCTCTTCATTTGCTAAACCCCCACTGCTTGGTGAATCCCCGCGCCAACTGTACAAGGTGTCGCGCCGCAAAGCACGCATATTTTTCCAGGTCATCGCGGCAACGCTCGCCGCTGGAGGTCGCTTCAAGATCAACCCGTTCAACGCGCAACTGAACGATCTTGAAATTTGCTGCGATGGTAGTTGAGAAAAGAAATATCAGAGCCACTAGGCACGGGATCCGACCTGGATCGATCCGTCGCGGAACGTCCCGATGTCTCATTCCCCGCCGATTAGGTGCGCCAACCCAGGCGCCGGAAAGTGCTACCCCACGCAGGGTCTCAGTTAGGCGCACTGATCGACGGGCATGGTTGCGCGGTGGCGGCCAAGCAACCCGGCAGCGGCCATCCGCGCCGGCACCACCGAACGCGCCGACAACACAGCCCGCACCCGACAACCGGCCGAGGATCCGTTCTAGGCTTCCTGCCATGGGCTCCCGTCTGACGATCGGTGAATTCGCCACCCTGACGCACCTGAGCGTGCGCACCCTGCGGCGCTACCACGCCGACGGACTTCTCGAGCCGGCCGCCATCGACCCGTTCACGAACTACCGCTATTACGCGCCCGAGCAGATTCCGAATGCTCAAGTGATCCACCAACTTCGCCGGCTCGATGTCCCACTGCAGGAGATCAAGCGCATCCTGGCCACCGATGACGCGGGCCGGCGCGAGGAGGTGATCGCCGGCCACCTGAGCCAACTCGAAGCCGAACTGGCCCGCACCCAGGCCGCCGTCGCCTCACTGCGCCGCCTGGTACATCCCGAGCCCGCCGAGATCGAGGTCGACCTGCCGACGCTGCCGGCCCGCACGGTCGCGGCCGTCAAAAGCACTGTGCATCTGCAGGATTCCCTCGCATGGTACGACGAGGCCATGGCCGAGTTGGACGCCGCCTTCCCACCGGGGGAACGCACCGGGCCACCCGGCGGCCACTATGCCAACGATCTGTTCACCGCGGGCCACGGCCTGATGACCGTGTTCCGCCCGGTCCGCACCCCCCGGCCGTCCGGACGTGTCGAGGTCATGGAGTTGCCACCGGTCGAACTCGCGGTCACCGTGCACGCCGGATCCCACGATGACATCGACGTCACCTACGGCCGTCTGGGCGCCTGGGTGGCCACGCACGCGTTGGCCGTCGACGGCCCGATCCAGGAGGTCTATCGCGTGGGCCCGCGCGACACGCCCACCGCGGCGGACTGGCGCACCGAGATCGGCTGGCCGGTCTTCCGGCTGTCCGGGAAATCCGCTGCACGCGAGAGCTCCTCGTGAGCGCTGATGTCCTGGATCGCCGCTTCCAACGTCGACACGACCGTATCGAAGCCCTCGCCGCCGAGCACCAGTCGCCGCGGCGGCGGGTTGTGCGCCATGGCCGCGATGACCGCACGCGCGCCGCGCTGCGGATCACCCGGCTGTGCACCGTCCTGCTCCACCATCACCGCGCGGACCTGTTCCAGCATCGGCCGGTACACGGTGACGGTCTCCTCGACCGCGACATCGGCGAACCCGGAGTAGGCCCGGGTGCGGAACGCCCCGGGCTCGACGGCCAGCACCTGTATACCGGTGGCGCTCAGCTCTTCGCGGAGCACCTCGGTGACCGCCTCCAACGCGGATTTACTTGCGCTGTAATACCCGAAACCCGTCACCCCGTGCAGCCCGGCGACCGAGGACACGTTGACGATCCAGCCGCTGTCGCGGGCCCGCATTCCTGGCAGCACCGCCCGCAGGACCGCGAGCACCGCGAAGAAGTTCAACTCGAACGTCGACCGCACCCCGGAATCGGGCATGCCTTCGATGGATCCGATCCAGCCGCGCCCGGCATTGTTGACCACGACGTCGATGCCACCGAAGCGTTGCTCGGCGACCCGGACCGCTTCCTGCACCTGACCGGCGTCGGTGACGTCGAGCGGCACGATCAGCACCCGGTCCTCGTATCCGCGCGCCCACTCGTCCAGTTCGGCGGGACGCCGGGACGTCAGCACCACCCGGTCACCGACCTCCAGGGCCGCCTCGGCGAACGCGATGCCGAAGCCACCGGGGGTCCCGCCGGTGATGAACCAGTTCCGGCCGCTCATGGCTCGATCACCAGTCGCGCGATCAACGGACCGGCCATCGTGAACCGGTAGTGCAGGTCGACCACGCCGCCGGGAAAGTTCCCCTCCAGGCGCTGCACGATATCCAGGTCTCCGGCGACACCGAGGAATTCCGTGGTGTAGGTGTACTCGCTTGCCGCGCGCGTCATCCAGGCCCGGATCTCCTCCGTGCCGTGGTGGTCGCGGCCCTCGTCGGTCACCGTGGCGTCGGCGGTGAAGGCGGTGAGGGCGGTGGCCGTGTCCGGCGCGTTCAGGTAGGTGGTGACGGCTTCCGGTAGATCTGGCGGATCAGCTTTCATGCCTTGAGGGTGGGCTCTCCCCCGGGGAGAGGGTCAACCGTGCCGTACCGACCCGCGCTGAACATCGAGGCCACCGCCCCGATGAGCATCATCACCGCGGCGGCCAGGAACACCACCGTCAGCCCGGAGTGGAACGGTTCGGTGATCAGGTCGGGGAAGAACGTCTTGCCGGTGAGCACCTCGGCGTTGACGCCCGGGGCGCTCAGCGCACCGGAGGGCTCCAGCAGTTCACCGATCGGGTTGTATCCCAGGAACGCCGCGAACAGGCTGCCCACCGGCGGGGTGTGCGCGACCTCGTGCGCAACCGCCGCCGGAACGCCCTGCTCCTGAAGTCCCGCACTGAGCGCACCGGGCA
Organism: Mycolicibacterium diernhoferi; assembly: GCF_019456655.1. NCBI lineage: Bacteria > Bacillati > Actinomycetota > Actinomycetes > Mycobacteriales > Mycobacteriaceae > Mycobacterium > Mycolicibacterium diernhoferi. The sequence continues at coordinate 814,413 of NZ_CP080332.1, read as the reverse complement.
GTGAGTCGGCCAGCCCGACGATCATCAGCGAGAAGAAGATCCCGATGGACAGCGACGAACCCGCGTTGAAGAACGTGGCGCGCACACCCGAGGCGGCGCCGCGTTGCTCCGGCGGCACGCTCGACATGATGGCCGCCGTGTTGGGCGCGGTGAAGATGCCGCCGCCCAGGCCGTTGAGGAACACCAGCACCGCGAAGATCCAGTAGTCGAAGTTCACCGGGATCAGCAGCAGCGCAATGAAGGATGCCGCCATCAGCAACATTCCGCCGACCGTCAGCGGGCGCGCACCGAACCGGTCGGCCAGGGTACCGGCCACCGGTGCGGCCACCAGGAACCCGACCGTCACGGGCAACAGGTAGATGCCGGCCCACAGCGGTGTCGACTCGAAGCTGTACCCGTGCAACGGAAGCCAGATGCCCTGCAACCAGATGATCAGCATGAACTGCAGACCGCCGCGGCCCACCGAGGACATCAGCCCGGCCAGATTGCCCATCCCGAACGCCGCCGAACGGAACAACCGGATGTCGACCATCGGCTGCTCGACCCGCAGTTCGATGAAGCAGAAGGCCACCAGGATCGCCAACCCGGCGGCGATCGACCCGTACACCCACGGGTTCGTCCACCCGGTCGTGGCCTCGCGATAGGGCTGGATGCCGTAGGTGATCCCGACCAGCAGCACCGTCAGCCCCACCCCGAAAGACAGCGCACCCGCCCAGTCCAGCCGCCCCGGGGTGCGCACGCCGAGTTCGCGCAGCGAACGCACGCTCCACACGGTGCCCAGGACACCGATCGGCACTCCCACCCAGAAGATCGCCTGCCAGTGCCACTCGGACAACACGCCGCCGATGAGCAGACCCAGGAACGATCCGGCCACCGCGGCCACCATGTTCACCCCGAGCGCCATGCCGCGCTGGTTGGCGGGGAAGGCATCGGTGAGGATCGCCGATGACGAGGCCATCAGCATCGCGCCGCCGATGCCCTGGATGACGCGCCAGGCGATCAGCCACACCGCGCCGCCGCCGTGCTGGAACGGGTCGAAGGACAGCGCGACGGCCGCCACGGTGAACACCACGAACCCGAGGTTGTAGATGCGGACCCGGCCGAACATGTCCCCGAGCCGGCCGAACGGCACGACGAGGACCGCCGTCACCACCAGGTAGCCCATGATCATCCACAGCAGGTAGCCGACATTGCCCGGCGCCAACGGGTTCAGGCCGATGCCGCGGAAGATGGCGGGCAGCGAGATCAGCACGATCGAGGCGTTGATGGCGGCCAGCAGGATGCCCAAGGTGGTGTTGGACAGCGCGATCCACTTGTAGAAGGGGCGCTCCTGGATGCGCGTCCGGTCAAGCTCGGTTGCCATCGAATCTCGATCCACGAATCGGAAAAACATATGTTAGCTATTCAAACTATTCCTCGGCAATACCTGCCGCATGCGCTAGGTTGAACGCGTCCACACGGGAGCACGCACCAGCGCGCTGAGAGGACGGCTAGGGCCGTCGACCGTACGAACCTGACCGGGTAATGCCGGCGTAGGGAGATGTGTAATGGGTGTATCTGTTGGTCCTATTTCCGGTAGTTCGAAGTACTACTCCCCGGAAGGCGTGCCGTTCCGCCGGGTGCATCTGAGCACCGGTGAGCATTTCGACCTGTACGACACCTCCGGGCCGTACACCGACGCCGCCGCCACCATCGATCTGGAGCAGGGCCTGGCGCCGCGCGCCGGAGTCGTCCGCGACCGCGGCACCCAGCTGCAGCGGGCCCGCAACGGTGAGATCACCGCGGAGATGGCGTTCATCGCGGTCCGCGAGGGTGTGCCCGCCGAGCTGGTGCGCGACGAGGTCGCCAGAGGCCGGGCGGTGATCCCGGCCAACCACAACCATCCCGAGAGCGAACCGATGATCATCGGCAAGGCGTTCGGGGTGAAAGTCAATGCCAATATCGGCAATTCGGCGGTCACGTCGTCGATCGCCGAAGAAGTCGACAAGATGGTGTGGGCCACCCGCTGGGGCGCGGACACCATCATGGACCTGTCCACCGGAAAGGACATCCACCTCACCCGCGAATGGATCCTGCGCAACTCGCCGGTCCCGGTCGGCACCGTGCCGATGTATCAGGCGCTGGAGAAGGTGGGCGGCGACCCGACCAAGATGAGCTGGGAGTCCTACCGCGACACCGTGATCGAGCAGTGCGAGCAGGGCGTGGATTACATGACCGTGCATGCCGGGGTGCTGCTGCGTTACATCCCGCTGACCATCGACCGGGTCACCGGCATCGTCTCGCGCGGCGGGTCGATCATGGCGGCCTGGATGCTCGCCCATCACCGGGAGTCGTTCCTGTACGAGAACTTCGGTGAGCTGTGCGAGATCCTGGCCCGTTATGACGTGACGTTCTCGCTCGGTGACGGGCTGCGGCCCGGCTCCATCGCCGACGCCAACGACGAGGCCCAGTTCGCCGAGCTGCGCACCCTGGGCGAGCTCACCAAGATCGCCAAATCCCATGGCGTGCAGGTGATGATCGAGGGACCCGGCCACGTGCCGATGCACAAGATCGTGGAGAACGTGCGGCTGGAAGAACAATGGTGCGAAGAAGCCCCGTTCTACACCCTGGGCCCGCTGGCCACCGACATCGCACCGGCCTACGACCACATCACCAGCGCGATCGGCGCGGCGATCATCGCCCAGGCCGGCACCGCGATGCTCTGCTACGTCACCCCCAAGGAGCACCTGGGCCTGCCCGATCGCAAGGACGTCAAGGACGGCGTGATCGCTTACCGGATCGCCGCCCACGCCGCCGATCTGGCCAAGGGACATCCGCGGGCCCAGCAGCGTGACGACGCACTGAGCAAGGCCCGCTTCGAGTTCCGCTGGCACGACCAGTTCGCCCTGTCACTGGACCCGGACACGGCCCGCGAGTACCACGACGAGACCCTGCCCGCCGAGCCCGCCAAGACCGCGCATTTCTGCTCGATGTGCGGCCCGAAGTTCTGCTCCATGCGCATCACCCAGGACATCCGGGCGGCGATGAACGAGAAATCGGCGGAGTTCCTCGAACACGGCAATCGCGTGTATCTACCCTTGAGCTCATGACGTTCTTGCCGCTCCCCCCGCCGGGCCAGACACCGCTGCGGGTCATGACCATCGCCGGCTCCGATTCCGGCGGCGGCGCGGGCATCCAGGCCGATATGCGCACGTTCGCCATGCTGGGCGTGCACGGCTGTGTGGCGGTCGCCGCGGTCACAGTACAGAACTCGGTGGGCGTCAAAGCCTTTCACGAGCTGCCACTGGACATCATCACCGGGCAGATCCAGGTCGTCGTCGAGGACATCGGGGTCCAGGCCGCCAAGACCGGGATGCTGGCGTCGGCGGAGATCATCGGGGCGGTGGCCGACACCTGGCGCGGATTGGGTGCCGACATCCCGCTCGTCGTCGACCCGGTGTGCGCGTCCATGCACGGTGACCCGCTGCTGCACCCGAGCGCCCTGGATTCGGTACGCACGGAGCTGTTTCCGATCGCCACCCTGGTCACCCCCAATCTCGACGAGGTGCGGTTGATCACCGGGATCGACGTCGTCGACGAGGCCACCCAGCGCGATGCGGCCAAGGCCCTGCACGCCCTCGGGCCGGCGTGGGCGCTGGTCAAGGGCGGGCATCTGCGGTCGTCCGAGCGCAGCCCGGACCTGCTCTACGACGGCACCGATTTCTACGAGTTCGGCGAGGCCCGCATCGACACCGGCCATGACCACGGCGCGGGTGACACGCTGGCCGCAGCCACCGCGACCGCGCTGGCGCACGGCTACCCGGTCCCCGACGCGGTCGCCTTCGGTAAGCGCTGGGTCACCGAATGTCTGCGCGCCGCATACCCGTTGGGGCACGGGCACGGTCCGGTGAACCCGCTGTTCAGGCTGTCCCGTGATGCTTGACGGTCTGGAGGAGCTGGCCGGGGTGGCGCACGAGCCCGAGGGCACCCCGAACGGGGTCGTCGTGCTCACCCACGGCGCGGGCGGCAACCGGGACTCCCCGATGCTCGTGCGGGTCTGCGACGAATGGGCGCGCCAGGGGTACCTGGCGGTCCGGTACAACCTGCCCTACCGGCGTCGCCGGCCCAAGGGACCGCCGTCCGGCTCGGCCGCCTCCGATCAGGACGGCATCGCCGAGGCGATCGCGTGGGCGCGCGGGCTGGACCACGGCCCCGTGCTGGCCGGTGGGCACTCCTACGGCGGGCGGATGACATCGATGGTCACCGCGGCGGGAGACGGGCCCGACGTGCTGACGCTGTTCTCCTATCCGCTGCACCCGCCGGGCAAACCCGAACGCGCCCGTACCGAGCATCTGCCCGCCATCACCGTGCCGACGGTGTTCACCCACGGCACCGCCGACCCGTTCGGGACCATCGAGGAGATTCGCGCCGCAGCCGACCTGGTCAGCGGACCGACGCACATCGTCGAGGTCACCGGGGCACGGCACGACCTCGCATCCAAGACTCTGGACGTCCCGGCGCTCGCGGTGGCCGCCGCGGTTAGGTTCGTGGGATGACGCAACCGCCGGCCGGGTATTTCCCGCCACCCCCGCCGGGCAACTTCCCACCACCCCCGCCGGGCAACTTCCCGCCACCCCCGTCGGGCAACTTCCCGCCACCCCCGCCCCAGCCGTACTCCGATCCCTACGGGCGGTCCTACCCGCCGCCCCAGCCGCCCCCGCCGCCCCGCAAGACCCGTTGGGGCCTGATCATCGCGCTCATCCTCGGGGTGGTCGTGCTCATGGTGGGCGCCCTGCTCACCGTCGTCGTCATCGCCAACAAGGACGAGCTGACCGAGATCTTCGATCCGGACACCGTCGACGCCGCCGATGTGGGCCTGGGCGACTGCCTGTCCGCGATCCCCGCCGACGCGAGCCTGGTCTCCTCGGTGAAGACGGTGGCGTGCTCCGAACCGCACAAGGGTGAGGTGTATTACGTCGCCGCGGTGCCCGGCGACGAGTTCCCGGGCGAAACCGCGATCATCGAGTACCAGGACAAATGCGAGCCGGCCCTGCGGGCGTTCTCGCCGTCGGCGACCACAGATCCCGAGGTGGGGATGTTCGTGCTGTACCCGACCGCGGACTCGTGGAAGCGCGGCGATCGCACTGTGACCTGCATCGCCACCACCGACGCCCCGCGCACCGGATCGCTACGGGGGTAGTGCGTTACCTGGGGTACCGTTTCACCCATGTTTGACGCGGTAATCGTGGGCGCTGGTTTCGCAGGTATCGGTGCCGCGATCCAGCTCAAGCGGTCTGGTATCGAGAACTTCGTGATCCTGGACCGCGAGGACGACCTCGGCGGCACCTGGTACGTGAATCACTATCCCGGGCTGGCCGTCGACGTCCCCACCACCACCTACTCGTACTTCTTCGAGCCGAACCCGAACTGGTCGCGGCTGTTCTCCACCGGCCGGGAGATCAAGCAGTACGCGGACGACGTCGCCGACAAGTACGACGTACGCCGGCACATCCGGTTCAGCACCGTGGTCGAGGGTGCCCGCTGGGACGAGGACGCCAAACTGTGGCAGGTGACCGTCAACGGCGGCGAGGTGCTCAGCGCCCGCTACCTGATCACGGCCACCGGCTTCCTGTCCCAGCCGAAGATCCCCGACATCCCCGGCATCGACAACTTCGCGGGCCGCGTCATCCACACCACCGATTGGGATGACGACTACGACCCCGCCGGGCAGCGGATCGCCGTCATCGGCACCGGCGCCACCGCGGTGCAGCTCATCCCCGAACTGGCCAAGACCGCGGCCGACCTGACGGTGTATCAGCGCACCCCGATCTGGGTAGTCCCCAAGATCGATCTGCGCTTCGGCCCGCGCGCGAAGAAGCTGTTCGCCCGGGTGCCCGCGACACAACGCGTGCTGCGCTGGCTCACCGACTCCATCTACGAGTGGATGGTGACGATCGGCGTCGTGCGCTACCGCACGTTCCGTGGCCGCGGCAACATCTCGGCCGCAGACCTGTCCAAGCTGCACCGCTTCGTCACCGTCCGGGACAAGGAGCTTCGTCGCAGGCTCACCCCGGACTATGACTTCGGTTGCAAGCGGCCGACTTTCAGCAACGGCTACTACCGGACCTTCACCAGGGCGAACGTACACCTGCAGGACATCGGCATCGACCACGTGCAATCCGACGGCATCGTCGGCACGGACGGCACCAAGAACGTCATCGACACCCTGGTGCTCGCCACCGGGTTCGATCTGTGGGAAGCCAACTTCCCGGCCATCGAGATCATCGGCCGCGACGGCCGCAACCTCGGAAAGTGGTGGCGCGAGAACCGGTTCCAGGCCTACCAGGGCGTGTCGATACCGTACTTCCCGAATCTGCTGAGTCTGGCCAGCCCGTACGCCTTCCTCGGACTGAACTTCTTCAACACGATGGAATACCAGATGCGGTTGATGGACCGGCTGTTCCGGGAGGTGCAGGCGCGCGGCGCGACCACCTTCGAGGTCACCGAGGAAGCCAACACCCGCTATCTGGACCGGATGACCGAACTGCTCGGCAACTCACTGTTCACCCTGGGCAACTGCGCATCGGCGCGGTCCTACTACTACGACCCGGCCGGGGAGCCCACGCTGCTGCGACCCACCACCACCGAGACGGCGATCAGGGAAGCCTCCGAGTTCCCCCTGAGCGACTACGCGATCAACTGAGAGGATTGCCTTGGCCGAGAAGAAGAGTTCGCCCGGTGCCACATTGGCGGGTCTGTCGCTGGTCGGCGCGGGCCTGGCCCATTTCGTGGCCCCGCAGCTTTTCGAGTCGATGACCAAGCCCGCCTTCCCGCGGGACACCGATCGGCACATCAAGACCAACGGCACCATCGAGACCGCGCTCGGGGTGGGCCTGCTGATCCCGAAGACCCGCAAGCTGGCGGCCGTCGGCGGGCTGGGCTACATCGCCTACCTGGGCGTGAACGCCGCGCGCAACAAGTAGAGGTGGAGCGCCGCCTGGGCACGTTCGACGCTGTCGTCATCGGGCTGGGCTCGATGATCGGCGCCGGCATCTTCGTAGCCCTCGGGCCGGCCGCGGCCGCGGCGGGTTCCGGCCTGCTGTTCGGACTCGCGGGCGCGGCCGTCGTTGCGTACTGCAACGCGAACTCCTCGGCGCGGCTGGCCGCGGTGTACCCGCAGTCCGGCGGCACCTACGTCTACGGCCGCGAACGTCTCGGTGACTTCTGGGGTTACACCGCCGGCTGGAGTTTCATCGTCGGCAAGACCGCGTCGTGCGCGGCCATGGCCCTCACGGTCGGCATCTACGCATACCCGCAGTACGCGCACGCGGTCGCGGTCGCCGCGGTGGTCGCGCTGACCGCGGTGAACTATGCCGGCGTGCAGAAATCGGCACTGCTCACCAGGATCATCGTCGCGATCGTGCTTGCGGTACTGGCCGCGGTCGTGGTGGTGCTCGCCGGTGCCGGCGAGGCCGCCGGGCTGAGTCTGCACACCGACATCAGCCCGGCAGGTGTGCTGCAGGCAGCCGGGCTGCTGTTCTTCGCGTTCGCCGGTTACGCCCGCATCGCGACCCTCGGTGAGGAGGTGCGCGACCCGGCCCGCACCATCGTCCGCGCCATTCCGATCGCACTCGGCATCACCCTGCTGGTGTACACGGCGGTGGCCGTCGCCGTGCTGTCGGTGCTCGGCGGCGACGGATTGGCCACCGCCACTGCCCCGCTCGCCGATGCGGTGACCGCGGCCGGACATCTGCAGCTGGCGCCGCTGGTGCGCGCCGGTGCGGCGGTGGCCGCGCTCGGTTCACTGCTGGCGCTGGTGCTCGGGGTGTCGCGCACGACGTTGGCCATGGCGCGAGACCGCCATCTGCCGGCCTTCCTGGCCGCGGTGCATCCGCGCTTCGGCGGCCCGCACCGCGCCGAGGTGGCCGTCGGCGTGATCGTCGCGGTGCTCGCCGCGCTCCTGGATGTGCGTGCGGCGATCGGCTTTTCGTCGTTCGCGGTGCTGGTGTACTACGCGATCGCCAATGCCGCTGCCTGGACGCTGCGCCCGCGGCGACGGCTGGTGCCCGCCGCCGGGCTGGCCGGATGCCTGGTGCTGGCGTTCACACTGCCGGTCGCCTCGGTGCTGGCCGGGTGCGGGGTCGTCGGGCTCGGCGCCGCGCTGTATGCGGGCCGACGGTTTACCGTGTTCCGATGACCAAGCTGTCCTGGAAGTACGTCGGACCCGACGCCGATGTCGTCGCACCCGATGAACGGCTGAGTTGGCCCCGCACCCTGGGCATCGGCGCCCAGCATGTGGTGGCGATGTTCGGCGCGACCTTCCTGGTGCCGGTGTTGACCGGTTTCCCGCCCGCCACCACCCTGCTGTTCTCCGGGGTCGGCACCATCTTGTTCCTGCTGATCACCGGCAACCGGTTGCCCAGTTATCTGGGGTCCAGTTTCTCGGTGATCGCACCGGTCACCGCGGCGGTCGCGTCGCAGGGCACCGGCAGCGCGCTGGGCGGCCTGGTCGCGGTCGGTCTGCTGCTGATCCTGATCGGCGCGGTGGTGCATGTGATCGGCACCCGCTGGCTCGATCTGACCCTGCCGCCGGTCGTGACCGGTGCGATCGTCGCGCTGATCGGGTTCAACCTGGCCCCGGCGGCGAAGACGAACTTCGAAGCGGGCCCGCTGGTCGGGCTGGTGACCCTGGTCCTGCTGGTCGGTGCGCTGGCCTTCTTCCGCGGCCTGATCGGCCGGCTGGCCATCTTCGGAGCCGTGGTGATCGGCTATCTGCTGGCACTGGCCCTCGGCGAGGTGGACACCGCGCCGATCGCCGAAGCGGCCTGGATCGGGTTGCCGCAGTTCCAGACCCCGACGTTCAGCCTCGCCGTGCTGCCGCTGTTCCTGCCCGCGGTGATCGCGTTGGTCGCCGAGAACATCGGGCATGTGAAGTCGGTGGGTCAGATGACCGGGACCGACCTGGATCCCTTGATGGGCAAGGCGCTGGCCGCCGACGGTGTGGCCACCGTGCTTGCCGGGGCCGGCGGCGGTTCGGCCACCACCACCTACGCCGAGAACATCGGCGTCATGGCCGCCACCCGCATCTACTCGACGGCCGCCTACTGGGTGGCCGCCGTGGTGGCCATCGGACTGTCGTTGTGCCCCAAGGTGGGTGCGACGATCTCGGCGATCCCCCCGGGCGTGCTCGGCGGGGCCACCATCGTGCTCTACGGCCTGGTCGGGGTGCTCGGTATCCGGATCTGGCTGACCAACCACGTGGACTTCTCCAAACCGGTCAACCAGATGACCGCCGCCATCCCACTGATCATCGGCATCGCCGACTTCACCTGGCAGGCAGGATCATTGACGTTCACCGGCATCTCGCTGGGCGCCATCGCCGCGCTGGTCGTGTACCACGGCATGACGGGGCTGGGCGCTATTCGCCGAGGGCGTTGACCACCCGGGTGAACACCGACGGCAGCGCCGCCGACGCCGGGGTGAGGGCGGTCCGCACCGGACGGATTCCGCTGGCGTGCAACAGCGCTGCGGTCAGCCACCGGTACCGCCGGGTCAACGCGCGCCACCGGCGGTCATAGTCGCCGGTGCAACCGGTCGCGACACATTCCACCAACAGTTCGGCCGCGCCGAACGCCAGACCCATCCCCTCGCCGGTCAGGGCGTCGACGTAGCCCGCGGCATCGCCGACCAGCAGGACCCGGCCGGCGGTGCGGTGGCGGACCTTCTGCCGCAGCGGCCCGGCGGCCCGGTCCGCTCCGTGCGCCACGCCGTGCAGCCGGTCCATGAGTCCGGGAAACTGGTGCAGATGTTCCTCGAATCCGCCCCTGGTGGATTTCAGGATGGCCACGCCCACGCAGTCATCGGACACCGGGGTGACGTAGGCCTCGGTGTTGCGGCCCCAGTAGACCTCGACGCAGTCCGACCACGGCGCGATCTGGATGTGTCTCCGGATACCCCACCGCCGGCGAGCCGTCTCGTCGGCTGCCAGGCCCAGCGCACGGCGGATCGGTGAATGCAGACCGTCGGCCGCCGCCAGGTAACGGGCCCGAAATCCGGCCGCGCACACCGATGTCGAATCCTGGGTCACCTCGCCGACCGCACCGTGCACCACCCGGACACCGGCATCGGCGGCGGCATCGGCCAGCGCGGCGTGCAGCACCGTGCGGCGCACCCCGCGGCCGGGTCCAGCGGTGAAGCGGGCCTCGGCGGTGCACCGGCCGTCCAGGTAACGGATGCCGTGAAATGACCGGCCCTCGGGTCGCACGCCGAGCCGTTCCAGGTGCGCCAGGGAGTGCGGCATCAGGCCCTCGCCGCAGGCCTTGTCGATGGGGCCGCGGCGGTGCTCGACGACCACGACCTCCAGCCCGGCCCGTGCGGCATGCACGGCGGTGGCCAGGCCCGCGGGCCCGCCCCCGGCCACCAGTAGATCGATCACGTCAAGCTCGTCAGGGCTTCGTTCTCGACCCGGATGCGGGTCCGCAGCAGCAGCGCGTTGGCCACCGAGAACACCGCCGCGGTGATCCAGGCGCCCCCGGCCAAGGGCAGCGCCGCACCCTCGAGCACGACGGCCACGTAGTTCGGGTGCGGCACAACGCGGTACGGTCCGCCCACCACGCGCTGCGCGCCCGGTACCACCACCACCCGGGTGTTCCACTGCTTTCCCAGCGTGCCGATGCACCACCAGCGCAGCACCTGTGCCGCCGCCACCACCCAGAACGCCGGCCAGACGAAGCGCCGGCGCGACCGGGCTTCGAGCACCGCACCGGCCAGCAGCCCGGTGTGCAGGGCCACCATCACCGGATAGTGTCCGGCCCCGTACTCCTTGCCCCCGTTGGCTGTGCTCCACGCCAGGTTCCGTTGGGACACCACCAGTTCGGCGACGCGTTCGACGGCGACCAGCACGACCAGTGCGAGAAAACCTCTCATGGCCTCACCGCCACCGCAGCAGGACGAGTTCCGAGCAGAACCCCGGCCCCATGGCCATCAGCACTCCGGGCGAGCCGGGCGCGGAGTGCTTTCCGATGGTGTCGCGCAGCACGTGCAGCACCGAGGAGGACGACAGGTTGCCGACCTCGGCCAGTGACTTCCAGGTCAGATCGAGGGCATCCGGGGGCAGGGACAGGGTGTCGATGATGGCTTCGATCACCTTCGGGCCGCCGGGATGGCTGACCCAGGTCTCGATGTCGGCGACGGTCAACCCGTGCGCCGCGAGAAAGTCGGTGACGTCATCGCCGAGGTAGCGCCCGACGAAGGAGGGCACCTCGGCACTGAGCACGATCTCGAAACCGGCCGTGCCGATGTCCCAGCCCATCGCGTCCAGCGAGTCCGGGTACAGGTGGCTGCGCGAGTCCAGCACATCGGGGCCGCCCGGGTTGCGCCGCGCGGCGCGCTCGGGCCCGACCGCGACCACGGCCGCGGCACCGTCACCGAACAGCGCGCCGGCCACCAACGTCGGCATCGACGGATGGTCCTTGCGGGTCAGCGAACACAGCTCCACCGACACCAGCACCGCCACCTTGTCCGGGGCGCCACGGAGGTAGTCGTTTAACCGGGCGATGCCCGCCGCGCCCGCCACACAGCCGAGCCCGAAGATCGGGATCCGGCGGACGTCGGGTCGCAGCCCGACCCGGCCGGCGATCCGCGCATCCAGCGAGGGCACCACAGCCCCGGTCACCGTCGTGGTCACGATCAGATCGACGTCCTCCGGCCCCAGACCTGCCTCCTCGAGCGCACCCGACAGCGCGGCCACACCGAGTTCCGTTGCGTGCTCGATGAATAGGTTGTTCGACTCACCGAAGTCGGTGATTCCCGGATAGTCCTCCAGCGGGCAGACCAGATAGCGGCTCTGCACCCTGGCGCTCTTGTGCAGGCGGCGGACGACGTCTTCCAGACCCGCGTAGCCCGGCAACTCGAGCAGGGCATCGGTGATCTCGTCCTGGGTGTACCGGTACGGCGGCAGGACCCCGTGCACACCGGCGATGGTGCTGTGACTGGGTATCCCGGCGAGATTGACGGCCATACCCTGAATACGGAGCGCTACGCCTTCCGGTTCAACGGCTCATCGACGAATCCGATGCGGTCGTGCAGCCGGGCCAGCGGCGCCGGCGCCCACCAGTTCCAGCGGCCCATCAGTTTCATGAAGGCCGGGACTAGCACCATCCGCACCAGGGTGGCGTCCATCAGCACCGCCAGTGTCAGGCCCAGCCCGAACATCCGCATGAAGGACACGTTGGCCGCGATCAGCGCGGCGAACGATATCGACATCACCAGTGCGGCAGCGGTTACCACGCGGCCGGTGCGCGCCAGGCCCAAGGCCACGCTCTCGCCGACGTCGGCGGCGGTGCGTCCGGATGCCAGCCAGTACTCCCGGATCCGGGACAGGAGGAACACCTCGTAATCCATGGACAGTCCGAAGGCGATGCAGAACAGCAACACCGGGATGTTGGCGACCAGCGTGCCGGTGGGTGTCGTGCCCAGTGCGCCGAGATGGCCGTCCTGGAAGATCCACACCATCGCGCCGAACGCGGCGGACAGCGACAGGATGTTGAGCACGATCGCCTTCACCGGCAGCAGCACGCTGCCGGTGAGCAGGAACAGCAGGAAGAACGTGATGGCGGCGATCAGACCGAGCACGAGCGGCAGGGTGCCGGCGACGGCGTCGACACTGTCGCGGTCGGTCTGCGCCACCCCACCCAGGTAGACCTGCCGTCCTCCCGGACCGGCCAGTTCGTGCAACCGGTCCAGTTGCGCCGCGGACGCATCGGAGAACAGCGGCGCGGTACTGGACACTCTCAGGAACATGGCGCCGTCACGTTCCACCGGCGGGGACACCGCCGAAACATCGTCGACGGAACCCACTTCGGTGATGAAGCGGTCCAGATCGGCCGGGCTCACCCCGTCGGCATCGGAGATGACGATGCTGATATCGGTGGCCGCGTCGTGCGCGAAGTCCTGTCGCAGCCGGTCGCCCACCTGATGTGCCGAGGCCGAGGCCGGCAACACCCGATCGTCGGGAAACCCCCATTTCACGCCGGTGAACGGCAAGCCCAGCAAAACCAGCAGCAGCACCACGGCCGCGCCCATCGCGGCCGCCCGACGGAGCACGAACTTTGTTGAGCGGTACCAGAACTGTTGGGTGACCGGCTTGGCCGCATTGCCACGCCGGTGACCGATCCGGTCGCCGAGCAGCACCATGACCGCGGGGGCGAGCACCAGCGCGGCGATCGCCGCGAACACCACGGTGGCCACCCCGGCGTAGGCGAACGATTTGAGGAAGTACATCGGGAACAGCACCAGGGTGGACATCGGCAGCGCCACCGTCGTCGCCGAGAACACCACCGTGCGTCCCGCGGTCATCATGGTGCGTACCAGGGCGTCCTCGGCGGCGGCACCCTCGGCGAGCTCGTCGCGATACCGGCTGATCATCAGCAGGGTGTAATCGATGGCCAACGCCAGACCCATTGCCATGCACAGGTTCAGGGCGAACACCGACACGTCGGTGGCCATGGTGATGAGCCGCAGCACCGCCAGCGAAGCCAGGATCGCCATCACCCCGACCACCACCGGGATGGCGGCGGCCAGCAGACCGCCGAACACCCAGACCAGCACCAGGAAGCTGAGCGGGATGGCGATCGACTCCATCACCAACAGGTCGCGTTGGGACTGCTCGGTGATCTGGGTGTTCACCATGGCCTGGCCGCCGGCCTGCACGCGCACCCCGTCCCGGTCATGGACCAGGGCGTCGACGAGATCCTCGGCGTGGGTCTGGGCGTGCTTGTCCCCGCCGGTGACGCCGGCGACGATCAGCCCGGCGGTACCGTCCCGGCTGCGCAGCGACGCCGCGGCCGCCGGTGGCACCGTCCACACCGAACTGACCTCGCCGACATGCTGGGATTCCCGCAGGCCCGTCACGATCTCGGTACCCACCCGGCGTGCGGCCGGGCTCATCACACCCGCCGGGTCCGACACCACGATCAACAGCTGCATATCGCCCTGATCGAAGCTGCGGCTGAGCACCTCGGCCGCCCGGGTGGACTCCGCTTGCGGATCGGCAAACCCGCCCGCGGACAGTTTCCCGATCACCGGCACCCCGAAAACCGCTGCCGCGACGGCGAACAGCGCGGCAACCGCCACGATCCGCCGCGGTGCGGCGATGGCGTATCGCGCGAGCCGTTCCAGGATCAGGGCTCTTGGACCTCCACGTGCGCGCGAATCCTGCCCCGCTCGTCCAGCCAGCCCTTGGACCGGGCGTAGCCGATCATGCCGGTCAGGTTGTGTTCCCATTCGGTGTCCCCGGCACGACCGGCCAGCGCGGCGATGTCGGCGGGATCCACCCAGGAATGTGACGGGGTGAGGACGACGACCTTGAACGAGGTGAAGTCGTCAGGTTCGACGACCTCGACCGAGGGAGGCGTGCTGCTGGTGTCGACGCGCAGGTACATGGACGTCCCTATCCTCGGCGGTGTCGTTGGTCGCGGGCCGGGACACCGTTGTCGCCCTCGATCGAGAGCGCGTAGGTACCGACGGCGAACGCCATCGCCGGCCCGGTGATCGACAGCGCGCGGTGGTCCACATTGTCCATCCCGTCGCGCGGGGTCCCGTTCTGGGGATCGAATGCGGCCCCGGCCCGCCCGCCCCAGATCCGGGCCTGGACGGCGCTCTTGAGTTGGGTCGAACCGGTGGTCACCCCGCCCACGGGCACCCCGGCCTTGAGGAACGGGCTGTAGTCGCCGGTGCCGTCCATCGGCATGTCGGCGGGCCGGACCCCGGCCAGGTTGAGGTAGCCGGCCAGCGTCCGCTCGATCCCGGCCGAGCCCTCGGGCGCCTCGCTGGGTTCCGCCGACTGGTCGCCGTCGTAGGTGAAGAAGCCCGCGTTCGTCGAGCCGAGCATGTCGGCGTCCAGGTAGGCGGCGATGTCGTCGAGCTCGCCGGCATCCAGTCCGGAGAGGTATTTGCCGGCGGCCCCGAGACGCTCGGATCCCCAGAAGGCGAACCGCACCGCGTTGCCGATCTGGGATTCCGGACCCAGCGCGTCGGCGATGGCCAGCAGCGCGGCCACCCCGGTTCCGTTGTCGTTGATGCCCGGACTGCGCGGGGCACTGTCCAGGTTCGCACCGGCCACCACGACGTTCGCGGTATCCCCGGTTTTCGTCTGGGCGACGACGTTTCGGGATTTCGCCACGGAGGCCTGCGCATCGAGGGTGAGCCGGACCGGTGCTGTGGTGCGGCGCAGTGCCGCATCGGTGGTGCGGTCGATGACGGCGACCGGCAACGTCAGCTTCTGGTAGTAGCCGGGTTCGAACAGCCCCTCGGTCCCACCCGCACTCACCACCAGCAGGCCGACCGCACCCTTGGCGATCGCGGCATTCTGCTTGGCCACCACCGAGCATTCGGTGTCGTCGACGATCACCAGTGCGCCGCGCACGTCACCGTAGTCGGCGGCCGCACAGCCGGCCGGTTCGCGGGGTCGCAGCGACTCCCCGCGCACCCCACCGCGCGGCGTCCCCGCCAGCGGCGACGCCTGGGTGACGGGATGACTGCGTCCGGCCACCTCCAGGGTCGGTTCGCCCGGGTTGTCCAGGTCCAGCCACTCGAACTCCGGCGTGCTGACCTCGAAGCCCTTGTCCCGCAACGCACCGGCGATGTAGTCGACGGTGGCGTCGTAGCCGGGTGTGCCGACCGCCCGGCTACCCCGGTTGGCGGTCGCGATGGCGCTGAGCTCTTCGAGGTGGGCGTAGATGGCGTCGGCGGTGACCTTCTCGGCCAGCGCCCAGGCCGTGGGCACGGGATCCGGTTCCGGTGGGGCCGAGCAGGACGCCAGCATCAGCGCGGTGACGACGGCGGGCGCGGCGGCCAGCACCCGTTTCATGAACGGGACTGTACGTGCCGGGTGCGGTCTTCGCGCACCGGAACTCCGTTGCGGCCGCTGATGTCCTGTGCGTACAGCGCGGTGGAGTAACCGACTCCGCGGCCGAGGATCTCCAGGGCGGTGCGGTCGATCTGGTCCAGGGTGTCGGTCTTCTTGTGATAGTTGGGGTCGAACGGCTGATCGGCCTTCCCGCCCCACAATTCGGCCTGCTCGGCGGTCATGTTCTCTTCGGCTCCGGAGAACAGCCCGCCGGACGGTATCCCGGCGGCGGTGAAGGCGTCGTAATCGGAGCGGCCGTCGAAACTGGTGTCCCGCGCGGGTTTGCCTGCCGCGTCGAGATAGGCGGCCAGCATCCGTTCGATGCCGGCCGATCCCTCCGGAACCCGGGGTACCCGGCCGTCCGCCGAGGGCGGCGCGGACTGGTTCCCGTCGTAGGTGAAGTAGCCCGGGTTGGGTGAGCCGATCATGTCGTAGTTCAGGTAGAGCGCAATGTCTTTGAGTTCCTCGGCGTCCAGCCTGCCGACGTAGTCGCTGCTGCCGAGCAGGCCCAGCTCCTCAGCGCCCCAGAAGGCGAACCGCACGGCGTTCTCGACGTCGGGCGACGGGCCCATCTGCAGTGCGGTCTCCAGCACCGCGGCCACCCCCGAACCGTTGTCGTTGATCCCCGGCCCCTCGGGCACGCTGTCCAGGTGCGCGCCCACCATGACGACGTTGTCGGTCGACCCGGTCGTGGTCTGGGCGATGACGTTGCTGGTCTTGTCGACGTTGACGCCGGCCTTGAGCTTTATGACGGTCCGGGCGGGGTTGGCCCGCAGCCGGGCGCCTTCGGCCTTGCTGACGCTGACCACCGGGATCTTGACGTCGGTGGTGCTGCCCAGGGTGCCGCCGAACTCCTCGACCGGGCGGTCCACGTTGTCGGCCACGATCAGCGCCACCGCGCCCCGCTTGGCCGCGATCGTCTGTTTGTCGCCGAACTGGCAGGAACCGCGGTCCACCAGGACCACCGCACCCGATACCGGCAACCCCTCGTAGTCGGCGTCGGCGCAACCCGGGGTCTCGTCGACCGGCGCGGCGACCAGCGGGCCGGACACCCCGTCGGGCCCGGTGCCGACCGTGAAGGACAGCGGTTTGGCCGTGACCTCGGTACCACCCACCGTGACGTCGGGTTCCTCGGCGAACGGCAGCCGCACCTCGAACTCCTGGGTGTCGGTTTCGAAGCCCTTGTCACGCAACGTGTTCACCACATAGTCGACGCTGCCCTGATACCCGGGGGTACCCATCGCCCGGTTCCCGCCGTGCTGGTCGGCGATCTCCTGCAGCCGGGTCAGATGGCCCACCATGGCCTCGACGCCGATGCTCTGCCCGATCTGCTCGGCGTACTCCGGCGCCGGCGTGGCCCGGTCCTCTTTCCCGCACCCGCTGACCCCCACGGCGAGGGCGGTCGCGGAGAGCACGGCCACCAGGGACCGGGAACGAAACTGCATGAGCCCCACGGTAGCGGACTCAGGGATCGCGTCGGGCGGTCACGGCGACGGCCGCTGCGAACACCGTCGCCGCGACGGCGGCGAAATAGACCGCCGACCCGACCGGCCCCCACCACATGGAGAAACTCTGCAGCCACGGAATCTCGGTGAAGGCATTGGCATTGGCGAAGGGGAACAGCGGCCCGATCCGCGACCCGACACCGGGCGTCGCTCCGAGCAGCGGTTCGACCACGAACGGCAGCAGTAGCAGGACCGCGATGACCGCGGCGCTGTGCCGCAGCAACGCGCCCAACCCCACTGCCAACAGCGCCGCCAGTGCCGCATACAGCGTGATGGCCGCGACCGTGCGCCACGGGCCACTCTGGTCCAGCGCCAGCTGCGCACCCTGGCGGTCGTCGAGCATCGCACGCACCAGCACCATCGAACCCAGCGACATCGCCGCCGCAAGCAGGCCGGAAAGCGACATCGCCACAACCGCTTTCGCGATGAGTACCCGCGATCGACGGGGTGTGGCCATGAACGTCGTGCGGATCATCGACGTGCGGTACTCCCCGGTCACCGTCAGCGCGGACAGGATCATCAACACCGGCACACCGAACATCGCCACCCCCAGGCCCGCCCGCTCCGGGCCCACGGTGCTGTAGGGCAGCGCGGCCACCGCCTGGATGCCCGCCAGCCCGAGGCTGAGTACCACCACGGTCAGTGCCAGCCACAACGGCGACCGGGTGCTGGTGAGTTTGATGCGTTCGGCGGCGATGGCGTTCATGAGCGCGCCCGGTACTGCACGGTCTGATCGGTCAGGTCCATATAGGCCTCCTCCAGCGAGGCCCGCTGGGCGCTGAGTTCGTGCAGCACGATGCCGTTGGCGGCGGCGAGTTCGCCGACCTGTTCGGTGCTGTGGGTCTCGATCAGCAGAGCGTCACCGTCCCGGCGAGCGCCCGGGAGCAACGCGGCCAGCCGATCCGCCTGCGGGCTGCGGACCCGGACCGTCTCGGCACGGCTCAGGAAGTCCGCCATGGTGGTCGCGGCGATGAGGCGGCCCCGTCCGATCACCACCAGATGGTCGGCGGTGTTCGCCATCTCGGCCAGCAGATGGCTGGACACGAACACGGTGCAACCCTGGCCGGCGAGTTTGCGCATCAATGTCCTGATCCAGCGGATGCCTTCGGGGTCCAGGCCGTTGACCGGTTCGTCGAACAGCAGCACCGGCGGGTCACCGAGCAGCGCCGCCGCGATACCGAGGCGCTGCAACATCCCCAGGGAGAAGGATCCGGCCTGCTTACCCGCGGCCTCGGTGAGACCCACGTCGTCGAGCACCTGATCCACCCTGGCCACCGGGATCCCGTTGGTCGCGGCGATCCAGCGCAGGTGCGACCGTGCGGTGCGATTCGGGTGCACCTGCCGCGCGTCCAGTAGCGCGCCGACGGCACGCAGCGGGTGTTTGTGCTCGTGGTAGCGCAGGCCCGCGACGGTGGCGGTCCCGGCTGTCGGCCGGTCCAGGCCGACGATCATCCGCATCGTGGTGGACTTCCCGGCCCCGTTGGGCCCCAGGAAACCGGTGACCACCCCGGGGGCGATGGTGCAGGTCAGCCCGTCCACGGCGGTGACGCGCCCCGACCCCCGGCCGAAAGTCTTTGTCAGACCGTTCAGTTCGATCACGCGCGGAACTCCGCCACACCGCACTCGGATACCATGAGGTCGGCGACCGCCCGCATGCCGTCGGCGTTGGGGTGCAGTGGCGCGGTGTGCCCGGGGATGGGGACCGGAAATCTGCTCGGCAGGGTCGTCCAGGGCCGCGCCGACCAGGCGTGGTGGGCCCGGCTGGCCTCGGCCGCGCGCACCACACCGCAGCCGGTGGTTCCGGCGGCCGCAGCGGTCAGCCGTTCCAGCTCGGCGGCGATCTCGCGGCCCAGGTCCACGTCGCGGGGCGACAGGGGGGACGCCGTTCCGTGCGGGGGCAGCAGGGTCAGGTAGTCGACGAACATCACCCTGGCCCGGGGGGCGCGTCGCCGGATCTCGCTACCCACCCGCACGAGCTTTTCGGCCACCGCCCGCAGGTCCCGGCGCCGGGCGGCGGGATCGCGCATACCGCGCAGCGGGGGCAGCCAGCGCAACGGGGCGGGCAGCGCGGCGGCACACAGCATCGGCACGTAGCCGACATCGTTGCCGCCGATGGTCACCGTCACCAACGCCTCCGACCCGTCCAGCGCCTCGACCTGCGGCGGCTCACCGTGCTGTGAATCCGTGAGCACGTGCGCGGTGGTGGCGCCGGAATAGGTCACGTCGACGAGGTCCAGACCCAGATCCCGGGCCACCAGATGGGGGTAGTTGCGCGCCGAGCGCATGGCGGCCAGCGGCGACCCCGGCGCCTTCGGGGAGATGCCCGGTCCGGCCGCCATCGACGAGCCGAGCGCCACGTAGCGGGTCACAGCTGCGGGCTGGATGCCTGTGCCCAGAACCGCTTCGGGATGCGCCCGGCGTGCCGGGCCAGGTACCCGGCGGTGACACCGGCCGCCATCGCCGCGGCCATCGCCGCTGGATCGGCGGCCCTGGTCACCGCGGTCGCCAACAACACGGCGTCGCAGCCGAGTTCCATCGCCAGCGCGGCGTCGCTGGCGGTACCGATGCCGGCGTCCAGGATCACCGGCACGTTCGCCTGCTCGACGATCATCTCGATGTGGTGTGGGTTGGCGATCCCCAGCCCGGTGCCGATGGGCGAGCCCAGCGGCATCACCGCCGCGCAGCCGGTGTCCTCCAGCCGGCGCGCGAGCACCGGGTCGTCGTTGGTGTAGGGCAACACCGTGAAACCGTCATCCACCAACTGCTCTGCCGCGCTGACCAATTCGATGGCGTCCGGCAGCAGTGTGCGCTCGTCGGCGATCACTTCCAGCTTCACCCAGTCGGTACCGAGCGCTTCCCGGGCCAGCCGTGCGGTCAGCACCGCCTCGGCGGCGCCCCGGCAACCGGCGGTGTTGGGCAGCGGGGTGATACCCAGCCTGCTGAGCAGATCCAGTACTCCGGTACCGGTTTCGGCGTCGACACGGCGCATCGCGACGGTGGTCAGTTCGGTCCCGGAGGCGATCAGCGCCTCTTCCAGGACCGCCAGATTCGCCGCGCCGCCGGTGCCCATGATCAGCCGGGACCCGAACTCGCGGCCGGCGATGGTCAGCTTGTCCTGGCTAGCCACCCTGCACCGCCGTCACCACTTCCACCCGGGTGCCCCCGGTCAGTTCGGTGTGCCACGACGACCGGGGCAGTACTTCCCAGTCCACCGCCACCGCGATGCCCTTTTCCGGAAAACCCAACCGATCCATCAATTCCTCGACCGTGGTGCCGTCGGGCACCTCGGCTTGCTCCCCGTTGACCAGCAAAATCATGTCGTCCCTCGAAGTCCTGCAAGTTCTCCTGCGATCCGCTCGGCCGTCCACGGTGCGAGCAGAAAACCGTTGCGTCCGTGACCGGTGGCGGCCAGCGTCCGTTCGTCGAGCCTACCGACCAGCGGCAGACCGTCCGGTGACATCGGGCGTAGCCCGGCCGCGCATTCGGCCAGCTCGTACTCCCCCAGCGCCGGCATCACCGCGCACGCGTCGTCGAGCAGGTCGCGCACACCCCGGACCACCGGGGCGGTGTCCCGACCGTGCTCGTATTGGGTGGCGCCGACCACGACCCCGTCGCCGCGCGGCACCAGATAGACCGGCCGGCCGTGCACGCGGGCTCGAACAACCCTGCGCGGCAGCGGCATACAGCCCTTACGCCACCGCAGCCGCAGCACCTCACCCTTGACCGGATGCACCGCCAGCCCCGGCCACAGGGCGGGCGCATCGATTCCGTTGGCGATCACCCGCACGTCAGCGTCCACCGCGGCCAGGTCGGTCACCGGCGGCGCCCACCGCACGCCCAGATCCGTGCAGGCCTGCTCCAGTGCCGAGACCAGCGCCCGGTTGTCGACGGCCAGCTCGGTGTCGGCGGTGAAGCCGTGCCGGATGCCCTGGGCCAGCAGCGGTTCGATCTCGCGGGCGGCCGTGGTCATGGTCACCGGATGCCCCTGCTCGGACAGCCAGTTCGCCACGGTCTTGAGATCCGCGACGTCGGCCCGGTCCACCGCCACCACCAGGGACTCGTGTGCGGTCACCACCTCGGCGGGCAACCCGTCCAGGAATCCGGCGTGCCACAGCTTGAGCGATTCCAGCCCGATGGCCAGCTGGTCGGCCTCCCCCGGCCAGCCCTCGCTGTGCGGGGCGAGCATGCCACCGGCCACCCAGGAGGCACCGTGCTCCTGGGTGCGGTGCACCGTCACCGACCAGCCGTCCTGCGCGGCGCGACGCGCCACCGCCAGACCGATGACGCCGCCGCCGATCACGGCGATTGAGCCAGACACCTTTTCTCCCTCTCCCTTCGCCGGCATGACCCGGATCAGGTTCGACGGTCAGGGCCGGTCGTACGCCCACTCTCAGTCCCCGGTCCCGGGACTCCCGTGTTCGACTGAAAGGATACTCGGGTGTCCGAGCGCCTCGTCGAACGATTGAAGACAGCTTCGCTGTACCTGTGCACCGACGCCCGGCGCGAACGCGGCGACCTGGCCGAGTTCGCCGATGCGGCGCTGGCCGGCGGGGTGGACATCATCCAGCTGCGCGACAAGGGCTC
Source organism: Mycolicibacterium diernhoferi (assembly GCF_019456655.1). Classification (NCBI taxonomy): domain Bacteria; kingdom Bacillati; phylum Actinomycetota; class Actinomycetes; order Mycobacteriales; family Mycobacteriaceae; genus Mycobacterium; species Mycolicibacterium diernhoferi. Next base: position 792,438 of record NZ_CP080332.1, on the reverse strand, counting down.
GGCCGGTGAACGGCAGTTCGGCCCGCTGGAGGCCCGTCAGGAACTCGAGGCGCTGGAGGTGCTCGCCGATGCCGCACGCCGGCACGGCGCGCTGCTGGCCGTCAACGACCGCGCCGATCTGGCCCGGGCCGCCGGCGCGGACGTCCTGCACCTCGGCCAGGACGACCTACCGCTGGACATCGCACGGGACATCATCGGCCCCGCCCCGGTGATCGGCCGGTCCACCCACGACGCGGACCAGGTCGCCGCCGCGATCGCCGAGGCGGTGGACTACTTCTGCGTCGGGCCGTGCTGGCCGACGCCGACCAAACCCGGACGCACCGCACCGGGCCTGGACCTGGTCCGCCACACCGCCGCACTGGCGCCGGACAAGCCGTGGTTCGCCATCGGCGGGATCGACGGGCAACGGCTGCCCGAGGTGCTGGCCGCCGGGGCGCGCCGGATCGTGGTGGTGCGCGCGATCACCGCGGCGGAAGACCCCCGGGCCGCGGCGCAGGCGCTCAAGTCGGCTCTCTAGGGGAAAAGCAGCGGCATATCGGCCGTCACGGTGCGCAGCCGGTCCCAGCTGGCGGCGAAACCGGGGTGCAACGGCAGGTCGGCCACCGCGTGCTCGGCCACCCAGCGCAGCTCGGAGCTCTCCCGGTTGGGGGTGGTCGCCAGCTGTTCGGCGGCGTCGGCGATGACGGTGGTGTAGGTCCAGCCCGGCACCTCGTGGGTGACCATGCTGACCCGCACGGTCAGCTGGACCGCTTCCAGTCCGGCTTCCTCGGCAGCTTCCCGGATGGCGGCCTCTTCGACGGATTCGTGGCTGTCCCGGGCGCCGCCCGGCAGCCCCCAGGTGCCGCCCTGGTGACTCCACGGGGCCCGATGCTGCAACAGCACGGCGAAGGTACCGTCGGGACCGGGCGCCCGCAGCAGCAGACCGGCGGCACCGTGGCGCCCCCAGAAGTGGCCGCCGCCGTCCGACATCACCCAACCGTCACCGTCACCGCGCACGGGTTCAGAATAGGGGCTCGCGAATTCCCACACGTCACTCCAATGTCTCTTAGACTTCTTAGAAACGGGAGGAGGTCCGTGCACACGTGACCGTGGAGTTGGCGCACCCGTCCACCGAACCGCTGGCTTCACGTTCGCCGACCAACCCCGTACACCCCCGGTGGTGGTTCCTGTGGACCACCCCGGGACGCATCCTGACCATCGGCGTCGTGCTGTCCGCGCTGGTGATCGCGTGCGCGTTCGCGACGTCGACGACCGTCAACGACCGCCAGGCGGCCCTGACCACGGTGCTCGACCACAGCGAGCCGCTGGCCTTCGCGGCCGGCCAGCTCTACACCACGCTGTCGGTCGCGGATGCCGCCGCGGCGACGGCGTTCATCGCCGGCGCCGAACCGCAGGATGTCCGGCAGCGCTACGAGCAGGCCATCACCGACGCCGCCGTCGCCGTCACCCGGGCCTCCGCCGGGCTGACCACCGAACCGATGATCGAACTGCTGGGCCGGGTGAACGCCGAACTGGCGGTCTACACCGGCCTGGTCGAGACCGCGCGCACCAACAACCGCGCCGGCAATCCGGTGGGTTCGTCATACCTGTCGGAGGCCTCGGCCCTGATGCAGTCCCAGATCCTGCCGAACGCGCAACGGCTCTACGAGGAGACCTCGGCGCGGGTGGACGCCGAGACCACCGCCTCCACCCGCATCCCCGCGCCGGTGATCCTGGTGGTGCTCGCGACCGTCATGTTCGGGCTGTTCGCCAACAAGTGGCTGACCAAGCGGACCCGGCGCCGGGTCAACGTGGGTTTCGTCGCGGGCGGGCTGGCGGTTCTGATTATGGTGGTGTGGGTGGGCACCGCACTCGTCATCTCCACCTCGGACAGTCGCAGCGCCAAAAACACTGCGGCACAATCACTCAAAACCGTGACGACGATGGCGATCACCGCGCAGCAGGCACGTGCCGACGAGACCCTGGCGTTGGTCCGCCGCGGTGACGAAGACGTCCGCAAGCAGTCGTACTACCAGCGCATCGAGAGCATGCAGCAGCAGCTGACCACATTCCTCAACGCCGACACCGACATCGACAAGGAAGAACTCTCCGGTGCCGACGACCTGCTGCGCAAGTGGCGGGCCTCCAACGACCGGATCAATGCCTACATCGCCGTCGGCGACTATCAGGCCGCCACCCAGGTGGCGCTGGGCAGCGGTGAGGACAACTCCACGCCGGCGTTCAGCAGCCTGGACGCCGCGCTGTCCAAGGCGATCGAGCAGAGCCGCGGGCAATTGCGCACCGACATCGTCAACGCCCGCCGGGTGCTGTCCGGGGCGACCTTCGGCGCCGCGGCGCTGAGCATCATCGCCGCGATCGCGGTGGCGCTCGGGTTGTGGCCGAGACTGAGCGAGTACCGATAGTGAAGAAGATCGTGGGTGCTCTGATCGCGGCGGCCGTCCTGGCGGGCTGTCAGCAGGCCTCGACCGTCGACCCGATGCCCGAGGTGACGCTGGCCCCGCCCACCCCGGCCGGGATGGAGGAATCCCCGCCCGAGGCGGTCCCGCCGAAGTTGCCCGACAACGACGACTGCGACCGCACCGCGAGCCTGCGCCCGTTCTCCGACCCCGCCGACGCCGACAAGGCGGTGGAGAACATCCGCAACCGCGGCCGGTTGATCGTCGGGCTCGACATCGGCAGCAACCTGTTCTCCTTCCGGGACCCGATCACCGGTGAGATCACCGGATTCGACGTCGATATCGCCGGCGAGGTGGCCCGTGACATCTTCGGCACCCCGTCCCAGGTGGAGTACCGCATCCTGTCCTCGGCCGACCGGCTCGCGGCGCTGGAGAACAACCAGGTCGACATCGTGGTGAAGACCATGAGCATCACCTGCGAGCGCCGCAAGCAGGTGAACTTCTCCACCGAGTACCTGTCGGCCAACCAGCGCATCCTCGCCCCGCGCGACTCGCAGATCCGGCAGGCCTCGGACCTGTCCGGAAAACGGGTGTGCGCCGTCAAGGGCACCACCTCCCGGATGCGGGTCCAGCAGATCGAACCGCCGGTGAAGCTGGTGGACGTGGTCACCTGGGCGGACTGCCTGGTCGCCCTGCAGCAGCGTCAGGTGGATGCGGTGAGCACCGATGACTCGATCCTGGCCGGACTGGTCAGCCAGGACCCGTATCTGCACATCGTCGGCCCCAGCATGAACCAGGAGCCGTACGGCATCGGGATCAACAAGAACAATCCGGGCCTGGTCCGGTTCGTCAACGGCACGCTGGAGCGCATCCGCCGGGACGGCACCTGGAACACGTTGTACCGCAAGTGGTTGACGGTGCTGGGCCCGACGCCGGCTCCCCCGGTGGCGAGGTACTCCGACTGATGAACGACGAGGCCTGATGACTGAAGATCCGGGAACCCAGCCGGCCAGCCTCGCCGATCTGGAAGACGACGAATCGGTCGCCACCATGCGGCCGATGGCCACCCAGGCCGTGTACCGGCCCGACTTCGACGACACCGACCGCTCGCCGACGCAGTCCACCCAGCCCACCGAGAGCATGATCACCCAGACCCGGCGGCGGTCGACGACCCGCCGGATCGGCGGTGGCCTGGTCGAGGTGCCGCGGGTGCACGAGCGGGATCCGCTGGCCGCGCTGATGACCAATCCGGTGGTGGCCGAGGCGAAGCGGTTCTGCTGGAACTGCGGTCGGCCGGTGGGACGCGCCGACAAGAACGACCCGGAGCACCGGGCCCCGTCGGAGGGGTCCTGCCCGCGCTGCGGCAGCCCGTTCTCCTTCCTGCCGCAGCTCAGCCCGGGCGATCTGGTCGCCGACCAGTACCGCATCAAGGGGTGCATCGCGCACGGCGGCCTGGGCTGGGTCTATCTGGCCTTCGACGCAAACGTCAACGGCCGGCCGGTGGTGCTCAAGGGTCTGGTGCACTCCGGTGACGCGGAGGCCCAGGCCACCGCGATGGCCGAGCGGCAGTTCCTCGCCGAGGTGACGCACCCGGCGATCGTGAAGATCTTCAACTTCGTCGAACATGCGGACAAGCACGGTGAGCCGGTGGGCTACATCGTGATGGAGTACGTCGGCGGCACCTCGCTCAAACAGGCCAGGGGCGTCAAGCTGCCGGTCGCCCAGGCGATCGCCTACATGCTGGAGATCCTGCCCGCCCTGGGTTATCTGCACTCGCTCGGCCTGGTCTACAACGACCTCAAGCCCGAGAACATCATGGTCACCGAGGAACAGCTCAAGCTCATCGACCTGGGCGCGGTGTCCCGCATCAACTCGTTCGGATACCTGTACGGCACACCGGGATACCAGGCTCCCGAGATCGTCCAGACCGGACCGACCGTGCAGACCGACATCTACACCGTCGGCCGCACGCTGGCGGCGCTGACGCTGGATCTGCGGACCCGCAAGGGCCGTTACGTCGACGGGCTGCCCGAGGGCGATCCGGTGCTGGCCAAGTACGACTCGTTCGGCCGGTTGCTGCGCCGCGCCATCGACCCGGATCCGCGGCGACGCTTCGCCAGCGCCGAGGAGATGTCCAGCCAGCTGATGGGTGTGCTGCGCGAGGTGGTCGCGCAGGACACCGGCATGCCGCGCCCGGGCCTGTCCACGGTGTTCAGCCCGCCGCGGTCCACCTTCGGCGTGGAACTGCTGGTGGCGCATACCGACGTCTACCTCGACGGTCAGGTGCACTCGGAGAAGCTGACCGCCCCGGAGATCGTGAAGGCACTGCAGGTCCCGCTGGTCGACCCGGCCGACGTCGGGGCGCCGATCCTGTCGGCCACCGTGCTCAGTCAGCCGGTGCAGACCCTGGATTCGTTGCGTGCCGCGCGGCACGGTGCGCTGGACTCCGAGGGCATCGACCTGTCCGAGTCGGTGGAACTGCCGCTGATGGAGGTCCGCGCGCTGCTGGACCTCGGCGACGTCGCCAAGGCCACCCGCAAGCTCGACGAGCTGGCCGAGCGGGTCGGCTGGCGCTGGCGGCTGGCCTGGTTCCGCGGGGTGGCCGCCCTGCTCACCGCCGACTACGACACCGCCACAAAGTATTTCACCGAGGTGCTGGACACCCTGCCCGGTGAGCTGGCACCCAAGCTGGCGCTGGCGGCGACGGCCGAGCTGGCCGGAACCTCCGACGAACGCCGGTTCTACGAGACGGTGTGGCGCACCGACAACGGTGTCATCTCGGCCGGCTTCGGGCTGGCCCGCGCGCAGTCCGCCGCCGGCGATCGTGACGACGCGGTGCGCACGCTGGACCAGGTGCCGCCCACCTCAAGGCATTTCACGGTGGCCCGACTGACCAGTTCGGTGACGCTGTTGTCCGGCCGGTCCATCAACGAGGTGTCCGAACAGCAGATCCGCAGTGCCGCCCGCCGCGTCGAGGCATTGCCGGAGAGCGAGCCGCGGGTGCTGCAGATCCGGGCCCTGGTGCTGGGCACCGCCATGGACTGGTTGGCCGACAACACCGCCAGCACCAACCACATTCTGGGTTTCCCGTTCACCCAGCACGGTCTGCAACTCGGCGTGGAGGCCTCGCTACGCGGGCTGGCCCGGGTGGCGCCCACCCAGGAACACCGTTACGCGCTGGTCGATCTGGCCAACAGTGTGCGACCGATGAGCACGTTCTGATCCGCTAGATCAGCTCCAGGCAGGCCCGGGCGATGGCCAGTTCCTCGTTGGTGGGGATGACCAGCACGGTGATCGGCGACCCCTCGGCCGAGATGCGTCGCGGCCCACGCTCGGGCGATTCGTTGAGCGTCTCGTCGATCTCGATGCCCAACCCGGTCAGCCCGGTCAGCGCGTCGCGCCGGACCGCGGGGCTGTTCTCACCGACCCCCGCGGTGAAGGTGATGACGTCGGTTTTGCCCAGCACCGCAAGGTATCCGCCGACGTACTTGCGCAGCCGGTGCACATAGACGTCGTAGGCGAGCTTGGCGTGCTCGTCACCGGCGTGGATGAGCTTGCGCAGCTCCCGGAAATCACTCTGCCCGCCGAGACCCAGCACCCCGGAGCGCCGGTTCAGCATGCTCTCGATGTCCTCGATGCTCATCTTCGCCGTGCGCCACAGGTAGGCGATCACCCCCGGATCGATGTCGCCGGACCGGGTGCCCATCACCAACCCCTCCATCGGGGTCAGTCCCATCGAGGTGTCGACCGGGCGGCCGCCGACGATGGCCGATGCCGACGCGCCGTTACCGAGGTGCAGCACAATCTGATTCAGCGATTCCAGTGGTGCGCCCAGGAAGACGGCGGCCTCTTCGCTGACGTACTGATGGGAGGTGCCGTGGAACCCGTAGCGGCGGATGTGCCACTGATCGGCGACCTCGCGGTCGATGGCGTACTCGGAGGCCGCGGGCGGCAGATCGTGGAAGAAGGCGGTGTCGAACACCGCGATGTGCGGCAGATCGGGCAGCACCTTGCGGGCCCCGTTGATGCCGAGGATCGCCGGCGGGTTGTGCAGCGGGGCCAGCGGGGACAGTTCCTCGAGCGTCGAGATCAGCTCGTCGTCGATCACGATGGGGCGGTGGAACCGCCGGCCGCCGTGCACCACCCGATGCCCGACCACCGCGAGGTCCTCGGCGTGCACCCCCTGCGAGGTGACGGCCTCGAAGATCTCCCGGAGGGCGGCCGAATAGTCGGTCACCCCTTCGACGATGCCGGCGCACATTGATTTTCCCGAACCGGGTTCGAGCACCTGATATTTCACCGATGACGAACCGCAGTTCAGCACCAGTACTGCGGTCCCCGTCGTCACCGGCGGGCCGCCTGGATCGCCGTGATCGCCACGGTGTTCACGATGTCCTCCACCAGGGCCCCTCGGGACAGGTCGTTGACGGGCTTGTTGAGACCCTGCAGGACCGGACCGATCGCAATGGCTCCGGCGCTGCGCTGCACCGCCTTGTAGGTGTTGTTGCCGGTGTTGAGGTCCGGGAAGATCAGCACGGTGGCCCGGCCGGCGACCGGCGAATCCGGCATCTTGGTCTCGGCGGTCGTCGGATCCACCGCGGCGTCGTACTGGATGGGGCCCTCCACGAGCAGTTCCGGGTCCCGCTTGCGGACCAATTCCGTTGCCTTCCTGACCTTGTCGACGTCGGCACCGGTGCCCGACGTGCCGGTCGAGTAGGACAGCATGGCCACCCGCGGATCGATACCGAACTGGGCGGCGGTGCGCGCCGACGAGATGGCGATGTCGGCCAGCTCCTCGGCCGTCGGATCCGGCACGATCGCACAGTCGCCGTAGGCGAGCACCCGGTCCGCCAGGCACATCAGGAAGATGCTGGACACCGTGGAGACCCCGGGCTGGGTCTTGATGATCTCGAACGAGGGGCGCACGGTGTGCGCGGTGGTGTGCCTGGCACCCGAGACCATCCCGTCGACCATATCGTTGTGCACCAGCATGGTGCCGAAATAGGAGACGTCGGAGATGGTTTCGCGGGCCTGGTCCAGGGTGATGCCCTTATGGCTGCGCAATTTCGCGTACTGCTCGGCGAACCTGTCACACAGGTCGCTGGTGCGCGGGTCCAGCACGGTGGCCGCGGACAGGTCCACCCCCAGCTCGGCCGCCCGTGACCGCACCGCCGCTTCCTCGCCGAGGATGGTCAGATCGGCCACCCGGTGCGCCAGCAGCCGGCCCGCCGCCCGCAGGATCCGGTCGTCATCACCCTCGGGCAACACGATCCGCTGCACATCGGCGCGCGCCTGGTCGATCAGCTGATAGGTGAACATCTGCGGCGTCGTCACGCTCGGGATCGGAATCGACAGGGTGGCAATCAAATCCGCGACGTCGACATGCTGCTCCATCAACGCCCGCGCGGTGTCGACCTTGCGGTGCGAGTCCACCGTGACCCGCCCCCGCGTGGTCGCGACGGCCCGCGCCGTGTCATAGGTGCCCAGGTCGGTGTTGATGATCGGTAGCCGATTCCCCAGACCCGCCACCAGCCGGGCGACCTCCGGGTGCAGCGGCATCCCGCCGTTGAGGATCACGCAGGACAGGGACGGGAATCCGGCCGCCGCATGGGCCCCCATCACCGCCATCACCACATCGGAGCGATCGCCCGGGGTGATCACGGCCATCCCGTCGCGCAGTCGTTCCAGCACATGCTCGGCGGTCATGCCCGCCACCAGCACGCTCATGGCCTCCCGGATCAGCGACTCTTCGTCGCCACCGGTCAGTTCGCCGCCCACCGCGTCACGCAACTCGGCGACCGACGGGGCCACCAGCAACGGCTCCTCGGGCAGCACGTAGCTCTTGGGCCCCAGATCCGCCAGGGCTGCGGCCACCGCGGTCAACTGGTCGGGTTCGCACCGGTTGGCCACCACCGCGGCGGTGTGCGCATGCTGGGCGGCCAGTTCGGCCAGGCAGACCTCCGCGACATGGGCGACCTCGGCCGGGGTGCGGTCCTTGCCCTTCACCGCGAGCACCACCGGTGCGCCGAGGTTCACCGCGATCCGGGCGTTCATGCTCAGCTCACTGGGCGCCGCCACGTCGGTGTAGTCGCTGCCGACGATGAGCACGGCGTCCGAGCGGTCCGCGACCTTGTGGAACCGCTCCACGATCTCGGCGATGGCCGCCTCGGGGTCCTCGTGCAACTGCTGGTAGCTGACGCCCGCGCAGTCCTGGTAGGACAGCCCCGCGGTGGCCTGGTCGAGCAGCAGTTCCAGGATGTAGTCGCGTTCGCCCCGGGTGATCGGCCGGAACACCGCGACCTTGGCGACCGTGGCTGCCAACTTGTGCAGAATGCCCAGCGCGATGGTCGATTTTCCGGTGTCACCCTCGGGGGAGGCGATGTAGATGGCCGAAGCAGCGTGCGCTGTCACTTGTCCAAGCTTGCCAGTACCGCGGTGAGTTCGGCAATGAAGCGGTCCACGTCGGACATCGAAAACACCAACGGCGGCCTGATCTTGAGGACGTTTCCGTCGGCGCCGCAAACCGAGATCAGCACCCCGCGCTCACGCATCGCGTTGATGATCCACCGGGCCGTTTCGCGGTCCGGCGCACCGGCACCGTCGAGCACCTCCATCCCGATGTAGAGGCCCGCGCCGCGCACCTGCCCGACCCGCGGGTTCCCGGCCGCCAATCGGGTCAGTTCGGCGCGCAGGTCGCCGCCCACCGTGGCCGCGTTCGAGATCAGTCGTTGGTCCTCGATGACGTCGAGGACGGCCGCCGCGGCCGCCATCGACACCGGGTTGCCGCCGAAGGTGTTGAAGTAGGGCACCCGGTCGGCGAATCGGGCCAGCACCTCCGCACGGGCGGCCATCGCCGACACCGGCATGCCGTTGGCCATCGGCTTGCCCATGGTCACCAGATCGGGCACCACCCCGTGCCGGGTGAATCCCCACATGCCGGCCCCGGTCCGGCCGAAGCCCGGTTGCACCTCGTCGGCGATCAGCACACCACCGGCAGCCCGGACCGCGGCCACCGCGGGAGCCAGCACGAACGGGTCGGGGTAGATGCCGTCGGAGGAGAAGATGGTGTCCACCACCAGCGCGCTGACGCCGTGGCCACTGTCCTGCAGGTCGGCGATCGCGGCGGCGATCTCATCCCGTCCCAGTTGGGCAGACACCGTCCGGACGTGCGTACCCACACCGGCGCGGCCACCCATGGACGGCGAAATCGCGGTCACCGCTTCGGTATTGCCGTGATAAGCCTCGTGGGTGACGATCACCCCGGTGGCGCCGGTGTACATCGCCGCGACGCGCAGCGCGAGGTCGTTGGCCTCGGACCCGGTACACGCGTACATCACCTGGTTGATCTCGGCCGGCATGCCGGCCAGCAGTCGCTGCGAGTACTCCACGATGCTCTCGTGCAGGTACCGGGTGTGCGTATTGAGCGTGTTCAGCTGCCTGGTGACCGCATCGATCACGTGCGGGTGGCAGTGCCCGACGCTGGCCACGTTGTTGTAGGCGTCCAGGTACTCGCGCCCGTCGGCGTCGTACAGTTTCGTGCCCTGTCCGCGCACCAGGTGCACCGGCCGCTCGTAGAACAGCCGGTAGGCCGGCCCCAGCACCGTACTGCGGGCCTCGATCAGCGGATCTGCACCCGGACCGCCCTGATAGCTGTTCGAGTCCATGATGTTGGAGAAGGTCACGGGTGCGTCCTATTTGGTCTGGTTCACGCGCCGGACCGGGCGCGGCGCGAGAACCATATTGTTACCCAGTCGGGATTGCCTGGTCAACTCGATGTTTTAGGCAGATCCGCAGCGACCGGGAGTTTTGTTTCCAGTCCGTTAATCTCCGCGATTTGGTCTGCCCGATCGACGGCGATGAGGCACACTGATGGCCATGCCGGGTCTACCAGCCGATCACCTACTGTTCGCGCGCGCCGCGCTGCCCGCCTATGGTTGCCCGGACGACGCCGAGCTCCGCCTGCTCAGCCTGTCCGAGAATGCGACCTACCTGGTGGACGATCGCGAGCCGTTCGTCATCCGGGTACACCGGCCGGGCTATCACTCGCTGCAGGCGATCAAGTCGGAGCTGGCCTGGATGTCGGCGCTGCGTCACGAGACAGGCGTCAAGACACCGGATCTGGTGCGGTCGCGGGCCGGTGAGCAGGTGGTGGCCGCCACCGTCGGAGACCGCGCCCTGCATGTGGACGCGGTCAGCTTCATCCCCGGCTGCACCGCCGAGGAGGCCCCCGAGGCGGTGGGTTTCGAAGCGCTGGGCGAGTTGGCCGCCCAGATGCACGAACATGCAATGTCCTGGACGCAGCCCGCCGAGTTCACCCGCTTCCGCTGGGACATGGACACCATGGTCGGGCCGCAGGGCCGGTGGGGAAACTGGCGCGACGCGGCGGGTCTGACCGAGACCGACACTCGCAGCATCGAGGGCGCACTGAGTGTGATCGCCGACAGGATCACCGAATTCGGCACCGGCCCGGACAGATTCGGTCTGGTGCATGCCGATCTGCGGCTGGCGAACCTGATGGTGGACCCCAGCGCAACCGATCCGGGCATCACCGTCATCGATTTCGACGACTGCGGCTGGTCGTGGCATCTGGCCGATCTGGGCGCGGTGGTGTCCTTCATCGAGGAGACCCCGGCGGCCGAGGAGATCGTCGGGCATTGGCTGCGCGGTTATCAGCGGGTGCGGTCGCTGCCCGGAGATCACCTCGCCCTGGTGCCCACCTTCGTGATGATGCGGCGTATCCAGCTGACCGCCTGGGTCGCCTCCCACGCGGACGCCGATGCGGCTGTCGCCATCGGGCCCGACTTCGTCACCGGCACAGCACGATTGGCCGAGCGGTACCTCAATGACGGTTCATGGTTGACGTGAGGAGAAAGATGTTCGAGCTTACGGATCGCGCGGTGCTCGTCACCGGTGGCAGTAAGGGGATCGGCCGGGGCATCGCATCGGTCTTCGCCCGTGCCGGAGCACATGTCGCGATCGCGGCGCGCTCGGCCGGCGACCTGGACGAGGCGGTCGGCATGCTCGACGCGCTGGGCCCGGGCAAGGTGCTCGGTGTGCCCACCGATATCAGCGACCGCGGATCCTGCGACGAGATGGCGGCGGCGGCCGTCGAGGCGTTCGGCGGCCTGGATGTGCTGTGCGCCAATGCCGGCATCTTTCCGGAGGCCTCGCTGGCGACCATGACCCCCGAGCAGCTCGCCGAGGTGCTCGACGTGAACGTCAAGGGCACGTTCTTCGCGGTCCAGGCCTGCATGGACGCGCTGATCGCCTCGGGCACCGGCCGGGTCGTGCTCACCTCGTCGATCACCGGACCCATCACCGGTTATCCGGGCTGGACCCACTACGGCGCGTCCAAGTCCGCACAGCTCGGCTTCATGCGGACGGCGGCAATCGAATTGGCGCCGCACGGCATCACCGTCAACGCCATCCTGCCCGGCAACATCCTCACCGAAGGACTGGCCGAGATGGGTGAGGACTACCTGGCCGGCATGGCCAGTGCCATCCCGGCGGGCGCGCTGGGGACCCCGGAGGACATCGGGCACCTCGCCGCATTCCTGGCCACCCGCGAGGCCGGCTACATCACCGGGCAGGCCGTCGCCGTGGACGGCGGCCAGGTGCTTCCCGAGTCACCGGACGCGGTCAGACCCTGATCCGGTGGAGGAATCACCCGGCGGGCCGGTCGCCGAGGATGTCCGGCGCCGCATTCTGTCGATGCTGGCCAGTGGGGCGCTGCGGCCCGGATCGCGGCTGGGCACCGAACGGGAGATGGCCGACTCCTTCGCGGTGTCACGGTCCACGCTGCGCAGTGCACTGCTGCCACTGAGTCAGGCCGGGGTGCTGGAACGGCGGACCGGGCGGGCCGGGGGCACCTTCATCCGTGCCGACGTGGTGCAACGCAATGCCGCCGAACAGTCCGGTCTGCCGGCGCGGCTGCACAGCACCGGGCACACCAGCGCCACCACGGTGCTGGCCGCCGATCACCGCCCGGCCACCCCGGCCGAGGCGGCGGCGCTCGAAGTCCCGGACGGCACACCGATATTCGCGATCCGCAGGCTGCGGTATGCCGACGGCGTGCCGTTGTCGGTGGACCTGTCCTGCTTCGTCGCGGCCCGCACGGCCGACCTGCTGGAGCAGCCGCTGGACGGATCGATCTACGAATTGCTGCGCGAACGGTACGGACTACAGCCCGACTACACCACCGAGACCATCGAGGTGGTCAGCGCGAGTCCGCGGGAGGCGGACTGGCTGCAGATCGCCCAACGCCAGCCGCTGCTGGCGATCACCCGGGTGACGCGGGACAGCGCGGGACGTCCGTACGAGCACGCCTACGACCTGTTCCGCGCCGACCGGGTCCGGCTGACCGCCACCAGCAGCGGCGCCGGCGTCAGCCCAGTTTCCGCAGCCGTGGTTCCAGATCGGACTTGAACAGCTGCAGGAAGCGGCGCTGGTCATGCCCGGGGGCATGGAACACCAGATGGTTCAGACCCCACTTGACGTAATCGGCCACCTTCTCCACCGCCTCGTCGGGATCCGACGCCACGATCCAGCGCTTGGCCACCTGCTCGATCGGCAACGCATCGGCAGCCTTCTCCATCTCGATCGGATCATCGATGGAATGCTTCTGCTCCGCGGTCAACGACAACGGCGCCCAGAACCGGGTGTTCTCCAACGCCAACTCCGGATCGGTGTCATAGGAGATCTTGATCTCGATCATCCGGTCCACATCCTCGGGATTCTTGCCCGCCGCCTCCGCACCCTCCCGCATCGCCGGCATCAGCTTGTCCTTGTAGAGCTCCTCGCCCTTGCCCGAGGTGCAGATGAACCCGTCCCCGGCCCGCCCGGCGTACTTGGCCACCTGCGGCCCACCGGCGGCGATGTAGATCGGGATACCACCAGAAGGCACGTCATAGATCGAGGCGCCCTTGGTCTTGTAGTACTCGCCGTCGAAATCCACCCGGTCCCCGAGCCACAACTCACGCATCAACCGCACCGCCTCACGCAGCCGGGCATAGCGTTCCTTGAACTCCGGCCACTCGCCCTCGTAGCCGGTGGCGATCTCATTGAGCGCCTCACCGGTACCGATACCCAAAAAGATCCGGTCCGGGTACAGGCACCCCATGGTCGCGAACGCCTGCGCGATCACCGCCGGGTTGTACCGGAACGTCGGCGTCAGCACCGAGGTCCCCAGCTGCAGCCGCTTGGTGCGCTCCCCCACCGCGGTCATCCAGGCCAGCGAGAACGGCGCATGCCCACCCTCATGCCGCCACGGCTGGAAGTGATCACTCACCGTCGCGCTGTCCATGCCGTGCGCCTCAGCCTCCACGGCCAATTCCACGAGTTCACGCGGCGCGAACTGCTCCGCCGACGCCTTGTATCCCAGTTTCAGTTCAGCCACGTCTACGTTTCTACTCTCTCGCTAGGCTCGCGGACATGGCAGTCTCCCTCACCGCGATCACCGACACTGTCCATTTCGCCAGGACCGACCTGGTCAATTGGACGCTGGTGACCGATGGCCAGGGCGTCCTGCTGATCGACGCCGGATATCCCGGACACCGCGACGACGTCCTCGCCACGGTCCGCCGATTGGGCTTCGGACCCGCCGACGTGCGCGCCATCCTGCTGACCCATGCTCATGTGGATCACCTGGGTTCGGCCATCTGGTTCGCGAAAACCCATGGCACGCCGGTGTATACGCACGCGGCCGAAGTCGGGCACGCACAGCGGCGGTATCTCGAGCAGGCGTCCCCGGTCGACGTGCTCTCGCGCGCCTGGCAACCGCGCTATCTCACCTGGTCGCTCGCCCTGCTCCGCCACGGTGGACTGACCCATGAGGGGATCCCGACGACGGAGGCACTCGATGAGGACATCGCGGCGGGGCTGCCCGGCGCGCCGGTGGCGGTCCCGTCCCCGGGACATACCGGCGGGCACTGCTGCTATCTGGTGGACGGCGTCCTCGTCGCCGGCGACGCGCTGGTCACCGGGCATCCGCTGAGCACCCGGCGCGGCCCGCAACTGCTGCCGTCGATCTTCAACCACGATCAGGGTGGCTGCGTGCGCAGCCTGGCCGCGCTCGGCCTGCTCGACACCGACGTGTTGTTGCCCGGGCACGGCCCGGTCTGGCGGGGTCCGATACGCGAGGCCGCCGAACTGGCCGGCCGATAGTGGTCATCCGATGAGGGTGTAGCCGAAGAGGAAGACCGCCGTCACCACCAGCCCGCATGCCAGCACGATCGTGGGCATCAGGATCTTCTCGTCGAGTTCGGCATCGTCGGCCGTGTCGTTGCGGCGGGCCAGCAGGGTGCGCAGCCCGACACCGGCCAGGACGACGACCACGGCGCCCAGCAGGAGCGCGCCGACCAAGAGCAGAGGCACGGCCTCAGCCTAGGCGACGTCAGGCGGCCCAGACCTTGGCGATGAGTTCGTGTGAGCGCAGCCGGTCGGCATGACGGTGGGCCACCGAGGTGATGACGAGTTCGTCGGCGCCGGTGAGCCGTTGCAGTGCGGCCAGCCGATCGGCCACCTCGTCGGGCGCCCCGACGAACTGGGTTTCGGTACGGTCCCGCACAATCTCCTGCTGCTCGGGCGTCAACGGCGTCACGGTGTCCGGGTCCGGGTAGGGCTGTGCACCCCCGCCGACCCGGATGGAATGCACCCAGTGCCCGAAGCTGGAGGCCAGGTGCCGCGCGGTAGCGGTGTCGTCGGCGGCCAGGACATCGGCCGACACCACCACGTACGGTTCGGGCAAGTGCGCAGAAGGCTCAAAGGCATTGCGGTACACCTCGATTGCCTCCAGCGACGTCGCCGGTGCGATGTGATACGCCGCGACGAACGGCAATCCGAGCGCACCGGCCACGCGTGCGCTCTGGCCCTTGCTGCTGCCGAAGATCCACGGCCGCAACGCGGTCCCCTCCCCCGGGGTGGCGTGCGCCTCGTATCCGTCGACCCGGTAACGGCCCTCCAGCAGTGCGATGATGTCGGCGACCTGATCACCGAAATCGGGTGCCACGGCCTCGGGCTGCTGCAGGGTCGACATGACGGCCTGCAGCCGTGGATTGCGCAGTTGCGCACCGATGTCGTACGGGGCGGGAACGACCACGCCGTCCCGTTCATGCCAAAAGCGAACCGTGCGAGGCTTGCCGGGACGAACACGGCGGGCCTCGCTGCGGCGCTGTCCGGAGCGGCCCACACCCAGATCGATGCGGCCCGGGTAGAAGGCGTCCAACGTCGCGAAGCTCTCCACGACCGCGATGGCGGTGGTGTGCCCGAGTTGCACCGCGCCGGCGCCGACCGCGATGGTGTCGGTGGCGGCCGCGATCTGGCCGATGAGCACCGCCGGGGAGGCGCTGGCCACCGCGGAGTAGTGGTGCTCGGCCACCCAGTAGCGGCGATAGCCCCACCGTTCGGCGTGCCGGGCGAGGTCGACGGTGTTGCGCAGGGCGGTGACCGCGTCGCCACCCGCGGGAACCGGGGCGAGGTCGAGGACCGACAGCGCAACACTCACGTCAGCACCTTCTGGAAGGCGATCGGGAAGACGTCACGTTGTTCTCCCCCGTCGCTTCGCTCGCCCTGCTCGGCGGGCAGCGAGTCGGTCAGCCGGGTGTAGCCCGCCGATTCGTAGAGCGCCTCGGCCTCGGGTTGGCGGTCCCCGGTGGTCAGGTACACACGCCGGTATCCGCGCTCGGCGGCCAGTGCTTCCAGTTCGGCCAGCAGCGCCGTGGCGTACCCGCGCTGTCGATGCCCGCTGGCGGTCCAGATCCGCTTGAGCTCGGCGGTGTCGGCGTCGAACCGCTGGAACGCCCCGCCGGTCACCGGCACACCGTCGAGCAACCCGATCAGCAGCGCACCATCGGGTTCGGCGAATTCGTGGGCGGGATGGGACCGCAGCCAGGCCGCGGTGCCCTCCTCGGTGACGCTGTAGCGGCTGGAGTATTCGACGGCCAGTTCGGCCAGCAGGGGTTCGGCCAGTGGGTCGTCCCGGCCCACCGCCACGAAGCGCACTGACTCCACCTGCGATCCGGTCATCACTTCAATGTCTAACGCGCCGGCCGGTCGCGCATTCCGGCAGGGGGTATTCACTCGCGGTGATCTGAAGAATCGGCAGGTCGATTGCTAGCGTCATGCCATGCGCATCGTGGCGGCCATCGTGTGGGTGTCCGGGCTGCTGATCTGCGGCCTGACCGCCTGCACGCCGGCCGCCACCCCGGATCGCGACGGCACCTGCAGCCTCGGTGCACTGCCTCCGGAGGCCGCCGCCACCGTCGAACTCATCGAGGCGGGCGGGCCGTTCCCGCACCCGCGCAGCGACGGGACGCGCTTCGGCAACTACGAGGGCCGGCTGCCGGAGCGCGACCGTGACCACTACCGCGAATACACCGTGCCCACGCCGGGCCTGGGGCACCGTGGGACCCGGCGCATCGTCACCGGCGGCGACCCGCCGGATTTCTACTACACCGACGACCACTACGAATCCTTCTGTCTGATCGGAGACGCATGAAGACGTACCGGATCGACGGTGCCCGGATCGGGTCGGCCGCGGACCTGTTCACCGAGATCGGGCGGGCGGTCAACGGGGACGGCGGCTACTTCGGCGCGAATCTGGACGCGCTCGCGGACTGTCTACGCGGTGGTTTCGGCACCCCCGCCGACGGCGGCTTCCGGTTCGTGATGACCGATTATAGGCAGGTCAAGGAGGCCGTGGGGGCGCGGACGTGGGGCACTCTGGTGCAGATCTTCGCCGACGAAGGGGTGGACCTGTGGCTCCGCAACTCGCCCCTTCCGGAAGAAACTTGACACGTGTAAAGTTTGCCGCCATGGACAACATCAGGGGTAAGACCATCGCGATCACCGGCGCCGCCCGCGGCATCGGTTATGCCACCGCAAAGGCGCTGCTGGCCCGCGGTGCCCGCGTCGTCATCGGCGACCGTGACGTCGCGCTGCAGGAATCGGCCGTCGTCGAACTCACCAAGCTCGGGCAGGTCTCCGGCTACCCGCTCGACGTGACCGACCGGGAGTCCTTCGAGACCTTCCTGGACAAGGCCCGCACCGACGGTGGCGGCCACATCGACGTGCTGATCAACAATGCCGGTGTGATGCCGGTCGGCGCCTTCCTGGACGAGACCGAGCAGTCCATCCGCTCGTCGCTGGAGGTCAACGTCTACGGCGTGCTCACCGGCTGCCAGCTGGCGCTGCCGCAGATGGTCAAGCGCCGCAGCGGGCACGTCATCAACATCGCCTCGCTGTCCGGGCTCATCCCGCTGCCCGGCCAGGTGGTCTACGTCGGCGCCAAGTACGCCGTGGTCGGGCTGTCCACCGCGCTGGCCGACGAGATGGCCCCGCACGGTGTGCACGTCTCGGTGATCATGCCGCCGTTCACCAACACCGAGCTGATCTCGGGCACCAAGTCCGGTGGCGCGATCAAGCCCGTCGAACCCGAGGACATCGCGGCAGCCATCGTCAAGACCCTGGACAAGCCCAAGACGCACGTGTCGGTGCCCGCCCCGCTGCGGTTCACCGCGCAGGCCGCCCAGATGCTGCCGCCGAAGGGTCGCCGCGCCATGAACAAGGCGCTCGGCCTGGACAACGTGTTCCTGGACTTCGACAAGGACAAGCGCAAGGCCTACGAGGATCGCGCCCGGGCCGCCCAGGGCGTCATCGACTCCGACGGCAAGTAACCAGAGCCCTCGAATCGCGCGAAATGGTCGTTCCCGCCGGCGGCGGAGCGACCATTTCGCGTATCTCGGGGGGTGTCAGCCGAAGTCCGGAACCGGGCTGCCGTCGCGGTAGGCCTCGATCGCATCCAGGTGCGCGAACAACTGGGGGTGGGTGAACGGATGCTGCGCCGTGGTGCCGACCAGCACCACCCGGACGATCGCCCCGTCCTCGGCCGCATCCAGCCACAGCGAGGTCACCGGCAGCCCGTCGGCCACCTCCGCGCCGGACGGCTCGAAGAACCACACCGCGTAGTCGTCGTTGGACTCTTCCTCGTCGAAGGTCCAGCCGCGCGCGGTGATCCGCTCGTCGAACTCCGCGAGATCGGCGACGATCCCGTCCGGGATGGCGGCCAGCTGATCCATGATCACCGCGGGAACCCGGGCGGCCGACTGCCGCTTCTTGCGGCGGGCCTTCTTCGCATCTCCGCGTTTGGACACCGCTAGCTCAGCGCCTGGTCCAGGTCGGCGAGCAGATCCTCGGTGCCCTCCAGGCCGACCGAGATCCGCACCACGCCGTCGCCCAGCCCGATCGCCGCACGCCCTTCCGGCCCCATCGCCCGGTGGGTGGTGGTGGCCGGATGGGTGATCAGCGATTTGGCGTCGCCCAGGTTGTTCGAGATGTCGATGACACGCAGCTTGTCGAGCACCTCGAAGGCCTTGTCCTTGCCGCCATCCAGTTCGAAGGTGACCACGGTGCCACCGCCACGCATCTGGCGCTTGGCCAGATCGAACTGCGGATGCGACTCCAGGAACGGGTATTTCACCCAGTTCACCGACTTCTGGCCTTCCAGGAACTCGGCCACCCGGTGCGCGGAGCGGTTCGAGTAATCCACCCGGACGGCAAGCGTCTCAAGGCCTTTGAGCAACGTCCAGGCGTTGAACGCACTGATCGCCGGACCGGTGTGGCGCATCAGCGTCTGCACCGGGCCGTCGATGTACTCCTTGTCGCCCAGGATCGCCCCGCCGAGCACCCGGCCCTGCCCGTCGATGTGCTTGGTGCCCGAGTACACGACGACGTCGGCGCCCATCGGCATCCCCTGCTGCAGCAGCGGTGTGGCAAACACATTGTCCAGCACCACCTTCGCGCCGGCGGCATGCGCCAGTTCGGAGACCGCCGCGATGTCGACCAGCGACTGCATCGGGTTGGACGGGGTCTCGAAGAAGACCGCCTGGGTGGGCTTGCTGAGCGCCTCTTCCCACTGCGAGAGGTCGTCGCCGTCGACGAAGACGGTCTCCACACCCCAGCGCGGCAGGATCTCGTTGCACACCACGAAACACGACCCGAACAGGCTGCGGGCGGCGACCAGCCGGTCCCCGGCGCTCAGCAGCGCGCCGAGCGCGGTGAACACCGCCGCCATGCCGGTCGCGGTCGCGAAGGCCGCGGGCGCACCCTCGATCAGGCGCAGCCGCTCCTCGAACATGGTGATGGTCGGGTTGCCGTACCGCGAGTACACGTAGCGGTCGATCTCGCCGGTGAAGGCCTTCTCGGCGTCGGCCGCGCTGGCGTAGACGTACCCCGAGTTCAGATAGAGCGCCTCGGCGGTCTCCTCGAAATTCGACCGCAGCAGGCCACCGCGTACCCCGATGGTGGCCTGGCTGACGCCGTCGGGCAGGGGTGCGGGAATGCGCACAGAAGGCACGGATGGAACGTCACTCATGCTTGTCTCGCTCTTTTTCTGGCTCTGTTGCTAGCTCTGTTTCCAAGGCAGCCCGACGGCCTTCCAGCCGGTCGAACCGCGGTGGCCGTTCTCGTCGAGGTTGCCCTCGAACCCGTCGAGCACGTTGTAGGACGGCCCGATGCCGGCGTCGGTGGCGGCGATGGCCGAGCCGATGGACCGGTTACCGGATCGGCACAGGAACACCACCGCGCGCTCCCCGGGAGCGATACCGGCCCTGCCCAGGTCGTCGATGAAGTTGTCGTTGTGCGATCCGTCGGTCCTGGTCCATTCGACATAGACCACGTCGCGGCGCAGCGGGCTCAGATCGGGGACGCCCACGAAGCGCCACTCGGCCTCGGTGCGGCAGTCGACGAGCACGGCTTCGGGGTTGGCGGACAGCAGCTCCCATGCCTGCTCGGGCGTGATGTCTCCGGCGTAGCCCGGACGATCGGATGTGGACACCCCAATACCGTAACGGCTAGGCCGGTCCCTCCGAACACACCTTCCAGGCACCGTCCTCGCGGACGAACGTCATGTCGACGGTGATTTCGGTGTCCCCGGCGTCCTCGTCGTCCCCGAAGTGGTACTTGACCTTGGCGGTCGCCCGGTCACCGTCCACCTCGACATTGCCCGCTCCGTCGACGTACCGCTCACCGCGTGCGGCGGCGGATTCCCGCTGCCTGGCCAGGATCTCTTGCTCGGTGCCGCGCTGCGCGGCGCAGGTGCTCGCCACGAAGGCCTGGTAGTCCTGGCGCTGCAGCGCGTCGTTCTGGGCGACGACGGCCCGGCCGATCTGCTCGGGGTCGCCGTCACCGTCGCCACGATTGATCACAAGAATCGCGGTGATCACAATGACGATGATGGCCAGGGCGAAGAGGAACGGCGTCGCCGTCGGCCTGTCCCGGTCTGCTGGATCCTGACTCACGACTGCCAGAGCCTACGCAGCGACACCGCGGTCCGTTGCGCACGGTCCCGGGCCACCGTGACATCGGGTGCCGTGGCGACGGCCGCCCCGAGCCGGTGGCGGCCGTCGGTCTCGTCGAGCCGGTCGAAGAGCACCACGTCGCTCTCGGCCACGTCGAGGGTCTCGGACAGAATGGCCAGCGCGTCGGGCCGCTTGGTCACCGTCCTCGCCGGCCCGTCCGCGTAGCCGATCTCGGCCGCCCCCGGAGAGATCATGATGGTGTCCACGGGCAGGCCCAGGATGGCGCGGGCGTGCAGGTCGAATTGGGAGAGCCGCTGGGTCCGTTGGGTCAGCAGGCCGGTGTCGCCGGGCTGGGGCCGCACGTCCGTGAAGTACACCTCGTCCCCGCGCACCAGTAATTCCACCGCGAACACACCACGCCCGCCGAGCGAGTTGACGATGCGGGCGGCGATCGACTTGGCGGCGTCCGATGCCGCGGGGCTGAGCCGGTGCGGCTGCCAGGTCGCCAGCGTGCCACCGGCGTCCCGGTGCCCGATCGGTTCACAGAAGCGCACGGACGGGCCGGTGGCACCGATGGTGCGCACGGTCAGCAGGGTGACCTCGTCGTCGACGTCCACCACGGTCTCGGCCATCACCCGGTTGGGGGTGGTGACCGTGCCCGCCGCGATCGCCCGGTTCCACGCCGGCTGCACATCCTCGGGGCGCAGCAGCACCGAACGGCCGTCCCCCGTTGCGCCCGCCACCGGCGTCACGGTCAGCGGGAACCCGGCGTGCTCGGCGATCGCGGACAGTTCCCCGGCCGAGCCCGCGAACCAGAACGGGGCGGTCGGCAGGCCGAGTTCGTCGGCGGCCAGCCGGCGCAGGCCCTCACGGTCCAGACTGAGCCGGACGGCCCGCGGGGTGGGAAAGATCTCGACACCGCCGGCTTGTGTCTCCCACCCATCGATGGCGATCACACCGGCCTGGTCGACCAGGTAATCCGGGCGTTCCCGCTCGACCACCGCTGCCAGCGCATCCGGATCGTTCATCGTCACCACGGCGTGGCGATCGGCCACCCGGTGCGCGGGCGCATCGGCGTCACCGTCCACCGCGACGACGGTCGCACCGAGCCGCTGAAAGGCCAGGGCCAGTTCACGGCTCATCTCACCGGACCCCAGCAGCATCACCACTGGACCGGCCGAATTGCTTGTGTTGTCCGCCTCGTTAGCCATCGCGCAACCAGCCTGCCAGATTCTGGGCTCAATCGTCGTCGGCAGCGCGGAACTCGCGCATGGCCGCCACGAGCGCGGCGAGAACGCGGTGCGCGGCCTGCAGGTCGTCGTCGGGCAGCCCCGCCAGCGCATGGGAGTTGAGCTGCTGCAACGGGGCGAAGAAACTGCGCGCCACCGCCAGGCCGTGGTCGTCGTAGCGCAGGATGACCTTGCGGCGGTCGTGGGCATGCGCCTCGCGCCGCAGGTGTCCCGACGCGATCATCCGTTCCACCAGGTAGGTGATGGCTGCGCCGGAGGTACCCATCAGCTTGCGCAGCTCACCCGCGGTCAGCGGGGTGCCCGCGGCGTCGGCGACCATCACATGCAAAAGAGCCCGGAAGTCGTTTACGGCGACGTTGTTGCGGGTAGCAAAGTCCCGACCGATCTGTTCGGACTCAGCGGTCAACGCACGCACGTCGGCCGCGATCTGCTGCTCGAGGGCCTCGCGTTCCTGCATCCGGCGAGCATATACCGAAATTTCATTTGCTTAATTATTAAGAATCTGAAATATTATGATGATGTCCGGTCGCATCTCCTGGGTTCTGGCGTTGTTGGTACTCGTGATTTCCGGCGGATTGCTGGGCGCCCTCAGCGGGTCCGACGCCGCTTCCCAGTCTCCGGTCTCGGTGCCCGCCTCCGCGGAATCCGCGCGGGTCGATGCGTTGCGCGCGGAATTCCCCGGTGGCGATATGGCGCCGGCCATCATCGTGTTCACCCGGGAGGACGGTGCCCCGCTCAGCCCCGCCGACGTGGCCGCGGCCGGTCCGGGCGCCCAGGTGTCCGAAGACGGATTGGCCGCCGTGTCGGTCAGCCCGCTGCCGGCCGACCTGTCCGGGTTCGACCTCGACCAGGCGATCCAGGATCTGCGCGCCGGCACCGCCGACGGGCTGCCCGATGGGCTGCGCGCCGAGGTGACCGGCGGGCCGGCCTTCGGCGCGGATATCGCCAACTCCTTTGCCGGAGCCAACTTCACGCTGCTCGCCGTCACGGCGGCGGTGGTGGCACTGTTGCTCATCATCACCTACCGTTCCCCGGTGCTGTGGCTGGTTCCGCTGCTGGTGATCGCCTTCGCCGACCGGGTCGGATCGGTGGTGGGCACCGCCGTCGCGTCGGGCTTCGGCCTGAACCCCGACGGTTCGACCAGCGGTATCACCAGCGTGCTGGTGTTCGGCGCGGGGACCAACTATGCACTGCTGCTCATCTCGCGCTACCGCGAGGAGTTGGCCACCCGGGCCGACCACCGCGAGGCACTGCGCGTGGCCACCCGCGCGGCCGGGCCGGCCATCCTGGCCAGTAACGCCACCGTCGTGCTGGCCCTGCTCACCCTGACGTTCGCCACCGCGCCGAGCAACCGCAGCCTCGGTGTGCAGGCCGCCGCCGGTCTGGTGGTCGCGGCGATCTTCGTGCTGCTGGTCCTGCCGCCGTTCCTCGGACTGTTCGGCAAGAAGCTGTTCTGGCCGTTCATCCCGCAGGTCGGCGACAAGGCCCTGACCGACAACGGTGTCTGGCACCGGGTCGCCGCCTGGGTCGCCAAACGCCCCGCGTGGGTGGCCGCCGGGGCACTGTCCGCGCTGGTCGCGTTGTGCTTCGGCCTGCTCAGCACCCCGGTCGGGTTGTCCCAGACCGAACAGTTCCGGGTGCAGGCGGAGTCGGTGAGGGGTTATGACACGCTGTCCCAACACTTCCCGAGCGGCCTCACCGATCCCGCCGTGGTGATCGCACCCAGCGCCGATGCCGAGGCGATCGGTCGCGCCATCTCGGATACCCCGGGTGTGGTCTCGGCCCGTCCGGCCGGTGAGTCCAGTACCGGGCTGACCCAGTGGTCGGTGGTCCTGGAAGCCGCACCGGCCTCCGATGAGGCCTTCGATACCGTTGATGCGTTGCGTAATTCGGTGCACTCGGTGAACGCCGATGCGCTGGTGGGCGGATCGGACGCCAAGGCGCGCGATTCCGCGACGGCCGCGCAGCGGGACCGGATGGTGGTCATCCCGGCCATCCTGGCGGTGGTTCTGGCGGTGCTCTTCGTGCTGCTGCGGTCCGTCCTGGCGCCGCTGATCCTGGTCGCGGTGACCGTGCTCAGTTCCGTGGCGGCCCTGGGCCTCGGCGGATGGGCGAGCGTGCACCTGTTCGGATTCCCGGCGCTGGACAACAGCACTCCGCTGTTCGCGTTCCTGTTCCTGGTCGCGCTCGGCGTGGACTACACGATCTTCCTGGTGACCCGGGCCCGCGAGGAGACACCGGAATTCGGCACCCGGCAGGGCATCGTGCGTGCCGTCTCCGCGACCGGTGCGGTGATCACCAGCGCCGGCATCGTGCTGGCCGCGGTGTTCTGTGTGCTCGGTGTGCTGCCGCTGATCGTGCTGACGCAGCTCGGCATCATCGTCGGTCTGGGCATCCTGCTGGACACCTTCGTGGTGCGGACGGTGATCATTCCGGCGCTGTTCACACTGATCGGGCCGCGCATCTGGTGGCCGGGGTTGCGCGCCGACGCGTAGCGTGGGTTCATGACGTCCAGCGAGAAGCCGAAGTCGGATCGCGCATGACCCAGCAGCTGTTGCCACCGGTCCATATGCGGCGCAACGGCTTCGACCCGGTCCCCGAACTCGGTGAGATCCGGGAGCGGGACGGTGTGCGATCGGTCGTCAGTGCCATCGGCAACACGGTGTACCTCGTTACCCGGCACGACGACGTCAAGGCGGTGCTGGCCGATCACGAGCACTTCGGCAATGCCCGCCCGCCGGGTTTCCGGTTGCCCGGTGCCCCGGAGATGTCGGACGACGAGGCGGCCGCCGCGCGGGCGGGCAACCTGCTCGGCCAGGATCCGCCCGAGCACCAGCGGTTACGCCGGCTGCTGACGCCGGAGTTCACCATCCGGCGGATGAAGCGTCTGGAGCCGCGGATCGCCGAGATCGTCGACGAGCACCTGGACGCGATGGCCGCCGTCGGGCCGCCCGTCGACCTGATCTCCCAATTCGCCTTGCCGGTACCGTCGTTGGTGATCTGCGAGTTGCTGGGCGTGCCGTACCACGACCGTGCGGACTTCCAGGACCGCTCGGCCCGCCAGCTCGATCTGTCGCTTCCTCTCGCCGAGCGGATGGAGCTGCAACAGCAGAGCCGGGCCTATATGCACAGCCTGGTCTCCCGGGCCCGGCGAACGCCGGGCGAGGACATCCTCGGCATGCTCATCGGTGAGCACGGCGATGAACTCAACGATGACGAACTCGTGGGCATCGCCGGACTGTTGCTGCTCGCCGGCCACGAGACGACATCGAACATGCTGGGGCTGGGCACGTTGGCCCTGTTGCGCCGGCCCGAGCAGGCGGCACTGTTACGCGACGACCCGGACGCCGTCGGACCCGCGATGGAGGAGCTGCTGCGGTATCTGTCGGTGGTCCATCACGCCATCCCGCGATTCGTCACCGCCGATGTCGAGGTGGCCGGCGTGAGCATCCCCGCAGGCTCGCTGGTGTTCGCATCGCTGCCGGCCGGCAATCGAGATCCGTCCTTCATCGACCGGCCCGACGAGCTGGATCTGCGCCGCGGTGCTCCCGGACATCTGGCGTTCGGCCATGGCGTCCATCACTGCCTGGGCGCGCCGCTGGCCCGGATGGAGATGCGGATCGCCTTCCCCGCGCTGCTGCGCCGCTTCCCCACCCTGGCCTTGGCCGGGCCGTTCGAGGATGTCGAGTTCCGCGATTTCCACTTCATCTACGGTCTACGGTCGCTATCAGTGAGGTGGTGACGATGAAAGTGGAAGCCGATTACGACAGCTGCATCACCGCGGGCAACTGCGTGATGGTGGCCGGTGCGGTGTTCGATCAGGACGACGACGGTGTGGTGGTGGTGCTCACCGAGGACGTGCCCGAGGGCGAAGAGGAACATGCCCGCGAAGCCGTGAAGCTGTGCCCGGCTTCGGCGTTGCGACTTAGATAGCTGCATGCAGTGGTTCCTGCCGGCGGCCGAGCGAGGCAACCCGGACACCGTCATCGACCACGCCAATGGCATCGGGTACTCACGCGGCAACCTGGCCCGGCCGTTGATCCACGGCACGGTCTACTTCGCCGAGTTGCTCAGATGCATCAACGCCGCCGGCGATGGGGATCTCATCTGGTTCACCGACTGGCAGAGCAACGCCGACCAGCGACTCGACGACGGCCCGGACAGCGAACTGCTGACCGTGCTCGGTGCCGCGATCGCCCGCGGGGCCGACGTGCGAGCCCTGGTGTGGCGCTCGCATTCCCCGCTGCTGGGCTACTCCGCCGACGAGCACCGCGATCTCGGTGAGGCCCTGCAGAAGCTCGGCGGCGACGTACTGCTGGACATGCGGGTCCGCCGGAGCGGTGCGCACCACCAGAAGTTCGTGGTGATCCGGTACGGCGCCGATCCCAGCCGCGACACCGCCTTCGTCGGCGGGATCGACCTGTGTCACGGACGCCGTGACGACGCCGCCCACGCCGGCGACCCGCAGGCCGACGAGATCGCCGCCGAGTACGGTCCGCGACCGCCCTGGCACGACGTCCAGGTCGCCATCCAGGGGCCCGCGGTGCACGACGTGGAGACGGTGTTCCGGGAACGCTGGGATGACTCCTGCCCGACCACCCGCAATCCGGTCCGGCTGCTGCGTGATGCCGCATCCAAACTCGATGACGAACGCCGGCCGTTACCCCCACAGGCGCCGCCGCCCCCGGCCGTCGAGGACGGCACACACGCCGTGCAGTTGTTGCGCACCTATCCGCGGCTCGGGCCCGGATGGAAATACGATTTCGCGCGCAACGGGGAACGCTCGGTCGCCCGCGGGTACACCCGGGCCATCGGCAAGACCCACCGGATGATCTACCTGGAGGACCAGTTCCTGTGGGGCGCCGAGATGAGCTCGGTGCTCGTGGAAGCGCTGGAGCGAAACCCCGAGCTGCGCTTGATCGCCGTGCTGCCGCAGTTCCCCGACGAGGACGGCTGGTTCGCCCGCGACCCGCAGATCCTCGGCCGGATCCGGGGTGTGATGCAGGTGATCCTGGCCGCGCCGGAGCGGGTGGCCTTCTTCGGTCTGGAAAACCATGCCGGCACACCGGTTTACGTGCACGCGAAGGTCTGTGTGCTGGACGATCATTGGGTGTCGATCGGCTCTGACAACTTCTGCCGGCGGTCCTGGACGAACGATTCGGAACTCACGGCGGCCATCATCGACGAGGCCGGCGAGGAGGACGGGTTGGCCCGGCGGCTGCGGTTGGCGCTGGCCGCCGAACATCTGGACGCGGATCCTTCCTCCGATGCGGTCGACGGGTGTGCCGATCCCGTCGAGATGTTCCGTCGCTACAGCGATTCCGCGGATGCGCTGGATGCGTGGCACCGCTCGGGCCGGGCCGGTACGCGTCCGCCCGGACGGCTGCGGCGACTACCCGAACCGAAGCTGAGCATTCCCCGGCAGCTGTTCGCCGCGCCGTTGTACCGATACCTGCACGACCCGGACGGCCGCGCCCTGCGGATGCGGGTACGAAAGGAGTTCTGAGACAAGGAGTCTGTCAGTCCGCCAGGTTCAACGAGTAATGCCCGGGCCCGGTTTCGAAGCAGTACGAAAGACCTGAAACCGGTCGCGTTGGCCTGCTGGGCTGCCGCTTTGCATGCCGCCCGGTTCGTCCCGAAGTCGATATACTTGTCCGCGTTGGCCACGGCAGCGCCGGCAAGAGACATCGATGCGGTCACCGCTCCGAGAAGGAGCAGTCGTTGCCATTCGACCACGTCAGAATCCCCCTCGCGCTTAACTTTTGGAACTAACCTTCGGCACTCTACCCGCGCGGTCACGAGTACCGGCACAGTTATCCACAGGCAGGAAAAATCTCTCCACCACTTGTCGGCGGCCCGAGTACTATCGAAAGTATGTTCGATAGGGTCGGGTTGGCGGGGATGAGCGATGAACAGCTCATCTCCGCGTTGACGGACGCGACCCGGTCGGAGGCCATGGCGGCCGCGGATCGGCTGGCCCTGGTCGCCGAGGTCACCGCACGCCAGTGCGATGACGAGGATGACGTGATCGCCCATCAGGTGGTCGATGGGTGGGCGTTCGCGAAGGCGCAGGTGAGTGCGGCCTGCAATCTCAGTCCGCATGCAGCCTCGACTCAGATGCGCATCGGGGTGGCGCTGCGGGATCGGCTGCCGCGCACCGCGGCGTTGTTCGGGTCGGGGGCGGTGTCGGCGAGAGTGATCGGGGAGATCACCTGGCGCACCCATCTGGTGACCGACGAGGATGCGTTGGCGTTGATCGATGCCGCGATCGCCGCAGAAGCCACCGAGTACGGGGCGTTGTCGGAAGCCGCGCTGATCCGGGCGGTGGATTTGTGGGTGGAGAAGTTCGACCCGATCGCGGTGATCCGGTCCAAGGCCGCCGCCAAAGACCTCTACGTCGAGTTCGACGACCGTGATGACCCCAACGGGGTCTGCTCGTTCTGGGGACGGCTGCGGGCGACTGACAAGCAGGCCCTGCAGCAGCGCCTCAATGATCTCGCGGACACCGTGTGCGCCAATGATCCGCGCACCGTGCGGGAACGCCGCGCCGACGCCCTGGGTGCCCTCGGCATCGTCGGGCCGTCGCTGCAGCGGTTGACCTGCCGATGCGGGGACCCGGGCTGTGCGGGAAGCGGGAAAGATCCGCGGTCGATGGCGGTGAACATCTACATGCTGGCCGATCAGGTGCCCGGTGCCGATGCGAGGCCCGCCCCACAGACCGGGCCTGGGCCGACGCCCACGGGTGAGCCCGGGCCCGAAGGGCCTGAGCCGGAGCCTGAACCAGCTCCTGGACCAGATGGCCCTGAGCGGCCCGCTGCGCAGACACCGACGCCCGCCGAGTCCGATCCGACGCCCGCCGTGGACCCCGCGGCGCACGTGCCATTCAATTCCCGGCCCGTGGCCACTTTCGCCGGGGCGGGCGTCGGGGTGATGCTCGACGGCACCGTCATCCCGGCGGCCATGCTGGCCGACCTCATCGCCACCGGCGCCAAGGTCCGGCCCCTGCGCGAGGTCGCCGACCTGCCCACTGAACGCCAATACCGGCCCTCCACGGCGCTGACCGCGTTCGTGCGGATGTGTTCGCAGACCTGTAGCTTCCCCGGCTGCTCGAAACCGGCGCACCGCTGCGATCTGGACCACCTGATCCCGTGGCCGGCAGGGGCCACCCACCCGGGCAACCTGCGTCCGCTCTGCCGTGAACATCATCTGGTGAAAACATTCCGCTCCGGCCCGAACGGCTGGACCGTCAAAGCACGCCCCGACGGCGCCACAGAATGGACCTCGCCCACCGGGCACACCTATGTCAGCACCCCGGGCGCGGCGATCCTGTTCCCGCACTGGAACATCCACACCACCGTCCCGCCGCCACGACACATCAGCCTCATCCACGACGATCACAGCAGCGCCAAGATGCCCACCCGGCAACGCACCCGCGCCCAAGACCGCGCACACCGCATCAACGCCGAACACACCCGCAACGCAACCGAACTCGCCCTCGCGTCAGCAGCGAAGGACCACAACCAGGACCGCATCACCAACGGCGCCACCGCACCACCGGACATCTTCGACAGCCAGACCACCAACGCCGCGGACCCGGACCCGCCACCCTTCTAGTGCGGCTCCCCCGCCCTGGAATCGTGCAGGTCGATCAACCCGGCCCGCATCAGCAGCACGATGCTGACCACCAGCACCCAAATCGGGAACGCCAGCGTCAGCCACATGGAGAGGTCACTGGAAACCAGAAGGCCCACCGCGGCAACATAAGTCCCGATCACCAGCCAGCGCGGCATCAGCCCCGTCTTCAACCAGATGGTGGCAAGCGACATCATGAAGACCGCAGCCATCCGCACCGCGTACGTCGTCGTGACCGTGAGCAGAACCATCTGCCCGAACGCTGCCACATCGGGATGGGCAGCGGCGTCGCCGCCTTCCAGCCCGGCGCCGACCCCGGCTGCCACGAACATCATGGCCAGGAACAGCAACCCACTGCCGATGAACACCGTGGTGAAGAACTTGTCCTCAAAGCGGCCGAATCCATCACGCACCACGCCCATGAACCACAGAAACGCGATGCCCGCGAACGGCATGATCCGTGCGGCAATCCCGAGATACGTACTACCCGGAGTCAACCACTGGGCACCCGGCTCGGCGCCCTCGGGCAGCGCGAGCCGAATCAAGACCAGCGCGGTCCCGAGGAGCAACGCGAACAACACACCGGCCACCGCGGCGGCACGGGGTGTGGTGAGCCTGCGAAGGGGCCGGTCGCGCGACACGACTACGGCTGCCCGGGAAGCAATCTGATCATCAGGCCGTTGGCCTCGGCAAGCAGCTTGCCATCCGCATCGCGCAGATCGGCATTCACAAAAGCCTTGCGGTCCTCGGCTTCTCGCAGCCATCCGGTAGCAGTCAGCGGAACGTCGATCGGCGTGATGGCCCGGTAGTCGACGTGCAGGAACGCGGTACGGCTGATCGGCCGGCCGGTCGCGTGGATCACCATGCCGAACATCGAGTCGAACAACAGCGGCAACACCCCGCCGTGCACGGCCCTGTTGCCACCGACGTGATACCGGCTGAACTGCACCGACAATTCGATGCCCTCGGGCTCGAACTTGGTGACGTGCCACGGCGGCATCAACAGGCTTCCCGCGCCGGGCAGGTCGGGCACCCGGTTGGCCGGCCCGACCCCTTCGGCGGCCTGGTGCGGTTCCAGCAGGGCGACCAGCTTCTCGACGTCGTCGGCGGCCTCTTCCCAGGTCGCGGTGTCCGGGTTCACCGAAACCGCCAGATCCTGCAGCCGCCGCGTCGCGGCGAGAAAGCGCTCGAATCCCGGGCCCGGCTCGGCGGCCTCGAACACCGGGAATCCACCGTGGCGGTCGTACTCGGGATCGACGCGCCGCGGATCGAGTCCGTAGTCGGTCACGCCAGGATGTCCCGGCGCACGATGGTCTGATCGCGACCGGGGCCCACACCGATACACGAGACCTGCGCTCCGGCAAGCTCTTCCAAGCGCAGCACGTAATCCCGCGCGTTCGCCGGCAACTCTTCGAAGGTGCGGCAGGAGCTGATGTCCTCCCACCAGCCCGGCAGCTCTTCGTAGATCGGCTCGGCACGCTGAATGTCGGCCTGCGTCATCGGCATCTCGTCGGTGCGCTTGCCGTCGACCGTGTACCCCACGCATACCGGAACGGTCTCCAGGCTGGACAGCACGTCGAGTTTGGTCAGGAAGTAATCGGTGATGCCATTGACCCGGGTGGCGTAACGGGCGATGACCGCGTCGAACCAGCCGCAGCGTCGCGCCCGGCCCGTCGTCACACCGACCTCGCCACCGGTCTTGGCCAGGTATGCGCCGTGCTCGTCGAACAGCTCGGTCGGGAATGGGCCCGAACCGACACGGGTGGTGTACGCCTTGAGGATGCCCAGCACGGTGGTGATCCGGGTGGGTCCGATGCCGGAACCGACGGCAGCCCCGCCGGCAGTCGGGTTCGAGGACGTCACGAACGGATAGGTGCCGTGGTCGACGTCGAGCAGGGTGCCCTGCGACCCCTCCAGCAGCACCGTCTCGCCCTGCTCCAGCGCCTCGTTGAGCAGCAGGCGGGCATCGGCGATGCGGTGCTTGAACCCCTCGGCCTGGGCCAGCAGACTGTCCAGCACCTCGGTGGCGTCGAGCGCCTTGCGGTTGTAGATCTTGACCAGCACCTGGTTCTTGAAGTCCAGGGCGGCCTCGATCTTGGCGGCCAGCTGCTCCTCGTCGAGGACATCGGCGACCCGGATACCGATCCGGGCGATCTTGTCCTGGTAGCAGGGCCCGATCCCGCGTCCGGTGGTGCCGATCTTCTTGCTGCCCATGTAGCGCTCGGTCACCTTGTCGATGGCGACGTGGTACGGCATGAGCAGGTGAGCGTCGGCGGAGATCAACAGGCGCGAGGTGTCGACGCCGCGGTCCTCCAGCCCGGATAGCTCGGTCAGCAGCACGCCCGGGTCGACCACGACACCGTTGCCGATGACGTTGGTGACACCCGGGGTGAGGATGCCCGAGGGGATCAGGTGCAGGGCGAAGTTCTCACCGGTCGGTAGCACCACGGTATGACCCGCGTTGTTACCGCCCTGGTAGCGAACTACCCATTGGACACGTCCACCGAGTAGGTCGGTGGCCTTTCCTTTGCCCTCGTCGCCCCACTGAGCGCCGATGAGCACGATTGCCGGCATGGCATTTCTCCCGCTTAAAGTGATGCAGCCGGTGACCCACCCTATCCGAGCGCAGCCATAGGAGAGGCCTTGACCACCACACACGGCGAACAAGACCTGATCGTGTTGTGCTTCCACGGACGTCGTATCCCCCGCGCTTTGGGCTCTTTACCTGCGCTTACGGTCGGCGAGGGGGACGATTTCACCCCGGCGCTGCAGGCCCGGCGAGTCGTCGTAATCGGGACCGATGCGGACCTCGCGGCGGTGCTGACCAAGCTGATGAAGACCGATCGGCTGGCCGTCGAGGTGGCCTACGTACCCCGGTGGCGGACCGCCGCCACCCGTGCCTACGGGCTGCCGACGGGCCGGCGAGCCGCCCGCGCCGCGCGCTCGCGGCCGGCGACCCGGGCACCGCTGATTCGTGACGATTCCGGGCGGGCACTGGTGGGCGTGGGGCTCTGGGTCGGCCAGACAGGCCCGGAGAAGGGCACACCGCCGGCCCAGCTGCACGGCGAGGCGGTCGTCGATGACGAGGTGCTGTTCGACGGTGAGGTGACGGCCGTGCGGATCGAGCCGATCGGCACCCAGCCGGGCCTGCGGGCATCGGTGCTGTCGCCGCGCATGCGCCCCCGGCGCTGGGTGGTCGGCCGGGCTGCGCAGCTCGGGACGACCGGGGCATTCGTGGTGCGCGACGGCGACCTGAACACCCGGACGGTGCGCCGGTCGACGTTCTACCGACACACGGAAGGGTGGCTGGCCGTCCGGTGACGAGCGCAGCGAGGAGGCCGGGCGCATCCAACACCGTCCGGTGACGAGCGCAGCGAGGAGGCCGGGCGCATCCAACACCGTCCGGTGACGAGCGCAGCGAGGAGGCCGGGCCGGGCAAGCCGGTAGCGTCGACACGTGAACATCCGTCCGCTGCACCAGTCGGTACTCCCCAGCCCGGTCTTTCTGGGGATCGTCGCCCTCACCCTCGCCGGAGGGGTGCTGGCCTGGTTCTGCGGGGATGAGATCGGCCCGCTGTCCTACGTGGCGGTATTCGTTCTCGTGGTGGCGGGCTGGCTGGTGTCGCTGTGCCTGCACGAGTTCGGGCACGCCTACACCGCGTGGAAGTTCGGCGACCACGACATCGCGGTGCGCGGCTACCTCACCCTGAACCCTCTGAAGTACACCCACCCGATGCTCTCGCTGGGCCTGCCGCTGCTGTTCATCGCCCTGGGCGGCATCGGCCTGCCCGGCGGTGCGGTCTATGTGCGGACGTCGTGGATGACGCCGCGGCAGCGCACCCAGGTCAGCCTGGCCGGTCCCCTGGCCAACGCGGTGCTGGCCGTGCTGCTGCTGGCGGCGGTGAGCCTGTTCTACGACCGCGCGCACGGGGTGTTCTGGGCCGGGCTCGCGTTCCTGGGCTTCCTCCAGGTCACCGCCGTCCTGCTGAACCTGCTGCCGGTTCCCGGGCTGGACGGGTACGGCGCGCTCGAACCGCACCTCAAACCGGAGACCCAGCGCTCGCTGGAACCGGTCAAGGGCTGGGGTTTCCTGATCCTGCTGATCGTGCTGATCGTGCCGCAGCTCAACCAGCTGTTCTTCGGCGCGGTGTTCTGGTTCGTCGACCTGGCGGGGGTGCCCAGCCCGCTGGTGTCCATCGGCAGTGGGCTGACCCGGTTCTGGTCCGCCTGGCTCTGAGTCTTGCAACATATGCGTAAGTACGCATATATTCGGCTGTATGGGAGCCGGACACGATCACAGCCACAGTCACGGCAGTGGTGACACCCGCGTCAGCCGGATGATCATCGGCGCGGCGGTCCTGGGCACGTTCTTCGTGCTGGAACTCGTCACCGCGCTGATGATCAACTCGATCGCGCTGCTCGCCGACGCCGGCCACATGCTCACCGATCTGGTCGCCATGTTCATGGGCCTGACCGCCGTGCTGCTGGCCCGGCGCGGGTCCACCTCCGCGGCCCGGACCTACGGCTGGCATCGCGCCGAGGTGTTCACCGCCGTCGCCAACGCCGCCCTGCTGCTCGGGGTCGCCGGATTCATCCTGTACGAGGCTTTCGAACGCCTCGGGAACGCACCCGAGGTGCCGGGCGTACCGCTGATCGTGGTCGCCCTGGCCGGGCTCGCCGCCAACGCCGTCGTGATGCTGCTACTGCGGTCGGACTCCGAACGCAGCCTGGCCGTCAAGGGCGCCTACATGGAGGTGGTCGCCGACACCGTCGGCAGCATCGGCGTGCTGATCGCCGGCATCGTCACCGTCACCACCAGCTGGCCGTACGCCGACGTCGTCGTCGCCGTGTTGGTCGCGCTGTGGGTGCTGCCCCGCGCCTTCGCCCTCGCCCGGTCCGCGCTGCGCATCCTCAGCGAGTCCTCCCCCGCCCACATCGACGTCGACGAACTGCGCTCGGCACTGTGCGCCGTGCCCGGCGTCACCGAGGTGCACGATCTGCACGTGTGGACGCTGGTGCCCGGCAAGGACATGGCGACCGCCCATCTGACCAGCGCGGGCGACACCGCACGAGTGCTGGTCGACGCCCGGGCCGTGTTGGCCGCGCGCGGTCTCGAACACGCCACCGTCCAGGTCGAACCGCCGGGCGGTGTCGGCGAGTGCGGCGTGAAGAACTGCTAGTTCACTCCGAGCGCGGCACGGGCAGTCGGGTCGCAGTCGTCGAGGAGATCGAGGCAGCGGGCGTACTCGGGCGTCTCGCCGATCTCCTGGGCGGCGCGCGCCAGGGCGGCCACGCAACGCAGGAACCCGCGATTCGGTTCGTGCGAGTAGGGCACCGGGCCGAAGCCCTTCCAGCCGTTGCGGCGCAACTGGTCCAGCCCGCGGTGATATCCGGTCCGGGCGTAGGCGTAGGCGGCCACCGGCTGATCCTCGGCCAGCGCGTGCTCGGCGAGCGACGCCCAGGCCACCGACGCACTCGGGTGCGCGGCGGCGACGATGGCCGGTTTCTCGCCGGCTTCCAACTCGCCTTCCGCTTCCGTATCACCCGGTAGCAGCACCGGATCTGGCCCCAGTAAGTCGCCCATACGCGTCATAGGCCTATTGTGCCGTGCGGGCGGATGCCGCCAGTGATTAGGCTGGTGCAGAAGTGTTCGCGAGGGAGGACTGCAGTAGGAATGTCGAACCCAACAGAGCCCGGCAAGCCGCAGGAGCCCACTCCGGATGCGCCGGAGACCGACGACTCCGCCGAACGGCGGTTCACCGCGCCCTCGGGTTTCGACGGATCCACCCAGATCATCCAATCGGTGCCCGAACCGCCTACCGAGATCTTCTCCGCCGGCGAGCCGACCGAGATGATCGACACCACCAAAGTTGCTGCACCGCAGGTGATTCCGGCACGTGAAGACGCGCCCAAACCCCCTCGCACACAGCGCAGCTGGGGTTGGGT
Organism: Mycolicibacterium diernhoferi; assembly: GCF_019456655.1. Lineage (NCBI taxonomy): Bacteria > Bacillati > Actinomycetota > Actinomycetes > Mycobacteriales > Mycobacteriaceae > Mycobacterium > Mycolicibacterium diernhoferi. Next base: position 756,922 of record NZ_CP080332.1, on the reverse strand, counting down.
CATCGCGGTGGTACTGGTCATCGCGGCGCTGGTGGCGCTGGCCGTACTGGGCACGGTGCTGCTGACCCGCGGCAGCGCGAACGCGGCCTCGCAGGAGGAGCAGGTCCGCTCGACCATCGAGAGCTTCGACGCCGCCATCCAGAAGGGTGATCTGTCCGCGCTGCGGGACATCACTTGCGGGGCGACCCGGGAGTCCTACGTCAACTACGACGACGACTCATGGGCCGACACGCACAAGCGTGTCGCGGCCGCCAAGCAGTATCCGGTGGTCGCCAGCATCGACGAGGTCGTCGTCGTCGACGGGCACGCCGAGGCCAACGTCACGACGTTCATGGCCAACGCCCCGCAGACCCGGTCGACGCGCAGCTTCGATCTGCAGTTCCGCGACGATCAGTGGAAGATCTGCCAGAACGGCTGACCCGCAAAACGACTTCGGCGCGGTCCCGTACGTAGAACGTACGAAACCGCGCCGAATTCGTGCAGGATGTCAGCTCGCGGAAACCGACCGGCCCGCGCTGTGCAGGTCGTTGCACGCCTCGATGACGCGCTCGGTCATGCCGGCCTCGGCCTTCTTCAGGTAGCTACGGGGGTCGTAGACCTTCTTGTTGCCGACCTCGCCGTCGACCTTCAATACACCGTCGTAGTTGGTGAAGAAGTGGTCGGCGATCGGGCGGCTGAATGCGTACTGGGTGTCGGTGTCGACGTTCATCTTCACCACGCCGTAGCGCAGCGAGTCCTCGATCTCGGACTTCAGCGAGCCCGAACCACCGTGGAAGACGAAGTCGAACGGCTGGGCGCTGTCGGCGAGGCCCAGCTTGGCGGCGGCGACCTTCTGGCCCTGCGCCAGGATCTCCGGCTTGAGCTTCACGTTGCCCGGCTTGTACACACCGTGCACGTTGCCGAAGGTGGCGGCCAGCAGGTACTTGCCGTTCTCGCCGGAGCCGAGCGCGTCGATGGTCTTCTCGAAGTCCTCGGGGCTGGTGTACAGCTTCTCGTTGATCTCGGCCTCGACGCCGTCCTCTTCACCGCCGACCACGCCGATCTCGATCTCCAGGATGATCTTGGCTTCGGTCGACAGCTTCAGCAGTTCCTGCGCGATCTGCAGGTTCTCGTCGATCGGCACCGCGGAGCCGTCCCACATGTGCGACTGGAACAGCGGGTTCTGACCCTTGGCGACACGCTCGGCCGAGATGGCCAGCAGCGGGCGGACGAAGCCGTCCAGCTTGTCCTTGGGGCAGTGATCGGTGTGCAGTGCGACGGTGACGTCGTACTTGGCGGCGACGACGTGCGCGAACTCGGCCAGCGCCACCGCACCGGTGACCATGTCCTTCACGCCGAGACCGGAGCCGAACTCCGCGCCGCCGGTCGAGAACTGGATGATGCCGTCACTGCCTGCGTCGGCGAATCCCTTGATGGCGGCATTGATGGTTTCCGAGGAGGTGCAGTTGATCGCCGGGAAGGCGAACGAATGCTCCTTGGCACGGCCGAGCATCTCGGCGTAGACCTCGGGCGTAGCGATGGGCATGGAATTCCTCCTGGTTCGCGTGCGCTTTCCCCGGAAGTATCTCAATAAAGGAACGGCCGCGGCAGGGCGGCTGTCGGGTGGACCGTTTAGCCTCACAGAAATGCGCGCCATGTCGGTCCTGAAAGTGCTCGCGGCCGCGGCTTCGGCGGCCCTGGCGGTGACCACCGTGGGCTGCGCCCCGACCCCCGCCCCCGGCCCGGCCCCCACCCCGGTCGTGGCGCCTGTCATACCGCCGGCACCGGTGCCTGCCAGCACAGTTCCGCCCGGCCGGGCCCAGATCATCGTCAACGGCGACACCGGGCCCACCGGTCCGGTCGACTGTTCCACCGACGGCGGGTTGACCACGATCAGCGTCGGGGAGAGTTCCCTGGGTGTCAGCGTGGTGGTGACCGACGACGACGAGCCGGCCGTCCGCTCGGTCAGCATCGGTGACGTCGGCGGCGTCGCTCTGGGCTTCGCAGTGGGTACCGGCAGCCTGCCGCCCACCGCCCGCCGCAACGGCGACACCGTCGTCATCTCCGGGTCGGGCGCCGGCACCGATTCGGCGAACCCCGCACGGATCGTCGATTCCAGCTATCAGATCGCCGTGGCCTGCCCGTAAGCCGAAGCCGGTATCTTGGGGCCTCATGACAACCACCCATCTGGCACTGATGCCGGATTTCATGGATCCGATCAACCTGCTGAGCTACTTCGGCACCTGGGCGCTGGTCGGACTGCTGGTGGTGGTGTTCGTCGAATCGGGCGTGCTGTTCCCGATCCTGCCCGGCGATTCGCTGTTGTTCGTGGCGGGCATGCTGGCCGCCGGTATCTCGACCGCCTCCGCGGAGGGCAATGTCGCCAACGTGAACTTCCAGCTCTGGCAGCTGCTGCTGTTCATCCCGATCGCCGCCATCCTGGGCGCGCAGGTCGGCTATTGGATCGGCCGCAACGTGGGCACCGCGATGTTCAAACCGAACGCCCGGTTCCTCAAGCAGAAGTATCTCGATGAGGCCCATCTGTTCTTCGAGCAGCGCGGCCCGTTCGCGATCGTGATCGCCCGGTTCGTGCCGATCGTGCGCACCCTGGCGCCGATCACCGCGGGTGCGGCCAAGATGAACTACGCGGTGTTCACCCTGTACAACGCCGTGGGCGCCATCGTGTGGGGTTGTGGCCTGACGTTGCTGGGCTTCTGGCTGGGCCGGTTCGAGATCATCCAGAAGCTGCTGGAGCCGATCGTGATCGGCATCGTGATCGTCTCGGTGCTGCCGATCGCCATCGAGTGGTACAAGCGGCGCAAGGAAGCCAAGAAGGCCGGCGAAGGCCCGCTCGCCGAGCAGTCCTAACTCTCCAGCGCGCGGATCAGGCTGGCCGAGTCGTACGGCCCGGTGTGCCGTTTGCCGTTGACGAAGAAGGTCGGCGTGGAGTTCAGATCCATCAACTCGGCGTCGTCGACATCGTCGCGCACCCGGTGCAGCACCTTCGCCGACTCCAGGTCCTCGTCGAACTTGCGGATATCGCAACCGACTCCGTCGGCGTACCGGTAGATGTGCTCCCACTCCAGGTGGTCCTGCATCTCGAACATCCGGGAGCCCATCTCGAAGAACCGGCCCTGCAGGGCGGCCGCCTCGCTGGCCCGGGCGGCGTCCGCCGAATGCGGATGCATCCGTTCCAGCGGCAGGTGGCGCCACACGTAACGCAGCCGGTCCCCGAAGTGGGCCCGCACCTCGTCGATCGAGCCGGTGGCCCGGCTGCAGAACGGGCACTCGAAGTCGGCGTATTCGACCAGCGTGAGCGGGGCGTCCGGGTGACCGACGATGTGGTCGCGCTGGGGGTCGACGTCACGGATCAGTTTGGCCCCCACGGCAACCGGCGGGCTGATCCGATCGATCACGGTGAACAGCAGCCAGCCCAGCGCGAAGGCCACCACCGAGGCCACCAGCACGCCCACCCGGGCCAGCTCCTGCTTGACCGGGTCGGTGATGGCGATGTCGACGATGAACAGCGAAATGGTGAACCCGATGCCGGAGAGCGCGGCCCCGCCCGCGACGCGGCGCAGGGTCAGCCCCGGCGCCAGCCGGCCCAGGCCGGTCCCCCGCACGATCGCGGTGGCGGCGGTGATGCCGACGAACTTGCCCACCACCAGACCGGCGATCACACCCCAGGTCAGCGGGGATGTCGCCGCCATCTCGATGGTCTCCAGATCGAACCGCACACCGGCGTTGGCGAGCGCGAACAGCGGCAGCACCAGGAACGAGACGTAGGGCCCGAACCCGGTCTGCAGGCGTTCGTTGATCGAGATCGAGTCGCGCAGGCTGCGCGCGGCCGCGCGGGCGTATTCGGAGTTCGGTGACTGCCGGAACGCGCTGACCACCTCCGCGGCCTCCTCCACCCGCTCCCGCTCCGGCGTGAACACCGGGATCAGCAGGGCCACCGCGACTCCGGCGAGGGTGGGATGCACGCCGCCGGTGAACAACGCCAGCCACAGGCCGAAGCCGAGGACGAAGTAGGCGGGTCCCCGGCCGGCGGGCAGCCGCCGCACGGCGGCGATCGCCGCGATCAGGCCCGCCGAGATCACCAGCGGCCAGATCCGGACCTGTTCGGAGTAGAACAGCGCGATGGCCAGCAGCGCGCCGACATCGTCGACGACGGCCAGCGTCAGCAGGAAGGTGCGAAGCCGCGCCGGGTATTTGGGCCCGATGATGGCAAGTGCGCCGACCAGGAAGGCGGTGTCGGTGGAGATCACCACACCCCAGGCCCGGGCGTCGTCGCCGCTCGGATTGAGCAGCAGGAAGATCAGCGCGGGCACGATCAGCCCGGCCAGCGCGGCGAGCACCGGCACCGCGGCGCGGGAGCGGTCGGTGAGCTCGCCGATGGCGAACTGGCTCTTGACCTCCAGCCCGACGACGAAGAAGAAGAACGTCATCAGCGCGTCGTTGACCAGATGTTTGACGGTCATCTCGACGTGGACGTTGCCGAAGAGGATCCCGATCTCGGTGTTCCAGAAGTCCGTATAGCTCTGCGCCCAGGGCGAATTGGACCACAGGATGGCCAGCACGGTGAAGCCGAGCAGCAGCGCGGCGGCGATGTTCTCGCCGCTGCGCGCGGCGGTCGGGATGCGGCGGATCACTCGGCCGCGGGCTCGGCGGTGTCGGCGTCCAGGGTGTGCGCGGCCTCCATCAGCATCCAGCCCGAGAGCTGCACCGACAGATCGCGTTCGGCCACCGCGGACGCGTTGACCGCACCCTCCACGAACTGCGCGTCACCGGTGACCGATTGCGGCACTTCGGCATTGCGGTCCCAGAACGCACCGAACAACGGCAGCCCGTCGACGGTCTGGCGGTAGTCCCAGGCCGACTGCGCCGAGGTGAGCACCATCTCACGCGCGGCGGCGCGGGCCTGGTCGTCCTCGGCGGAGGTGCCCGGCAGGTCAGTGGCGACGAAGGCCAGATAGCGGGCCAGGATCGCGTTGAACAGGCCGCCGTCACCGCCGCCGGCGCCGCGGATCACGCCAGAGGTGGTCATCTGCTCGCGCACCGCGGCGACCAGCCGATGCACCCGTTCGGCATGGTCGGGGTCCTGGGTCCGGCGGGCGAGTTCGACCTCCAGCCCGAGCACCACGCCCTGGCAGTAGGTGTACTGGGCGCGTACCAACGAGCCGCCCTTGATGCCGTCGAACACCAGCTGGGTCTCGGGGTCGATCAGTGTCTCGTCGATCCAGTCGGCCATCTGCTGGGCGCGGCGCACCCGATCATGGCGGGCCAGGAAGATGCCGGCCGGCCCGTTGGCCGGGGCGTTGAAGAACTGATCCTGCTTGCGCCAGGGAATTCCGCCGCCGTCCTCGGGCACCCAGGAGTTGAGAAACTGGTCGGCCAGCGTGTCCAGCGCCCTGGGCCGGCCCACCCCACAGAGCCGGCCGGACCGCTCCAGGGCCAGCGCCAGCCAGGCCATGTCGTCGTAGTAGTCGTTGGTCCAGCGGCCGTTGTTGCGGATGCGGTGCCCACGGATCTGACGGTTGATGCGGGTCAGCCGCGCCGGCTGCGGGTCACGCAGCTGCGCATCGACCAGACAGTCCAGCAGGTGGGCCTGCCACCAGTAATGCCAGGTGCCGAACAGGGTCTGCTTGCGGGCCGCCGGCCAGGCCACCACACCGAGCTGGGTGCCGGGCAGCCCCCACAGTCGCCTGAGGTGGCGCTTGACGATGGCCGCCTCGGAACTGGCCGCACGATTTGCCCACACCTGCACCATGGCCTAGATACTGCCCTAGACGGGCCCTACCACGCCTGGGATATGTCCGCGTGAGCGCGGATCCAGGCGTGCATCGCGATCCCGGCGGCGACACCTGCGTTGATGCTGCGGGTCGATCCGAACTGGGCGATGGACACCGTCAGCTGCGCACCCGCGGACGCGTCCGGGGTGATGCCGGGACCCTCCTGCCCGAAGATGAACAGACAACGCCGCGGGAGCTCCGCGGTTTCCAGCGGCAGGGAGCCGGGCACGTTGTCGACGGCGACGACGGTCAGGCCTTCGTCGGCGGCGAACTCCAGCAGGTCGGCGGTGCTGTCGTGGTGGCGCAGCCGCTGGTAACGGTCGGTCACCATGGCGCCGCGGCGATTCCACCGGCGCCGGCCGACGATGTGCACGGTGTGCACCGCGAAGGCGTTCGCGGTGCGCACCACGGTGCCGATGTTGGCGTCGCTGCCGAAGTTCTCGATGGCGATGTGCAGCGGGTGGCGCCGCTTGTCGATGTCGGCGATGATCGCCTCGCGCGTCCAATAGCGGTAGGCGTCAACGACATTGCGGGTGTCCCCGTCGCGCAGCAAGTCCGGGTCGTACCGCGCGGCCTCGTCACCGGTGGGCCACGGGCCCGGCCAGGGACCGACGCCGGGCGTCTCGCCCCACTCGGTGGGGCCGGGTTTGTCGTCGTCAGTCACCGGTGGTCCACAGCGCCGCACGGGTGCCGACCACCGACACCGACGGGTAGAGCAGGGCGGCGTTGATCTCGCCCTGGGTGCACATCGATGCCCGGATGGACACCGCGTCCCGGGCCGCGTCCGGCAGCACCAGCAGCGAGGACCCGTACACCGAGCAGGCGTGCGAGAGGCCGGCGCCGGGCAGGGTGGGCGCGGTCAGCACCATGAGCGGACCGCCCCGGGCCACCGCGTCGTCCTCGTACCGTTGCGCCAACCCGTCGATCGACAGCCCGAGCAGCATGTACCCGTTGCCGGTGAATGCCTGCGGGTCCCCGAGTGCGGTCGGCGCGAGTTGCGAACCGTCGGCCCGGAAGGCGTCGACACTCGTCGAGCGCAGCGTCAGGCCGGTGTCGGCGGGGTTGGTGGGCGCCAGGCCCACCGGGAAGGCCGCCGCGTAGGCGACCGTCGTCTGCGGAATCCGGTCCTGCGGCGAATACAGGTACACCCCGCGCACCTGACTCTGATCCCGCAGCGGCCCCAGACATGCTGTCCCACTGAGGCGTTGAGGATCGGCGGCGGTGACCGGCCGAAGACTCAGGTCGGTGGCCGAGGCGCAGCCGCCGACGGCGTCGGCCTCGATGGGATGTGCCAGCGCGCCGTAGAGGCCGAAGCGCAGACTCTCCGGGGCGGCGTGCTCGGCGCCCTCGTCGGCCACTGCGGCGTCCACGTCGATGAGCACCCGATCGCCTTCGAACCGCAGATTCGACACCGAGACGTTCCAGCCCAGGATCGACAGGGATTCACCGATCGTCGCCTGCTGGGCGCCCCACGGGCCGCGCTGGTCATCACTGCCGGCACAGCCGGCCAGCAGCGCCGCGACCGCAAGCACGGACGCCACCTTGCGTGCCAACTGCATTCAGGTTCGTCCTCTGCCGCGGCCCACTCGCTTGGTCAAGCCGCGCAAGAGTTTCCGGGGCACCAGACGACTGCCGGCCGTGAGCGCCTTGTACTGCAGCCCGGGCACGATGACGACCTCACCCTTGGCGACATCGTGCAGGCAGTCACGCACCACATCGTCGACCTGCAGCCAGAACCAGGACGGCGTGCCCGTCATGTCGATGCCGGCACGCTGATGGAACTCGGTGCGCACGAACCCCGGGCACAGCGCGTGCACCCCGACGCCGGTGCCGGTCAGGCCATTGGCCAGGCCCTCGGAGAAGGCGATCACCCAGGCCTTCGACGCCGAGTAGGTGGAGCCGCGCCCGGGCATCAGACCGGCGACGCTGGCGACGTTGATCACGGTGCCCGACCCGGCGGCGAGCATCGGGGGCAGCGCGGCGTGGGTGAGCGCCATGACGGCGGTGACGTTGACGTCCAACTGGGATTGCAACAGCGCGTAGTCGGCGGTCCAGAACTCCCCCGACGTGCCGAAACCGGCGTTGTTCACCAGGGTGTGCACTCCGGCCCGCAGCCGCTCGGCGACCTTCTCACGGTCGGTGGCCAGGGCCAGGTCGGCCGGTAGCACCTCGACGTTCGCACCGGCCTCGTCACGCAGTTCGGCGGCGAGTCGATTCAGGCGCGCCTCGTCGCGGGCCACCAGGACCAGGTCGTATCCGTCGGCGGCGAACCGCCGGGCGAATCCCTCGCCCAGACCGGCGGTGGGCCCGGTGATCAGCGCCGAGCGTGCTTCCGGGGTTGTCACCGCTGGTAGTGCGGCGCCTGCCGGGTGCTGTTGTGCACCGGCGGGCGCTGCTGCATGTAGCGGCCCACATCGGCACGCCCGGGCGGCAGGTCGCCGCGTCCGGCGGGAAGTTCTGCGGGGCGCGGCAACAGCGGCCGGCTCGGTGATCCGCTGCGGCGGGCCAGCGCGGGTTGCCCGCCGCGGGCACCGCTCTGCCCCGGCTGCGGAACCGGGGGCAGCACCCGGAGCAGGTCGTTGAACTGGCGGACGGTGCGCAGACCCTCGTCCCACTGGGCGCGGGTGCTGGTGATCGGCATGGCCACCAGCGTCCAGTTCTGCTCGTTCCACATGATCTCGGCGCAGTCCGGCGCGGTGTGGGCGAACGTCACCATCCGGCGGTCGCAGGCTCGTCGGGCCGCATCCAGGTTGGTGGAGTAGACCATCCGGGGGCCGATCGCGCCGAGCAGCCAGATGTCGCTCTCGCGGGGCTCCTTGATGTCCTTCAGGCGCAGATCCACCACCACGTTGGTGCCGACCTTGCGGTGCAGGGCGATCACGGTGGCCACTTCGTCGATGTCGAAGATGAAGACGGCCTCGCCGCGAATCTGTCCGAGCACCACGTTGCGCGCAGAGACGGTCTCACCGACGGTCGACATCACGCCGCGTTTCCAGCGGCTGAGGATGTCGGCAGATTCGTGTTCATAGTCGAAACCGTGCGACTTCGCCCACGACTTACGCCGTCGGCCCAAACCGCGCCGACGGTCGTTATCCACGTACAACAAGACGGCCGCCCCCACGAAGCAGAGGGCGGACAGCGTGAACCAGAGAGGAACCATTGACTTCAGCGTACTTGCTCGGTGCGGTTTCGCCCGAACTCGAGAAGGTCACAATCCTCGCCGCACCGCGATTTCGGCGCGCTCACGTGCGCAGAACGTACGTGAGCGCGCCGAAGTCACACACTCAGCCCAGGATCAGGCTTTCTCCGTCGGGGCTGACATTGACCGGCACGGTGTCACCGTCGTGCACCTGACCCGCCAGCAACATCTTGGCCAGCTGATCGCCGATGGCCTGCTGCACCAGTCGGCGCAGCGGACGGGCACCGTAGAGCGGGTCGAAACCACGCTCGCTGAGCCACTGCTTGGCGGGCAGCGACACCTCGAGGGTGAGCCTGCGCTGGGCCAGCCGCTTCTGCAGCTGATTCAGCTGGATGTCGACGATGTGCACCAACTCATCGGGATTGAGCGGATCGAAGATCAGCACGTCGTCGAGCCGGTTGATGAACTCCGGCTTGAACGCCGAGCGCACCGCGGCCATCACCTGCTCCTCGGTGCCGCCGGCACCCAGGTTGGAGGTCAGGATCAGGATGGTGTTGCGGAAGTCCACCGTGCGGCCCTGACCGTCGGTCAGCCTGCCCTCGTCGAGCACCTGCAGCAGCACGTCGAACACGTCCGGGTGCGCCTTCTCGATCTCGTCGAACAGCACCACCGTGTACGGGCGGCGACGCACCGCCTCGGTGAGCTGGCCGCCCTGGTCGTAGCCGATGTAGCCCGGAGGCGCACCGACCAGGCGGGCCACCGAGTGCTTCTCGCCGTACTCGCTCATGTCGATGCGGACCATGGCGCGGTCATCATCGAACAGGAACTCCGCCAGCGCCTTGGCCAGCTCGGTCTTACCGACACCGGTGGGGCCGAGGAACATGAACGAGCCGGTCGGGCGGTTCGGGTCGGCGACACCGGCGCGAGCGCGGCGCACCGCATCGGACACCGCGGCGATGGGCTTGCGCTGCCCGATGACGCGTTTGCCCAGCTCATCCTCCATGCGCAGCAGCTTGGCGGTCTCGCCCTCCAGCATCCGGCCGGACGGGATCCCGGTCCACGCCTCCACCACCTCGGCGATGTCGTCGGGACCGACCTCCTCCTTGAGCATCACGTTCTCGCGAGCCTCGGCGACCGGCAACGCGGCGTCGAGCTTCTTCTCGACCTCCGGGATGCGGCCGTACCGCAGTTCGGCGGCCTTGGCCAGGTCACCGTCCCGCTCGGCGCGGTCCGCCGCGCCGCGCAGGCTGTCCAGCTGTTCCTTCAGCTCGCGGACGATGTCGATGGCGCCCTTCTCGTTCTGCCACCGGGTGGTCAGCTCGGACAGCTGCTCCTTCTTGTCGGCGAGCTCGGCGCGCAGCTTCTCCAGCCGGTCCTTGGAGGCGTCGTCCTCCTCCTTGGCCAGCGCCATCTCCTCGATCTCCAGGCGCCGGACCAACCGCTCGACCTCGTCGATCTCGACGGGGCGCGAGTCGATCTCCATGCGCAGCCGGGACGCGGCCTCGTCGACCAGGTCGATGGCCTTGTCCGGCAGGAACCGCGCGGTGATGTACCGATCCGAGAGGGTCGCCGCGGCGACCAGCGCGGAGTCGGTGATGCGCACACCGTGGTGCACCTCGTAGCGGTCCTTGAGGCCACGCAGGATGCCGACGGTGTCCTCCACGGAGGGTTCGCCGACCAGGACCTGCTGGAAGCGGCGCTCCAGGGCGGCGTCCTTCTCGATGTACTTGCGGTACTCGTCGAGCGTGGTGGCACCGACCAGGCGCAGTTCGCCACGGGCCAGCATCGGCTTGATCATGTTGCCGGCGTCCATCGCCGATTCGCCGGTGGCACCGGCGCCCACGATGGTGTGCAACTCGTCGATGAAGGTGATGACCTGCCCGGCCGAGTTCTTGATGTCGTCGAGGACAGCCTTCAGCCGCTCCTCGAACTCACCGCGATACTTGGCGCCGGCCACCATCGACCCGAGGTCCAGGCTGATGACGGTCTTGTCCCGCAGGCTTTCCGGCACGTCGCCGGCGATGATGCGCTGGGCCAGGCCCTCCACGATCGCCGTCTTACCGACGCCGGGCTCACCGATGAGCACCGGGTTGTTCTTGGTGCGGCGGCTCAGCACCTGCACGACGCGACGGATCTCGTTGTCGCGCCCGATCACCGGGTCGAGCTTGCCCTCGCGGGCGCGCGCGGTCAGGTCGGTGGAGTACTTCTCCAGCGCCTGGTACGAACCCTCCGGATCGGGGGTGGTGACCCGGGCACTGCCCCGGACCTTGGTGAACGCGTCCCGCAGGGCATCCGGCGAGGCGCCGGCCCCGGTCAGCAGCCTGGCGACGTCGTGACCGCCGGTGGCCAAACCGACCATCAGGTGCTCGGTCGAGACGTATTCGTCGTCCATCTCGGTGGCCAGGTGCTGCGCCGTGGTGATCGCGGTGATCGCGTCCGGGCTGAGCTGGGGCTGCGAGTTGGAGCCGGATACGCTCGGCAACCGACTGATGAGGCGTTCGGCCTCGGCGCGGATGGTTGCGGGCTCGACTCCGACCGCCTCCAATAGGGGCGCGGCGATGCCGTCGTTCTGCGTGAGCAGCGCCATCAATAAATGAGCGGGAGTGATCTGCGGGTTGCCTGCGGCGGTCGCCGCCTGCAGGGCAGAGGTCAGTGCCGCCTGAGTCTTCGTGGTCGGGTTGAACGAGTCCACGACACCTACCTTTCTAGGGCTGTTGCAGCTGGGGAAAATGCTTCTCGTGTTGTCCAACGCAGTCAAGGTTGAGTCTGTTCCGCTCAACTCTAGAAATCTTCGACCAATTTCTCGACCCGCCGCACCCGCCGAGGTCAGCGCACCTTCGGCCGGTCGGGGTTAACGTCTGAACATGTCCGACTCCGGCTTCGGCGACTTCGAGTTCGAACGAAAATTCTTCGTCCGTGAACTGCCCGCCGTCGCAACATCCGATCCCAGCCCCGCGCTGATCGTGCAGGCGTATCTGTTCGCGGCCGACGGTTATGCCGTCCGCATCCGCCTGCAGGGTCCCGCGCCCGACACCCTGGACGGGACTCCCGCCGCCCTCGTGCAGCGCCTCGGCGAGGACGCGATCGGCACCATGACCGCCAAGGGTCCGGCGGCCGGTGGCACCCGGTACGAGGCCGAGCGCAATCTCGATCCGATGGTCGCCGGCCAGATCGTCAGCCGGGCCGAGCACGTCGTCGCCAAGGTGCGGTACTCCGCGTGGCTGGGCGAGGACGGCTGGGTCCTCGACCGGTTCCTGGGTGGCAACGCCCCCCTGGTGCTCGCCGAGGTCGAGCGCGGCAGCCCGGTGGTCGATCTGACCATTCCCGGGTTCTGCCTCACCGAGGTGTCCGAGGACGATCGGTTCCGCAACGAGTACCTGGCGCACAACCCGTTCGGCGACTGGGCCGCGGCGTACGGCCGTGAGCTCGACCTACTCGGAGCGAACTTCGTGAATACCCTGGGGCACAACGATTTCGAGGGCAGCACACCCCCACGTCACGGCTGATTTCTCAGGGGCCGAGTTGAGCCCGGTAGGGAGCCAGATCGAACCGGGGTGAATCGTCGGTCACCAGCGCGTCCATCTTGCGCTGGAGATAGTTGTAGCCACTCCCGACGAGCGCCGATGGGGTGCCCAGCACCCACCGTGGGCGCATGGACGTAGCGGGAGGCCGGGGCGGCATGCCGTACGTCTCCCACATCTCCTGCGTGGCGGACCTCGCGAGGCCGCCAAACGTGCCTTGCGAGTGATTCTCGCCGGTGTCCACGTGGTGCACGGCCCCGCGGAAGGGCAGCGGGGCAAGGCGATAGCCGTGCTTGTTCGCCCACTGCCGGACCCTCATGTGTGACCCGAGAATCGTGGCCAGCAGATCGCCGAAGATATCGAAGACCTCCCCCTGCCCGATGTCGGGCGTTGCGTCGTCGGGCACCCCGTAGGCGGCGAACGGCAGGATGTAGGACGTGCCGCACTGGAGATGGAACGCGCGCAGGCTGCGGTAGACGTTCCGTTTGCCGGAATAACGCCATCCGCGCGAGATGTACCAGCCGGGCTCACCCGCATGCCGGGACGTGAAGGCAACGAGATCGCGGTGCACGAAATCGTCGGCGTCGGTGATCATCACGTAATCGGGGGCGTGCTCACGGACGGCTATCAGACCGATCCCGAGCTTCGTACCCTTGTCCCACACGACCGCCGGGTATGACGCGTGCGTCCCGGCGGGCGCCGGCGGCGGGAAATCGACGACGACGGACACCACCCGGTCGGGTAGCGGAAAGGACAGCGCAACGTTGCTGACAACGACCACGATGTATTCGCTCGACGTCTGCAGCGCAATCGAGTTCAACGTGTCCTGGAGCAGCCGTTCGTTTCTCGCATAGTCGCGCGCATTGTCCGGATGACGTAACGACGTGATGAACGCCAGCATTCGGAAACCCCCGCCCCCCGCACGCCGACCCCCCAGTCGACGTATCGGATCGGACACTACAAGAGCTCACAGCATGCCGCGACCGGAAACTGGTCGTTGAAAAAGGAACTAAGCAAACGACAACCGGGGTCGGAGTTCGCGGTGAACACCGGCTACAACAGTTCTCGCCGGCCGGGAACGCACCGCCGCAGCTATTGGTGCCAACTGGGTCGGGACACCCAGTACGCGGCCTGGTCGAGCCAGCCGCCGCGGTACTCCAGCCGGTCGTACAGGTACCGAGCGATCAGGACCGCCGACAGCAGGGTCGGCAGCGGGTTCGATACCGCCTGTGGACAATCCAGTCGATAGGCCAACAATTGCTGCGGTCCGGTGACCGCCGGGTGAAGTGGCGTCACCGTCGCGATCGCCGCGCCCACTGTGTCGTACACGTGCTGCGGCGCCAAACCGCGACCACCGGTGGGATCCAGGTGAAAAGTTGTCTGCGCCAATGGGCGATCACTTGACTCCAGTCGCATCGACAATCTCCCCAGACGTACACGTCGCCAATAGGAACCCGTCTGCGACAGGCGTCCGACCTCGTGGCCACCGGCATCGCCGATGGTGATGCGTTGGTCCCTTCTCCCACCAGATCTGGCCACAGTGAGGAGAAGCCGTCCGGCGGGGTTGACGACATCGAACTCTATTGTTCGAGTGTCCCGCCCGATCGCGAGCGGAAGGCGAACTCGCGACGAAACGGCGCCCAGCGGCGCACCATGCACGTCGAGCAGCACGCAAGAAGCATCACCGTCAGCGGATGCAGCCTGCTCGCGCAGGAACAGGATACGTTGTCCCAGAGGGTAACCCGATGCAGCCGTCGAAGCAGCGGCCACTTGGTCGGTCCACTTCAAACCGTCGAAGAAGCGGACCCGGTCCGGCTCCCATGGATCGGTGAACCAGCCGGCCGCGGCCGGCAGCGTCGGATCGGTGATGACGTCCCCCTCAACCAGAATTTCGGTGCTTCGAGCCATTGAACAGAGCTGTTACCTTGAATACAAGGGGGACGGATGGGGCTGTTCGACACGTACAGCGACGTGATGCAGAAGCTGGGCGAAACCCTGCGCAGAGCGGATCCGATAGGACCGATCGGCGCAGCCGGTGACATGGTCACAGGCCTTTTTTCCGCCGCCGACATCATCGGTGAGCATGGTGTCGACGGGTTGTGGAACCGTGCAGCCGATTTGGGTGAAGTCGCCTCTGTCGCCCAGGGCATGCTGCCACTCGCAAAGCAGACTTTGATCATCTCCGGTGGCTTGCAGACGGTGCTGGCCATGCAGATGCAGTGCGGTTGGACCAACACTCCCGAAGACGGGGATGGCTACAGCCAAAGCGCGCAGCGCTTCAACAGCGTCGCCGATGGCCTGGAGACCGCGTACCCGAACGACAGCTGGTCGGGTCCCGCAGCCGATGCTTACGAACTTGCCAACGAGAAGCAGAAGAACCGGGCACGCCGCATGCCGGACGCCGACCTCGATGTCCTGATGGCGATCTCGTCGGAGGCCGGAGCGGTCAACACCACCCGCCGGATATTGAACAACGCCGCGACCCTGATGGGTAACGCCATCGCGCCGGCGTTGGCAGTGCGCGCCATACCCAGAGTCGGGCCCGCCATGTCCCGCGAAATCGAGATCGCCGCCGTGGGCGTGTCGATCCCGACCTGCCTCTGGTACATGAACGAACTGTCGAACCATTCCGAGCGGTCGGCGCAGACCATGAAAGATGCCGCGCGGATCTATGACGAGATCGCCGCCGAATGCTATCCGACCAGCATGTGAGGAGCAGCAATGACAAGCCCGCCCGGCCCGCCAGACGAATTACGTGTCACGCCAAGTCATCTTCGCGACTTGGCACAGAAGCACGGGGATGCCGCCACTCGGATCGGGCAGGCGACCGGCCTCGTCGACGGCGTGTCCGAGTCGGTGCTGCGGACTCACGGGCAGGTGTGCAGCGCCACGGCGGCGGCCGCCGAGCTGGTCGCCGAGGCCCGCAGGCGTGCCTGCATCGCACTCGAGACCATGTCGCAGGCGCATGAAGCGAATCTGAATACCGCTGCCTCGCAATACGTTCGAACCGACGCGCAGGGTGGCAGTTCGATCGACGAACAGATGCCGCCGCGATGACCGAGTACGAGCCGCGCCTCGCCGACGAAGAGGACACCGGCCTGGGCGCATTCGACATCTACGTTCCGGCCGAGGAACCCGACGCCGCCATTCCCGATCCGCTGTTCTACGCCCACAACGCCGCCGGCACGGTCTCGGTGGCCGCGCTGATGGATGGCTCGATTCATCGGGTGGAACTGGCGCCGCGGGTATCGGACATGACCGAAGCCGAGCTCGCCCGCGAGATACTGGCCGTGGCGGCGGTGGCCGCGGCCAAGGGCCGTGCCGGTCAGTACGAGTTGGTGTCCGGGCTGCTGCGGATGCAAGGCCAGGACGCCGCCTCGGCCCGCGAACTGCTGGAGCACGGTCTCAAGCTGCCGACACCCGAACAGGCCGCCGCAGCCGAAGCGGCGCTCGCAGCGCGCCGCTGAGACGCGTCGCATCGTTTCGGCCACACTGTTGCGATGCGCTTCAACCCACCGCCGGGCGTACGCACCGCGCTGATCCTCGGGGCGGTCGCAGCCGTACTGCTGATCGCTGCCGGCATGCGCGGCGCTGAGCAGTTCTCCCGGGCCGACTTCACCCGGATGCGCGCCGAGGCGGGCAGGTTGAACCTGACGGTCACCTCGGTCGAGGCCACGGGCACAACCGCCGATACAGTCATCGAGCACAACGGTGCCGAGCCGGAGGATATTGCGTTCTCGTACGAGAACTGTGGATGGAAGTGGTGCGAGTTTTGACGACAGGCAGCTGGGGTTCCGTTCTCGCCGAACTCATCCCGTTGGGGATGGTGATCGCCCTGTCCCCGTTGTCGATCATCCCGGCGGTGCTCGCCCTGCACACCGATCGGCCGCGCCCCACCGGACTCGCATTCCTGGCCGGCTGGCTACTCGGGCTGTCCGCCCTGGTCTCGGCGTTCGTTGCCGCCTCCGGGCTGGTCGGCTCCCTGGACAAACCGCCCGGTTGGGCGTCCTGGCTGCGCATCGTCGTGGGTGGGGCACTGATCGTGTTCGGCGGATACAAGTGGGCGACCCGCCACAAGTCCGAGCATTCTCCGGCATGGATGCGCAAGCTCAGCGGCCTCACCCCGGGCCGGGCGCTGGTCACCGCCGCGGTGCTGGCGGTGGTGAACCCGAAGGTGCTGTTCATCTGCATCGCAGCGGGTTTGGCGATCGGGTCGGCCGGTGTCGGTCCGGTTCACGCTTGGCTATCGATGGTGTACTTCGTCGGGATCGCCGGCAGCACGGCAATTCTTCCGATCCTGGCCTATGCCGTCACCGGGGAACGGCTCGCCGCGCCGCTGACCCGCCTGAAGGAGTGGATGGAGCGTCAGCACGCCGTGCTGGTCGCCGCGATCCTGATCGTGATCGGTGTCATGGTGCTGTACAAGGGGATTCACGGCCTGTAGCCGTCGGGCAACCCCAGTTCGTCGACGTCGGCGGTGAGATAGCGCTGTACCGCGGGCGCGATCAGATTGCCGGCCGCCAACACCGCACGCATCCGGGTCTCCGGCCCCCCACCCAGCGCTCCGGACACCGCGGTCAGCACGTACTCCCGCATGAACTCCCGGAACGCCTGGTTGGCGTGGGCGTTCGACGTCGCCGAGGCACCATGGCTGCCATGCTGGCGCCGGTGTCGGGGTCGTCCCAGATGGCCAGGTAGGCCCGCACCAACCGGGTGCCCAGCCCGGCGTCGTCACCGTCGGTGATCGCCTCGACCAGTCGTTGCGGATCGATGATCAGCTGCATGGCCGCGCGGAACAAACCCTCCTTGGAACCGAACAGGTAGAGCACCATCGACGGGTCGACCTGGGCGTCCCGGGCGATGGCCCGCAGCGTCGTCTTTTCGTACCCGGCAGCAGCGAAGTGCTGTTTGGCGGCAGCCAGCACCGCGTCCCGGGAGACCGGCTCGCCCCGCCTCCTACCCCGTCGGGGCCCTTTCACCGCTGGTGACACCTGACCTCGGGGTCGGCGCGGCCCTGCTGTTCAGGCTCGGCCTGGGCTCGATGTTCGGCAAGGTGGGATCGAGCATCGGCGCCTTGCTCGCGGTGCTGGTCGGCAACCCGATGTCCGGGCTGACCAGCGCCCCGGAGATGTTGCCCGCCGGGTGGGGCACGGCGCTGCTGCGCGCATGCGCCTACTTCGGTGGGTCCGGCGCGGTCTCGCAATTGTGGCTCTGACCTGCTGGGCACTCGCGGAAACGGTGCTCGTCGGAATCGCCGCGGCGCGACGCACCTAGACTCGTGTCCCGTGGGACTCGACGACCGCGACGCACTCCAGACGCTGCGCGCCGCGGTCGGCGCCGACGGGGTGATCGGCCGGTTCTATGCCCGGTGGTTCGCCACCGACATGTCGGCTCGCGACCTGTTCCCCCCGGACCTGACACGCCAGCGTGCCGCCTTCGCCGAGGCCCTGGACTGGCTGCTGGCCGAGATGATCGCCCAACGCGCCGAGGAACCGGTCGCCTTCATGGCCCAACTCGGCCGGGACCACCGCAAGTACGGCGTCACCTCCGCGCACTACGACGCCCTGCACCAGGCACTGCTGAGCACTCTGCGCGACCAGCTGGCGGATTCATGGGATGCTCGGATCGCCGAAGCCACATCCGATTTCGTTCAACTGGTGGTCGGGGTGATGCGCGGGGCGGCCAATGCCGAGCAGGGGCCGCCATACGTCGACGGCACGGTGATCGAACACATCCGCGCGACGCGGGACGTGTCCGTCATCCGGTTGCAGTTGGACCGGCAGCTGCCGTATCACCCTGGCCAATACGTGACGGTCCAGGTGCCGCAGTGGCCGCGCCGGTGGCGCTACCTGAGCCCTTCCATCCCCTCCGACAGCAGCGGGGCCATCGAATTTCACATCCGTTCGGTGTCCGGCGGCATGGTCAGCCCGGCGATCGTCGGCGAGACCCGCCCCGGGGACCGGTGGCGGCTGTCCAATCCGCATGGTGGACTGCACATCGACCGCACCGACGGCGACGTGCTGCTGGTGGCGGGCGGAACCGGGCTGGCCCCACTGCGGGCGTTGATCTCCGATCTGTGCCTCTACGCCGACAATCCGCGGGTGCACCTGTTCTTCGGTGGCCGCTACCCCTGCGACCTCTACGACCTGCCCACGCTGTGGGAGATCGCGTCGATGAACCCGTGGCTGTCGGTCACTCCGGTCTCGGAGTACGCCACCGATCCGCCGTGGGCCGTGGAGTACCCCGACCACCGGCCGCCACGCGGGCTGCATGTCCGCCAGACCGGTCGGCTGCCCGACGTGGTGACCGGTTACGGCAGTTGGGGTGACCGACAGATACTGATCTGTGGCAGCCCCGATATGGTGACCGCGACGAAGGCCGCGCTGATCGCCAAAGGCGCTCCCCCTGAGCGCATCCAGCATGATCCCCTGGCGTGACAGAATCGCCCTATGCCCGAGTTGGAGCGCATCACCCTGCGGGATCGGTCCTCCGCGCTGACGGCCACCTTCGTCCCGGACGCCGGAATGATCGGCACATCGCTGGCCGAGGGCGAGCTCGAATTCCTCGGCCGGCGCCGTGGCTTGGACGCCTACGTCACCGACGCCAAGACGATGGGCATCCCGATCCTGTACCCGTGGGCGAACCGGCTGGGCGCTGATCACTACCGGGCGGAGGGAGCGCAGGTCCATCTCACCGCCGGTGAAGGGCGGGTGCGTACCGATCCACACGGCGCCCCGATACACGGTGTGCTGGCCGCCTACCCCGGCTGGAAGATCACCGAGCGGTCATCCGACAGTCTCACCGCCACGCTCGATTACGACACAGACGAGCTCCTGGCGGCGTTCCCGTTCCGGCATGTACTCACCCAGCGGATCACGCTCGCCGACCGCACGCTGAGCATCGCGACCACCGTCGAGCCCACCGCGGCAGTACCGGTGCCGCTGTGCTTCGGGTACCACCCGTACTTCACGATTCCGGGTGTGCCGCGCGGGCAATGGGAACTCGGCACACCGGCGATGCGGCACCTGCCGGTCGACGAGCGCGGCATCCCGACCGGCGCACACGAACCCCTGCCCGCCGCGTCGGCGCCGCTCGCCGAACGGGTGCTCGACGACGGCTTCGACGAGGTGGCGCCGGGCTCGGTGTTCACCATCGCCGGCGGGGAGCACCGCATCGACGTGAGCTTCGATGCGGGCTATCCGGCCGCGCAGCTGTTCGCCCCAGCAGGGGATGACCTGATCGCCATCGAACCGATGGCCGCGCCCACGGATGCGCTGCGCCGCGGGGGTTACCGGACGGCCGCACCCGGACAACCGGAGACGGCCCGGTTCTCGGTCACGGTCGGTCCCCGAAACGGCTGAAGACGGTCGCGAAAGTCCGTGCTGCCTCTGCCAACTCGGCGATCTCGACATACTCGTCGCAGCTGTGGGCCACGGTCATCGACCCCGGCCCGTAGACCACCGTCGGAATTCCCAACTGGTTTCGGAGGAACCGGGCATCGGTCCCGAGGAACAGGCCGCGGACCGGACGCCGCGTCTCCGCGGCTGTACCCACCAACTCGGCGAACGGGTGATCGGCGACCAACTCCGACGCTTCGGCGAAGGCCAGCACTGTCAGTGTCCGGTCGACATCCGGTACCAGGCGGTCCAGCAGGGAGTTCAGTTCGGCCACCGCGTCATGTTCGGTCTGGCCGGGCAGGATCCGCCGATCCACCCGCAGGACGCAGGAACTCGCGACGATGTTCGGCGCGGTGCCGCCGTCGATCGTCCCGACGTTGCAGGTGGGACTGCCCAGCAGCGGGTGGACGGTGCCCCCGAAGTCGGCCTCGTGCAGTGCCTGCACCAGCCGGGCCGCGTCCGCGATCGCCGAGTGCCCCACAGCGGGATCGCTCCCGTGCGCGGCCCGACCGGACACCGTGATCTCGGCGAGCAGCACACCGCGCTCCGCCACGCAGACCTGAAGTTCGCTGGGCTCGGGGACGATCGCCGCGTCCGCCGAGATCCGGCCGGCGTTCATCAGCGCTTCGGTCCCCCACCGGCCACCTGTCTCCTCGTCGGCGACCAGATGGAACACCACGTCACAGTGCGGGGGCAGGTCGGCGTCGAAGCATGCACGCAGCCCCTCGAGAGCCGCCGCGATGCCGCCCTTCATATCGCAGGCCCCCCGCCCGTACACCCGGCCGTCGCGGACGACGCCACCGAAGGGCGGCAGTGTCCAGTCCTCCTCGACCACCGGCACGACGTCGATGTGACCGTTGATCAGCAGGGTCGGCCGCGGGGACGGACCGGCACCGGTGACGGTGGCCAGCAGCGAGGTCCGACCGGGCGCGGGCTCGAAGACCTCGGGACTCGCCCCCAACCCCACCAGGACATCGGTGAGCAGGGCGACGATGGCCGTCTCGTCACCCGGCGGATTGCGGGTGTCACAGCGCACCATCGCGGCGGTCAGTTCCGCGCAGCGCCAATCGTTGACCGCCGCGACCGCACTGCAGGCGGCGCTCACAGGTAGTCGGCCACGTCGTCGAGGAACCCCAGCGGTGCGATGCCGATCAGGAACTCCCGCAGCGCCGGACGGTAGCCGAACAGTTCGGTGAACAACCGGCGCGCCCCGGCACGGTCACCGCTGCGTGCCATCAGCAACGCCTGCCAGAACTGTGCTTCGCGGTTGTCCTCACCGAGCAGTTCGGCGGCGGCGGCCAGACCGGACAGTTTCTCCTCCAACGTCTCCGGGGAGACGTTCTGATACGGGCCGATCATCAGATCCTGGGCGAAGATGACCTCACCGATGAAGTCGAACGCCCGATGCCGGGGCAGCAACCGGGACAGTTCGGATATCGGGTCGGGGTGGTCATCCACCCGGATGTCGATCCGCACATGCTGCCACGGGGTTTGCGAGCGGTCCGGCCCGTAGACGGTGAGCACGGCCGACTGCGAGCCGCGAACATCGCCACCGGCCTGCTCCGCCGCGACCATCGCGGCCAGGATCCGTTCGGCCAGTGGGCCCTTCGCGTCCTGGTAAGCGTCCAGCATGTCGTGGTACACCCGGTCGCGGGCCAGCATGTTGCCCTGCACCGCGACGCCATCGGCAACCAACCCGCCGGCCGCCGGCGCGCAACGTCCGCCGGTGAAGGAGACCGCCAGACCGTTCGCATCGACGACGCCGAGTTGCCGGTACGCACTCAGCGGGTCGGCGGCGGTGACCTGGTCCACGGCCTGCTGCGCGGATGCGCCCGCCCGCATGGCCGCCACGGCCTGCGGCCCGTAGTCGACGTTGACGAATGCCTGGGTGGCGGCCACTCCCACACCGGTCTCACCCCAGCCCACCAGGCGTCCGACACCGAAAAAGTGTGACTGCGAACCGATCCCGAGCTCGCCGGTGGCCGGGTCGCGGGCGACGATCGAGTACGTCATCGGGGCGATGCTCCGTTCGTGGTGTGTCGGTTGATCAGTTCGGCCACCCGGTCGGGCACCTCCACCATCGGGAGATGCCCGACCCCGGCCAGTGTGACGACGGTGCCACCGGTCGTCGCGGCGATCTCCTCGGTCATCGCCGGCGGACACGTGGGATCCGCGGTTCCCGCGACCGCGAGCACCGGAGCCTGGACCCGCGGCGCGAGGTCGCGGATGTCCGAGCTGAAGGCGGCCCGCAGGATGGCGGCGACCGTCTGTTCCGGACGGCTCCCGGCAACCCGGGCCGTCTCGTCCAGACCGGGCGCAGCGGTGAATTCGGGGCCCACCACCTGCGGCACCAGATCGGCGAAGTACTGCTTCGACCCCACCGCCGTGAGGTCGGTGACCATCTGCTCGATGGCGGCGTCCGGCAGGCCGGTGCCCAGCGTCGACCCGAGGGTGGTCACGCTGTGCACCCGGGCCGGGTGCAGCGCGGCCAGCGCCAGCGATATCGTTCCACCCAGCGAACCGCCCGCCAGATGCACGGTGTCCAGGCCGAGCGCGTCGAGCACCGCCAGCACGTCGAGCAGGTAACCGTCGGTGACGGTGAACGGCCCACGGAGACCCGAGCTTCCGTGTCCCCGCAGATCGATGGCGACAACCGGACGCTGCAGCAGGGGTATCACCTGTCGCCAGACCACGGCCCCGGTGTTGATGGGGTGCACGAGCACAACGGGTGTCTGCCCGGCCAACCGGCCGGACACGTGCAGCGCCAACGGTCCGGTCGGGCCGTCCACCACCCTGGTCTCGGATGTGTCCGTCATTCGGTCGCGTACTTCAGCAGACCTTCGGCGGCGGCCTCGCTCACATGCATGTGCCAGATCCGCCATTGGGCGCCGCCGTCGCCGTCGTCACGGCGGTAGAACTCGGTGTTGCGGTACCGCAGCGCGCCCGAACTCTCAAGGGTGCCACTGGGTGTCGGCAACAGGACCTCGCATTCACCTTCCGAGGTGAGCAGGGCGACATCACCGAAAACCTGCACCGTGGGCGGCGCGAGGTCACCGATCCGACTGATCCGCGCACCCACCGCCTGCAGATTGCGCCACAGCTTGGCCTTGTCCTGCACACCGTGATAGGTGAACCCGTTCAGGTTGAACTGCAGGTAATTGTCACCGGACGGAAAGAACTCGATCATGTTCTCGGCGACCAATTCCACGTTGGCGGCCGTCCAGCCGTCGTGCACGGCCAGGATCGCATCGATGTCGGATTGTGTCATGTTGAAAAGCCCTTTCTGCGCTTACGAATCGGAGATCAGCGAGGCGATGGCGGCCAGCGACTCCCGGCTGGTGCTCTCGACGATCGGGACCACGATCACCTTGTCGGCGCCGGCGTCGAAGAAACGGCCGAAGCCCGCGTCGGCCTGCTCCGGCGTCCCGGTCACCGACATGGCGTCGACCCACTCATCGGGCATCTCGGCCTCGATCACCTCGGGCCCGCCCCGGGCGATCATGTCCGTCAGCAGCTCGTTGCCCCCGATCGCCGCCAGCATGGGGTTGGGGCCGGTCGCGGCGAGGTAGAAGGCCAGTACGGGCTTGATCTGTTCGCGGGTCTGTGCGGCCGCGGCAGGATCACGGGCCACGTTGACCGCGGACAGCACAACGAGTTCCGGACGTTCGGTCCGGCCCGCCTCGGCCGCGGCCTTGTCGAGCTTGAGGCGGGTCGCGGCGACGTACTCCGCGGGGGCCAACGCACTGACGACCAGCCCGTCGGCCAGCTCGCCGGTGAGTGCGATGCCCTTGTCCCCCAGGACCCCGGTGTAGATCGGCACCCGGTCGGCGGGCGGGTGGGTGAGCGTCACGTCGGTGAAGCTGTGCACCTTGCCCTCCGCGGTGACGGTCTGCCCGGCCAGCAGGTCACGCACGCCGGTCAGCGTTTCCCGTAGTGCGCTCATCGGTGAGCGCACCGTCAGCCCCATCTGGGCCGTCCACGCCGGCACCCCGTGCCCGATGCCCGGGGCGAACCGCCCTGGGAACGCACGCGCGAGCGTGGCGATCTCCATGCCCAGCAGTGCCGGATGGCGGACCATCGAGGACACCACCGCTATGCCCACCCGGATGCGCTCGGTCGCACTGAGCGCGATCGCCGACGCGGCGATGCCGCCGAGGAAGAAGTAGTCCTCCGGGATCCAGAGTTCACCGAACCCGCTGTTTTCCACCGACTTGGCGAGCTCGGCGATCTGTTCGGGTGGTGTGGTACTGCCCAGCAGGACGCCCACCTGCCTGCCATCTCGAACGGTCATGACGCTTACCTTGTCCTCTCGCTGGGTCTACTGATCGGGGCCGTCATCGATGACGATGGCGCCCATCGGGCAGGAATCTGCCGCCCGCACAACCGATTCCCGCAGTTCGGCGCTCGGGTTCTCGTCCATCAGCACGACCCAACCCTCCGCCGTGCTTCCGAACACCTCCGGGGCCGCGCGCTGGCAGCTGCCGTTGGCCATGCAGTGCTCGGAGTACACCTTCAATCGCACGATGGTGCCTCCCCGCTCACAGCGTGACCGGGCGGCTGTGCCAGCCGCGGGCCAGAATGTTGTTCGCCCGCCGCACCGGCGGTGTGCTGCCGGCGGAGAAATCGGGGAACCGCTCCAGGATCTTGGACAGCACCACCTCACCCTCCATTCGGGCCAGCGGTGCGCCCACACAGAAGTGGATGCCGTGGCTGAAGGTCAGGTGCTTGGACGCGTCGCGGGTGATGTCGAAGGTGTTCGGATCGCCGAACTGCCGGGGATCCCGGTTCGCCGCGGCGATCACCTGGAAACACATCTGACCCGCTTTTATCTGCTCGCCGCCGAATACCGCGTCGCGGCGGGCCTTCCGGAAGTTCAGATGGAAGGGCGGATCGAAGCGCAGCATCTCCTCGATCACCACCGGGATGCGCGACGGATCGTCCTTGAGTTCCTGTTTGACGTCCGGGTGGTCGATCAGCAGCGTCATCGCGCTCCCGATCAGGGATGCGGTGGTGTCGTTGCCGGCGGCGAGCAGCAGCGTCAGCTGGGAGATGGCCTCCTCGTCGGTGAGCCGTTCGCCGTCGTCCGCGGCCGTCGTGGCGATCAGCGAGATCAGATCGTCCTGCGGGTCGGCTCTGCGCTGGTGGAGCAGATCACCGAGGTAATCCATCATCTCCAGCGAGGTGCCGATCGACTGGTCCCGCAGCGGACCCTGCACACCGGGGTCCAGGGTCCGTCCGAACGACTCGGACCATTCCCGCAGCTGCCCCCAGCGTTCCCGAGGTACCCCGAGCATGGAGGCGATCACGGCGACCGGGATGTCGGCGGCCAGGCCGGGCATGATGTCGAGCTCCTGGCCCGGCCGGTAGCGGCTCAGCACCTCGTCGGCGACGTCCTCCATGGTCGCCCGCCAGCGTTTGATCGCCTGTTTGGTGAACGCATGCCGGAAGATCGACCGAATCCTCGTATGCGTCGGCGGATCCTGGAAGATGAACTGGCGCGAACTGATCGAGATGAACCGGCGCTGTTCGGGGTCATCCGGATTGTGTATGCCCGGCGCACCGTCGAAGAAGGTGTCGCTGGAGAATGCCTCGTGGCTGCCGACCATCGCCTTGACGTCGTCGTAACGAGTGACGACCCAGGCGCCGAGCACATCCGACCAGTGCACACCGGTACCGATCTCGCGCAGCCGGTCATAGAGCGGGAACGGGTCGGCAACGTTGCCGATGACCAGATCTCGCACTATTGCTGCGGCATCCTCTTGTTCGATCACGTCGACCACACGTACCTCCACTCAATACGGTTTGAATCTTTCGGACCCGCAGGGGATTCACCAAGAATCCTCAGCGGGCGGGCGGAGCACATCCGTAGAGACCGCAAAGTCCCTACGTAGGTACTCCGTGTCGACGCGTTGCCGGCTCAGTTGCCGCGCGGCGCCAGCAGGTCCTGCCAACTCTCCGGTGCGGAGTTCGTGGCGAGGTCGGTGCGGGTGTACATGTTCCCGTCCGGGCCGGTATAGCTGCCGTTGTCGGGGTCGTAGGTGGCCGCAGCCACTTCGGGTTGCTGTCCCGGCGGCATCTGCGGTACCCCCTGCCCGCTCAGGGTGGCGTTCGGGTCTCCCTTCCAGTTGTATCCGTCGTTGAGCGGGACGTACTGTTCGTCGCTCTCACACATTTGCGCCGTGGGGGCGCGCTTGCCCGGCACGGTGAGGCACGGCGTGTTTCTGGCCCCGCGCACCGCGAGCAATGGGTGATCCTGCGGCACACGGCAATACAGTGATCCGGTGGTGCGCTCCGGAGAGTCCACATGTGCCGGTGACCGCTGCTGCTGAGGCGGCAGGAAGCCGGTGTTGCACGGTGGCGGCAGGTTGATGTTCAGGTTGAAGTCCAGATACATGCCGGTGTAGTCCTGCTTGGTGTTCAGGTTCGGCACCCCGAGCGCACCCATCATCGCCGTGCCCTGCGGCAGGAGCACGAGGAGTTGTTCCAGTGCCGGCTGATAGTCGAGGGCCACCTGTTCGACGCTGACCAGGTTGGCGAGCAGCACCGGCAGCGTCGGACGCAGCCGCTCCATCAGCTGCCGTGCCTCGTCGGCCGTCGCCGCCCCGTGCGCAAGCACGCCTTCGACCGCCGTGTCGTGCACCTGCAGTTGCCGGGTGATGGCGGCAACGTTGGCCGCCCAGGACTGGATCGCACCTGCGGTCTCGATCTGGGTGTCCAGCACCGGTTTGGACTGCTCGATCAGTGTGACCATCGGCGCCAACTCACGCTCGGCATCGATCGCCAGCTGTGATCCGCCTTTCACAATCCGCGCCAGCTCAGGACCCAATCCGCCCACCGCCGTGTAACTCTCGTCGATCACGGTCTGTAGGTTGTCCTGCGGTATGGCGGTCAGTCCTCGGTTGGTGGCATCGAGCAGCTGATTGATGTCCGGCGGCACCCGGGTCCGGTCGACCGGGATCACGTCTCCCTCGGCGAGCGGTGGCGCAGCGCCGTTCCGCGGGATCAGCGCGACGTAGAGTTCCCCGATTGCAGTCTGACTGTGCACTTCGGCCTCCAGGTCCGAGGGGATCTTGTACTTGGAGTCGATCGAAAGTATCGCCCGTGCACCGTCTTCGGTGAGCTGAACGTCACGGACCTGCCCCACTTCGGTGCCTCGGTAGGTGACATTGCCGCGCTCGTAGAGTCCACCCGATCGTTCGAGTTCGACGGTCACGTCATAGCGGCCGATTCCGAACAACATCGCCGGCAGGTTCATGTAGCCGACCGCCATCATCACCACCGACGCGGCGGCGATCACCATGAAGACGACCAACTGGATCCTGGTCAAACGGTTCAGGTACATGTCACGGCCCCTGGTTCCCCTGGTACGGGACGATGAGCGGATTGCCGACTGTCGCCGGGCTGGGCATCTGGCCGATGGTGCGGCCCCACTGCATCTCCAACCTGGTCAGTGCACCCTCCCATCGGGTTCCGGTGAGCAGCGAGGTGTCCAGCCGGCTCAGCGTCAGATCGAAGATGGCCGTCAGATTCGCGTAGTCGCCGCGCAACCAATTGAGCACGCCCTCCTTGGGCCATGGGAACGTGGAGTACAGCGACAGTGACCGCGTCAGTGCCGGGCCGGCATTCGCCAGCGAATCCAGTACCGGCGCCATGTCTTTGAGCTCCGCGACGAACGACTCCTCGGTCCGCTCGACGGTGTCCGCCGCCAGTGCGCTGAAGTCGCCGAAGGTGTCCAGCGCCGTGAGCAGCTCCGTACGGTCGTCGTTGAGCACCTGCAGTGCCAGCGGCAGGGTCCGCAATGCCCGGTCCAGGACCGGTTTGTCGGCGGCGAATCGTCCGCTGAGCGTGTTCAGGCTGTCCATCGCGGCCACGATGTCGTCCTTCTGCCCGTCCAGGTGACCGATGAACTGATCGAGTTGTTCGATGAAGCTGCGCAACTCGTCTTCCCTGCCGGCGAAGGCCACACTGAACGCCTCGGTGATGTCCTGAACCTGACCGAGGCCGCCGCCGTTGAGCAGCATCGACGCCGCCGCGAGGGTCTGCTCGGTGGTGGGGTAGCTGCCGCTGCGCTCGAGCGGGATCAGCGATCCCTGGTGCAGGCGCCCGCGCGGCGGTTCATCCACGGGGGGCGCGAGTTCGATGTGCAGGGATCCCAGCAGGCTGGTCTGCCCGACCGTGACCGTGACATTCTCCGGCAGCGTCACCTCCTTGTTGAGTCGCATGGTGACCAATGCGTGCCAGCCCTGGCGGGTTATCCCGGTGACGCTGCCGACGATGACATCCGAGACGCGGACACGGGAGTTCTGTTCGATGTTCGAGACGTTGGGCAGCTGCGCCCAGACCTCGAACGAGCCGGATCCGCGCCCTTCGACGCCGGGCAACGCCAGCGAGTTCAATCCCCGCCAACTGCAGCCGGTGGTCACCAACAGCACCGCCAGCAGGACGACACCGGCCCGTCGCCGCTGCCGGGTCATGACCCTGCCCCGGCGGCCACCATCATGCCCGGCAGCCCGGCGTCCGGGTTGGTCGATTCCCGGTGGTCCGGGCGCATCCAGTTCTCGCTGTAAGTGATTTCGTTGGGCCGCGCGGCGGCGTTGACGATCGGGTTCAACCCGATCGGCGGGAAGTTGTACTGCCGGTTCTTCATGATGGGCGCGAGGTACTGGACGCAGAGTTTCGCCGCGTGCTCGGCACCGAGCCGGGAGGCCGCCTGGATGGCCCCACAGAGGAATTGGATGGGGTTGGCGAAGTTGTTCATCACCAGTGCACCGGTCAGCGCGGAGTGCGCGGGTTCGAAGATGTTGATCAGGTTCTGAAAGGTGTTGGGCGCCAGGTGCAGGACCTGTTTGATGTCGTCGGTGCTGTCGACCAGGGCCTGCGCCACCGAGCCCAGCTTGTCCGATGTCACCCCCAGCGCCTCGCGGTGCGTGGAGATGAACGATGTGATGTCCTGTGTCGCAGTGTTCAAGCCCTCGACGGCCGCACCGATCTGCGCCGGGTGGTCTGCCAGCAGACCGGTCGCGCCGGCCAGATTGAGGTTGAGCTCCTTCATCAGTGCGGTGCTGGACTGCAGACCGGACACCAGGGTCGCCAGGTTCTTGACGGTGCCGAAGATATCGGTGCTGTGATCGCCGAGCGTTGACAACGCACGCGAGAGTTCCGTGATCGCGGCCCGGATGTCGGTACCGCGGCCGCGCAGGTTCTGCGCGGCGACGTCGACGAACGCGCCCATCGGGCTCAGCCCGTCGGGACCCGGCTGCAGGCTGGAACTGAGTTTCTCCAACTGTTGACGGAAGTCGTCCCACTCCACCGGGACCGCGGTGCGGCTCTGCGGGATGACGGCGTCGTCGGTCAGCTCGGCGCCGCCCGTGTAGGCCGGTGTCAGTTGAATGGCCCTCGACGTGATCAGTTGTGGCGACAGGATCACCGCGTTCGCGTCCGCGGGGACCTGGTACTTGCGGTCGAACCAGAAGGTGATCTTGGCGCGGTCGGGTTGCGGCTCGATACTCTCGATCCGTCCGATGCGGACGCCGAGCATCACGACGTTGTCGCCGACGAAGATGCCGTTGCTGTTGTCGAAGTACGCGGTGACCGTCGTCCTGTTCTTCGCGCGCAGCGCGCCGGTGAGCAGGATCGATCCGGCGACCATGACGACGGCGAGCAGCACACCCAGTCCGATCTGGAGATGACGGCGCCGCATCATGATTCACCTTCCTGAGCGGGTGGTCCCGGCGGTGGTCCGCCGGGCTGCGGGGCGGGCGGTGGTTCCCGGTACGGGTAGCGCGGATCGCCCGGATTTCCGGTGATCGCATCCGGCAGGTTCAGGCGTGGCTCGCCGCTCTGTCCGGTCCGCGGATAGGGCACCGGCAGCGCCGGTAGCGCGGGTTGCCCCACCTGCGGGTCGTGCAACTCGGTGGGGGCCAGCACGGCGGGGTCCAGACCGAGATCGGAGAAGGCGGCCTCCACGAACGGTTGTACGAACTGCCCCGGCAGCAGGTTCGACAGGTAGGCCTTGAAGAAGGGGCCCGAGGCGACGGACTCACCGAGAGACATGGCGTACCGGTGCAGCATGCCCAGCACCTCCTGGATGCGTTCCTTGCGCAGGTCGATGATCGCCAGAACGCCGTTGATCCGCTCCAGCGCCGGCCCGAGTTCGGCCTGGTTCTCCTCGACGAACGCCGACATCTGTTGTGTCGCCGCGGCGATGTTGCCCGCGATCTGATCGAGTGCCGCGCTCTGTGACCGCAGTTGGGCCAGCAGGGCGTTGCTCTGCGCGATCAGATCGACCACCTGATCGGTGCGTCTGCCGAGGACCGCGGTGGCCTTCTCGGCGTTCTTCAGCAACGCCCGCAGTTGCTCGTCCCGCTCGCCCATCGTGCGGGAGAACCGGGCGACGCCGTCGACGGCGACCTGTAGCTCCGGTGGGGTGTCACGGAACGCATCGGTCAGCGTCGCCAGCGACCGGTTCAGTTGATCCGTATCGAGTCCGCCCACCACGTCGGCAAGGTCGCCCAGGGCGTCGGGAAGCTGATACGCCGGTGTGGTGCGGTCCATCTCGATGGCGCCGGCCAGCGTCCCCGCACCCCGCGGAGTGACTTCCAGGACCTTGGACCCGAGCAGGCTCTTGGTCTTGACCGCAGCCTCGGTGCGGTCACCGAGGCGGATGGAGCGGTCCACGTCGAACGTGATCAGCACCCGTGGGCCGTCCAGCGTGATATCGCGGACCTCCCCGACCTGATGGCCGGCGACCTGCACCGCGGCTCCGGTCATCAGCCCGCTGGCATCGGCGAAGTACGCCGAGTACTGCCGGCCGGAGTTGAAGAACGGCAGGTTCTTGTATTGCAGGGCAGCCGCCGCGATGACGGCGACCACGACGAGCCCGACACCGCCGATCAGGAAGGGATTCCGCTCGGAGAATGGTTTCATTTCGGTGCGCACCGCCCGGTGTCCTGGCCTGCCAGTTTCACGTAGACCGGTTGTCCGCCCTTACCGTTGACTTTCAGGATCGCGTCGCACAGGTAGAACGAGAAGTAGTCACCGTGCAGCGCCATCCGGTTCAGGGCGCGGTAGGTGTCCGGCAGCGTGTTCAGCAGGTCGTCGACGTAGTCCTTGTCGGCCAGCACGGTCGTGGCGACCCGGTTCGCGTGTTCCACGACGGGTTTGATCGCCGGACGGGATTGTTCGAGCAGCCCGGCGATGCCGGCCGCGGCGGCGTTGGTGGACACGATGCTCGCGCTGACATCCTCCTTGCGTTCGGCGAGCGCATGGACCAGCTGGGCCAGGGTGTCGACGGTGTCGTCGAAGCGGTCGCTCTCGTCGGCCAGTGAGCCCAGCACCGTCTGCAGGTTTCCGATGACCTGTCCGATCAACTCGTCCCGATCGGCGAGCGAATTGGTCAGCGAGGCGGTCTGGGACAGAAAGGATCCGATGGTGGGCCCCTGCCCCTGCAGGGCCTGGATCAGTTGTCCGGTGAGAGCGTTCATCTTCTCCGGGTCCAGCGCACGGAACAGTGGCCGGAAGCCGCCGATGAGCGCATCGAGATCCAGCGCGGGTTCGGTGCGGCCGGCCGGTATCGTCTGGCCCGCCGCCAACGGCCGCACGTCCCCCGGGCCGTCCAGCAGCTCCATGAAACGGCCACCGATCAGGTTGTCGTAGCGGACCGCCGCGCGGGTCCCCTCGGTGAGGACCACCGAGTCGTCAACCGAGAATTCGACCACCGCGAGGTTGTCGGAGTTGACCGAGATGTCTTTGACCTTGCCGACTTCCACTCCTGCGATGCGCACGAAGTTCCCGTTTTCCAGGCCGCTGACGTTGACATACTCGGCGCGGTAGGTCTTCTCCGCGTTGAACCTCAGTTCCGCGAACACGCTCAGTAGGACGAACGCGCCGATCCCGCAGACCGTGAGGAAGGCGCCGAGCCGCCAGAGCACGCCGGACATCTCGTATCTCACGGTTGCGGTGTCTCCGTTACTGGCGGCGGCAGGGGCGCATAGGGCGGGGCCCCGGGGTAGGTGAACGGTCCAGGTGCCGGTGGTCCGGCGCCGCGGACACTCGGGGCTTCGGGCACGGCCCTGGTGCTCGGCAGGTAGTTCGCCCACCAGGGATGCCCGATGCCGGGGTTCGGCCGCCAGTCGATACCCGTGCCCCACCCGGTGTTGGTGATCAGTTGCCGCACCGGGAACTGCTTGCTGACGTCGGGCAGCGACCCGCAACCCGGTTTGCCGCCGGGGCCGCCCTTGGCGGCGACGATGGGCAGATTCTCCGGGTACCGGTACGGGTCTTCACCGAGGTTGATCGCGCTGTCCAGCACGATGCTCCGGCCGTTCCCGCCGACCTGCTTGTGCCCGCCGTTGTCGAGGAACCACACGGCTCCCAGCAACATGCAGGTGTAGGTGGGGTTGTACTTCATCAGCAGAGCGGTGGTGGGAGCCAGCTTGTTGATCGCGTCGACCAGGTTCTCCTGGTTCGGACCGATCAGGCTGTTGGCCGACTCGGAGAAACCGATCACATTGATCAGCAGGCTGTCGAGCGCGGCAGCGTTGTCGGTGATCGTTTCGCTGAGTGTGGCCGAGGCGTCGAGGATTTCCACGATGTCGTCCGCGGCGCCGGCGTAGACGTCGGCAGCGCCTCGGACCGCCTGCCACCCTTCCTGCGCGGTACCCATCCGCGGGTTGAGCTCCAGCAGCACCGTGTTGGCGGCCGACGTGGCCTCGCCCATCCGGGGGCCCTGCCCGCGTACCCCTTCGGCGAGCGCACTGAGCGTCGCGTTGAGCTTCACCGGATCAATGCGGTCCAGCACGCCCACCAGGTTCTGGAAGACGGTGTTGACCTCGATCGCCACGTTGCGCGACGCGATCACCGCGCCCGCCGAAATCCGTTGCGGGCTCGGGTTCTCCGGGACGACAAGATCGACGTACTTGGCCCCGAACGCGGTGGTGGCCAGGATCTCGGCCTGCACATTGGCGGGAATGTGATCGACCCGGTCGGGGAACAGTTCCAGCTTGAGCCGTACCGGCCCGCCGCTGTCGACACCCGCGACGCGGCCGACCTGCACGCCCCGCATCTTGACCTTGGCGCCCGAGTCCATCACCAGACCGGCACGAGGAGAGGTAACCGTCACCGGCACATAGGAATTGAATTTCCCGGTGAACATGGCCGCAGCCGTGAGCAGAATGAGGACGATGGCGCCCACCAGCAGCAACGCCCAGACGTCCGGTGATATCCGCCGGCCCGCCGACCCGGTCGCCATCCTCACCCCGCCAAATTGAAGTTGCCGGACTGTCCGTAGACAGCGAGCGAGATGATGGTGACCACGCACGCCGCGACGATCAGCGACGTACGTACCGCCCGGCCCACCGCTTCGCCGACCCCGGCGGGGCCGCCCGATGCGGTGAAGCCGTAGTACGTGTGCACGAGCATGATGACGGCGGCCATCGTGATCGACTGCCCGAAGGACCAGATGAGGTCGGTGGGGTTGAGGAACGTTTTGAAGTAATGGTCGTAGACGCCAGTGGATTGGCCGTAGATCGCGGTGGTGCCCACCCGGGCGGCGGTGAAGGACATCGCGACACCGACGCAGTACAGCGGGATCACCACGATGACCCCGGCGATCACCCGGGTGGATGCCAGATAAGCGATGCTGCGGATGCCGATCACCTCGAGCGCATCGATCTCTTCGTTGATGCGCATCGCACCGAGTTGCGCGGTGGCGCCGGCACCGATGGTGGCCGACAACGCGATCGCGGTGGTGCCGGGGGCGATGATGCGGACGTTCAGGAAGGCCGACGCGAAGCCGGTGAGCGCTTCCACGCCGATGTTGGCGAACTGGTTGTACCCCTGTACCGCGATGACGGCCCCCGTGGACAGCGTGAGGAACCCGACGATGGCGACGGTGCCGCCGATGATGGCCAACGCCCCGACCCCGAGTCCCATCTGGGCGATGAGCCGCAACACCTCCTTGCGGTAATGCAATATCGCGTCGGCGCTGTACTGCAGTGTCCGGACATGAAACTCGGTCTGCGTGCCGAGTTTGCGCCAGCCCTGGCGCAGCCCGCCGAGTGCGGTGCTCATAAGGTCGCCTGCACTCCCACCGCAGTCACCAGGATGTTGATGGCGAACAGCGTCATGAAGGTGAACACCACCGTCTCGTTCACCGCGTTACCGACGCCGGCGGGCCCGCCCCCGACCGAGATGCCCTTGTAGCACGCGATGAGCCCGGCGACCGTACCGAAGATGGCGCCCTTGACCAGAGCGATGATGACCTCACCGATGCCGGTCAGCAGGGTGAACCCGGCGACGAAGTTGCCCGGCGACACGTTCTGCACGAACACGCAGAAGAAGTAGGCGCCGACCAGGCCGACCAGGATCACCGTCGATGACAGCGCGGTGGTCACGGTCGCGGCGGCCAGCACCCGCGGCACCACCAGCGCCTGAATCGGATTGATGCCCATGACCCGCAAGGCGTCGAGTTCCTCGCGGATCGTGCGGGCGCCCAGGTCCGCGCACATGGCGGTCGCCCCGGACCCGGCAATCACGAGAACGGTTGCCAACGGGCCGATCTGGGTCACGGTCCCCAGTGCCGCCCCGGTGCCGGACAGGTCGGCAGCGCCGAATTCGATGAGCAGGATATTGAGGGTGAACACCAGCAGCACCGAGTAGGGAATCGTCAGCATCAGCGCCGGGACCAGTGACACCCGGGCCACGAACCAGGTCTGCACCAGGTACTCGCGCCAGGCGAACGGCCCACGCACGATCTGGACGAAGGTGTCCAGGCTCATCGCGAAGAAGTCGCCGATCGAGCGCAGCGGCTTCGCTAGTATTGTCGGCGCAGTCAATTGTGAGCCCGCACCCGTCCGGGACCGCTGCATCCCCTTGCATTCGCCATCCGCTGCCTTTCCGGCCACACGTGTGATGTGTATCCAGCAAGGATGCGAGCGAGCGCGGTCCGACACATCCGTATGAACCGCAGACTTGCTACCTATGTAGGTACTGTCGACGCTGCCTCAGCGGCGGCCGGCGACCCGCTGCAGCAGTGGTCGTGTCCGGTACGGGATGGCCTGGCGGACCGCGACCGAGACCACGGTGCGCTCGACGCCGGGCACCGCCAGGATGAGCCCCGCCACCCGGTAGAGGTCGTCGGCGTCGCGGGTGTTCACCTCGATGTGCAGATCGGCCGCCCCCGATATCCCCACCACCTCGGCCACCTCCGGGATCTCGGCCAGATTCCGGATGATGGCCTCCATCTTGTGTTGATCCACCACTGCAGATACGAAGGCCCGCAGCGGATAACCGGCGTCGCGGGGTGATACGCAGCGGTCGACGGGGGCAAGCAGTCCGCGCTCCTCCCAGCGGGCCATCCTGGCCTGCACGGTGTTGCGGGCCAGGTTCAGCATCGCGGCGACCTGCACTCCGGATGCCCGGGGCGCCTCGCAGAGCGCGAGCAGAATCCGGGCATCGGTGCGATCGAGATTGGCCATAAAGCACAGTATGCACGTCCACTTTTCGGCAGTTTGGGCATATTGCGTCATTTTGTCCACACATCTTGTGCAGCTTGCAGCACCGCTGATTGGGTTGCGACCCACACAGCAGGTCCGTCATGCCATCGGAGGTACCCATGCTCGATTCCGACGAGGTCGTGCAACTCGTCACCGAAAACGGTGAGCGACAAGACCATCCCGACTTCTCCCCGTGCGTCCAGGACATCGGCGTGGCGGAACTCCGAGCCCTCTACGAGGACCTGGTGATCGTCCGGCGCATCGACGCCGAGGCCACCGCGTTGCAACGCCAGGGAGAACTCGGCCTCTGGCCCCCGCTACTCGGCCAGGAGGCCGCCCAGGTCGGATCGGCACGCGCCCTGCATGCCGACGATTTCGTGTTCAGCAGCTACCGCGAGCACGGAGTCGCCTACTGCCGCGGCATCGACCCCGCCGAACTGCTCCGCTTCTGGCGCGGCTCAACGTTTTCCGGCTGGGACCCGATCCGCTACCGGATGAACACGCCGGCCATCATCGTGGGCGCCCAGGCGCTGCACGCCACCGGTTACGCGATGGGCATCCACTTCGACGGCTCCGACAACGCGTCGATCACCTACTTCGGCGACGGCGCGACCAGCCAGGGTGACATCTCCGAGGCCATGGTCTTCGCCGCCAGCTTCGCCGCCCCGGTGGTGTTCTTCTGCCAGAACAACCAGTGGGCCATCTCCGAACCGGTTCACCTGCAGACCCGCACCCCGCTGTCGCACCGCGGTCCCGGCTTCGGTGTCCCCGCCGTGCGGGTGGACGGCAACGACGTGCTGGCCGTCCTGGCCGTCACCCGCGCCGCCCTCGAACGAGCGCGGCGCGGTGACGGGCCCACTCTCATCGAGGCCGTGACCTACCGGATGGGGCCGCACACCACCTCCGACGATCCGACCAAATACCGCGACGCGAGCGCCGACGAGGCGTGGCGGCACAAAGACCCGATCGACCGGATGCACAAGCTGCTCGACAGGATCGGCGCCACGGACGACGAGCATCAGGCGGTCGTGCAGCGACGCGCCGACGACATCGCAGCCGCCCTGCGCCGTGGCTGCCTGGAAACCGTTGAGCCGAGCCCGATGTCGATGTTCGACAACGTATACGCCGACCAGCATCCGCTGATCGACGAGGAACGCGCCACATTCCGGCGATACCTGGACACCTTGGAAGGAGTCGATCGATGACCGCAGCCACCGTCAACGCCGCGCCGGCCGCGATTCCGGTGCCGGCCACCCTGCCGCTCGGCAAGGCCATCACCGCCGGTCTGCGGCGCGCGCTGCAGGACGATCCCAAAGTCGTCCTGATGGGTGAAGACATCGGCAAGCTGGGCGGTGTCTTCCGCATCACCGACGGGTTGCAGGCCGACTTCGGCCCCGACCGGGTGATCGACACCCCGCTGGCCGAGTCCGGAATCATCGGCACCGCAATCGGGCTGGCCATCCGCGGATACCGCCCGGTGTGCGAGATCCAGTTCGACGGCTTCATCTACCCGGCCTTCGACCAGATCGTGTCCCAGGTCGCCAAGCTGCACTACCGGACGTCCGGGAACATCAAGATGCCGATCACCATCCGGGTCCCCTACGGTGGCGGGATCGGCGCCGTCGAACACCATTCCGAGTCACCCGAGGGCTACTTCGCCGCCACCGCCGGCCTGCGCGTCGTCACCTGCGGCAATGCCGCCGACGCCTACACGATGATCCAGCAGGCGATCGCCGCCGATGATCCGGTGCTGTTCTTCGAGCCCAAGCGGCGTTATTGGGAGAAGGGCACACTGGACACACCCGCCGGTGCGTACCCGCTGCACAAGGCCCGCGTACTCGTCGAGGGCACCGACGTCACGTTGGTGGCCTACGGACCGCTGGTCACGACCGCGCTCCGGGCCGCCGAAGCCGCTCGCGCCGAAGGCATCTCGATCGAGGTTATCGACCTGCGATCACTGTCCCCGCTCGACATGGACACCATCTGTGAGTCCGTGCAGCGGACCGGGCGCCTGGTGGTCACCCATGAGGCCCCGGTCTTCCTGGGCATCGGCGCCGAGATCGCCGCGCGGGTCACCGAGCGGTGCTTCTACCACCTGGAGGCTCCGGTGGCCCGGGTGGGCGGATTCGCGCTGCCCTACCCGCCGGCCAAGCTCGAAGAGCACTACCTGCCCGATATCGACCGCATGCTCGACGCGGTGGACACCACCCTCACCCACTAAGGAAGGACTGGATCCCCGATGGGCACCGAAACAATGGGCGCCGAGAGAACGGGCACCGTCAAGACATTCCTGCTCCCTGATCTCGGCGAGGGTCTCACCGAGGCGGAGCTGCTGTCCTGGTCGGTCGGCGTCGGCGACACGGTCACGCTCAATCAGATCATCGCCGAGGTCGAGACCGCCAAGGCAATGGTGGAACTCCCGTCCCCGTATGCCGGAACCGTGCTCGCCTTGCACGCCGCCGCGGGCACCACCGTCGATGTCGGCAAGCCGCTCATCGACTTCGAGGTCGCCGAGGAGACCGGCGGCGGCGAGCGGGTCCCGGTTCTGGTCGGGTACGGCGTGGCCGAAGAGGCCGCCACCCGCCGACGCGTCCGATCCCGGCAGAACCACCAGGTTGCCCCGGCCGAGGCGTCCGGCGGGCGGCCGCTGGCCGCACCGCCGGTGCGTTTCGCCGCACGCCGGCACGGCATCGATCTCGCCGATGTGGTGCCGACCGGCGCCCGCGGTGAAGTCACCCGGGTCGATCTCGAACGGCACCTGAATTCCGGCTCGACCGCCGGCGAGGAAGTACCGGAAGCCCGGGAAGTCCGTACCCCGGTCAAGGGTGTGCGCAAGCACACCGCCGACGCCATGGTGCGCAGCGCGTTCACCGCACCGCACGTCACGGTGTTCGTCGACGTCGACGTGACGCCGACGGTCGAGCTCATCGAGCACCTGCGTGCGTCAACGCATTTCGCCGGTGTGCGGTTGACACCGCTGGCCTTGGTGGCCAAGGCGCTGCTCGTCGCGGTCCGCAGCCATCCGAGTCTCAACAGCGCCTGGGACGAGGCCGCCCAGGAGATCGTCACCAAGCACTATGTGAATCTCGGCATCGCCGCGGCGACCCCGCGCGGCCTGATGGTGCCCAACATCAAGGACGCGCACACCCTCGGTCTCCGCGATCTGGCCGTCGCACTGTCGGAACTGACCAGCACCACCAAGGAGGGCAAGACACCTCCCGCCGACCTCTCCGACGGCACCATCACCATCACCAACATCGGCGTGTTCGGCATCGACACCGGCACACCGATCCTCAACCCGGGCGAGGCCGCGATCCTGTGCGTCGGTGCCATCCGGCGCCGACCGTGGGAGTACCGGGGCGAGGTCGCGTTGCGCTCGGTGACGACGCTGGGCCTGTCGTTCGATCATCGGCTGGCCGACGGCGAGCAGGGGTCGAAGTTCCTCGCCGATATCGCCGCGATCCTGGCCGACCCGCTGACCCTCATCGCATTCGCCTGACACGCAAAGGAATCCATCGTTGACAGAGCATCCTGATGTCCTGATCCTGGGCGGCGGATCCGGCGGCTACGCCTGCGCACTGCGGGCAGCCCAACTCGGCAAGACCGTCACGCTCATCGAGGCCGACAAGGTGGGCGGCACCTGCCTGCACCGCGGATGCATCCCGACCAAGGCGCTGGTGCACGCCGCTTCGGTCGTCGACACGATCGGGCATGCGCCGTCGATCGGCATCACCGCCACCCTCGGCGACATCGACCTCGCGGCGGTACACCGCTACCAGAGTGGCATCGTCGACCGCCTCCACCAGGGCCTGCGGAGCCTGATCGCGGGCCGCAAGATCGAACTGGTGCAGGGCACCGGACGCTACGGCGGGGGCACCACCGTCGAGGTCGGCGGCCGCCGCATCACCGGATCACGATTGGTGCTGGCCACCGGATCCCAGGTCCGCGACCTGCCCGGGTTCCCGATCGGTGCCCGGATCCTGACCAGTGAACAGGCGCTGACCCACCCGCACGTTCCCCGCCGTGCCATCGTCCTCGGCGGTGGCGTCATCGGCGTCGAATTCGCCGGCATCTGGGCGTCGCTGGGCGCCGATGTCACCGTGATCGAGGCGCTGCCCCGGCTGATCGCCGGCGAGGACGAGTGGTCCTCCGAGCACCTCACCCGAGCGCTCGGCAAGCGAGGCATCACCGTGCTGACCGAAACCCGCGTCGCGGCTGCGTACGAGGACGCGTCGTCGGTCACCGTCACCATGGAGTCCGGGGAGACGCTGCACGCCGACGTCCTGCTGGTCGCCGTCGGGCGTGCACCCCGCACCGCGGACACCGGATTCGCCGAACACGGAGTGGCCCTTGACGATCGAGGCTTCGTTCGGGTCGACGATCGGTTGCGGACCACCGTCGACGATGTCTACGCGGTCGGCGACATCACGCCCGGTCCGCAACTCGCACACCGCGGATTCCAGCAGGGCACATTCGTGGCCGAATCGATCGCGGGCCTGGCTCCGGCTGCGGTGGACGATGTGAACATCCCCCGGGTCGTGTACACCGCACCGGAGGTCGCATCCGTCGGCCTGACCGAATCCGCGGCGCGGGAACGCTATCCGGCCATCCAGACCACCGTCTACGACCTCGCGGGCAACGGGAAGAGCCAGATACTCCAGACCGCCGGGGCCATCAAACTGGTGCGCGTCGCCGACGGTCCGATCGTCGGCGTGCACATGTACGGCGAGCGCGTCGGCGAACTCATCGGTGAGGCCCAGCTGATCGTCAACTGGGGCGCATTCCCGCAGGACGTCGCCGCCCTGGTCCACGCTCATCCCACCCAGAACGAGGCGCTCGGTGAGGCGGCCATGGCGTTGGCCGGCCAACCGTTGCACGCACACCGCTGAATCCCGACCACCTGGAGAAGAACTCATATGTCGACTGCCGCCGTGTTCGATCGTCCCGATGTGATTCCCGGACTCCCCCATGAACAGGTGCTGTTCAGCGAGGATCATGCCAGCGGACTGCGGACCATCATCGCCATCCACTCGACGACCCTCGGTCCGGCACTCGGAGGCACCCGCTTCTACCCCTACGCCGATCAGGATGCCGCGCTGACCGATGTCCTGCGGCTGTCCGGCGGAATGACCTACAAGGCGGCGATCGCCGGGGTACCGCTCGGCGGCGGCAAGGCCGTCATCATCGGTGACCCGGCAGAGCTGAAGACCGCGGGCCTGCTGCGCGCCTACGGTCAGGTCGTCGAATACCTCGGCGGGCGGTACATCACCGCAGGCGATGTGGGCATCGGCCCCGAGGACCTCGACGTGGTCGGTGAGCGCACGTCACACGTCGTCGGCCGCACCTCGGCGGCGGGCGGTTCCGGAAACAGCGGGCCCACCACCGCGCTCGGTGTCCACCAGGCCATGCGAGCGGCCGCGACGGTGCGTTGGGGCGAACCCGGCCTGGCCGGGCGCAAAGTCGGTGTGGAAGGTGTCGGAAAGGTGGGCAGTGAGCTGATCGCGTTGCTGCTCGCCGACGGCGCCGATGTGGTGGCGTGCGACGCGGATCCGTTCGCGTTGGCCAGGACCACCGAACGGTTCCCCGAGATCGGCACCACCGGCCATGTACTCGGGGAGCGGATGGACGTCTACGCACCGTGTGCGCTCGGTGGCACGGTCACCGCTGAGACGGCCGCGGCAATCCAGGCGTCGGTGATCTGTGGTGGCGCGAACAACCAGTTGCAGAGTCCGCACATCGGTGCGACGCTGAGCGATCGCGGCGTGCTCTGGGTCCCCGACTATGTCGCCAATGCCGGTGGCCTGATCCAGGTTTCCGGAGAGCTGTCCGGCGCGGGCGAGGCGTGGGTATGTGAGCGCGTGGAGAAGATCTACGACACCGTGCTGGCGATCCTGGACCGCGCACGTTCCGATTCGGTGACGCCGGGAAGGGTCGCCGACCAGCTGGCCGGTGATCTGCTCGCGGCTACCCGAAGCGCAGACTGAGACCAGGGGTTACGCCGGCTCAGCGATCGAGTGCGGCATTGCGCTGAGCCACCCAGGCGGCGACCTGGCTGCGTGAATTGAAGCCGAGTTTCGCCAGTAGATGCTGGATGTGGGCTTCCACGGTGCGGCGGGACAGCATCAGTTCGTCGGCGATGGATTGGTTGCTGCGCCCCTGTGCGACCAACTCGGCGATCTGCAACTCCCGCTTGGTGGGTTTGGTGGCATCGGGGGAACCCGGCTCGGCACGGGTTTCGTCAAGCGCGAATGCGATGGCCTCGTCCAGATCCAGCAGCCGTCCCTGCCGGTGTGCGGCCTGAAAAGGACGTTCACCCAGCGTGCGGGCGACCTTCGCGCTGTCCTGCCGGTGCCGGTTGAAGCCCGGGATGGTGTCGATGTGCAATCCCATGCTCTCCCAAGCAGTCTCGGCGGCACCCAACAGGACCGCGGCGCGCTGAAGTTTGTTGCTGGTAGCCATCACCCAGGCGATGCCCTCGATGCACTCTGCGATGCCCATCAGGTCCTGCAGCGGGCGTTTGAGCCGCAGTGCCGCGTCGAGTGTTTCCGATGCCGTAACCAGATCTCCACGGTTCCAGGCATCCATGCCCATCGCCCACAGCGAGAACGACCACATCCACGACTCGTCGTACGGGACCGTCATCTCGCGACATCGCTCGTGTGCCTCGGCCAGCCGGTCGGACTCGCCACTCAACATGGACATGATGCAGTACAGCACCGTGCCGTACGTCGCTCCGGCGTGGTCCCCGGACGCGTCGAGGGTCTGCACTGATTCCGCCAGCAGCGAAGACGCCAGGGCGGTGTCGTCTTCGATGAAGGCCTTCAGCCCGAGTGCCTGCACCACGTAGGCACTGCCGATCTTGTCGCCGTGCCGCTGGCACAGGTCCTCGGCTTCGCCCAGCATACGTTCGGCGTCCCGCAGGTCACCGCGCAGTATCGCGAGGCAGGCGGTCGCGTACAGACCCCGGGCACGCACCGGTTCGGACTCGCCCACCACCGCAAGCAGCCGATCGAGCCAGTAACTGCCCTCACCGAGCAGCCCGCTCATCAGCCAATAGTGGTACAGCGAACTGGCCATCTGGAGCCCGACGGCGGCGTCCTGTGGGTGCTCGACGCAGAACTCCAGCGCTGCGCGCAGATTCGACACATCGGAGCGGAGCATCGACAGCCGTTCGGGATGGCCGGGGGCCCGCCAGCCCGACATCGTCTGTTCGACGATGTCCACATACCAGCGGCAGTGCCGTCGCCGCCATGCCGTCACATCGTCGTCGCGACCGTCGAGCCGGCTCAAGCCGAACTGACGTACCGTCTCCAGCAAACGGAACCGCACCCGTCCCGAGTGCTCTTCGCGGATGAGGATGGACTTGTCCACCAGGGCCGTGAGTAGCGGCAGGATGACCCCCACGGGTAGCTCGTCGTCGGCGCAGATCCCCTCGGCAGCTTGGATTTCCACGCCTCCGGAGAACACCGACAACCGCGCCCACAACAGCTGCTCGGCCGGGGAACACAGATCGTAGCTCCACGACATCGACGCACTCAGGGTGCGCTGACGGGCCGGTCCACCGCGGCGTCCGCCGTCGAGCAGTTCCGGCCGGGCCGACAGCAGCCCCAGGATCTGTTCCAGGGACAGGGCTCGCAGCCGGACCGCCGCGAGCTCCAGCGCCAGCGGCAGACCGTCCAGCCGGCGGCACAGCTCGGCGACGGCCCGGTGGTTGGCCTCGTTGACCGCGAACTCCGGCACCACCGCGACGGCCCGTTCCACGAACAGCCGGACCGCGTCATGCAGGCCGAACGCCTCCAGCGCGCAGTCCGGTCCGGGAACCTCCAGTGGGAGGATGGGAAACGCGTTCTCTCCCAACACCATCACCGGCTCGCGACTGGTCGCCAGGACGGCGACGTCCGGGCATGTGTGCAGGACCGCCTCGATGAGTTCGGCGCACACGCCGATGAGGTGCTCACAGTTGTCGAGCACCAGCAAACGCCGGGAGTCGCCGAGGTGCGCGACCACGGTGTGGGCGGTCCATCGATGGACGGAGCCGTGGTACCCGAGTGCCTCGCCGACGAGTTGGTAGAGCAGTTCACCGTCCTGCAGGTCGGCGAGCGACACGTAGATCACGCCGTCGGTGAAGGTGCTGCGTACCCGGGTCGCCGCCTGGATCGCCAGCCGCGATTTACCGGCTCCGCCGGCCCCGGTGAGAGTGATCAGCCGCTCGTTCGTGAGCAGCCGGGTCAGCTGCTTCAGCTCGCGCGAGCGCCCGACGAAACGGGTGGGCTCGGCAGGCAGACCGCCCGCGGTGACGCGAGAGACGGAGTGAGGCGAACCCATTCCGGTGATGGTACTAGCTGGCATCCCAACCGGCCCGGCAAACGATCTGGATATGCGAAGGGCCCTGGACGCCAACCGATGCGCGGCTTCGACGGCGGTGATCGGGACACCGGACCGTGCACACTAAGGTGGGTCTGTGACGGTTGCGGATCCGTGCGCTGCACCACCTGCAGCGGCGTGGCTGGGCATACGGGAAGTCATCGACGGTGCCCTGTCGGAGATCGCGGTGCGGTTCTCCGCGTTCATCGCGAGCACGGCGCCCCACGTGGCGCTGGTCATCTTCACCCGGGAATGCACCGGCCGGCCCCGCAAGGTCGCAGGCAGCCCGGACATCATCGACCGGGTGACAGTCGGCGAGTTGGAAGAACTCCGGCACGCCATACCGCTGGGACACAGCCGGATTCAGCGGTGCCTGATCGCCGGCACTTACCGCAGTGTCTGGTTGCGGCGCGACGCCAGTGACACCCTGCTGCTGTTGGTACCGGCAGCGGATACCGACTCGGAGATGGAACCCGCTGCCGCCGAACAGGTTTCTGCGATGTTCGGCATCGTCGCGACCTCCATCCGGCAGCAGGTGGCGCAGGCCAGCCCCGACTACCTCGCCGGGTCGAGGGCCGCGTCGCAGGAACGCGCCCGCGCCGTCGCGC
Organism: Mycolicibacterium diernhoferi; assembly: GCF_019456655.1. Taxonomy (NCBI): domain Bacteria; kingdom Bacillati; phylum Actinomycetota; class Actinomycetes; order Mycobacteriales; family Mycobacteriaceae; genus Mycobacterium; species Mycolicibacterium diernhoferi. The sequence goes on along the minus strand of NZ_CP080332.1, from coordinate 712,628 downwards.
AACTGAGCGAGACCCATGAAGCGACACTGTCGGCTATCCTGCGCACCCTGAGGTCCAGTGATCTGGACGACCGCAAGGCCCGCGTCATCGCCGGTCAGACAGCATCGGCGGCGCTGCTGGCCACCCGGTCGGTCAACGAAGCCGACCGCGCGCTCTCCGAGGAATCGGTGCTGACCGCGTTCGCCCGGCTGCGCGAAGAACTCTCCCCACTGTTCCGTGGCGATGGAGCCGTCGTCGAATTCGCCGAACCGCCTGCCGATGGACGTCCGTTACCCGGAGAGGTGGCACACGGTTCGCGAGCCGTTGTGCGCAGTATCGTCATCGCCTGCAGCGCACAACCGGTGTTCACCCGACTGCGCATCGCCTGGGACTGCGATGGACGCAATGTGATCATCGAAGTCCGAGACCAGAGTTCGGGCGACCTCGACCGTAACGGCTTACTGCGCCAACTCGCGGGACGGGTGGACGCGCTGCACGGGAGCCTGGTGATCGACACCGTTGCCGGATGGGGAAACCGCATCGTCGCGACGTTGCCGCTCGACCCGCCCGCGCTGCACCACGACGAGAGTCGTTTGGGCACTTTGAATCCGCGCGAGCTGGAAGTGCTCGGACACTTGGCCGCCGGCAAACGCAACAAGTCGATAGCCGCAGACCTGGGCATCAGCGAGAGCACCGTCAAATTTCACGTCACCGGCCTGCTGCGCAAGCTCGGGGTCACCAACCGCAGCGAGGCCGCTGCCGTCGGGGCCCGCGCGGGCCTGGCGATGTGGGACCGGCCGTAGCCGGCGCCGTCAGGCCCGGCTGGCCCGAGGCCCCGACCTGGGTTGCCAGAGCACCAGCGCGGTGCTCGGCTTGCGCAGCTGCTCCACCTCGGCGGTCAGTTCGGCCACCCGGCCCTGCAGCGCTTCGACCTGGTTGGTCAGCTCGATGATGCGTTTGATGCCGGCGAGATTCACGCCCTCGTCCTGGGACAGCCGCTGCACCTCGCGGAGCAGGTCGACGTCGTGCTGCGAATAACGTCGACCTCCTCCGGAGCTACGTTGCGGGCTGACCAGACCGAGCCGGTCGTAGGTGCGCAGGGTCTGCGCATGCATACCGGCCAGCTCGGCGGCCACCGAGATGAGGAATGTCCGAGCTTCGTTGCGCTTGCTCATGACAGGTTCCCTGCCCATCCCGCACGCGGATCGAATCCACTGGCCCGCTCGGCTTTCGCGTAGGCCTCCAGCGCCTCGGCGACCTCACCGTCCAGGTTCGGCGGCACCGCCACCTTCACCGTGACCAGCAGGTCACCGTGACCACCCGAGCGCTTCGGCACACCGCGGCCACGCACCCGCAGGATGCGCCCGTCCGAGGTGCCCTTGGGCACCCGGACTCCGACCTTGCCTTCCAGAGTCGGCACGGAAAGGGTTGTACCCAAAGCCAACTCGTGGAAGCTCACCGGTACGGTGACGGTCAGGTCGTCGCCGTCACGGCCGAACACCTTGTCCGGGCGCACGTGCACGGTGACATACAGGTCACCCGACGGGGCGCCCCGCAGCCCGGCCTCGCCCTGGCCGGCCAGCCTGATCCGCTGACCGTCCTCGACGCCCGGCGGGATCCGCACGTTGATGGTGCGAGTCCTGGTGGTGACACCGGTGCCTCGGCATTCATCGCACGGGTGCTCGATGATCGAACCACTGCCCCGGCACTCGGTGCAGGGTTCGGAGAAACCGAACGCGCCCTGGTTACGGTTGACCACACCGGCGCCATTGCAGCTGGGGCACACCTTCGGGCTGGTGCCCGGCCGGGCACCACTGCCATGGCAGTTGGTGCACGGAGCCGGACTGGTCAGCCGCAGCGGCATCGCCACGCCCTTGGTCGCCTCCAGGAACGACAACTCGGTGTCGGTCTCCAGATCGTTGCCGCGGCGCGGCCGACTGGGTCGCGGCTGCTGCGCGCCGCGGCCGAACAGTCCGCCGAACAGGTCGCCGATATTGGCGCCACCCGCCTGGCCGGCCTGATCGAACAGGTCGCCGAGGTTGAATTCGGCTCCCTCACTGGAGAATCCGCCGAAGCCACCGGTACCGCCGCCACGCCGGCCGAAGCCGCCGTTGGCGAACAGCCGCCGGGTCTCGTCGTACTCCTTGCGCTTGGCGTCGTCGGTGAGCACCTCTTTGGCCTCGGAAGCGGCCTTGTACCGCTCCTCGGCCGCGGTGTTGCCCGGGTTCCGATCGGGATGGTTCTCGGCGAGGATCTTGCGCGCGGCGCGCTTGATCTCATCCTTGGTGGCGCTGGAGGTGACGCCGAGTTCCTTGTAGAAATCCTTCTCGACCCACTCACGCTGAGCCATTGTGCGTCACCTCCTCGCCCGTTCTACTCTGCTGATTCTGCTGGTTGATCACTGTTCTCGTCGGCATTCTCGACCGTGTCGACCACACCGACCATCGCGTGGCGCACCACGACGTCGCCGACCTTGTAGCCGCGGCGCATGACGGTGCCGACGACCGGAACCGATCCGTCACCCTCATGCTGGACGGCCTCGTGCAGTGCCGGGTCGAACTCGTCGCCCTCGGCGCCGAAGCCGGTCAGTCCGAGCCCCTCCAGGGTGCTGACCAGCTTGTCGGCGACCGACTTGAGGGGGCCGGACTCCAGATCTCCGTGGCTGCGGGCCCGATCGAGATCATCGAGCACGCCCAGCAGCTGGGTGATCACGGTGGCCTTCGCCCGCTCGGCGCTGACCTGCTGATCGCGCAGGGCCCGCTTGCGGTAGTTGGCGAACTCGGCCTGGACCCGTTGCAGATCGGCGGTCAGTTCGGCAACCTTGGCGCCCTCCGCGGAGGCGGCGGGCTCCGCACCCGGCTCCGGAGCCGACCCACTGGGGGCCGGCCCGGTGCTCGGGTCACGGATCTCGCCGGTCTCCGGGTCGATGCGCCGCTTGTCGGTGACGGTCACCGGCTCTTCGTGCGAATCGCCCTGTGTCACTTGTTCTCCCGATTGTCCTCGTCTTCGACGACTTCGGCGTCGACCACGTTGTCATCGGCGCTGGACGAGCCCCCGGTCCCAGCGGCCTGCTCGGCCTGGGTGGCCTCGTAGATCGCCTGGCCCAGGGCCTGGCTCTCGGTGCCCAGCTTCTCCATCGCGGCCTTGATCGCCGCGATGTCGGTACCGGCCAGCGCGGTCTTCGCCTCGGTGATGGCGCCGTCGACCTTGGCCAGGGTGTCCTCGGAGACCTTGGATCCACCCTCGGCCTCACGCTGCTCCTTGACGAACTTCTCCGTCTGGTAGACCAGCGACTCGGCCTGGTTGCGGACATCGGCCTCCTCGCGGCGCTGACGGTCCTCGTCGGCGTGCGCCTCGGCGTCCTTGATCATCCGGTCGATCTCTTCCTTGGAGAGGCCGGAGCCCTCCTGGATCTTGATCGTGTTCTCCTTGCCGGTGCCCTTGTCCTTGGCGGTCACGTGCACGATGCCGTTGGCGTCGATGTCGAAGGTGACCTCGATCTGCGGGACACCGCGCGGGGCCGGCGGGATGCCGGTCAGCTCGAAGGAGCCGAGCAGCTTGTTGTGCGAGGCGATCTCGCGCTCACCCTGGAACACCTGGATCTGCACCGAGGGCTGATTGTCATCGGCCGTGGTGAAGGTCTCGCTGCGCTTGGTCGGGATGGTGGTGTTGCGTTCGATGAGCTTGGTCATCACGCCACCCTTGGTCTCGATGCCGAGGGACAGCGGGGTGACGTCGAGCAACAGAACGTCTTTCACCTCACCCTTGAGGACACCGGCCTGCAGCGCGGCGCCCGCGGCGACAACCTCATCGGGGTTGACACCCTTGTTGGGCTCCTTGCCGCCGGTCAGTTCCTTGACCAGGTCGGTGACCGCGGGCATACGCGTCGAACCACCGACGAGCACCACGTGGTCGATCTCGCCGACCGAGATGCCGGCGTCCTTGATCACCTGCTGGAACGGCGCACGGGTGCGGTCCAGCAGATCCTGGGTGATGCGCTGGAACTCCGCGCGGGTCAGCTGCTCGTCGAGGAACAGCGGGTTCTTGTCCGCATCCACGGTGATGTAGGGCAGGTTGATCGACGTGCTCTGTCCGGAGCTCAGCTCGATCTTGGCCTTCTCGGCGGCTTCACGCAGCCGCTGCATGGCCATCTTGTCCTTGGTCAGGTCGATGCCGCTGGTGCTCTTGAACTTGTCGACCAGCCATTCGACGATCCGGTCGTCCCAGTCGTCGCCACCGAGGTGGTTGTCACCGGAGGTGGCGCGCACCTCGACGACACCGTCGCCGATCTCCAGCAGGGACACGTCGAACGTGCCGCCACCGAGGTCGAAGACCAGGATGGTCTGTTCCTTGCTGCCCTTGTCCAGGCCGTACGCCAGTGCGGCCGCGGTGGGCTCGTTGACGATGCGCAGGACGTTGAGGCCGGCGATCTGACCGGCTTCCTTGGTGGCCTGACGCTCGGCGTCGTTGAAGTAGGCGGGCACCGTGATCACGGCGTCGGTGATGTCCTCACCGAGGTAGGCCTCCGCGTCACGCTTGAGCTTCATCAGCACACGGGCGCTGATCTCCTGGGGGGTGTAGTTCTTGCCATCGATCTCGACGGACCAGTCCTTGCCCATGTGGCGTTTGACCGAACGGATGGTGCGGTCGACGTTGGTCACCGCCTGGTTCTTGGCGGGCTGACCGACCAGCACCTCGCCGTTGCGCGCGAACGCGACGACCGACGGGGTGGTCCGGGAGCCCTCGGAGTTGGCGACGACGACGGGGTCGCCACCTTCCAGCACTGCGACGACGGAGTTGGTGGTCCCGAGGTCGATACCGACCGCACGAGCCATAGTGTTGCCTCCTGATATAGCTTTTCTCGGATCTGAGTGAACCTCGCTCAAGCCTGCACCCACCCGGGGTTGCCTGTCAAGCCAGAGTTGAGTCTGTCTCACTCAAGTTGTCGAAATGGTCAACGGGTGTCTGTGCGAAATTGTTCCCGGACAGGCAGAGATGCACAGGCCGTCGTGCTTGGTGTGGTGATAGACCGAGTGGCTGCCCCGCGGGGTCGCGGAACAGCCACTCCGTCGTTCTCGGGCTACTCGGCTGCTCCTCCAGTGCCACCGGGTGCGCTGGTATCCCCGGACGAGCCCTCACCACCGTCGCCGTACTCACCACCGTCGGCGTCCTCGGCATCGCGAGTTCGGACAGTCGGCTGGTCAGCGTCGCCGCGGTCGAGCCGGTCAGGCCGTTGCTGACTCTCGAGGGAGTCCTGCGACAGCAGTCGAGGTTCCGCCTGCTTGGTCGTCGAGGCGCTCTCAGTCGAGTCCTCGGCCATGGGCCCGCCAGGTTCGACCGCACCGACTGCCATCGACGGCGGATGTTCGAGATCGGTAGCACCCTGCAGTTCAGAGGCAGCGCGCTGTCGCGGGACGTCGAACTTCGTGGTTTCGGTCACCGCCGTCGATGTGGTGACATTCGTCGAAATCTGGCGGGTGTCCGTCTCCGTTCGCGTCGACATCTCCTGCTCGGTTTCAGTCGGCGCGCGGCGTGACGTCAGCTGTGGGGATATGCCGACTTTCGCGGTTTGGGGAACCGATGGCGCAGGAATTGCCGGCGTGGGGGTGCGCACCAGCGGCGGCACGCCAACGATGGCCAGCGCGTTGTTGATGCCCTCCCCAATGGCGTTGATCAGATCTACGGCGAGCTTCACCGGATCGAACCTGGGAATCAGCCGCGCCGGGGTTGGTTCCCATGGATCGATGCTGCGGTCATAACCCGACTCCACGAGCACCCGAAAGAACGGCTCGATCACGTCGATGAATCTCTCGGGTACCCCCAACGAACGCAGCGGGCCGAAAAGCGGCAGGTCATCGCTGTCGAACAGGTAGTAGCTGGTCCTGCCGTCCTTACCTTGATAGGCCGGCGAGGCGGCCGGGTCGCCGGCGGGGATGTCGAGGCCGAACGGCCAGGTGTGCAGGTACACGATGCCCAGAACCGCATTCAGCGTGGCCACGAGATTCAGTGGATACAGCGGGAAATCGGCGAAACCGTCGTACTGCCGGTTGACCACGACGGTGTCGAACGGGGTGTCGGTCTGTTCAGGTCCGTTGAACGTCCAATCGAGGATCGGGAGGTAGAAGCCCGGGAACCGGGACAGCAGGCCACCGTTGGGAACCCGGGCATCGCCCTCCAGGATGAAGTCGATATCCGGTGCCGGAGTGCCGTCCGAGTACTGCGCGGTGAGCCGGTCCCGCACCGTGTTGGTGGATTGCACACCCTGGGACAGTGCGTAGATCACCAGACGGTTGCCGGGGGTTGCTGCGGCGATCGCCTGCTCCAGTGCGGCGGCCCCTGCTCGGATCGACTGATCGCCGGTGAGGTCGAAGAGCCCGGTGAGTTTCCACCACGGCACATTCGGCCAGGACCCTCCACCGGGTCCGAAGATGCGCGGGTCCCCGACCGCGAGCCCGAGGAGGCGCAAGATCCCGGTGAGGGGCCATGACTCGCCCCGCGTGCGCACCGCGACCGAAGTGATGTCACCGCCCGGGGCAGTCGGAAACAGCGGCGTGACGAACTCATCGATGATGCGGTCGACGTCCGCGGCGGGCCACTGTGGGCAGGTGGCCCCGCACACCGCGAGCACGGTGGTGTCGGCGGCCGGCCGGACCGCCTGCGACACCGGCGCCGGAAATGCGGTGGCCGTTGCCACCAGCACCGCAACAGCCACTGCACCGATACGACCGATATAGCTGGTGATACTCATCGCCGCGCCCCCGTCCGTTGCCGGTCCTGTGGCCGAATATTCCTCGCGCCGGGCACGGGGTATCTGAGTAGTGCGCTACTCAAATCCCCGGTCGCCCGGCCGCAACCCACACCGACTGCAAGTCGACTGCAAGTGCGGCCCCCGACGATGCTGCACGTGTACACATGGGAGGCTGCGGCAACCGCGTGGGAAGAGGCCAAAAACCGCCCGGCCCGTCTTCGCCCGGGCGCCTTGCCGCGGCCCCTCCGTGCACTGGCCATCCTCAGCTGGGTCGGCGCCGCCGTCATGCTGGGGTTCGGCTTCATCCCGGGCCTGTTCACCCCCGAACAGCACGCGCTCTACGCCGGCGAACTGGTCTTCGACTACTCCCCCATCTGGCCGCTGCTGTGCGGCATCGCGCTCGGCTCGGGGGTGGCCGCGGTGGGATACCTGTACACCGCCACCGGCGCGGACGCCCCGCGCCACCACGCGATCGTCGCCTGGTGTGCGGGCGTCGGCACCCCGCTGATCCCGATCCTGGTGCTGGCGATCGACCGGGCCTGGCCGGCCCTGCCGGCGGTCGCGGCCTGGCTGGCCGCCGCGGTGCTGATGTTCCGGTGCCTGCACGTGCGCCGCCGGCCGATCGGAGCCTGGCCCGGCATCGCGCTCGCCGGCCTGGTCGCGGCACCGTGGCTTCCGGCCGTCTACGCCAACATCCGGCTCGGACTGGCGGTGAACGCGCCGGCCGCGCAGCAGGATCAACATGCCCTGCTCCTGCTGCTGCTCGACGACCTCGGCACCCAGACCTACGTGCCCGCCATCGCGCTGGCCTTCGTGGCGGCCATGGCGACCGGCGGTGTGGCGATGGCCGCGCATTCGCGGTCCGCGATCGCCCACACGGTCTCGCGGCACCGCACGACGTGGGGATTCACCGCGCTGTTGTGCACCCTCGCCGTCATCGTCATCGTGCTGGAGACCACCGGTGTCGGCGGCATCGCCTCGGGCTTCCAGAGCGGCTATTGGACGCCCGGCGGCCCGGGCACCTGGCCGCACGCGATGCTGGTCGCCGCGGCCATCGCGTACGGGACGCAGCGCACCTTCCGGTCCCCGGTCAGCCCGCGCGGCGACGTGACGACCACCCTGGCGGTCGGCATCAGCGCGCTGTCCAATCAGATCCTGATCGCCGTCGTGGTGACGGCCAACCTGGTCGCCAACGCGATCATGGGACCGTCGGCGACCGGTATCGCCCCGCCGCCCGGCCTGGAACTGGTGATCATGTGGGTGGCGCTGCTGACGCTGGCCCCGGTCGCGGTGCGCGCCCGCTGGCGCGACACGGTCGGCCGCCTGGTCGCCCGGGTGGGTCTGCTGTTCCTGGTGCCCGTCTATGTCAATGTGACCCTGAACCAGCTCGGCATCGAGGTGCCGGTCTCGTTCTGGGCCAAGCCATCCCAGGTGGTCATCTGCCTCACCGTCATCGTCTGTGCCGCAACGCTGTTCGGCCTGGCCGGGCGACCCGGTCCGATCCCGGCGGAGTTGGCGAACCGGCTGGTGCTGATCCCGTTGCTCATCGTCGTCGGCACATCCTGGCTGCCGAGCGTCATCGCCGCTCCACTGACGCCGGTGATCGCGGTGACGGCCGCACTGTTCGCGCTGCTGTGGGCGATGCCATCGGATTCCGGCGACGCGCACAGCGGGATCGTGCTGACCGTGTCGGCCCAGCTGCTGCTGGTCGCCGCGACCGCCGCCATCGTCACGGTCTATCCGGACATCTCCGCCGACGACCCGACCCTGGCGCTGCTGTTGTTCGCGGTGCCGTTGAGCACTCTGCTCTGCGCCCAGACGCGGCCGGGGTGAGGCGCCGCGAAGCCCGGGCAGCGCGCCGCCTGCGCCCGGGGACGGTGGCCGGACCCGATCTCCGCTGTGTGCCGTCCGCCACTGCTACCCCCGCGGTAGCCCCCGGCCCCCGGCCAGCCGGTACCGTGCCTTAACCGGTCGTAGGTGACCGCGCCACTCACCGTCTCGTGCATGGGGGTCGATCACTGGTGTCAGAGCAATTTCCGCATCATGGCCCTGCGGAGGTCCCCGGGGACATCCCGGTGACCGAGGTCCCGGTCGCCGAGGTCATCGACATCGATGACGAGGCCACCGGACCCACCGGCACACCCGACCCCGCCGAGGAACACGTCGAGGGCACCGTCACCGAGAAGACACCGGTCAAGCGCAACGGCTTCAACCGCCGGGGGTTCCGTTTCGCCACCCCGCTGGGTGATATCGCGATCGCGATCCGCACCCCCACGCAGCGGCCGGTGGTGCCCAAGCTTTTCGACCCGCTCGGCCTCTCCGACCGTGCCATCGACGCCGCGAAGATGGGCTTCAAACTCGCCACCTGGGGCGAGGAACAGCTGGCCACGATGGTGAAGGCCCGGCTGGAAGCGCTCGAGACCGCGCCCCGGCCCGCCCAGCCCGCCGCGCCCGAGCCGTCGTCGAACGATTCGCTGCACATCAAGTTGGGGCGCCTGCTCGACCGGGCCCTGGACCAGAGCACCAGCGGCAGCCAGCAGGAGCTCTACCACCGGCTGCTCGACCAACTGGTGGCCGATGAGGCCCGGATCATCGGCGCCCTCTCCGACGGGGCGTCCTCACCACTGGTGAACGTGCACAGCCGGTCCCGCAGCCAGGTGGTCCTGCAGAACGCCTGCCTGATCGGGCGGACCGCCAACGTCGCACTTCCCAATATGGTCCCGCAGTACGTCGATCATCTGCTATCCCTTGGACTGGTCGAGATCGGTCCGGAGGACCCGTCACAGAAAGCGGATTACGAGGTGTTGATGGCGGAGCCGATGGTGTTGAAGGCGATCAAGAGCGCATCGCGCGGCCCGTTGATCGCCCGCACGGAGAAGCTGTCGCTGCGACTGTCCGGACTGGGCAAGGGGTTGTGGGCGGCCGCGATCAAGCAGGACGGTCTGTGACACACAGCGATAAGCCGGAGACGGATCGCTGCATGACGCCCAGCGAGAAGCCGGAGGCGGATCGCGCATGACCTACAGCGTCCTGGCCATGCAATCCTGGCCGGAGATCCTGGCCGACTTCGAGGTCAACTGGTTCATCTACCTGTCCATGCCGTTCATCGCGGCGTTCGTCGGGTGGAGCACCAAGATCGTCGCGGTGGAAATGCTATACCGGCCAATGGAATTCAAGGGCATCGGCCCGTTCGGCTGGCAGGGCATCGTGCCGCGGCGCGCCGGCAAGGTGGGCTCCAAGACCATCGAGTTGCTCACCCAGAATCTGCTCAAACCCGAGGAACTGCTCGAGCGCGTCGACGCCAAGGAGGCCGTCGAAGCGCTGCGGGTCCCGCTGACCGAGGCCATCGACGAGATATCGCGCGAGGTCGCCGAGCAGATCCGGCCCGGCCTGTGGGATTCGTTGCCCGAGGCGGGCCGGCGCGCCATCCAGAAGCGGATCGAGCAGGAGACTCCGCGGGTGGTGGAGTCGCTGCTCAACGAGATGCGCGCGGACCTCCCGCGCTTCGTCGACATCCAATACCTCGCCGTCACAACGCTGGTCCGCAACAAGGACAAACTCAACAAGCTGATGCGCAGCATGGGCGATGACGCGATGGCGTTCGTCCGCCGCAGCGGCATCTACTTCGGCCTGGTCATCGGTGTCGTGCAGATGTTTGCCTGGGCGTTGTTCCAGAACCCGTGGATCATGCCGGCCTTCGGGTTCGGCGTCGGCTTCATCAGCGACTACATCGCGCTGAACATGCTGTTCCGGCCGATCGAACCGAAAAAGTATCTCGGCTTCATCACGTTCCAGGGTCTGCTGCACGCGCAGCGCGAGAAGATCACCCGCGACTACGCCAAGATCCTGGCCGACGACCTGTTCTCCCCCGAGATCCTGTTCGACGGCATCCTGCGCGGGCCCGGCGCGGACAAACTGTTCGCGTTGGTGGGCAAGGAGGTCAACGCCGCGATCGACTCGCAGACCGGGATCGCGACCCCGCTGGTCAAACTCGCCGTCGGCACCCAGCGCTACAACGCCCTCAAGGACGGCCTGGTGCGACTGGTGGTGCAGCGCCTGCCCACCACACTGCTGGAGGCGCAGGACTACGCCATGCAGGCGCTCGACCTGGAGCACACCATCATCGACAAGATGAGTCAGCTCACCAACGAGGAGTACGAGTCGATCCTGCGGCCGGTGTTCAAGGACGACGAACCGACCATGATCGCGGTCGGTGCCATCCTCGGCGGTGTGGTCGGCGAGCTCCAGGTGGTGCTCATCGAGCACTTCGGGAACGAACCCGAGGCCGTCAACGCGCTCCCCGAAACGGTGCGGATCCTGCTGCACCAGTAGACCGCGTCGCGGTGCGCTGCCCGGGTAATCGGTGTCCGGCCCGGTAGCCTCGGTTCCGTGGCAGGCAAGGCGATACGGGCAGCGACATGCATCGGGACCGGCGCCGTCGCGCTCGCCGTGGTCCTGAGCGGCTGTAGCGACAGCACCGACGGCACCCCGGTCGGTTCGGCACCCTCGGGCACCGAACCGGACTTCCCGACCACCCGGCCGAGTCGGACCACCTCCGCCCCACCGAGCGCGCCCCCGTCGTCGACCACCCCGATACCGCCGGGCGCGCAGGCGCTGACCCCGCAGGACGGCTACGTCTACATCGAGACCAAGTCGGGGCTGACGCGCTGCCAACTCACCGCCGACGCGGTGGGCTGCGAGGCGCAGTTCGAGAACGCCCCGTCCATCGACGGTTTCCCGGCCAATGGGGTCAACCTCACCGCCGACGGCACGGTCACCTGGATCGTGGGCAACCTCGGCGATATTCCGACGGTGCCGCTGGACTACCGGACCTACACGGCGCTGGGCTGGACCATCGAAGCCTCTGCCGCGGGCACCCGGTTCACCAACGACGGGACCGGCCACGGCATGCTCGTCCGGATCGAGGGTGTGGAGACGTACTGATGGATACTGTCGTCTGATGGACACTGTCGTCTCATGAGCATCGCCCGCAGAGAACGCGCAGCACTGGTGGACACCATGCGCGCTGTCGGCCCCGACGCGCCGACGCTCTGCGAGGGCTGGGACACCCGGGATCTGGCCGCACATCTGGTGGTGCGGGAGCGGCGTCTCGACGCCGCGCCGGGCATCCTGGTGCCCAAGCTGGCCGGCTACACCGCCCGGGTCCAGCAGCAGGTGAGAGCCTCCACCGACTGGGCCGAGCTGCTCCATCAGGTGGCGGCCGGTCCCCCGCTGTATTCGCCGTTCATCCTGCTCGACCCGCTGGTGAACGTCGCCGAGATGTTCATCCACCACGAGGATGTCCGCCGCGCCGGGCCCGCATGGGAGCCAAGGGTTCTCGACGAGCAGACGACGGCGTCCCTGGCACGGCAGGTGAGCTCGTTCGCCCGCATGACGCTGTCGAAGGCGCCGGCCGCGGTGTCTCTGACCAACCCCGCGGGCAAGGTGCTGGCCACCGCGGGCAAGGGCGCGCCCGTCACCGTCACCGGCGATCCCGGCGAACTGCTGTTGTTCGCGGCGGGCCGCGAACCGGCCCGGGTGACGTTCGACGGGGACGCCGAGGCCGTCGCGGCGGTGCGGGCCAGCCGCCGCGGCCTCTAGCCTCATCCCCGGGTCGCTGTCCCCCGCCGTAGGCTGGAGCGCATGGCATCTCTGGACTTCCGGGTCTTCGTCGAACCACAGCAGGGCGCGACCTACGGCGACCAGCTGGCCGTCGCGAAGGCCGCCGAACAACTGGGCTACTCCGCGTTCTTCCGATCCGACCACTACCTGGCGATGAGCGGTGACGGGCTGCCCGGACCCACCGACTCGTGGGTGACGCTGGCCGGCATCGCGCGGGAGACCACCACCATCCGGTTGGGCACCATGGTCACCTCGGCGACGTTCCGGTACCCCGGGCCGCTGGCCATCGCGGTGGCCCAGGTCGACGAAATGAGCGGCGGCCGAGTCGAACTCGGCATCGGGGCCGGCTGGTTCGAGGCCGAGCACCAGGCCTATGCGATCCCGTTCCCGCCGTTGGGTGAGCGTTTCGACCGGCTCACCGAGCAACTGCACATCCTGACCGGGCTGTGGCAGACCCCGGCCGGGCAGACCTTCGATTACACCGGGGCGCACTACACCGTCAAGGACTCCCCCGCGCTGCCCAAACCCGCGCAGTCGCCGCGCCCGCCGATCATCATCGGCGGGGCCGGCCCCAAGCGCACCCCGGCGCTCACCGCGCAGTTCGCCGACGAGTTCAACATCCCGTTCGCCTCCCTGGAGGACCTGACGGCGCAGTACGACCGGGTGGCAGCCGCGGTCGCCGCGGCGGGTCGCGCGCCGGACTCGCTGGTGTATTCGGCGGCGTTCGTGCTGTGCGCGGGACGCGGCGAAGCCGAACTCACCGGCCGGGCGGCGGCAATCGGCCGGGAGCTCGACGAGATGCGTGGCAATTCGCCGGTGGCCGGCAGCGCCGACGAGGTCGTCGAGAAGCTGGGCGCCTTCATCCGCGCCGGAGTGCAGCGGGTCTATCTCCAGGTCCTGGACATGTCCGATCTCGACCACCTGGCGTTCTTCGCCACCGAGGTCATCCCGCAGCTGGACTGACCCACCGTTACTATCGGTGGCCGTGACGGGCGATCCGAAGTGGCATGAACGAACGCCCACCCTGCTGGCGGCCAGCGTCGCGGCGCTGGCGGCCATCGGCCTCATCGTGTGGTTGACGATGGTCGTGGTCCGGCAGGCCGGCAGCACCGAGCCGGCGCCGCTGGAGTACGTGACGCCGTTCGCGGACACTTCGAGCAGCAGCGCGACGACCACCACCGCGACCACGTCGGTGTCCACCACCACCAGACCGGTGGAGACCACCGATATCAGCGAGGTGATCGATCCGTCGGCGTCCTCGACGACCTCGTCGACCACGACGAGGACGCGGACCTCGACCACCCGAGCCGAAGACGCGGAAGAGACCACGACGACCACCAAACGGCGGGCCCGGCAGAACGAGACGCGCACGCTGTATCCGGCGCCGTAACGCGCTCTTACCGCCCCATGGCACGGAATTCGGCCACCAGGGCCTCGGCGCTGCGCACCGCCGCCCGGCAGGCCCTGCTGGTGAACGGGTCGTTGAGCGGGTGCTCGGCCCGGCGGCGCCAGCGCTGGGTGGCCGCGAACGCGGCGCGCGGGCCATCATCAGAGGGCAGGTCGGGGCCTGGCAGTCCCAGCCCGAGCCGGCTGGCCGCGTCCGTCCCGGAGCCACCGATCAGCCGCCGCAGCGACGCCATCTCGTCCTCGGTCAAAGTGGTTTCCCGGGAACGCAATTGGCTCAGCAGGCGGAGTTCCTCGAAGGCGTGCGCATCGGCGAGCAGCGGGTCGATGTCGGCCAGGATCTGGCGGCTCGCGTAGACCGGGTTGACCTCCACGAAGCGCCGCAGCGACAGCAACGCCGTGTGCGCCTTGAGCAGATCCGAACGCTGCGCGAACTGCTGATCGATGACATCGCGCAGGGCGATCAGCCCGCTGCGCTCGAGCAGCTCGTCGGCCAGCGCCACCGAATCGCTGATGCCGGCGCTGAGCACCGCGACGGAGATCCGGATCCCGAACATCCCGAACCGTTCCAGCAGGGCCGCCCGGGTCGCGGCGTCCACCGGCAACGTGCTGTCCTCGCGGACGAACCGGTCCGCGCTCAGCATCGCCTTGGCCAGTTCGGCGGGCGGGACCCCGGCCAGCTTCTCCAGCGCCACGAACTCGCTCTGGCGCAGGGTCCGCGCGGTCAGCGCGAGCAGCCCGGACACCGGGACCACCGCCTGGCAGATGCCGGTCTTGTCCATCTCGGCGGTGAAGCGGGTGGCCACATCGCGGGCCGAGAGCATCGCGTCGATGCGGCCGGCGCCGATCTCGTCGGCCCGGGACGCCACCCCGATCACCCCGAGCGCGCCCGCGGAACCGGCCGCGCCGCCGACCAGTTCACCGATCTGCTTGAGCAGCGCGATATCGGCGGCGTTGAGGGTGCGCAGCAGGAACACCACCGCGTCCACCCGGGGCACACCGTCCTCGGGGACGAGCAGCCGCAGGGTGCGCTGGGAGACGTCACGCGACAGTGATGAGGTGCCCGGGGTGTCGATGATGGTGGTGTCGATCAGTTCGGCGGCGGGCCATTCGACGTCGAGGTCCTCGATTCCGTCGGGATCGAGTCCGGCGAAGCTGAAGGTCAGGCTGCGCTGCTCCCCGGCGGCCCGGGCGATGGGGACGTTCGACCGGGAACCGTCGCGGTGATTGGCCGTCACCTTCGGCGACGGGCCGTGCCGGAACCGGGTGACGATACGGGTGGCCTCGGTGGCGTCGGTCGGCGCGATGTCCTCCCCGACCAAGGCGTTGACCAGGGTGGATTTACCCGCCTTGAGGGTGCCGGCCAGCGCGATCCGCATCGGCTCGTTGAGTCGTCGCCCGATCTGCTCGAGCGCGGCGTGCACGTCGGGCCGCTGCCGGTACGCGGGATCGGCCCGGTAGGCGGCGATGGTGCCACCGAGGATCGCGCGCACGGTATCGCTGGTACTCATGACGTGCCCAGCTTAAGGGCGACGGGCAGTGTTCAGGACGACACCAGCTTGTCGACGTTGTCGACGACCTGCTTGAGGATGTCGAGTTGGCGTTCGAGTTCCCGGATCCGGGTATTGCGCTGGTCCTCCTCCATTTTCGCCGCCGCGAGAGTGGCCTGCAGCGA
Organism: Mycolicibacterium diernhoferi; assembly: GCF_019456655.1. Lineage (NCBI taxonomy): Bacteria > Bacillati > Actinomycetota > Actinomycetes > Mycobacteriales > Mycobacteriaceae > Mycobacterium > Mycolicibacterium diernhoferi. Next base: position 697,200 of record NZ_CP080332.1, on the reverse strand, counting down.
CTCGTTGAGCGAGCGGCTGGTCTGGTTGGCGATGGCGCGGTAGTGATCCCGCAGCTGGCGCTGCACCAGGCGGAGTCGGTCCCGGGATTCCTTGTTCACCACGAAGGAGACATCGTCGACGAACCGGCGCACATTGGTCTTCGCCTCGTTGCGCACCCGCAGCATCCGGTTCTCCATGTCTTCCTTATAGGCCTTGCGACCCAACACGAATCCGGCGCCCAGCGACAGCGGGTTGAACATGCCCAGCCCCGCGAAGGAGGTGAGCATGCCGAACATCAGGATGCCGCCGTAGGAACCCCGCATACCGGTGACCACCTTGTGGCCGGCCTTGATGGGCTTGGCGTCGAGGCGGGCCACCGACTTGAATTCGCCGAGCCCGGCGCCCATGTCGCGGGCACTCACCTGCGGTAGGTCGACCGCGTCCAGGCCGGCTTCGGTGAACAACCGGGCGACCTCGGTGGCCAGCGCCTCGGCACGCTGATAGGCCCAGACGAAGTTGTCCCCCACCGCGGTGGCCACCGCGTTCTCCAGTTCGGTGCCGATCTCGGCCCAGTGCAGGGTGGGATCGCAGCCGTCGATCACCGACTCGGTGTGCGCGGTGATGTGCCGGAACCGGTTGCGCAGATCGTGGTCGACATCGGCGGTCAGATCGGCGATCCCGTCGTTGAGGGTCTGCTGCCACAACGACGTCTGTGCCAATGCGTCCTGGGCTTCGGCCTTGCGCCGCTCCAGTTCGGAAGTCAACCGGGCGCGGATTCCCGGATCGTCGAGCACCGACAGTTCGCTACTCACCGCGAGCGCGAGATGTTCTGCAGCAGCGCGGATCTCGCCGAGAACCTGGTCGCGGATGCGGTCGTTCTCCCGCGACATCACCTTCTCGGAGAGGAATTTCACGATGGCCGGGAAGTTGGACTCCTCGTTGAGTTCCTTGTCGTTGAGGGTGATGGCGTGGCTGCGCAGCACCGAGCTGGCCGGGATCACCGGGGTGTCTATGCCGGCCCGCTGCAGGTGCGCGGTGTTGACGGCGACGATGTCGCGCCAGCGCGGGTACAGGTCGGTCTTGGTGGCGATGATCGATGCCAGCGGGCAGATTTCGACGGCTTGGCGGATGAAGGTCAGTTCCGGTTCGGTGAATTCCTGGCTGGTGTCACTGACCATCAGGACGGCGTCCGCGTCGGGCAGCAGGCCCAGGGTCGCCGACAGGTGCGGCTGCCCGTGCCCGCCGACGCCGGGGGTGTCGATGAACGCCAAACCGTTCTTGAGCATGGGGCTGGGCACCCCGACCTCGACGCGCAGCACCTCACGCCCACCGGCGGCCGGGGCCCGGCGTAGGTCGTCTTTGAGGTCGGCCATCTCGATGTCGACCAGTTCGGCCTCGGTGCCGTCCGCGCCGAGGACCACGAGCCGGGCGGTCGGCGTCTCGGCGTGGTAGACGACGGTGGCCAGCACGGTGCTCTCGTCGTCGCCGACGCGGGCGACCGGCACGTTCAGCAGCGAGTTGAGCAGTTGGCTCTTGCCCTGCTTGAGCTGGCCGGCGATGACCACCCGGATCTGCGGGTCGCAGATGCGTTCCTTGGCGATGTGCAACCGTTCCACCAGGTCGGCGCGGTCATACAGGCCGGCGATCTTGGCGGTGTGGTCGATCAGCTCGACGATCACCTTGACCGGCCTCGCCGGGGCGCCCTCGGCGATCGGTCTCGCGGGTTGGGTCATGGGGTCCTCTCCTGAGCGTCAACCGTAGGCGCGCCGACTGGCGGGGACCAGGAAGCGGTCCCCGCCAGTCGGGATCGGGCGTGGTTAGAACACGTCGACGTTGGTCTCGATGGTGTTGTCGATGTCCAGGGTGTTGGAGTTGTCGACCGAGTTGTCGATGTCGGTGTCGACGACGGTGACGACCGAGCTGTCGTCGTCGCTGTTGTCCAGTACGCCGGAGTTGTCGATGATGGTGATACCGCCACCGTTTCCGCCGCTGCCGGCGTCGGCGTGACCGCCGCCGAGCAGACCGCCGCCGGCCACCGCGCCGCCACCGTTCCCCCCGCTGGTGTCGACGTCGTTGAGCACCGGGCCCTTGTTACCGGAAATGATGTCGTCGCCGGCGATCTGCGAGTTGTCCTCGACGTCGTTGCCGTGGCCGATGATGACCGGTGAGTGGTTGCCGGTTTCGACGTCCACCTTGGTGTTGCCGTGGCCGACGACGTTGTCATCACCGGTGATGTTCTCGTCGCCGACGACGTTGTCGTCGCCGGTGGTGACGGTGCCGGTGTTCGGGCCGGCGACGATGACGCCGCCGTCGGTGGCGGTGGTGGTGGTCTTGTTGCCGAAGGTGATGTCACCGAAGCCGAAGTTGAAGCCGCCGATCTGGGAGTTGGCGCCGGAGCTCTGCTCGGGGCTCATGAACTCGGCGTTGGTCCGGTTGTGGCTGGCGATGTCGGTCTCCGGGGCGAAGGTCCGCTGCGGGGCGTACATCGGCGCGAACGAGGTGGCGATGCTGTGGTGGTCGGCGACCGCACGTTGCAGGCCGAGGACCGGGTCCCCGCCGCCGAGGGCCACGCCGGCCGGGGCCGCGGTGGCGGCGACGGCCTGCAGCTGGGCGGCCGTCACGTTGGGCAGGCCGGCGTCGCGCATGGCCTGTTCCGGGTTGGCCACGAAGGCACCGGCCAGGTTCGGGCTGCGGAACAGATCGAGGATGTAGTCGATGATGGTGGTCATTTCGGGGCCTTTCTCAGGTTGTGGGTAGAACCTGTCGCTGGGTGGTCCGGCGAACTGAAAACCACGTTATGGGCGCTCCGGCCCCGCTGAAACGGGGTTGAATCCCCTCCCCCGAAACCCCCATACGGGGCACTAGGGGGTCCCCCATTAGGGGCATAGGGGGTGACATTGGGGTCTGCTTCGCAGACACGAAAAAGCCCGCTCACCGCGGTGAATCGCGGTGCGCGGGCCAGTTCGTGGGGCCAGTTCGTGGCGTCAGTCGAAGAGGTCGAAGCCGGACGGGTCCGGGGCAGTCCAGTCCTGATCGGTCCCAGGGTCGGGGACGGCGGCGTCGGGAACGGACTCGTATCCCGGCAGGTCGTCGAGCAGCGGCACCTCCAGCGCGGGCAGATCGTCGGCCGAGGGCACCGCCGAGTCGGGCTCGGCGACGGTGGTCACCACCTCACGCACCGAGAAATCGTCCAGGTCGTGCGCCACGACCGGGAGGGCGTCCGAGAAGGCATCGTCGATACCGAACGCATCGAAGGCCGCGGTGGCGGCGCCGCTCGCCCAGACGTTGGCGTCCGTCGCGGGCAGGCCCGTGGACAGGGCCGGTCCGGACAGCGAGTCGGCGACCACCGGGATGAGTTGGTCGACGTCCGCGGTCGTCACATCCGGCAGGTCGGCGGCGGCGAGAGCGGCCGCGGGATCGGCGGCATACCGCGCCGAGGCGTCGGGGTCCCGCACCAGCGCCATCACGAAGTCGAGCAGTGAATTGGCCATGAGTCAGGTCTCGCCCCCGATTTTTCCGTTACGTCGCAAGCTCGTGAACCGATGCTATTGGGGAACGGCACCGTTGAGATCGGTGTTCAGCCCAATCGTCGTCGACATCCGTTAGGGGATCGCCCATTAGGGGTTCCGACACGTTAGGGGGATTCCGGCTCTACCGGGTTCCCTCCCATTAAGGTGGGGGACTGTCTACAAGGAGGGGAGCATTCGCGTGAGCGACGCTTGCGAGCGAACCATCGGACTGACATGCGAGATCCAAGCCTGCGAGGAAATCGCGTGAGCGACTCGCTCGGATTGTCCGTCGGGATGACCAACCTGGTGGCGGCCCGCGACGGACGGCCACCGGTCACCCGCCGGTCGGTGCTGACCCTGTTCAACGACCGGGCGCCCGAGGTGGGTGTGCCCAGCGAGAACCCCAACCTGAACCAGCCCGGCCTGGTGCTCGGCGGCTTCGTCGACCGGGTCGGCGACCCGGTGCCGCTGGTGGCCTCCGACGGCTCCTCACACCGCGGCGACCAGGTGCTCGCCGAGGCGCTCGACGCGATGACGCACACCGTCGGCGGGGGCAACCCCATCACCATCGCGGTGCCCGCGCACTGGGCCCCCTCTGTGGTGGCCGCTCTGCAGACCGCCCTGCGCAACAAGCCGGGGCTCGCCTCGGCGGCCGTGGTCCCGGATTCGGTCGCCGCACTGGCCGGCCTGCGTGCCGCGGGCAGCCTGCCGCCCCAGGGTGTGGTGGCGCTGTGCGATTTCGGCGGCAGCGGCACCAGCGTGACGCTGGCCGACGCCGACGCGCAGTTCGCCCCCATCGGCGCGACGCTGCGCTACCCCGACTTCTCCGGGGAGCAGATCGATCAGGCCCTGCTCAATCACGTCATCGCCGGCATCGCCGACGCGGGTGACGCCGACCCCGCGGGGACCGCCGCGGTGGGCTCGCTGGGGCGGTTGCGCGACGAATGCCGTCGAGCCAAGGAACGGTTGTCGGCCGAGACCGCCACCGTGGTGCCCGCCGAGTTGCCCGGTTTCCGCTCCGATGTCCGGGTGACCCGCGCCGAGCTCGACCAGCTCATCGATCAGCCGCTGGACGGCCTGCTCACCGCCATCGAAGAGCTGTTGCAGCACAACGGTATTGCGAGCAATCGACTGTCGGCTGTGGCGACGGTCGGCGGTGGCGCGGCCATTCCGCTTGTCACGCAGCGGCTTTCCGAGCGGCTGCGGGTCCCGGTGGCCACCACGCCGCAGGCCCTCACCGCGGCGGCGACCGGCGCCGCCCTGGTTGCCGACGTCGCCTTCGAGGCGGGCGCCCCGACGGGCCTGGCCCCGGCCGCCAGCCCGGATTCCGCACCGACCGGCATGGCCCCGACGATGGGCTGGGCCGGTGGCGCAGCCGCCGCGGAATCGGGCGCCCCCGGCGGGCTGGCCTGGTCGGAGGACGACGAGGCCCCGACCGGCGAACCGGTTCCCTACCAGGGCCCCGATTACGAAACCGGTTATGCCGCAACCCCGACCGATGCCCGCCCGCCGATCGCCTTCGCCCCCGGCGAGGACGACTACCCGCTCGAGCCCGAGCCGCTGCCCTGGTACAAGCGGCCTCCGCTGCTGTTCGGCGCCGCGGCCGCGGCCGCGCTGCTCGCGGTGGGCGGGCTGGCGGTGACGCTCACCGGGACCAGCAGCCCCAGCGGCCCGGTGACCGAGACCGCGACCAGCTTCTCCACCGAGCCCGGTCAGCCCGGCGAACCCGCGGCCAACCAACCGCAGACGGTGACGGTGACCGGCGACAACGGCGTGGTGACCACCTCGGAGATCCCGCCGCCGCCGGCGAGCACGACCACCACCACCACCACGACTCCGTCCACCACGACGACGACCACCACCACCACCACGACGACCACCACCACGACCACCACGACGACTCCGCCGACGACGACCACCACGAAACCGGTGACCACGACCACGCAGCCGCCGGTCACCACGACCACGGTGGCCCCCGCGCCGGAGCCCGAGCCCGAGCCTGAGCCCGCCCCGGCACCCGAGCCCGTGGAACCGCCCGTCGAAGAGGGGTAACCCGGCGATGTCCTCCCCGGCGGTCGTGGGCTCGGACTCCGGTGCCATCGCGGCCCTGATCGCGGCTCCCCGCGATCCGGCCAAGATTCTGGTGTCCGGTGGCATCGGCGCCGGGAAGACCACGCTGCTCGGTGCCGTGCGCCGCGCACTGCGGGATGCCGGGGTGCCGGTGCGCAGCAGCCCCGACGACGAGACCGGCGCGGCACTGGTCGTCGATGACGCCCAGCTGCTTTCCGAGGGCGAGCTGGCGCGCCTGACCGAGGCGGCCGCCGACCCGGGCCGCACCGTCGTGGTCGCCGCCGAACCGCTGGCACACCACGGCGCACTGCGTGACCTGGGCCTGGCGTTGACCCGCGAGAATCCGGCGGTGGTGCTGGGCCCGTGGACCGCGGCCCAGGTGGCCCGGTTGCGTCCCGGCAGTGTCGGGCACGCGGAGGCGGTACTGGCCGCGACGGCCGGCGTGCCGTTCCTGGTGTCGGCGGCACTGGACGCCGACGCACCGGTCGACGCCACCCGGGTCGCGCTCATCGAACGGTTACGCCGGCTCGACCAACCGGTGCTCGACACCCTGCTGGTGTGCTCCCTGGACCGGCGGCTGGGGTCCGACGACATCGCCGCCGCCTTGCGGGTGGACGCCGCGGCGGCCCAGCTCCTGGTGGACCACGCCCGGGCGAGTGGGCTGCTGGAACCCGGTCAGCCTCCGACGTTCCACCGCACACTGCACCAGGCGGTCGCCGAGATCGTCGGGGCCGCCCGCCACCACGACACCGAGATCTCACTGCTGTACACCCAACTCGAAATGACCACGCTGACAGCCGATCTCGCTCTCCGGATGGCCGAGCACGGATTGCGGGACGAGCGGCTCGCCAAGGCTCTGACCACGCTGGCGGCACGGCACCGTGACGATCCCGCCCGGGCGGCGGCGCTGTACCGGGCGGCATCCGAGGCCGGCTCGACGCAGTTGAGCACCGAACTCGGTGACGCGCTGGCACTGACCGGAGACTGCGCGACCGCCGCGCGGTTGGCCGATGATCTGCTCGGCTCCGCCGACCCGGCGCAGCGAGCCGCCGCGGTGCGGATCGCGGCCAGCGTGGCCATGCACGACGGCGACGCCGCCGCGGCTGCCGACCTGTTCGGCTGGCTCGGCCCCTACCCGGATGCGTTCATCGCGTCCGCGGCGGTGGTGGTGGCGGTGGCCACCGGCGATGTACCCGCGGCCCGGGCCGCCCTCGATGTCGAGGATCCGGGCCCGCCCACGTCGACGGCCCGCGCCGCCCGCAGCCTGGCCGACGGATTGCTGGACACCTTGGACCGGCCGTTCCCGGCCGCCATCGCCGGGTTGAGCCGATCGATCACCTCGGAGTGGTCGCTGGAATCGGTATCCCCGGACAGCCCCGCGGCCCTGGTGACGCTGGCCGCGATCCATGGCGGGGACCCGGTGCGGGCGCGCAGCATCATCGGCCGGGCCGCCGCGCAGTCGTCGCCGTTCACCGCGCCTCGGCACCGGCTGCTGCTGGGCTGGACCCGGATGTTGGACGGCCGGCTCAACCGGGCAACCGCCGATGCCACGGCGGCCGGGGCACCGGGACTGCACCGCCGGGACGCACTGTGGTCGGCCGCGCTGCACACCGCCATCGCCCGCCGCGCCGGGGACAGCGGCGCCATGCAGCAACACTGGTATGCCGCGCTGGACGTGCTGGCCGAGTACTCGCTCGACCTCTACTCCCTGCTGCCGTTGGGCGAATTGTGGGTCGCGGCCGCGCGGCTGCGCCAGGTCGACCGGCTACAGCATCACCTCGACGAGGCGATGGGCCTGCTCGAGCGCCTCGGCCGGCCACCGCTGTGGTCGGTGCCGCTGCATTGGGCGGGGGTGCACGCCGGGATCCTGGCCAACTCGCCGGATGCGGTCGCCCCGCACGGTCAGGCACTCACCGCGGCGGCCGCCGACAGCGCCTACGCGCAGGCCTTGGCACGGGCCGGGCGGGCGTGGCTGCGGGTGCTGGCCAATCAGGTCGACGTCGAGGAGGTGACGCCGGCGGCGCGCGGGCTCACCCAGTTCGGGTTGACCTGGGATGCGACCCGGCTGGCCGGCCAGGCCGCGTTGCAGACCCCGGATCCCCGGGTGTCGGGGGTGATGCTGCAGTTGGCGCGCGAGCTCAAGGTATCGGCCCACGATGCGGACGACGTCCCGGCCGTTGCGGACGACACCGAGGCCGCTGCGGCCTCTGCGGCCTCGGGAACGTTCGAGGAGCCGTCCCGGCCGGCCGGGGTGGCGCCGCGGGCTGCGGCGATCCCCTCGTCGCGGCTGTCCGACCGGGAACGCGAGGTGGCCGAACTGCTCCTGCTCGGCATGCCCTACCGCGACATCGGCAGCCAACTCTTCATCTCGGCCAAGACCGTCGAGCATCACGTGGCCCGAATCCGGCGGCGCCTCGGCGCGGAGTCGCGGCCGGAGATGTTGTCCATGCTGCGGGCACTGTTGGGCACCCCGGCCTGACCGCCGCTGCGGGCCGCCGTTCGCTACCAACCGGTGAGTTAGGACAGCCTTGCTAGCGATGGGTCAACCGTTGATGTAACTATGAGCAGGCAAATAGCTTAAGTTACCGGTGAGTAACACGTTTCAAGTTACCAGCCGGTAACTTATACCTCGGGAGGCGCGCGGTGCAGCACACGCTCGAAGTGAGCAGGTTGGTCCTCGGATTGCTGGGAACCGCCATCGTCCTGGTGTTCGCCGCGAGGCGCGTGCTGTGGCTGACGAAGCTGATCAGCTCGGGACAGAAGCTGGGCGACGAACGCGGCCGCAAGGACGACCTCGTGCGCCGCTTCCTGAACCAGAACAAGGAAGTCTTCGCACAGTCGAAGCTGCTCAAGTGGTCCATCCCCGGTATCGCGCACTTCTTCACCATGTGGGGCTTCTTCGTCCTCGGCTCGGTGTACGTCGAGGCGTACGGCGTGCTGTTCAACCCCGAGTTCCACATCCCGCTCGTCGGCCGCTGGCCGGTGCTGGGCTTCCTGCAGGACTTCTTCGCTCTCGCGGTGCTCATCGGCATCGTCGTGTTCGCGATCATCCGCGTCGTCCGCGCCCCCAAGAAGATCGGCCGCGACTCCCGGTTCTACGGCTCACACACCGGTGGCGCGTGGGAGATCCTGTTCATGATCTTCCTGGTCATCGCGACCTACGCGCTGTTCCGCGGTGCCGCGGTCAACGTGCTCGGCGAGAACTTCCCCTACCAGTCCGGCGCCTTCCTCTCCGATGGCATGGCCGCCCTGCTGGCCCCACTCGGCCCGACCGCCAACATGTGGATCGAGACGGTGGCACTGATGGGCCACATCGGCGTCATGCTGGTATTCCTGCTGATCGTGCTGCACTCCAAGCACCTGCACATCGGCCTGGCCCCGATCAACGTCACCTTCAAGCGGCTGCCCGACGGCCTCGGCCCGCTGCTGCCGATGGAGCACAAGGGCGAGCCGATCGACTTCGAGGATCCCGCCGAGGATGCGGTCTTCGGCCGCGGCAAGATCGAGGACTTCACCTGGAAGGGCTACCTCGACTTCACCACCTGCACCGAGTGCGGTCGTTGCCAGTCGCAGTGCCCGGCCTGGAACACCGGTAAGCCGCTGTCCCCCAAGCTCGTCATCATGAACCTGCGCGACCACATGTTCGCGAAGGCGCCCTATCTGATCGAGGGCAAGGAGATGCCCGAAGAGGGCTCCGTCGACTTCGCGAAGCTGGGTGACAGCCTGCACGGGCACGGGGTGCCCGAGGACGGCTTCGCACGCATCGAGGGTTCCGGACCCGAGCAGGCGCTTCGCCCCCTGGTCGGCACCGCCGAGCAGGGCGGCGTCATCGACCCCGACGTGCTGTGGTCCTGCACCAACTGCGGTGCCTGCGTCGAGCAGTGCCCCGTCGACATCGAGCACATCGACCACATCGTCGATATGCGCCGCTACCAGGTGATGGTCGAATCCGAGTTCCCCGGCGAGCTCGGTGTGCTGTTCAAGAACCTGGAGAACAAGGGCAACCCCTGGGGCCAGAACGCCAAGGAGCGCACCACCTGGATCGACGAGGTCGATTTCGACGTCCCGGTCTACGGCGAGGACGTGGATTCCTTCGACGGCTTCGAGTACCTGTTCTGGGTCGGCTGCGCCGGCGCCTACGAGGACCGAGCCAAGAAGACCACCAAGGCCGTCGCCGAACTGCTGGCCACCGCGGGTGTGAAGTACCTGGTGCTGGGCACCGGCGAGACCTGCACCGGCGACTCCGCCCGCCGCGCCGGCAACGAGTTCCTGTTCCAGCAGCTCGCCGCGCAGAACGTCGAGACCATCAACGAGCTGTTCGAGGGCGTCGAGGCCGTCGACCGCAAGGTCGTCGTCACCTGCCCGCACTGCTACAACACGATCAACCGCGAATACCCGCAGCTGGGCAGCAACTACACCGTGGTGCACCACACCCAGCTGCTGAACCGCCTGGTCCGGGACAAGAGGCTGATCCCGGTCACCACGGTCGACCAGGAGGTCACCTACCACGACCCGTGCTTCCTGGGCCGGCACAACAAGGAGTACGAGGCCCCGCGTGAGCTCGTCGGCGCGGCCGGCGCCAAGCTCACCGAGATGCCCCGGCACGCCGAACGCGGCCTGTGCTGTGGCGCCGGTGGTGCCCGGATGTGGATGGAAGAGCACATCGGTAAGCGCGTCAACACCGAGCGCACCGAGGAGGCCATCGACACCGGCGCCTCGGCGATCGCCACCGGTTGCCCGTTCTGCCGCGTGATGATCACCGACGGTGTCGACGATGTCGCCGCCACCCGAGAGATCGAGAAGGTCGAGGTGCTCGACGTCGCTCAGCTGCTGCTGAGCTCGCTGGACACCAGCCTGTACACGCTGCCCGAAAAGGGCACTGCCGCGGCCGAATCCGCCAAGCGGGCGGAGGCCCGCGAGGCCGCTGAGGCCAAGGTCGCCGCCGCCGCTCCGGTCGTGGAGGAGGCCGAGGAGGCTCCCGCGGCGCCCGCCGCAGCTGCCGCACCGGCGGCACCTGCTGCCCCGGTCAAGGGACTCGGGCTGGCCGGTGGCGCCAAGCGTCCCGGCGCCAAGAAGGCCGCGCCCGCCGCTGCCGACGCTCCCGCCGAGGCCGCCGCAGCGGCGACACCTGCTGCCCCGGTCAAGGGACTCGGGCTGGCCGGCGGCGCCAAGCGCCCCGGCGCCAAGAAGGCCGCGCCCGCCGCTGCCGCGGCCCCCGCGGCCGAGGCGGCCCCCACCGAGGCCGCCGCACCGGCAGCCCCGGTCAAGGGACTCGGCCTGGCCGCCGGTGCCAAGCGCCCCGGCGCCAAGAAGGCCGCCCCGGCGTCGCCGAACCAGGGCGAGCCGACGGTGACACAGCCGCCGAACGTCGATCCCGATCAGGCGGTCGCCGGCGCCAAGGAAGAGACCGCCGACTCCGATATGGGCCTGCAGGAGCACAAGTCCGAACCGCCGGTGGTGGGTCTCGGTATCGCCGCGGGCGCACGTCGCCCGGGTGCGAAGAAGGCCGCCCCCAAGGCTTCGGCTCCGGCGGCTCCCGCCGCAGCGGCCGAGCCGGTGTCGTCGGCCACCGAGCCGCCGTCCACGGCTGTCGAGCCGGAACCGGCCGCAGAGCCCGCGTCGTCGTCGAACGGGTCGGGTGAAGACTGCGTCGTGGGTGACGAGCCCCCGGTGAAGGGTCTGGGTATCGCCAAGGGTGCCCGCCGGCCCGGCAAACGCTGACACACCTCGATTTGCGCACATTCCGTAACGCTCACCGTTACGGAATGTGCGCAAATTTTTTTGCGCTAGACCTGTTTCAGCTGGAACGGCGTGGCGCTGGTGATACCGCCCGGGCAAGCACCGTTCGAGTCGGCCGACAGCACCCCGCCGAGCGTCACCGGATCGATCGCCATGTGAATGACCGCGGGCGCGAAACTGCCGTCACTGCAGACGAATCCGTCGGGTTTGGTCACGAAGAAGTACCAGCGGCCGTCGTGCAGGGTCATCGGGCTGCTCCAGCCCTGGTTGCTGGACACCGTACCGGTGCAGCCGGCCGGGGCGCAGGTGGAGGCGATGGTCCAGAGGTTCTCGGCGTCGCCGCCGGCGAAATTGCCGTTGAGCAGCGGGGGGTCGGCGTACGCGGCCCCCGCTCCCACCGACAGCGCCAGCCCGGCCGCCGCCACCATCCCGAATCCCGCACTCACCGCACGTGTAATAAGCGTCATAGTGATTGAGGAAGGTAGCACCGGGTCACGGTGAAAAGGCGCATGCGCAGCCGTTTTTCCACACTCTCGTCAGAATCGTGTTCTCGCTGCGATAAATCGGGTTGCCACATCGTGGGACACTGGGACGCGTGAGTACCCATCAGCTGCCCGATAAGGCCTGGCATACCGGCAGCCAGCCGAAGCTTCGGACGTTCGCGCAGTCGACCAAGCTGCAGGACGTTCTCTACGAGATCCGCGGCCCGGTACACGAGCACGCCTCGCGGCTGGAAGCCGAGGGCCACCGCATCCTGAAGCTGAACATCGGCAACCCCGCCCCGTTCGGCTTCGAGGCCCCCGATGTGATCATGCGCGACATCATCCAGGCGCTGCCGTATGCGCAGGGGTACTCCGACTCCAAGGGCATCATCCCGGCGCGGCGCGCCGTGTTCACCCGCTACGAGCTCGTCGAGGGCTTCCCCAAGTTCGACGTCGACGACGTCTACCTGGGCAACGGCGTCTCCGAGCTGATCACCATGACCTTGCAGGCGCTGCTGGACAACGGCGATCAGGTGCTCATCCCGGCGCCGGACTACCCGCTGTGGACGGCCTCGACGGCACTGGCCGGCGGCACCCCGGTGCACTACCTGTGCGATGAGACGCAGGGCTGGAACCCCGACATCGCCGATCTGGAATCCAAGATCACCGAGCGCACCAAGGCGCTGGTGGTGATCAACCCGAACAATCCGACAGGGGCGGTGTACAGCCGCGAGGTCCTCCAGCAGATGGTGGAACTCGCGCGCAAGCATCAGCTGCTGCTGCTGGCCGACGAGATCTACGACAAGATCCTCTACGACGATGCCAAGCACATCAGCCTGGCCACGTTGGCGCCGGATCTGCTGTGCCTGACGTTCAACGGGTTGTCCAAGGCCTACCGGGTGGCCGGCTACCGCTCCGGCTGGCTGGTCATCACCGGACCCAAGGAACACGCCACCAGCTTCATCGAGGGCATCAGCCTGCTGTCGAACATGCGCCTGTGCCCGAATGTTCCGGCCCAGCATGCGATTCAGGTCGCGCTCGGTGGCCATCAGAGCATCGATGATCTGGTACTGCCGGGCGGGCGGCTGCTCGAGCAGCGCGATACCGCCTGGACCAAACTCAACGAGATCCCCGGGGTGTCCTGCGTGAAGCCGCAGGGCGCGCTGTACGCGTTCCCCCGCCTGGACCCCGAGGTCTATGACATCCACGACGATGAGCAACTGGTGCTCGATCTGCTGCTGCAGGAGAAGATCCTGGTCACTCAGGGCACCGGATTCAATTGGCCCACACCGGATCACCTGCGCATCGTGACGCTGCCGTGGTCACGCGACCTGGCGGCGGCCATCGAGCGGCTCGGCAACTTCCTGGTGAGCTACCGGCAGTAGCGACCGATCTAGGCTGTGCCGGTGGCGCACTCACATTCGCACTCGCTCAGCTCGGGACCGAACCCGCTGGGTCCGCTGGCGGCCCGCATCGTGGTCGGCCTGCTGATCGCGCTGGGGGTGCTGACGCTGGCCGGAGCGGCCTGGCTGTGGCCGAGCCAGCAGAAGGTCGACATCCCGCTGCCGTTCCAGAACTCCGCGGGCGGCAGCGTCAGCACCGAGGCCGGCCGCGTGCTGTCCAGCAGTGCCGCCCCGTGTGGCGGACCTGCCGTCGGCGTCGTCCTGACCGCCCCACCGGGGTCCACGGCCGGCACGGACGCGCATTGCACCCAGTCGCTGATCGGCATCGAGTCCGGCCCGAATGCCGGCGCCTACACCGTGCTGGAATTCAGCGGTGGCCCCGGCCAGCCGCAGCTGATGGTCGGTGACGACATCCGGATCACCCGCGCGGTGGATCCCACCGGGACCACCGCCTATTCGTTCTATGACTACGAGCGGGCCTGGCCGCTGGCCGCCCTGGCCGCGGTCTTCGCGGTGGTGGTGGTCGCCATCGCGGGCTGGCGGGGGCTGCGCGCGCTGATCGGCATCGTGGTGGCATTCGGTGTGCTGGTGGTGTTCATGCTGCCCGCCCTGCGCGACGGAGCCGCCGCCATCCCGGTGGCGCTGGTGGCCTCCTCGCTGATCCTGTACGCGGTGCTGTACCTGGCGCACGGCGTCAGCCTGCGGACCAGCGCCGCCCTGCTGGGCACCCTCACCTCGCTGATCCTCGCCACCGCCCTGTCCTGGGGAGCAATCGAACTGACCCAACTGACCGGGCTGTCCGAGGAGGAGAACAACGCGGTCGCGACCTATCTCGGGGGCGTATCCATCACCGGGTTGCTGCTGGCCGGATTCATCATCGGCTCGCTCGGCGTACTCAACGACGTCACCGTGACCCAGGCATCGACGGCATTCGAACTCGCCGAACACAGCGATTCGCGGCGCGAGGTGTTCTTCGGGGCCATGCGGGTCGGCCGCGACCACATCGCCAGCACCGTCTACACCCTGGTGCTGGCCTATGCCGGCAGCGCGCTGCCGCTGCTGCTGTTGTTCAGTGTCGCCAACCGGGCCCTGGGCGATGTGCTGGTCAGTGAGAGCGTCGCGATCGAGATCGCCCGGTCCGCGGTCGGCGGCATCGCCCTGGCCCTGTCGGTCCCGCTGACGACCGCCATCGCCGCCGTGCTCTCCACCACCCGGGGCGCCACCCGCTGACACCGTTTCGCAGCGCGCACCCTCGGGTACCCGCCGTGGGTGGCCCAGCCCAATCACACCTCTGACCTGACCCTGGACGTGGACGGCGAACGATGTTCGCTGACCGTCGACAACCGGGTGACCCTGCTCGACGCACTGCGCGAGCATCTCGGGGTGACCGCGCCGAAGAAGGGTTGCGATCACGGTCAGTGCGGGTCCTGCACCATCCTGGTCGACGGCCGCCGGATGACCAGTTGCCTGACGTTCGCGGTGGCCGCCGACGGCGCGCACATCACCACCGCCGCCGGGCTCGGCGACGGTGAGCGCCTACACGAGATGGCCCAGGCGTTCTGCGACGAGGACGCCTTCCAGTGCGGTTACTGCACCCCCGGCCAGATCTGTTCTGCGATCGGCATGTTGGACGAAGCCAAAGCGGGATCGCCCAGCTACGTCACCGACGATCTGGAGTCGAGCCCCGAACTCGACGAGGACGAGATCCGGGAGCGGATGAGCGGCAACCTCTGCCGCTGCGCGGCCTACCCCAACATCGTCAGCGCGATCCGGCGGGTGGCACTGTCGTGAAGGCCTTCGAATACCGCGTGGCCACCAGCCCCGCCGACGCGGTCGCCATGTTGACCGGCCACCCCGACGCGGTCTATCTGGCCGGCGGCACGAATCTGGTCGACCACATGAAACTGGGCGTCGCACAACCCGATCTGCTCATCGACGTCAGTCACCTCGATCTGGCCGACATCTCGGGGACCGAGGACGGCGGGGTGCGGGTGGGCGCCAACGTCCGCAACAGCGACCTGGCGGCACATCCGTTGATCCGTTCGCACTATCCGATGCTGGCCCGCGCCCTGCTCTCGGGTGCGTCCGGGCAGCTGCGCAACGCGGCTACCACCGCCGGAAATCTCTTGCAGCGCACCAGATGTGTGTACTTCCAGGATGTCACCACGCCGTGCAACAAACGCCGGCCCGGCAGCGGCTGCTCGGCGATCGGCGGGTACGTGCGCCACCACGCAATCCTCGGGGCCTCCAAGAGCTGTGTGGCCACCCACCCCTCAGATATGGCGGTCGCCCTCACCGCCCTGAACGCCGACGTGCTGGTGCACGACGGGGCGGACGAACGCCGTGTCCCCGCCGCCGACCTGCACCGACTGCCCGGCGACACACCGCACCACGACACCGTGCTGACACGGAGCGAGCTGATCACCGGAATCGAACTGCCGCCACCGCCGGCCGGGGCGGTATCGGACTATCGCAAGGTACGTGACCGTGCCTCCTACGCGTTCGCGTTGGTGTCGGTCGCCGCGGAGCTGACCTTCGCCGCCGGCAGGATCGCCACCGCGCGCATCGCGTTGGGCGGTGTCGCCCACAAACCGTGGCGCGCCTGCCGTGCCGAGCAGGTGCTCGTCGGCGCGGTCGCCGAGCAGCAGACGTTCGCCGCGGCCGCCGACGCCGAACTCGCCGATGCGGACCCGTTGCCGGGCAACGAGTTCAAGGTGGAACTCACCCGGCGCACCATGGTCTCCCAGCTGCGCATGCTGACCGAGCGGGGGTTGCGATGACGCTGCTGGAACCGCACGCGATCGGCGCACCCCTGGCCCGCCGCGACGGGCAGGCCAAGGTCACCGGTACCGCGCCTTACGCGTACGAACAGCAGGTCGAGCACCCGGCATATGTGCATCCCATCCAGTCCACCGTCGCCCGGGGACGGGTGGCGTGGATGGAGACCACCGTGGCCGCCCGCACGCGCGGCGTGCACGATGTGCTGACGGTGTTCAACGCGCCGGAACTGGCCGACGACTCCGACGGGGAACTGGCCATCCTGCAGGACGACCAGGTGCACTTCCGCGGTCAGATCATCGGTGCCGTGGTCGCCGATACCGCCGAAATCGCCAGGGAGGCCGCCTCCCTGGTCGCCGTGGGATACGACGAGTCTCCGCATCACGCCGAACTGACCGCCGATCACCCCACGCTGTACACCCCCGACTCGGTCAACCCGGACTATGACAGCGATACCGACGAGGGCGACGTCGACGCCGCCGTGGCGGCCGCCGAGGTCACCGTCGACGAGACCTACACCACCCCCATCGAACACAACAATCCGATGGAACCGCACGCCTGCATCGCGCGATGGAGCACCGTCGACGGCGCCGACCGGGTGACCATGTTCGACTCCACCCAGGGGGTGCACGTGGTGCGCAAGACGCTGGCCCCGTTGTTCGGGATGGCTCCCGAGCAGTTCCGGGTCGTCGCACCACATGTCGGGGGCGGGTTCGGTTCCAAGGGCGCCCCGCACGCCCATGACGTGCTGGCCCTGATGGCCGCCAAACGGGCCGGCGGGCGGCCGGTCAAGCTGGCGCTGACCCGCCAGCAGATGTTCTCCCTGGTCGGCTACCGCACCCCGACCATCCAGCGCATCCGACTCGGCGCCGACCGACAGGGCCGCCTCACCGCACTCGCCCACGACGTCATCGAACAGACCTCTGCGGTCAAGGAATTCGCCGAGCAGACCGCGGTGACGTCACGCAAGATGTACGCCGCACCGAACCGGCGCACCTCGCACCGCCTGGCCACCCTCGATGTCGCGGTGCCGTTCTGGATGCGCGCACCCGGTGAATGCCCGGGCACCTTCGCCGCCGAGGTGGCCATGGACGAATTGGCACATCGCTGCGGGATCGACCCGATCGAACTGCGGATCCGCAACGAGCCCGACGTCGACCCGGAGACCGGCAAGCCCTGGTCGGCGCGGCATCTGGTGGAATGCCTGCGCACCGGGGCGCAGCGGTTCGGCTGGCACGAGCGCAACCCGCAGCCGGGCGCCCGACTCCACGGCGACTGGTACGTCGGGCTCGGGGTGGCGTCGTCCACCTATCCGGGAATGGCCATGCCCGGCAACGCGGCCCGGGTCACCTGCACGGGTCCGGGCCGGTACGCCGTGCACATCGGCGCGGCCGACATCGGCACCGGCACGTGGACCACCCTCACCCAGATCGCCGCGGACGCGCTGGGCTGCGACCCGTCGGCGGTGGACCTGCAGATCGGCGATACCGATCTGCCACCGGCCTCGGTGGCCGGCGGGTCCTCGGGTATGACGTCGTGGGGGTCGGCGATCGTCGCGGCGGCCGGCCAGTTCCGCCATGATCACGGCCACTCCCCCGCCGTGGGTGTCACGACCACCGCGGAGGCGCCGGAGAATCCGGATGCCGACAGGGTCACCGTGCAGTCGTTCGGCGCGCAGTTCGTCGAGGCACGGGTGCACCGCGACACCGGCGAGATCCGGGTGCCGCGGATGCTGGGCGTGTTCTCGGTGGGGCGGGCGATCAACACCCGGACCCTGCGCTCCCAGCTCATCGGCGGCATGACGATGGGCCTGTCGATGGCGCTGCACGAGGAGAGCGTGCGCGACCCGCGGTTCGGGCACGTCGTCACCCAGGATCTGGCGACCTATCACTTCAGTGCGCACGCGGATGTCGCCGATATCGAGGCGATGTGGCTCGACGAGGTGGAGGAGCACCTGAACCCGATGGGATCACGCGGTGCGGGTGAGATCGGCATCGTGGGGGCGGCCGCCGCGGTGGTCAACGCCGTGCATCATGCCACCGGCGTGCGGGTGCGGGATCTGCCGGCCACCCTGGACAAGGTGCTGGCCGGGCTGCCCTGATCCCTCAGCGCTGCAGCAGTTCCAGAAGGTAGGACCCGTACCCGGATTTGACCAAGGTCTGCGCCCGCGCGGCCAGCCGATCGTCGTCGATGTAGCCGAGCCGCCATGCCACTTCCTCGGGGGCACTGATCTTCAGGCCCTGACGTTGCTCGATGGTGCGCACGAAATCGCTTGCGTCCAGCAGGGAGTCGAACGTGCCGGTATCCAGCCAGGCGGTGCCGCGGGCCAGCACCTCCACCGACAACCGGCCCTGCTCCAGATAGGTCTGGTTGATCTCGGTGATCTCGTACTCACCGCGCGCCGATTTTCGAAGCGACCGCGCTATTTCCACGACGTCGTTGTCGTAGAAGTACAGGCCCGGCACCGCATAGTGCGATTTCGGGGTCGCCGGCTTCTCCTCCAAGGACACCGCCCGCCCGTCCGCGTCGAACTCGACCACACCGTAGGCCGACGGATTGGCCACCCAGTACGCGAAAATGGCGCCGCCCCGGACATTCTCGAACCGGCGCAGGCCGGTGCCCAGACCCGGACCGTAGAAGATGTTGTCGCCCAGCACCAGGGCCACCGAGTCGGTGCCGATGTGGTCGGCGCCGATGACGAAGGCCTGAGCCAGGCCGTCGGGCCGGTCCTGCACGGCATAGGTCAGGTTGATGCCGAACTCCGAGCCGTCACCGAGCAACCGGTGGAATGCGGGCGCGTCATGGCCGGTGGTGATGATCTGGATGTCGCGGACGCCCGCCATCATCAGGGTGCACAGCGGGTAATAGATCAGCGGTTTGTCATACACCGGCAGCAACTGCTTGCTGATGCCCCGGGTGATCGGGTGCAGCCGGGTGCCAGATCCCCCGGCCAGGATGATGCCGCGCATCTAAGCGTCGAGGTCCCGTTCGGTGAGTCCGGTCGCCGCGAGCGCCTCGTCCAGGCTGCTGTGCAGGAACACCGAGGTGATGTGGTCGTGCACCACCCGGAACGCCGAGGCCGCGGTGGCGGTCTGCCCGTCCTCGCCGGTGAGTGTCTGCTCGGCGACCACGACGCCGTCATGCACGTAGAGCCTGCCGGGCTCGGCGCTGCCCCGGCCCGGCTGCTGGGCCCAGTCCAGGAGCGCCTGATGTCCTTGGGCCGCCCGGTCGGGCGTGGCGATCTCGACGTCGTCGCTCGACAGCTTCAGCAGCGTGTCGTAGTCGGCCGCGTTCAGTGCGTCATGCCAAGCCAGGACGGTCGCGATTTCGGAGGTGCTCATAGCTGCAACCTTAGAGATCTAGAGCGGCGTGCGGGTCAACCAGCCGTCCCAGACTGCGGTGTCCCCGAAGATCTCCAGTCCGGCCTCGGCCGCGGTGCGGCGGCGGGTGATGCCCAGAAGCAGGTCGACGGCCCGGCCGCGCACCGCGGCGTCCCCCTTGCCGTGCGCGTGCGACCAGGACACGCCGTCCTCGTCGTGCACGACGGTCCACTCGCCGGTGGGCCCGAGTCCCTCGTCGGTGGCGTGCAGATGCAGTGTCTGGCCGCGTTCCAACGGTGCCTGCCGTGCGGTGGCCAGATCGATCCATTCGCTGAGCCCGTCGGCGGCCAGGTCGGGGGGCAGGGTGAACTCGTTGGCCAGCGCCAGTTCCGCGTCGGCGCGGTGCACGGTCTGCTCGTGAACCCGGCGCCGGATCCACCACCCGGGGATGTGCGGACCGACGAAGGTCCACACCTTGGTGTGCGGGCCGATCCGTTCCACGGTGTCGATGAGCGCCTGCGCGCCCTCGTTGAGCCAGTCGATGGCGGCGTCGAGGTCCTCCGGCGGCTTCCCGCCCCGGACCTCGCGCGGGTCCAGCGGTTCGCTGCGCCGGTCCGCGATTATCTGTGTGCACCAGCGATTTCCGCGTCCGACGTGGCGGAACAGCTGTTTGAATGTCCACTCGGGGCAGGTCGGTACCGGCGTCGCCGGGTCGGCGTCGCGGATCAGTTCGCCGAAGCTTCTGGTCTGCTCGAGCAGGGCGGCTCGGAAGTCCACACCTACGACCGTAGCGCGGACTGGCTGTCGCCGAGGGCGATTGGCAGGCTGGACCACCCGCGCAGCACCCGGGTCTCGCGGCGGATGCCGGGGCCGGCGAGCCGGGCGCCGGGGTAACGCTCGAAGAAGGTCCGCAGCCCGACCTCGCCCTCCGCGCGGGCCAGCGCGGCGCCCAGGCAGAAGTGCCGCCCGCCGGAGAAGGACAGGTGCCTGCCCGCGTTGTCGCGTTCGATGTCGAACCGGTGCGGGTCGGTGAAGACATTCGGGTCGCGGTTGGCGCCGGCGATGTAGACCAGGATGCCGGATCCGGCGGGCACGTGCCTGCCGCCGAGTTCGGCATCCTTGACCGCGATGCGGGCGCTGAGCTGAACCGGGGATTCCAGGCGCAGGATCTCTTCGACCGCGGTGGGCCACAGTTCGGGGCGTTCGGCGAGTGTCTGCAGGTGCTCGGGATGCTCCAGCAGCAGCCGGATCCCGCTGCCCAGCAGGTTGACCGTGGTCTCGAAGCCGGCGGCGAGCACCAGTCCCGCGGTGGCCACCAGCTCACGATGGGACAGTGGTTCCTCGGAGGCCTCCGAGGACCGGATGATCTGGCTCATCAGGTCGTCGCCGGGGTGGCGCCGCAGTTCCTGCAGATGCGCCGACAACCAGTCGTTGAAGCCGTGGACGGCGGCGCTGACCTTCTGGTATTCACCCCACGGCAGGCCGATGTCCAGGCTGGCGGCCCCGTGCTCGCCGAACTGCAGGACGCGGTGCCGGTCGGCTTCGGGGACGCCGAGGATGTCGCCGATGACGGTGACGGGCAACTGCCCGCAGTAGCGGTCGACGATGTCGACGGCACCGGGCGCGTCGGCGAGGTCGTCGAGGAGCTGATTTGCGGTGTCCTGCACCCGGTCCCGCAATGCCGCGACGGCGCGCGTGGTGAACACCGAGGACACCAGCTTGCGGTAGCGGGTGTGGTCCGGTGCCTCGACCGAGAGCATCGACGGCGGCTGCAGCGGGTGCAGCACATCGGGTTTGGTGCGGTCGATCACCCATTGCAGGGGTTTGGGCAGGTTGGATCCCAGCGCGATGACGCGGAAGTCCTCGGAGCGCAGCACATCACTGCAGATCTTGTGGTCGACGGTCATGAAGACGACACGCCCCTTGACGATGGGGCCCTGGGCGCGCAATTCCTCGGTGAACGGGACCGGGTCGACATGTATCGCCCGGTCTGCGATGAGCCGGCCCTGCGGGTCGCCCCGGCGCGCGAACAGGCTGGAGATGCCCCGGACGAATCCGTGCATGGCCAACCAATGGATGCGGTGCCGAACCGGGCCCTGTTTCATCGCGCTCCCTGCCTCCCTGGAGGCCAAGGTAGCCGAATCGGCGGACCAGGTGTCAGTTGCAGAAGATCAGGAAGCAGTTGCCGCCCGGGCCGCCACTGCCGTGGCCTCCCCCGCGACCGCCGGACTCGCCGCGGCCACCGGAGTCTCCGCGGGGCCCGGAGTCTCCACGGGGCCCGTCGTAACCGCTTCCGCCGGAGCCGTTTCCACCGTTTCCGCCGCCACCCGGCCACTGCGGCCACTGCGGCTGCTGCGGCTTGGGTTGCTGGGTGGGCCGCGGCTGCTGCGGTGTCGGATAACTCGGGTAGCCCGGCTGGTCGGGATAGTCCGGGGTCTGGGTCTTGGGCGGCTTCTGCTCCCACGGCGGGCGCCAGACCGGCCACTGCGGCCGCGGCAGCACGATCACCGGCGGCGGCAGCACCACCGGCGGGGCCCACGCCGGCGCCGGGTTGGGCACCGGAGCCGGAGCGATCGGGGCGGGTGCGGGTGCCGCCGGGGCGGGCGCCGGAGCCGGGGCCTGCGGGGCGGGCGCCTCGACGTACACCTGTCGAGGCGCTTGCGGCGCCTGCTGGACGACCGGGATGGGTGCCTTGATGGTTTCGGCGACCGGCGGCGGGGCGGGCTGCACCGGCAGTGCCTCGGGTTCGGGCACCCGCGCCGGGGCGGGCGCCTGCACGCTGGGCGCCACCGCCGCCCGGGCCGGGGCGGGCCGCTCGTCGGCCGTCGGCCGGATGCTGACCGCCAGCGAGACGGCGAGCGCCACCACACCGACCACGAAGATCGATGCCATCGCGCTGCCCACCAGCAGGAACGGCTTGCGGGTTTCGTCGGCGGGCGGGGTGTCGTCCAGCCCGGCCAGATCGTCGGGGATGTCGGCGTAGGCGACATAGCTGGGCGCCGCGCTCGGGGCGAACTGGGTGTCGGCGCCGGCCGGCAGCGCGCCGGCGGTCGGGCCGTCCGGATCCAGCGAGTAGGCCAGGCCGACGGTGGAGGCCTCGAACAGCGGGGCGCTGGCCGAGGCCAGTGCGGCGCCGCGGGCCAGCGCCATCCCGGATTCCTCGGGTGCGCTCACCGGGATGTCGACCAGATCGGCCAGATGGGCCTTCACCGAGGCGACGTCGACACCGGAACCGACGATGAACAGACCGTCCGGGGGTGTGTCCTGCCCGGCGACGGCGTGCGCCATCTCGGCGAGGACCGCCATCGCGTCGGCGCTGTGCAGACTGCGACTGAGCACCTTGACCACCGAGCCGTCGGCACCGTCGACCACCGACAGGGTGGCGGTGTCGCGGTCGAGGAACAGCAGACCGGTGGAGCCGTAGCCGACCGCGCGGCCCGCGGCCTGCGCGAGCGCGCCGGCGGCGTGCAGTTCGGATACCAGCATCACGTCGTCGATGTCGTGGGCGGCGAGCGCGTCACGCAGTGCGGCGGCCTCGGTGTGATCGGTCCAGGTGACGCCGATCGATTTGAGATGGTGTCCGCCGGCTTCGGCGCTCTCCCGGGTGCCGAGCACCGCCTGCACCACCTGCTCGGCCGCCGCCGAGGTTGCTGAGTTGCCGGCCCCCGCCACCTCGAAGGCGTCGTGGTCGACGGTGGCGCCGTCGCCCTTCTCGCCTTCGACCAGCACCATCCGCACCGTCGTAGGTGTCAGCGACACACCTAATACGATGTCCACTTACCCCTCCAAAGTGTTTGCTACATCGCCCTTTTCGCCGATACCGACCACTCGACACAAACCGGCGACTAGATACTTCATCGCCGCGAGTGCCGCCCCCGTTACATCCCGCGGGCCTTAGCTAGGCCACGTACCAGACCCTACGCGGGTTCAGGGTTTGACGAAGTTCAGATATGAGCGCGACGGGGTCGGCCCGCGCTGCCCCTGATACTTGGACCCGGCCGCCGAGGAGCCGTAGGGATGCTCGGCCGGACTGGTCAGCCGCAGCAGGCAGAGCTGGCCGATCTTCATGCCGGGCCACAGCGTGATCGGCAGGTTGGCGACGTTGGACAACTCCAGGGTGATGTGCCCGGAGAATCCCGGGTCGATGAACCCCGCCGTGGAGTGGGTCAGCAGCCCGAGCCGTCCGAGTGAGGACTTACCTTCCAGCCGGCCGGCCAGATCGTCGGGCAGCGAGCACCGCTCCAGCGTCGAGCCCAGCACGAACTCGCCGGGGTGCAGCACGAAGGGCTCACCCTCCTTGGGTTCGACCAGGCTGGTCAGGTCGTCCTGGCGCTGTGCCGGGTCGATGTGGGTGTAGCGGGTGTTGTTGAACACCCGGAACAGGCTGTCCAGGCGCACGTCGATACTCGACGGCTGAATCAGGGAGTCGTCGTGCGGTTCCAGCGCCAGCCGGCCCGCGGCGATCTCGGCGCGGATATCGCGATCGGAGAGCAGCACGCGACGAGCCTAGCGGCCGGGTGCCGGTCAGGGGCAGGCTGCGGGCGCGTCGTCGCGGACCGGGAGGTCGGCGGGCAACGTGTAGGTGACGACGGCGTTGGCGTCGTGCGGGCTGTCGTTGCGCACGATGTGCGGCACGCCGGCCGGAATGAAGACCGCCTCGCCGGCCAGGTACTGCCTCGGCGTGCACTGCTGGGCGGTCTGGATCGCCACGGTGCCGCCGGTGATGACGGTGTGCTCGGGTCCCGGATGGGTGTGCCAACCGCTGTTCGACGGCGGGTGCAGCAGCAGTTCCTGCACGTAGAGGGTGGTGGGCCGGCCCTGCGTATCGATCACGATCGGCTCGGAGGTGGTGCCCGTGGCCAGGTCGGTGCGCTCCACATCCCCCTCGGCGGGGGTGGCCGCCGCGGTCGGCGCGGCGGCCATGGCGACGCCGGCCAGGACGGCCGCTGCGAGACGTTTCATCAATCCCCCCTGAGGGCTCCTGCCCGATCGGTGACCTGCGGATGCTAGCCTTCCTGATCGAACATGCCGATGTAGTTCAATGGCAGAACATCAGCTTCCCAAGCTGAATACGCGGGTTCGATTCCCGTCATCGGCTCCACTCCCCCGTATCGCGCCGTGCGCAGTCTCGCGATTACGGCTCGCGATCGACCCACATCGGTAGGCTGTGACCCAGCTCACTCATCCGCCATCGGGGGTCCGTTGGCCTGGATCTGCCGGGGTCGGGTTCTTCCAGCCAACGTGAGTCAGGTGACGAGCACCGATTTACCGGGGGTCCGGTCATGGCGATCGATTTCTCAGCCACGCGCAGCGCACATGACGACAGCCAGTCGCCGATAGGCAAGGGGTGGGTGCAGGGCGTCGCCCTGGTGCTGATCTTCGGGTTCTTCGTGATGGGCTTTCTGGCCTACCGCACCTACACGGCGTCGATGCCGTTGCCGGAGCGGGTCGTCGACGAGTCCGGTCAGACGGTGTTCAGCGGGGCCGACATCACCCGCGGTCAAGAGTTGTTCCAGGGCCGCGGGCTCATGCAGTACGGCTCGATCAACGGCCACGGCGGGTATCTCGGCCCCGACTACACCGCCGACTATCTGCGCCGATCGGCCGACCGGATGGCAGACGAATTCACCGCCGCCGGTGTGCCGGAGGTCCACGATCGCGTGGTCGCCGAACTGCGCACCAACCGCTACGACGAGGCGACCAAGACGCTGGTCTTCACGCCCGCCCAGGTGCGCGCCTTCGATTTCATGACCCGCCACTACACCACCTACTTCGGCCCGGAGGCCAAGCGCAACGGCTTGCTCTCGGACGTGATCACCGAGCCGCGCGACGTCCGGGACCTGACGGCATTCTTCGCCTGGAGCGCGTGGGCGGCGGCGGCCGAGCGGCCGAGCCACGACTACAGCTACACCAACAACTGGCCGGCCGAACCCCGCGTCGACAACGGCCCCACCGCGGACATCCTGGTGTGGTCGGCGCTGTCGCTGATCGCCCTGCTCGCCGGCACGGGCATCCTCTTCGCGATCTATGGCCGGTGGAGCCAGCGCATCGGCTGGCACGCCGGCTCGTCGCCGAATCTGTCCTACCGACAACCCGGTGAAGTCGTGCTGACCAAGTCCCAGCGCGCGACCGCATGGTTCTTCGCGGTGGTCTCGCTGCTGTTCTTCGCCCAGGCCATGCTCGGCGGCCTGGTCGAGCACTACTACGCGGACCTGACCTCCTTCTACGGGATCGACATCGGCGAGATCCTGCCGTTCAGCCTGGCCCGCACCTGGCATTTGCAGCTGTCGCTGCTGTGGACTGCCAGCGCATTGCTGGCCGCCGGGATCTTCCTGACGCCGTTCATCACGCGCCGAGAGCCGAAGGGGCAGCACTGGCTGGCGTACGGTCTGCTCGCGGCGCTGGCGTTGGTCGTGGTGGGGTCGCTGGTCAGCGAGGCACTCTCGATCTTCGGGGTGATCCCGGAAGGCACCCTGTTATCCCAGCAGTGGGAGTATCTGGACCTGCCCAGGATCTGGCAGATCCTGCTCATCATCGGCATGTTCTTCTGGATCGCCATCATCTGGCGTGGCCTGCGATCTCGGCTGCGGAGCGACTCGATGCGCAGCATGCCGTGGCTGTTCTTCTTTGCGGGACTGGCCATTCCGGCTTTCTACGCCGTCGGCCTGCTCGCCGGCAGCGACACCCACTTCTCCGTCGCCGACTTCTGGCGGTTCTGGGTGGTGCACCTGTGGGTGGAGGACTTCCTCGAACTGTTCACCACCGTGATGGTCGCCTATATCTTCGTGCTGCTGGGCGTGGTCCGCCAACGCATCGCACTGGGCATCATCTTTCTCGACATCATCCTGTACTCCGCCGGCGGCGTCATCGGCACCATGCACCACGTGTACTTCTCCGGGACCCCGGTCGAGCACATGGCGCTGGGCGCCTTCTTCTCCGCGGCCGAGGTGATCCCGCTGACCTTCCTCACCGTCGAGGCGTGGACGTTCCTGCAGCTCGGCTCGCGTCAGCAGACCGGCGACTCCAAACCCTTCCCGCACCGCTGGGCAGTGATGTTCCTTGTCGCCGTGGGCTTCTGGAACTTCCTGGGAGCGGGCATATTCGGTTTCCTGATCAACCTGCCGATCGTGTCCTACTACCAGATCGGCACGGCACTGACGGCCAATCACGCACACGCGGCGATGATGGGCGTCTACGGCATGATGGCCGTCGGGCTGGCGATGTTCGCGCTGCGCTACGTCATACCCGCCGACAAATGGCCGGAAAAGGCGGCGCGGCTGTCCTTCTGGTGCCTGAACATCGGGCTGGCCTGGATGGTGTTCGCGGCGCTGCTGCCGCTGGGCGTGATACAGCTCTACCATTCGGTGAACGTCGGGTATTTCGAGGCACGCTCGCTGGGTTTCCTCACCGAGCCCGGCAACCGGTTGCTGGATTGGATGCGGATGCCCGGAGATGTCCTCTTCATCGTCGGCGGGGTGTTGCCGTTCGTGTGGATCGCCTTCGTCGGCCTGCGCAGCTTCTTCCAACACCGGGAATCGAGTGACGAACTCCCCGAAAACCCGCTCTACACCGAACTTCCCGCCACCACGACGCCCGCCGGCGACCAGGCCGCGCGGTGAACGCGCCCGCGGTGACGACCTGGCTGGTCGCAGGGTATGCGGTGTTCCTGGCCGCCGCGGCCTGGGGTTTCGACCTGATGGCGAAGAAGGCATCCCACCGGGCGCAGGGCTGGCGCACCGCCCGGTTCGTCTACCACCCCGACCACGACGCCTGGCAGTGCCCCACCGACCAGTGGTTGTGGCCCACCTCGTACGACCCGGCCCACCGGGTGATGCGGTACCGCGCGAAGCCGATCGTGTGCAACACCTGCCCGGTGAAGGCCGACTGCACCACCTCCGACCACGGCCGCGAGATCAGCCGGCAGGTCGATCCGTGGCCGTTCTCCGAGGCCGGGCGTTTTCACCGCGGAATCGCCTGCGTGGTCGCGGCGTTGGCGATCCTGCTCCCGGCCGGCCAAGCGATGATGGAACGCACCCCCACCGATCTACTTGTGCTCGGGGCCGTCGTCGTGGCCGTGGCCGCGGTGTGCACGCCACTGTTCCGCCACCTGTGGTCCAGTCCCGCGACCGGGCCTGAACACGTGCCGCACCGCACCGCCCACGAGGACTCGGTGGCCGCGGCGATCGACCGGTACTCGACCCGATGGGGGATGGGGCGCGCCCGCGGCGGAGACGAACTCCGTTGACCGGGCTGATCATCGCCGGTGCGGCAATCGTGGTCGTCGGCGTCGCGCTCGCCTTCTCGGTCACGGTCCTGCGCGAGTACGAACGCGGCGTGGTGTTCCGCGCCGGTCGGGTACGACCGCTCTACGGTCCGGGCATGCGATTCGTGATCCCGTTGGTGGATCGCCTGGTGCGGGTGGACCAGCGGGTGGTGACCTTGACCATTCCGCCACAAGAAGTGATCACCAAGGACAATGTGCCCGCACGCGTCAACGCCGTCGTCATGTTCCGCATCACCGAACCGGTGAAAGCGATTCTTGCGGTGGAGAATTACTCGGTCGCGACGTCACAGATCGCCCAGACGACACTGCGATCGCTGCTGGGGCGCGCCGACCTCGATACCTTGCTCGCCCACCGCGAAGATCTCAACCAGGATCTGCGCAACATCATCGAGCGGCAGACATCGGACTGGGGAGTCGAGGTGCAGATCGTGGAGATCAAGGACGTCGAAATCCCGGAGTCGATGCAGCGGGCGATGGCCCGGGAGGCGGAGGCCGAGCGGGAACGACGCGCCAAGATCATCAATGCCCACGGTGAGTTGCAGGCGTCCGAGGAATTGCGTCAGGCCGCCGACACGCTGTCGCGCAGTCCGGCCTCCCTGCAGCTTCGCTATCTGCAGACCCTGCTCGAACTCGGCGCCGACCAGAACTCGACGGTGGTCTTTCCGCTACCGGTCGACATCATCACGCCGTTTCTGCGGTCTGCGTTCGAGCCCGGCGGCCCGGCATGGCAGCGAGACTTCCCGGATCACGGAGGGCGCGACGAGCACGTTTCTCCGCTCGACCGACCGGACCGGGGTTGACGACACCGCCAACAGTGACACACTGTGACATGAGTCACATGATCGATCGGGTTGCGCGGGATAGGCGGCACATCATGTCAACCAGGACCAAGTACACCGAGGTGCCCGAGCCGTACCTACGGGAGTTCCCCAGCGCCGGGGACGCGCGCTTCACCTGGGAGTACGACGAGGGCCGGGCCCGGCTGCTCGCGCTGTACCAAAAGGGCAAGGACAAGCAGTGGGACGCCCAGTCCCGGATCGACTGGGCGCAGGACGTCGACCCGATGAACCCGATCGGGTTGCCCGACGAGTTCCACCCGCTGTACGGCAGTCCGATGTGGGAAGCCGCCGACGACGCCCGTCACGCCGAGATGCGCCGGCATTTCCAGTCCTGGCAGTTCTCCCAGTTCCTGCACGGTGAGCAGGGGGCCATGGTGTGCGCGGCCAAGATCGTCGAGGTCGTCCCGGACATGGACGCGAAGTTCTATGCGGCCACCCAGACCATGGACGAGGCCCGGCACGTCGAGGCCTTTTCCCGGTTCCTGCACGAGAAGGTCGGCCTGGTCTACCCGATCAATACGAACCTGACCTCACTGCTGGATGACACCCTGCGCGATTCCCGTTGGGACATGCCCTATCTCGGCATGCAGGTACTCATCGAGGGACTCGCGCTCGCCGCGTTCGGGGTGCTGCGCGACATGGCCGCGCCGAACTCGCTGGCCAAGCAGGTGCTGGCCTACGTCATGCAGGACGAAGCGCGTCACGTCGCCTTCGGCCGGATCTCCTTGAAGGACTACTACGCCGCGCTGACCGACGCCGAACGCGACGAGCGGGAGGAGTTCGTGGTGCAGGCCTGCTACCTGATGCGCGACCGGTTCCGCGGCGAGGAGGTCTTCGACACCCTCGGCCTCGACGTCCAGGCGTGTGCCGAGTGGGTCGACACCTCGCCGCTGATGATCCAGTTCCGGTCTCACCTGTTCAGCCGCATCGCGCCGATCGTGAAGGACATCGGGCTGTGGGGAACCAAGGTGCAGAAAGCCTTCTCCGACATGGGTGTTCTCGACCTGGCTGCCTCCGACATCGACGCGTTGATGAAATCCGATGAGGATCAAGCCGACGCACTGGACAAGGCGCACGCCGAGATGGCCGAGCGGGCCCGCGAAGTGGACGACGTCATCGCCGCCGCGGGCTGACCCCGCCGCGCAGCGTCGGCGGATATGTTCACCCGTCGAGCGCCCGGTCCAGATTGATGGCCGCGCTGATCAACGCCAGGTGTGTGAACGCCTGCGGGAAGTTGCCGACCTGGTCACCGGTGGCGCTGACCTGCTCCGCGTAGAGCCCGACGTGGTTGGCATAGGTGAACATCTTCTCCAGCGCCAGTTGGGCGTCCTTGAGCCGACCGGCCCGCGTCAACGCCTCGACATACCAGAACGAGCAGATCGAGAAGGTGCCCTCGGTGCCGTCCAGCCCGTCGGTTCCCGGCTCGTACCGGAAGACCAGACTGTCGGTGACCAAGTGTTTTTCGATGGCGCCGAGGGTGGACAGGAAACGCGGATCGGCCGGCGACAGGAACTTCAGCATCGGCATCAGCAGCAGACCGGCGTCCAGATCGGTGCCACCCTCCACGCGGGTGAAGGCCTGCAGATCCGAATTCCACGACTTGGTCATGATGCGCTCGTAGATCTCGTCGCGCGCCGCCGACCAGGCCACCAGATCCGCCGGGAGACCGCGGGCCCGGGCGATGCGGATGGCTCGTTCGATCGCCACCCAGCACATCAACCGCGATGTGGTGTAGGGCATTTCGTCGTGGCGGACCTCCCACATACCGGCATCGGGCCGGTCCCAGTTGTCGGCAACCCAGTCGACGATGTCGCTGACGTCGCACCAAGCGTCGTGACTGATACCGGGTCCGTGCTTGTTGAACAGGTAGACCGAGTCGATGATCTCGCCATAGATGTCGAGTTGAAGTTGCTTGGCCGCTGCATTCCCGATGCGCACCGGCCGGGAGTCGCGGTAGCCGGCCAGGTGGTCGAGTTCGTGCTCCCCGGGCAGGTTGCCGTCGATGTCGTAGAGCACCCGCAGCGGCCCGAGGCGGCGGTCGTCGGCACCGTCGCGCTGCCCCATCCGCTCCGACAGCCATCTGGTGAAATCCCTTGCTTCGTCGACGAATCCAAGCCTCAGCAGGGCGTACATACTGAACCCGGCGTCGCGGACCCAGACATAGCGGTAGTCCCAGTTCCGGCTGCCGCCGACCGGAGCGGGCAGGCTGGTGGTGGGGGCGGCGACGATCGCGCCGGTGGGTTCGTGAGTGAGCAGTTTGAGCGTGATGGCCGAGCGGTGCACCGTCTCGCGCCATCGTCCGGTGTAGGTCGAGGTCGCCACCCAGCCGCGCCAGAACGCGGTGGTGGCATCGAGGAGCGCATCGGTGCGATCGACCGCGCAGGCGGTGACGTCGTCGTCCTCGCCGAGCATCTCCAGGATGAACAGTGCGGTGTCCCCGGTGCTCAGTTCGAATTCGGCTGACACCTTGGTGTTCTCGCCGTCGTCGTCGATCTGCAGGTCCGTCGATGCGATCAATCCGAGACGGACCCCGTCGCCGGTGACGAGTACTCCGTCCCCGGAGCGCTCGGCCGTGCAGGACTGCCGGGCATAGTCGGGCCGCGCATCCAGGCACATCCGCAGCCGAAGGGTGCCGCGAACACCGCTGACCCGGCGTACCACGCGTTGGCGGTGATCCGGCTCGTCCTGGGTGGCGACCGGCATGAAGTCGTGCACCTCGGCCACCCCGTCGGGGGTCAGGAACCGGGTGATCAACACGGCGGTGTCGGGGTAGTAGAACTGCTGGGTCCGGGTGACCTCGGTGAGGGGTGCCAGCCGCCAGCTCCCACCGCGGTCCTGGTCGAGGATGGCGCCGAACACGCTCGCGGAATCGAACCGCGGTGCGCAGAACCAGTCGATGGTGCCGTCGGTCGCGACCAGTGCACAGGTGCGCAGATCCCCGATCAAGCCGTGCTGGGCGATCGCGAGCTGCTCACGCATCGGGCAGCCACCAGTCGGTCAGCTCCAGCGCGGCGTCGGGCCCCCATGACCCCCTGGCGTAGCGCAGCACGGCCGGCGGGTCATCGAGCACGGGCTGGCACACCTGCCAGAGCCGGTCCACCTCATCGGAGCGGGTGAACAGTGTCTGATCGCCGCGGATGACCTCGAGCAACAGCCGTTCGTAGGCGGCCATCGACTCGGCCTCCTCGCCCAGCTCGGCCGTCAGATCGACCGGTTGCAGGTCCAATTCGGGTCCCGGGCGTTTGGCCCGCAACCGCAGCCCGATGGCGGGCGGGTTGGCCAGTTCCAGCACCAGTGCGTTGGCCGCGGACGGGTCGACACCGAACCGGTCGGTCGCCGGGCTGCGGAAGGTGAGGGTGACGGTGGCGCGGGTGGCGGCCATCGCCTTGCCGGTCCGCAGGTAGAACGGCACACCGCGCCAGCGTTCGGTGTCGACGAAGGCGGTGAGCGCGACGAGCGTCTCGACCGAGGAGTCCTCGGCGACGCCGTCCTCGTCGCGGTAGCCCTCGTACTGACCGAATACCGTGTGCGCCCGGTCGAAGGGGCGCATCGCGTCGAATACCGCGGCCTTGGCGTCGCGCAGCGGCCCGGCATCGAACGACGCCGGGGGTTCCATCGCGATGAAGCCGAGCACCTGACACAGGTGGGTGGTGATCATGTCGCGGAAACACCCGGTCGACTCGTAGAAGCTCCCGCGTCCCTCGATGGTGAGTTCCTCGGGGACGTCGATCTGCACCGACTCCAGGTGGTCGCGATGCCAGGCCGGTTCGATCAGCCCGTTCGCGAAGCGCAGCGCCAGCACATTCTGCACCGCTTCCTTTCCCAGGAAGTGGTCGATGCGGTAGATCTGGTCCTCCCCGACGATGTCCTTGAGGGCCGCGTCCAGTTCGCGCGAGGACTCCAGGTCGGTGCCGAAGGGTTTCTCGACCACGATGCGGGCGTCCCGGGCGAGTCCTTCCCGGCCGAGCATGCCGATCATGGGTTGCATCGCCTGCGGCGGCACCGAGAGATAGATGAGCACCTGGGCGTCGGCGCCGAGCCCCTCGCGGGTACTGCGCACGGCATCGGCGAGGTCACTGCCGTCGTCGGCATCCGAGGTCTTGAAACTCATGGACGACAACAGCTTGCGCAGCACCTCCTCGTCGACATGGTCCAGGTGCTCGCGCAGCGCGGCACCCACGGTGTCGCGGAAGTCGTCGTCGCTGCCCGGACAGTGGCGCCCCGATCCGATCACCGCATAGCGTTCGGGCAACCCACCGGCGGCCGAGAGTCGGTACAGCCCGGGGAACAGCATGCGCTCGGCCAGGTCGCCGGTCGCCCCGAACACCACGAAGACCTGAGGCGGGGGCGGTCGCTCGTGCATCGTGGGTTACTGCCCACTGGGCGGTGTCCGCTAAACACCCGAATCTCGGCGGCACCCACTGGGTGCCGATCTCGCTGTGGCCGGTCGGTTGATCAGGCCTCGCAGCCGACGCCGTCGCCGTCCCGGTCCAGGTGAGACCCGTATTTGTCACTGCTCGAGGGGATGTTCACATCGCCGTTTGCGCGGGCCTCGGTGCAGTTCTTGTACGGCGCGGCAACCGCGGCGGGCGCCACCCCGACAGCAATGGCACCGAAAACGGCGGCGGCGATCAACGAACGTACGAGCATGGTCTACCTCTGTGCGGTTCATGTGCGGATTTGGCGGCCCCGGACGGAATGCCAGGGCCGCAGCACCACGATCACACGGAAAGTCAGCGAATACTGCCGTTCAGGTCAATTTCTTCGCGGTCGGCTTCCAGAGCAGGGCCCCGATGAGCAGCCCCACAAACGGTACGGCCGCCAGAATCGCGCTGAGGGTGGTGCTGCCACCGGTGACCAGGGTGAAGTTGGACAACACCAGCCACAGGCTGCCGAGCAGCCCGAGCACCGCCAACCCGGGCGCGATCCGGGTCTGCCATATCCGGCCGTCGCTGAGGCCGCGGTTGCGAAGGAAGAAGACCAGCACGGCGACCGATGTGGTCAACATCAGCAAGACCATGCCGACTGTCGCGACACCGGCCATGGAGCCGAAAACGCCGACCAACGGATCGATCCCGAGAACCGCCAGGACTCCGACGATCGAGGCCGCCGTGGCAGTCTGCACCAGCGAGGAGAAGGCTGGTGACTCGTGGCTGTCGTGGACGGTGCCGAGGCGGGCCGGTAGCAGGCCCTTGCGAGACAGCACGAACTGGTAGCGGGCGATGACATTGTGGAAGGACAGCACGCAGGCGAAAAGACTTGTCAACAACAGGATGTTGACGATGTCACGGCCCACCCGACCCAGTGCCGCACCGGTGGTGTCCAGCAGCATGTTGCCCTCGCCCGCAAGCGTCTGTTGGGCGGTGGCCGCCACGTTGTCGGGTCCGATGGCGACCACGAAGGCCCACACCGTCAGCGTGTAGAACGCGCCGATCAGAATCACTGCGGCATACGTGGCGCGCGGGATGGTCCGCTTCGGTTCTCGTGCCTCGTCCCTGAACACCGCCGTGGCTTCGAATCCGATGAATCCGGTGAGCGCGAACAGGATCGCGATGCCGATGGCCCCCTGGCTGAACACGTCCGGGGTGAAGGAGGCGAACGTGATTCCGGCCGGACCGGGGTCGGCGATGATCGCCAGATCGAGGACCACCACGACGCCGATCTCCAGCGCGAGCGCCACACCGAGCACCTTTGCGCTCAGTTCGATGTGGCGGTAGCCCAACACGGCGACGATCGCAAGAATCACGAAGGAATATACCGGCCATGGGATCTGGGGACCGTCGTAGAAGGCAACCGTATCGCCGATGGCCCAGCCGATGTATCCGTAGATGCCGACTTGGATTGCGGTGTAGGCGATCAACGCCACCACCGCGATGCCCTTGCCCATCCGTTCACCGAGCCCGGCGGTCACATAGGAGAAGAAGGCGCCTGCTTCGGGTACGTGTGGGGTCATCGTCACGAACCCGACGCTGAAGACCAGCAAGACCAGGGATGCGGTCAGGAATCCGACCGGCGCGCCGGCGCCGTTGCCGAGTCCCATTGCCAGCGGCATGTTGCCGCCGATGACGGTCAGTGGTGCCGCCGCCGCGACGACCATGAACACGATTCCTACCGGCCCCAGCCGTCCGTTGAGGCGCGGAGTTTCGGCGTTGGTGGTGGTCATGCGTTCTCTCCTAATGCCGAGGCGAGTAGGTCGTGGTCGATGGCGTGCGCGGTGAAGCCCCGGTAGCCGGTCACGGTCTCGGCGCTCACCATGGCGTTGACGATGGCTTCTTCGGTGGCCTCGATGGTCAGGTCGAACAGCAGGTCCATCAGCTGTGGACCCACCATGCGCAAGGGGATTTCCGATGCAGCCCTGGCGGTGTCCTCGCCCCCGTACGGCGGGATTCCGCGGTTGCCGGTGGAGAAGGCGAACATCAGGTCGCCGCTGTACTGCTCACCGGCGCCGCCGAGCCGACCGACGGCCAGCGCCGAGCGCTGCGCCAGTCGCCTGCACTGGTGCGGGAGCAGCGGTGCGTCGGTGGCGACGATGACGATGATCGATCCGGAGCCCGGCAGGTAGCCCGGCGGATGAGCCGGCAGCGGAACCTCCGGCTGGGTGACCGGCACCCCGTTGATCCGGAGCCGATCGCGCCGGCCGTGGTTGGCCTGCACCAGCACACCGACGGTATGGCCGTTCACCCGCGATGCCGTGCCGATCCCGCCTTTGAACTGGTGGCAGATCATCCCGGTGCCGCCACCGACGTTGCCCTCGGCGACCGGTCCGGCGGCGGCAGCTGCCAGGGCAGACCGGACGTGCTCGGGCCGAACGTGAAATCCGTTGATGTCGTTGAGGAACCCGTCATACGTCTCACCGACCACGGGCAGCGACCAGTACGCCCCGTCGCCCCGGACGCGGACCTGCTCGGCAACCAAGCCGTCGCGCACCACCCCGACGCTGTGTGTGTTGGTCAGCCCGATGGCGGTGGTGAGCTCGCCGGATTCACGAATCCACTCCAGTCCGGTCAGTTCGCCGCTGCCGTTGAGGACGTGCGCCCCGGCGAAGACCGGTTCGGTCCAGATGTCGTCGTGCGGGACGACGACGGTCACGCCGGTATTGATGCCGTCGCCCTGCAACGTGGTGTGCCCGACGCGCACGCCCGGTACGTCGGTGATGGCGTTGTGTGGCCCGGTGGGGTGTTCCCCGATGGTCACGCCCAGGTCTCTGGCACGCATTGGTTTCTCCTCGGCCGGGTTTTTTTCCTAATTGGAAAAGAACTATGCGCCCGGTGGCGCCGATGCGCAACAGGAGCGGCAGAATAGATCCGACCGACTTTCACCGAGGAGCAGCGCGTCGATGGCCCGACCCAACCGGCAGCAGGAACGGCGAAACGAGATCCTCGACGCCGCGATCGCCGTGATCGAGCGCCACGACCTGGCATCACTCAAGCTCACCGACGTGGCCGCAGAGCTGGGCCTGACCACCAATGCGCTGCGGTACTACTTCAAGGACATGACAGATCTGCTGTCCGAACTCGCGATGCGCTCCGACGTCCGGTTCTACGACGAGCGCCTGCAAATCGGCAATCGGACCGAGACTCCCGCGGCCCGGTTGGCGTTGACCATCGCTGCCGGGCTTCCCTCCGGTCCCGAGGATGCCGAATGGCGCGCGATCTGGCGTGCGGTGCTCGCGGCGGGTTTCGAACTCGATCAGCGCCGGGACGTCCAGGCGATCTATCACCGACAGGTCGGTCTTTACACCGACCTCCTCACGGCGGGTTCCGACACCGGCGCCTTCCAACTCAACTCCCCCGCCCGCGACATCGCGATGACATTGATGGCGATGGAGGATTACCTGGGTTACCGCATCGTGGCCCGCGATCCCGGGCTCGATCGCGCGACCGCGCTACACCTGATGCGCGAGTACGCCCGGCTCGCGACCGGAGCCACCCTCCCCGACACCCGGTGAAAACCCACTCCGCCTCACATGGCGCGGGGCACGAAATTGCCGTGAAAGCCCTGGGGAACATGATGGGTGAGCCCGGCCGTGGCGACGGGCCCGCGTTCCAGGTCGGCGGCGTCCAGGATCACCAGCTGCGAAGTATGGCTGTCGGCCCGATACTCCACGCTGAGCAACCAACCGTCGTCCTCGTTGACCGCATCGGCCTTGGGCGTGAAAACCGGCTCGCAGAAGCTGTTTCCGGCACCGGATGTGGTGTAGGTGGTCGCGACGCGGTCGGCCAGGTCGAGTTTGGTGATCGAGTCGTAGAACGACCCGAGGTGGCGGCGGGTGTTGAAGTAGGAATAGCGGTGCGCCCTGCCTTCGAAACCGCCGTGGTGGCGCGGGAATTCGCACGGCTCATCGCAGAGCGCCTCGTCCAGGACGCGGCCGGTCTTGGTGATCCGGTAGCGAGCGAAGACCGAGGGGGCGTCATCGAGGCTGCTGCTCTGGAAGCGCGCGATGCGCTTCAGCAGGCGCCCGTCCTCATACCGGATCGCGTCGACCACGGTGTCCTCGCCGTCGTCGTAGGCGTTACTGAGGTGGAACACCATCACCGCTTCGGATTCGATCTGACGCACCTTTCCACCGGCGCGGGGTACCAGGATGAACACGCTGCCGCGGCGCGGTTGGTACTGCAGCGCATCGCCGAGTGATTTCAGCCCGAGGGCCACCGGCACCGCGTCGGGAATGATCGGTGAGACCACGAACACGAGATAGCGCTCGGTGATGGCGAAGTCGTGCACCATGGCCACGTACGGCAGCGGTACCGAGCGGAAGTGCCCCAGCCGGCCACGCGCATTCGTCCGGTAGATGCGCAGGTGCGGGCGCGGGATGAACTCGACGCCGAAGTTGAACATCTCGCCGGTGCCCGGGCAGATGCTGGGGTGCGCGGAGTAGGAGCCCATCCAGCGCAGTTCGCCACCGAAGCGCCGGACGCCGAGGGTCTCCAGGGTGTCCGGGTCGATCTCGTGCGGCGGTCCACCCTCCCATAGCGCGTACAGATGGCCGGCATGCTCAACGACATTGGTATTGGCCAGGTTCGGCATGAACCGTCCGATATTGGCCGGCCAGCCACCGGCCGCGGGGGTGCCGAGATGCCGGGTGCCCGACTTGCCGGTGTAGTGGCTGGTGCGCACGTATCTGTTCTTGTAGTGCACGGCACCGTCGGCGATGGTGAACGCCGAGAGCATGCCGTCACCGTCGAACAGGTGGTGCAACGGACGACCCGTGTGATCCTGCCAGCGGCCGGGCCCGTTGCGGTACAGCGTGCCCCGCAGATCCGGCGGGATCACGCCGGAGATCTCCTCGACGCGGTAGTCGCGTTCGACGAGTTGGGGCTCACTGACCCCGAGGCCGGCCAGATCGGCCTCGCCGAGGCCGCTCAGGCGGCTCTGCGCCCGCGCCCGCTCGCGACCGGTCAGCGATGCGAGGTACTGCCGTAGCCCCGGAAGGCGCTGCAGATCCGGCACTTTCACGGTGTCGGCGGACGGGACGGCCATGTGCACTCCTGACAACTGAGACTGATTATGAAACTAGTCTCAGCCGGCGAGGTGGTCAATAGCCGCCACGGCGTCGCTGCGGTAGAAATGTCCGGTGGCCGGCACCCGATCCTCGACCCAGCTGGTGGAGGCCGCCCTGCAGTTGATCGCCGAGTCGGGTCTGGACTCGCTGACGCTCAGCCAGGTCGCCGAGCGCGCCCGGGTGTCCCGCGCCACCGCGTACCGGGAATTCGGGGACAAGGACGGGCTACTGTCCGCGGTTGCCCAACGGGAGATCACCGCGATGAGCACGGCCATCCTGGCCACCGTGGACCTCGGCGCGGAACCTCGCACCGTAGTGCCGTGCGTCGTCACCGCCGCGTTGCACTACCTGCGCAGCCACGCGGCCTTCACCTATGTCCGCGACCACGAGCCGCACTGGCTGCTGCGGGCGGGGCTGACGGTGGGCAACCACCGGATGAATCTCGTCCAGACGGTCGCCAGCCTGGTCGCCCCGACCATCACCGCACACCCTGCGCTGGCACTCGAGCCGCTGCAGGCCGCCGAAGTGGTTGTCCGGACCGTTCTTTCGCATGCCCTCATCCAGGACAGCGCCCTCGATGACCACCAGGTGGCGGAGGCCGTCGCCCGCGCGATCACACGGGGTTGAGGATCAGTCGGCGTCGCGGCCCTCGCGGCTGCTGCGATAGGCGCGTCGGCGGATCGAGGTCAGCCACTGCGGCAACAGGCTTACACCGTCGGCCAGGTTCAGCGTCGGATCGAACGCCATATCGCCTGGAGGCCAGGTTGATTCGGCAGCCCGGTCGAATTCGATGACCGCCAGCCGATCGAAGCTTCCGGTCCCCTGGGCCTGCTCGACGTCGAGCACCACCGGCCCCGCCTGCAGGTGCTCGCGCATATCGTCGACCGACAGTCCATCGAACTGGGTCGGCGAACTCAGCCGGGCCCGCAACCAGTAGACGTTTCCGCCATACCCCAGCGGCATCAGCGTCGAGAAGACAGCCGACGACCACGAGGTGGTGGGCCGTAATGCCACCCGCGCGGCAGCCGAGACCATCAGTACATCCCACGGGCAGGTGTCACCGCCGGTGTGCGTCCGCCACGCCAGGCCCGCGAAGTCGGGCAGGGCCCCGGGCGTTCCGGCACCCTTGGAGAACCGCCCGACGATCTCGCCGTCGCTCAGCGGCAGCCCTCGACCGCCGGCTGCCGTGCGGGTGATGTTTCCGGAGCACAGCACACCGACGGGATGGAACAGCCGGGCGTGGCGCATCGCCGCGCCGGCGCGGATGGGTAGCGCAGCAACCTCGGAGACTTTCATGGGCCAGGGATGCCCTGCCCCGCGGCCGCCAAACCCTGCGCCGGCGCCCGGAAGGGTCTGCCCTCGGAATCCCGGCCGATCAGGCCGAGGCGATGGAAGGACGTCAGCCAGCCCTCCATCGGCCACCAACCCCACCTTCGGTGGAACACCGCCGCGTTGCGCAGGATGTCGTCGAGATGCTCGATCGGTGGGTCCGAGACCGGGTGGTACTGGTGGAACGCATCGGCACCGCCGACCCACCGCAGTCCGACGCCGCGCAGCGCGGCGGCCTGGGCGAAGTCGGTGTCCTCTCCCCCGTAGCCGCGGTAGGCCTCGCAGAAGCCACCGATCCGGTGCCAGGTCGAGGCCGTCAGAGCGAAGGACAACGACCAGAACAGCCGGTAATCGGTACCGGCGACGACCTGGTGGCCGGGCGGGCACGGACGGGCCGGGTGTGGATGGCGCAGGTGCTGCAACCGGTCGAGCGGGTAACCGTGCGGGCCCGGCGGCGGCAGGTAGGTCACGGGCCCGCACAGAATGGCGTCGGTATGGCTGGGATCGCCGGCCGTCTGCTGATAGCGGTTGGTCAGGTCCGGGCCGGGAATGCAGTCCACATCCAGGAAGATGAGCAGTTCCGCACCGTCGGCTATGGCCGCGTCGGCTCCGGTGTTGCGTGCGCGTGCGAGCGGCAGCGCACCGTCCTCGGTGTCGCACTCCACCAGCACGGTCGGTAGGTCGCCGTCGTCGACGTCCGCCACATGCGGATCGTCCATCGCCACCACCACGTGCAGATCGATGGGACTGCGGCCACGGCTCAGGCCGGCGCGTTGGTTTCGTAGATGCACCGCCCTGCCGTGGACCGTGGTGATCACGGCGGTGTTCATGGTGTCGACCGTCCTCGGCACCGGTTCGCCGTGTCCTCGATCGCGGTTGCGGCACGGCGCGCGGCCCCCTCGACCTCCCAGAGCTTCCACCGCGCGGTGTCGAGGCACTTCGCCCGCGCCATCAAGGCAGGCCAGGCACGCGGGCTCGGCCAGTGGGGCACCACCGCCGCGAGATGGTGGCGGCGCAGCACCTCGGCGGTCGCACGTTGCTCGTCGAAGGGGCGGGTCTGGGGGATGACGATCGTCGGCCGCGCCGCCGCCGCGACGTCGGCGATGGAGTTCTGACCGGCGTGGGTGACCACCAGATCGGCCGCACTCAGTTGCGGCCAGGGGTCCGCCATCCAACCACCGGCGGTCCCGCCGAGCGACGACCAGGTGATCGGGGACGAGCCCGCATCCGGACACAGCTCGCCTTCCCGCAGGCCCATGCCTTCGGCACCGGAGAGCACCACCACCTTCGTCCCGCAGCCCTCCGCAAAAGCCCTTGGCCGGCCCTCGAATCGGCTGATTCCGCCGACGAAGGCCGTCTTGTTCTCGTATGGCCGCAACCAGGACGGCACCCGCAGCTCTCTCGGCCACGCCGCGATGATCTGGTCCGCCATCCGGTGCACCAACCGGTGCGGTGCGTCGATTCTGTTGCCCGGCAGCGCCGTCACCACCACCGGTATACCGAGCAGACGGACGAACACGGCCACCTCGACGGACACGTCGACGACGAACACCTCGGGCTGCGCGTCTCTGACCCACTGCACGACGGCATCCATCCGGTCGCCGTACCCCGGGTCGAAATGCGGTGCCCAGTGCAGAGATCCGTGTGCGGTCGGTTGCCGGACGGTGGCAGCGCCGTCGTCACGCGGAAGCTGGACAACGCAGGTGAACGGATTCGGTTCGGGTACCGGCCGACTGGTCAGCACCGTGACCGGACGGTTGAGCTGTTCGGATATGCTCATCGCCCTCGCCAGGTGCCCGAAACCGTGATGGTGCACGTAGTAACCGATCATCGTCGCTACCCCCGGTCTCGGTGATCATCTGTTGGTACAACGCCAGGTAGGTGTTCAACATCGCGTCGGCCGAACACCGGTCTACCGCGTGCTGACGGACCGCACGCCGGTCGAGGTCACCCACCTCGGCAATCGCCGCTGCCATGGCGTCGACATCTCCCGGCGCCACGAGCCGACCCCCCGGTGGCGCGAGCAGTTCCCGTATGCCCCCGCGGTCGAACGCGATCACCGGTGTTCCGCACGACATCGCCTCGGCCACCACCAACCCGTACGGCTCATCCCACATCGGTGTGACCAGTGCGGCCGACGACGCACCGACCAGATTCAGCAGCTCGCCGTGGGTGAGGTGCCCGGCATAGCGCACCTGTTCGCTCAGCACCGGTTCGACGGACTCGGCGAAGTACGCCGGATCCGATACCGGACCCGCCAGCACCAGTGGCACACCGGCAGCGCGGGCAGCAGCGACCGCCAGGTGCGTCCCCTTCTCCGGTGTGATCCGCCCGAACCAGATCAGGTTCTCGCCTCCTGGCCCCAAAGACCAACGTGCCGTGTCTATTCCGTTCGGGACCACCTCGATGTCGGGCGCGATGTGTGACCACGATCGGGCGGTATGACGGCTGACCGCGGCCAACCGGGTGCCCTCCCCTGCCGTTGCCGTCAAAGCGGATTCCAGCCAGGGCGTCGGAGGTGTGTGCACCGTGGTGAGCATCGGCACCGACAGCATCGGCGCCATCGCGACAGGGAGGTGATGCAGGCTGTGGTTGTGTACGACGTCGAAACCGGCGGTGCCCGATCGCGCGAGTTCGAGCATGACGCTGAGGTAAGCGTGGTGGTCGTTCATGAAGGCTTCGCCCGGCATCGAGATGTCGCGGGACGCGGCATCGGAGAGCATCAGCCGCCGGACTGCCAGCGTCCGGCATCCCGGTGCGACGTCGGATCCGTTGCCGGCGAACAACGAAACGTCGTGTCCACGATCTGCCAGTGCGCGGGTCAGGTGCCAGACATGCGACTCCAGACCGCCGGCGAAGGGCTGGCGGATCGGAAAGCGATTGGATGCGATGACGGCGATGCGCAACGGGCCGGTCATGCCACGGCCTCCCGATACAGCTGGGAATGACTGAGCGACAGGTCAACTCGTTCACGCCGACGCGCGGCCCAACTGGCCCGCGGCGCGGGCACCCCGGCACTCCACCGTCGATGCATCGCGGTCACGGCCCGGCGCAGCGATTCGGGGTCGAACCGGTCCTCGTCGAGGTCGAACAGTTCGCAGGGGCGTTGCTCCCCGTAGAAACCGCAGCCGGGTGCGATCACCCCGGTACCGAGGTCGTGGCACGCCTCCAACCAGCCCGAGTGTGACCCGAACCGGTACGGCAACACAGACACCGTCAGGGACGCGAGATAGTCCCACAACTGCGTATCCGTGAAGTAGGGATGCACCTTCACCCGGGCGCGGTCGTGTCCGCCGTAGTCCAGAAAGGCCCGCCCGGTCTCGGGGGCGAACCAATGGCTGTCCGGGTCGAAGATCTCGTCGTGCACGTCGATCTGCAGAAAGGCTTTCGGCAGTTCGCTCACCGTCTGGGTCAAGGTGTCCAGGATGGCGAGCGGATCCATGTTCGCGCGCAGGCTCTTCACATGCACCCCGACCACGAACTCCGAGCTCGGGGCGCGGTCCCGCGCGATCCACGGGCTGGCGAGCACATGAGGGTGAGGCAGCACGTGCGCCGGGCGGCCCCACCGCCGGTGCACCGCCCGGGCCGCGCCCTCGGTCAACGTGATCAACGTATGTGCGGCCGAGACCAGGATGTCCTGCTGACGTCGGTGCGCCGACGGATCGGGGTGATGCGGGTTGCGCAGATCGTGCACCGTATAGATCAGCGGTTTGTCGTACTTCCGCAGCTGCTCGACGACGTCGACAAGATCGTCGGCGGTGACCGCATCGAATCCGAAGTGCAGATGGAACACCTCGAACTCGTCGCGATGCGCGCCGACCCAGCCACGCTCCAACATCAGCGGTGGCCACCAGCCGCCGGGAACCTTTCGTCCGTCTGTCGGCACCGGATCGTTGAGTCGCACCACGGGGTCGAGGCCCCCGGGGTGCGAGAGATGCCGCACGTATACGTGCGAAGCCGGAACGGACGCGACACGCAAGACGGACTCCTTTGCTGAGAACATGGGTTCGGGGCGACTCGACGACCCGGCGCCGTCACGGGCCCTCGTTCCCACTTGTTCTCGAGGAGCGCTGTGGAGCACGGAGTACCCGCGCCGCGCGCACCCAAAACCGCGGGCAGCCGAGGTTTAGCGCCACAATGCACAGGTAATGCAGTGCTCGGTGGGGCGGTGTGGCCGCCGAGTACCAGCGATTGGATCTTTGCCATGACCAACCTAGGAACCCAGCCTGCAGATCAGGCCTCGATACCCGAACTGATGAACCAACTGACCACCCAGACCTCACGGCTGGTGCGCGACGAAATTCGGTTGGCGCAAAAGGAATTCCAGACAGCAGCCAAAAGAACCGGCATCGGGGCCGGCCTGTTCAGCACCGCCGGCCTGCTCGCCTACGCCGGCCTGCTGGCCGTGGTCACCGCGGCCATTGCCGCGCTGGCACTGGTGCTTCCGCTCTGGGCCGCGGCCGTGATCGTCGCAGCGGTGCTCTTCGTGGCCGCGGGCATCGCCGCGCTCGTCGGCAAGAAACAGGTCCAACAGGCTCCGGCGGCGGCGCAGGACGTCGTCGCCAACGTGTCCGAGGACGTCCACGTCGTGAAGGAAGCACGCCATGCCCGGACCTGATCACCGCCCTGAACCCGGAGACGACGCGGACGTCGAGGAGATCACCGACGACATCGAGCGCACCCGCGAGGAGGTGGGCGAAACGGTCGCGGCCTTGGCCGAGAAGTTCGACGTCAAGCAACGCGCACAACAGAAGGTCGACGAGACCAAGGTACTGGTGGTCGATGCCGTGACCGATGACAGGGGCGCGATCAAGCCCGCGCTGCCGGTCGTCGCCGCGGCCGTGGCTACCGCGACGATCCTGCTGGGCATCATCATCTGGCGACGCCGCCGATAAGGAGACCGATATGGCGACCCATAAGCCGACCCTGACCGCGAAACTCATGTATCGCCCTGTGGGGCTGGCCAGTTCACTGGCCGGCGGCCT
Organism: Mycolicibacterium diernhoferi; assembly: GCF_019456655.1. Taxonomy (NCBI): domain Bacteria; kingdom Bacillati; phylum Actinomycetota; class Actinomycetes; order Mycobacteriales; family Mycobacteriaceae; genus Mycobacterium; species Mycolicibacterium diernhoferi. The sequence continues at coordinate 652,980 of NZ_CP080332.1, read as the reverse complement.
CGTCGCGGGGGCCATCTTCAGGCAGATCTGGAAGCGGACCGCCCCCGGGGATCACTCCGATCCGCCGACAGCCCTGGAGCGCGAGTATTCCTTCAAGGAGGTGGTCTTGGCAGCGGCGCTGCAAGGGTTGATCTTCTCCGTCGTCAAGACCGTGATCGACCGCCAGGGCGCCCGCGTCTTTGAGCGCTGGACCGGCGAATGGCCTGGCAACTGAGACAACCGAGGCCCGCTCCGGGCGAGGCCGTGATTGAGCGGAGCGGAAACCGGGTACCCGCCGACGCGTGACTGCTGCCCCCATCTATGTCGAACCCCGACTTCCCGACCCCCGCGGTCCGCTGTCGCTCGCCGTGACCGAACTTCTCTCCGAACGTGCTCCGGCCAACCATCTCCTTCAGGTCGAGGCCTCCCTGGCCGATGCCGACCCCTACGGTCTCGACCTGCACCTGGCGCTCTACATCTGCTACGAACTGCACTATCGCGGCTTCGCCGGGGTCGACACCGGATGGGAATGGAACGCCGGGCTGCTACACCTGCGCGGGCGGATGGAAAACACCTTCCTGACCGAGGTTCGTCGACAGGTCGGTGAAATCGACCCGGACGTAACGGCATTCGACGAGATGCGTGAGCTGGCGATCGAACCGGCGGACGGTGAAGGCCTTTCCTATCACCTGCGCGACAAGGGCACCTGGGAGCAGATGCGGGAGTATTTCGTGCACCGCTCGCTCTATCACCTCAAGGAAGGCGACCCGCACGCCTGGGCCATCCCCAGACTGGTCGGACAGGCGAAAGCCGCGTTCGTCGCGGTCGAGTACGACGAGTTCGGCGCGGGGCGCGGGGCACGACTGCACCAGCAACTGTTCGCCGACCTCCTGGACGCCGCAGATCTGGATTCCAGCTATCTGGGGTACATCGACCACGTGCCCGCCGAGGCGTTGGCCGCCGTGAACCTGATGTCACTGTTCGGGCTGCACCGAGGACTGCGCGGCGCCGCGGTGGGCCACTTCGCCTCGACCGAGATCACCTCACCTCCCGGCTCACAACGGCTGGTGGCGGCGCTGGAACGGATGGGTGCGCCGCGGCCATGCATCGATTTCTACGCCGAGCATGTCGAGGCGGACGCCGTTCACGAACAGGTGGTGCGCACCGACGTCGTGGGCGACCTGGTGGCCCGCGAACCGCACCTCGACCGAGACGTGGTGTTCGGTATCCGAGCCCACGCGGTCGTCGAGGACCGACTGGCAGAGCACATGATGAGCGCGTGGGCCGACGGGACGACCTCGCTGCGACGGCCGCTGGAGTGACCCGAATACTTCGTTGTGCGGATAATGTTGCGTGGCGTGGCCTTCAGTGGCCCGCTGCGACCACCGACACAGGTCCCCGATGCCGCCACAGATAGAATTCGTGCAATGCCGCCGGCCCGGCGGGGATCAAGATTCGGAGGTGACGATGGTGAGCCAGCCAGAGCCGGTCGTCGGAGGGCGTGGTGCGGTCGCGAGCTGCACCGTGCAGGAGCACCAGTCCGGGGATGTGACCGTGCTGTCCGTTCACGGAACCCTCGACGTGCTCACCACGCCCGAACTGGAGGCCGAGATCTCGGCCGCCGCCACGAAATCGCCCGCGTGCCTGGTGGTGGACCTCAGCGCCGTCGATTTCCTCGGATCCTCCGGTATGGGAGCGCTCGTGACGGCTCACTCCGACCTGACCCCTGCTGTCCGCTTTGCGATCGTCGCGGACGGGCCGATCACCAGCCGTCCACTCAAACTGATTGGGGTCGCCGATATTATCGACATCTACTCCACACTGGATGAGGCATTGACGGCGCTCGCGCCCGAGTGATCCGGCCGGCTTGCGGGTTTTTTGTCCCGACGTTCGCCGGTAGAGCACAATGCCGGGTATGACGTTCTTGGAGAAGCAGGACCTGGCCGCGCGGATGGCCGAGTTGGCTCGCTCTCTCGCCGGTCCTCGCAGTCTCGACGAGGTGTTGTCCGGGGTCTCCGCCGCGGCCCTGGAACTCATCCCCGGGGTGGACGCCGCCGGGGTCCTGCTCATCGGCAAGGAACGCACCTTTGAAACGGTGCCCAAGGACGCTCGACTCACCACCGAACTACACCGGCTGCAGATGCAGTACGACGAAGGCCCTTGTGTGCAGGCCGCGCTCGACGATCTGATCGTGCGGACCGACGACTTCCGCACAGAGGATCGCTGGCCGCGGTACGCGCCGGCCTGCGTGGAGATCGGTGTCCTCAGCGGGCTGTCGTTCAAGCTCTACACATCGGACCGCACCGCGGGGGCGCTGAATTTGTTCGGCTTCCAGCCGAATGTCTGGCGCGGGGAGGCCGAGACCATCGGCGTGGTGCTCGCGGCACACGCCGCCGCGGCCATCCTGGCCAGCCAGGAGGGGCAGCAGCTGGAGGCCGCACTGTCCACCCGCGACCGCATCGGCCAGGCCAAGGGCATCATCATGGAGCGCTACAAGGTCAACGACGTCCAGGCCTTCGAGATGCTCCGCCAGGTATCCCAGGAGTCCAATACCAAGCTGGTGCAGGTCGCCCAGCAGGTGATCGACACCCGGGACTGAGTACCTAGACCGCCGGCTGCTGCGCGCGGTCCCCCGTGGCGCTCGCGGCGCGCCGCTGGCGGCGATGACTGGTATCGCAGAGCGGATAGTTCTTGCTGCGCCCGCACGCGCAGACCGCCACCATGAAACGGTCGGACTCCACACAGGTGCCGTCCGGCAGCTCGATGCGCACCGGGCCCTGCACCATCACGGGGCCGCGACGGACCACCCGCACCGTACGCGGCTCTTCGGTTGTCATGGCTTGTCTGCCCGGATCACCAGCAGCTCCTCTTCGCGTCGGCCGGGCTGCAGCCGCCCGGTCTCTTCGAGCCACTGCGCGCGCGAATGCATCACCGGACCGAACGGAATCCATTCCCATGCAACAATATCCGCGTCCAATCCAGCTTCGGACAACAACTCCAGGGTTCGGCGCGGATCGGCAAACTCCGATTGCACCAGCAGCAGGCTGCCTCCGTCTGCGAGCAGACCGGGAGCTGCAGCGCACAACGGATCGAGGACCATCCGCCCGTCGAAACCGGCATCCCAGGCGCGGGCGGGGCCGACGGTGGACGGGACGGGTTCGATCGACGAGTCATGGGGCACGTACGGGGGGTTGCAGACCACCAGATCGTAAGGGCCGAATTCCGTGGCGCGCGCCCACGAGCCCAGGTAGACCTCCACGGCGGCGTCATGCACCTGAGCATTGGCCCGGGCGCACCGCACCGCCTTAGGACAGATGTCGAATGCCGACACGCTCGATGCACCCTGTATGGCGGCGTTGACCGCGACGACTCCGCTGCCGGTGCACAGGTCGGCGACGTTACTACCGAGAGCCAGCGCCGTCTTGTCCATGACGTCGATCAGGAGTTGTGAATCTTCCTGCGGCGCGTAGACGCCATCGGCGACCATGCCGATGAGCTGGGTGTCGGGTTCATACGGGTATGCGGTGGTCACATCAGCCTCTCAATTGATCAACGGGCCAGAGGGGATCAAGGGGCCAGCCTTGCCGTCCAGGCATGCCCGGTAGCGCCGCAGATCAAACACCTGTTCCCGAAAACCTCGCCGGGTGGACAGCGCTGCGCCGACGGGCCCGGCCGGAACGCCCCGGAGGCGAACCCATCGGCAGCCCGCCTCACATTTCGCGAAGTACCAAGCCGAATAAGCCTTTGCTCGCAACAAGCAGTTTTCGCGCCGATATTGATCGACAGCAAATCTGATCTTGAGTGGCATGATTGTTATCAAGTTTGCTTGTGCAGCCATAATTTGCATACCCGCCAATTGCTCTTGCCGACCGTGAAGTCGTTCCGGTCTAACGCTGCAGCCCCGGTTACCGACGAACTCCGACCAACGAAATAAAAGTTACTGATCTACGCCTAGACAAATCAAATATTACCTCGTGAACAGTTCATATTCATTACCTCGCGGAGATCACGCCGTTTGCGAAAGATCCGCTATCGGAAACTACTGATTGATCTTTTTTCCACCCGGGTACAGCTCGAGTCGTCCGCGGCAAATGCCGCATCACAACGATCATTCCGAGGTTTGCGGAAGTTTGGAGATGACATCATGTGGAGGCCTTGGCCGAGATCAGCAAAATCGGTTTGCTCAGTCGCAGCACCGCTGTTTGCGTTCACGCTGGTGGGCGCATCGGTGCACGTGGGTGCAGCAGCGCCGGTGAACCTGCCACCGCAGGACGAGGCGATTCGACAGGTCACCGCGGCCGTCTCACTAGCCGCCGCCATCGACACGTCCGCCAACGCCGTGGGCGTGGCCGAATCCGAACTGTTCTACATGACCCCGGAAGAGGTCGACACCGCGATGGACACCATGGAGTCGATGGGGGTGACGCAGGTCCGGATGTTCGTCCCGTGGTACTTCGTCGAACCTGCTCCGGGCGTTTACAATTGGGCCAATGTCGACAAGGTGGTCAACGCCGCCGAAGAACGCGGGATGGCCGTCCTCGGAGCGGTGACGAGCACACCGACGTGGGCCACGGACTCCTGGTCCCCCTACGGCGCCCCACGCAACCCCGAGGACTTCGGGAACTTCATGGGCGTGTTGGCCGAACGCTACGGTGCCGGCGAGGGTGACCCCGAATCGGCTCGCATCTCCGCATACGAGATCTGGAACGAGCCCCATGCGGCCGTCTTCTGGGAGCCGCGGCCCGATGCCGCCGCGTACACCGACGTGCTGAAGGCCGGTTACGAGGCGGTGAAGGCCGTCGACCCGAGCGGGACCGTCGTCGGCGGTGTGGTCTACGCCGGACAGAGCTGGGGCGATGGATACAACATCGGCGCGGTCGAGTTCATCGAAGCCATGTACGACGCGGGGGCCGCGGGATATTTCGACGCCCTGTCCTATCACCCGTACAACAGCGACTGGCGGTTCAGTGACGGCGCGGGCAGCCCGATCTCGGCGATCGGCATCCTCGAGGACATCCAGGGGTTGATGGCGCAGAACGGTGACGCCGCGAAGACGGTGTGGACCAGCGAATATGGACTGCCCACCGCTACCGTATCGGAGGCACAACAGGCGGAGTTCATCGACGACTTCATGGACACCTGGGCCGATCTCGACGGGGCCGGCCCGATGTTCCTCTACAACCTGGTGGATCCGGACACCACGTCCACCAACCCCGAGGACACCTACGGCCTGTTCCGTGACGACTGGACCCCCAAGCAGGCCGCGCTGGCGGTGCAGGCCTGGATCGAAGAGAACGGCCCGCTGGCCACCGGTGAGGTCCCGGCCGTCGAGGATCCGGCCCTGCCCACCGAGCCGGAGCCCGCGGCGCCCACTCCCGCAACGCCTGTGGATCCGGTCGCGCAGGCCATCGCGAACTGGCAGCAGGCACTGGCGGATGCCGCCGCGAATTGGGCTGCGGCATGGGGTCAGGCACTGAACCCGACGTCGACGACAACGGTTTCGGCACGCACCGCCGTCGATTCTGAGCCGGTCGATGCCGTGACCGAAGCGACCGTGGCTGCACGCGCCGCCGACACGGTGGAGACGTCGGATTCGTCGATGCCGGACACCGAAGAGCCTTCTATCACAGCGGATTCCGAACAGAGCACCACGCCGTCACGTGCGGCGCTGACCGAGGCCGCACAAGCTGTGGCGGCATCCGTCGAGGAGCGACGCTCGGCCACGCGCGGGCAAGCGGCACCGGAGAAGGGAACGGCAACGGAGGAAGTCGACTCGCGCCGGGCGCCCCGGACGGAATCGGTCGCCAACGAGGACAGCGAAGCCTCCGATGCCACCGAGACCGCCGGTGCCACTGCGGGATCCACCTCGAAGCCGCGGGCGGAACGCACAGCGGCGAAGGTGGAGTCGACCGGTGACTCCACCGATTCCGGCGGATCGCAGGGTTCACGCGGATCCCGGGGATCCAGCGAGCCAGGCGGCAGCCGATCCGATTCGCGTTCCACTGGTTCGCACGGCGCGTCCTCGAACGACTGACCCGACCACCCAGGAGCTAACTGGGCCGCAGCCACCGTCACCGGCTGCGATTCGGCCCTTTGGCACGCTCCGTGCGGTATGGCAAACTTTTCTCACCAGCAAACGATGATCTTGAATGTGACGCCTTGCCGCGCGTTCGAGGCGCTCCGGCATCTGCCGACTTCAATCACGTCTGATCAGGACAATGCTTTGCTATCGTCGGGTCCACATGGCTTTTCACAGCTATTTCTGCGAAGCGGGAGTCGGCATGGGCAGGCAGCGACGCAGGTCCGTTCACCGGCAAAGCATGTTCGCCACCACCGCTCTCATCGCTCTCGCCACGGTGTGCACCACCACCGAACTACGCGTACCGATCGAGCTACGCTCCTCATCCCAGGCCGTCGTCGAGCTGGTTGCCGCCATCGACGAGTCACCGACAACCGTCGGACTGGCGGATTCCAATCTCATGCGGCTCGACGACATCGGCCTGGTCAACAAACAGCTGGATATGATGCAGGCCATCGGCGTCCAGAACGTGCGCGTGGGAATCTCCTGGCTCTCGACACAATTGGAGAACGGCGAATTCTCCTGGGATAACAACAACATCGACTACGTCATCAACGAGGCTCACCGGCGCGGCATGGGCATCCTGGCTGTCCTGCATGAAACCCCGGGCTGGGCCCGGCTGGACCCGGACAACACCCTGCCGATGTCGGGGATGCCGGACCCGACGAAGTTCGGCGACTTCGCGGGGGCGGTCGCCGAGAAGTACGAGGGCAAGATCTCTGCCATCGAGATCTGGAACGAGCCCAACGGCAGACCGTTCCTCAATCCCGTCGATCCGGCCGGCTACACCAACATGCTCAAAGCGGCCTACGACCAGATCAAGGCACATGACGATCCTGACGACGCCGACGACGACATCACCGTGGTCGCCGGTGTGCTCGGTTCGGGCGTCAACCTCAGCAGTGGCAGTCTCCTGATGAATCCGACCGACTACCTCGCGGGCATGTATGCCGCTGGCGCCCACGGCTTCTTCGACGCGATCTCGTTCCACCCGTACAAGAACGACATGAAGTTCTCGGACCAGGAACACCAACGCGAATCGCCGCTCCTGCAACTTCGCGAGATGCGCGCCATGATGGACAGTTACGGCGATACCGACCTCAAGATCTGGGCCACGGAATACGGCCTTCCCACCGCGCCGTCCGATGCCGTCATGTATCAGAAGCAGGCCGACTTCATCGCGGACTTCCTGAAGAACTGGCAGAAGGAGGACCGCACCGGTCCGATCTTCATCTACTCGACGCGCGATCTCGAGACCGGAACATCAGAACACCAGGACAATTTCGGCATATTCGAGACCGACTGGGACGAGAAACCGGCCGTCCAGGTCATCCGCGACTTCATCGCGAGCCTGGGCCCCGTGGAGCCCGACCACCCCATCCTCGACGCCATCAATAACCTCATCCGCGGTCTCGCCCACGCCACCGTTGCCGTGATCAACGGAGTCGTCGATCTCGTTGTCGACGTGGTGGATGCGGTCATCGACGCCACGGTGTGGGTGGTCAAGACCATCGCCGATGTGACGGTGAAAGTGGTGCAGGGCATCGTGGACCTCACCTCGTGGGTCGTGCACGGGATTGCCGATGCCGTTGTCAACTCGGTGAATTGGGTGGTCGACACGATCCAGGAGTGCTTCGGCAACGAGGAGTCGGCACCTGCACAGAGCCGGATGGCGGCCACGGTGACAGCGTCGACGCTCGATGAGCCGGCGACCTCCGACAGCGGTGCGCCCGAGCCCGTCGAGACCGGCATCTCAGATGTCGGCGCAGATGCCTCCGAGCAGGCCGAGACCGCGGTCGCAGAATCCGAAGTCGTCCGATCCGCGGTGGACGAGACACAGCTGGACGAGACCCGGCCGGACGAGACGGAACTCGACGAGACCGTCGCCGCCGAACCGGATCGGGAGATCCTCGAAAACGACGAACTCGAGATCACCGAGCCGGGACCCGGCGAACAACCAGATCTCACCACCACCGATGAGGCCGACGAGGACAGGGACGAACTGGAGAGCGCGTCCGCCGCGGACGCCGAGACCGACTCGTCGGCCACGGCCGGAAACGCGGCGTCAACCGACCAGAAATCTGACGAGTCGGCAGGCGACGACGCGGATCAGAACACCCGGATCCAGTCCACCCGCATCTCTGCCGGGTAGGTGCCGCCTGCGGGCTCCCGGCCGCCCGAACCACCGACGGCGATGTTGAACACCGGCGCCATGGTGAAACCCGGGTCGTTGAACGGCCAGTCCGGCAACGAGTTGGCCGCCACGGTGAAGAACGGCTCCATACCCGGCTCATAGTCCTTCCAGAAGTACATGCCCTCCGGCTTCCAGGTCATCCGCCAGGTGTGCCAGTCACTGTCGACCGGGTGCTTGTCGGTCTGGAACTGGGTTCCGTCCAGCCTGGCGTGCACGGTGGTGCCGGACGGCCAGTCCCGGTTGCCGTACCACTCGATGAGATCGACCTCACCGCCGCGGACCGGGTTGTCGTTGACCAACCAGAACGCCGGCCAGGCGCCGTCGGTCAGGCAGTCCAGTTTGACGCGTGCCTCCCAGGTCGTGCCGACCCCGCCGCGCCAGTTTCCGACGATCTTCGCGCCGGCGTATTTCTCCTGGATGTTCGCGCCCTCGCCGCGGGTCGCGCGGATGACCAGGTTGCCGTTGCCGTCCTGGAAGACGTGCTCCTGATCGGTGACGTAGCGACCCATGTTGAACGGTTTGTCCCACTCGTGCGGGTTCCGGATGGTTTCGCGCTCCGGGACGATGAACCAGGCGGCCGGGTTCGGCGGTGAACCGGCCGGACCGTTGAACTCATCCTGGAACAGCATGACCGGAGCGGCCGCCGCGGGAGCCGGGCCACCGGGTCCCGGCGCCGGTCCGGGGGGAAGATCACCTGGGAGCGGCTCCGCGTGGGCTGCCTGGGCCGGTAATGCGGCTGCCGCCGCTCCCAGGCCCAGGATCATCAGGGCACTACGGCGGTCGAATGCAGGGCGATCAAAATCAGGCACAGCCGAACCATAAACGAGACGACGGGGGTTTCGCGCGTATCTACACAATCGCCGATCGGTCGCGACCCGGCGGAAGGGAGCCCGCACTTTCGACGCGGCCTCGGTTAGCGTTCGCATCGGCAGACTGCCCTCATCGACGCAGGAGTAACTGAATCCGTGGCCAACAAGGTGTTTCGACAGACCATCAACACCGGTGTGGCCCTGGCCAGTGCCGGCGCCATTGCCCTGACACCGGTGATGATCACTCCGCAAGCCCAGCCGATGATCGACACGCCGCGCGTCGTGACCGCAGAGGTGATGCCGGCCGGTTTCGTCCAGGATCTGCGCCTGATCGCCGACGGCGCCCGCGCTGCGGTGGAGCAGAGCGTCGACGGCCTCACCCGAAAAGCCCCTGACCTGTGGTGGACGGTTCACGAGCACTGGCCCGACGCTGACCTGCTGCACTGGAACTACGCCCTGGTCAGTGACATTTTCCTGGCTCCGATCGCGCCTTTGATCGTCGGTCCGCTCAACGATGCGATCGCCGAGGCCGTCGCCCGAAATCTTCCCGTGCTCGGTGACCAGATCCGGCAGATACCTGAGTTCATCGAGTACGCGTTCGTCCGCCTGGTCGGTCCGTTGCTGAGCGCGATCGGTGGCGCCGGGATGGCCCACTCGGAGATCTTCTACTCGATGACGACCTTGCGTATCGAGCCGTTCATCGAGGCGATTGTCCGGGCGCCGTTCCACGTGATCGACGGTCTGCTGTTCGGCGGTTACGGCGATCTCGGTCCGATCCTGCAGGGCCAGGAGGGTACGTACATTCCGGCTCCGGGTCTGCTCACGCCGTGGGGAAAGCCGCCGCGGGTCCGCGACATCAAGACACCGAACGACATCGTGCCGAACGATATCGTTACGACGACGCTCCCCGATGCCGATGCGAACCTGGTCAGCCTGGTCACCGAACCCGCCGATGACGCCGCCGCTACCGACTCTTCGGTCATCGATCCGGCCACCGCCCCCATCGTCGAGTCCACGGTGGAAACCGCCGTGGAGGCGATCAGCACGGAATCAGAGACCGCAGCCGAGACGCCTGAGACCGCCGAATCCGCCGCCGAAGGCCCCGTTACCGGGGACACCGCGGCACCCGAAGCCGAGGTTGATCCCGAGACCGTCGGCGAGGACGCGTCCACCGCTGCCGGGACCATCAACCCGACGAAGCCCGCGAAGGTGGACCCGGCAGCCGGAATCCGTCAGGGCATCAAGGACTTCCGAGCCGGAGTCCACAACACCGTGAAGAAGCTGACCGGCCGCGGCTCGTCATCCCACTCCGACCCGAAGTCGGACGCTGAGTCGGGCCCGAAGTCGGGTTCCGACAACGGTGGATCCGCCAAGTCGGAATCCTCCGGCTCCGGCGACTCCCAGTAGTCACCTGGGCCGCTGTATCAGCGGCCTGACCGGTAACCTGTCAGGTGCAGCTGGTCTGCCTGGAGCGTGCGTTCTACGTTGCAGGCATCGAGCGATGTGGTCGGCGACGACCGCATCGCGAGAGGGAACCCGGTGAGAATCCGGGACTGTCCCGCAGCGGTGAGCAGGAACGACCGCCGTCAACGGCACTGATGCGTGCGCATCGGGAAGCGACGGCCAGTAGGAACACCTCGGTGTGCGCCTGTGAGTCCGAAGACCTGCCAGTTGTGCTGGGTGCGCCGCGCCCGGCGGCGCATCGAACGGCATTCCCTCGACGAGCATGAGGCATTGCTGGATGCACTGGGCGAGCACGATGCCGAGACCGCGCGAGCGATCGCGGAACGTCACGTGCTGGACGCCGGGCGATCGCTGGCCGAGTGGCTGGCGGCACGCCGGGAAAACTAGCGCGGCCGAGGCTCGCCGCCGGACGCGGGTCTCGCGACCAGAGGCCGCATTGATGTCCCGCGAAATGGCACTTGCCGAAAGTCGATGTGACACCTCAGGACATCGGCGTCCACCTCGGCTTGGAGTTCGGCCAAGGAACCCCTTGCGCGGCGATAGCCCTGCCCAGCAAGGTGATTGCGTCTTTGGCGGTGTCGCTGGCTGCGAAGTGAGAGGCCAGCGCGTAGCGGGAGTGGTCGTCGATGAGTTGAAAGATCACGCATGTGCGTCCGCCGCTGAGCACGTACTGGGTGGCGTCGAGTTGCCAGCACACATTCGGGACCAGGTAGGCGAACCGCCGCCAGAACTGTCACCTATGTCCTGAGACATTTCCCTTGCAGGGATCGAATTTTCGGCGTAGTATCGAACACAAGTTCGAATGCGACGTTGCTCCCATTGCTTCACGGTGAGCTTCAGACCGCGACTCCGGTCGCCGAGAGGTTCTTCTGTCCCGCGGGACTGGTCGAACCGCCTTGACTGATCGTGCCGTTGTGCACCTTCTGTGAAAGTCGGTATCCGTTATGGACGCCACCCATCTCGACATGTTCGTCACTGCGTTGATCGATGACCTCGCTCCGGTTCCGACCCCGGACGACGATGCTGATCGCACGCTGTTCCATCTACTCGACAGTCCCCGGCGGATCGTCGATGAACCACCGCTGCTCGTGGTGCTGGTGGCCGCCGTGACCGCGCGTAACCTGCTCGACCACGTGATCGCCTCGGCGGCCTCAGCGGCTGAGCGGCTCGGGATTCCGGCGCGGCGTCACCTGCGCTCGGGAGCCGACCTGCTGACCATGCTCGGGATGGCGCCGGGTGCGGCGCAACGCTTGGTGCGGGTGGGCCGCGCCGCGCACACTCTGCCCGCGCTCACTCAACAACAGCGTCTCGGTGGGATCGGTATCGAGTTCGTCGACGCTGTCGGGCGCGGCATCACCCACATCGACAACCGGACCCCTCTGTCGGAGGAGGACCGGGCCAGCATCGTGACCAAGCTGATGATCCAGACCACCCCGGCCCAGGTTGCGGAAAAGGCCCGCGCGATCGCTATCGACCGCGCCGCCACACAACCTCAAGAAGAGGGTGCGGTGCCGGTCGCGGAAAACACTGACCTCAACGACATGACCCTGGTGCAGACCGATGACGGGCGGGTTGCGGCCGCCCTCGATCTCGACGTACTCACCGGAGAAGAACTGTTCGCCGCGTTGGATCCGCTGTGCCGGCCCGTTCCACTCCCGGACGGCTCCCCGGACCCGCGGCCGACCGGACGGCGCCGCGCCGATGCGTTCGGTCAAGTGCTGCGTACCTACCTGTCAGACCAGCAGCGCCCGACCTCCGGTGGGGTACTTCCGCACGTCACCCTGGTCCGGCCGGCCGGTATCGACACTCTCGGATTCACCGGGCCGGTCAGTTCGGTCACCGCCGACCTGATCTCCTGTGACAGCACCCTAACCTCGGTGATCGTCGACCATTCCGGTGCACCGCTGGATGTCGGGCGGGCCGAGCGGCTATTCACGCCCATCATTCGTAAAGGGTTGGCGGTCCGTGACTGTGGCTGCGCGTTCCCCGGATGTGGGCGCCCGGTGTCCTGGTGCGACGCCCACCACATTCGTCCCTGGAGCGAAGGGGGTGTGACGAGTCTGGATAACGGGGTGCTGTTCTGCCGGTGTCACCACACCCTGATCCACCACGGCGGCTGGCAGGTCTATTTGGGCCCGGACCGCCACCCCTGGTTCATCCCACCGCATGACCCGGCAGGCCCCGAACCGGCACACCTACGCTCGCACGCCCGCCGCACCCTGACCAACCTGCCCACCGCCGCATAACCCAGACCTCAAGCGCACCTTGACAACTACACAGAGAACCGGACAAGCGGCGGGAACCGGCGGAGACTACGGAGCCGGACCCGCCACGATGAAGCACGACCTGCCCGGCCCAAAGACAGACTCCTAGAACGGGTTTGGCGGACGCTTGATAGCGAGCACACGGCTCTCGTCCGTTCACCGGATCAGCGGAAGTACTGTTCCCCGCCGGTCGGGTAGCCACCACCGTGGGTGGTGACGTGCACGTGGTCGTAGTGGCCGTACCCGCCGGAGCCCTGTGCACCGCTGGGCGTGTAGTAGGTGCCACGCCAGATGACGTCCTGCACGCTGAACCGGCCCGCGTTCTTCATCACGTACGCGAGGATCCGGTTTCCGAGCGCGACTCCCTCGGCGCTGCCAGGGTTGGGGATCATGACGTCGAGCGCGAGTCCGTTGGGATGCCAGCGCAACGCGTCGGCGCGGACGCCGCCGATGCTGCGGATCTCGGGGAACGTGTCGCTGATGGCGCGGGCCGCCAGGATGGTCTTGACCTGTAGGCCGTGCTCCGTGGCGACACCCTTGGGCAGCATCAGCGATCGGGTGTCCGCACGCCACCGGGAGGCGGACACGAGTTGGGCGGATGTCACCTCGGGGGCGGCTGCGGGGACCGCGGAGGAATTCCAGGCGAAGGCTGCGGGCGCGGCGATGATCTCCACCCCCGCCGGCATCGCCTCAGCGGCGGGAGCCACCTCGGCAGCGGCGACCTGGACCACGGGCTCGGACGTCTCGACGGGCGCCAGATCCGGGCTGATCGAGAAGAGAACCGCAGCCGGGGCGACGATCACGGCCAGCGCCGCCGACGACCGGAGCCGCTCACCGGCCATTCGTTGTCGTCGCATTCACCACACCTTCGAGCTCGCGAACTTCTCGTTCAGCAACCACCGAGACCCGGCCGTTTGCTTGTCGTTACACATCCGTGACTTAACTCGGGTGACTATAACCCGGCGTGTCGCAGCGACTCAACTCTTCGAATAATTGATATGCGCAGGTGAAGGGTCGGCGTGGGGTTACGGGACTGCCGGCGCACCCGGATTCGGGACCTGAATGGGTATCGGCGGCAGCAAAGGCACATTGATGTAGGTGGTGCGCATCGCGGGCGCCTCGGTGGTCGGCACGACCGTGGTGACCTCGGCCGTTGTGGTGGGCAGGGGGTCGGGTTCGGTGGTGGTCGGCACCGTCGTCGTCGGCACCGTCGTCGTCGGCACCGTCGTCGTGGTCGTGGTCGTGGACGGCGTCGTCGTGGTCGTCGTCGTGGTCGTCGTCGTGGTCGTGGTCGTCGTTGTGGTGGTGGTCGGCTGCGTGGTCGTCGTCGTGTACGTCGGGGCCACCGGCTCGGGCGCCACGTATTCGGGCGGCGGAGGCGGCGCGGGCGGCGCCTCGGTCACGGTGACGATGCCCGGCGGCGGGGTCTCGACAGCCGGCGGCGGCGCAGCGGGTTCCGGCGTCAGCACCCCGGTGACCGGTGCGGTCGACGGAGTGGGGGTGTCGGTCTCGGAGACACCGGTCAGCGCGATCGCCACACCGCCGAGTGCGACGACGGACAGGATGCCGGCAGCGGCGAACACCGCCATCGGCAGCCGGGGCAAACCCCGGCGATCATCGTCGTAGGGATCCGGAACATGTTGGGAGACAATGCGGGTCGAGTCCTCGGCTAGATACGGATTGGCACCGGTGTAGGGACTCGGGTACTCGTCGGGGCCGGCATAGGGCACCGGCTCGGCACCCGCGTCGTCGTCCTGGGACCAGGCCAGGGCCCGAAAGGTCGAGGATCCGGACTGGTCGGGAACCACGACCGGCGGCGCCATGCTGGTCGGCGCGTCGGCGCCGGCGGCCGGGGCCATCCCGGTCTGCGCCCCGGCCTCGGCCGCGTAGGCCGCGAACAGCACCGCACCGACGGCCGCGTCCAACGCGGGTTGCGGGGTGCTCACCACCGGACGCCGCGAATGCTCGGACAACCGCTGGGTGACCAGCGGAATGCTGGCCCCACCACCCGCGGTGGCGATCACCGAGACGTCCGCCCAGCTGAGCCTGTTGCGCTCCAGCAGGCCGTCCAGTTCGGCGAGGACCTGGGCCAGCGGCTCGGCCAGCAGCGCCTCCAGCTCGGCGCGGGTCACCCGTACCACCGACTGGTAGCGGGGCAGCGACACCGGGACCTCGGTGGCGGTGGCCGCCGAGAGTCTCTCCTTGGCCTGCCGGCACTCCTCACGCAATGCGCCGAGCAGACCGACCGCGGCAGTCGCCCCCGGATCGGCGTCCTCGATGCCGGCCAGCACGTGGGTCAGCAGGGCCTGGTCGATCAGGTCACCGGAGAACTCGGCGACCCGGGTGGTCTCGTCCAGGGGCTCGAAGGTCGCCCCGGAATCGGCGAGGGTGAGGCTGGTGCCGCCGCCACCCAGGTCCACCAGCACCACCGGCCCGCCGGCACTCAGCCCCGGATTGGTGTTCAGCGAGGTCAGTGCGGCGACAGCATCGGAGACCAGGCGCGGTGTCGCACCGCCCGGTGACAGCACCGGATTGGCACGCAGGGTCGCCCGCAGCGCCCGCAGCGTGGCCGCGTTCCAGTGCGCGGGGACCGCGATGGCGGTCTGCGCCGACGGGGTGGCCCCGACGACTCCGACCATCGCCTCCAGCGCTTCGACCAGCAGATCCTCGGCCGGATAGGACGACCCGTCGGAGGCCACCAGCGGTACCGGATCACCTACGCGGTCAACGAATCCGGCCAGCACCTGCCCGGGCTGCCCGGAGGGCAGGCCGACTTCCGGCGCGCCCTGCACGGGAAGTGTCAGCACTGCGCGCCGGGTGACAGGACGGTCGCCGACACGTGCCGCGACCAAATTGGTCGTCCCGATGGACAACCCCAGCGGGTCGGTCATTGGGCCCACCCTAACTGCCGTCCGGCAAATCGACCGAACGGACACAACGCGATGACCGGAGTTCGGGACATCGGCGAAACGCTGTGCTGAGATGGCGGGCATGGCTGACACCCTCGGTGAAATCGAAGAAATCAAACAGGTCAAGTACCGCTACCTGCGTGCGCTGGACACCAAGCACTGGGACGACTTCACCGCCACCCTGACCGAGGACGTCGTGGGCGATTACGGCTCCTCGGTCGGCGACGAGGTGCTGCACTTCACCGATCGCGACGCACTCGTCGGGTTCATGCGCCAGTCGCTGGGCCCGGCCATCATCACCGAGCACCGCGTCGACCACCCGGAGATCACCCTGGACGGACCCGATGAGGCCTCGGGTCGCTGGTATCTGCAGGACCGGGTCATCGTGGCGGATTTCAACTTCATGCTCATCGGCGCGGCGTTCTACCGGGACCGCTACCGCCGCACCGCCGCGGGCTGGCAGATCTGCGCCACCGGGTACGACCGCACCTACGAGGCCACCATGTCCACGGAGAATCTCGGATTCCATCTGAAACCCGGTAGCGCCCTCAATATCTGATCACTTGGAGACGGTGATCACCGCGCCCGGGCGCAGCCACCGGATGATCTTCACCAGGGTGGCATCGTCGATGGCCACGCACCCCGCGGTGGGGCCGCCACCGGTGGAGTGCAGGAAGAAGGCGCTGCCGGCGCCCGGCGTCCGGGCCTTGTTGACGCCCATCACCACCGCATGCGCGTACTGCGGAATCTGCAGGTTCTCGGTGCCGCCGCCGTCGGTGCGGAACGGGCACCGCTTCTTCTCACAGACCTGCATCGTGTTGTAGGTGGGGCTGGCGACATCGCCATCCCACCAATGGTTCGGGCCGACCTGCACGTAGGGCAGCCCCCCACCGGGATTGGCCTGCGTCCCGAATGCGAAGTCCAGGGTGAACACGCCCATCGGTGTCGTCTTCGACCCCTCGCGGATCTGCTGGCCCATCCCGTTGGACCCGATGTGGGCCGGAATCCCCACCCCGATCGGGTTCCAGCCCGCCGCGGTGCGCTCCCACACATCGATCTTCGCGGTCGTGGGCCCCACGCCCACAACGGAAATCACCTGGGTCGCATTGCCGACGGAGTTCACGAACCACGGCGTTTCGGCAGCGTGGACGGTGGGCGCAGATGCCCCGAAAGCCAGCCAGAGCGCGCTCAACAGCAGGACCAGTCGGCGCATCCGTCCATCGTCGGCACCCGCACCCACCCGGGTCAAGTCAAGGTTTAGACACGGTGGTTTCTGCGTACTTTGGTAGTCATGGGATTGGGAACGGTCGACCGGCGCATCTTCGAGGCCGTTGCGGAATCCGACAGCAAAGCGCTCGACACCGTGATGCCCAGGCTCACCGCGGCGGCCGACCACTCGAAGCTGTGGATCGCGATCGGGGCGGGGTTGATCGCCGCCGGCACCCCATCGATGCGGCGCGGTGCGGCCAGGGCGCTGGCCACCGTGGCCGTCACCAGTGTGCTGACCAATCAGGGCGCCAAACGCCTGTGGAAGCGCACGCGCCCGGACTTCGCCCCGGTCCCGGTGTTGCGGCGCTCCCGGCGGATGCCGACATCGAACTCGTTGCCCTCCGGGCATTCGGCCAGCGCGGCCGCCTTCGCCGTAGGGGTGGGCCTGGAGAACCGCCCGCTCGGGATCGGGCTCGGCGTGCTGGCCGGGCTGGTCGGGCTGTCCCGGGTGGCCACCGGCGCGCATTACCCCGGCGATGTGCTGGCCGGCTTCGGCATCGGCACCGCGGTCGCCCTGGCCGGGGCGGCCGTCGTGCCGACCATCGTCGAACCACCGGTCACCGCGTCCGAGCCACTCCGGTTCCACACCCGGCCGCGTCCTGAAGGGGACGGCGTCGTGCTGGTCGTGAACCCGGACTCCGGCAGCGGTACGGGGGAGCGCATCCTCGACGAGGTCCGGGAGGCGCTGCCGAAGTGCGAGATCGTCGAGATCGCTGACCACGAGGACATCAAGGACAAGCTGCGCGACGCCGCCGACCGCGCAGAGGTGCTGGCGGTCGGCGGTGGGGACGGGACCGTGTCGTGCGCGGCCGGGATCGCAGTGGACGCCGAAGTGCCGCTCGCGGTCTTCCCCGGCGGCACCTTCAACCATTTCGCCAAGGACATCGGCTGCGACACCGTCGCGGCGACGGTCGAGGCGATACGCGCCGGGTCGGCTGCCTACGTCGACACCATCGCGTTCAACGACTCCGACACCGTCGTCAACACCGCCAGTATCGGCGCCTACCCCAAGTTCGTCCGGATCCGCGAGAAACTCGAGCACCGTTTGGGCAAGCCGCTGGCCGGTGCGTACGCGCTGTTCCGGACGCTGCGCAGCGACGCCACCGTCCGCATCCGCTATGACGACAAGACGGTGCAGACTTCGCTGTTCTTCCTGGGCAATTCGCTGTATTCGCCGTCTGGTTTCGCTCCGGCACGGCGGGTCCGGATGGATGACGGCCTCATCGACGTCCGCATCCTGGAGACCGGCCCCAGGTTCGCCACGGTGCGGATACTGGGCGCCCTGGCGCTGGGCCGGCTGGTGCACAGCCCGCTGTACCACGAGCTACGGGTGCCCGAGTTCAGCTTCACCGCGGTGGACGGACCGACTCCGATCGCGCACGACGGTGAGGTGGAAATCGTGTGCCAGGAGGCAACTTTCAAGAGCCGGTACCGGTCGCTGCCGGTGTTTCGTCCACTGCCGTGAACCGGCTGCTGGTCAGCACCGGCAGGCACGCGACCACCCACAGGTAACCGAGCGCCCATCCGGCCAGTACATCGGAGGGATGATGCACGTTGAGCACCACCCGCCCGATGCCGACCGCCGCCGCGATCAGCACACCGGCGATGACGGCCGTGGTGCGCCACTGATGGCGCAGCGCAGGCCATGCCACGACCAGCACGGCCGTGACGGCCGCCGACGCGCCGAGCGCATGACCGGACGGAAATGACGAGGACAGTTCGGACACCAGCGCGGTGGCCGGGCGTGGCCGCGACACAACCTCTTTCGTGAACACGACGATGAGCGCGGAGAACTCCACCGTCAGCCCCAGGAACAACGCAACCCGGTACTCACGCCGTATCAAGGCGTACCCGATCCAGATCAGGGCCAGCAGCCGGAACACCGCCGGGTGGAACACCGTGCACAACACATCCCAGCCGGTCACCCAGCCCGGATGCGCCGCCCCGTACCGGTACAGCGGATCCAGTACCGCCCAGTCGGCGTCGACCATCCAAGTCCAGCCCGCGAGCACCCCGGCCAACGCGAGCAGAAATACCGCGGCCGCCGCGATCGCGCCGGCCAGCACGGCGGGATGACGCGGGGAAAGTCTGTACAGCAAGGACACTCCCCCATTCCGGTTCGCGGGCCCCGGGACCGGCCCGACGCTGACCTCGCCGATCATAGGCGGGCTGCGCCGTTCCTGGTTTGGCGTATCGTGCGGATCATGGCGGTGTTCCTGCGCAAACTCCTGCGCATCGGCAAACTTCCCAGCGAGCTGCGCGAGGCTGTGCAGGCCGAGGGCATCATCTACTTCGCCGAGTACGTACCGATCACCAGGCGTTTCTCCGGCAAGGTCCCGGGCCGACGATCGACGGGCAGCGTGACCAGTTTGTCCGGATCACTCGTGTTCACCAATGCCCGGGTGCTCGCCACCCTGGCCACCGTCCCCAAACTCGCCGGACGCGCCATCGATCTGCGCTGGGACGCACCACTTTCGGGCCCGGTCACCGCCGACATCTCCCCGGCAGGGCTGGTCATCGACCTCGATGTCGCCCAGGTCGACCCGCGCTGCGAGGGCCGATTGTCACTGCACTACAAGGAACCGTTGTCCGACGATGTGCTGGCACGGCTGCCGCGTCGGTCACTGTCCTACGACGTCCCACCGGAGTTCATCTTCCGCGCCGTCGGGGTGCCGTATCACCCATGACGATCAGTTACGACGCCACACTGCGTGAACGCATCCGGGCCAACCTCGCCGCCCACGACCGCCGCACCTGCACCGATCCGTCCAAGCGGCGCGCCGCGGTGGCGGTCACCCTGGTGGACTCCCACCTCGGCGAGGACCGGGTGGACCCCGCACCGGTCGAGGATTGGATCGCCGGCCGGCCGATGCCCGACTCGCTGGACGGCCGGATGGTCGATGTATCCGGTGGCGCATCGTTCCTGTTGTGCCGCAGGGCATCGCGGTTGAACTCCCATTCGGCGCAGTGGGCGTTGCCGGGCGGGCGCCTCGACCCGGGCGAGACCTCCACCGACGCCGCCCTGCGCGAACTACACGAAGAGGTCGGTGTCGACCTGCCGGGGAGTTCGGTGCTGGGCATGCTCGACGACTACCCCACCCGATCGGGGTACGTGATCACCCCGGTGGTGCTGTGGGGCGGTGGGCGACTGGAGTTGCTTCCGTCCCCGGACGAGGTGGTCGCGGTGTACCGGGTCGGACTGCACCAGCTGCAGCGGGAGGATTCACCGCGCTACATCACCATCCCCGAGAGTCCCCGGCCGGTGGTGCAGATTCCGTTGGGTAACGACCTGATCCACGCGCCGACCGGTGCGGTACTGCTGCAGATGCGCTGGCTGGGCCTGGAAGGCCGCGGTGATCCGGTCGATCAGCTGGAGCAGCCGGTGTTCGCCTGGAAATAGCACATCACGGCCGCCGGGTAAACCGCAGCGGCCGCGCTGCGCAAATCCCTACTGCAGCGCGCGGTTCCGTTGTGGGATGGTGGCCAGATGCAGAAGAGCAATGTACTGATCGTGCACTGGCACGATCTGGGGCGCCATCTCGGTGTGTACGGCCACACCGATGTGCGGAGTCCGCGGCTGGACCAGCTCGCCGCCGAGGGCATCCTGCTGACCCGGGCGCATGCCACCGCGCCGCTGTGCTCGCCCTCGCGCGGATCGCTGTTCACCGGCCGCTACCCGCAGAGCAACGGCCTGGTCGGGCTGGCCCATCATGGGTGGGAGTACCGGGCGGGGGTTCGCACCCTGCCGGCGATGCTGTCCGAGTCCGGCTGGCGCACCGCGCTGTTCGGTATGCAGCATGAGACCTCCTTTCCCTCGCGCCTGGGCTTCGACGAGTTCGACGTGTCGAATTCGTACTGCGAGTATGTCGTCGAGCAGGCCGATGCCTGGTTGCGCCGGGCCCCGGCCGAACTCTCCGGCCCGTTCCTGCTCACCGCGGGATTCTTCGAGACACACCGCCCCTACCCGCACGACCGCTACGAACCCGCCGACCCGGCCTCGGTGGAGCTGCCCGGGTACCTGCCGGACACCCCCGAGATCCGCCAGGACCTCGCCGACTTCTACGGCTCGATCACCGTCGCCGACGCCGCCGTCGGACGGCTGCTGGACACCCTGGCCGAAACCGGGCTGGACCGCAGCACCTGGGTGGTGTTCATGACCGACCACGGCCCGGCGCTGCCGCGGGCCAAGTCCACGCTGTACGACGCGGGCACCGGCATCGCGATGATCGTGCGCCCACCGACCGGGGCGGGTGTGCCGCCACAGGTCTACGACGAACTGTTCAGCGGGGTGGACCTGGTGCCCACGCTGCTGGACCTGCTGGGAGTCCAGGCGCCCGCCGAGGTCGAGGGGCTGTCCCACGCGGACAATTTCGTCAAGCCCGCGGCGACGCCTTTTCCGGTACGCACCGAGGTGTACTCGACAAAGACTTATCACGATTCTTTCGATCCCATCCGGGCCATCCGGACAAAGGAATTCTCCTATATCGAGAATTACGCGGAACGACCATTGTTGGATCTGCCCTGGGATATCGCCGACAGCGCTCCCGGCGCGGTCGTCGGCCCGAATGCGCGCAGCCCGCGCCCGGGGCGGGAGCTGTACGACCTCCGGACCGACCCGGGCGAGTCGCACAACCTGTTCGGCACCCCGCTTACTGCGGAAACCGCAGAGATTGCCCGCGAACTCGCGCTGCAACTGAACGACTGGCGGATGCAGACGAACGATGTCATCCCCTCCGATTTCGCGGGGACCAGAATCTCGGAGCGGTACACGCAAACGTATTTGACGATCAAGGAATGGCCGGGTCTGAGCCGCGCCGCAATTGCCGAGGATCGCGGCATCGAAGATGCACCCCAGTCGCCGCAATAGTTAAATTCAGGGTGAGGCGAATACAACGCCTGCGGCACAATGGAATTGCCGTTACAGTTCTCCCGCATGGCCCACCCGAAGGCGTATCTCGTCCTCGCGTCGCAGCGGAGCGGCAGCACGCTGCTCGTCGAATCGCTGCGTGCCACCGGCGTGGCCGGCGAGCCGCAGGAGTTCTTCCAGTACCTGCCGAACACCAGCATGTCGCCGCAACCGCGCGAGTGGTTCGCCGGCGTGCAGGACGAGTCGATCCTGCGACTGCTCGACCCGCTGGTGGAGGGCAAGCCCGACCTGGCGCCGGCCACCATCTGGCGGGACTACATCCAGACCGTCGGGCGCACCCCGAACGGGGTGTGGGGCGGCAAGCTGATGTGGAATCAGACCCCGCTGCTGACCGACCGCGCCGAGGATCTGCCGGACCGGTCCGGCACCGGCCTGCTGTCGGCCATCCGCGACGTCGTCGGCAGCGATCCGGTGCTGGTGCACATCTACCGGCCCGATGTGGTGTCCCAGGCCGTGTCGTTCTGGCGGGCCGTACAGACCCGGGTCTGGCGTGGACGCCCCGACCCGGTGCGCGACGCCCGGGCCGAGTATCACGCCGGGGCCATCGCACACGTCATCACCATGCTGCGGGCCCAGGAGGAGGGCTGGCGGACCTGGTTCGAGGAGGAAGGCGTCGAACCGCTCGACATCTCCTACCCGTACCTGTGGCGCAACCTGACCACCGTGGTGGCCGACGTGCTGGAACGACTGGGACTGGACCCGCGGCTGGCGCCGACGCCGGTGCTGGAACGGCAGGCCGACCAACGCTCGGATGACTGGGTGGACCGGTATCGCGCCGACGCGCACCGGGAGGGGCTCCCGACATGACCGACGAGCTTGCGCGTTTTGTGGAGTCTTAGCCGTAACCAGTCCGGTGTCCTGTTTCGGGTAAGGCTCCACAAGTCACCGGGTCTGGGCCACCACGAAAACCCGGCGGAACGGGAAGAAGGTGTGCCCGTCGGCGCGCCGCGGGTAGGCCCGGGCCAGCAGCGGGATGATCTCCTCCCGGTACCGCTGCCACGCGGGTTCGGTCAACCGCTCCTTCACCTGGGTCAACGCCGTCCCGGTGATCCAATCCAGAACCGGTGTGTCACCCGCCAATTCGTGCACATAGGTGGTCTCCCAGGCGTCCACCGTGCACCCCGCGTCGGTGAGCAGTCCCGCGTATTCGACGGGTGTGCCGACCACATCGGCGTCCCGCCACGGCATATCGCGCAACGCATCGGCGAACGGCTCCCGCCGTGCCACCTCGCGTATCGCCGCGTGCGAGGGCGCGTCGAAGTTGCCGGGTACCTGGAACGCGATCCACGCGCCCGGAGCCAGTTGGGCGGCCCAGCGCACCAACAACTCGCGGTGCTCGGGCACCCACTGCAACGCCGCGTTGGAGATCACCACGTCGGTATCCGGTTCGGGAACCCAATCGGCGATCCCCCCGAGGCGGGCGTGGACCCCGCGTTCGGTGGCCGCGGCGACCATCTCCGCCGACGAGTCCCAGCCCTGCACCCGGGCACCGGGCCAACGCCCGCTCAGCGTCTCGGTGAGGTTGCCCGGCCCGCACCCCAGATCCACCACCCGCCGCGGCGCCTCGGCGGCGACCCGGTTCACCAGATCGAAGAACGGGCGGCCACGGTGATCGGCGAAGGCGAGGTAGACCTCGGGGTTCCACATACCCTGGGATTCTGCTCCCCCGGTGCGGGTGCCATCATCGAGTCGATGGATGAACCCGAGTCGGTCCGCCAGCTCTGGCGGGCCCTGGACCTGCCCGGCATCGTCGACGTGCACACCCACTTCATGCCGAAGAATGTGATGGACAAGGTCTGGCGCTACTTCGACGATGCGGGCCCGCTGATCGGGCGGCCCTGGCCGATCACCTACCGCAGCGACGAGCAGGACCGGTTACACACCCTGCGCTCCTTCGGCGTGCTGGCCTTCACCTCGCTGATCTACCCGCACAAGCCGGCCATGGCGGCCTGGCTGAACCGGTGGGCCGCCGGATTCGCCGCCGACACCCCGGATTGCCTGCACACCGCGACGTTCTTCCCCGAGCCGGGCGCCGCGCAGTACGTGACCGCCGCGCTGGAGTCCGGTGCGCAGGTGTTCAAGGCCCATGTCCAGGTCGGCGACTACCACCCCGCAGACCCGTTGCTCGACGACGTCTGGGGTGTGCTGGAGGACGCCGGCACGCCGGTCATCATCCACTGCGGGTCCGGGCCCGCCCCCGGCACGCACACCGGCCCGGAGCCGATCCGCCGGGTACTGACCGAGCATCCGCGGCTGCGCCTGGTGATCGCCCACATGGGCGGTCCGGAGTACGGCGAGTTCCTGGATCTCTGCGAGGATTTCGAACAGTTGCATCTGGACACCACCATGGCCTTCACCGGGTTCATGGAGGAGAAGATGCCGTTCCCGGCCGACGATTACGCCCGGCTGCCGGACATGGGTGACCGGATCCTGTTCGGCAGCGACTTCCCCAATATCCCCTACGGCTATCCGCACGCCATGTCGGTGCTCACCGAGATTCCCGGTGTCGACGATGACTGGCTGCGGAATGTGTTTTATGCCAACGGGGTACGGCTGTTCGGGCTACCATCGGCCGAACCGCCCCGGTAGAAAGGCGATCGAGGTGACCGAACCGTCCGAACCCGTCGACCCGCCGATTCCCGTTCCGAACGTTCCCGGTGCGGACGCCACCGCCCGCGGGTTGCCGCGCCGTGTCGACCTGACCCGGCAGCAGCGGCTGGTGGTCGACGCCTCGGCCGTCGCGGATCTCGGTCTGCGCACCACCATCGCCGGCATCGTCGGTGCCGCCATGCTGCCGCGACTTGCCGGCGCCGCCCTGCGCCCGAACCGCGCCCATGACGAGGACGCCGCACTGGAGTTCTACATCGACCTTGCCGCGCAGCATGATCCGCAGCTCTCGTTTCCCGCCCCCACCGCCCCGCCGCGGGTGTCGACGCGCCCGGCCAATCCGGTGGCGTCCTGGATCGCGCACGGCGCGGTACACAACATCCGTTTCGCCAGCAGCTTCGAGGCGGTGAATCCCGCTCTGCGCGAGCAGCGCGGCTCCTATGCCCGCAACAATGTGGTACACGCCCAGCACTGGGTGCACGGTGACGGGCCGCGGCCGACGCTGTGCCTGATCCACGGCTTCATGGGGTCGGCGTACCTGTTCAACGGATTGTTCTTCGCCCTACCGTGGTTCTTCCGCTCCGGCTACGACATCATGCTCTACACGTTGCCGTTCCACGGCCGGCGGGCCGAGGCGAACTCCCCGTACAGCGGGTACGGCTACTTCGCCGACGGTATGGCGGGGTTCGCCGAGGCGATGGCCCAGGCGGTGTACGACTTCCGCTCGGTGATCGACTACCTGGAATCCACCGGTGTCGACCGGATCGCGCTGACCGGGATGTCGCTGGGCGGGTACACCTCCGCGCTGATCGCCTCGGTCGACGACCGGATCCAGGCCGTCATCCCCAACGTGCCGGTGGTGACGCCCGAGGCCGCGTTCGACGACTGGTTCCCGGCCAACATGCTGGTGCGGCTGGGCAACCGGCTCACCCAGGTGGACAAGTCCAAAGCGGACGCTGCCACCATGTTCCATTCACCGCTGAACTACCCGCCGCTGGTACCCAAGGACCGGCGACTGATCATCGCCGGCCTGGGAGACAAGCTGGCGCCGCCGCAGCAAGCCGAGATCCTGTGGCGGCATTGGGATCGCTGCGCCTTCCACTGGTTCCCGGGCAACCACGTCCTGCACGTCAGCCAGCCTGACTACCTGCGCCGGATGACCCGGTTCCTGCAGCCGTTCATGTTCTGACGGCGGAACCGGCCGCCCAGCGCAGCTCTTCGGCGACCCTCCGCGCAGGTTCGTGGCCGGGAAGACGGTGCGAAGACCGCGGATCCAGGCTGTTCAGTACCCGGCGCTGACGCCCACCGAGAGTGACCAGCCCGGCAATGGGGGCACTCGCGCCGGGGTGCTCCGTCGAGCGCACCGCAGCGACCCCGGTCACCGTTCCGGGACCGAATTCGACCGCCGTCCAGACTTCGTCGGACGGGTGCGCCCACACTGCGTCCAAGACCGCCGGCAGGGATGCCGCCGGAATTCGGTACGCGGTCAGGAATCCCGACTCGTCGCTGAGCGCACCCCAGATCTCCTTGGCCTGGCTGGAGACCGGACGCGGAACGACCTCGAGCACCGACACCGTCCATCCGCTCTCCCGCAGATGGTCAGCCAGCCGACGGCCCATGACATCGGCGGTTTCACGCAACGGGATCCGAGCCGAACGGGCTTGCAGCGCGCGGAGATTCTGCGCGGCATCCAGGGTCATCGACACCCAGGTCCGGCGTTCACCGGCCCGATCACGACTGGTGATACGGACCTTGTCGCAGCGCAGTCCGTACCGCGCGGCGTAGCCGGCGATCAGTGCCACCGGCAACTCATCGGCCGCCGACTCGTCGATGCGCAACACCACCGTGGCGGTGTCAGCGGGCTGCTGCTCGGTTTCGGCTCCGGCGCGGTTGCCACGCCAGATCGACCACCGCCGGGCCAGCTTGGTGGTCGCGAAATCGCCACCCCACCAAGCGAACAACACGATCACCACGGCGATCGCGACACCGAGGACCCAGCGCTGGGTCGTCGTCTCGTACGGGTAGGCCATGGCGGCCGGAACGATGAACAGCAGCGCCAGGGCGAGTCGGGCCGTCATGCGGCTTTGTCCTTCCGTCGGTGTGCGGCGATCGCAGCGGTCACGATGGCGGCCAGGGCGAGCAGGCCGGCGCCGATGTAGGCGACAACCCGAGGAGTGAGATCCTCTTGCACCGGTTCTGGGGGTGCCGCAACGGGTTTGGTGGTTTCTGCGGGCTTGCCCGGGCCGGGCACATCCCAGGTCAGGGCAGCCACCGGGTCGATGGTCCCGGCGCCGACCAGCGAGGACGGCGAGCGGTCCGCACCGCGGGCGGTGCTCGTCAGCCGGCGCACCACCTGCTCGGCGCTCAGTTCGGGGAAACGACTGCGGACCAGCGCGGCGACACCGGAGACATAGGCGGCCGCGTAGCTGGTCCCGCTGACCGGCGCCAGCTCCCCCTTCTCGTTGGGCTGACCGTTGGCCAGTCCCCCGTCGGGGCCGTTGCTCACCGAGGTGATGTTCTCGCCGGGTGCCGCCAGGCCCAACCACGGCCCGGACATGCTGAACGATGCGGGCCGCCCGGCCGGGTCCAGTGCCCCCACCGACAGCACGTAGGGCTGCCACCAGGACGGCGTCGACACCGAGGTCACGCCGGCCCAGTTGCGCGGGTCGTCGGGACGGGTCGGATCGGTCAACGGGTTGGCCGCACAGGCGGTTCCACCCGCGATGCCGCCCCCGGTGTTCCCGGCCGCGGCGACGATGACGACGTCCTTCTCGACGGCCGCGTAGCGCAGAGCCGCGCCGAGTGCGCTCTGATCGATCGTGGCGGTCGCCGGGACGCAGGCCACCGACGAGATGTTGATGACCCGGGCACCCAGATCGGCGGCGCGGACCACGGCGCGGGCCAGGGTGGCGATGTCGTTACTGGCCTCCACCATCACCGGGTCCTGGCCGGGCTGATTCGGCGAGCCCGCCGGGGAATATCGAGCCGAGGTCTGCCGGATGGACAGCAGCTGTGCCCCCGGCGCGACACCGGAGAAGCCGTCGGCGCCGGGCTGACCGGCGATGACACCGGCGACCATGGTGCCGTGCCCGTCACAGTCGGTGAGCCCGTCACTACCGGCGACGAAATCCCCACCGGGATCGACGTTGGGCAGCCGCGGTCCGGGCTGCACACCGGTGTCGATCACCGCGACGGTCTGACCGTCACCGCGGCTGTGTCGCCAGGCTTCCGCCAGGTTCAGCGTGATTTGATTCGGGCTGACCGCGCCGGGGTCGGTGCCCGGGATCACCCCGGTCACCGTGCAGGCACCACGCTGCACCATGGGCTGCACCGGACCCGCGGCACCCGACGGCGGCGCGGTACCGGCGTCCACCTCCGGTGGCGGGATCGCCCCGGCGACCGGAGTGGCGATCATGGCGACCGCGACGGCGGCGGTCAACGCGGCGGCTCCCCCGCGATTTCGGCGCGCCGACGTTCGCTTTCCGAACGCGAGCGCGCCGAAATCCCCACTCATCGGTTGAGCACCCACTCGAACAGGCCGACCAGATACGCCGCGATGGGCAGGACCGAGGCGTCGACCGCAGAGCTGGCGAATCCGAACAGCCGGCGCGCGGGCAGCGAGTAGGTCTCCGGCGACGCGATCCGCGGGTTGAGCGCCACCACGATCCAGACGGCGGCCACGGCCACCAGCGCGGCCAGCGCCCACCATGCCGCCGTGTACCGCTCGTCGAGCGCGAAGACCACCAGCAGCGCGGCGGGCAGCAGGAAGGACTGGCTCAGCAGCCACGTCTTGCACGGGGTCGAATCCCACACCCGGGCACGCAGCGTGGTGCCCAGTGCCGCGGCGACGACCAGCACCCAGGCCCACGGCGACGCACCGGAACCGCCGACCAGGACGACCGAACCGGCGACCGACAGCAGCACGCCCGCGGCCAGGAAACCGGTCTGGTGGGCGTCGGTGACGCGGATGCGCCGGGGCAGGTCCTCCAGCACCCGCAACGGCTGCGCAGACGGCGTCGGATCGCCGGGGGCGGGAATCACCGGGACGGGCAGCCGCGCCCACAGGGCGGACAGCCGCGCGGCCTGCACGGTCACCAGCAAGGCGAAGACGATGAGACCGCTGCCGGTGCGGATGTCGGTCATATCCCAGATGGTGGCCAGCACCGCGAACAGCAGCACACCGAGTCCGGTCACCGTCGCCGCGGTGAAGGTGGCGATGGCGCGTTCGAAGACGATGATGCTGATCACCGACCAGGCCGCGATACCCGCGGCGGCCAGCAGGAGCTGTGCGGCACCGAAGTCACCGGGTACGGCGAGCGCGAAGGCCGCCGCGACGGGCACCAGCGCGGTGACCGCCAGCGCGGTGCCTAACCCGGGGAACCGGGCCCGGGTGGCGAAGGAGGCGACAACGGTTGCGGCGGCGAACCCGGCGACGGTGAACAGCCCCGCCGAGTGCCCGGTGGCGAAGCGCACGGCGGTGGCCAGTGCGGTGCCGAGCAGGATCAGCGCAATGACGGCGACGGCGGCGGCACGCTGGATCTGGGCAGGACCCCAGGGCTTCTCCCGGGCCTCGGAGAAGATGACCGCGGCATCGGCGATGTCCTCGATGATGCGGGGTGCCGGCGGGCCGGTCGGGATGGCCTGCAGCGCCAACAGATCCCCGTCCACCACGCCGACGGTGTCCAGCGTCGCGTCCAGACTGAACGGTGCACCGCCGATCGGCGCGAGGCTGAGTCGCGACGGGCGGCCCGCGGACGTGGCGTCGGCGTCTCCGGTCGGCAGCACGGTGCGCTGTACCGCCGGGATGATCTCGCGCAGCGGCAGTTCGGCCGGTAGTGCCATCTCGGTGACTCGCCCGCCGGGGCCGTCCCCGCCGGCGAGCACGGCCACCCGCACGATCGGCATCACAGTGTTGTCGGGCATCGGTCTTCCGTTCTCTGGTCGAAATCTCGGTTCTGCGCCGTCGGGAACCACGTTCCGTGCGGCAGTGTTGCGATAAGTCTGTCGGCGGCGGCAGCGATGGCCGCCGCGGTGCCGGGCGCGAACGTGGACACCCATTCGCCGTCGAAGGCCTTCGACGGGCTCACCAGGATGCGACCGGCCTCGCAGTCCACGACGCTGACGCCGACATCGGTGCCGACCCGGTGGCCGTCCCGGTGCTCACCCGCCACGATCTCGACGTAGCTGCGCCGTCCGGTGAACACCGCCTCCACGACGGGGCGTGCGGACGCCGGAATGCCCAGGTATTCAAGCACTTCGGTGATGTCGGCACCATTTCGGAGCTTCTCGTCGGCGCGCGCCCCGGCTCGCACCGGAACGGTGAACTCATCGAAGCTCGCCGGCCTCCGGCCGTCCAGTCCGGAGACCAGCACCGGCACCAGATCGTTCGGATGCAGCAGTTCCATCGCGGTGAACGTCACCAATCCCCCGCTGCGCAGGGCGACGACCGAGGGTCCGTCCGCCCGCGCACCGGGCATATCGTCGCGGCGCGCGACGAGGCCGCGGAGCATGTCGCCATGCCCGCCCACGATTCGGAGTTCGAGCCACTGCCGAGCCCGGCAGGTCTGCTGAATCCACTGGGCGACAGCGGGGTTGATGGCCCCGCCGGTCGACATCACGCCCAGCTCGGTCAGTTCGGCGACACGCTCTGCCGCGAACTGTCCGGCGGCGGCGGGCTCGCTGTAGGGCGGCGTGATCGCCAGCACCCACGGAAACGACCCGCAGCCGCTCTCCTCCGCGATGAACCAGGCCTGCTCGACGGTCAGCTCGACCGCATTAGCAGCCATCTATCCCCATTTGGCGCCTTCTGCCCGGTCCCGGGCGTTCATCGACAGGGTGTTCGTCTCATGGGTGCTCGCCATCGCCTGGTAGGCGCGCACCAGCTCGGACATGCTGGCGTTCCACTGCGCTTGCCACGCCTGGTAGGTCATCCCGGTGTCACCCTGCCAGGCTCCCGCCAGCGCGGCCTGCTCGGCGGCGATGTCGGCGCCGACCGCGTTCAAAGCCCCCGCGAATCCGTTCATCTCGGCTGACAGCGCGAGCATGGCCGGGTAGTTGTACATGATCTGCGACATGTGAGTTCTCCTGGTCCTGGTGCGTTATCAGATCGCGGTGTAGGTGCTGGCCGCCGCCGCGTCCTGCGCGACATAGGTACCCGCGGCCTCACCGAGGTTGGCCTGGGCGATGTCGAGCAGGGCGTTGACCCGGGCCGACACCTCGATGAAGCGGGCGTGCGCGGCCTGGAAGGCGGCCGAGGACTCACCCATGTGGAAGGCCTGCGAAGCCTGGGCGGCCGACTCGGCCTGGGCGATGGTGCTGCGCATCAGCGCGGTCTTCGCGGCGAACGCCGACTCCGAGGCGATCAGCGCGGGGATGTGCGCGTCGAGCATGCTCATGGCATTTCCTTTCGGGTGGATCTGTGGTCAGTCGATGTGATCTGGGCTTTCCGGCGCGCGCTCAGCGGTGCTTTCCCCCCTCCGGTGCCGACGGATCGTCGGGCCGCCAGGAACCCGGCAGCATGGGGTTGGTGGGTCCGTTGCCGAACGAGTCCCCGGCCAGTTCGGTGATGCCGGCGGCCGCCGTGTCCCTGGTGATGTCCTTGGTGACGGTGCCGGTGAAGCCCAGCGGGCCGGCACCGCGCTCGCTCGCCTGCACCGTCGGCTCGGGACGGGGTGCTTTCACATTCCCCGTCGCTTCGCTCGCCCCAGGCGGTGCGGGATCCTCGTCGTAATCCATGTACTCGTCGGCGTACGCGCGGTCCTTGATCTCGCCACCCTTCTTACGGCGGCGTTTCCGGCGCTCGGCCGCAGACAGGGCGGCCGCCGAGGCCACCGCCGCCGAGGAGCCCGACGCGGGTGCCTTGGCGGCGGTGCTGTCACGGACGGTCGGGCTGAAGCCGCCGCCAGGGTGTCCGCCGTAGACCGCGTACGCCATGGCCGGAGCCGCGGCTGCCGGCGCGGCGGCGGGCGCGGTCGCCGGAGCCGACGCGGGGGTGCCTGCCGCGGGAGCCGCGGCGGTGGGGGTACCGGCCGGGGTGATGCTCGCCACCGGAAGGTTGGGTTCGGTGCGTTGGGCGGCCGCCGGTGCCTCACCGAGGTCGATGGGTGGGAGGTCGTCGAACTTCGGTAGCAGGGCAAGGAAACCCAGCATCGCCAGCGCGACACCGGCCAGGACCGGCAGCAGCATCGGCGCCAGCGCGGCACCGATCCAGGTACCCCAGCCCAACGGCTGGGTGATCAGCTGGAACACCACGGCGAACAGCATCGGCCCCCAGGTGACCAGGGCCGCCGACGGATTGGTGACGAAGTCGATCAGCATCTGCCGCAGAATGCCCAGCGGATTGCGCAGGAAGTCGATGATCAGGTCGCCGCCGACCAGGGTGCGCAGGTAGGGCTCCAGCAGGTCGACGAGCCAGTTCGACGAGTTCAGCGCGCCACCGGCATTCGCTGCCTGGCCCTGCGCCAGCATCTGGGTGGAGGTCGCCGCGGCGCTGCCCGCCTCCCCCACGCCCGGGGTCAGCAGCATCGGCGCCGGTTCCAGGACCGGGGTGGCCGCCACGGTGGCCGCGGAGACCGCTTGGTAGGTGCTCATCGTGGTGGCCGCCTGCACCCACATCCGGACGTAATCCGCCTCGGTGAGGGCAATCGGGATGGTGTTGATGCCGAAGAAGTTGGTGGCCAACAACGCCCCGTGCAGGGCATGGTTGGCGGCCAGTTCGGCCAGCGTCGGCATGGTGGCCAGCGCGGTCGTGTAGGCGGCGGCCGCGGTCTCGTGCTGGGCTGCGGCGACGGCGCTCTTGGCGCTGGCCTGGGCCAGCCAGGCCAGGTACGGCTGGTGCGCCGCGACGTACTGCTCGGAGCTCGGACCCTCCCACGCACCCGCGGCCACTGCGCCCAGGGTGGCAATAAGTTCCGCTGTGGCTGAAGCATATTCGGCACTCAGCGACTGCCAGGCTCCCGCGGCGGCCAACAGCGACCCGGGGCCCGGGCCGCTGGACAGCAGCGCCGAATGCACCTCGGGCGGCAACGCCATCCAGACGGGAGCGGTCATCTCAGCCGCCCCGCGCGATCAGGTAGGTCGATGCGGCCAGTGCGTCACCGGTGGCATAGCTGGCGCCGGTCTGGGCGACACCCATACCGGCGCGGCCCAACTCCTGCACGGCAACCGCCGACACCGCACTGTGCTCGTTGGCCGCAACACTGAAACCGACAGCGGTCTGCAGCGAGACCGGGTCGGCGGCCGGCGGCACGACCACGTTGACCAGTGGCGCCGCAGCGGCGTGCGCGGCGGCGAGCCGTGCGGTCAGCGCCTCGACCGCCGAGCCGGCGGCGGCCAATCCTTCGGGAACGACACGCAGAGTCATCAGCTGTATTCCTTTCCGTTCGTACTGGCCGGTGAAACACCCTCGGGCACGAGCGGATTCACCAATTGGACGTAGGTGGCCTCTTCGCTCTCGCCGAGCAGCATCGCCCGTCCCGCCGGCAGCCTGCTGAAGCGCATGCCCCGCAGCTTGCCCCCGTCGGCCGGGCTGCCCGACAACATCACGGTAGTCGCCTGGAGGTCATTCAGGCGGCGTAGCAGAGGCGCGGTCATCACCGCATGCGCCGATCCGCCGGCCCGCGCGGTGACGATGACCCGTAGACCCAGGTCACCGGCCTCGGCCAGCAGGCCGAGCAGCGGGGTCCACGGCCGTTGCCCGGCGTACGGTCCGCTGATCGCGGGCCCGTCCGGGATCTGGTCGACGTCGTCGATGATCAGGTAGTGGGTCTGGCCTTCAAAGGACCAGCGCCGCAGATCTTCTGCCGACAGACCGGCGGGCGGGCGGCGCTTCTCCATCAGCGCGGACAGTCCCAGCATCGCCGGGGTGACCCGATCGACGTTCGGGGTGTACTCGTTGTCCGGGAACAGTGGCTCCTCGACCAGATGCAGGCGCCGGTCGACGACCGTGAACGCCACCTGGTCGGGCGTGGAGTTGTCCCGGATGCTGCGGATGAGGTGGCGCAGCAGCGTGGTCTTCCCGGACCTGTTGTCGCCGAACACCATCATCAGCGGGTTGCGGGCGAAGTCGATCGCCACCGGACGCAGGTCTTCCTCGCGCTGACCGATGACCACCTGCTCCGGTCCCACGTAGATCGTGCCCACGTCGGCCGGCGAGAGCTGGGTCGGCAGCAGCCGCACCGGCGGGGCGTGCCGGCCGGTGTGACGCGAGTTGAGCACCGCGATCTCGCGCAGGTCGGGCGCCGCGAACAGGAAGTGCTCGGCGGCCATGGTCAGACCGCGGCCCGGCTGATCGGCGGGCACGGCATCGGCCGGACGGGTCAGCGCACCCGCCACCCGGACATTGCTGTCATGGGAGTCGTTGAGCTTGAGCTCAAGTCGCAGTCCGAGACCGTCCCGCATGGCCAGCGGCACCTCCAGCCAGTTGGGCGTGGTGATGACGACGTGGATGCCGTACGACAGCCCGGCGTTGACCAGCTCGGTGACCCGGGCCAGCAGCGGGTTGCGGGTGTTGAAGGTGTCGATGTTGTCCCGGCTGAACGCGTACAGGTTGTCGATCACCAGGAAGACTTCGCCGTAACCGTCCTCATGGCTGCCCGTGCCGACGCGCCCGCCACGTTCCTGGCGCGTGCGCAGCAGCTGTTCGAGCTCGGCGAAGGTGCGCCGGATCAGTTCGGGTTCCAGCGGCGTCGCGACGGCGCCGACATGGGCCAGGTCCTCCAGTGCGCGCAGCTGTCCACCGCCGTAGTCCAGGCAGTAGAAGCTGACGTCGCCGGGTGCGTGCAGCGCCGCGGCCGACAGCACGAACGTCTGCAGCGCGGTGGACTTACCGGACTTCGGCCCGCCGTGGATGAGCAGGTTGCCCGCGGCGGTGCCGGCGTCGAACACCAGTGCGTCGCGGCGCATCTCGAACGGCTTGTCGATCTCGCCGAGCGGCCAGCGCCACTGCCGTTCGCCGATATCGGTGCGCGCCAGCAGATCGGTGAGCGGGATTGTCTCCTCCAGCGGAGGCAGCCACAGCTGCGGCGCCCGTGGGCCGTAGTTGGCCAGCTGGTCGCCGATGGTGGCAATCAGCTTGCGGGGCACCGGGGCATCCTCGATCTCGCCGGTGACGATGACGGTGTCCGGGGCTGGTTCCACCCAGCCCGCGGTGAAGACCTGTGGTTCGGGCACCGAGTGCACCACCACCGATTGCGCGGCACGCGGCGGGTCGTAGATGCCGTCGACGTAGGTGCTGCGGAACTTGATCGGGTCCGCGCCCGGCGCCGGTACCAGGAAACCCTCGCCCTTGTGCTCGCGACCGGATTCGATCTGGAAGGCGTCCTCGGTGCCGATGATCTGGCGGCTGATCGACGGGCTGGCCACCTTCAGACCGATGCGGTAGGAGGTGTTCTTGTCGATGTCCTTGATCCGCCCGACATCCAGGGTCTGCGACGCGAACAGGATGTGGATGCGGAAGGAGCGCCCCTTGCGGGCGACGTAGTCGAACAGTTCCGCATACTCGGGGTGCTCGGCCAGCATCAGGGTGAACTCGTCGGCGACCACGAACAGCGTCGGGATCGGGGGCAGGTCGTGGCCCGCCGCGATCGCCCCCTCGTATTCGGTCACCGAGTTGAAGGCGCTGCCCTGCACGGTGCGGCCCGCTTCTTTGAGCAGCTGCTCGCGGCGAGCCACCTCACCTCGCAGCGTGTCGGCGAAACGATCCGCCAGCGACCGCTTTTCGGCCATGTTGGAGATGACCGCGACGACCTGCGGGAAGTGCCGGAAGATATCCGCGCCCGCCTCACCCTTGAAGTCGGCGTAGATGACGATCAACCGATCGGCCGAGTGTGTGGTCAGCAGCGCCAGCAGGATCGACATCAGGGTCTGTGACTTGCCCGATCCCGTCATACCGATCATCAGGCCGTGCGGGCCCATGCCGCCCTCGGCCTCGTCCTTGAGGTCGAAGATCAGCGGGTCGCCGGTCGCGGTGACGCCGATGGGCACCCGCAGTTCCTCGTCGCGGTGCCGGGGCGCCCACAACGCGGCGACATCGAGCGCCGAGGCGTCCTGGATGCCGAACAGGGTGGTGAACGTGGATGATCCGGTCGCGCCCGTCCTCGATTGCTCCGGGTTGGTGTCCCAGCGGGCCAGCCGGCGCGCCAGGTGCGCGGCCTGGCCGGCGGAGGAGGCATCGGCGGTGTCGACGAAGGCCTGCCAGCCCCCGCTCTGCCAGCGCTCGATCCGGCCGCCGGCGATCTTCAGGACCGGCCGCTCGGGATCGGAGTACTGCTCGCGGTGCGGCTCTGTGGTGGACCGGTGCACCACGGTGACGCCGGCCAGTCCGTGCCGTCCGGCGATGACGTCCGGATCGGCGTCCGGGTCGTCGAGGAGCACCAGCAGGTGCTTGTTCGCGGCCGACGCCGAACCGGTGAAGGCATCCCGCTCGTCGAGCACCGGCGCCAGCAGACCGCGCAGGCCGTCGGCGGTGGTCGCCAGGTACCGGGCCGGGCCCACACCGTCGGTCTGGCCGGGAACGTCGGTGTGCGGCAGCCACTTCAGCCACGACCAGTCCGGACCCTCCAGGTCCGGGGTGGCCAGAGCCACGCCCAGCACGGCGGGATCGTGCCAGGTGACGGCCTGAGAAACCCAAGCGCGCAGGGCGTCGCGGACCTCGTCGGGTTCGCCGAGCACCGTGATCCTGGAGACGGTGCCCAGATCGATGCCGGTCGGGGCGTTGCGCACCGTGCGGTGCACATCGAGCAGCCCGCGAAGGGTGGTGTGCGCCACCGGTTCCAGGTCGATCTCGTCGGCGGCGTCCTTGACCCGCAGCGCGGTGTTCAGCGGGACGTCGTGCAGACCGGTGCGGACCACCAGGAAGTCGGCGTCGCCCGGATCGCGTTCCCACTGCCTGCGGGTGCCCGGTACCGCGGCGAGCAGATCCGGTGCGGGATGCGACCACTCCAGGGCGGCGCGCTGGTCCGCGGCCTGGGCGCGGACGTTGTCCCGGACCACCGAGAGGTAGCGCAGGTAGTCGGCGCGTTCGGCGTCGACCTCCTCGGTGCGCAGCTTGTTGTCCGATCCGCGGTAGAGCGCGCTCGCGGCCAGCAGCAGGACGAACGGGAAGAAGAGCATCGTCGGGGAGATCATCCGCATACCGGTCGCAAACAGCGCGACGATCATGCCGACGATCAGGATGACGATCAGGTAGGGCAGCACCCGGCGCAGCAGCGAGGGCGGGACCAGCCGGGGCAGCGACGGCGGCGCCTCGATGGTGATGGTGCCCTTGCGCGCCTCCGGCGCCGGAAGCCGGCGGCGGGCCTCGAAGATCAAGCGACTCATGCGACTCCCTCGCAAGCTCGGTTGTCCCATGTCCGATCAATGATTCGCTTGCAAGCGGCGCTCATTCGTTCTCCCCCTCGGGGCCGGCTGCGGCCACGGGTGCGACGGCGTCATGCGCGACCAGCGCATCGGCCTTGGAAAGGGTGGGGCCGGGCGCGAACTGCGCGAGCATCGACCACGGGACGGCCAGCGGCGGCGGGTTCAAGCCCAGTGCGGCAACCGATTTGGCGTCATCGGAGGTGTCCACCCCGTAGCGGACGCCGGTGTCGCTGACCCAGAAGGCCGAGCCGGCCGGCGGTGCACCGGCGGCGGAGCCGACGGATTGCACGAAGTAGCCGCTGCCCGGGGTCAGTGCGACGTGGTCGGCGGTGGAGCCACCGCCCGCCCCGACCAGCTGCACGGTGCGCTGCCCCTCGGGCAGCGGCAGCGCGGCACCGGACAGCAGGGTCAGCCGGCTCTCGGTCGCATCGGCGGGCTTGGACCAGTAGGCACAGGTGACCGGCGCGGGACCGGTCTCGGCCAGGGTGACCTCGTCGGCCGGGTAGGCGGCGGTGTCGATCCCGCCGGCCACCGGCAGCTTGGCCACCTCGTCCGCGCCGAGGCGCGGGGGCTGTTGCAGCCCATAGGAATCGGAGTTGCGCAGGATAGCGGCCAGCACCGGCGAGATCGGCTGCAGGCCGTCGGCGTGTACCGCGTAGTAACGGATGGTGTTGTCCGCCTCGAAGGCCGCGACGACGGCGCCGACGGGCGCCGGGACCGGCAGGTCGAAGCGCGGCGGTTCGCCGGCGCCCGGCAGGGCAGGTGCCACCAGCGGCGCGGACTCCGGGATGGCGTTGAACAGACCCGGATCGATCACCCGGGGTGCGGGGATGTCGTTGCCCAGGCCCAGTGCGGAGGTGACGGCGCGGTTGCCCAGGTCGATCGGGCTGCGCTTGCCATCCCACAGCAGCCAGGTGCCGGCGTGCACGCCGCCGACGTTCTGGATCAGCACCGCACGGTCGGCGGGCAGCGCGGTGGCCCGCTCCCCCTGCAGATCGGGGGCGCCGGCGATCAGGGTGACTCCGGTGGTGCTGCCCGATACGGCGTCGCACACCGTCCAGTTCGCATCCCGAGAGCTGTTCTGCACCATGCGTTCCGGGGCGCCGGGGATACCGATCAGGTTGCCGCGGGCGAACTTGTCGATCTCGCTGCTCTTGACCGTGGTCGGGTTGTCGGCCTGACCGGCGATCAGGCGCGCCGAGGTGAGGTTGAGCGCCGGGTGCACCACGTCACCGATGCGCACGTAGAGCGCCGAGGTGTCGCGGTCCGCCAGGATGGTGGCGCTGCCGGCGTCACCGCCGGGACGGAACAGCGAGAATACGAAGCAGCCCGCGACCACCGTCGCCGAGACCAGCGCACCGACCAGCACCGCGCGGTTCTGGGTGCGCAGCGGGTCCACGAGCATCCGGGTGTCGTGCAGGGCGACCCCGGATGCGATGCGCCGCATGACGAATCGCCAGCCCGAAACCTGGTGTCGGGTGACGAATCCGCGGCGGTGCACCACGCGTTCGGGGTTGTCGTTGACCGGTGTGCGCGAGGTGAATTCTCGGCGCTCTTCGCCCGTCTCGCTCATGCGCCGGCCTCGGGTGCGGTCAGGCCCAGCCCGCGCAGCAGCGGGCCTGCCGAGCGGTTGACGTCGTCGGCGGTGATCGTCATCAACTCGTCGTCGGTGAAGTCGTCGGAATCGGAGTGGTCCAATCGGTATTCGCGTTCCTCCTCGGAACGCTCGACAAGGTTTCGCACGAAGCGGCCGTTACCGGCGATGTCCAGGCTGCGCCGGGCGGTGCCGATGGCGTCCGGGGTGGTGCTGGCGGCCAGGAAGCCGAACAGCTTCTCCATCTCGTCGTGTGCGGCGGGCTCGAAGATGCTGTCCCGCTTCTCGGCCATCCGGGTGGCCATCTCCACGAGTTCGGTTGCGCTGTAGGACGGGAAGTCGATGCTGCGGGTGAAACGCGAGCGCAGACCCTCATTGGTGTCCAGGAAGCGGTCCAGGTCGGCACGGTAGCCGGCGACGATGACGACCAACCGGTCGCGGTCGTTCTCCATCCGGGCCAGCAGGGTGTCGATGGCGACCAGCCCGAAGTCGTTCTTCGCGCCGGTGGACACCAGGGCATATGCCTCGTCGAGGAACAGCACACCGTCGAGCGCGCTGTCGATGATGGCGTTGGTCTTGGCCTCGGTCTCGCCGATGTGCTGGCCGATCAGATCGGCTCGGTGCACCTCGCGCACCGTCTCCTTCTTCAAAAGGCCGAGCCCACAGTAGATCTTGGCGACCACACGGGCGATGGTGGTCTTACCGGTTCCGGGCGGACCGGCGAACACCAGGTGGTTGGTGCGCTGGGCGACGGCCAGACCGCGCTCCTGGCGCCGGATCGACATGGCCACCGAACTCTTCAGCCGGGCGACCTGGTACTTGACCTCTTCCAGGCCGATGAACTCGGCGAGTTCGGCCTCGGCCTCGATGAGCAGGTGCGCCTTGCGTTCCTTGGCGCCTGGGTCGACGAAGTCGGCCTCCCCCGGTTCGGTGGACGGGTCCCAGGGGTTGCTGCGCGCCTCGATCCGCGCGGCGGTGGTGGTGTCCAGGCCGAATGACTTGTCCGACAACGCCTCTTCGATCCCGGCATGTTCGGGGTTGGCGGCGTACAGTTCGGCCAGTACGTCGGCGGCCTCGTCGTCCTCGCCCTGGGCCCGCAGGCACAGACCCTTGACCAGTCCGCCGTCGACGGCGGCCACCGCGACGGGCCCCGCCGGGTTCTCCAGGTGCGACAGCGCGGGGGCGAACATGCCCAGATTCGCCAGCGCGATGGCCAGCGTCACCCGGGCCGCGTGGGCGTAGTGCTCGTCGAGGCGGGTGTCGTTGACCACCGGGGTCAGTGTGCGCACCACATCGGACCACCGGC
Organism: Mycolicibacterium diernhoferi; assembly: GCF_019456655.1. Taxonomy (NCBI): domain Bacteria; kingdom Bacillati; phylum Actinomycetota; class Actinomycetes; order Mycobacteriales; family Mycobacteriaceae; genus Mycobacterium; species Mycolicibacterium diernhoferi. Next base: position 613,222 of record NZ_CP080332.1, on the reverse strand, counting down.
GGCTGCGGTGGTAGAGCGCGACCCGCACCCAGCGGGCCTGCAGCCAGGACGGTCGGCGGGTCAGCAGTTCCTCGACGATGGCGTCGGCCTCGGCGAACTCGCCGAAATCGGCGAGGGTGGCCGCGTAGGCCAGCGCGATGTCATCGCGGCCGGTCGCCCGGAACTGGAGATACAGGCCGGTGTCATAGGTGAAGCCGAGGTCCTCGGCACCCAGATCGATCTCGCGGGTCAGCGCGCCGAAGGTGGGCAGAGTGCGCCAGATGGTGCCGATGACGCGGCCGGCGTTCTCGCCGGTGCCCGCCCCGGCGGCGGCCAGCCCGATCCAGGCGTCGCACTGCTCGCGGGCGATGCGGGTCAGTTCGGTGAAACCCGACCGGGCCGCGGCCAGATCGGCGGGTCGCTGCCGGTCATTGACCGACAGTCCCAGCGCCCGACAGCAGGTCGCGAACCTGTTCACCACGTCGCGATCGACGCGTGTTCCCGCTACGCCCGACGTGAGCGTCTCACTGACCGTTTCCATATTTCACTAGCAAAGAAGCTCACGCCCCCTGCCGTCTCCTTAAGTATGCCTATGCTAACTTCGGAGAAAGTTAGCACCGCACCGACCGCTGTGTCGAGACGTTCGGTTACGCCTGAGGCGGTGATCAGTGTCACCCGGGCACGGGGCGCGAAGGCATCCCGGTGGCGAACGGTTCCGACCGACTGTCGCCGCATCCGGGCGCGGGCAGCAGCGCAGGCAGCGCCCGCCGAACGCGCCATACCGCGCGCGCACGGGGCGCTTTCAGCAAATGGATCTGACGTGCAGGTCAGACCAGGGGACGGCCGGTACGCACGCGCCAGTCCAGATCCTTGAGCAACACGTTGAACGGAAACTGGCGCACGAAGCCCGGCACCGCGTTGTTCACGAAACTCAGCGCCTTCATCAGCCGCTCGAAGCGACGCTGACGCTGCGGATCCCAGGGCAGCCGCATCTCGTCGCGGAACCGCTGCGGCAGAAAGCCGGTGGTGATCAGGCAGGCCAGGTTCTCGTTGAACCGCTGCAGCGGGCCGGGCAGGGTCAGGCCGCGCAGCCGGCCCACCGCGATCGGGTACAGGTACTCGCGGATGGTGTCGTCGATGTGTACCTGGTCCAGCGATTCCTGCCAGTACTTGTCGAAGGCGGCCCGGTCGGCCGGCCACATCTCGGCGGGCACCTGCAGGGTGGTGCCCAGGGTGATGCCGTCCCGGTAGTGCCGGTCGGCGGTCGCCTCGTCCATCTCCCCGATGAACAGCCGGTAGACGTCGACGGACCCCTTGTACAGGCAGGCCGCCACCCACAGCTGCAGGTTCTTGTCGAAGGCGTTGTACTCCACCGGGCTCTCCGGGGTGGAGCGCACCTGGGCGTGGGCCTTGTTCACCGCGCGACGGAAGGCGGCCTTCTGCTCGTCGGTGCCGCGGCCGGCCACCGCCAGATAGGTGAAGGTGGTGCGGGCCCGTTTGATCGGGTGCAGGTCGACCCGGCCGCTGTGCACCTTGCTCTCCTGCACGCCGTAGCCGACGCCGGGGCGGGCGAGCTGCATGATCACGTTTGCCGGGCCGGCGAGCAGCGCCACGCCCATCAGCCCGTCATCGAAGCCGGCACCCCAACGCTTCCGGCGGGCCGGGACCCGGACGGTCTCGTTGATCGGACGCTCGATGATCGTCATTGACACCCCTGCAGGCCGTAAAGCGGAAACGTTGGTTTCCTGATATTGCCCCGGGTGCCGGACAGGTGTCAAGATGGTGCGGTGTCCCAGGTTCGGCCCTACCGCGGGGTGGCGGCCGCCCAGCGCGTCGCCGACCGTCACGACCGCCTACTCGTGGCCGGTCTCGACCTGCTGACCGGCCCGGACGCCGATCTGACGGTGCGGGCCATCTGCCGCGAGTCCGGGATCGCCACCCGGCACTTCTACGAGGCCTTCGCCGACAAGGACGAGTTCGTCTCCGCGGTGTTCGATTCGGTGGTCGCCCGGATCGCCGCGACCACCCAGGAGGCCGTTGCCTCGGTCGGCCCGGCCGAGCAGAACCGGGCGGGCATCACCAACCTGGTCCGCACCATCGGCGAGGACGCCCGGGTGGGGCGGTTGTTGTTCGACAGCACGTTGTCCAACGCCGTGCTGGTGCGCAAACGCGCCGAACTCGGCGGGTTCTTCGCGGTGCTGGCCGGCCAGCACGCACAGACCGTTCTGCAGCAGGACGACAGCGACGAGATCAAGGCCGTCGCGCATTTCGTGGTCGGCGGGGTCAGTCAGACCATCAACGGGTGGCTGAGCGGGACGATCGGCCTGAGCGCCGACGAACTCATCGACCTGCTGACGTCGGTGCTGGACACCTTCCCCGCCCCTCGGCGGGCAGGAGCGCAGCGACCCGGGGAATAGTGCCGGCGGGCTGGAGCGCAGCGACCCGGGCAATAGTGCCGGCGCGACTGAAGCCCCCTAGACGGATGCGCGCGGCCGGCGATCGGACGCGGTCTTGGGCGCCGTGGTCGTGTCGGCCTCGGTGAATTCTTTGATCCAGCAAGCAAATTCCAGCGTGATGCCGTCGGGGTCCTGGAAGTAGAAGGACCGGACATAGACGCCGGGATGCAGGGTCGGCGAGGCCTGCCACTCGCTGTCGTCGTGGTTGAGCACCGGGCCGACCCGGACCCCCTTGGCCTTCAGCTTCTCCCGGTACTCGTCGAACTTCTCCGCGGGTACGTGGAAGGCCAGGTGGTTCATGGTGGAGACCGCACTGGTGAACTCGCCGATGCCGGGCAGCGCGGCCGGGGAGGACACCACGGGTTCACCGTCGGGTCCGTCGGTGAACCAGAAAAAGGCCACGCAGTCGCCGTTGCCGGCGTCGAAGAAGAAGTGCTGACCCATGCCGTTGGGCAGATCCAGCGACTTGACCAGCGGCATTCCCAGCACGCCGGAGTAGAAGTCGACGGTGCGCTGCATGTCCGAGCAGACCAGGGCGACGTGGTTGATGCCGCCCAGCGCGAATTCGGAATTGGGGTTCGAAGGCTTGATCATGTCGGCTCCCGGGATCTGGCGCAGAATTGAAACTGAATCTAACATCAGATTCAGGTCCGAACAACGAAAAACGACCGGAGATTGCCGTGACCGCTCGGGTAGAGCTGCCCACCGCCCGCGGACGACAGACGCAGGCCGCGATCGACGCCGCGGCCCGGACCGTCGTCGCCCGAAAGGGCATCCTGGCCACCACAATTGCCGACATCGCGGCCGAGGCGGGCCGGTCCACCGCGTCGTACTACAACTATTACGACTCCAAAGAGGCCATGGTCCGGGACTGGGCCGTCCGGTTCCGTGACGAGGCCCGCGACCGGGTGCTGGCGGCCACTGAACCGGACCTGACGAACGCCGAGCGCGCGCACGCCGCTGCGGCCGCGCACTGGAACACCTACCGGCATCGTCTTGCCGAGATCATCGCAGTTTCTCAATTGGCAATGGTCAGTGATGATTTCGCGCAATACTGGTCCGAGATCTGCGCGCTGCCCATCGCAATGATCACCAAGATGGTCCAGCAGGCCCAGCTCGACGGCTACTGCGCGGGCGATGACGCCCACCTGGTGGCGGTCGCGCTGGTGTCCATGCTGAACCAGTTCTGCTACGCCCAACTCGCCGGAACCGGGGCCCAGACCGCCGACGACGACGCCTGCGTGGCCACGCTGGCCGCCATCTTCTACCGCACGATCTACCACAAGGAGACCGGACAGCCATGACGACGAAGGGCCCGACGCCGGGAGTCACCCGGGAATTCGTCGGGATGGATTCCCCCACCGCGCGCCGCGCGGGCGCCGGCGGGCACCCGTGCCAGGGGCTCTACCACCGCGGGGTCGGCCGCAAGCCCAAGGTCGCGGTGATCGCCACGCACTATCAGATCGATTTCTCCGAGCACTATCTCGCCGACTACCTGGCCACCCGCGGCATCGGGTTCCTCGGCTGGAACACCCGGTTCCGCGGCTTCGAGAGTTCTTTTCTGCTCGATCACGCGCTGGTCGACATCGGCGTCGGGGTGCGCTGGCTGCGCGAGGTACAGAGCATCGAGACCGTGGTGCTGCTCGGCAACTCCGGTGGCGGCTCACTGATGGCCGCGTATCAGGCTCAGGCGGTGCATCACCACGTGACGCCGCTGGAGGGCATGCGCCCGGCCGCGGGGCTCACCGGCCTGCCACCGGCGGACGGCTACGTGGCCAGCGCCGCACACCCGGGCCGGCCGGACGTGCTCACCGCCTGGATGGACGCCTCGGTCACCGATGAGAACGATGCGCTGTCCACCGACCCGGATCTGGATCTGTTCGACGAGCGCAACGGTCCGCCGTACACGGCCGATTTCGTCGACCGCTATCGCGCGGCGCAGATCGCCCGCAACGAGGCCATCACCGACTGGGCGGAGACCGAACTCAAACGGGTGCAGGCCGCCGGCTACTCGGATCGGCCGTTCACGGTCATGCGCACCTGGGCGGACCCACGGATGGTCGATCCCACGCTGGAACCGACCAAGCGCCAGCCGAACATGTGTTACGCCGGCCCACCGATCAAGGCCAACCGGTCCGCCCACGGCATCGCCGCGTCCTGCACGCTGCGCAACTGGATCGGGATGTGGAGCCTGCGGCACGCCCAGACCCGGGCCGAACCGCATCTGTCGCTCATCGACTGCCCGGCCCTGGTCATCAACGCCGAGCAGGACACCGGCGTCTATCCCTCGGACGCCAAACGCATTTACGATGCGCTGGCCAGTCCCGACAAGACGCAGTTGTCGATCGACACCGATCACTACTTCAGCACACCCGGTGCCCGCAGCGAGCAGGCCGATACCATCGCCAAGTGGATCGCGAAGAGGTGGCGCTAGGGCGCCGGATCAAGGTTCTGGCCCACTTCACCCCCGGCCGGAAAGTTCTGGATTTCGTTGCCCCCGAGGCGGACTGGCTGGACATCCGGTGGTGCGCGGAGGACGACGACACCACTCTGTACCGCGAGTTGCCCGAGGTCGACGTGGTGTGGCACGTGCTGCGCCCGCTCTCCGCCGCCGACCTGGAACGCGCCACACACTGCCGGTTGGTGCACAAGCTGGGCGCCGGGGTGAACACCATCGACGTCGCCGCCGCGACCGCACGCAGCATCGCGGTCGCGAACATGCCCGGCGCCAACGCGCCGTCGGTCACCGAGGGCACCCTGCTGCTGATGCTGGCCGCGCTGCGCCGGCTCCCGGAACTGGACCGCGCAACCCGCGAGGGGCGTGGCTGGCCGTCCGATCCCACCCTGGGCGAGACGGTGCGCGACATCGGCGGATGCACGGTCGGGTTGGTCGGCTACGGCAACATCGCCAAACAGGTCGAGACCGTGCTGCGGACGCTGGGAGCACGGGTGCTGCATACCAGCACCCGCGATGACGGCCTGCCGGACTGGCGGCCCCTGTCCGCTCTGCTGGCCGAGAGCGACATCGTCTCCCTGCATCTGCCGCTCACCGAGGCCACCCACCACCTGCTGGACCGGGCGGCGCTCGACTCGATGAAGCCGGGGGCGGTACTGATCAACACCGCGCGCGGGGCGATCGTCGACGAGGTCGCCCTGGCCGAGGCACTCCGGGCGGGTCGGCTGGCCGCCGCCGGACTCGACGTGTTCGCCGTCGAACCGGTCCCCGCGGACAACCCGCTGCTCGGGCTGGACAACGTCGTGCTCACCCCGCACGTCACCTGGTACACCGCCGACACCATGCGCCGCTATCTGGAGATCGCGGTGGACAACTGCCGGCGACTGCGGGACGGCGAACCCCTGGCCCACGTGGTGAACGCGGACTGACAGGGGAGGCCGTGACGGCGGTCACGCACGAGGTACTACCCTCGGTCCCAACCGACCGGTTATTAGGGAAGTTGCCCATGGAGGTTAAGCGTGCCCATCGCGATCAACTCTGAACACAATGACCTGGCCGACTCGGTCCGGTCGCTGGTGGCCAAGGTCGCCCCGGCAGACGTTCTGCACGAGGCCCTCGAGACACCGATCACCAATCCCCCGCCGTACTGGAACGCCGCCGCCGAGCAGGGTCTTACCGGCGTCCATCTGTCCGAAGCCGTCGGCGGACAGGGCTTCGGCATCCTCGAACTGGCCATCACGCTGGCCGAATTCGGCTACGGCGCGGTTCCCGGACCGTTCGTCCCGTCGGCGATCGCGAGCGCACTGATCTCCGCGCACGACGCACGATCCCCGCTGCTGGCCGGCCTCGCGTCCGGTGAGACCATCGCCGCCTACGCCATCGACTCCGGTCTGACCGCGACCCGCCAGGGCGCCAAGCTCGTCATCCGCGGTGAGGTGCGGGCCGTCCCGGGCGCCGCGCAGGCCTCGCTGCTGGTGCTGCCGGTGTCGATCGAGAGCAGCGAAGAATGGATCGTGCTCGACGCCGACCTGCTGGAGATCGAAGAGGTCAAGAGCATCGACCCGTTGCGCCCGGCGGCGCATGTGCGGGCCAATGCCGTGGAGGTGGACGCCGATCGGGTGCTGTCCGACCTCAGCCGGGGCCATGCCCGCGCGCTCATCTCCACACTGCTGTCCGCCGAATGCGTCGGCGTCGCCCGCTGGGCCACCGACACCGCCACCGAGTACGCAAAGATCCGCGAACAGTTCGGCCGCCCGATCGGCCAGTTCCAGGCCATCAAGCACAAGTGTGCCGGGATGATCGCCGAGACCGAGCGGGCCACCGCCGCGGTGTGGGACGCCAGCCGCGCCCTTGACGAGTTCCACGGCGGGGGAGAGCGAAGCGACTCGGGGAGCGGATCCGATTCCCGGTACGAGTTCGCGGCCGCCGTCGCGGGCACGCTGGCTCCGGTCGCGGCACAGCACTGCGCGCAGGAGTGCATCCAGGTGCACGGTGGCATCGGGTTCACCTGGGAGCACGACACGAATGTCTACTACCGCCGTGCACTGGCCCTGGTCGCCGGCTTCGGCCGGGCCGCCGACTACCCGCAGCAGGTCGTCGACACCGCCACCGGCACGGGCCTGCGCAAGCTCGACATCGACCTGGATCCCGAGACCGAGAAGGTCCGCGACGAGATCCGCGCCGAGGTTGCGGCACTGAAAGCCATTGCGCGCGAAGAACGCAACGCGGCGATCGCGGAAGGCGGCTGGGTGCAGCCGCATCTGCCCAAGCCCTGGGGCCGCAATGCCACGCCGATCGAGCAGATCATCATCGCCCAGGAGTTCTCGGCCGGCCGGGTGGCCCGGCCGCAGATGGGTATCGCCGCCTGGATCATCCCGTCCATCGTCGCCTACGGCACCGATGCGCAGCAGCAGCAATTCCTGCCGCCGACGTTCCGCGGCGAGATGATCTGGTGCCAGCTGTTCTCCGAGCCGGGTGCGGGCTCCGACCTGGCCAGCCTGACCACCAAGGCCATCAAGGTCGACGACGGCTGGCGGATCACCGGGCAGAAGATCTGGACCACCGGCGCGCAGTTCTCCCAGTGGGGCGCGCTGCTGGCCCGCACCAACCCGGACGCGCCGAAACACAATGGCATCACCTACTTCCTGATCGACATGAAGTCGCCGGGGGTGGAGGTGAAGCCGCTGCGGGAACTCACCGGTGACGCCATGTTCAACACGGTCTTCATCGATGACGTGTTCGTGCCGGACTCGATGGTGCTCGGCGAGGTGGACCGCGGCTGGGAGGTCAGCCGCAACACCCTGACCAACGAGCGGGTGTCGATCGGCAGCGCCGAGCCGCCGTTCCTGGCCAGCCTGGAACAGTTCGTGGAGTTCATCCGCGACGGGCACTTCGATCAGATCGAGCAGAACCACGCCGGCAAGCTGATCGCCGAGGGCTACGCCGCCAAGGTGCTCAACCTGCGCTCCACGCTGCTCACCCTGGCCGGTGGCGATCCGATGCCGGCCGCGGCGATCTCCAAGCTGCTGTCCATGAAGACCGGTCAGGGCTACGCCGAGTTCGGGGTGTCCTCGTTCGGCACCGACGCGATCATCGGTGACAAGGAGCAGGCGCCCGGCCAGTGGTCGGAGCGACTGCTGTTCAGCCGTGCCACCACCATCTACGGCGGCACCACCGAGGTGCAGCTCAACATCATCGCCGAACGTCTGCTCGGCCTGCCCCGCGATCCGTAAAGCCCTCCGCGAGCAAGCACAAAATCGCCCTATTTCCCGGGAAATAGGGCGATTTTGCGTCTGCTCAGCACGGGCAACAGGTCAGGGCAGGATGGCGTCCACGTAGCCGCCGTCCACCCGCAGCGCACCACCGGTGGTCGCCGAGGCCAGCGGTGAGGCCAGGTACGTCACCATATTGGCGATCTCGGCCGGCTCGATCAGCCGCTGGATCAACGACTGCGGCCGGTGCAGCCGCATGAATTCGCGCTGCGCCTCGTCCCACGGCAGGTCCTTGCCCACCAGCTGGTAGACGAAATCCTGCACGCCCGCGGTGTGCGTCGGTCCGGCGATCACCGAATTCACCGTCACCCCGGTGCCGGCCGCGTCCTTGGCGAAGCCGCGGGTCACCGCCAGCAGCGCGGTCTTGGACACCCCGTAGTGGATCATCTCCGCCGGCGTCACGATTGCCGAGTCGCTGGCGATCTGAAAGACTCTGCCCCAACCCTTTTCGGTCATGCGGGGCAGACCCTGGGTGGAGCCGGTGACGAGCGCGGTCTTACCGGTCAGATCGATGCTCACGCCGAGGTACTACCCCGGCGCGTGCCGCGATATTCCGTGCGGCGGGCTAATCGACCTCGATGTCACGCAGCTCCCGCTTGAGGATCTTGCCGGTCGGGTTGCGCGGCAACTCGTCGAGGAAGATCACCTCGCGCGGCACCTTGTAGCGGGCCAGGTTGTCGCGCACGTAGGCCTTGATGGTGTCCTCATCGATGCTGGCACCCTCGACCTTCACGACGAAGGCGCGCAGCCGGTGCCCCCAATCCTTGTCCTCGACACCGATCGCGGTCGCCTCGACCACCTCCGCATGCCCGCTGATCAGGTCTTCGACTTCGGCGGGGAAGACGTTCTCGCCACCGGAGACGATCATCTCGTCATCCCGCCCTGATACATAGAGCAGGCCGTGCTCATCGAAGTAGCCGACATCGCCGGAGGACATCATGCCGTCGATGATCTGCTTGCCACCGCCGCCGGTGTACCCCTCGAAGGGGATGGTGTTGCGCACGAAGATCCGCCCGACCTCGCCCTGTGGAACCTCAACCCCGTTGTCGTCCAACAACTTCACCACGTTGCCCTTGACCACCGGGCCCACCGTGGCGGGATTGATGGACAGATCCTGCGGCCGTGCGATGGTCGCGAAGGCGATCTCGGTGGACCCGTACAGGTTGTAGATGATCGGGCCCAGTTCCCGCAGCGCGCGGGTGGCCAGTTCGGCACCGAGTTGCGAGCCGGAGACGAACACGATCCGCAGGCTGGACAGGTCCGGCTTGGGCTGGGTCTTGTCGAGTTCGTCGAGCAGCCGCGACAGCATCACCGGGACCACCACGACGGCGGTCACCTTGTGCTTCTCGATGTCGGCGAGCAGGGTGGCCGGCTTGAACCGGCGGCGCAGCACCAGCGTGGTGCCGAGCATCATCGCGATGGTGGCGTGCAGGAATCCCAGTGCGTGGAACATCGGCGCAGGCAGCGCGGTGACCTCACCGGATTTGAAGGGCACATGCGAGAGCACCCCGCCGATCGGCGCCAACGACGGCGGCGACTGCCGGTTGGCACCCTTGGGAGTGCCGGTGGTGCCGCTGGTCAGGATGACGATCGACGCGTGTTTGCCGACCTTGGGGGCGGTCTGTTTGCTGCTGCGGGCGATGAGGTCGGCCAGGGTGTCGTCGGTGCTGCCCGAGGGCTCCGGCTTGTCGGGGTTGGTGGGCAACGCCCGCAGCTTGCCCAGCGCCGGTTCGGCCTGCGCGACCGCGGCGGTGTACTCATCGTCGTAGATGATGATCGCGGTGCCCTCGCGCTCGGACACCTCCTTGATCTGCGGGCCGGAGAACTCGCTGTTGAGCATGATGATCCGGGCGCCGACCCGGGCCGCGCCGTACAGCGCGACCAGGAACCAGCGGTTGTTACGGATCAGCAGCGCGACTCCGTCACCGTCCTTGACTCCCTTGGCGCGCAAGCCATTGGCGACCGCGTTGGCCGCCCGGTCCAGTTCGCCGAAGGTGAACTCCCCCTCGTCGTCGATGACGGCGAGTCGGTCCGGATGCCGACGGGCGTTGAGCGCCGGGATCATCCCGATCTCACCCCATCGTCGGATATCGGCGAACAGCGCCGCCATGGCCTGAGGCGATTCCAGGCGCAGCGCACCGGCTTCGAACATCTTGCGCGCGTAGTGCAGTTCCGCGGCTCCACGGCCGAGATACAGCTGGGCTTTGGCCGCTGCCTGAGCGGGCAGGTCTGTGAGGCTGGGCATGCACGCCACAATATGTGACTCGTGTCGAGTCGGGACGGATAACTACCATGGCCGCATGGGGGCTTCTGCCGGTAGTCGCAGGACGCTGGAGGTGGGCGGGCGCGAGGTTTCGGTCAGCAACCCCGGGAAGGTGATCTTTCCGGGTGCGGGCGGGCGGGCCGACATCACCAAACTCGATCTCGTCGACTACTACCTCGCGGTTGCCGACGGCGCGCTGCGCGGGGTGCACAACCGCCCGATGATCCTGAAGCGGTTCGTCAAGGGCATCGAGGAAGAAGCGATCTTCCAGAAGCGGGCACCGGAGAAGCGGCCGGATTTCGTCGACGTCGCCGAACTCAAATACGCATCCGGAACGTCGGCGAAGGAAGCCGTGATCACCGAACCGGCCGGGCTGGTGTGGGCGGTGGGATTGGGGTGCATCGACCTCAACCCACACCCGGTGCGCGCGCAGGACCTGGAGCACCCCGACGAGTTGCGGGTCGATCTGGACCCGATGCCCGGCGTGGAGTGGGCGCAGATCCTGGCGGTGGCGGCGGTGGCCCGCGAGGTGCTGGAGGAGTACGGCCTGACCGCGTGGCCGAAGACGTCGGGCTCCCGCGGCTTCCACATCTATGCGCGCATCCACCCGAACTGGCCGTTCAAGCAGGTCCGGCTGGCGGCGGAGACCGTGGCGCGGGTGGTCGAGCAGCGTGCACCCGATCTCGCGACCGCCCGCTGGTGGAAGGAGGAACGCGGCGCCCGGGTGTTCGTGGACTTCAACCAGAACGCCAAGGACCGCACCGTCGCCTCCGCCTACTCGGTGCGGGCCAAGCCCGATGCCCGGGTGTCCACCCCGCTGTACTGGGACGAGGTGCCCGATTGCCGGCCCGAGGCGTTCACCGTGGCCAGCGTGCCGGCACGGTTCGCCGCGATCGGCGATCCGTGGGCCGAGATGGATGCGTATCCGGGTGAGCTGACCGGGCTGCTGGATCTCGCCGAGACACTCGGACCCGCGGAGAAACCACCCGGCCGCAAGAGTGTGAACGGTCGCAGGGCGTCCCAGATGCCGCTGATCGAGGTGGCCCGGACCAAGACCCGGGACGAGGCGATGGCCGCGCTCGAGGTGTGGCGCGGCAGCCACCCTGAGGCTGCCGACCTGCTGGAGCCGGTCGATGTCCTGGTCGACGGTATGCGTGGACCGAGCTCGATCTGGTACCGCGTCCGGATCAATCTGCAGCATGTTCCGCAGCGGCTGCGACCGCCCCAGGAGGCGTTGATCGCCGACTACTCGCCGTGGCAGAACTATTCGGGAAATCAGTCCGAGCACTGAACCCCGGCCTGAGGCTACTCGGCGGTAAGGTGTGCCCGCCAATTTGCGTAATCAAACATGAAAACGAAATGCCTTGTGGCACAACCACGTACATTTCGCTCAGCGAACCCTTACCCGGCTCTCAGACTTTCTTCTTAGCAAAGTCTCAATCACTACTCCCAACTACCTTAAGTTCCGCCGATAACTTCGGTGTCAGTGATGAACGACAGGTCAGAACCAGAAGGGAGGCAGAACATGACGATCGCATTCCGCTACGGGAACCCGGCGGTCGATTGCGACGGCGCCGAGCTACGAGCACAGTGCCGCCACCTCGCCATGGTGGTGACCATCTCGGGTGTCATCGACGACGACAACTTCGATCGACTCACCCAGAAGGTCCGCCGACTGGTCCTCGCAGAGAAGCCGTTCGCCCTCGATCTGAGTGGCGTGACGTTCCTGTCCGCGCGTGGTGTGTCACTGCTCTACGCCCTCGATGACGAGTGCGACCTCGCAGGAGTCGAATGGGCAGTGGTCTCCAGCCCGGCCGTGAGCAATGTCCTGCGGCTGCTCGACGACGCATTCCCCATCACATCCTCCATCCCGGAGGCGCTGCACCATTTCGCCGAGGGCACGCTCGCCCGACGCCGGCTGCTGCCGCTCCTGCACAAGACCGCATAGAAAGGCGGAACAGAGATGTTGCTCGACGTTCGCTGGCTGACCGCCCTGATGGGCCGTCACCGCAAGTACGCCCGCTAGGGTCCCCTACTCATCCGATGAGCCCTCCCGCCGACCGGCGGGAGGGCTCATCGCTGTCAGGACTCGCTCCGTCAGGAAGGTGGCCGCCACCGCAGGTCTTTGCGCCCTTCCAGTTCGCCCTCGTCCACCAGCTCCAGCATCGGCCGGCCGGGCACACACATCATCGTCACGGTGAACTTGCTCGGGATATCGGTGCGGTTGTTGCCGTCGCTGTAGTGGATGACGTCGCCTCCCGGCTCCCAGAACGCCTCCCCGGCCTTGATCACCCGGGGTGGTTGCCCTTCGAGTTCGAACAGCATCTCGCCCTCGATGACGTACCCGAACGCCGGCCCGGCATGCCGGTGCGGCGGGGTGCCGGCATCGCCGGGCGGAAATTCGATGACCACGGTCATCACATGGGCGTCGGCCGGGATCTCCGGCTTGGCCTCCTGCAGCACGGTCAGTGCGGTGCGCCAGGTATCAGACATCCTGTTCTCCTGTTCTGAAGTTCTCACGTCGCTGTCTCACGCGGCGATGCCGCCGCCGTCGGCGTGCAGCGTCGCTCCGGTGACGAAACTCGATGCCGACGAGGCCAGGAACAACACCGCCTCGGCGATCTCGGCCGGTTCGGCCGTGCGCCCGAGCGGAAGCGCCCGGCCCAGTTCGTCATTGACGTCGCCCCATTCGGCGACCACGCCCTCGGTGTTGGTCGGGCCCGGCGCCACCGCGTTGACCCGCACCCCGCCCGGCCCGAACTCGGCGGCCCACGTCCTGGTCAGCGACTCCACCGCAGCCTTGGACGCGCTGTACACCGACGCACCTGCCACACCCTTGGACGCCACCATGGAGGTGACGTTGATGATGCTGCCGTGACCGCGCGCCAGCATGCCCGGAACCAGCCCGGCGACCAGGAAGTAGGTCCCGCGCACATTCGTGTCGAAGGTGGACTCGAACGACGCCACGTCCTGCTCGAGGGTCAGCGCACCGGGGAAACTGGCCGCGTTGTTGACCAGGATGTCGACCCGGGAACTCTGCGCCACCAGCTCTGCCACCGAGTCGAGGTCGGCGATATCGGCGCGGACGAAACGGACGCCGGCGCCGAGTGCGGCCGCCGCAGCCTCGCCCCGCGCACGGTCGCGCCCGGTGATCAGCACCGCGGCGCCGGCACCGGCCAGCAGCCGCGCACAGGCCAGCCCGATACCCGCCGTACCACCGGTGACCAGTGCGGTCTGTCCGGCCAATTGTGTTGACATGCAATACCTTTCTCTCATGCGCTCTGATGATCGAGCTCGACCGGGTGCGCCCCGCGGTCGGCGATCGCGGCCAGGGTGTGGCGCAGCTGGGCCCGCGCGCGGAACACCCGGGACATGACGGTGCCCACCGGCGTGCCCATCGCCGCCGCGGTTTCGGCATAGGTCAAGCCCTGGACGTCCGCGTAGTACAGCGCGATCCGGAAGCCTTCCGGGAGCTCGTCCAGGGCGGCCCGCAGTCGGGCGTCGGGAAGGATGTCCAGGGCCACCGCCTCCGCGGAACGGGCGCTGCGCCGCGGGCCGGCGGTCTGTTCCAGCTCCGCGAGGGAGTCCGTCGCGTACTCCGCCGGGCGGCGTTGCTTCATCCGGTAGCCGCTGATCCACCGGTTACGCATGATGCGGAAGAGCCAGGCGTTGAGGTTGGTGTCGGGTTCGAACCCGCGGAAACCCATGAACGCATGCAGCAGCGCGTCCTGCAACAGGTCCTCGGCGTCGACCTCGGTCCGGGTCAGCCTGCGCGCACCGCGCATCAGGGCGGGCCGCAGGGGCGCAGTGTCCCGCTCGAACCGCGCGGCCAGCTCGGCATCGGTCTCGGGGATGGGTCTCTTGGCGTTCATCGCATTCCAGACTTGCCCCGCGCAGTACCGGGCGCACCCTTGACTATCCGTGGTCTGCAGTCCGTGGTCCGGGTGCGGATGACTCCGGCGGCGTGCGTCCGTTCTGGTGGGTGGGCGTCCATCCCGCCCGCACACCGACAGGAGGTTTCGCCATGAGAATCGTTGTGATCGGGGGCACCGGCCTGATCGGGTCCCAGGTGGTGCAGGGATTGGCCGAGCACGGCCACGATGCCGTCGCCGCCGCGCCCGCCACCGGGGTGAACACCCTCACCGGCGAGGGACTCGCCGATGCGCTCACCGACGCTGCGGCGGTCGTCGACGTGTCGAACTCACCGTCCTTCGCCGATGACGCGGCGATGGAGTTCTTCCACACCGCCACGACGAATCTGCTGGCCGCCGAGGCGGCGGCGGCTGTCGGCCATCATGTGGCGCTGTCGGTGGTGGGCACCGACCGGCTGGCCGCCGAGAGTGGGTACTTCCGCGCCAAGTTGGCGCAGGAAACCCTGGTCCGGAACGGCGGGCTGCCGTACACGATCGTGCGGGCGACGCAGTTCTTCGAGTTTGTCCGGGGCATCGCCGATGCCGCGACCGACGGTGACCTCGTCCGGTTGGCTCCGGTGGGATTCCAGCCGATCGCCTCCGCCGACGTCGCCGAGGCGGTGTCCATTGCCGCGCTGGGCAATCCGGTGAACGGCATCACCGAAATCGCAGGGCCACAACGCTATCGGCTCGACGAACTGATCCGGACCGCGCTCACCGCGCGCGGTGACCGGCGCACGGTGAGCCCCGATCCGCGATCGCGGTACTGGGGAGCGCACCTGCAGGAAGACACGCTGGTGCCCGGCCCCGGCGCGACATTGTTCGGCACCCGGTTCGAGGAGTGGCTACTCGCCTCCAGTGCTCATCCCTTGAAGTAGACGATCTGGTGGCTGGTGGCGAGCAGCGCGCCGTCGGTGGCCCAGAGCTGGGCGGACTGGTCGAAGTGGCCGGCCGAGAACTGCTGGGCCCGGGCCCGGGCCAGCACGTGGCCCGTTCCCTGCGCGGCCAGGGTCTCGGTGTCGGCGTGGAAGTACACGGTGAACGAGATGGTGCCGGCCGGCAGCATGCGGCCCAGCCGCCGGAAGACCCGCGGGTAGAAGACGTCGCAGGCCGCGGCGAGGGAAGCGAAATCCCATGGCCGGGCGGGATTGTCGCGCAACCAGAGGAGGGTCTCGGAGGAGTCGGATTCGCCATCGGTCTCGCCTGGGATGCCGCCCGTGACGTAGCGCATGTCGTAGTTGCTCATCCAGGTGGGTCCGGCACCTCCGGCGGGCACGTCCTCCGGTGCCGGCGCCGAGGGTCGGACGAGCTCGGTGTCGCCCCAGGTGTCGCGGCGGGGACCGAAGACCGCGGTCGCGGTGGTCTTGACCTCACGGTCCTGGCTGAGCTCGACGTACCAGTGCTGGTTGGTCCGGTTGGTGCGTACCGCGCGTGCCGAGATCTCGAAGGGGCCGTCGACGATGGGGGCCAGGTAGTTCGCGGTCAGCGCGACCGGTTGGCCGTGCACATCGGACTGCAGTTCGATGGCCCGCACCAGGACCGCCGCCGTGATGCCCCCGAATGGCCCGACCATATTGGCCCACTCCGGCACGGTGCGGCCCCGCAGCACCCCGTCTTCGATGCGCTCCAGCGCAATTCCGTTGTCGAGCACAGTCATCGGCGTTCCTTTACGCTCCGTCATCGGTTTCTTCGTTCAGTTGCCCGATGGCGCCGTCGACCAGGGTGCGCAGCACATCGTCGGGACTGGCGTCGCTGAGCCACATGGCCGGGACATCGGTGCGGTTGAGCATGGCCACCCCGTGCAGGGCGGTGGACAACGCCGCGGCGATGCGTCCCGCGCCGGGGTGCGTCCCCGGGCGTTGCCGGCAATGCGCCAAGGCGGCGGTGAGCACCCCGAGCGCCTCGCGCGCCGAGTGGGACGGCCCGGCCGTCTGGGTCATCAAGGCGTAGCGCATCGGGTAGCGCTGCGCGAACGCCACGTAGACCTGGCAGCCGCGGAGCAGCCGGCCGCGCGCGGAGTCCTGCGCGGACGCTTCGGCGCGGATGTCGGCGACCACCTGCTGCCAACTCTGTTCGGCGATGGCCGACAGAATGGCGTCGCGGTCCTCGAAGTGGGCGTAGATGGCTGGGGCGGATATTCCTGCCGCACAGGCTATTCCACGCAGAGTGAGGTCGGATTCGCGGTCGGCCGCGTCCAGCAGCTCACCCGCGGCGGCCAGGATCTCGGCACGCAGCAGCGCACCCGATCCCCGCGCATTGCGTTTCCGCACCGGACTGCCCACCGATGCAACTTAACACATGTAAATAAACAGCCGTTTAGTTAGGGTCGCCCGCTGCACCCGGGGTTATCTGAACCGGCCGGCGAAGGCCCTCAGCGGGAGATCGGCACTGGTCAACAATCCCGGCGGCGCCGCGACCACCGACCCGATGGCGTTGAGCGCGGGCAGTCCGGTGACGGTCATCCCGATTGACGCGAAGCTGGTCGGATCGGACAGATCGACGCCGGGCTTGGGGAAGATCATGTGCTTGTTGTAGACGCACGGATCACCCTGGATCTGAGTGATGTAGCAGCCCTTGATATCCCAGCTCGGATCGGTGTGCGGGGTCATCTGCCATTCCAGATGGGTCTCGATCCGGGGCACGCCGCCGACCATGCCCTGGTACTTGATGTAACTGCCGCCGAGCGAACCCTTGGGCAGTTGGTACCAGCCCAGGTCGACGTCCTTGGTGGCGGCACCGAGTTCGTAGTCGAACTTCACCTCGTCGAGGTGTACGTCGAAGCAGTCGGCCATCAGCAACACGCTGTCGGCGAATACCCGGGTGTAGCGCTCCAGCATGCCCGGGAGCCGCGGGTCGTCGACGGGCAGTCCGTAGCCCACCTCCTTCCAGGTGTCCGCCGAGTGGTGACACGACACGTCCACCGATTCGATGGTGGTGACGTTCTCGATCTCTGCCACATCCGCCGAACACACCACGCCCAGAATCTGATTCAGGCCGGGATTCATCCCGGTGCCGTAGAACGTCGCGCCGCCCTTGGCGGCGGCCGCGGCCAGCACCTCGCTGACCGGACGCCCGGACGGATGCGGGTGGTTGGTGTCACGGTGCCAGCCGGTGATCCAGTCGGCAGTGGTCACGATGTTGATGCCGGCTTCGAGCACCTTGACGTAGAGGTCCTCGTCGGGGAAGACCCCGTGGAAGGTCAGCACATCGGGCTTGGCCGCGATGATCTCGTCGACCGAGCCGGTGGCGATCACCCCGTTGGGCGCCAGACCGGCGATCTCGCCGGCGTCGCGGCCCACCTTGTCCGGGCTGTAGCAGTGCAGTCCGATCAGTTCCAGATCGGGATGTGCGGCGATCCGTTTGATCATCTCGGTGCCCACGTTGCCGGTGGCAACCTGGAAGACGCGGGTTCTGTTGCGGGTCATAGGGTATCGGCCTTCCTCACGCGTGCCAGGTCTGCGGCACTGCCGCCCAGACCGTCCGGATAGAACTGCATGGCCCACCGGCGAATAGCGGTGAACCCCTCGTACTCGGCGGCGGCCAACGCGGGCGGGTCCGAATACCGTTGGTGCGACCAGATGTGGATGTCCTGGGTGAACTGCCGGATGACTTCCTCGCCGAACTGGCGGGCCCGGTCCTCGGTTCGCTGGTCGTCGCGACCCGGGGTACGGCCGATGTAGACCATGAATCGCACGTCGGAGGTGCGGTCGTCGACCGGGGTGACCGCTGAGATGGTCCGGTTGTCGACCATGCCCCAGCTCTTGGTGACGGCGATGCCGAGTCCACCGTTGATCGCCTCGACGCCGCTGTTCACATCGTCGATCGTCTGGCCGTCGTCACCCTCGAAGGTGATGGTGAAGTCGACGTAGGACACCGGCTGCGCGAAATCATGCCGGGTGAACACCGGGACGATCGGCGTCTGGTGCACGAACTTGAAATGCGCGAAGTCCACCCCGTTTTCGAGCACGTACTGCGGGTGCAACTCCAGGCCTTGGCGGAACAGCCGCTGTTGCGGGTAGTAGTCCTGCGCGGTGCGCTCACCGAAGTCGGCGAAGATGTCGGGGGCGTCGAAGAACGGCTCGCGGCCGTCGACGTCGTGCCAGATGTAGACCGAGGAGTTGCGTTCGACCACCGGGTAGGTGCGTATCCGACGCCCCCGGTTGGGCCGTTCCTGGTACGGGATACAGACGTTGCGGCCCTCGTGGTTCCACTGCCATCCGTGGAACGGGCACTGCAGCACATCACCTTGCACGTGTCCGCCGTGGCCCAGGTGTGCGCCGAGGTGCTCGCAGTAGGCGTTCATCACCGTCAGCCGGCCGGACTGCGCACGCCAGGCGATCATCTCCTCGCCGAAGTACGTCATCCGATGGACGTCGCCGACGCCGATCTCGTCCGACCAGGCCACCTGGAACCAGCCCGTCGGCTTCATCGACAGCGGTGGCTTTGCCATGGCGCCCACAATCACAGAGGGTTCTATCAAAGTCAATAGTCGCGTAGCATCGCCCGCGTGAGCGAAGCCGTCGTGCCCGTCCCCAGCGGCCGCCGCTCCAATCGGCGCGGGCAGGCCACCCGCGAGAGCATGCTCGAAGCCGCGTTGCAGGCGTTGGCATCCGGGGCCCCGGGTTCGGTGTCGGGTAACCGCATCGCCAAGGCCGCCGGCGCCACCTGGGGCACGGTCAAGTACCAGTTCGGCGATATCGACGGGCTGTGGGCCGCGGTGCTGCGCCACACCGCGCAACGCCGGGGCGCGATGCCGTCACACGCCGCGCCGCGCGGATCACTCTCCCGACGGGTGGCCGCGATCCTCGACGTCATGTATGACGGCCTGGGCACCACCGACTCGCGGGCCATCGAGAACCTGCGCGCCGCACTCCCCCGGGACCGCGCCGAACTCGAACAGCACTTTCCGCAGACGGCCGCCGAGTTGGCGTCCTGGCAGAAGACCTGGATCACCGATTGCCAGAACGCCTTTTCCGATCTCGACGTGGATCCGGCCCGGGTGCGCGAAGTGGCCCTGTTCATCCCGGGAGCGATGCGCGGTATCACCTCCGAACGCCAACTCGGGTCCTATATCGACCTCGACGAGGCCCGCCGCGCCCTGTCCAACGCGATCGTTGCGTACCTGCGGAATTCCGGGCCGGCCCACCGTGCGAGTTAGGGACTTCCGGCCCTACCCACCCGAGCCGCAGGGGCACAGACTTGTTCCATGGCAACAACATCGCACACCCTGGCCCCGGTGAAGGTCATCGAGGACGCGGTCCGGCTCGCGTGCCGCGCCCCGTCGTATCACAACAGCCAGCCGTGGCGGTGGATCATCTCCCCCGAGGGCGTGCAGCTGTGGGTCGACACCGACCGGCTGGTGGCCACCGACAGCAGCGGGCGGCAGGCCGTGATCAGTTGCGGCGCAGCGCTCGATCACTTCCGGGTCGCGGCGGCCGCCGCCGGCCTGGAGGCCCGGGTGCAGCGCTATCCCGATCCCGACGATCACCATCACCTGGCCACCATCACATTCGGGACGCCGGTCGCGGTCACCGAGGGACACCGGCGCCGCGCCGATGCCATCCTGTCCCGGCGCACCGACCGGCTGCCGATGTCGGCTCCGGAGAACTGGGACTCCTTCGAGTTGACACTCCAGGCCGTCGCCTCCGATACCGCCGTGGACGTGATCGCGCCCACCGACCGGCCGACCGTCGCGGACGCCTCCCAGCTCACCGACGCCCTGCGCCTCTACGATTCTGCCTACCATCACGAGATCGACTGGTGGACATCGCCGTTCGAGGTCACCGATGGCATCCCACACAGCTCGCTGGTCTCGGCCGCCGAAGCCGATCGGGTGGATGTTGGACGGTCCTTCCCCGTGACCCGGAACCGGGAACGCCGGCAGACCGTCGCCGAGGACACCGCGCAGCTGGTGGTGATCTCCGCACTCGAGGACACCCGGGCGGACCTGCTGCGATGCGGTGAAGCGCTGTCGGCTCTGCTGTTGGACGCCACCATGGCGGGTTTCGCGTCGTGCACGCTGAGTCACCTGACCGAGGTGGAGGTCAGCCGCGACATCGTCGGCGCCCTGGTCGACCGGCCCTACCCGCAGGTCGTGGTCCGCATCGGCCGCATCCCGGAACTCGGCGAGGTAGCACCGCCGACACCACGACGCCCGCTCTCGGATGTGCTGCGGGTCAGGGTCTGAGCGGACATCCCAGGCCGGAGAGCAGCTGCTGCAACTGGGCGCCCACCACCTCCAGCGGCTCGATGCTGCGCTCGGCACGGCTCATCGCCACCGCGCCCTCGACCGCGGCGATGACGAGCGTGGCGGTGCCGGCCGCCGCGGCGTGTTCCAGGCCGGCGGCACGCAGTGCCGCAGCGATGTGAGTCGACCACGCGCTGAAAGCGAACACCGCCGCGTCCCGGGGTGCCGTGTCGTCGCCCGGGAGATCCTCCACGGCCACCGCCAACACCGGGCAACCGCGACGGAAGTCACTACCCAGCAGGGTGTTCCGCCACATGTCCAGAAGGTCGCGGATCATGGCCGCCGGGCCCTCGGCCGATGACCGGGTGAGCGCGGCGGCGGTCTGCTCGTCGGCCCAGCGCACCGCCTCGGCCGCCAACTGGGCTTTTCCGCCCGGGAAGTAGTGGTAAACGGAGCCCAGCGGCGCACCGGCATGCTTGGCCAGTTCACGCACGCCGGTCGCGTTCAAGCCCCGACTGCCCAGCATGTCCGCCGCGCCCGCCACCATTCGCTGCCGGGCATTCTCGTTCGCCTGCACCACGTCCGCCTCCTATGACACTCGTCATATTAGCCGTTCACCTCCTGTTATTACGACCGTCATAGGGTGCGTGTCGCAGCCAATACGAGACCTGGACCACAACCTTGGGGGATCTCGTGTCAGTCCCGGCCATGACGGGTAGTCGAAGGTGAGCGCTTCTGGCGCTGGGAACGACACCACACACCAGACAGCACAGATATCAAGGGGGAGTTATGACCGACACCACCACACTGATCACGAACTTGCGTACCGTCCTGGAACTCACCAGCACGGAGATACAGATCGCCGAGGTCCGGACCGGCCAGGCCCGCACCGAAGCCGTTCGCGAGGAGCTCTCGCAGAATGCGGAGAACGCCCGGACGCGCGCCGCACTGATCGAGGCAACCATCCGCGAGCTCGGGGGCTCCCCCGACATCATCGGACCGTTTCTCGGCCGTGCGGCCGCCACCGTCAAGGCGCTCACCGAGCAGGCCGAACCGTTCGCCGAGGCCCTGCTGGGCGATCTGGCGCTCGAGCACCAGCTCGTCGACCGCGCCCGTTACCTGAAGTCGCTGGCCGTGGCGGGTGGCTACCGTGAGGTCGCCGATCTTGCCGACTCGCTGATCGACGCACACAGCGCCACCGTGCTGTGGCTGACCACCATCCTGGCCGAAGAGGCACTCGGCGGCCCGGCGGCGTTGCGCCGCACCCCGATTCAGGCTGCCGCCGGCGCCGCGGTCAAGCTCGCGAACCTGCCCGGCATCCTGGCGACCCGGGCCGTCGACCGCCTGCTGACGACCGTCCGCGCGACCCGGCCGGCCGTCGACGACGCACTGGCCCGCGGTGGCCACGCCGGTGAGATCGCCGCCAAGACGCTGTCGGCCTCCCGCGACGCCGCCCTGTCGGCCGCCGAGAAGGTCAGCCGGCGCGAGGGCGCCGAAGACGTCGCCGATGCACTGCACACCTTGCGCGGGAACGCCGGCGTCCTGGAGCCCGACGAACTGCCGATCGCCGGCTACGACGAGCTCAACGTCAACGACGCGGTCGCCGCCGTCAAGGAACTGTCCGAACCCGCCGACATCCGGGTGATCATCGCCTACGAGGAGTTCCACAAGAACCGTCAGCGGGTGGTGTCGGCGGCACAGTCCCGGCTGAGCACCATCGCACAGGAGATCGTCGGCATCAGCTAGCCGAAACCATCGACCCGACAAGTAACCTACGGAACCGTAGGTTACTTGCTATGAACGGAGTCGCACCATGACGGATGCCCAGACCGGACTGCTGCACGAGTTGGAACCGATCGTCGAGCAGAACCTCGAACGTCATCTCACGATGGCCCGGGCGTGGGAGCCACACGATTACGTGCCGTGGAGCCGCGGAAGGGATTTCGCGTTCCTGGGCGGCGAGGACTGGCAACCCGAGGACTCCCCGCTGGACCCGGTCGCCAAGGCCGCACTCACGGTAAACCTGCTCACCGAGGACAACCTGCCCTCCTACCACCGCGAGATCGCCACCCGGTTCGGGCGCGACGGCGCGTGGGGCACCTGGGTCGGCCAATGGACCGCCGAGGAGGGCCGGCACAGCATCGCGCTGCGCGACTACCTGGTGGTCACCCGCGGAGTGGACCCGTCCAAGCTGGAAGCGCTGCGCATGGCGCACACCATCGCCGGATACGACTCCGGCGACAAGACTCCGCTGGCCGCGCTGGCCTACGTGTCCTTCCAGGAGCTCGCCACCCGGGTGTCGCACCGCAACACCGGCCGTGCCTCCGGCTGCCCGATCGCCGATCAACTGCTCGCCCGGATCGCCGCCGACGAGAACCTGCACATGGTCTTCTACCGCAATCTCATGGCGGCCGCGCTGGACATCGCTCCCGATGCCGCCATGGCGGCCATCCGCGACGAGGTCGTCGGCTTCACCATGCCCGGGGCGGGCATGGCCGACTTCCGGGAGAGCTCGATCCTGATCGCCAAGGCCGGCATCTACGACCTCCGCATCCACCACGACGATGTGCTGCAACCGGTGCTGCGCTTCTGGCGGATCTTCGAGCGCACCGATTTCGGCCCGGCCGGCGAACGGGCCCGCACCGAGCTCGCCCAGTTCCTCGACGCCGTCGACGAGCGCGCGCGCTTCTACGAGGAGAAGGCGGCCCAGCGCGAGGCCGGCGCACCGGCTTAGCCGCTGCGCAGCCCGGCGGCCGCGTGCCGCACGGCCGCACCCACCGCACCGACCACGGCGCTGTCCAACTTCCAGCTCTGCCAGAACAGCGGCACATCGAGGTGAGCGTCGACGACGCGCACGAAGTCGGCGG
The DNA here is from genome assembly GCF_019456655.1 of Mycolicibacterium diernhoferi. Classification (NCBI taxonomy): domain Bacteria; kingdom Bacillati; phylum Actinomycetota; class Actinomycetes; order Mycobacteriales; family Mycobacteriaceae; genus Mycobacterium; species Mycolicibacterium diernhoferi. Next base: position 589,832 of record NZ_CP080332.1, on the reverse strand, counting down.
TGACCAACTGTTCGGGGTACATGCCCCAGCCCAGACCGGCGCGCACCGCGGCGCCGAAGCCCTCGGCGGTCGGCACATGATGCACGGGCCGGTCGATCGGCCGCCGGAAGACCTGACGAACCAAATTATCCTGCAACGCATCGTCGCGGTTCCATGCCAGCGATGGAGCGGTGGCGACCGCCGGGGCGATGAACCCGTCGGGCAGATATTCGCGCACATACCGTTCGGCCGCCACCGGGACATAGCGCATCACCCCGAGCGACTGCACCCGGCAACCCGGCACCGCGGTGCGTTCGGTGGTCACCGCGCCCATCACCGCCCCCTCACGCAGCAACCGTGCCGAGTGATCCTGATCCTCGATGCGGATGTCGAGCAGCACCGCCGGGAGCCGGGCGAAGACGGTGTGGAACCAGGTGGCCATCGAGTCGGCGTTGACCGCGATCGCGATCCGGGTCCGGTCGGTCCGACCGCCCGCCGTCTCGGCCAGCGCCTCGGCCTCAAGAATCTCGGTCTGCGCCGCCAGCCGGAGCAGTGGGACCCCGGCCATGGTTGCCCGGCACGGCTTTTCACGGACCACCAGCACCTGACCCACCCGCTGCTCCAGAGCCTTGATCCGCTGACTGATGGCCGACGGAGTGACGTGCAGACGCTCGGCCGCGGCATCGAAGCTGCCCAGCTCGATGACCGCGGCGAAGGCCGCCAGCTGATGACTGTCCAGCTTCACGACTCCCAGGTTAGACCAGGGGTCGGTGATGTTTCCGCCCGGTTTCGGTGGTGAGCCGACGGCAATGCAGCCGTATTCCAGCCCTAACCACGACGCAACAGCCGGCGCATCTAATTGACCCAACCGATACCGGCCGATCACCCGACACGAAATACGGAGCCCCTCATGCCTTTTGACTCGTCCATCGCCGAGAACATCACCGCATCGTTGGCCGAGATCCCGCATCCCGCACTGCCCAAGGGCACCAGCATCTACGGTGGGACCAAGATCTTCCCCGACTACCAGGCCCAGGAGGGCGAGAGTTACTTCACCCTGGTGCACGGGATCGCACACGAGTCCTCGGTATCGTTCGTCGCCGTCCTACAGGCCACCCGCGCGCTGCGCAAAGGATTCGAGTCCGCGCTCTACTTCTACGGTCCTGGATCCATCAATTGCCTTGCCACCCGAGGTTTTCCGACCACCGGAGACTCCGGTTTCCCCGGCGAGCAGAACATCAACGATGCGTTGACCACGTTCATCAAGGAAGGCGGCACCGTGTTCTGCTGCCGGTTCGGACTCGGCCTGCACGGCGGACGTGAAGAGGACCTGATCGAGGGTGTCATCCCGGCCCATCCGCTCGACGTCCAGGACGCGCTGATCTACTACGCCCGCAAGGGCGCCATCATCAATTCCACCTATATGGTCTAGGGACGCGACCATGACGACCACACTGGCCGCCGTCTCGGCGAACTTCACCCGGGACCTCGAACAGAATTACACGCTGATCACCACGCTCACCGAGCGGGCCCGCGCCGCGGGCGTGCATTTCCTCGTGCTGCCCGAGGCCGCCATCGGTGGCTACCTGTCCTCACTGGGCAACCACGGCGACACCGTCAGGACCACCAAAAAGTCGCTGCCCCCGGCTATTCGGCTCGACGGCCCGGAGATCGCCCGGGTGCAGCAGATCATCGGTGATCTGACAGTCGCGATCGGATTCTGCGAACTGGCCGACGACGGAGAGACCCGCTACAACTCCGCCGCCATCCTGGACGGCACTCAGGTGTACGGCACCTACCGCAAGGTGCACCAGCCACTCGGCGAGTCGATGTCGTACTCCGCGGGCTCCCGGTACGGGGTGTTCGATACCCCGGTCGGCCGGGTCGGCCTGCAAATCTGTTACGACAAGGCCTTCCCGGAGGCGGCCCGCCTGATGGCGCTGGACGGCGCGCAGATCATCGCGAGCCTGTCAGCCTGGCCGGCAGCCCGGACTGCCACCGCGCAGAATCTGCAGGACGACCGCTGGACCTACCGGTTCAACCTGTTCGACACCGCCCGCGCGCTGGACAACCAGGTGTTCTGGGTCTCGTCCAACCAGAGCGGCACTTTCGGGTCGCTGCGCTACGTCGGCAACGCCAAGATCGTCGATCCAGGTGGAAACATCCTGGCCACAACTCTTCTGGACAGCGGCATGGCGGTCGCCGAGGTCGACCTGGACGCCACCTTCCGCACCACCCGGGCCGGCATGTTCCACCTGCGCGACCGCCGGCCCGATGTGTACGGACCGCTGACCGCCCCGACCGCCTTCCACGAGGCCGGGTGGAAGGCACCGGCTCATGCCTGAGATGACCTTCGAGGTCCGCTGGCCGGACGGCAGCACCCAGCGTTGCTACTCCCCCAGCCTGGTCGTGCACGACTACCTGGCCACCGGTGGACGCTACCGGGTCGACGACTTCGTCGACCGCGTCGGGCGTGCCATGGCCGAGGCGAGCGAGCGGGTACGGGCCCGGTTCGGCTTCGCCTGCACCTCGGCGGCCGCGACGAAGGAGGGGATCACCCACGCCGCAGCGGCTTACCCATCCGATGCGTTGATCGAGATCACCGCGATGCACCCGCAACTGGAGCAGTCATGACCACCACCGTCATTCCCGTCGTCGTCATCGGGGGCGGTCAGGCCGGCCTGTCGGTCAGCTGGTATCTCGGCCGCGCCGGTATCGACCACGTCGTCCTGGAGGCCGCAACCCCGGCACACGCCTGGTTCGACACCCGGTGGGACAACTTCACCCTGGTCACCCCCAACTGGCACTGCCGGCTTCCCGGCTACGCCTACGACGGGCCGGACCCGGACGGCTTCATGACCCGCGATGAGGTCGTCGACTGGCTCGCCGGCTGGTTGCGGACCTTCGATCCGCCGGTCCGGACGCACAGCCGGGTCAGCCGGCTGGCCAACCATCCCGGCGGTGGTTTCGAACTGACGGTGCAGACCGCGACCGGTACCCAGACCGTCATCTGCGACCACGCCGTCGTCGCCACCGGCGGCTATCCGCTGCCGATCACCCCACCCTGGGCCCGGTCGCTGGATCCCTCTGTGCACCAATTGCATTCCGAGCAGTACCGCAATGCCGACCAGCTACCCGACGGCGCGGTGCTGGTGGTGGGCAGCGGGCAGTCCGGCGCGCAGATCGCCGAGGACCTGCACCTGAGCGGACGCACCGTGCACCTGGCCGTCGGCGGGGCACCCCGGGTCGCGCGCACCTACCGCGGCCGGGACTGCATGACCTGGCTGCACGAGATGGGACTGTACGATCGGCCGGCCGCGCAGTATCCGGGCGGCCAGGCTGCCATCGAGAAGACCAACCATTACGTCACCGGACGCGACGGCGGCCGCGACGTGGACCTGCGCCAGTTCGCCCTCGAAGGCATGCAGCTCTACGGGACGCTGACCGACGGCAAGGACCACACCCTGCGGTTCGCGCCCACCCTGACCGCCGCACTGGACCACGCCGACGCGGTGTACAACTCGATCTGCGCAGACATCGACGCCCACATCGAACGCGAGGGCATCCCGGCACCGCCGGCATCGCGCTACGAACCGGTCTGGCATCCCGAGACAGAAACCAGCACACTGGATCTGCGGGCTGCAGGCGTCACCAGCGTGTTGTGGGCCATCGGCTACCGGCCGGACTACCGGTGGATCGAGGCCAGCGCCTTCGACGGGTCCGGACGCCCCATGCAGACCCGCGGCATCACCACCGTACCCGGGCTCAGCTTCGTCGGCCTGCCCTGGATGCACACCTGGGGCTCGGGCCGGTTCCTCGGAATAGACCGCGACGCGCGGCACATCGCGGACGCGATCATCGTCGACCACAAGACATTCCACTCCGTCACCGCGTCTGCCAGCTAAGGGGCCATGATGAGCGTATCCACCAGGGTCGACCTCGCACTGTCGGGTTTCCGCGGTGAGCCGCCGGTCAGCCGCACCTCCGGGGCCGGCCCCAGCGCGGACGGGCACCTCGTCATCGACGGCCTCAACGCCGCGATCCCGCGAAATGCCACCAGCCCGTTCGTGTTCGACGGCACCCGGGTGCTGCTCGACGGCGTGGACACCGGACTGGACGTCGAGGTCATCGACCGGCCGAAGTTCTACGACCTGTGCACCGCCGAGGGCGTCCCGTACGAGAAACTGGCCCGGCTGCACGGCCGCGACGTGCTGGCCACCACGGTGGTGCAGACCTGCATCCGGTACGCACCCGATCAACGCTGCCGGTTCTGCACGATCGAGGAATCCCTGCGCTCGGGGGCCACCACCGCGGTGAAGCGGCCGGCCGAACTCGCCGAGGTGGCCGCGGCCGCGGTACGGCTGGACGGCGTGCGGCAGATGGTGATGACCACCGGGACCTCTGCTGGATCCGACCGTGGCGCAAGGCATCTGATCCGATGCGTGCAGGCCGTCAAGGAGGCCGAGCCCGGTCTTGCGGTCCAGGTCCAGTGTGAACCGCCCGCCGATCTGGCGGTCATCGGCGAGTTGCGCTCCGCAGGCGCCGACGCGATCGGTATCCACGTGGAATCCCTCGACGACCGGGTGCGCCGCCGGTGGATGCCCGGGAAGGCGACGGTACCGCTGGAGCAGTACCGGGCGGCGTGGCGCGAAGCGGTCCGGGTGTTCGGCCGTAATCAGGTGTCGACCTATCTGCTGGTGGGCCTCGGGGAGGACCAGGACGAGCTGATCGCCGGCGCGTCCGAACTGATCGACATGGGGGTGTACCCGTTCGTGGTGCCCTATCGCCCGCAGCCCGGCTCGCTGGCCGTCGAGATCGATGCCGCCCCCGCCCCGTCGGCCGCGGCGGTGGAGAAGGTGTCCCGTGAGGTCGCCGCGAAACTCGCGATGGCCGGGATGGCCGGCACCGACCAGCGGGCCGGATGCGCGGCCTGCGGGGCCTGCTCGGTGCTGCAGGGGCTGGGTGCCTGATGATCCACTTCGACTCCAGCACTCCGTCTTCGCCAGAGGATCTGTCCATCCTGGCCGGTACCCGGCCGACTCCGCCGTTTCTGATCGAGCCGGCCTGCGGCGCCGACCTGGCCGACTACCGCCGGCTGCGCACGGCGGAGTTCGTGCGCGAGCAGGCGCTGTTCGCCGGGTCCGACGCCGATGAGATCGATGACGACCCGCGCACCGTGGTGCTGGTGGCTCGCGGGCCCGACGGCACCGTGCTGGGCGGGGTGCGGCTCGCCCCGGTCGGCGCGGTGGACATCGGGTGGTGGACCGGCAGCCGACTGGTCACCACCCGGGCCGCCCGATCCAGCGGCGTCGGGCCGGCGTTGATCCGGGCGGCCTGCGCGCACGTCGAGTCGGCCGGGGTGCTGCGCTTCGAGGCCGACGTACAGACCCGATATGTCCGGGTGTTCAGCGATCTCAACTGGAAACCGTTGGGCGAAAAGATGATCGCCGGCCGCTCGCACACCCGGATGCGGTACCCGATCAACCCGTTCGTCGGGCTTGCCGCCGCCACCAAATCCTTTCTCGGGGACACCCTGGCACCGCTGCGGGCGATCCGCGGCGGACTCGGCCCGGCCGGTTTCGTCGGCGATGACGGTGCCCCGGTCCCGGGTACCGACGTGGTCGCGGCCTGCGACGCCATCATCCCGTCGATGGTCGAACGTGATCCGGAGTGGGCGGGCTGGTGCTCGGTGCTGGTCAACATCAACGACCTGACCGCGATGGGCGCCCGGCCGATCGGACTGCTGGACGCGGTCGGTGCGCCGACGCGGCCCATCCTGGACCGCGTCGTCCGCGGTATCACGGCGGCATCGGCCGCCTGGCGGGTCCCGGTGCTCGGCGGCCACACCCAGCTCGGGGTGCCGGCCGCGCTGGCGGTCACCGCACTCGGGCGCACCGCCGATCCGGTGCCGGCCGGCGGCGGGCGGGCCGGGGACCGAGTCCGGCTCACCGCCGACCTCACCGGCGGCTGGCGGCCCGGATACACCGGCAAGCAATGGGATTGCACCAGTGCCCGCTCCGCGACGGATCTGGCCGCGATGGCCGGGTTGGTCGCCGAACTGCGGCCTCGCGCCGCCAAGGACGTCAGCATGGCCGGTGTGGTGGGCACCTTGGGCATGCTGGCCGAGGCCAGTGGGGTCGGTGCCGAACTGGCCGTCGCGGACATCCCCCGCCCCGCCGGTGCCTCTGCCGGCCAGTGGCTGACCTGCTTCCCCGGCTACGCCATGCTGACCGCCGGCCGGACCCGGCGTGCACCGGGCCTGCCGCCCGGTGTCGCCGACGCGGACTGCGGGTCGTTGACGGCCACGCCCGGGGTGCGCCTACGCTGGCCGGACGGGGTGACGACGACCGTGTTGACGGCCTCGGTCACCGGTATCGGACCGGCCTGAGGGGAGCGCATGGCACCGGTCAGGCTGGGCGCGGTCGCGGCGCACTTCGGCCGTGACGTCGACCGCGGCGTATCCAAGGTCGTCGGCATCATCGAGTCCGCCGCGCGAGACGGTGTCGACCTGTTGGTACTGCCGGATGCCTGTCTGGGTGGCTACATCGGCGATTTCACCGCCCCCGACCCCACCGGTCCGCCGCCCGCGCTGGACCCCGACGGTCCGGAGATCGGTGCGGTGATCGCGGCGGCGGGCGCCATGACCGTCTGCGTGGGCTATGCCGAGGAGGCCGCCGGCGGTAGCCGCTACAACGCGGCCGTCTGTGTGTCCGGTGACGGTGTTCTGGGCAGATACCGCAAGGTCCACCAGCCCGCCGGGGAGGCCCTGACCTATCTGGCCGGTGACCGGTTCAGTAGCTTCGACACCCCGGTCGGTCGGGTCGGGATGCTCATCGACTACGACAAGACATTCCCGGAAGCCGCCCGGACACTGGCACTCGACGGTGCCCACATCGTCGCCGCACTGTCGGCCTGGCCGGCCAGCATCACCGACCGGGCCTCCCGGCTGCCGGCCGACCGGCAGTCCCGGCTGTTCGACTTGTACGACTGCGCCCGCGCCGCGGAGAACCAGGTGGTGCTGGTCTCCTCGAACCAGACCGGCGTGATGGGCAGGTTGCGGTTCCTCGGCCAGGCCAAGATCGTCGGGCCCGGCGGTGACATCCTGGCCAATACCGGGGCCAAGGGCGGGCTGGCCCAGGCCGAGATCGATGTCGAGTCCGAGATCGCAAGGGCCCGAAAGGTTCTCAATCACCTCGACGAGCTGCGCCCGGACCTGTATCGGGCCGGATCGGAGCGCGGATGAGCCTGCGGATCGCCTTGCTGACCTATTCGACCAAACCGCGCGGCGGGGTGGTGCACACCCTGAACCTGGCCGAGGCGCTGGCCGCTGCGGGTGCCGAGGTCACGGTGTGGTCGCTGGCCCGCGCGGGTGACCGGGGGTTCTTCCGGACGGTGGATCCGGCGGTGACGGTGAAGTTGGTGGAGTTCGTCGATCACGACGGGGACACCGTCACCGACCGCATCGTCCGCTCGATCGAGGTGTTGGGGCGAGCGTTCACGCCGGGCGATTACGACATCGTGCACGCGCAGGACTGCATCAGCGCCAACGCGGTCGGAGACTGCATCCGCACCATCCACCACCTCGACGAGTTCACCACGCCGATCCTCGCCGAATGCCACGAAAAGGCGATCGTCGAACCGTACGCGCGGATCTGCGTGTCGGCGGCGGTCGCCGCCGAGGTGCGGGCCGGTTGGGGGTTCGAACCGACCGTGATCCCCAATGGTGTTGATGCCCAGCGATTCATCGATGCAACTCACGGACAGTGGCGCGGACGGCTGGGACGGTACCTGCTGACCGTCGGCGGAATCGAACCCCGTAAGGGCACCCTCGACCTGCTCGAGGCGTATCGACTGCTGCGACGGACATGCCCGGATCTGGCGCTGGTCATCGCCGGCGGAGAGACCCTGTTCGACTACCGCGACTATCGCAGCGCCTTCGAGGCACGCTGCCGGGAACTGGATATCGCCCCGATCATCCTCGGCGCGGTCGCCGACGACGACCTGCCCGGACTGGTCAAGGACTGCGAGGTGTTCGCGTTCCCGTCGACCAAGGAGGGTTTCGGGTTGGCGGCCCTGGAGGCGCTGGCCGCCGGCCGCCCCGTCGTCGCGCGTGATCTGCCCGTGTTGCGCGAGGTCTTCGGGCCGACCGTGCGCTATGCGGCGGACGTGACCGGATTCGCCGCCGAGCTCGGTGACGCCCTCACCGATCCCGGTGACCCCGGCCCGGGACGGGCTCTCGCACTGTCGATGACGTGGGCAGATGCGGCTCGGGCGCATGTGGACTTCTACCGGGAACACGGTCGCAAACCCCGGTCCTGAGATTACAGTTGTGACTGTTTTTGTAATAACGTCGACGTGGTCGGCGCGCGGGGCGCCCGCGAAAGGAAGCCCATGACGCTCAGCACTGCGACGCCGTTCGTGGTTCAGTACGGTGCGGACCTGGTTCCCAATCCGATCGCGCACGGCGGATGGGGACCGACCCTCGGCGGCCAGGTGGTCGGCGGACTGCTCGCCCGCGCCATCGAGGCCCAGGTGGAAGACACCACCCTGCAGCCGGCCCGGCTGACGGTGGAGATCCTGCGCCGGGTGGCGACCGAACCTCTGCAGGTCAGTGCCACTGTGGTGCGCGCCGGCGCCCGGATGCGGTCGGTCGATGCGGCCATGACCCAGGGCGGGGCGCTGGTCGCCCGGGCGTCGGCGCTCTACCTGCGCCGCAGCACCCAGCCCGACGGCGAGTTCTGGAGCACCCCGGTCGACCTTCCGCCGATACCGGAGGAGCCCGAGCAGATCGACGAAGCGATACCGATGTTCATCCGCGCCTACGGCCCGACCGGCGACTCCAACGGCCTCGAATTTCCTTGGCAGCAGGCAGGTCCCCGGTACGCATGGATCCGCGAGTTCCGGGATCTGGTGGACGGCGAGGAGCTGACTCCGTTCATCCGGGCGGCGATGGCCGTCGATGTCACCAGTTCGATGACCAACTTCAGCACCGCCGGACTGGCGTTCATCAACGCCGACTACACGCTGGCGCTGAGCCGGCTGCCGGACGGGCCCTACATCGCACTCGCGGCACTGACCCACACCAGCGCCGACGGTGTGGCCACCGGATCCTCCGAGCTGTTCGATCACCTCGGGCCGATCGGCACCGGTCTGTCCACCGCGATCAGCAACGCCAATTTCGATCCGAAGGGCAAGTACGCCCGTCCGTCCTAGGCCGGTGGCGGGAAGCCGCCGGCGGCAACGGGTCCCCAGCTGCGAGGGGTGATGCGCAGCAGGCACTTCCGTTGATCGATCATCGCCTGGCGGTACTCGTCCCAGTCCGGGTGCTCCCCGGCGACCGCGCGGAAATAGTCCACCAGCGGTTCCACCGCATCGGGCAGGTCGATGCGTTCGGCCTCGCCGTCGATCTGGACGTAGGGGCCGTTGAACTCGTCGGAGAGGACCGTCACGCTGGCCCGCGCGGTGCGGCCGATGTTCACCGATTTGGCGCGCTGCGGATAGCTCGCGATGACCAGTCGGCCCTGGTCATCGACCCCGCCGGTGACCGGGGAACTCTGCAGCGACCCATCCGCGCGGAAGGTGGTGAGCACCATCCGGTGCCGCGGGCGGACGAACTCCAGCAGCTCATCGAGGGAGACCTGGTCTGCGGTCGCGTAGTGACGGGCCATGTACTCGATCCTAGGCGCGTACGCGGCCTTTGACCCGGCACAGGACGTGCTCGGCGAACCGGCTCATCTCGGCCTCGAAGGGCTGGAACTGCAGCATGAACAGGTCGATGCCGGCGTCGTGGAATTCCTCGACCCGCCGGGCGACGGTGTCGTAGCTGCCGACCAGGCCGGCCGCGGTACCGCCGTTGGTGCCGATGTGCGGGAACTCCTCGAACGTCTTGAACATCTGCACGTCGGGGGCGACCTGCCCGCTGATCCATTCCTGCTCGAGGCGGTCGCGCTTGCTGATCTCCCAGGCGTAGGCCAGCGCGTCGGCGGCCTCGGCGTCGGTGTCGCGGGCGATGACGAACGCCGCCATCCCGAACTCGACCGGCGGGCCGATCCGCGGGCGGGCCCGCACATCCTCGATCAGCGCCGCGACCCGCTCGAGCGGTTGGCCGTTGATGAACCAGGCGTCACAGGCGTCGGCGGCCAGCGCCCGGGCCGGTTCCGACTCGCCTCCGCTGTAGATCTTCGGCCGGTCCCGCCACCGGGACACCGGCCGGGGTCGGTAACCGTCGGTGCGAAACCACCGGCCCTGGAATGTCGACGGGCCACCGGTCAGCAACTCACGGACGATCGTGATCCATTCCCGCCCATAGGCGTACCGCTCGTCCCGGTCGCCGAAGGTCAACCCGAGTCGACGGGCCTCGGTGGCGAACCAGCCGTTGACCAGGTTGACGGCGAAGCGGCCGCCGCTGATCTCCTCGATCTGCAGGGCCATCTTGGCCAGCACCCCGGGCGGGTAGGAATACGGTTTGACCGCGGCGATCAGCTCGATCCGGCTGGTCAGTGCCGCCAGCGCGGCCGCCAGCGACCAGGCCTCACCCTGGTCGTAGTCCTCTCCGAACGGGCTGATGAACAGTTGCGCGATCAGGGTGCTGTCGTAGCCCAGCTCCTCGGCGAGCAACACCTGATCCCGCACCCGCTCCCAGCGGGCGTCGTGCGGGTCCTCGGGGTGATGGGGAGAGCCGAAGCAGCCCTCCTCCAGTGCCCAGACTCCGAATCGTGGCCCGCTCATGCTATTTGACGATCAGCTTGCGCTGGGAGGCCATCGTGAAGACCGCCGCCACGATGATCACCAGACCCTTGATGATGGTCTGGGTGTAGTCGGCGGCGCCGATCTGGTTGAGCCCGTTGGACAGTACCGTCAGGATCAGCACGCCCAGCACGGTGCGCCCGACTCCGCCGACACCGCCGGACAGCGCGGTCCCGCCGATCACGATCGCGGCGATCGAATCCAGCAGGATGGTCGACCCCAATGACGGCCCGGCGGCGCCCAATTGGGCGGTCAGCAGCAGCCCGGCCAGCCCGGCGGTGATACCGGACAGGATCAGGATCAGCACCTTCACCCGGCGGGTGCGCACACCGGCCAGGTCGACCACCCGCTCATTGCCGCCGACCGCGTAGACGTACAGGCCAAGCCGGGTGCGCCGCGCGAAGAACCACACCACCAGGAAGGCGGCCAGCGCGATCAGCGCGGCGTTCTGCACATTCGGGATGAACTGGCCGATGGCAAGGTCGCGGACGGCCTGGTTGGTGAAGTTGATGGTGCTGCCCTGCAGGATGGACAGCCCGATACCGGCGAACAGCGACAGGGTGCCCAGGGTGGCGATGAACGACGGCACCCGGCCGTAGGCGAACACCACCCCGTTGACCAGCCCGATCAGCGCGCCCACCGCAATCGCGATGAGCAGCACCACGATCGGGTTGCCGAAGCCGTTGTTGATCGACAGGGCCACCACCGCCCCGGTGAGCAGGGCGATGGAGCCGACGGACAGGTCGACGCTGCCGGCGATGATCACCAGCGTCGCCCCCAGCGAGGCGAGCAGCAGGATGCCGGCCTGCCCGCTGATCAGGGTGAGGTTCGCCGCGGACAGGAACGCCTCGGCACGTACCGAGAAGAACACGAACAGCGCCAGCAGAGCGGCCAGTGGGAGCAGGTCACGCACCACGTTGAGCCGGCCGAACAGCGAGCCGCGGGGCGTGGGGCGCTCGGCGGGTGCGTCGGGAGTGGGTGCGGGAAGCGTCAATTCAGTGGTCATGGCCTCATCCAGTGGTGGTGGGTACGGGGGAAGTGGTGCCGGGGATCATCAGCGCGACGAGATCGTGTTCATCGGGTTTGGCCCCGGCCGGTGCGTCGACGGTGGCCACCAGGCGGCCCTCGGTGACGACGGCGATCCGGTTGGACAGGCCGATGAGTTCGGGAAGGTCATCGCTGACCAGGACGATCGCGGTGCCCTCGGCGGCGACCTTGCGGAGCAGGTCGTAGATGCCTTCGCGGGCGCCGGTGTCCACGCCCTGGGTGGGTTCGTCGAGGACCAGCACATCTGGTTTGCGCAGCAGCCATTTGGCGATCAGCACCTTCTGCGCGTTGCCGCCGGACAGCGAGGACACGGGTGCGTCGATGCCCTGGGTGACGATGCCGAGTTCGTCGACGTACTGGTCGGCGACCTTGCGGGCCCGCCCGACCGCCCACAGCCCGACCCGGCGGGTGGCGAAAAGATCGTGCAGCGACGCCAATTGGATGTTGTCGACGATCGAGGACGAGGTGACCAGACCCTTCTCGGAGCGGTCCGGGGGTACGTAGGCGATGCCGGCACGGACGTGCTCGCCGATGTCACCGGTGACCTCCTGCCCGTCGAGCAGCACCCGGCCCGCGGTGGCGCGGACCGCGCCGGCGACGATCTCGCCCAGCACCCGCTTCCCGGAGCCCTCGGTGCCGGCCAGGCCGAGGATCTCACCGGGCGCCACCGCCAGCGAGGCCTCCCGGAGCACGCCCGCACCGGCGACGGACTCGACCACCAGCCGGGGCGGGGTCTGCGCGGCGATCTCGACCTGGGCGTGCTCACGGTAGTAGTTCTCGGTGCGCAGCCGGCCCACCATCAACCGGTGCAGTTCACTCTCGTCGGTGCCCTGGGTGGGCCGGTCGGCGACCGATTCACCGTCTTTGAAAACGGTGATCCGGTCGGTGGTTTCGATGATCTCGGGCAGCCGGTGCGAGACGAAGACGACGGCCGCGACACCGCGCAGGCGTTTGAGCAGCAGCAGGAAATTGTCCTCGTGCTCGGAGTCCAGTGCGGTGGTCGGTTCGTCGAACAACACCACCGGGCGTTCGACCTCCAGCAGGTCGGCCAGTGCGGTGACCCGGGCGATGTCCAGGCTCTGCTTCTGCCCGGGGGCCAGCACGCCGGTCGGGGCGGACACGTCCACGCCGTCCACCCCGGCGGATTCCAGCGCCGTGCTGGCCGCCCTGCGCAGTGCCCGGTGGTCCAGTCCACCGAGCCGGGTGCGGAACAGGTGCTCCCAGCCGAAGAACACGTTCTGGTAGACGGGCAGGGTGTCCACCAGGTTCGCCTCCTGGAACACCCGGAAGATGCCCAGTTTGTTGGCTTCCTGGTAGGACTTCGGGGCGATGTCGCGGCCGTCGAGTTGCAGGGTGCCCGAGTCGAACGGCAGCACCCCGGAGACGATGTTGAGGATGGTGCTCTTACCGGCGCCGTTCTCCCCGATCAGGCCGACGACCTCGCCGTCGCCGACGGTCAGGTCGACGCCCTTGAGCGCCCGGTTGGCGCCGAAGGTCTTGACGATGTCGTGGGCCTGCAGCCGGGGCTCGGCCCGAACCGGCTCGTGTGCCACCGCCTCTTCTTCCAACACCGTCATGTCAGACCTTCCTGTACGGGGAGGGACCCAGCACCGGGGTCCGGTAGTGCTGCTTGTAGAGCGCGCGGATCCGGTCGAAATCGCCGTTGCGCTGAGCATTCAGATAGGCCTCGGGGTATTCGAAGCCCGCCGGTTTGGGCACCCCCGGCCAGATGGTCTCCAGGTCCTCGACCGGGTAGCCGTCGAACTGCAGGTCGAAGTCGGTCGGGTGCAGGGTGCGCGAGAGCAGCCGCACGTCGAAGGACTCGGCGATCGGCCCGTCGACGAAGCGGGTCTTGAACTTGTGCACGTTCTCCGCGGTGATGATCTCGGCGTGCCAGCCGTAGAACCGTTCGGCCGCTTCGGGTTTCCAGCCCTGTAGCCGGTCGTGGAACTGGGCCAGGGTGAAGAAGGACGGGTAGGCCGGCACGTTGCCGGTGGTGGCGAGCTGGGTGCCCTTGACGATCCGGTCGATTCCTGCGGTGGATCCGTTGGCGCCCACCACGAAGACGTCCTTACCGGGCACCTTGCCGGCCGCCTCGATACCGGCCACCACACCGGTGGCGGCGTCGTCGTTGACCGCGACGATGCCGCGGGTGTCGGGGAACCGCGCCAGCAGGGACGCGGCCGCACGCTGGGACAGGTCGGCGTCGTATTTGGCGTGCAGTTCCCCCGCGAACTTGATCTTCGGGTATTTCTTCAGGGTTTCGTGGACTGCGAGCCGGCGCTGCACCTCGCAACCGTCGATGGACGGGTAGTAGCCGCCGACCCGGACGATCGTGCCCTCCTCCCCGATCTTGCGGGCCAGCACGTCCACGGCCTTGCCCACCGACACGTACTCGTCGGGCATCAGGAAGGTGGTGTACTTGTCGCCGTCGACGTCGCTGTGCCAGGGGGTGTACCAGGCCGGCGAGTTCCAGGCCGCCTGGAACAGCACGCCGTTCTCGTTGGCGTCGTGCGCAAGCGTCGGTAGCGCGCCGGCGTCGTTGAGGCCGACGAAGATGGCGGTGGTCTTCTGGGTGAGCAGCTGGTTGAACTGGTTGGACTGCACGGCCGCATCGTTCTTGCCGTCGAGCACCACGCTCTTGTAGCCGAGCTGGCCGGCCGCGTCCTGGAACGCTCGCCCCCACTGCACCTGGTAGTCGCCGGTGGAAGACCAGTTCAGCAGCGCGAACTGACCGTCGGTGTAGGCGACGGCACCGCCACGGGCCGCATCGCGGCGTCCCACCGCGGACAGCGCGCCGACACCGGCCAGCGCGGCGGTGCTACCGGCCAGCAGTTTCACGAACTGCCGGCGCCCGATGCCATAGGTGTCCAGTCGCTCCATCACGGAGTCGACGGCGCGGCGCGGATTGCCGCTGTTGTCGGAAGTCATCGGGCAGAAGCTAGTCGTAGCAAACAGATCTGCCGAGCGTCTGGCGCAGGATAATAATTACCGTGACTGCAACGCACGGTGAGTGAAACTGTTGTCGTGCCTGGGGTTCGGTTGCGAGATTTCCTCGAATGCCGACCCCACACCTTCATTTCTCCGCATTCGTGATGAACACGACCTCGCACATCCTGCAGGGACTGTGGCGTCGACCCGATGCCGGCCAGACCGATTTCAACTCCCTCGAGCACTGGGTCGCGCTGGCGAAAGTGCTTGAGCGAGGCCGGTTCGACTTCATCTTCTTCGCCGATGTGGTGGGCCTGTACGGGGATTACGGCGGCTCCTATGAGAAGTACGTGCAGGCCGGTCTGCAGATTCCGAGCAACGATCCCAGCGTGATCGCCTCGGCCATCGCGTACAACACCACCGATCTCGGTATCGCCATCACCAGTTCGGTCATCCAGGACCATCCGTTCAACTTCGCCCGCAAGATCTCCACCCTCGACCACGCCACCAACGGCCGGATTGCGTGGAACATCGTGACCAGTGCGCTGGAGAACGCGGCCCGTAACTTCGGCTACGACGGACTGGAGGAGCACGATGAGCGCTACCGGTGGGCCGACGAGTACGTCGATGTCACCTACAAACTGTGGGAGGGCTCCTGGGATGACGGGGCGCTGCTGCAGGACCGGGCGCGCGGACTGCACGGCGACTTCGCCAAGATCCACAAGATCAACCATGTCGGCAAGCGGTACCGGGTCGAGGGGCCGCATCTTGTCGCACCGTCACCGCAGCGCACACCGATCCTGTTCCAGGCCGGATCATCCACCGCGGGAAGGGATTTCGCGGCCCGGCATGCCGAGGCGCAATTCATCATCAGCCCCGGCCCGGAGCAGGCCCGGGACCTGATCGAGGACACCCGCCGCCGGGTGGTGGCCACCGGGCGCAAACGCGACGACCTGAAGTTCTTCCAGGGCCTGCACTTCGTCATCGGCAGTACCGAGGAGGAGGCCCGCCGCAAGGAGATCGAACTGGACGAGGCGATCGATCTGGACGGGATGGTGGCGCATCTGTCCGGTGCGGTCGGCGTCGACTTCGGCGGCCACGACCTGGACGCCCCGCTCGGCGACATCGGCAACACCGATGGGACCCGCAGCATTGTGGAGTGGGTCCAGGAATCGGTTTCTCGGCGGGCAGGAGCGCAGCGACCCGGGGAATCGCCAGGCAGAGCGGCCACGGTGCGCGATCTCGGTCTGCTGCAAGGACGTAACTCTCGGGTGGTCGGCACTCCGGAGAGCATCGCCGATCAGTTGCAGCGGTGGCGCGACGCCGGTGTGGACGGCATCAACGTCGTCAACGCCACCATCCCGGGCAGTTATGTGGAATTCGTCGAGCACGTCATCCCGGTGCTGCAGGACCGCGGGCTGGCCCAGCGCGAGTACGCGCCGGGATCGACGCGGGCCAAGCTGTTCGGCACCGACCTGATCAACGAGCGGCACCCGGCGGCGCAGTACCGGGGTGCGTTCTCGTGATTTGCGGAGTTCCAGCCGGAATGGTTACGGCTAGAACTCCGCGAACCGCGGGTCAGAAGTAGCCGCTGCCCGGCAGTTTCGTCCCGCGGGCGTACAGCGCGCCGATGGCCTGCGCCTTGTACGACGACGGGTTGTGCGAGGCCAGCGTGCGGATGTTGCGCCAGTGCCGGTCCAGCAGGTGTACCTGACGCACGATCGAGGCCCCGCCCACGTCGAAGATCTGCGATGCGGCCTTCTGCGCCAGCGCGTCCACCACGATCTTGGCGGACGCGGCCTGCAGCGAGGCCTCGTGCGCCAGTTCCAGATCCGGGTCGGTCTTGTGCACATCGGCCTCGAAGGCCGCGGCCAGCGCGTCGGCGGCGGCCAGCACGGTGGCCTGCCCGGCGTAGGCCGCGGCGGCGATCTCACCGATCTCGCGCTGCAGCAGCGGATCATCGGCCGGTACCGGGTTCGGCGCCCAGGCGAAACTGCGTGTCCGCGAATGCACGTGCGCCACCGCATCTTTGCGCAGCGCGTGGATCACCCCGACTTCCAGTGCCGTCACGTAGAGCTGGAAGAACGCCCCGGACAGGTACAGCGACTGCTCCTCGTCATCGGCGCCCGGCGGCGCGAACTCCATCACCTCCGCGGCCCGTACCGGGACGTTCTCGAAGATGGCGGTGCCGGTGCCGGTGGCGCGCTGGCCCATCCCGTCCCAGTCGTCGAGCACCGTGACGCCGGGATGGTCGGTGGGCACCAGCACGATCACCGAGGCGCCGGTGGGGTCGCTGGCCAGCACCTCGGCGTAGTCGGAGTACAGCGTGCCGGTGGTGAAGAACTTCTTGCCGTTGAGCAGGTAGTCCTCACCGTCGGGGGTCAGCGTGGTCTGCCAGGTGAACCCGCCGGCCGGGGTGGAGCCGATCTCGGTGGAGGCGTTGCCGATCAGCTTGCCCGACAGCGCCAGGTCGATGCCCTGGCGCCGGACCTCGCCGTCGACCCGCAGCCGCTCCTCGATGTGGGCGAAGTGCCCGCGCAGGATGTGGGCGACGTTGACGTCGACCTCCGCGATCGCGATGACGGTGGCGAACAGTTCGCGCAGGGTGGCGCCACCACCGCCCTCGGCGCGCGGCACCCGCAGCGCACCCAGGCCGGACTCCTTGATGAGGTCGATCACCGCGAAGGGCCGTTCCCCGGTGCGCTCACGTTCCAGCGCGCCCTCGCCGATCTTCTCGATCAGTTCGGCCAACTGCTGCGACCCGTAGGTCAGTGGTTCGGTGGTGATGCTGGTCATCGGGAGACCTCCTGGGTGACGTGGCGGTAGTCGGCCGCACGGTGGGATTCGGGCAGTCGGGGACCACGGCCGAACAGCTTGTGCCGCAGGGTCCCTTCGGTGTACTCGGTCTTGTAGACGCCCCGGCGCTGCAGTTCCGGGATGACGTGGTCGGCGATGTCGACGAAGGTGCCGGGGGTGATCACGTTGGTCAGGTTGAAACCGTCGACATCGGTCTCGGCGACCCATTCCTGCAGTTCGTCGGCGACCTGCGAGGGCCCGCCCACCGACATGGCCCCATCGACGTTGATCGCGTGGGCGTCGATGAAGTCGCGCAGCGTCCACTGGCCCTGACCGAACATCTCCACCGAGGACTTCAGGAACTCGTTGTCGGTGACCTCGACCGGGGCGTCGAGCTCGAACCGGGACAGGTCGGTGCCGAGCCAACCCGACCACAGGGCCAGCGCCCCTTGCGGATCGGTGTAACTGCGGAACTCGTCATACCGTGCCTGCGCAGCGGTCTCGGTCGCGCCGGTGACGATGACGTGGCTGTTGACGATCTTCACGTCATACGGGTCCCGGCCGGCCGCCGCGGCGCGGGCCCGGATATCGGCCACCGCCTCGCGCAGGATGTCCTTGGTGGGCGCGCCGATGAAGATGACCTCGGCGTTCTCGGCGCCGAACTGCCGCCCCCGGGTGGATGCCCCGGCCTGATAGAGCACCGGGGTGCGCTGCAGCGAGGGTTCGCACAGATGGATGCCCGGGACCCGGAAGTGCCTGCCCTCGTGCCCGATCGGGTGGACCTTGGCCGGGTCGGCGTACTCGGTGCGGGTCGGGTCGGTGCCCACCGCATCGTCCTCCCAGGAGCCCTCCCACAGCTTGTAGAGCACCTCGGTGTACTCGTCGGCGATGTCGTAGCGGTCGGCGTGCGGGGTGATGGTGTCCAGGCCGTGGTTGCGGGCGGCGCTCTCCAGGTATCCGGTCACGATGTTCCAGCCGACCCGCCCCTTGGTCAGGTGATCCAGCGTCGACATCCGGCGCGCGAACGAATAGGGATGCTCGAAGGAGGTGGCCGCGGTGACCCCGAAACCGAGATGCTCGGTGACCGCGGCCATCGCCGAGACCACCAGCATCGGATCATTCACCGGCACTTGGGCGCCCGCACGCAGCGCGGCCTCCGGGCCCTGCGCGTACACGTCGTAGATCCCGAGCACATCGGCGATGAACAGGCCGTCGAACAGGCCGCGCTCGAGCACCTTGGCCAGATCCGTCCAGTACTCGATGTCCTTGTACCGCACGGCCTGGGACTGGGGGTGCCGCCAGGTACCGGCGACGATGTGCGTCACACAGTTCATGTCGAACGCATTGAGGATGATCTGGCGGCTCATGCGGTACCTCCGGGAGTGGGTTCGGCGACCAGCAGGCTCGCCAGTAGCTGACGGGTGTAGGGGTCCTGGGGCGAGTCGAAGATCTCTGCCGCACCACCGGATTCGACGACCTTCCCGTGCCGCATCACCAGCACCCGGTCGGCGACGTGATGGATGACACCGAGATCGTGCGAGATGAACAGGTAAGACAGCCCCAACCGGTCCTGCAGGTCGGCCAGCAGATCGAGCACCTGGGCCTGGATCGTCACGTCCAGCGCGGACACCGGTTCGTCGAGGACGATCAGTGCGGGTTCGGGTGCCAGGGCGCGGGCGATGGCCACCCGCTGACGCTGCCCGCCGGAGAGCAGCAGCGGCCTGCGGTCCAGGTGTTCGGCGCCCAGACCGACATCGGCCAGCAGCTCCTCGGTGCGGGCCCGGCGCGTCTCGGCGTCGGGGTAGGTGTCGGCGGGCAGGGCGTCGGAGACGATCCGGCGCACCGTCCAGCGCGGATCGAAGGATCCCAGCGGATCCTGGTAGACGACCGAGATCTCCCGGCGCCGCGGCCGGCGCTGCGATTCGGTCAGCGCACTCCAGGGCTGCCCGCCGAGCAGCACGGTGCCGGCGTCGGGTTCCAGCAGTGCCAGCGCCATCCGGGCGGTGGTGGTCTTGCCGGATCCGGACTCACCGACGATGCCCAGCGTCTCGCCGGCCGCGATGCTGAACGAGACATCCTGCACGGCAGTGCGGTCCGCACCGTCGGGGCCGCGGAAACGCTTGGTGAGGCCCTCGGCCTGCAGCACCACACCGTCGAATGTCGTGCGGCGCCGTCCCTCGTGCACCGGGCGTGGCGGCTGCGCGGACAGTCGGGTGCCCTTGCGGTGGGTGGCCGGGACCGCATCGATCAGTGCCTGGGTGTAGGGGTGCCCGGGGTTGGCCAGCACCTCGCCGACCGCGCCCTGTTCCACGAACTGTCCCTCCCGCATCACCGCCACCCGGTCCGCGAGACGGCTGACCACCGACAGGTCGTGGCTGATCAGGATCAGCCCGGTGCCGTTGTCCTTCATGGTCTGCAGCAGCTCGAGGATCTGCGCCTGCACGGTGACGTCCAGGGCGGTGGTCGGCTCGTCGGCGATGAGCAGCGGCGGTTGCAGGGCGATGGCCGAGGCGATCAGGGCACGCTGGCGCTGCCCGCCGGACAGTTCCTGGGGCAGTTGGCGGGCCCGCAACGGTGGCTCCGGCACCCCGACGGCGTCGAGCAGTTCCAGCACGCGTTTCTGCCGGGCGGACTTGTTGCCGTACTTGTGCAGCCGCAGCGTCTCGGCGATCTCCGCGCCCACGGTGCGCAACGGGTCCAGTGAGACCAGCGCGTCCTGCAGCACGAAGCCGACCTCGCGGCCCCGGATGCGGCGCCAGTCCCGGTCCTTGTGGCCCAGCAAGGACTTTCCGTGCAGTTCCAGGCGGCTCGCCGCGGTGTGCGAGGTCGGACCGGTCAGCCCGAGCAGGGCGCGGGCGGTGACGCTCTTACCGGACCCGGATTCGCCGACGATGGCGAAGCATTCGCCCGGCGCCACCTCGAAGGAGACACCGCGCACCACCTCGCGGCGGTGCTTGCCGAAGGACACCGTCAGGTCCTCGACCGCTACCAATGGACTCATTCGAGCCGTCCTTCCAGGCGCTGCTGCAGATACCGGCCCACCACGGTGACGGCCAGGGTGCAACCGATGATGGCCAGACCCGGGAACAGCTCCAGCCACCATGCGGTGGAGACGAAGTCGCGGCCGGCGTTGAGCATGGCGCCCCACTCCGGGGCGGGCGGCGCGACGCCGAGTCCCAAAAAGCTCAGCGAGGACGCCCAGATGATCGACTGGCCGATGCCCATGGTGCCGAGCACCACCAGCGGGCGCATCGCGTTGGGGAACACGTGCGCGGTGATGATGCGGCGCCGGGAGTGACCGAGTGCCGTTGCGGCATGGACGTATCCGGAATCCTTGACCGCAATCACCTGACCGCGCACCATGCGCGCGTAGCCGACGGCCGAGCCGATCGCCACGGCCAGGATCTGGGTGGCCACGCCGGGGCCGAGCACCGCGATGAACAGCAGCGCGATGAGCAGTCCGGGGATGGACAGCACCACTTCGAGGAAGCGGCTGATGACCCCGTCGGCGAACCGCCCGCCCAGCCCGGCGGCGAACCCGAGGGCGATCGCCACGATCAGGGCCAGCGCCGTGGCGCCCACCCCGATGGCCAGTGAGCTCTGCGCACCGAAGACCACCCGGGTGTAAATGTCCCGGCCGGAGGCGTCGGTGCCGAACCAGTGCTCCAACGACGGTGGCTTCAAGGGTGTTTCGATATCGGTGTCGTATGGGGTGCCGCTGGTGAACACCCCGGGCGCGACCGCCCAGGCGAACATCAGCGCCAGGTAGGCCGCGGCGAGAACCACCGCGGGCCGCAATGCCCGCCGGCTGCCGGTCACCGGGTTCGCGATGGTCATCGGGTCCTCCGCAGTCGCGGGTCGACGCGCACGAAGGCGATGTCGACCAAGAGGTTGGCCAGCACGTAGACCGCCGCGACGAACAACGTCACCCCGATCACCACCGGCATGTCCTTGGATGTCACGGCGTCGACGAGCAACCGCCCCAAACCGGGCCGGACGAACACCGATTCGACGATGACGGCGGTGGAGAACAGCGACCCCAGCGCCCACCCGGACAGGGTGAGCCCGGGCAGCAGTGCGTGGCGCAGGGCGTGCCGCCAGCGCACCGCCCAGTCGCTCATCCCGCGGGCCCGCGCCGACACGGCGAACGGTTGTTCCATGGCCGAGGAGAACTCGTCGCGGGTCACCTGGCCCAGGTAGCCGGCCAGCGGCAGGGCCAGGGTGAGGGCGGGCAGCACCAGCCCTTCGGGGCCGCTGTCCCCCACCACCGGCAGCAGCCGGAGCTGGAAGGCGAACACCACCAGCAGCACGATGCCCAGCCAGTACTGCGGCAGCGCGGCCAGGAAGATCTCCAGGCCCGAGCCGATGGACGACAGCCAACGGCTGCGGTGCGCTGTGAGCAGGGTGACCGCCACCGCGATGACCCATGACAGCACGAGCGCGGTCAGGGTGAGAACCACTGTCGGAGCGAGCTGTTCGGTGATCACACCGGTGACGGGCTGCTTGAGGATGTAGGAGGTGCCGAGGTCGCCGCGCAGCAGCCCGCCCAGGTAGTTCAGGTACTGCACGAGCACCGGGTCGTTGAACCCGTACTGCTCACGGACCGCCGCGATCTGCTCCGGGGACGGGCGTGAGCCCGCCCCGCCCAGGATGGTCTGGGCCGGATCACCCGGCATCAGCTGGGCGGCGATGAAGGTGAGGGTGGCCGCACCCCACAGCACACCGATGACACCGGCCAGTCGAACGAGGAACCGCCGCACCCCGATCGGGGTGCGGCGGGCTCCGGGTACTGCCAGACTCACGGGGCCAGCCAGGCGTCGTGCAGCACCGGCTCACCCTCGGACGGCTCGATCCAGACGTCCCTGAGGTTCTTCTTGGCCACCAGCCGGGTGAGCACCGGGTACAGGCCCAGCTGATAGGCCTCCTCGGCGACGATCTCCTGCGTCTGACCGTAGAGGCGTTGCTGCTCAGCGGTATCGGTGGTGCCTGCCGCGGCGCGGACCAGTTCGTCGATCTTCGGGTTCTCGACCCAGCTCATGTTGTTCCCGGGGGCGGCCTTGAGCGAATCCGAGGAGAAGACGATGGACAGCACGGCCGGGGTCGGGCTGTTCCAGTACGCGCCGGTCAGTCCGTCATAGGCGTCCTTGTCGCTGAACGCCGCAAAGTACTGGTCCTGGGGCAGCGGCTTGAGCACGACGTCGAAGCCGATCTCCTTCTCCGCGGACTGGATGTTCTGGAACAGCGTCACGTCGGCCGGCGGGGTGTCCCCGGTGTCGGCCGAGTAGACCAGTTCGGCGGTCAGGCGCTTGCCGTCCTTGGTGCGGAAGCCGTCGGCGTCACGCTGCGTCCAGCCGGCCTCGTCGAGCAGCTTGTCGGCCTTGTCCCTGTCATAGGAATAGAAGCTGCGCAGGTCCTTGAAGTACGGCGTGGTCGACGAGATCGGGCCGTGCTCCCACTCGTAGACACCGAGGTAGGCGCTCTTGACCGCGGCCTCGGCGTTGGCGCCGTGGATGAACGCCTGGCGCACCAAGGTGTCGTCGAACGGCGCCCGGCTGGTGTTCAGCGCGATGCCGTTGGGCAGCCCGGTGTGGGTGAACTCCTGCGTCGTCAGGTTGGGATCGGCCTTGAGCGCGGCGACCTGCTGCGGCGGCGGATTGAAGATGATGTCGGCGTCACGGCCCTGCACCGCGGCGGCCCGCACCGAGCCGTCCTCGATGAACTTCCAGGTCACGCTGTCCAGATAGGCCGGACCCTGATGCTTGGCGTCGGCAGGGGCGGAGTTGTAGTCCGGATTGCGCTCCAACTCGACGCTCTGCCCGCGGTGCCAGGCCTTGACGATGAACGGCCCGGTGCCGACCGGGGACTGGCAGTTCTGCTCCAGGCCACGCGCCATGGCCTTGGGCGACTCGATGCCGAAGAACGCCTGCGAGAGCACCGGCAGCAGCGCCGAGTACGGGGTCTTGAGCTTGAGCTCGAAGGTGGCCGGGTCGATGGCGCGCGAGGACTCGTAGTACGGCCGCAGGTAGCCGGCGTCGGTGGCCGACTCGGTGGCCGGGTCGAGGATCTGCACGAAGTTCGCGTGCACCGCCTCGGCGTCCAGCGGGGTGCCGTCGTGGAACTTCACGCCCTGCTTGATCTTGAAGATGTAGGTCAGCCCGTCGGGCGAGACCTCCCAGGAGTCGGCCAACCAGGGCACCACCGAGCCGTCCGGCCGCTCGGAGACCAGGCTGTCGAGGTACTGCCGGGCGATGTAGGTCTGCGGCATGTCACCGAAGTTGTGCGGGTCCAGGCAGGTGGGCTCGCGGTCGGTGGCGTAGACGATGGAGCCACCGCTGACCGGGGTGCCGGCGTCCTCCGACGATGCCTCGTTGCCGCTGCCGCCGCCACAGCCGGAGAGAACCAGCGCGACGGCGAGTGCGGTCGAGCCCAGGGCGGCGTGCCGGCGAACGGGAGGCAAGGGTGACATCGCGGTCGGAGTCCTTCGGTTGGTGCGGTGATGAGTACCGGCACACGGTGCCGAATTCGGGATGCACAAGCCAGCTATCAAATCGGGCAGATTTTTCGCTGTAACCTTCCGTCACATTCACCGCACAACGCGCCCTCGATGTGGCGGTGCTCACGAGGGCAGGTGTGGATTCGCCCACAGACCCCGGTCCGCGATTCGGGCGTGTCGGGGGCGGGCGGGCATCATCGTCGGGTGCATTACTTCGAAAGGCTCGGTGCGTCGAGCTTTCGGGCGACCGGGCACACCCAGGGGGCGTGGAACACCGCCGAGCAGCACATCGCTCCGTCGATCGGCCTGCTCGCCCACGCCGTGGAACAGCATCGCGACCACCGTCGCGATGATCGGTTACCGCTGGCCCGGCTGTCCTACGACATCCTCGGGACGGTCCCCGTCGCCGACGTCGACGTGGACGTGCGGGTCATCCGGCCCGGGCGCAGCATCGAACTCGTCGAGGCGACCCTGAGCCACGCCGGCCGCGACGTGCTGGTGCTGCGCGCCTGGCTGATGCGGCGCTTCGACACCGCGCAACTCGCCGGCTCGGGTTCCGCCCCGATCCCCGGTCCGGCCGGCATCCCGGCCTGGAACATGTCCGGGCTGTGGCGCGGCGGCTTCATCGCCTCCGCCGAGGTCCGGCGCGTGGAGCACGGGCTCGGGCGGGCGACGGCCTGGGTCCGCACCGACATCGGCCTGGTCGCCGGTGAGGCGGTGAGCCCCGCCGCCGCGACCATCGGGCTGCTCGACATCGCCAACGGGTTGGCCGTGCGGGCCGATCCGGCCAAGGTGGTCTTCCCCAACATCGACCTGACCGCGCACCTGTTCGCCGAGCCGCGCGGCGGCTGGGTGGGATTCGACACCACGGTGTCGTTCGGCCCGGGCGGACTGGGGTTGACCGAGAGCGTCATCCACGACGAGACGGGGCCGATCGGCTCCACCTCGCAGATCCTGACGGTCCGACCCGCTCAGTAGGCGGGTACCGGTGCCACGCAGGAGGTCACGAAACCGCTCAGCAGCCGTCGTGCCACATCGTCGTTGTGCCAACTGATCTCGGGGTGCCACTGGATCGCGGTGACGGGACGGGTGAGTGACTCGTAGGCTTCGACCAGCCCGTCGGTGGCCCGCGCGGCCACGGTGAATCCGTCCGCCAGCGTGCGGATGCCCTGGTGGTGCTGGCTGTTGACCGAGATAGCGCCGGAGGTCTGCATCCACTGCGCCAGCCGGCTGTCCGCATCGATCTCGACCTGGTGGGCACTCTGCAGCAGGGCCTCCTCACCGAGACGGTGATTCAGTGCGGTCCCGAAGTCCCGGGGCAGGTCGGCGTACAGCGTCCCGCCGCGCGCCACGTTGACCAGTTGCAGACCCCGGCAGATCGCCAGGGTGGGCAACCCGCGCGCCCAGGCCGCCTCGAACGCGGCGATCTCGTTGGCGTCACGCACCGAATTCACCCCGCGCAGCGAGGGGTCCTCGGGGTCACCGCCATACCTGCTGGGATCGACATCGGCGCCACCGCTGATCAACAGCCCGTCCACCTGTTCCAGCAGCATGGCGATCTCAATCGGAGTCTCCCCGCAGTCGATCGCCACCGGGATCGCGCCGCACTGCGACAGCCCTTCGAACATCAAGCGCCAGTGCACCATTGCGGGAAGTTCCCGGCCGGCGATGGTGACGGCGATGACAGGCTTGGACGCCAACTCGAGCTCCTAACTACCGTGTGAGATGAACAGATCGGCCGCGCGGGCGGGCACCGTCGGCGAGTAGTCGCCCGATGCGCTCGTCCTCGGACAGCCCGCCCCAGATGCCGAATCCCTCGCGACTGCTGATGGCGTGATCCGCGCACTGCCGGGCGACCGGGCACGCTGCGCAGACCAGCCGGGCCCGCCGCAGCCGTTCGGCGCGGGCACCGGCCCGTTCCCCGTCCGGATGGAAGAACAGGTCCGGATCCGCGGTGCGGCAGCGTGCCTCCTCAGCCCAGTTCCCGGTCGACATGGTGCCTCAGGACAGGCGAACTGCGATCCGGCGCAGCAGCTTCGTGCCGAGGATGTACGGAGTGGCGCCGAAAGGCCATTGCGACACGATCTTTCCGGTCCCGGACTGGAAATAGTTACTCGTGGTGGCCCAGACCGTCTTGGCCAGCTGCGCCTGGATGAGATCGTTGTAGATGACGAAGGCCGAGCGCCGGACATCGATGACGGTCTTGCCCTTCTTGGCGGCGCGCGCGATGAGGCCGGCGGCGAACCCGCCCTGCGCCTCGTAGAACGAGACCAGCGGCACCGAGTTGGTGTTGGGTCCGTACATGATGAAGAAGTTCGGGAAGCCCGGCACCATCATGCCCAGGAACGCCTCGGGTTCACCCTGCCAGGCGCTGTGCAGTTCGGTGCCACGCTGTCCATGCACCTCATAGTTGCCCAGGTAGTTGGCGGCGTCGAAACCTGTTGCCATCACGATGATGTCCAGCTCGTGCTCATCGCCGTTGGCGTCGATCGCACCGGTCTTGGTGAGCCCCTTCACGCCATGCGGCACCAACGCGACCTTCGGGTTGCGCAGCGCGGCGTAATACGTGTCGCTGAGCACCGTGCGCCTGGCCTCGAATGCGAACGTCGGCGTGGCCAGTTCCATCAGGTCCGGCCGCGAACCGAGTTCACGGCGCAGGAAGGCCAGCGACTTCTCCCGCCGCGACCGGTTGGCCTTGCCATCGGCGCGGGCGTGCCCGGAGGTCAGCTGACGCGTGTCGTACTCGTAGTAGAGCTTGAACCGGCGCCAGGCATACACCAGCGGGTTGCGGTTGAGGCGCCGCTCGGCCGGCGTGAAGTCGCGACTTTCCTTGGGCAGGATCCAGTTCGGCTCCAGCTGGAAGATCTTCACCTCCGACGCAACCTTCTCGGCCTCGGTGACGATCTGAACCGCCGACGATCCGGTGCCCACCACACCGACCTTCTTGCCGGTCATGTCCAGCCCCTCGATCCAGCGCGACGTGTGGCACATCGCGCCTTCGAAGTCGTGGTCACCCCGGGCGAACGGCGGCACCACGGGAATGTTCAGGAATCCGACCGCACTGATGACGGCGGTGAAACTGCCGTGGTCCTCGCCGGTGGAGGTGGTCACCGTGTAGGTGTGGTTGGTGTCCGACCACGACACGTCCTGCACCGTCTCGTTGAACCGGATGCGGCGCGGCAGGTCCCACTTCTGCGCGACGCCTTCCAGGTAGCCCTGCAGTTCACGCCAGTCGGCGTGGGTGCGGGTCCAGTCGTGCCGCTCGAAGGAGAACGAGTAGATGTGCGACTCGAGATCGACCTCTGCTCCGGGATACCGGTTGTGCCACCATGTCCCGCCGAGGCCCGGCGCCTGCTCGAAGATGACGAAGTCATCGATGCCCTTGCGCTGCAGTGCGACCGCAGCCGCGATGCCGCTGAAGCCGGCACCGATGATCGCCACCCGGGGCGTCATACGGACGGAAGCGTTCATCGGTGTTCTCCTCATGAGTGATCGGTCGGTGCCGGTGGTCTGAGCCAGACATTTAATGTCTATAGGCTCATTATTTAGACCTTAAACGGGGTTGTCAATAGGTGCCGGGTCGGCGCACCAGTGGTTACCTGATCTGCGCGATCCAGCCGCCATCGACCACCAAATCCGTTGCGGTGATGAACGATGCCTGCTCGGACAGCAGGAATGCGATGGCGTTGGCGATGTCCTCGGGCAGTCCCAGCCTGCGCAGCGGGGTGCGCTGTTCCATATTGGTGCGCCGGTCCGGATTCTCCTGATACAGCGGCTCGATCATCGGCGTGAGGATGGCACCCGGGCACACCGTGTTGCAGCGGATCCCCTCCGGCCCCAGCTGCAGGGCAAGACTCTGCGAGAGCGACACCACGGCGGCCTTGCTGACCTGATAGGCGTCCAGCGGGGAGTCCATCCCGCGCAGCCCCGCGGTACTGGCCACGTTGACGATGCTGCGGCCGCGGCCCTGGCGCAGCAGCGGCACGGCGGCGACCGTCAGATGCCGTAGCGCGTGCAGGTTGACCCCGAGGGTGGCCGTCCAGACCGCTTCGTCGGTGTCGAGCACCGAGCCGTCCCGGTCGAACAGGGCCAGACCGGCGGCATTGACCAGATAGTCCAGTGGCCTACCGTCGAGGTTGCCCAGCAGCACCGCCGGGTCACCCTTGAGCAGATCGAACGGCACATACCGCACACCGGCCGGCAACTCGGGAGACTGCGGTTTCACGTCGGTGGCGATGACGTCGACCCCGTCGGCGGCCAGCCGGACGACCGTGGCCAGCCCGATGCCGCCGCCGGCCCCGGTGACGAGTGCGGTCAGGCTCATCGGTGCGCACCCGTCGCCAGCGCAGCGGCCAGCCGCTCACCGGCGAAGGTCATCGCCCCGCCGGCGGTCGGGAACACCTCGTCCAGACCGAAGAAGCCGTGCACCATGCCGGGGGTCTCATGGGTCTCGACGGCGACACCCGCTGCGGCAAGCGCTTTGGCGTACAACTCGCCCTGCGGACGGATGGGATCGCATTCGGCGAGGATCACCGTGGCGTCGGGCAGCCCGGCCAGTTCGGCGTCCAGCATGTTGACCAGTGGATCGGCCGCGGCGGACGGATCCGCCAGGTAGTTGTCCTGATGCCACTGCAGCTCGTCGCGCTCCAGCATCACCCCGTCGTAGGCCGGATCCATTCCGCGCGCCAGGTCGGTGGTCGTCACCGGGTAGACGAGCAGCTGGTGGCGCAGCTGCGGGCCGCCATCCCCTCGACGAATCGAGTCGCGCACGTGCAGCGCGACCGCGGCGGCGAGGTTGCCACCCGCACTGTCCCCGGCGACGGCGACCCGCCCGGTGTCCACGCCCAGTCCCGAGTCCGCCGACACCGCCCAGTTCAGGGCGTCCACCGCATCGTTGACGGCGGTGGGGAAACGGGACTCCGGTCCGCGCCGGTAACCCACCGACAGCACCGCGGCACCGGAGGCGTTGGCCAACAACCGGGTTGCGACGTCGTGCGAGTCGATGCTGCCCAGCAGCCAGCCGCCGCCGTGGTAGTAGACCACCAGCGGCAGGTCGGCGGCCTGCTCGGCGGGCAGGTACAGCCGGCCGGGCACGCCGACACCGTCGCGGGTGGGGATCTCGACGTCGACGACCCGGTGGATGTCCGGTTTGGCCAGCGCGCCGAAGGTGTTCTCGAAGTTCTCCCGGGCGACGGGCACCGGAAGGAGGTGCGCGTTCGGACGTCCCGACGCCTTGGCGTCGTCGAGCATCTTCTGGGCGATCGGATCAATGGGCATGCGGCACTTCCTTGTTCATGAGCAGTGGTGGAGTGGTATCGGGGATCAGACGCGCTCGTAGTACCGGCGGGTCTCCCAGTCGGTGACGGTGTGCGAGTCGTAGGCCAGCAGTTCGGCCTGACTGGAGGCCAGCAGGTGCTCGAACACCTCGTCGCCGAAGGCGCTGCGCACCATCTTGTTCTCTGCGAACAGATCCAGCGCACGGTGCAGTGAGGTGGGCACCAGTCCGACACCGTCCCGGGTCCAGGCGTTGCCATCCAGGATGTCCGGCCTCGGCAGCTGCTGCTCGATACCGTCCAGCCCGGCCGCGATGGTGGCGGAGTAGGCGTAGTACGGGTTCACGTCGGCCCCCGGGATCCGGTTCTCCACCCGGTAGGACGGCCCGTGGCCGACCAGTCGGAAGGCACACGACCGGTTGTCGTTGCCGAGCGCGATGGCCGTCCCGGCGAACTGGTCCGGCTGGAACCGCTTGTAGGAGTTGACCGTCGGAGCGAACATCAGGGTCATGTCGGCGGCGTGGCGCAGCTGGCCTGCCACGAACGAGCCGAACTGCTCGGACATCGGCCCGTCCGGGCCGTCGGTCCAGCACATGCTCTTGCCGTCGGACCACATGCTGACGTGCAGGTGGCAGGACGAGCCGACCTCGTCGATCTTGGGTTTGGCCATGAAGGTGACCGTCAGATCGGCCTGCGTCGCGAGCTGTTTGATGCCGTACTTGAACAGCACGTGCCGGTCGGCCATTTCCATGGTGTCGCAGTAATCCAGGGTGACTTCCTGCTGCCCGAGGCCCCACTCCGGTTTGGAGGACTCGACGGGCACCCCGAAATCGGGCATCTGGTTGCGGATTCGGGAGATGAACCAGTCGTCACGGCCGGCTTGGATCATCTGGTAGTCCGAGCGGTAGTCCGACATCATCTTCAGGTCCTGGTAGCCGCGCTCCCAGGCCTCCCGCGGCGGGGTGGCGGCCAGGAAGAACTCCAGCTCCGAGGCGAACTGGAACCGCAGCCCGTGCTGCTGGGCGCGTTCGATCTGGCGGCGCAGGATGGTGCGCGGTGCCACCGGCAGCAGTTCGTCGCGGTCGCCCTGGTACGCATCGCAGATCACCAGTGCCACATTGGGTTCCCAGGGCACCCGACGCATGGTCGACAGATCCGGAACCAGCCGGATGTCGGCCCAGCCGTTGGCCGCGCTGGACACCGGCAGGTCCAGCGGGTTCATCTCCAGGTCGACGGCGAACACGAAGCTGCTGGCGTTGATGCCCTCACCGTTGAGGCCCAACGACCGGAATGCCTGGACGGTCAGCCGCTTGCCGACCAGGCGACCGTAGGGGTCGGGTGCCGCGCAGATGACCGTATCGATCTCACCGCGGCCGACGAGGTCGTCGAACTCGGCGAGGTCGAGGTGAGCGGTGTTGGTGTTCATACGAGCTTCGCGGGCTTCGCTCATTGGTGCTCCAGATGCCGTGCGGTTTCCCACTCTGTGATGGTCGTCTTCAACCAGGTCTCATAACGCTCGAGTTCGGCCCGCCGGGTCGCGGCGTAGGAGGTGCAGAAGTTCTTGCCCAGCATGTCGTTCAGCCACAACGCGTTCTCGAAGTTCGTCAGCGCCGCACTCAGATCGCCGGGCAGCGGCGCGGGTTCGGCGTCGGCGGCCGGCAATGTGAGCCGCTCCTGCAGTCCGTGCAGACCACCGGCCAGCAGTGCGGCGGCCACCAGGTAGGGGTTGGCGTCGGCCCCGGGACGGCGGTGTTCGACCCGGGCGGATCCGGGGTTGCCGAGGATCAACCGGCAGGCTGTCGAGCGGTCGTCATCGCCCCACGTCGCCGTGCACGGGGTGTACATCTCCGGGTCGATCCGCTTGTAGGAGTTGACATACGGGTTGAACAGCAGCGACACATCGGCCATGGTGGCGATCAGGCCGGCGAGATAGTGTTCGGCCTGCGCGCTGAGTGCGCGGTCACCGTCGGTGAAGACATTCACCCCGTCGCGGGTCAGGCTGGAGTGCACATGGCCGCCCGCGCCGGACTTGTCGGCGTAGGGCTTGGCCATGAAGCTGGCGTGCAGTCCGCGCTCGGCGCACAGATCGCGCAGGTACTGGCGGGCCCGCACCGCGGCGTCGCAGGCCTGCACCGCCGGCCGTGGCGCCAGGGTGAACTCGAAGAATCCGGGCCCGAGCTCGCCGTGCACCATTTCGACCTCGATGCCGACCTGATCCATCCGCGAGACGAATTCCATGGTGAGGTCGTGGATTTCGGCGTTCCGGGTGAGGCTGTAGGCATTCTCGGTGCGGCCCAGCGGGGTCCGCCCCTGCGGTCCGTCGCGGAACAACCAGAGCTCGTATTCGAAGCCGAGGACCGGTTCCAGATTCAGCTCGGTGTAACGGGCGGCCAGGGACTGCACGGCGGCGCGCGGGGAGAGCTCCAGCGGCGCACCGTCCGGACCGGTCAGATCGGCGATCACCGCATCCACACCCGGGCGCCAGGGCAGTCGGATGCGGGTGGACTCGTCGACGGCGAGCGGCGCGTCCGGGTACCCGTTGCCGACGTTGCTGAACGGGGTGTCGGTGACATCGTCGATCAGGGAGAGCCCGTACATGATGGTGCAGAACGTCAGGCCGGGTTTGTGCGACTTGTCGGCCCGCATCAGCTTGCCCCGCAACCCGAGGTCGTAGTCGGCGATCTCGACCTGTGTCATGGGGATCGGTTCAGCCATCCTGGTCACTCCTTGTCGTTGCTACTGAGGTCCGGTTCGGCTCGGGGCGTTCGCGGCCCACCCGCCGATAGACCTCGTCGGGGACATCCGCGGGATCGCGGTACACCCACCATGTGCACGTACTCACCGGGCGTTCGGGGTCCCAGACCGGCGCATCGATCACCCGGGTGGGGTAGCCCAGCCGGTCGATCGGCATGACCTCGTTGAGCTGGCAGCAGTGCACGCAGTACGAGCAGATGCCCACGGTGTTCCACGCCCAGTCGTGGCGTTCGGTGGTGACCGCGAAGTTGAATGGCGCGGCCGCGCGTGGAGCACCGCCGGAGATCCGGGCGTCCAGCGATCGGCCACCGGAACCACAAGGGGCGAAACGGAATCCGATCCGGGTCTCCTCCTCGATCAGCTCGATGTCGCCTTGCCGCCCGGTGCCGGTCAGGTGCGCGTGGAAGCCGTCGACGATGGCGATCATCAGCTGGTTCGCCGACTCCGTCCACGGCTGGTTGGCCAGTGCGTAGCGGCGTGCGTGGATGTCGTACCAGTCGCCCATCAGGAAGTCCCACAGTTCGCCGAGCGCATGCTCGCCGACCAGCCGGACCGCGATGTCGACGAGGCCTGACACCCGGTCGACGGCGCGGTCGTGGATGCCCTGCCAGATCGACCGTGCCGTCTCGATCGCGGCGCCCGCGCCGGGCTCGCCGGCGCGGCAGGCCGCTGCGGCGTCCTCCACCGCGGCGGTGAACTTCGGCCATTCGGCCTGGATTCCGGTCATCGCCTGCTCACCGATCAGGCCGGTCAACCGATCGATGGCCCGGGCGAGTTCGTCGGCGTCGGCGCCGTGGCCGCGGATCCAGTCCGCAGTGGCCTCCGGCCAGCGTTCGTAGATGTCGCGCAGTTCGTCGGCTTCGGCGATGGCGATCTCGACCAGTTGCGCCGCGGCCTCCCGTTCGCCGCGGCCCAGGCGTTCGGTGGCGGTGGCGAAGGTGCCCTTGGCCAGCTCCTCCCAGGACCCGACCCGGGCCGGCCGGCCCAATGAGGGTTCGTGTGCGACGACCACGGGTGTCATGTCAGTTGGAACCCTCCGTCGACGCGCAGGTCGGCCCCGGTGACGTAGGCCGCCTGGTCGCTGAGCAGGAATGCGACCGCGTGGGCGATGTCGGCGGGGTCGGCGAACCGGCCCGCCGG
Source organism: Mycolicibacterium diernhoferi (assembly GCF_019456655.1). Classification (NCBI taxonomy): domain Bacteria; kingdom Bacillati; phylum Actinomycetota; class Actinomycetes; order Mycobacteriales; family Mycobacteriaceae; genus Mycobacterium; species Mycolicibacterium diernhoferi. The sequence goes on along the minus strand of NZ_CP080332.1, from coordinate 556,673 downwards.
CACCCGGGGCGCCAACGCGGGCGGCAGCTGATCGGTGCTGCCGTGCGCGGCGGCCATGGCGGTCGCCACGAAGCCCGGCGACACACTGTTGACCCGGATCCCGTCGGCGGCCAGGGCTCGGGCCGCGCTCTGGGTGAGCATGTGCAGGCCCGCCTTGGACGCCGCGTACTGCGGGTTCGGGTCCGGGTTGGACAGCGCGATCACGCGGTGCGCCTCGATCGAGGTGATGTTCACGACGGCGGCCGGGGACGACCGGCGCAGTGCCGGGGTGAGCGCGTCGAGCACGTTGTAGGCGCCGACCAGGTTGACCTGCAGGCAGCGCAACCAGGACTGCTGGGCCACGTTGCCGAATCCGGTGTTCTCGATGATGCCCGCACAGTTGACCAGGTAGGCCACCGTGTCCAGGTCGACACCCTGGGCAGCCAGGGTGCCGGCCAGATCTGCGTCGGTGACATCGGCGGCCACGCAGCGCTGCACGTCGGGGCCGTGGCGCGGATCCGGTTCCGGGAGCCGGATGTCGAGACGGACCGTCGGCACGCCCGCCGCCATCAGGACGCCCGCGATGGCGGCGCCGATGCCCGCGGCGGCCCCGGTCACCACGGCCTGGCCACCGCTGAAGGTCAGCGGCAGTGACGGTGGGTGGGCGGCGGTCATCGGCCGGGGAACCTGCGGTCGAATTCGGCGAGCGCGTCGGCGAAGCACTCCCGCGGCGCGCGGATGACACCGGCGCCGATCTGGCCGCCGTCGCGGCCGGCCAAGCCGACGTCCATCACCGGCAGCACCCCGGTCTCCAACACCTTGCGGGCGTCGATGCCGGTGGGCGTGCCGCGGAAGCCGAACAGCGGGATCCGGTAGGTGCTGTTCTCGCCGTGGGTGACGGCGTACATCTCGCGGTTGCGCTCGATCATCACCTCGGGTGAGCCGCCCTGGTACTCCTGCAGCGACAGCGCGCACGCCTGGGCGAACCCGCCGAGCCCGATGGTCTCGGTGATCGGCGACTCGCCACCCATCCAGGTGATCTCGTCCTCGGTATGCCCGGCGAACAGCTTGCCCTCGTGGATCGGCGGTGGACCTTCGAACCAGGTATCGCCGAGGCCGGCCAGTTTGATCGCGAAGCCGCGGCAGGAGAACGCCATCGCCGAGACCAGGGTGGAACCGGGCACCACCATCGCATCCGCCGACGCTTTGGCCGCCGCCATCGAGAGGCGGAGGAAGAAGTAGTCGTTCTCGGCAAGGTGCAACATCGTCTCGCGTACCCCGGGAACCTTATCGTCCACCATGTCCAGCACGGCGGGCAGGATCTCCCGGTTGAACAGGATCGATGCCGCCGCGTTGCGGCTGTGCACCTCGTCGCCCATCCGCAGCGCGCGGGCGATCAACGGCTTCAGGGCGACACCACCGCGGCGTCGCAACGCCTCCCCGACCACCGGGGCCAGCACCGAGTTCACGTGCAGCAAACGCTCGTGCACACCCTCGTCGTAACAGCCGTAGTTGAGCCGGCGGGGTTCCTTGCCCTCGTAGAAGTTGCAGAAGCCGACGTTGCCGTGCGCCCGGTTCTCCACCACGAACACCGGCATCGACGCGGTGTAGATGCCGGCCAGCGAGCCGACCGCGGAGTAGTCGTGGCAGGCGCCGATCTCGATGCGTCCGGTGGCGAAGCCGTCGATGGCGTCCGCACGGTCGCGGGCCAGGCCCTCGAACAGGGCGCCGCCGATCAACGCTTCCCGCTGCCCGCCGGTGTAATCGGCCCACGCCATCGGCGCGCCGGAGGTCAGCACCAGGTTGTCGCGGTACCCGGGCAACACCTCGCGGGCCGGGCGCACGTCGACGACCCACGGGTCCGCCCCGTCGAGGCGGGCGAACGCTTCCGCATTGGCCTCGTCGACGGTCAGTTCCGGGCTGTACGGCAGCCCCACTTCGGTGCTCACCAGGCCACCACGCCGCCGTCGACGAGCAGCGTCTGCGCGGTGATGAACGAGGCACGCGGCGACAGCAGGAACTCGACAGCCTCGGCGACCTCTTCGGGCTCACCGATCCGCTTGAGCATCGCGTAGCTCGCGCTGATCTCCTCACCGCCGGACACCCGCGCCATGGACGGGCTCATCGGTGCCCGGATGACGCCGGGGGCCACGTTGTTCACCCGGATACCGCGCGGGGCGAGTTCCTCGGCGACGTAGCGGGTGTAGGCGGCGATGCCGGCCTTGGTGGCGCCGTAGACCGATGCGCCGCGGAACCGGCCGAAGTGCCCGGTCAGGCTGCCGACATTGACGATGGCGCTGCCCTCGGCGAGCAGCGGCGCGGCGGCGTCGGTCACCCGGGCCATGCCCGCGATGTTGACCTGGAACATCAGCTCCAGCTTCGACTCGTCGAGCTCACCGAGAAACGAGTCCCGCAGGATGCCGGCGCAGTTGACCACACCGAACAGCGTCTCCCCCTCGGCAACCAGCGAGGGCACCACCGTGCGCACGTTCTCACCGTCGGTCACGTCCATCTCGACCGCGAGTGTGCCCTCGAGTCCGGGCGCCGTGAGGTCCAGCGCGTCGACCGCTTCCTTGAGGTCCGCGGCGATCGGGACGTAGCCACTCTGCAGCAGCCGGCGGCAGATCGCCTGACCGATTACGCCAGCCCCTCCAGTAACAATGACCTTGTCTCCCACCGCAATACCCCTTTCATGAGCACGGTCCGTCGTGTTGTGGCTCAAGTCTCTTTCATAAACAACTATTGGTCAAGTCTTTAGTTCTTTTAGGAGGGGCGTGCCCCGCGGGGATGGTGGACCCATATGGTTCAATGGCCCGGACATACCCGATTTTGCGGCCAGGTGCGCTACCCTTCGAGCAAAGTGAAGGGAGAGCGCGATGGTGGCTGCCAATTCCGGTGGGCTGAGCCCGGTCCGGCAAATCCCCGCGCACGAGCTGGTCGTCGACCAGATGCGCCGCGCGCTGGAGCTGGGTCAGTTCCGCCCCGGAGACCGGCTGCCGACCGAGCGTGAGCTCTCCGAGATGCTCGATGTCTCCCGGACCACCGTGCGCACCGCCGTCGCGGTACTGGAGCGTGACGGCCTGATCGCGGTCCGGCGTGGCCGTGGCGGCGGATTCACCGTCCAGGCACCGGTTTACGACGCCGCCGCGATGCGCCGCGAGATGCGCCAGAACAAACGGGCCATCCGCGACGCCTTCGACTACCGGGCCATCGTGGAGACCGGCGCGACCCGGCTGGCCGCCGAGCGGCGCCGCACCACCGACGTCGCTGCCCTGCACAAGCTGTTGTCCGGCATGGACGAGGCGCTGCACACCGCGCTGAAAGAGCAGTCCGCCCAACACACCACGGATTTCCAGACGCTGGACACGGCCTTCCACATGGGCATCGCCCAGGCTGCCCAGAACGACCGGTTGCTCGACGCCGTGGCCGACGCGCGGCGCCGGATGTGGCTGCCGGTCGGCGCGATCTTCGGACGGCTGGAGCCCAACGCCAACGACTACCACGAGTCCATCCTGGAGGCCATCGAGAGCCGGGAGCCGGAACTGGCGGCCGCGCGGATGGAGGCCCACATCAACGACACCAGGCACACCGTCGAAGCCTGGTTGAAGCGCTGAGTGGGCCACCGCTTCACGGCGCGTCGGGCAGTTCGGGCAGGGTCTGACCACCGTCCACCACCAGGAACTGACCGGTGATGAACGCCGCCTCCGCACTGGCGAAGAACTGGGCCGCCGCGGCGATGTCGGCCGGTGACCCCAAGCGGCGCTGCGGGATACAGGCCAGCATCTTCGCCATCGTGTCCGCGCCGAGACCGTCCAGTCCCTCGGTCCGGATACTGCCCGGCCCGATGGCGTTCACGGTGATGCGATCGGCGGCCAGTTCCAGTGCCGCACTGCGCACGAAGCCCAGCTGAGCCGCCTTGCTCGCAGCGTAGTGGCTCAGGCCCGGGAATCCGGTGACCGGTCCGGTGATCGAGGACGTCACCACCACCCGCCCGCGCCCGGACGCCTTCAGCGCGGGTCGGCAGGCCTGCACGCTGAAGATGGTGCCGCCGACGTTGGTGGCCATGATGTCGGCGACGTCGGCCGCGGTGAGCTCGTCGATGTCGCGCTCCGGATAGATACCGGCGTTGGCGCACAACACGTCCAGTCCGCCGAGCTGCTGCTGCGCCTCGGCGGCCATCCGCGCACACGAGGCCGGGTCGGCGACGTCGGCGACGATCGTCGCCACCCGCCGGCCGGGGCCGCCGAGTTTCTCGGCGGCCGCGGCCAGGGTGGCGGGCCGGCGGCCGCTGATCGCGACCGCCGCACCCGCGGACAGGAATCCCTCGGCGATGCCCAGACCGATCCCCTGGCTGCCCCCGGTGACCAGCACCTTGACACCGGACCAATCGGTCATGCTCGGTCCGCCGCCAGCACGTCTTCGGGACGATCGTCGAACACGGTGCTGCCGATCCGCGCATAGCGCACCGGGTCCACCTTGCGCAGGATCAGCGCGACGGCCATCGAGCCGAACAGCAGCGTCAGCACGATCCACGGGATCATCTTGAAGAAGAGACTCTCCGAGGCGGTGCCCGCCGCGGCCTCCATATTCGATGCCATCAGATAGATCACCAAGAGCATGCCCAGCCCACCGACGACGGGGGCCAGCAGGGTGCGCCACCAGCTCGCGGTCTCCGGATGCTGCTTCTTGACGTGGAAGTACACGATGGTCGAGATCGACGACATGATCTGCACGGTCAGCAGGCACAGCGTCGCCAGGATGGCGACCAGGACGAACAGCTCGGCGTACGGGTCGCTCTTGGTCACCGAGCAGACGATGAGAAGGATTGCGGCTACGCCACTCTGGGTCAGCGATGCCACCCAAGGGGAGGCGTGCTGGGGATGTGCACTACCGAGACGGTGCCAGAGCAGCCGGTCACGGCCGAAGGCGAACAGGTAGCGGGCCGCGGAGTTGTGGATGGCCAGCGCACAGGCGAACGAACCACCCAGAACCAGCCACTCGAAGATGGTGACCGCCCACGGGCCCAGGTACGCCTGAGCGGGGCTGTACAGCAGCTGGAACGGGTCTGCGCCGGAGGCCAGCTCGACCGCCTTGTCCGGGCCGTTGCCGACGATGACGCCCCAGGAGATGAACGTGTAGAACACGCCGATGCCGATCACGGCGATGAACGTCGCCTTCGGCACGATCCGCTTGGGGTCCTTGGACTCCTCACCGTAGATCGCCGTCGACTCGAACCCGACCCAGGACCAGAACGCCATCAGCAGACCCAGGCCGATCACACCGCCGGCCACACCATTGGTGGACAGTGCCGTCATCGGATTCAGCGAGGTGAAGCTCATGCCGTCCGGGCTGGCGATGAGCGAGGCGACCGCGATCAGGGTGAGAATGACGATCTCGGCAACCAGCACAACGCCCAGCACTTTGGCCGCCACCGAGATGTCGAAGTGCGACAGCAGCGCGATCACCAGCAGGCAGCCGAGCGCATAGACCTCCCACGGCAGGTCGATACCGAACTGCGAGGTCATCGCTTGATCGGTGAACGCCGAGAAGATGCCGATCAGCGCGGCTTCCATCGTCATATAGGTGACCATCGACATCACCCCGGCGGCAAGACCGGGGATCTTCGACCAACCGCGCGAAACGAACGTGTAGAAGGCACCCGCGGCGGTGATATGCCGGGCCAGCGCGACGAATCCGACGCTGAAGATGGTCAGCACGATGGTGGCGATGAGGAAGCCGGCGGGGGCACCGAGCCCGTTGCCAAAGCCCACCGCGACCGGCAGGTTGCCGGTCATCGCCGTGATCGGCGCGGAGAACGCCACCACCATGAACACGACGCCGGCGAGCCCGATGGCTCCCCGCTTCAACGTCGGCTTGCCTTCGCCGGCACCGTCCCCGGTCCCGGTCACGGCACTTGTGTCAACCGCCATGGAGATCCACCTTTCTACGATTGTGGGGAGCGTAGGGCAGCTGAAGGACTAAAAACAAGACCTATAGACCAATATTTGTGATCTGTGACATGTTGTTAACGAAAGTGGTCTAATGGTTCGTTCATCAGGTCTTTAATGCGTTCCACCTGGGGTGATGGCGGCCGTCGTCTACCGTGTGACCATGGCGAACCCCCGTATCGCGCCGCTGGAGTACGCGTTGGCCTACGCGGCCCAGCAGGTCGCTCCGTTGGTCTTCCGGCCACCCGCCATCCCGAAGCCGGCCTACTCACTCGACCCGCCCGGCGTCGTCCGGGTGCCGACCCGGCACGGGCCGGTCCGGTGCTTCGTGTACCGACCGCATCCGTCCTCACCGTTGAGCGGAACATCGGACCGGCGGCCGCCGCTGCACATCGACATCCATGGCGGCGGGTTCGTGCTGCGCAATACCCACGAGGACGCACACATCTGCCGGTTCCTGGCCTCCGACGTCGGCTGTGTGGTGCTGGCGATCGATTACCACGCCGCCCCGCAGGTGACTTTCCCTGTGGCAGAACAGGAGTGCATCGACGTACTGCAGTGGGCGTTGGACAACGCCGACCAGCAGGGCTGGGATGCCGACCGGGTCAGCGTGGGTGGAGCCAGCGCCGGCGCCAAGCTCAGCATGAATCTGGCGCAGCACTCCCACGACGCCGACATCGCGCTGCGTGCCGCCGTGCTCTCCTATGCCGTCGCGGACTGCACCCGCGCCGACCGCACCTCCCCCAAGAGCAACGCCGCGATCTCCCCGCGGCTGCAAAAGCTCTCTGCCAAACTCTATTTCGTGGATCCGGCCAGCCACGACGACCCGATCGCCTCGCCCTATCACGACGCCGATCTACCCATGAAGATGCCACCCACCCTGATCCAGACCGGGGATCTCGACACGCTGGGACCGGAGATGATCGAGATCGCCGAGCGCCTGCGCGCAGCCGGGGTCGACGTCATCCACACCGGCTATCCGACCGATCATGCCTTCAACACCCAGGGAGACCGCGCCATCATGGACACCTCGATCCGGGAGATCGGCGCATTCCTGCTGGCGAGGCTGGCGTGACGCGCGTGCCGGAGGCCGAACCCGTCGAGCATGTCGTCGCCACGCTGCGGGAGCGGATGTACGGGGCGATCTCGTGTCTGGCCACGCTGGCCGCGCTGGCCCGGTACACCACCGACGACACCAGCGCGTGGGTGCGGGTGCTCGATGTGGCGGTGGCCGCGGGTGGCTTGTGGGCCGCCGCCCTGCTGGCCGAATTCATCGCCCGACTCAGCGTCGAGGGACGCGCGCCCCGCGGCCGCGACGCCGCGCACATGCTGGCCTCGTCGGGTCAGATCCTGCAGGCCGCCGCGGTGCCGGTGCTCATCCTGATCGCCTCGGCGGTCGGCCTGCTGGACACCACCACCGCGGTGTGGAGCGCGATGTGGTTCCTGGTCGCCGAGATGGCGCTGATCACGTTCGCCGCGGTTCGCAAGACGGGGCTGGTGTGGTGGCAGCGGCTGCTGGCGGTCGCGCTACTGGCCGGGGCCGGGGCGGCCGTGGTGGCCGTCAAGATGATCGCGCACTAGTCGCCGGTCGCCACCGGGCGGTCGGTCTCGGCCCCCCACTGGGACCACGACCCCGGGAACAGCGCCGCGTCCACGCCGGCGGCCGCCAGCGCCGCCACCAGTACCGCGGCGGTGACGCCCGATCCGCAGTACACCCCGACCTGGTCCGACCCGCCGAACGACCAGCCCAGCGCGGCCAGCTCGTCCGGCGACAGCACGGTGCCGTCGGCGGTCAGCACCGCAGTGCTGGGCAGGTTGTGCGCCCCGGGAATGTGGCCCGCCACCGGATCGACCGGTTCGACCTCGCCGCGGAATCGTTCCGGGGCGCGCGCGTCGAGCAGGTTCGGATGCCCGGCGGCCTCGTCGGCGCTCAGGGTCGGCATCGCGCCCGCATAGAGATCGTCATGCTCGACGACGATGTCCCCGGGTACCGGGGTCACCGCGCCGGCCTCCAGTGCTCCGCCGGCGGCGCGCCAAGCGGCCAGTCCGCCGTCGAGAATGTGCACATCGGCCACCCCGGCCGCCCGCAACACCCACCAGGCGCGGGCCGATCCGGCGCGGTTCCAGTCGTCGTAGACCACCACCGGTGTGCCGCGCCGCACCCCCCAGCGCCGCGCCGCCTCCTGCAGCTGCGCCCCGGACGGCAGTGGATGCCTGCCCCGACCTGCGACGCCGTGATCGCTGAGCTCATCGTCCAACGACACGTACACCGCGCCGGGCAGATGCGCGTCGGCGTAGGCGGCACGCCCATCGGGGGCGCCGAGCTGCCATCGCACGTCCAGGATGGTCGTGGGCTCGCCGGCATCCAGGCGCCGGGCGAGCTCGGTGGCAGAAATGAAGACATCCGCGTGCGTTGTCATCACCCGAGGGTCTCACAGGGAATAACGGCGGGGGCCGCGGTGTTACCGCACCCATGTCGAATCAACCCGAACTGAGCCCCACCGACTGGGTACGCGAGCAGACCGAACGCATCATCGAGAACGGCACCACGGACGGCGTTGAGATCCTGGACCGGCCGATCGTGCTGTTCACCACGACCGGCGCCAAGACCGGCAAGAAGCGCTATGTGCCGTTGATGAAGGTCGAGGAGGCCGGCAAGTACGCGATGGTCGCCTCCAAGGGTGGCGACCCGAAGCACCCGTCCTGGTACCACAACGTGAAGGCACACCCGCAGATCACCGTGCAGGACGGCGACAAGATCGCCGAGCTGACCGCGCGCGAGCTCGAGGGCGCCGAACGTGAGCACTGGTGGAAGCTCGCCGTCGAGGCCTATCCCCCGTATGCCGAGTACCAGACCAAGACCGACCGACTGATCCCGGTGTTCGTCCTCGAATAGCGAGTCAGTTCGGCGCCGGTGGTCGTGGTTCGTAGGGGGTGTACCACCACCATTGGGCGCGTTCCCCGAGCGGTCCTTTGCACGGCGCTACATCCGGGGGCGGGGTGGTCGGTGGGCGGGCCAGTGATGCCCCGGTCATCAGATCGCCGTCACTGTCGGTGACGCGGAGTCGGTGGGCGGGCCCGGTGAGGGTGATCCCACCGCGGTGATGCGTGCGATGGTGAAACGGGCAGAGCAGCACCAGATTTGAGAGCTCGGTAGCCCCGCCGTTCTCCCAGTGCACGAGGTGATGGGCGTGCAGACCGCGGGTGGCCCCGCAGCCGGGCACCACACACGACTTATCCCGGTACTCCAGGGCTCGGCGGAGTCGGCGGCCGACGGTGCGGGTGGTCCGCCCGGCCCCGATCGGGGTGCCGCGCCGTTCGAACCACACCTCGCAGGTCGCGTCACAGAGCAGGAACCGGCGCTCCTCATCGGTGAGGGCGGCTCCCAGATGCAGGGCGGCGACCGGCTTGTCGGCGTGGCGGTCTAGGTCGACGTGCGCCACGACCGTGGTGTGCGCGCCGTGCGGGCGCGCGGCGACATCGGTGTCCCAGCCGGCCTCGATCAGGCTCATGAACGCATCCACGGTGTCCGGGAACGGAGGCGCCTGATCGGACACCTCGGCACCGGGGTCGTCGTGGTGCCGTTTCCAGTCCGCGACCAACGCGTCCTTGTGTGAGGCCAGCGCGGCGTCGAACTTCGCGGCGTCGAGCTTGGGGAGCCGGATCTTGTAGGTGGTGTACCCGTCACCGTCATAGGAGCTGATCCCGCGCTTGGGTTCGGGCTTGGTCTCGGGTTCGGGGCGGGGCTCCATCTTGACCGCGGTACGTAGCTGGGCCACCGTGGCGTACTGCACCAGATTCGCATAGTGGTCATCGCAGCCTTCGGCGGCGCGTACGGCGATCACCGCGACCCGGTCCAGCGACAACCGGCCCGCGCGCAATCCTTCTGCCAGACGCGGCAACTCGTCGAGGCGACGCGCCACCGCCACCATCGTCTCCGCATTGCGTGGAGTCATTCCGGTCTTCCAGGCCACCAGGGCCTCGATCGAGCGGCATCCGGTGCCACCCCACAGCGGGTTGCCGTCGGCCGCACCTCTGCCGTCGATCTCGGCCACGATCTCCACCAACCGGCCATCGATGGCATTGCGCTGCCCGGTCAGCTCCGCCATCTCCGCGAACAGCACATTCAGCCGCGGTTCAACGTAGTTCTCGGCGAACGACACGTGGCGGTGCGCGGTGCCGGGAAACCCGAAGTTATCCACAATCACCGATTCATCCACAGCTTCCATCGCCGGGTCCCCGTATGCGGTGTAATCCCCTAGCACCAGTTCATCTTTCAGTGGGCCAAGTTCGCCGGTGTTCTTGTACGTCCAGGCGTGGTACGGGCAGACGAACCGCGCCGCATTGCCCGACCCGCACCGAAGCGGTGGTGGAGGGCATCGCCTACACCTTCGAGCAGCTGGCCCACGACAGATATCTGGGCCTGGTGCTGCAGCCGGGCAAGGCCGGCGCCTTCACCGCCCGCGGTCCACGCTCACACCGAGCGGGTCACCGCTACCGCGGCGGTGCCGGCACGATGAAACACTGTGTGCCGCCGATCCCGAGCACATAGACCGTGGTGCAGCGCTGGAAGCTGCCGTCTTCGTAGAACGGGCCGTCACACTGGCCCCCTCCATTGCCCCAGACCTCGAAGTTGCCGCACGCGTCAGCGTGCGCGGTCGGCGCTGTCACCCACCCCGCGAATGCCATTGCCGCCACCACCGCGCCCACCGCGGCGGCCGTTGTCGCTCTCATGATCCATGCCAGCCCACTCGTGATGAATGTTTAGCCCTACTAGCAGTCTTTGCTGGTAGGTCCGACCCGGCAAGGAACCGTTGCGCACGTCACGCCCCCGCCGGCGCGGTGTCCATGACACCAGTGTCCAACTCGGCGAACACCGGCACAAGACACCGGTGCGCACCCGACGCACCCGGATTCCGCGTACCGTCGCGGCAGGAAAGGTACCGACATGAAACGCCGCATTCCCAAGGTCGCCGACCTGGCGCCCCTGATGCAGTTCAAGAAGCCCGAACTGAACGCGCGCACCCGCCGGCTGGCCGCCGCCCTGACGGTGGAGGACCTGCGCACCATCGCCAAGCGCCGGACCCCGCGCGCCGCGTTCGACTACACCGACGGATCCGCCGAAGCCGAGCTGTCGCTGGCGCGGGCCCGGCAGGCCTTCCAGGACATCGAGTTCCACCCGGCGATCCTGCGCGATGTGTCGAAGGTGGACACCAGCTGCACCATTCTCGGCGGCCGGTCGGAACTGCCGTTCGGCATCGCCCCGACCGGCTTCACCCGGATGATGCAGACCGAGGGTGAGTACGCGGGTGCACGCGCGGCGGCCCGGGCCGGGATCCCGTTCTCGCTGTCCACCATGGGCACTGCCTCCATCGAGGATGTGAAGGCGGCCAACCCGGACGGGCGCAACTGGTTCCAGCTGTACATGTGGAAGGACCGGAACCGCTCGATGGCCCTGGTCGAGCGCGCCGCAGCGGCCGGCTATGACACCCTGCTGGTCACCGTCGACGTGCCGGTGGCCGGGGCACGGCTGCGCGACAAGCGCAACGGCATGTCCATCCCGCCGGCGCTGACGGCCAAGACGGTGCTCAACGCGATCCCGCGACCGCAGTGGTGGATCGACTTCCTGACCACCGAGCCGCTGGCCTTCGCCTCGCTGGACCGGTGGTCGGGCACCGTCGCCGAACTGCTGGACACCATGTTCGATCCGACGGTCACCTTCGATGACCTGGCCTGGATCAAGACGCAGTGGCCGGGCAAACTGGTGGTCAAGGGCATCCAGACGCTGGCCGACGCACAGGCCGTCGTCGACCTCGGAGTCGACGGCATCGTGCTGTCCAATCACGGTGGACGCCAACTGGATCGGGCACCCATTCCGTTCCATCTGCTGCCGCAGGTGGCTCCGGCGGTGGGCCAGGAGACCGAGATCATCCTGGATACCGGCATCATGTCCGGCGCCGACATCGTCGCCGCCATCGCGCTGGGCGCGCGGTTCACCCTGGTCGGCCGCGCCTACCTGTACGGCCTGATGGCCGGCGGCGAAGCGGGCGTGGACCGGATGATCGAGATCCTGTCCGAACAGATCACCCGCACCATGCGGCTGCTCGGCGTGGCCACCCTCGCCGAACTGGAGCCGGCCCACGTCACCCAGTTGCAGCGCCTGACGCCGCGATCTCTGCCGTCGGATGGCGGTGACGGCATCCTGCGACGAGGATGACCCGATGGAGCACATCACGTTCGTCCCATCCCCCGAGCAGTTCGCCTTCACCTTCGGCGGCGCCGAACCGGTGCTGCGGATCAAGCCCGGCACGGTGCTCACGCTGTGGACCGAGGACGCCTTCGGCGGCCGGATCACCAGTACCGACGATGTCGCGACCCGGGCGCTGGACACCGAGGACCTCAACCCGCAGACCGGACCGTTCTGGATCGAGGGCGCCGAACCCGGGGACACCCTCGCGGTGCATCTGGTCGATCTCACCCCGGCCCGCACCTGGGGCGCGTCCACGCTGATCCCGTTCTTCGGCGGGCTGACCAGCGTGCCGGTCAGTCCGACCCTGCAGGATCCACTGCCCGAACGCACGTACATCTACGAATACGACTCGGCCGCCAAGACGCTGGGGTTCAGCGCGCACGGCAGCGACTTCGAGCTGGCGCTGCCGAGCAACCCGATGTTGGGCACCGTCGGTGTCGCGCCGGCCCGCCGGGAGGTGCGCACCTCGCTGGTGCCCGACGTGTTCGGCGGCAACATGGACACCCCCGAGATGGCCGCCGGCGCGACCTGCTACCTGCGGGTGAACGTGCCGGGGGCATTGTTCTCCCTGGGCGACGGGCACTACCGCCAGGGCGAGGGCGAGTCGTGTGGCACCGCGGTGGAGGGTGCCATGAACGTCACCGCCATCGTCGAGTTGATCAAGGGCGGTGGACCGGCCTGGCCGCGACTGGAAACCGACACGCACCTGGTCTGCATCGGATCGGGACGCCCGTTGGAGGAGGCGTGGCGGGCCGGGCAGGTCGAGATGATCACCTGGCTGGGCGAGCTGTACGGACTCGACCGGCTCGACGCCTATCAGCTGCTCACCCAGATCTCCCTGGCACCGATCGCCAATGTCGTCGACACCAACTACAGCGCGGTGACCAAGATCGACAAGCGCCTACTCCCGGCAGCCACCGCGTACGGCGGCGTACACGCCGAACTGCGCTCGGCAGCACGTTCATTCGGCACCATCACCTATTAGGAGAACATCATGGATCTCGGTCTCACCGGCAAGCGGTTCGCGGTAACCGGCGGAACGCGCGGTATCGGGCGGGCGGTGGTGGAGGGCCTGCTGGCCGAGGGAGCCCGCGTCGCGTACTGCGCGCGGACCCCCGAGTCGGTGTCCGGCGCACAGGCCGAACTCGGGGACGGCGCGGTCGGCACCGCGGTCGACGTGAGCGACCGGGCTGCGCTGACGGCTTGGGTGAACGCCACCGCTCAGGACTTCGGCGGGCTGGACGGCGTGGTCGCCAACGTCAGCGCGCTGGCCATTCCGGAGTCCTCGGACAACTGGCGGTCCAGTTTCGAGGTCGACATGATGGGCACCGTCGGCCTGGTCGACGCCGCGCTGCCACTGCTGGAGGCCTCCGGCGCCGGGTCGATCGTCACGATCGCCAGCGTCTCGGGTCGCGAAATCGATTTTGCGGCAGGCCCGTACGGCGCGATGAAGGCGGCGATCATCCACTACACCCAAGGCCTGGCCTTCCAACTCGCCGGAAGGGGTGTGCGGGCCAACACCGTCAGCCCCGGTAACACCTACTTCCCGGGTGGGGTGTGGCCGACCATCGAGACCGAGGACCCGGAGTTGTTCGCCCAGTCCCTGGCGCTGAACCCGACCGGCCGGATGGCGACCCCTCGGGAGGTGGCCAATGCCGTGGTGTTCCTGTCCAGTGCGGCAGCGAGTTTCATCACCGGGACGAACCTGCTGGTGGACGGCGCCCTGACCCGCGGCGTGCAGTTCTGATCGGGCGCAGCATCCGCACAACGCCGAGGATCGCAGCCACCGACCGGCACCGATCCTCGGCATAACCGATTCAGTCGAAGTACTCGCGGTCCGCGGAGTGGATCGCGGCCCGCACCGCGTGGGCCAGGCCGTCGATGAGCTCGACATCGTCGGGCAACTGCAGCAGCGACAGCCGCAGTAGACCAGGCGCCGAGGTGACAAAGGATTTGGCGCCGGCAGCGACCACGATGCCCTGCCGGGCCAGGTTGGTCAACGCCGAGGTCTCATCGGGCACCGGCACCCACACCACGAATCCGTTGCGGCCCGCCGAGGCGGGCAGCCCGACTTCGGTGAACGCCTGCAGCGCGGTCGCACGGCGCCGGCCGTAGATCGCACGCGCCCGGCCCATCAGATCGGCGGCCGCCTCGTCCGCGATCAGCTCGGCCAGGGCGTTCTGCAGGATTCGACTGTTGGCGGCCATCCCGAAACTGCGCAGCCGGACGGTGCGCTCCACCAATTCACTGCTGCCACCGAGCACTGCCGAACGCAGGTCGATACCGAATGCCTTGCAGTAGCTGCGGATCCGGACAACCTGATCCGGCAGGCGGGTGCCGAGCGTGGCCGGTTCCGCAGTGGCCAACGGTCCCGCGCTGTCATCCTCGATCACCCAGACGTCGGGATGCTCCGACAGCAGCTCACCGAGCTCCGCCGCGCGTTCCGCGCTCAGCGCGCCGGCCACCGCATAGGCCCCGCTGGGCTGCAGCACGACTGCGGATACCCCGCTGCGCACCGCCGCGGCCACCGACGCAGGCGTCGGGCCATGTTCGTCGGCGTGCACACCGACTGCCGAGATGCCCAAATTCCGCAGAATTTCCAGGTAGCCGGGGCTGACCGGCTCCTCCACCGCAATCAACCGGTCGGCACCTGATACAGCACCGCCGGTGGCGGCGGCACTGGCCAGCACCAGCGCCTCGCTGCCGCCGCCGACGCAGTTCCAGGCCTGAGCCCGGAACGGCCAGGTCGGCTCGACCAACCGCAGCAGTTCCGGGGTGATATGGGCGCGTCGCGCGGCGTGCAGGTCGGGGGTGCTCAGCGCCGCGGTCAGCGCTGCCCTCAGATCGGGTTGGAGCACCGGATCCGGTGTCACCACCGACATCTCGACATGGGTCCAGTCGAACGACGACACGCCCGGCTCCGCATCCGGGTGGGGTGCCGCGGCGACCACCGTGCCGCCGCGTCGCCGCGTCTGCAGCCTGCCGCTGTCTCGGACCCGGCTCCAGGCCGTCATCACGGTGCCGGGACTGACCCCGGCCGCCCGGGCGAAGTCACGGATGGTGGGCAGGTGCGCGCCGGGGGGCAGTTCGCCACCGTCGATGAGCCGGCTCAGTCCGTGGCCCAGGTCCTTCGACGACGTCGCGGTGAGCCGCTGCGCCAGCCACTCCGCGTCCACCTGCTCCGAGGCGGTCATCGACGTAGCGGATCCTGGTCACGAGACCCGGGCATAGCTGCGTCCCTCCTTGCGGATCGGGTCGAGCACCTCGGACACCATCAGGTTCAGGCTCGACTTCCATTGCGTCAACGTCAGCTTGGCGGGCGCGACCTGCAGCAGCACCTCGTCGACGAGATGCAGTTCCGGATCGGCGAGCAGCCGTGCGCGCACCAGATCCGGGTCGCCGAACCACGGCTCCCCGTCACCGTTTCGGTGGTGTACGTCGATGGCGTGCTGCCCGGCGAGTTCACGTGCCGCGGTGGTGCTCTCGGCGACGATCACCGACCGGCTGGCGGCGATCCGCTGCTGTCCCCCCGCGTGCTCGCGGAAGGCGTCGATCGCCTCGCTGTGCCGGGTCAGATTCCCTTCGAAGGTGAGCGCCTTCGATGACCGCAAGAGCAGGTTGTCACCGACCCGACCGATCTCTTCGGCGTGGGCCGGATCGCTGGCGACCCGCCACAGCCGCTGCCGCAGTCCGCCGGCCGGCGGGTACAGCCGACGGCCGCCACCGAGGTCGGCCCCGTCCAGGACCGACCTCAGCTCGGCCACCTTCCCCGCATACACCCGGAGGCGGTCATCCCAGTCCACCCCGAACGGACCGAATGCCCAATCCTCCAGGCCTGAGCCCAACCCGAGTTGCAGCCTGCCCCCGGCGAGCGCATCGGTGATCACCGCATCCTCGGCCACCCTGATCGGGTTCTCCAGGGTGACGACGACGACCCCCGCCCCGAGCCGGATCCGGCTGGTGCGCTGGCTCGCTGCCGCCAGGAACACCAGCGGCGATGCGATCGTCCCCTTGTCGGACCGAAAGTGGTGCGAGGTGATCCACGCGCTCGATAACCCCAGCTCCTCGGCGTACCCGATCAAGTCGAGACCGTCATGGTACTGCCGTACCGGATCGGCTTCGGTGTCGTTGAGCCGGAAGAAGATCCCGAAATCTGGCAGATTACTCATGGGTTGGGCTCACGGGTCCTGTCTAGTCTTTCCAGGTCTCGTACGCCGCGAAGCTGACCATGCCGCGCGGCGGCTCCAACCATGCCGAGATGTTATGGACGCCACTGCCGGTCGCCACGTTGTAACGCTCGGTGTACAGCGGCAGAGTGGTGACCTCGTCGATCAGGGCGTACTGCGCGACGTTGTCGTACGACGTTGTCCGCGAATCCTGGTCCAGCGCAGTACGACCGTCGGCCAACCACCCGTCGACTACCGGGTCCTCCAACTTGGGTCCGTTGATCGCGCCACCGGTCTCGTAGATCTTCTCCAGCACGACGCCGATGTCGGTGCCGCCCACCGCACGGGGGAAGGCCTCATAGGCGTTGGTCTCACGCACCACATCGACGGTGCCTTCGTCACGGAACTGCAGATCCACCTCGACACCGGCATTGGTGCGCAGCTCTGCCTGGTACGCCTCGAGCACGGTGCTCAGCGGCGGCTTGGGCTCGGTGGCGATCACCCGAACGGTGAGGCGTTGGCCCGCTGCGTTGGTCCGGTAGCCGTCCTTGTCGCGTCCGGTCCAGCCGGCCTCGTCGAGCAGCTTGTTGGCCTCGTCGACATTGCCACCATAGGCGTTCTCGTACTTGGCGTCGTAGAAAGGGCTTTCGGGACCAACGATGCTCCAAGCGCGCTCCGAGCTGCCCTGCAGCACGGTGTCGATGATCGGGTTCAGGTCGACGGCTTCCCGCAGGGCACGCCGGACGCGGACATCCTTGGTGTTGTCTCCGGTGACGTTGAAGTACAGCGAGTAGGGCGAGACGTTCGACGGGCGAGACTCGAACTGGAATCCGTCCGCATCGTCGAACAGCGCGATATCGGCCGGTGCGATCTGGGCGATCGCGTCGACCTCGCCCGAAGTCAACAGGCCCGCGCGAACATTGGGCTCGGGTACCACCTTGACGACCAGCTCATCCAGGTAGGCCGGGCCCTCGTGCTCGGCCAGTGCCGACGGCCAGTTGTAGTCCTCGTTGCGCTTGAACCGCAGCTCGGCTCCTTCGACCACCTCGGAGAGAGTGAAGGGGCCGGTGCCCGCGAATCCGACGCCACCGGTGGCGGCGTCCGGACCGGCCAGCGACTTCGGGGAGATCTGGGCGCCCTGCAGGGAGGCCAAGGTGCTCAGCCAGTTGGCCGTCGGCTCGGAAAGCACCGTACGGACGGTGTACTCGTCGACGACCTCGGTGGCCAACAGGTTCTGGAAGGTGCTCTTGGCCACCGACGGCGCGTACTCCTTGTCACCGGTGATCTTGTCGAAGTTCGCCTTCACCGCGGCGGCGTTGAACGGTTCACCGTCGTGGAACTTGACGTCCTCGCGCAGCTTGAAAGTGTACGTCAGGCCGTCGGGCGACTGCTCGAAGCTCTCGGCCAGCCAGGGATGGATTGTCTCGTCGAAGTCGATGGCGACCAGGCTGTCGTAGACGTTGCGCAGTACCTGTACCTCAACGCAGCAGCCGCGGACCACCGGGTTGAAGCCCTCTTCCGGGTAGTCCGCCTGCGCGATGGTCAGGGTGCCACCGCGGACCGGTTCGCCGCCGGCGGAGCTGCCGCCGGAATCGCTGCCGCAGGCGGTCAGCGCCAGCAGCGCCGCGCCTGCCAGAGCCGCCAACCGCAAGGTCAGTGAGCTCCGTTCCTTCATGGTTGTACGGGTCATCATCGTTCCATCTCGTGAGGAGACCGCACACCCTGTGCGGTCTGGGGGTTCAGAAAGACGGTGCGGCGTCAGCCGCGACAGGATCCCGGACAGCTCATAGCGTCGGCACCGCCTGCAGTAGCGCCTGTGTGTACGGGTCCTGCGGGGTGTCGAACACCTCGTCGGCGGTGCCCTCTTCGACGACCCGACCGCGGTGCATCACCAGCACCCGGTCCGCGACGTGGTGCACCACCCCGATGTCGTGAGAGATGAACAGCAGTGCGGTGTTCCGCACGGCCCGGATCTCCAGCAGCAGATCGAGGATCTGCGCCTGAATCGACACGTCCAGCGCCGACACCGCCTCGTCGCAGACCAGCAGTTCCGGGTCGGAGCCCAGCGCGCGGGCGATGGACACCCGTTGCCGCTGACCACCTGAAAGTGACCGGGGATGGCGGTCGATCACACCGGCGGGCAGGTGCACGAGATCCAGCAGTTCCTGGATCCGGCCGGTGCGCTCATCACCGGAATGCCGCAGCGCGACTGTCTCGTTGATGATCTCGCGGACGGTGTAGCGGGGATCGAAGGAGCCGACCGAATCCTGCGCGACGAGCTGCACGATGCCCAGCCGGGGCGGAACGTGGCGGCGGTTACCGGTCCACTTGCGGCCGTCGATCTCAACGTGGCCGGTATCGGGGGCGAGCAGTCCGGTGACGATGCGGGCCACCGTCGATTTGCCCGAACCCGATTCCCCCACCAGGCCGACCACCTCGCCGCGGTGGATCGTCAGGTTGACGTCCTCGGCGGCGGCGAACTCCTTGCCGCGGCCCAGCCGGTAGAACTTGCCGACCTCCACCACCGAGGCGACGACCTCGTCGCTCACGGTGAACGTCTGCGGCACCACCTGTTCCGGCTCTGTACCGGCGGAGCCACTCAGCCGGCGACCTCGGGTGTCGCGGCCGGGTACCGCGGCGACGAGCCTGCGGGTGTAGTCGTGCTTGGGGTTGTGGATGACCTCGTCTACCGATCCCTGCTCGACGATCCGGCCGTGGTGCATCACCAGCACGTCATCGGCGACCCGGGATACGACGGCCAGGTCATGGCTGATCAGCAACACGCCGCGGCCGTCATCGGCCAGGGTGCGCAGCAGTCCCAGGATCCGCGCTTGCACGGTGACGTCGAGCGCGGTGGTCGGTTCGTCGGCCACCAGCACGTCGGGGCGCCCGGACAGTGCCGAGGCGATCAGGGCACGCTGCCGCAGACCGCCGGAGAGCTGATGTGGATAGTTGCGCCGCCGGTAGGGCGGATCGGGAATGCCCACGGAGGCAAGGAGTTCCTCGACGGCCGCCACTCGCTGCCCACGCGGGATCCGCATCGCCTCGGCGACCTCGGCCTGCACGGTCCGCAGCGGGTCCAGCGAGGTCAGCGCGTCCTGCAGCACGAACCCGATCTGGCCGCCGCGGACTGAGCGCCAGTCGCGTTCTTCGAATCCACGGGCGTCGGTGCCGAGCAGATCGAAGGTGTCCGCCTCGATCCGGCTTCCGTCACCGGCCAGACCGATCAGCGCTCGTGCGGTCACCGACTTGCCGGATCCCGATTCGCCGACGATGGCCAGCACGCGGCCGCGCCGGATCCTCAGGTCGACGTCCTTGACCACCTGCAGATGTGCGCCGTCGGCGGCACGCACGGTGTCGAAGGAGACCGAGAGCCCCTTGACATCGACCAGAACGTCGCCGGCGTGCTCGTCCGGCGCGGTGTTGATACCGGATGGCAGAACGGTGGTCACGATTGCGCCCTCCGCTCGAAACGACGCTGCAGATTGCGCCCGACGATCGAGACACTGACCACCGTGATGGTGATGAACAGGCCGGGGAAGAAGCCGACCCACCAGGCGACCCGCAGATCTTGGCGGGCGTCCGACAGCATCGAACCCCATTCCGGCAGCGGTGGGGTGGGGCCGAAGCCCAGGAAGCTCAGCCCGGCGGCGCCGATGATCGCGGTACCGATGCCCAGGGTGGCCAGCACCGGCACCGTGCCCAGCGCATTGGGCAGCACATGGCGCACCGTGCGGCGCACCGCCGAGGCGATCGCCAACCGGGATTGCGCCACGTAGTCGGATTCGCGCACCCGCAGCGTCTCGGCCCGCACCACCCGGCCGTACCGCGGCGCCGAGGCAATCGCGATGGCGGCGATGACATTTCCGGTGCCGGGCCCGGTCAACGTGATGAGCATCAGCGCGAACAGCAGGTCCGGGAAGGCGCCGACGGCGTCGAACACCCGGGAGATGGCCTCGTCGACCCATCGGTGTGACACCCCCGCGATCACGCCGAGCAGCACCCCCATCACCACACCGAGCACGGTGGAGGCGACGCCGATGAGGATCGAGTAGCGGGCCCCGTGCACCACGCGCGACCACACGTCGCGGCCGAGGTGATCGGTGCCGAAGATGTGCTCGAAGCTGGGTGCGGCCAGCGCGTGGGACATATTGCTGGCCAACGGGTCACTGCCGGTGAACAGACCGGGGAACAGCACGGCTACCGCCAGCAGAACCAGAATCGATCCGGCGATCAGCAGACCCGTCTGCCGGAAGCTGGTCAACCCCGACGAGAGGGACCGGCCGGGGAACGCGAATGTTGTTGCCATGGCCGCTACCTCACCCGCAATCGGGGGTCGATCCACAGATAGACGATGTCGACGACGGTGTTGACCACCACGTACAGCGTCACCGCCAGCAGCGTGATGCCCAGCACGACGGGAATATCCTGGCGGGTGACGGCGACGACGGTCGCCTGCCCGATCCCCGGCCGACCGAAGACCTGCTCGACGATGACGGTGCCGGTGAGCATCCCGCCCACCGACCAACCGGCCAGCGTGGCCGCCGGGATCAGCGAGTGCCGCAGGCCGTGTCGCAGCTTCAGCTGCCACGGTGAGATGCCGCGCGCCAACGCTGAAATGGCGTAAGGCTGTTCCAGCGATCGCTCGATCCCCTCCCGCAGCACCTGGGTCAGCACCGCGGCCAGCGGTAACGCCAGGGTCAGGCTGGGCAGGATCAGGTTCTCCAGCTTGCTGCCACCGACTACCGGCAGCAGGCCCAGCTGGAAGGACAGCACGGTGATGAACACGATGCCCAGCCAGAACGTCGGGATGGACGCGAAAGTCAGTTCACCCAGGTAGGTGATCCGGGTGGCCAGGCCGCGCCGGCCCGCGGTGAGCAGCGCGACGACCAGCGCCACCGTGACCGCGATCAGGGTGGCCGCGGTGGTGAGCTGGGCGCTGGCGACCAGCCGGTGGCTGAACAGGATGTCGCTGACCGGAGTGCGCTGCACATACGACATGCCGAAGTCACCCCGCACCGCTCGACCGAGGAAGTCGAAGTACTGCACCGCCAACGACTTGTCCAGACCCCATTGGGCTTCGATGGTGGCACGCAACTCCGGGCTCTTGAACTCGCCCATCAGCAGGGTCGCCGGGTCGCCGGGTGCCAGGTGCACCGCGAGGAACGCCGCCGAAGCCGCCAGCCAGAGCACCACGACCGCGGCGAACAGCTTCTCCGCGACGTAACGTGCCTGGAAGGCAGCATCGGCCCAGCGGCTGTTGCGCCGGGGTGAGCGGCGTCCAGATGCTGGTGCCCCGGCCGTGTCAGTGCTGCCGGCCGGCTGCTGGGTGGTCTCGAGAATCGTCATGAGGGGTTGCATCCGGTGATCAACCGAACGCGGCCTCCCCCACCTTATGCCGGGGTGTGCTGGGCGCCCGGTAGTCCTCGAAGCCGTCGCCGGGACGGGCCAGCCCCAGGGTGTCCCGCAGGGTGGTGCCCGGGTACTCGGCGCGGAAGATGCCCTTGCGCTGCAACAGCGGCACCACATGCTCGACGAACTCCGTGGCGACGTGCGGAAGCTGGGCACTCATGATGTTGAACCCGTCGGCGGCCCCTGCGGCGTACCAGGTTTCGATCTGGTCGGCGACCTGCTCGGGGCTGCCGATCGCAGTGACGTGGGTGAGCCCGCCGCCCTGGCGGGCCAGGATCTGCTTGACGGTGTAGCGCTCCCGGCGCGCGGTGCCGATCAGGGCGGCGAAATGTCCGCCCTGCGCGCCCAGTTCACCGTCGGAGGGCACCAGATCCCAGGGCAGTTCCTTGTCCAGATCCAGGGCCTCCACCGGCACGCCGATCTGCAGGGCCAGCGCATTGATCGCGAAATGTTCGGTGTGCAGTTCGCGGAGCTCGATCTCTCGTTGCCGCGCTTCGGCTTCGGTCGGGGCGACCAACGTGATCAGACCGGGCAGCACCCGGATGGTCTCCGGGTCACGGCCCCACTCGCGGGCACGGGCGCGGACGGTGTTGCGGAAGGCGATCGCCGATTCGATGGTCGACTGCACGGTGTAGACCGCATCGGCAAACCGGGCCGCCAGCCCGATCCCGTCCGGGGACGACCCGGCCTGCACCAGCACCGGATGCCCCTGCGGCGAGCGCGGCAACGGCAGCGGGCCTGCGGTGTTCACGAACTCACCGGTGTAGTCGACGGCGCGGATCCGGCTGTCATCGACATAGGTGCCGGTCTCCCGGTCGGCCACCCATGCGTCATCGGCCCAGCCGTCCCACAGCGCACGGACCGCTTCGACGAACTCGTGCGCCCGACGGTAACGCTGATCGTGATCCAGGCCGTGCTCCCGGCCGAAGTTACGCGCGACGTCATCTCCGTTGGTGGCCACGATGTTCCACGCGGCGCGGCCGCCCGAGATGTGATCCAGGGTCGAGATCCGGCGGGCCAGGTTGTAGGCGGAGTTGTAGGAACTCGATCCGGTGGCGACCAGACCGATGTGACTGGTGTGCTGCGCGATCGCGGCGAAGGCCAGCGTCGGGTCGAGACCGCGGAACGGGCGGTATTCACCGCGGTACCGCCACACCGGGGTGTCGGCGAGGAACACCGCGTCGAACTTGCCCCGCTCGGCGATCTTGGCTACCTCGATGTAGTGCTCAAGGCTGCTGTACTGGCGAGCATCACCGTTACCGGCGCGCCAGGCGCCCGGGAACACTCCACCGGGAATCAGGTTGAGATTGAGAGTCAAGGATTTCGACTGAGACGTTGTCATGAAGGAAGCCTTTACTTTTCGATGGGAAAGCCGACGATGCTGCCCCACTCGGTCCAGGACCCGTCGTAGACGCGGACATTGTCATAGCCGAGCACCTCCGAGAGTGCGATCCAGCCCAGCGTGGACCGGTGCGACAGTCGGCAGTAGTTGACGATGAGGCGGGGGTCCCCAGCGATGCTGCCGTCCACGAGCTCCCGCAGCTGATCGGCCGGTTTGAGCCGACCGGACTCATCGAGCAGCTCGCGGAAGAACAGTGGTTTCGCACCGGGGATGCGGCCGTGCCGCTCGGCGCCGTGATCGATCGGTGCGGTCGGGCCGCTCACCCGCTCCCCCGCGTATTCCTGCGGTGTGCGGTAGTCCAGCAACACCACGCTGTCGTCATCGAGCAGCGCACGCACGTCATCGCGTCCGATCCGCAGCTGTTCGTGCGCCGGGGTGGGATCCGGGACCGGCAGCGGCTCCGTCGGCGCAGTCCGGGTCACCGGCGTATCGGCCGCCGTCGGAGCACCGAGTGCCCGCCATGTCTCCAGTCCGCCGTCCAGGTAACCGATATCGGTGAAACCCCGGACCCGCAGTGTCCACAGCAGATAGGCGGCGAACTGTGTCGGCTCGCCGGCCAGCACGATGCGCGACCCGGTACCGGCGCCGAGCTCGAACAGCCGCGCAGACAACAGTTCCCCGGAAGCCAGCTCACGATCCAGCGGATGCCAGGCCAGGTCTTTCCAGAAGACCGGCCGGGCACCGGGGATGACCGCGCTGCCGGGACGTGTCGCGTGCACCTCGATGATCGCCAGGTCGGGGTCGTCGAGGGCGCCGAGCAGTTCCTCCGGCGACACCACGCTGCGCGTGATGAGAGTCATCTCAGGTCCTTCTGCGAAATCGTCAGGTACAGCTCAGGGGCGAAACCGGTACATATTTCGTTACAGCGGAGAACATTAGAGACACCCGGGCAACTCGGCTCCTATTTACAAACCCATGAGTTTTAGTCATGCGCGGGTACCGCAACCTATGAACAGCCGCAGGTGAGCGCATGTTTCGCGGAGCGGGCGGCCGGCCCGGCCGCCTTCGCGTCACACCGATTCTTTGGTGCGGCGCCAGATCGGACAAATACGTTACGACCGTATTTGTGCCAGATCCGGGGACCGCCAGAGGAGAACACACAGTGAGCGACGCGGCGCGCGAGGCGCATCTGATCAGCCCCGTCGATCTGGGTACAGCACTGGCGTCGGGCCAGGATGTCGTCCTGCTCGATGTGCGACACACCCAGGCGTCCGATTCGGCCGACCCGGACGCATTTCGGGCCGGCCACATTCCCGGCGCGCAGTTCGTCGATATCGATGACGATCTCGCCGGCACCAGCACCGGCGCCAACGGCGCCCGGCCACTGCCGGAGCCCGATGTACTGGAGCAGAAGGTGCGCCGCTGGGGTATCGATGCCCGAACCCCGGTCGTGGTCTACGGCGCGACGCGTTCCCCCGCCCCTGCCCGCGCCTGGTGGTTGCTGCGCTGGGCCGGTGTCGAATCGGTGCGACTGCTCGACGGCGGCCTCGACGGTTGGGCCTGCCACGGCGGTCTGCTGACCAGTGCCGAAACCACCCGTGCGGAAAGCCGATTCGAGATCAGACCGGGCCGGCTGCCGATCGTCGAGGCGATCGCAGTGCCCGATTTCGCCGCGCGGGGACAGCTTCTCGATGCCCGTCCGGCCGCCCGGTTCAGCGACCCGACCAACCCTGCTGCCGGCCACATTCCGGACGCCCGAAATGTGCCGCTGCCCGAATTGTTCGACGCACGCGGATATCTCAAGAGCGAACCGGACTTGCTGGCGGTCTTCGGCGCCCGCGGAATCGGGCCGCACAGCAGGCCGGCGACCTATTGCGGCTCCGGTGTGGCGGCCGCGCTGGAAGTCCTGGCGCTCGCCCTGCTGGACATACCGGCCCACCTCTACGTGGGGTCACTGTCGGAGTGGGCCGCGGATCCCGCCCGTAAGCTCGTCCGGTGACTCGGCCCCCTCGCACCTCGACCTGGCGCGATATCCGCGGCGGACTGCTGCTGGATCTCACCCTGTTCCGGCACAGCAGGGCCTTCGGCCGACTCTGGTTCGGCACCACCCTGGGCAGCATCGGTCAGGAGATGACCGTGGTGACCGTCGCTTTGCAGGTGTACGCCATCACCTCGTCGACCTTCGCGGTCTCGTTGATCGCGGGCATCGCGCTGGCACCGATCGTGGTGATCGGACTGTACGGCGGGACGCTGGCCGACCGCTTCGATCGCCGCCGGGTCGCAATGATGTCCTCGGTTATCTCCTGGCTGGCGATCATCGTGTTGACCGCCCACGCATTCCTGGATGGCACCTCGCTGTGGGTGCTCTACCTCGCCGCCACGGTCAACTCGGTGGCCAATACCGTCGGCGGAATCACCCGGCGAGCCATCGTTCCCCGGCTGCTGCCCAAGGAATTGCTGCCGGCTGCCGGCGCCCTTAATGGCATCAGCATGGGGTTGATGGCGACGGTCGGTCCGCTGCTGGCCGCCGGCGCGGTCGGCGCCGGCGGGTTTCAATCGGCATATCTCGTCGATGCGGTGCTGCATACCGCGGCCTTCCTCGGCATCTGGTCGCTACCCGCGCTGAGACCGGTGGACGAGGCCCGTGCCGCGGCGGTCGGTGCGCTGCGTTCGGTGCTCGACGGTCTGGACTACCTCCGGCGGGCCGCCAATATCCGGTTCGCCCTGACCGTCGATCTGGTGGCGATGGCCTTCGCTCAACCCCGGGTGCTGTTCCCTGCCCTGGGCGCGGTGACGCTGGGCGGCGGGGTCACCACTGTCGGGGTGTTGTCCGCGGCCGGCGCCGCCGGCGCGGTGCTGTCCTCGTTGTTCTCCGGGTGGACCGGATCGGTTCGTCGGCAAGGCTTCGCGATCCTGGTGGTGACCTATGTCTACGCAGCGGTGATCGCCGTTGCCGGTCTCATCCTGCTGTGGGCGGTGCTGTTACCGCGTTCCGGTGAAGTCAACAACGCTGCGGTGGCGGCGCTCGCGGCCGTTCTGGCCATCGGCGGCGCTGCGGACGGTATTTCGGTGATCTTCCGCGGGGCGATCCTGCAGGCCGCGGTACCCGACCACCTGCGTGGCCGGGTGCAGAGCATCTTCAGCATCATCGTGACCGGCGGGCCGCGGGTCGGCGACGTCGTGACCGGTGCGGTGGCCAGCGTGTTCGCCATCTGGAGTCCACTGCTGGCCGGTGGCATCGCGATGCTGCTGGTGGTCTGGCTGTTGGCCAGGAAGGTGCCGTCGTTCAAGGATTACGACCGGGACAACCCGGCACCGTGACCGCTCAGGGCATTTCGGGTTGAATGGCGATGCGCGCGCCCAGGGTGCGTCCCTTGCCCCAGCCCAGCGCCCGGCGATAGGAGCCCAGCAGACCGGTGTCGGTGACGTGCTGCAGATCCTTGTACGGGGATCCGTCGGGCACCGGTTCCAGTTGTGCCGCCACGAACAGTGCATCGGTCGGGCAGTAGGCCTCGCACTGAAAGCAGGTCTGGCAGTTGTCCTGTCGGGCGATCACCGGAAGTCCGTCTGGACCGCGATCGAACACCCGGGTCGGGCACACGTCGATGCACTTGTCGCAGGAGATGCACCGGTCGGCGGAAAAGATCTCGATCACGCGGCCTGCCCCCCGTCACGAGCGGCCAGCCATTCCGGTTCCGGCCGGCTCCAGAGTTCATCGAGCCCGCCCGTCAGCAACCGGTACTGCTGCCGCGGGTCGATCTCGGTGTGGTCGAAACGCCGGTGCATGCCGCGACTCTCGGTGCGCTGCAACGCGGCGTGGTACATCCAGCGGCTGTGCGCGAGCATCGCCGCGGCCTCGCGGGCCCGGAATGCGTTCTCGCCCTGGAGCTCGCGATCGGATCGGGTGGCGGCCCAGATGCCGTTCAACCGCACCAACGCCGGTCCGAGCCGTTCGGCGTGGCGGAGGCAGTTGATCTCGTAGGGCATCACCTGTGCGCGTACCTCGGCGATCACCTCGCGGTGATCTGTGGGCCCCGGTGCGCCCACCGGGTGGGTCGCCGGCGGTGGGGCACCCCGCTGCCGGGCGAATGCGGCGGCGCCCGCTCCGGCCCAGCCGCCCGAACAGGCCGCCCAGGAGGCGTTGTGCGCGCCGCCACCGGTCCATGCCCCGGCGATCAGTTCCCGGGTGGCGGTGTCCCCCGCGGCATACAGACCGGGAACGTCGGTGGCGCAGTCACTTCCGGCAATCCGGATGCCACCGGTGCCGCGGACGGTGCCCTCGGTCACCAGGGTGATCTCGAAGCGCTCGGTGAACGGGTCGATCCCGAGCCGGTCGAAGCTGAGGAAGAAGTTCGGCTGCGCGGTGCGCATCATGGCCTGCTCGCGCGCGGTCGCCTTGTCGATGCGGGCCAGTACCGGCTCGGTCAGCAAGGTCTGCGCCATCAGGGTGCGGTCCTTGGAGCGCGGAACCTCGAACACCGATCCGTCGGCACGGTAGAACGTCGCCCAGTTGTAGAAGGCGTTCTTGGTGACCCCGGTGCCCTTCGGGGCGATGGCGTACGCGTTGGAGAACTCCATACCCGACAGCAGGGCACCCGCCTCGACGGCCATCAACGCGCCGTCGCCGGTGTCCACATCGCAGCCCAGCGTCTTGGACTGAAATGCACACCCGCCGGTGGCCAGCACGACGGCACCGGCCTCGATACGGACGGTGCGCCCGGTCCGGCGTTGCACGGCCACCGCTCCGGACACCACACCGGCGTCGTCGGCGAGCAGGTGCAGCGCCGGGGTGTGGTCGAGGATGCGCACGCCGAGTCGCTGCACCCGCAGCCGCTGACGCTTCATGCACTCGGGGCCCTGGAGATCCTCCATGAGCAGTTCGCCGTCTGGGCCGACCGGGAACGGGTAACGCTGCACCCGCGCCAGTTCGTGCATGACGGAGTAGGTTTCGTCGAGCACCCGGGTCATCCAGGAGCGTTCGGTGAGTCCGGCGCCCACCTTCTCCCGGTTGGCGATCGCCGCCTCCCGCAGATCGGGGTCGTCCTCGACGTACCAGAGCCCGGTGCCCGCCGACGCGGTGGCGCCGCTGGTCCCGGTGTAGCCCTTGTCCGCGAGCACCACAACGGCGCCGGCTTCCGCGGCCCGGATCGCGGCCCAGGTGCCTGCGGGCCCGCCACCGATCACCAGGACATCGGCCGAGAGACGTTCCACGACGGTGCTGTCGGTCATGGGAAGTCTCGGCCTATCGATCGTCATCCGGGCATTGGTCAGGATTCACGATCGCGTGAATGCCGCGGATCCGGAAGAGATCAAATCGGCGGGATCGGAAAGTCCCTCAGTGCAGCAGCAGCGGCAGGGTGGGCAGCGTGCAGGTCGGGGACGGCCAGATGATCTCCGGGATGTACCCGGGTGCCAGCCGGAACTCCGGGATCCGGGCCAGCCATTCGCCAACCACCAGTCGCAGTTCCATACGGGCCAGGTGCGAGCCGAGGCAACGATGTGGTCCGCCGCCGAAACCCCAGTGCTTGTGCAGTTTTCCGTCCAACACGAAGTCGTCGACCGAGTGGAGGTCGGTGCCGTCGCGGTTGATGGCGCCCAGGCACAGCCGGACGTCGGCGCCGGCCGGCAAGCTCACCCCGGCGACGGTCACCGGTTGGGTGGTGACCCGGCCGACCACCGGGGCGGCGGGTTCGCGCCGGATCATCTCCTCGACGAACACCGCGACCCCCTCCGGATCGCCGCGCAGCGCCCTGCGCAGATCGGGCCGACGGGCAAGCTCCACCATTGTCGTCCCGATCGTGGAGGTGACGGTGTCCAGCCCGGCGAGCACGAAGACCATGGACAACCCGACGGCTTCGTCGTCGGTGAGCGGCTCCTCGGCGTGCAGGAGGTCCGACAGAATCCCTTCGCGCGGTTGCTCACGTTGCCGGCCGACGGCTTCGGTCAGGTAGGTGTACAGCTCGACCGCCGGAGTGAGGTCCACGCTGGACGGGTCGGTGGTGAGGCTGAACGCGATGATCGCGTCCTTCCAGCCGATGAGCCGTTCCCGGTCCTCTAGTGGCAGCCCGAACAGGGTGAGGAACACCTGCGACGGGTAGGGCGTCGCCAGATCCGCCATCACCTCACAGCTGTCGCGCGCGGCGATCTCGTCGATGATCTCGATCGCCTGGGACTGCAGCGACGGCAGCAACGCGCCCAGCGTCTGCGGGCTGAAGAACTGGTGCAGGATGCGTCGGTAGCGGGTGTGCTCGGGCGGGTCGAATCCCAACGGCACCAGCGGGACCGGACTGATCATGTCGTCGTAGGCGATGCCCGAGGAGAACACCGCCGGATTCCGCAGTGCGGCCAACACATCCTCGCGGCGGGTCAGGTAGTACCAGTCGTCGCCGCGCACCACCGGCCCGAGGCCCCGCAGCGCCGCCCAGCCGACGCCGCGGTCTCGTGTCATCGGCAGATCCTCGTAACGGATGTGCGGCAGCACGTGCGTACCGGTCATGTCCGCACCAGTCCGCGTGGCCGTATCAAGCCCAGGTCCAGGTGAGTACGCCAGCCGGGCGGACCGTCGCACACCTCGGGGATCGCGTTGATCGCGGCCATCGCCGTCCAGTCGTAACCCGGGTGCACCATCTCGCCGTCGGGCCCGCGTACTCCTCTGAGTGTCAGCTCGGTCGGTGGATCCCCGTCGATGACGATCTCGTACCGGGTCTCTCCCCAGTCCCAGGCGGGCTCGCGCTGGTCCGGGCTGCCGGCGAGATAGATCGCGTGGAAGACGATGAGCGGCCGGCCGTCGACCCACGCCGTCCATTCGTGTCGCTGGGCGGCCACGGTGCCCGGTCCGATCGCGCCCTGCTCGTGCGGTATCGGCGTCCGCGCGGTGGCCACGTCGACCTCCGCCGCGGTCACCTCGTCGATCTGTACCCCGAGTCCGTCGGCGATCATGTACATGGACTGGGCGAAGAACGGCAGGCCCAGGCCCAGGATCGTCGGTTCGGACAGGAAACGGTCGCGGTCCTTGCCGAACCCCATCCAGTCGATATGGTCCAGCGGCGCGTCCTTGAGCACGTCGACGACTTCGTAGACGTGGATGGTGTCGACCCTGCTCATCACCCGGGCCAGCGTCAGCGGCAGCAGGTCGCCCGCATAGCCGGGGTGGATGCCGCCGCCGTAGAAACTGGTGCCGCCGTCGGCGCAGGCCGCCCGGATCTGCTCCGCCGGGGCCGCGAAATCCGCTGAGGGATGGAAGAATCCGCTGGTGGTCACCACATTCTTCCCGGAGCGCAGCAGCCGGCACACGGTGTCGACGTCCATGATCACCGGCGTGTAGAAAACGCAGTCGGCGTCCAGGGCGACCATCGCGTCGAGGTCGTCGGTGGCGATCACGCCGGTCGGTGCGATGCCGGCGATGTCACCGGCGTCCCTGCCGACCTTGTCCGGTGTGTGCACCAGGACGCCGACGAGGTCGTACACCGGGTTCTGCGCGAAGTGCCGGATACCGACCTGACCGACATCACCGGTCATCCACTGGATCACCCGGTAGGTCATGGCCGAGTCCCCTTCGACAGCACACCGCGGCCGACGATGGTGGGCAGATCGAGGAAGGTGCGGATGCCCGGTGCAGCCGCACAGACCAGGGCGACGGCGTGTACCGCGTGCATGGCGGTGCCCAGGCAGCCCTGGTCGGTGTCATCCTCACCGTGGGTGGCGATGCGCGATTCGAGCACCATCGACGGCAATCCCTCGACGGTGATCTTCCAGCCGCGCCCGTTGGGCCAGTGCGGGGCCTGCTCGGCACCGATGCGGGTGATGTGTTCCACCGTCAGCGCCCGCCGGCCATCGATCACCGCGGTGTAGGAAAACCGTTGCGCGGCGACGGTTCCGGCCTCGATGCGCCCCGCCTTGATCTCGATCGGCTTGTCGGTCACGGCGACTTCGCGTTCCCAGATGTAGTCCTCGATGGTGGCACCGAGCCCCTCGGCCAGCAGCATCAGCGGCGCCTTGAAGGACAAACCACCGATGGCTGCCTCGTCCATCGGCACCCGCTCGCCGGGTGGTTTGCCGAACCCCATCACGTCGAACAGCACGAACGGCACGTTGTAGGTGGTGTAGTCCATCAACTCCTGCACCAGCAGCGAGTCGATGCGCCGGAACAGACCCGACATCGTGAGTGGCAACACCTCGGCCGCCCAGCCCGGTTGGATTCCGGTGGCGTGGAAGGAACTCTGTCCTTCGCGGCACGCAGTTTCGAGGCGATCCACCGCTTCCTGGCCGACGCTGGCCGGGTAGATCCAGGCGGTGACGGCGGTGGACACCACGTTCTTACCCGAGGCCAACAGCCGACAGATGTCGTCGAGCGCGGCCGGCGGATTCCACTCCCCCTCCGCCATGTAGAGCACGCAGTCGGCGTCGAGGGCGAGGATCTCTTCGGTATCGGCGGTGGCGATCACCCCGGTTGCGCCGATCCCGCAGACCTCGCCGACATCCCGGCCGGCCTTGTCCTCGTTGTAGACCCGGGCGCCGACCAGCTCGAGGTCAGGATGCTCATGTACGGCGGCGACGGCGTGGCTGCCGACATTGCCGGTGGCCCACTGGATCACACGTAGTCGATCGGACACCTCAGCCGCCCTGCTGTTGTTCGGCCAGCTTTGCCTGGCGGGCCTCGTACCGGTCGACGAGTTCGCGGAATCCGAGCCGGTCGTACTGCGGGATCGGCTGAACACCCCAGATGTCGCGGGCGGTGTCCTTGCCCTCCGCACCCTCCGGCGGGCCCAGCGGCGGGTACGGGAACTTGCACTCCAATGCGTCATCGGAGTAGCGCACCTTCAACAGCTCGCTGCAGATCTGGGTGAGGCTCAACGTCGGGTACCCGTAGTAGACCGCCATGAACGGCAGGGTGAAGGCGCCCTCGATGACGAGAGCGACAAGGCAGACGAAGACCGCCCGCTTGATGTACTTGTGCATGCGCGCGTAGTAGGGCGTGGTGCCCGGCGGCAGGTTCTCGGCGGCGTCTTCGGTCGTGTCGGTGGGTGTGGTCACGGTATCGCTCCTTCAGTCCGTGAATATTTCGCGGTTGACCGTGTGCAGATACGGGATCGCGAGGAAGGGGGTGATGTAGAAGATGTCGTAGAGCCACCAGCCGATGACCGGGAAGATGACGCCGGCGTAGCGGACGTCGGCGAACATGGTCATGTTGAAGACGTAGATCGCCCAGATCACCACACCCATCCAGCAGGTGACGATCATCCACTGGTGCCCCCAGCGCTTCATCTGCAGGAACCCGATGGCCGCGGCGCACCGCATCGCGAAGACGGTGATGATCATGCCGAGCACCATCGATTTCTCACCGGGCCCGGAGGCGCCGCCGACCCACATCTCGTTGTAATGCCAGAAGTACCCGGCATCGAACATGTGGCCCCAGCCGATCATCAGCACCCGGTTGATCAGGGTGTGGTTGGCGACCAGGTCCAAGGACCAGCCGAGGCTGTTGAGCATGCCGTCGATGAGCACCAGGTAACCGATGAGGGTGACGATCATCGGACGCACCGACAGGCCCGCGAGCTGGGCTTGGCGCTGCAGCCACACACCGCGCATGAAGATCGGGAAGCCGATGAGTCCGGGCACCCACATCCCCATCAGCGCGGCGCCGACGATCAACCATTTATCGGCCCGGCGTTGGGCGGCCTTGGAGGCGTCATGATGATCTTCCAGACTGACTGATCCGCTGCGGTTCTCAGCCGGTTTGTCGTTGCCCTTACGACCGAGTAACGGCACGTTCACAGGTACCACCAGCCACGTTCGAAGGACATGTACAGCTGGATGAGGAACATCACCAGCAGATAGCCGTAGACGACGATCTGGAACACGATGAGTGCCCGTTTACGCTTCTTCTCTTTCTGATCGACCATGTCGAAATCCCTTCCTAGAGAGTGTCGGAGGTGAGGAGGCCGGCCGCGGCCACTTCGCGCAGCCCTTCGCTGATGGCGCCGTCGGTACTCAGCGGCGCGAGAATGCAGGCCTCGGCGGCTTCCAGCTCACCCGCACCTGCGGCAATCAATTGGGCCGCGGTGACCAGCACCCGGGTCGACGGCGGTTCGAAATGGAATGCCTCGTCCGCGGTGCGGATCGCGATGGCGCACTGCACGAGCCGCTGCGCCGCCGCGAGGTCGATGCCGGTCTCCGAGACGACCGCGGCGGCCTCCTGTTCGGGCGGCAGGTAGCCCATCGGCAGGGTGACAAAGCGTTGCCGGAAGGACGGTTTGAGCTCCTTGAGAGAGCTCCGGTAGGCCGGGTTGTAGGAGCACACCACCATGAATTCATCCGGCGCCTGCACGATTTCGTCGGACCGGTCCAGATACAGGGTGCGCCGGTGGTCGGTCAGCGAATGCAGGATCGCCAGCGAGTCGTGCCGCGCCTCGACGACCTCGTCGAGGTAGCAGATCGCTCCGTTCTTGACGGCCCGGGTGAGCGGGCCGTCGGTCCAGATGACGTCGCCACCGGTGACCATGAAGCGACCGACCAGATCCGAGCTGGTGAGGTCGTCATGGCAGCTGATGGTGACGACGGGCCGGCCCAGCAGCGATCCCATGTGCTCGACGAACCGGGTCTTGCCGCACCCGGTCGGACCGGTGAGCATGACCGGGATCTTGCGGGTGTAGGCCTGTTCGAAGAGCTGTACCTCGTTGCCGCTGGCGTAGTAGGTGTCGCTACTCATCTGACTTCCTCTGATTCGGTGGTCATGCGCTGACCAACTCACGGTGGACATGGGCGAGCACGCGAGGCAGGTCCTCGACGCGCCGGATTCGTTGTGATCGACGGGGTCCGAACACCTCGGGTAGCGGGTCCACCCGGGCGGGCCCCACTCCGACGTAGTAGACGGAAACGCCGGCATCGTTGGCCTCCTCGACGGCGTGCGCCGCGTCGGCCCAGGCGTAGCGACCCTCGTAGCCTTCGTCGGAGATCATTCCGTCGCCGATGATGATGAGCAGTCGCCGTTCGGACGGTTGCCCCAGCAGCCGACTGGTCAGGTGCCGGATCGGCGCGCCGAGTCGGGTGTACCCGCCGGTGGACAGGCCCAGCCCGCTGGGCGGTACGAAGCGCAGTTCCGGAAAGTCTTTGAGGCAGCGCACTTCCACCCGGTGCCGGGTGTTTCCGGTGAACACGAAGATGCCGTGCCGTTCCCGCGCGTGGGTCATCGCCCGCGACAATGCGTCGGCGCACGCCAATTCCAGCCGGAAGACCCGCCCGCCGTGTACGCCCAGCGATGAGCTGCCGTCCAGCAACAGCGCGGTGCTGACATCGCGGTTGCTGGGCAGTAGTTCGCGGAAGAGTCGTGGTTCGCCGGCCTCCCCGGTCTGCAGGTCCACGTAGTGGCGGACATAGGAGTCGATGTCGAGGTCCGAACCGTCCTCCAGCCGGTTGGTCATGGCTCGGTGGGTGTGCTCCTGGAACCACTTCCGCAGATCGGCCGAGCCCGTCGTGGCCGCGCCGACCCGGGTGTCGCGGGCCATCTCCAGCACCGCGACGTGATCGGGCATGAAGCTCTCGGTCCAGGAGTTCCACTCCGGGTACGGAATTCCGGGCCGGTGATCCGGCGCGACGTCCATATCGTTGTCCTGGGGGCGGCTCGGCGGTGGCAGGTTCGGATTGCGGACCCCGCCGTCGCCGCCGACGGGCACCGAGTACGGCTGCGGCATCCGTTTCTGGGAGGTGGTCCAGGGCATCCGCCCGAACTGTCGACGCATCTTGTCGGCGAGTCCGTCGGGTGCGGTGAAGACCTCCGGCAGCCGGCCGATGAGTGGGTCGCACGAGACGGCGTCGTCGGTGCGGGCGAGTTCGACGGCCCGACTGATCATGGTGTGCGCGTCGGTGTCCGGATCCGTCGGTGTTAGTTCCGGTAGCACTCTGGTGAATTCGGGCATCAGTCCCGGCCAGCGGGTGGCGATCCAGCCGAGTGCCACGCCGGCTTCCACCAGGGTGAGTGCCCGCAGCTCGCGGCCCGAGAGTTCGTTGATCCGGTACTCCCCGACCCGGTCCTTGGACGCCGAGCACTGCAGTGCGACACCGCACGTCAGGGTTCGACGAGTCCAGTCCCTGCGCAGCGGCGGGTACGGGACGTGAATGAAGGTGCGCGCATGGTTGAGCCCGAATCCGCGGTGCTCGCCGGTGACCAGGCGCGCACCGAACCGGGCCTCGTCGCTCAGTGCGACCGCCGTCAGCGAACAGCTACGTTCCAGCGCCATCGCCGATGCGTCATCGAGTTCGGTCATTGCCGGTGCGCGTTCAGAACGTGCCGATATTGGAGAACATCCAGTACCAGAACCAGATGATCAGGCCGGTACCTCCCCAGGCCGCAACGTATCGCAGTACTTCCCACACATAGTCCACTTCTCGGGTCTCCTTGCTTGGGGTTCATCGGATGTGCAGGCCGCGAAGCGCCGAGGCGACCAGCTTGTCGAGCGTCGCCGCGCGGATCTCCGCGTCGTCGTTGGTGCTGAGCACGCCGTACACGCCCAGCAGGAAGAACACGGCGCTGTAGAAGGCGTCCGCCTCCGGGTGCACGGCTCCGGCCCGGCTAGCCTGTTCGATCTCACGGACCAGCAGCACGATCACGGCGCGATCGGTCCAGTCCTCGGACTCCGGCCGCGAAGGCGAAAAATGCAGGGCAAGAAGCTCTTTGAAGAGCGGGCGGCCGAACCTGCGCTCGATACCGGCGACCAGCGCGGTCACCGCGGTCAGTGCGCCGGCCAGATCGTGCGGCTCATCCAGGAACCGGGCGAAGTCGGCGGCGACGCGCGCTTCCTCGCGCCGCTCGAGCTCCAGCAGGACATGTTCCTTGGTCGGGAAGTGAAAGTAGAAGGTGCCGTGGGCAACACCCGCGGCCGCCACGATGGTGTTCACCTCGGCGCCCGCCATGCCCGCGCTCTTGAACTCGGCGATGGCGGCACCGAGGATGCGTTCCCGCGTCTGAAGACGACGGGCGTCCCGCGCGGTGGGCTTGAGCTGCTGGGTCATGATGCATTGTTTCTAGTTCACTGATTGACTCAAGTCAATGATTGAAGACCGAAAAGCGATCGCGTTCGCGCACGGGAGGCCAGTACTTGCAGCTCAGGGCACGTAGCGTGCAGGCAACGAGCAGACTGCCGGAGCGCTTCATTGAACCCAGTCACTGACTCATGTCATGTTTGTCAGGTGCCCGCGGGTGCGGTGTCAGTCCGTGAAGATCTCGCGGTTGACCGTGTGCAGGTACGGGATCGCGAGGAAGGGGGTGATGTAGAAGATGTCGTAGAGCCACCAACCGATCACCGGGAAGATGACTCCGGCATAGCGCACATCGGCATACATCGTCATGTTGAACACATAGATGACCCAGATGACCACACCCATCCAGCAGGTGACGATCATCCACTGCTGGCCCCAGCGCTTCATCTGCAGGAACCCGATACCGGCCGCGATGCGCATCGTGAAGACCGTGACGATCATGCCCACTTCCATGGCCTTCTCACCCGGCCCGGCGGCACCGCCGACCCACATCTCGTTGAAATGCCAGAAGTAGCCGGCATCGAACATGTGCCCCCAGCCGTTGAGCAACACCCGGGCCAACAGCGTATGGCTGCCGACCGTGTCGAGCGCCCACCCGACGGTGTTGATCGCCGCATCGATGATGACCAGGTAGCCCAGCAGGGTGACCATCATCGGCCGAACCGACAGCCCGTTCTGCTGGGCGCGCCGCAGCAACCAGACGCCGCGGAGAAACAGCGGCAGGCCGAAAATACCGAGCGCCGCCGTGCCGATCAGGATGCTCCCGCTGATCAGCCACTTGTCGGCCTGGCGCTGCGCCAGCCGGGACGCCTCCATATGGCCTTCGAGAGGAAGCCCACTTTGTGTCGCTGCAGCGGCGGATCTGCGCATGGCGACTGACTGTAGTCAACAAAATCGGCCACTGACAAGACTCAGGCGCCGGCGGCCACGCTGCGCAGTGTCCGCTTGACCAGATCCTTCAACAGTTCGGCGCGCATCGGGTCGTTGGTGGTGATCGCCAATGCGTAGAGGCACAACAGGAAGAACACCGCGCTGTTCATCGGATTGACCTCGGGATCCAGCTCACCGAGAACGCGGGCCTGCTCGATCCGGTCGGCCAGCAGTACCACCAAGGAGTGGTCCCCGCCGTCCTCCGAAGTGGGTCGAGTCTGAGAGAAGTGCAGGGCCAGAAAATCTTTGAAGAGCAACACACCGAGCCGGCGCTCCAGGCTGAGCACCAGTCGGACCGCCTCGGTCAACGCGGCTTCCAGATCATGATTCTTGGCCAGGAAGCGGCCGAACTGCTTGGCCATCCGGTCCTCTTCGCGGTTCTCCAACTCCAGCAGCACATGCTCCTTGGTCGGGAAGTGGAAGAAGAAGGTGCCGTGCGCCACGCCCGCGGCGGCCACGATGGCAGCGACGTCGGCCTCGGCCATCCCGGCGCGTTTGAACTCGGCGACCGCGGCGCCCATCAATCGCTCACGGGTCTGCAGGCGCTTCGTCTCGCGCGCAGACGGCCCGTTCACCGCCGCCATGGCCGCTCCGTTCCTCGTTGACTTCCCCGAAACACTATCGTGTCGGCGAGCGGCGGCAGGCTCAGCCGGCACCCGGGGGCGGCACCGCCCCGAGGCCGCGCAGATAGGTGGTGACGAGCTGGTCGATGAACGGTTCGGACATCGATTCGGGAACCGTGATCAGCAGCGCGTACAAGCCCACCAGGTAGGAGATGCCGTTGTGCAGGATGTCCGCACCGGCGGGGAGGCCACCGGCTTCCTGCGCCCGCTGCAGGTCCGATATCACGGCGACGATGAACGGGTGGTTGGCCCACTCGTTGGTCTGCACCGTCTTGGCCGAAAAGTGCAGGGCGATAAAGTCTTTGAAGAGCAGCGGACCCAGCCGGATCTTGAGTTTCTCCAGCGCGGTCACCGCGGCGACCAACGTGGCACGCACATCGTGAGGCTCGGCGAACTGGCGATCGAGTTCGGCCGCCATCCGCTCCTCTTCCCGTTTCTCCAGTTCGACCAGGACGTGCTCCTTGGTCGGGAAGTGGAAGAAGAAGGTGCCGTGCGCGACGCCCGCCGCCGTCACGATGGTGGCGATGTCGGCACCGGCCACACCGGCGCGGGTGAACTCGACAATGGCGGCTCCCAGCAGGCGCTCCCGGGTCTGGAGCCCCTTGGTGGGTCGCTTGTCGGTAGCGATCTTCGGCACGGGACCGGCACCTCGATTCGTGTCCTCGGATAACCGCGACCTTATCGCGATGGACTTCCAAACTGACTTGAATCAGGTTTTCTCTTGGCACGGACCACCCTCGCTGTTACCGTTCACCTCACAAGGTCATCCCGGATCACCCTCCATGCAAAGGACACTGGTCCGGTGATGCGGGTTTCGGACGAGCGCCCCGACAAACCGGAGCGATGCTGACTTGAGTCATATTGGAGGCCCGGGTGCAGATCCTTGAGCAGGTACAAGACCTGCCGAAAGCCGGCAACATCAGGGCCCAATGGGTCTGCCTCTGGAGTGGCCCCGCCGTGGGTCTGGTTCTCCTGGTCGCACTGGTGGCGTTCCCGGGCTTCTGGCCCCCGATGTCACCTACGCTGCCCGCCGAAGAGGTGGCCCGGTTCTACGCGGAGAACACCGCCTGGATCCGGTTCAGCCAGGTGACGTTCAATCTGTGCGGGATCATGGTGGTGCCGTTCTTCATGGTGATCGTCGCCCAGATGAAACGCATGCATGGCCAAAGCCACGTCTTCGCATATTGCTATCTGACCGCCCTGGTCAGTGGCGCAACGTTTTTCGCGCTGTCGAACATCTTCTTCCTGGTGGCGGCGTTTCGCCCGGAGCGCGATCCCGAACTGACGATGCTGCTCAACGATCTGGCCTGGATCGTTCTCATCGCCCCGATCGGCATGGTGTTCTGCCAGTTCATGCTGCTCGCGGTGGCGGTGAAGTTCGACACCGGTCCCGACCCGGTGTTTCCGCGCTGGGTCGGCACGTATTCCCTGATCACCGGGCTGGCCATGATGCCCTCGGCCTGCGCGGCGGTCTTTCAGACCGGCCCGCTGGCCTGGGACGGGCTCATATCGTTCTGGCTGCGCAACGGCGCATTCGCGGCCTTCATGATCGTGATGTTCTTCGTGCTGCGCGCCGCGGTGTTGCGGCAGGCTGTCGAGGACGGCGTGATCGCCGATCCGGGCGCCGGCGGCCCGCAGGCCGGCGTGGGGGCGCCGGCGGCCCGATGAGCATTCTGTCCCCGGACCGCTACGTCACCGCCCCGGACAAGTCGCCGGCCGGTAAGCCCGACGTCCGGTTCGTCACCTGGTTCTTCCCGGTCTGGTACGCCGCCTTCGGTGTCATCATCTGCCTGCTCGCGCGGGTGACACCGCCGCCGCGACCCGATGTCAGCGCCGCCGACAAAGTGGCCTTCGTGACCACCCATGCCTTGACGATTCAGATCGGCTTCGTCCTCCTGCTGATCCTGCTCGGGGGCGCGGCAATGACCAATGCGCTGGTGGCGTACCAGATGTCGAGGATGTCGACCGGGCCGGTGCTGGCCTATGCCTACATCGGTGGGATGGGTGTGGGCGCATTACCGGGGTTCCTGCTGGTGTCCGTCTGCTTCCTCACCGCGACCTTCCGCCCCGACCGTGATCCCGAACTCATCAGTCTGCTCTATGACCTGGGGATGTTGTCCTACAACGGTTCTCTGGGCTGCTTCAGCGCGGCGTACCTGGCGGTGGCCATCGCCGTGCTGTACGACAAGAACGAGATCTTCCCCAAGTGGTTCGCCTACCTGTCCATCTGGCAGATCGTCACCGAGGTCATCGCCACCCAGATGTTCGTGTTCCCCTCCGGCCCGTTCGCCTGGAACGGTTCGATCGCCTTCTGGGTGGCCGTCGTCATCTTCTCGATCTGGCTCGGCGCACTGATCTTCATACTCCGTAACGCGGCGGCCCGCGAAGAACCCGCGGACGCCGGTGTGGACCCCCGAGGGCTGACCGCCGGATGACACAATCTGACTCGTCGCCGACGGCGACCGCACCCGAAACCGGCCGAACCGCGCAGCCGCCGGTGCCAAGCTCCGGGCACCTACCCGGCGACATCCACATGTGGGTGATGGTGCTCGGCGACATCCTCGTTTTCTCCAGCTACTTCGTCATCTTCATGATCTACCGGAGCATGTCGCCCGAGGCATACCTGCGCGCCCAGCAGCACCTCGACGTCAATATCGGCGTCGTCAATACCGTTGTGCTGCTGACCAGCTCGTGGTTCATCGCACGCAGCGTGTTGTCCGCCCGCGCGGGTGATCACCGGCGGGCCATCCGCTTCGTCTACAGCGCCGGCGCATGTGGTGTGGTGTTCATGGCACTGAAGGGCTACGAGTGGGCGGCGAAGATCGGTGCCGGCTACACCAACTCCGACGAGTTCTTCTCCTTCTACTACGTGATCACCGGCGTGCACTTCCTGCACGTATTCATCGGGCTGATCGTGCTGGGGGTGGTGATCCGGGATCTGCGCAACCCCGCGCGCCGGCGTATCTCCATGGCCGAGGCCGGCGCGACGTACTGGCACATGGTCGATCTGTTGTGGGTCGTCATTTTCGCACTGCTGTATGTGATGAGGTGACATGACGACATCGACAACCGGTGGCACCACCACCGAACGCAAGCTGCTGTGGGCGTGGGCAGTTCTGGTCCTCATCACGGTCGGGTCCTGGTGGCTGGCTCCGGCGCACTTCACCGAGACCATGCAGCCCAGCACGAGTGTCACCGCACTGGTGCTGGTGATGATGTACGTCAAGTGCCGGATCGTCATCCGGTCCTTCATGGAGGTCAATCACGCGCCGCGGTGGCTCAAGATCGCCATGGAGAGCTGGCTGGCCGTGCTCGTGATCACGGTGTTCGCCATCTACCTGGGGTAGCTCACCCATGTTTGGGTGCGCCCGTAGCGGGCATGCCCATGGTCATGAGCGAAACACTGCACGATATGAAGGTCGCCATCCTGGCCACCGACGGCGTCGAACGCCGAGAGCTCGAGGAACCGCGCCGCGCCATCGAGGACGCCGGCGGCAGCACTGAGCTGCTGTCGCTGTCCGACGGCACGATCGCCGCACGCGACCACGACCTGGAACCGGCCGGCGAATTCACGGTGGACCGGGCGGTCGGGAAGGCCGGTGTCGACGAGTTCGACGCGTTGGTCGTGCCCGGCGGCACGGTCAACGCCGACAAGCTGCGCTCCGATGCGGCGGCGGTGGCCTTCGTCCGGGACTTCGTCAACTCCGGGCGGCCGGTCGCGGTCATCTGTCACGGGCCCTGGACGCTGGTCGAGGCCGGGGTGGCCGACGGACGCACGCTGACCTCCTACCCCAGCCTGCGCACGGATCTACGCAATGCCGGCGCCACGGTGGTCGATGAGGAGGTGGTGGTGGACGGCAACCTCATCACCAGCCGCTCCCCCGACGATCTGCCGGCCTTCAACGCGGCGATCCACGCTGCGCTCACCAAAACCGCAGCGCCGCAGGGCTAGTCCTGCGGCGTCAGCGCCGCGGTGAAGAACTGCAGTTCCAGGCGCATGGCTCGACGGTAGGCCGCCCGCAGCGCCGGGCTGTCCTCGCCGAGCTTGTCGAGCAGTCGCTCCAGCAGGGCGGCGACCTCCTCGAATCCCGGGTCGGCGTAGGTCCGCACCCACGCCGCGTAGGGGCCCGCCGCGCTCGCGTCCAGCGATCGCCCGAGGTGGGCGTACAACCGCATGCACGGTGTCATCGCCGCGCACACCACACCCAGACCCCCGGTGGCCGCGGTGGCCAGGAGGAACTCGGTGTAGGCCAGCGTCGCCGCGGCCGGTTCGACCCCGGCCATGTCGATGCCCCACTCGGCCGCGTAGGAGGCGTGCAGCCCCAACTCCTCGCGCACCCCGGCCAGCAGATCGGCGAAGGTCAGCAGCGTCTCGGTATCGGTGCTGCGCGCCAGCGCCAATGCGTATGCCCGGGCGAAGGATTCGAGGAAGAACGCGTCCTGGGCGATGTATCCGGCGAACAACCCGCGGTCCAGGGAACCGTCCCCGATTCCGCGGACGAACGGGTTGGCCTGGACCTCGGCGACGATATCGGCGTTCTCCGACCACAACTGCGCTGACAAACTCACGAGACCGGGTCCTCCTGGTCGGAATCATCGGAGGCCATGTTCCAGAAGTCCACTTCCAATCGCAGCACCTCGGCGATCAGATCCCGGTGCTCGTCGGCCGAGGCGAGTGCGCCGAGCGCATCCACGTAGCCGGCGAAGTCCGGGACGGTCCAGTGGTCGATGAACTCCCCGAAGGGAGACGTCGGGGATTTCGCCGAGGTCCACCCCAGCAGATACACCCGTTCGATCACCCACAGCGCGGTGACGGCGGCCGGGTAGGGCGCATCATCGAGACGCTGCAGCAGATTCCGGTACCGCAGAGTCGTGGGCAATGCCGGCACGTCGAGATCGAGACCGCGCACCGCGGCCTGCTCGGCGAACCAGTCCAGTTCGGCGACCAGCGCCGCGCATCCGCCGACCAGGGTGCCCTGCGCGGCGCGCGGGGCACGCGCCAGCAGCCGGGCCTGGAAGGTCAGTAGGTCAGCGACGAACAGCGCGTCCTGGCACAGCCACCGATCGAAGGCACCGTCGGTGATGGTGCCCTCGCGCACCGCGTCGAGAAACGGATGCCGAGTCGCGGCTGTCCAGAGGTCATCGGGCACGCCAGAACAGTACCGGGATGCAGCAGCGGCGCAGTGAGCACACTGGTTAGTTGACTCCGCAAGCAGTTTCCCGAACAGGTGGGGAACAATAGAGGGGTGTCGGCACCAGATAGCGCAACCAGTCTGCGGGAACGCAAGAAGATCCAGACGCGCACGGCCATTCGCCGGGCGGCCTTCGAACTGTTCACCCAGCAGGGATACGCCGATACCACGATCGATCAGATCGCCGCGGCAGCCGACGTCTCGCCGCGAACCTTCTACCGCTACTTCGGGGTCAAGGAAGCGGTGCTGCTCTCGGACCGCCACATCGGGCCGATCGTGGACGCATTCGCCAAGGCGCCCGCCGACCTGCCGATCATCGCCGCATACCGACATGCTGTCGCGGAGGTGTTCGGCGGACTGACGCCGGCCGAACGCGACGAGACCATCGCCGGGGAACGGCTGATGTACGAGGTACCCGAGGCGCGCGGCCTGGTCTACACCGAGTACGTCCGGCTGATCGGCTTGATTGCCGATGCTCTGGTCCACCGTCCCGACGCACCGTCGGATCCGCTGGAACGCCGGGTCATCGCAGGCGCGATCGTCGGGGTCCTGATCTCCGCCTCGCACGAGACACCGCTGCCGGAGGAGTCCCTGGCCGCATCCCTGACGATCCTGGAAGGAAAACTGTCCGTCCCCTGACTCACTCTGCGGCAGTCCGTTTCGTCGCCTCATAACCTGCGGTGAGCCAGTACACCGTGCGGTCCAGGGTGGGCAGGATCTCGGTATTGGTGATCTCACCGGCAACAAACCGGCCGAGCAGACCGTAGACCACGCTGGACACCACGTTGTTCAGATCGGCGACGAACTCGCCATCGACATCCGCCATCAGCTCCAAGCCGGCCGGCGCGACGATGTCCACGCCACGCCGGAACAACTGCTGACCCCGCGGTGACGATCGGGCCCTGAAATAGGCGGTCAGCATCCCGGGGTTGTGTTCCCAGGGTTCGAAGATGGTCCGGAACAGCGCCATCAGCGCCGAGTGCAGCGACTCTCCCGCGGCCCGGCTTCGCAGATTGACCGCGGAGTAGCGGTGCTCGTCCTGCCACGCCTCGAGCGCCGCCAGGATCAGGTCTTCGCGGGTCGAGTACCTCTTGTAGATGGTGGCCAACGAGGTCCGCGCACGGCGTGCGACCTCCCGTAACTGGACCGCGTCGTAGCCCTCGGTCTCGAGGATCTCGACGACAACCGCGAGCAGCCGATCTTCTATCTCAGCCACCATCTCCCCTTGTCGCCGCGCAGTAACTCGGTTACCGTACCTGGTGTAACCCGGTTACTCCAGGTGGGTCGCCCTTCCCGGGCGGCGCCCGCGACGAAGCGAGGACGAATGGGCTCATTGGACGGCAAGGTCGCCTTCATCACGGGCGTGGCCCGAGGTCAGGGACGCAGCCACGCGGTGCGACTGGCCGCCGAGGGCGCCGACATCATCGGGATCGACATCTGTGCCGACATCCCGGCCAACGGCTATCCGATGGCCGGCCGCGCCGAACTCGACGAGACGGTCGCCCTCGTCGAGGCCGCCGGAGCCAAGATGCTGGCTACGGTCGCCGATGTCCGCGACTTCCACGCGGTCAAGGACGCCGTCGACGCCGGCGTCACACATTTCGGCCGACTCGACATCGTGTGCGCGAACGCCGGCATCGCTCCGACCGCCTTCCGCGAGGTGAGTATCGAGGACGACCTGGACATGTGGGCGGCGGCCATCGACGTGAATCTGACCGGGGCTTTCCACACCGCGAAGGCCACCGTCGGACACCTGATCGCCGGCGGGCGCGGCGGCGCCATCGTCTTCACCAGTTCGACCGCCGGACTACGCGGCTTCGGCGGGTCACAGGG
Source organism: Mycolicibacterium diernhoferi (assembly GCF_019456655.1). Lineage (NCBI taxonomy): Bacteria > Bacillati > Actinomycetota > Actinomycetes > Mycobacteriales > Mycobacteriaceae > Mycobacterium > Mycolicibacterium diernhoferi. The sequence continues at coordinate 511,963 of NZ_CP080332.1, read as the reverse complement.
CGGCGGACTGGGCTACGCGGCCTCCAAGCACGGGGTGGTGGGACTGATGCGCACGCTGGCCAACGCGCTTGCACCGCAGAGTATTCGGGTCAACACGGTGCACCCCACCGCGGTCAACACCATGATGGCCGTCAACCCCGCCATGACCGCCTTCCTGGAGCACTATCCCGATGGCGGTCCCCATCTGCAGAACCCGATGCCGGTCGGGCTACTGGAACCGGAAGACATCAGCGCGGCGTTGAGCTATCTGGTCTCCGACGCGGCCAAGTACGTCACCGGGGTGACATTCCCCGTCGACGCCGGCTTCTGCAACAAGCTATGAGCGGCCGCATCGCGGGCAAGCGCGTCCTGATCACCGGTGCCGCAAGAGGAATGGGTCGCAGCCATGCCATCCGGTTGGCTCAGGAGGGCGCCGACCTGATTCTGGTCGACATCTGCGAATCGCTGCCAGAAGTGGAGTATCCACTGTCGAGCGCCGACGATCTCGCCGAAACAGCCCGTCTGATAACCGAACTCGGTCGCCGAGCTGTCACCCATATCGTGGACGTACGTGACGCCGAGGCGCTGTCCGCGGCCGTGGACGCGGGAGTGGCCGAGCTCGGCGGGCTGGATGCCGCCGTGGCCAACGCCGGGGTGCTGACCGCCGGGACGTGGGACACCACGACGACGGCTCAGTGGCGCACCGTGGTGGACGTCAACCTGATCGGCACCTGGAACACCTGTGCGGCCGCGCTACCCCACCTCGTCGAACACGGCGGCGCACTGGTGAACATCAGCTCGGCGGCCGGGATCAAGGGCAGCCCGCTGCACACGCCCTACACCGCTTCCAAACACGGCGTCGTCGGGATGAGCAAGGCACTCGCCAATGAACTTGCCGCGGTAGGTGTCCGAGTCAACACCGTGCACCCGACCGGTGTCGAGACCGGTATGCAACCGGCGTCGCTGCACACCCTGCTGGTGGAGAAACGCCCCGACCTGGCACCGATCTTCCAGAACGCCATGCCGATCGTGATGGCCGAGGCCGTCGACATCAGCAACGCGGTGCTCTTCCTGGTCTCCGACGAATCGCGGTATGTGACCGGACTCGAGTTCAAGGTCGACGCCGGGGTGACCATCCGATGAGCGAGCGCGGCAGGCAGGCGTTCGCCGATGTGATGACCATCCCGGCGCCCGACGACCCCAGCCCCGCGGCATCGCGCATGCTGGAGTTCGTGTTCGCCGATGTATGGCAACGGCCCGCGCTGAGCCGGCGAGATCGCCGCTTCGTCACGCTGGCCTGCGTGGCGGACGCCGACGCCGAGGCGCCACTGCGCGATCACGTGTACGCGGCACTGAACAGCGGCGATCTGACCATCACCGAAATGCAGGAAACTGTCTTACATTTCGCCGTCTATGGCGGCTGGCCGAAGGCATCGCGCTTCAACTCGATGGTCGACGAACAGTGGGATCGCATCCACCGTGAGCGCGGTGGACAGGTACCCGCACCCCCGCGGTTGCTGCCGCTCGACACCTCCGCTGATCCCGAGACGCGGCTCGCCGCCGGTGAACAAGCGTTCAAGGACATCAACTGCCTGGAGTACGCACCGCCGCGCGACAATCCCTTTCACGGTGCCGGGATCCTGAACTTCGTGTTCGGCGAGATGTGGTTACGGCCCGGGCTGGGCATGAGGGAGCGCCGGTTGATCACCGTCGCCTGCGTCGCCTTCCAGGACGCCCCGTATCCCATCCTCAGCCATGTCTATGCCGCACTGCGCAGCAGAGATCTGTCCTTCGACGAAATGGATGAACTGGCACTCCATTTCGCTGCCCACTGCGGCTGGCCCAAGGCCTCGAACCTGAACCAGGTGATCAGTGAACAGAAGCAGCGGGTGCTGGCGGAATGGGCCGACGAGGACGCCGGCCCGTAACCGCGGTGGGTTCACCCCGCTGCGGGAGTGAACTCGATGCGCAATTGGGTCAATCCCCGCAGCAGGAAGGTCGGCTCGTAGGTGTAGGTGCGCGCGTCGGCGGGACCGTGCACCGACTCGTCGATCCTGATCTCCGACATCCGGTCCAGCAGCCTGCGCACGGTGATCTGGCCTTCGACTCGGGCCAACGGTGCACCGGCGCAGGTGTGGATACCGCGGCCGAAGGCGATGTGCTCGCGCACGTTCTTTCGGTCGGGCCGGAACTCGTGCGGGTCTTCGAACTTGTCGGGATCCCGGTTCGCCGCGCCCAGGCACAACATCACGATGGTGCCCGCGGGTAGGCGTACCCCGCCCAGCGTGGTCGTCTTGCGGACCAGCCGGAAGTCGACCTTGGTCGGCGAATGCATCCGCACCGCTTCCTCGATGAAGTTCGGGATGCGGTCGGGTTCGGTACGCAGCAGCTGCTGGTATTCGGGCCGGTCGCCGAGTACCTGGACCGCGGCACTGAGCAGCTTGGTCACCGTTTCCTGGCCGGCGGCGAACAGGAAGGTCGCGGGCTTGACCACCTCGATGAGCTCGGGAGTGGAACCGTCGGGGTACGTCGCCGTCGCCATCCCACTGAGGACATCCTCGCGGGGTTCGCGCCGGCGTTCGGTCAGGTAGCCGAGGAACTTGTCGTCGAGGTACTGCAGCGGATCGAGTCCGACCGGCTCGCCGTCGAGTGCACCGACACTGGTACCGGCCGGCTTCTCGGCACCCAGGGCAGCCAGGAACTCGGGTCGATCCTCCGCCGGCACCCCGAGCAGGTCGATGATCGCCGAGGTGGCAAAGGGTTTGGCGTACTCGGAGAGGAACTCGCAACGGCCGTTGCCGATGAACTGGTCGATCTGGCTGTCGACCAGCTGCCACATGTAGTCCTCGTTCTCCTTGAGGCGGCGCGGTGTCAGCAGCCGGCTCAGCAGCGACCGCGCCTTCTCGTGGGCCGGCGGATCCATCACGACCATGTGCTCATGGATCGGGAAGAGGTGACGGTGCGCTTCGATCTGCTCGCTGATGTCATCACCCTCCGGGGTGAACGGCAGCGGCGGGAACGGTCCGCCGATCGCGTTGACCGCCGAGAACGAGTCGTGATCCTTGAACGCCGCCATGACTTCCCGGTAGCCGGTCACCGCCACCACCCCGTAGTGCGGTTCCCGGGTCACCGGGCCTTGCGCGCGCAGGTGGTCCCAGTATTCGTAGGGCGACTGGCTGACCGCCGGATCGGAGAAGAAATCCACGGTGGCGAGGTCGGTCATGGTGACAATTCCTTCTGCAGCAGCGTCGGAAACCGATCATGAACTGATCGATCGATCAAACTGTTAGAATGCGCCATGCTTATCACGGGCTTCCACCGGCGGTCAAGCAAACCGCCCGTCCGGGACCGTTGAATGGCAGCGCCGCGTAAGCCCAAGCAGCCCGACACCGGGGCCCGCCACCGACTCATCGAAGCGACCGCCAAACTCATGCGCGACGAGGGTTATGCGGCGGCGACGTCACGGCGGGTGGCGGCCGAGGCCGGGGTGAAACAGGCGTTGGTCTACTACTACTTCCCGACCATGGACGATTTGTTCGTGGAGGTGCTGCGCGCCGGCGCCGACGTGTCGCTGGAGCGGATGCGCACCGCGCTGACCGATGACGACCCGCTGCGGACACTCTGGGCGATCAACAGCGATTCCGGCCGCACCGCACTGAATACCGAGTTCATGGCACTGGCCAACCATCGCAAGGCGATCCGCACCGAGCTGCGGGCCTACGCGGAACGGGTCCGCGACATCGAGACCGCCGCGGTCGCGGTGGCGCTGCGAGCCCGCGGCATCGACGTGCACAAGTACCCTCCGGTCGCGGTGTCGATGCTCATCGCGCAGACGGCGCGCAGCCTGTGCAACGAGGACGCGGTCGGCGTCACGCTCGGCCACGACGAGCTGCGCGCACTGGTCGACCGGCTGCTCGACACGTTCACCGGCTAGACCTGCCGCGGCCCCACCCCCGCCCGCCCCACCGGGGCCCTCATTTCACCGCGATGGTTGACAGCCACACCGATCACTGCCAGTGTTCCTGATCGATCGATCAAACATTCAAAACCCATTCCCGCGCCGCGCCGAAGAATCGGGCGGCCCGACATCGAGGTGGACACATGACTGGAAGAGTCGAGGGCAAGGTCGCCTTCATCACCGGTGCTGCTCGCGGCCAGGGGCGCAGTCACGCGGTGCGGCTGGCCGAAGAGGGCGCCGACATCATCGCGGTGGACATCTGTAGGCCGATCACCGACAACGACCTCATCCCGCCGGCCACGCCCGATGACCTGGCGCAGACCGCGGACCTGGTCAAGGGCCTGAACCGGCGGATCGTGACCGCCGAGGTCGATGTCCGCGACTTCGACGCCCTGAAGGCGGCCGTCGACGGCGGTGTCGAGCAGTTGGGCCGACTCGACATCATCGTTGCCAATGCCGGAATCGGCAACGGCGGCGAGACCCTGGACAAAACCAGTGAAGAAGACTGGGACAACATGATCGGCATCAACCTCTCCGGGGTGTGGAAATCGGTCAAAGCCGCTGTCCCCCATCTGATCTCCGGCGGTAATGGCGGTTCGATCGTGCTCACCAGCTCGGTCGGCGGGCTCAAGCCCTACCCGAACACCGGCCACTACATCGCCGCCAAGCACGGCGTCATCGGCCTCATGCGAACCTTCGCCGTGGAACTGGGCCAGCACTCGATCCGGGTCAATGCCGTCTGCCCGACCAATGTGAACACCCCGATGTTCATGAACGACGGGACGATGAAGCTGTTCCGGCCCGACCTGGAGAACCCGGGCCCGGACGATATGGCCATCGTCGCCCAGTTGATGCACGTGCTGCCCATCGGGTGGGTGGAGCCCGTCGACATCAGCAACGCCGTGCTGTTCCTGGCCTCCGACGAAGCACGCTATGTCACCGGCCTTCCGGTGACCGTGGACGCCGGCAGCATGCTCAAGTAGGGATCGGTCGGCAGGCTGTCACACGCGCCCGCTGCGCAGGCGGGAGCGGACCAGCCTGCCGACCTCGACACTCGACCTACGCACGGATTCGAACTCCAGCGACACCAGAAGGGTGTCCACAATCGCGCACGGCCCCGCTCCAGGCAGGTCCCCTCCCCCGGCATCAACGGTGCCAGCGGTTCGGTGTCTTCAGAGTCCAGATCGAAGGAGTCGATCCGGCCAGGACGTCCGGTTCGATCTTGTACTTCACCCACCGGACTCCAGGCGGCTGCGGAGGCAGAGCACAGGGCTTGCACCGCTGCCGGCCTGCGACGTTTCGGGCGCGAACATCCTGCCGCTTGACTAGGCTGGGCCGGGCGGAGGAAAGGGGGTGGGCGCTGCCATGCCGAGTCCACGCCGGTCATCATGACGGCGCCGAGCTGGCAAGACCCCCGTCATCCCGACCACTACCACTGGATGACTTCGAGGCTCGACTCCCGCGGCGCCCGCGTCGCGACCTCACGCTTCATCGCCGCCTGGATGATCATCGGCGGATTCGCGCCCGCACTGCTCATTTTCGGCGCCACCGACTCCGATCAGTGGGCGCTGCGGGTGGCCGGAGTCGGTATCACCATCGTGAGCGGCCTGATGGGGTTGCTCTGGCTGCGTGGAGTCTGGCCGACCCCACTCCAGTCGACGTGGGGCGTGGTCCTCGGGTCGATACTCGCGGCAGCCACCTGCCTGCTGGTGCCCGAGCCCCTGCTCGGCATGATCGGCGCCGCGGTGTACACCGCCGTCGCCACCTACGCCACGGTGTTCCACACCGGGCGGCACATCGCGTTCGTCCTGGCCTCCGCGGCCGCCGTCATCGCCATCACCGGATTCCGGCTCGCCGCAACCGACCCCGCGGTGGCCGCCGGCCTCGGCATCACCATCGCACTGAGCATCGTGTTCACCACCTTCGTGGCGCGGGCGCTGATCGGCCTGATCGACGCGGACATGTTCACCGGGGCGATCGAACCCGTCACCGGCTTGCTCAGCAAGGACGGCTTCGAGGACGGACTGGGTGTCACGATCGCGGCCCGCGGGCGCACCGATGACCGCTTCCTGGTCGTCGCGCTCATCGATCTGGACAGTTTCGGCGCCGTCGTCGACCTGGCCGGCGCCGGCCGGGCCCGCCAACTCCGGGTGCTGGTCGGGCAGATGCTGCGCGACAACGCGCGCCGCGACAATGTGATCGCCCACCTGCCCGACTCCCGGTTCCTGTTGGCCGATGTGTTCAATACCCCGGACCCCGACCCGCTGTGCGATCGGATCAGCTCCGGGGTGCGGTCGGTGGCCCGCGAACTCACCGCCAGCATGGGGGTCGTGGTCACGCCACTGTCGCCGCTGGCGTCGATGTCGCCCACCGACCTGACCGCCACCCTGCTCGACATCGCCGACGACGCGATGACCGCGGCCCGCAGCCAGGGCGGCAACCGGTACCGCATCGTCTACCTGCCCGAGGTGCCGGAACGCGGGGCCGCGCACGACACCTCTAGATAAATTCTGCTAATGATAGTTAAGAATAATTAGCTGTACTTGACCAGCTCCGGTCCCTAGCGTGAGCGCCATGGCATCACCGGTGTTCCTCGGATTCCTCACCACCTTGGCGCTGATCGCGGCCATCGGCGCCCAGAATGCGTTCGTGCTGCGCCAGGGCATCCGCGGTGAGCATGTGGTACCGGTGATCGCGCTGTGCACGGTGTCCGACCTGATCCTGATCGCCGCGGGCATCGCCGGAGTGGGGGCGCTGATCACCGCGCACCCGAATGCACTGACAGTCGCCAAGATCGGGGGCGCAGCGTTCCTGCTCGGCTACGGACTGCTGGCTGCGCGACGCGCACTGAACCCGGGGGCGCTGAACCCTGCGGAGGAGACACCGACCCGACTGATCGAGGTGTTGCTCACCGCGGCGGCGATGACCTGGCTGAACCCGCATGTCTATCTCGACACCGTCGTCCTGCTGGGCTCGTTGGCCAACGAACATCAGGAGCAGCGTTGGCTTTTCGGCGCCGGCGCGGTCGCGGCGAGCGCACTGTGGTTCACCGGCCTGGGCCTGGGCGCCCGCCGGCTGGCCGGCCTGTTCGCCAGTCCGGCCACCTGGCGGGTGCTCGACGGCACGATCGCGGTGGTCATGATCGCCCTGGGAGTCTGGATGGCGATCTCGTGATCACCTACCCACACCGAATGGTTGCCCCGCATCTACCGTCGGCCATACTGTGAGCCCCACCACATTGTCGTGACGAAGGGGCCGCCCGTGACCGCCGAGCAGAGAGTCACCTACTGCCGGATCTGCGAACCCCTGTGCGGGCTGATCGCCACCGTGGAGGACGGCCGGTTGCAGTCGCTGCGCCCCGACAAGGACCACCCGCTGTCGCAGGGCCGGGCCTGCCCGAAGGGCATCGCGTTCACCGATGTGCAGAATGACCCGGACCGGGTGCTCGCCCCGTTGCGCAGGCAACCCGACGGCAGCTTCGCCGAGGTGAGCTGGGATGTCGCACTCTCCGATATCGCGAATCGGCTGCAGAACGTGCTCGACAGCCACGGCGGCGGTGCGGTCGGCGAGTATCTCGGGAACCCGGCGGCGTTCGGATACGCCGCCAGCCTGTGGTCGGGGCTGTTCATGAAGCGGATCGGCGCCGGGCACCTGTATTCGGCCGGATCGCAGGACATCAACAGCCGGTATGTGGCCAGCAGGCTGCTCTACGGTGCGGCCACCCAGATCCCGTTCCCCGATCTGCCGCGCACCGACTTCCTGTTCATGCTCGGGGCCAATCCGCTGGTCTCCCACGGCAGTGCCCTGCGGGTGCCCCGGGTGCGCGACGATCTGGCCGGCATCGTGAAACGCGGCGGCCGCGTGGTGGTGGTCGACCCGCGCCGCACCGAGACCGCCGCCGCCTATGAACACCTCCCGGTGCGCCCGGATTCGGATGCCTGGCTGATGCTTTCGCTGCTGCACGTCGTCTTCGCCGACGGGTTGGAGGACCGGGCGGCCATCGCCGCGCAGGCCACCGGCATCGCCACGCTGCGCGAATTGTGTGCGGCGTTCCCGCCGGAGAAGACCGCAGCCCGCACCGGTATCGACGCACCGACCGTCCGCACCCTGGCCCGCGATTTCGCAACGGCCCGGACCGCGGTGGCCTACGGGCGCACCGGCGCCTGCCTGGGCCACCACGGCACCCTGGTCAGCTTCCTCATCGACGCACTGAACGTGGTGACCGGCAATCTGGACCGGCCCGGGGGCGCGTTGATGTCGCATCAGGTGATCCCGGTCGAGGACTTCGGCGAGCGCTCCGGCGCATTCAGTTACAACACCAAGACCTCCCGGATCGGTGGATTCCCCGACGTTTTCGGCACGTTCCCGGCCGCCCTGATCGCCGACGAGATCACCACCACCGGAACCGGTCAGTTACGGGCGCTGTTCGTGTTCGCCGGCAACCCGGTCTTGTCGGTGCCCAACAGCGCCGCCCTGGAGGCCGCGCTGCCCCGACTGGATCTGCTGGTCTCGCTGGACCTCTACGTCAACGAGACCAACCGATACGCCGACTACATCCTGCCGGGCACCACGTTCTTGGAGCGCGATGACATGCCGATGGCGTTCGCCGGGTGCTGTCCGACGGTGTTCCTGCAGGCCGCCGAACCGGTGGTCGCGCCCTACGGTCAGGCCCGGCCGGAGTGGGAAGTGTTCGAGGAGTTGGCCGCCCGGATGGGATTATCGCTGCTCGCGACCGGGCCCCTGGAGCGGCTCAATCCGGTGCTGCACCGGCTCGAACGTCTCGGCCTGAAGATGACCCCGCAGAGAATGATGAACATGCTGCTGCGGATCGGCCCCTACGGGGACCGCTTCGGGCTGCGCCGGGGCGGGCTGAACCCGGGTAAGCTGCGCGAGCATCCACACGGCATCGTCCTGGCCGATCACGCACCGCACGGTGTACTCGCCGACGTGGTCGCACACAAGGGCGGCAAGGTGTGTCTGGACCCCGCCGAGATCCGCACCGAGACCGGCAGACTCGGATCCGCGCCCAGCACGAGTGCACAGTTCCCGTTGTCCGCCATCGGCATTCGAGAGCTCCGATCACAGAACAGTTGGATGCACAACAGCCCCACCCTGATGAAGGGCAACCGCCGGCAACGGGCCCGCATCAATCCGGCCGATGCCGAGGCCGCCGGCGTCACCGACGGATCGGTGGCCCGGGTGGTCTCGGCGACCGGCGCGATCGAGTTGGAGGTGACGGTCACCGACGAGGTCGGCGCCGGCACCATCGCCATACCGCAGGGATGGGGACACCGCGGAGGTGGCTGGCGGCTGGCCAATGCCAATCCCGGCGTCAATGTCAACGAGCTGACCTCCAGCCGGCCCGAAGATCTGGAGGCGCTGGCCGGGATGTCGGTGCTCAACGGGGTGGCGGTCCGACTGGAAGCGGTCACGCCCGCGCCCACCGCCGGGGCCGGCGCGACCGACTTGGCGACGACGTGACCGTCTCAGGTCGCGGGCAGCGTCTGCAGCGCGATCCACGCGTTCACTCGTAGTTGCGGATCATCCAGGGAGCCAGCCAGTTTCGACTCGATGGCCGCCAACCGCTTACGCACCGTATTGCGGTGGATCCCCAGCGCCTCACTCACCTTCAGCTGCGACCCGTGATGGGTCAGGAAACTGCGCAGCGTGGAGAGCTGCTCCTCGGTCAGGTCGCCGAGCAGGGCCGTTGCGAACTGCGCCGCCCCCTCGGGATCGATGAGACCCAACGGACCGCGCTGCACCAGATCGTCCCAGCCCACCAGTGCGGATGTGGAATTGGCTTGGGCCAGTGCGATCTCCGCGGTGCGGTGGCTCTCGGCGGCGTGCCCGGCAGCCGTCCTGCTCCCCACGCCCACCAGCATCCCGAGATCGGCCAGCGCGCCGGCCAACCCGCCGGCCCGGGTGTCGCCGACCGCCACCCACAGGATGTCTCCGCGTACCGCGCAGATCCCCGATCGGCTCTCTGCGGCCGCGATGGCGTCCAGTAGCGTCTCCGGGGCCCCCGAGGCGTGCACCATCCGTAGCCGGTCCGGGATCACCGGCGCGGTCCCGTCGATGCTCAGCACGATCTGCGCGGTGACGAGGTCGCCGGCCACCAGCAGCTCGACCGCTCGACCGCGCACGGTGCGCCGGGTCTGCTCGGCCCGGTGTTCCTGTTCGGCGATCAGGCCCAGCAGCGCGACACCGGTGGTCACCGCGCTGCGCTGGCTCAGCGTCAACCGGGGCGGGCCGAGGACCGCGAGGAACGGCCCGCGGCCGCTCGCGGTGCCCACCGACTGCACCACCGTGAGCCCCTCCGGATCGGCGAGCACCGCCGAGGACGGGGTCCGCTGTCGCCTCAGGACGGAGATCTCACCGGCGACACGATCGAGATTCAGCTCGCTGCGGCGGGTTCCCGTCGGGCCGGCGAGGAGCTGTCCGTCTCCGGAGAACAGTGCGGCGGCTCCGCGCAGGGCGTGCGCCAGGGCTGCCAACATCGCGCGTATGCCGTCGGGCTTGGCGGCGGCGGCGGTGAGCCGGCGCTGGAACTCCAGAGCCTCCCCCGCCGAGGCCTGTTCCTCCTCCATCAACAGCCGGGACACCCGGTGGCTGATCGCCACGAACGGCGTGGGCCGCGGTACCTCGATCAGGTTCAAACCCGCTGCACGGCAGGCGGAGACGAGCCGACGAGGCACCTGGGTGTGGTTGACCCCGGTACCGAAGCCGACCCCGACGGTGCCGGACCGGACCAGCGCCTGCACATAGTCCTGCCATTCGCTGGTCCAGGACGCGGTCTGCAACCCGGTGGTGAGCAACAGCTCACCGCCCTGGAAGAACGGTGTCGGATCGGGCAGCTCACTGGTGGCCACCCAGCGGATGACCTGATCGGGCCGGGCCAGCACCACCGGCCGTAGCGCGAGTTCACCCGCGCCGAGCAGTGTCGCGACGTCGACCATGGTGACATATTTGCACATCCCAGCATTCACATGGTGGGCAGTCTGTCCGCCCCGGCCCACGCCGACCGGACCTACGGTTTCCCCATCGAACCGCCTGGACAGGAGTAGTTGTGACCACGATCGACCACGCAGCACCGCAGATCGCCCAGCGCAGGATTCTGGCCACCGCCATTCCGGGCCCGAAATCCGCTGCGCTGCACGCGGAGAAGCTCGCTGCGGTCGCCAGCGGTGTCGGCACCACGTTGCCGGTCTATGTGGTGGCCTCCGGCGGAGGCGTCGTCGTCGATGTCGACGGCAACTCGCTGATCGACTTCGGTTCGGGTATCGCCGTGACCACGGTCGGCAACAGCGCTCCGGCGGTCGTGGACGCGGTGACCGAACAGGTGCGGGCGTTCACCCACACCTGCTTCATGGTGACCCCCTACGAGAGCTATGTGCAGGTGGCGTCCGCGCTGAACCGCATCACCCCCGGTGATCACGAGAAGCGCAGCGCCCTGTTCAACTCCGGCGCCGAAGCCGTGGAGAACGCCGTCAAGATCGCCCGGGCGCACACCGGCCGCCAGGCCGTGGTGGCCTTCGACCACGCCTACCACGGGCGGACCAACCTGACCATGGCGCTCACCGCCAAGTCCGCGCCCTACAAGTCCGGGTTCGGCCCGTTCGCCTCCGAGGTCTACCGCGCCCCGATGTCCTACCCGTTCCGCGACGGCGACCTCGACGGGCCCACCGCCGCGCGGCACGCCATCAGCGTGATCGAGAAGCAGGTCGGCGCGGAGAACCTCGCCGCGGTCCTGATCGAGCCGATCCAGGGCGAGGGCGGATTCATCGTCCCGGCACCGGGTTTCCTTCCCGCACTCGCCGACTGGTGTCGCGCCAACGGTGTGGTGTTCATCGCCGACGAGATCCAGTCGGGCTTCGCCCGCACCGGGCACATGTTCGCCTGTGAACACGAAGGCGTGGTGCCCGACCTGATCCTCACGGCCAAGGGCATCGCCGGGGGCCTCCCGCTGTCGGCGGTCACGGGCCGGGCCGCCATCATGGACGCCCCGCGCGCCGGCGGACTCGGCGGTACCTACGGTGGGAACCCGCTCGCCTGCGCGGCAGCGTTGGCGGTCCTGGACACCATCGAGTCGGAGAACCTCATCGAGCGGGCCCGCCACATGGGCGAGATCATGCTGGACCGGCTGCGCACTCTCAGCACCACCGACACGCGGATCGGCGAGGTGCGTGGCCGCGGCGCCATGATCGCCGTAGAACTGGTCGAACCCGGTTCCACCACACCGGATTCCGCGCTGGCCCAGCGCATCGCCGGCTACGCCCACGCCCAGGGTCTGATCGTGTTGACCTGCGGAACCTACGGGAACGTGTTGCGTTTCCTGCCGCCGCTGTCCATGCCGGACCATCTGCTGCACGAGGGCCTGGACATTCTCGAACAAGCGTTCCGGGACAACTGAACCCGCCACTTTGATCCCCAGGAGCACCATGCGCGTCAACGACATCATCACCGGCCTGCGCGCCGCCGAGAGCATCATCATCGGTGGTCAGGCCAAGGCCGCACCATCCACCTTCACCGTCGACGATCCCGCCACCGGGCAACCGCTGGCCGAGGTGGCCGACGGCGGCACCGCCGAAGCCGTTGCCGCCGTCGATGCGGCCGCGGGGGCGTTCGCGGCATGGGCGGGTGCGACACCGCGGTTCCGCGCCGACATCCTCCGGCGCGCATACGAACTGATGGTCGCCGACGCCGATCGGCTCACCGCGCTGATCTGCGCCGAGAACGGCAAGTCTGCGGTCGACGCCCGCGGCGAGGTGATCTACGCCGCCGAATTCTTCCGCTGGTTCGGCGAGGAGGCGGTACGCACCGAGGGCGAGTACGGGCTCAGCCCGTCGGGCCTGGCTCGCACCATCGTGACGCACCGGCCGGTGGGGGTGGCCGCGCTCATCACGCCGTGGAACTTCCCGGCCGCCATGGCCACCCGCAAGATCGCCCCGGCACTCGCCGCGGGCTGCACCGTGGTGCTCAAGCCGGCCGGGCTCACCCCGCTGACCGCGCTGGCCATCTTCGAGATCCTCGCGCAGGCCGGTGTGCCGGACGGGGTGGTCAACCTCGTCACCACCGCCAAGCCCGCCGAGGTGGCCTCGGCCTGGCTCGCCGATGACCGGGTGAAGAAGGTGTCCTTCACCGGATCCACCGGCGTCGGGCGCACCCTGCTGGAACAGGCGTCCGCGCGAATCCTCAACGCCAGCATGGAACTCGGCGGCAACGCGCCCTTCGTGGTCACCGCCGACGCCGACATCGACGCCGCGGTCGAGGGCGCCATGGTGGCGAAGTTCCGCAACGGCGGTCAGGCCTGCACCGCGGCCAACCGATTCTATGTGCACTCCGATGTCGCCGACCGGTTCATCGCCCGCTTCGGTGCCGCCATCGCCGAGCTGCGCGTCGGCCCCGCCGCCGACCAGCGCTCCCAGGTCGGCCCGGTGATCAGTGCCCGCGCGGCCGAGACCCTGCGCGCTCTGCTCGAGAGCACCGTGGCCGCCGGCGCCACCGTCGCGGCGCAGGCCCACGCGCCCTCGACCGGGTACTTCGTCGAGCCCACGCTGCTGACCGGGGTGCCGGCCGACGCCGAGATCCTGCGCACCGAGATCTTCGGTCCCGTCGCACCGGTGGTCGTCTGGGAGAACGAGGATCAGCTCATCGAGTGGATCAACGACACCGAATACGGCTTGGCCGCATACGTTTACGCTGGCCGGCTGCAGGACGCCCTGCGCATCGCCGAACGCACCGACGCCGGGATGGTCGGCATCAACCGGGGCATCGTGTCGGATCCGTCGGCCCCGTTCGGCGGGACCAAACAGAGCGGGCTGGGCCGCGAAGGCGCCCGGGTGGGCCTGCACGAGTTCCAGGAGACGCAGTACTTCAGCGTGGGTGACTGACGCCCTCGGACCCGCTGCACACCATCCGGTTGCCGCCCCGCTGCACCGAAGCTGCGAAACTAACTGGGTGGCTCCTATGTTCCGACGTCCGCACACCCCGGATACACCGCCATCGGTCGAGGTGCCCGCCTGGTTCACCGCCGCCCTGAGTCAGCGACCCGAGCACGCCACGGTCGAGGTCGACGACTGCCCGGTCCATATCCGGTTGTGGGGCGATCCGGCCAATCCGCCGCTGGTGCTGGTGCACGGCGGCGGCGCCCATTCCGGGTGGTGGGACCACATCGCCCCGTTCTTCAGCGCCACCCACCGGGTGGTCGCACCCGATCTCAGCGGGCACGGCGACAGTGGCAGCCGGGCCTGTTACACCCTCGATACCTGGGCGCGTGAGGTGCTCGCCGCCTCCGAGGCCGGCGGGTCACCGGCGCGGCCGACCATCGTCGGGCACAGCATGGGCGGCTGGGTGACCTCGGCCGCCGCCATGCGGTACGGCGAGCAGATCGACAGCATCCTGGTCATCGACTCGCCGCTGCGTGACCGTGCCCCGGAGGAGGGGCGGTTGCGCAGCCGACGGCACGACAGTCCCGGCTATCGGAGCGAGGACGAGATCTTGTCCCGTTTCCGCGCGGTCCCCAAGCAGGACGTCACCCTACCGTTCGTCGACCAGCACATCGCCCGGGAATCGATCCGGCACTCCGACAAGGGTTGGGTGTGGAAGTTCGATCCCGAGATCTTCGGCGGCGAACTTCTCGAACAGTCCCCCGCCGAGCTGGAACTGCTGGAGAACACCTTCGAGAGGATTCCGTGCCGGGTCGGCTTCCTACGCTGCGAGCACGGTGTGCTGCCCCCGGAGATGGCCGAGCAGATCCGCTCGATCCTGCAACTGCGCGGCCCGTTCGTCGAACTCGCCGAGGCCGGGCATCACCCGATGCTGGATCAGCCGTTGCCGCTGGTCGCCACGATCCGCACGCTGCTGGAATTCTGGTCGATCACCTGAGAGCGCGCCCCGTGGACGTGACCGAACTCGCAGACTAAGGACCGTCCGCGCGGGGTATCCCGGCGCCATGCCCGACTCTGCGAACGCGCCGACCACTGTGGTGTCCGCCCTCGAGCAGGAGGTGTGGCCCGGAAAGGCCTACCCACTCGGCGCGACCTACGACGGGTCGGGCACCAACTTCGCCTTGTTCAGCGAGGTCGCCGAACGCGTCGAACTGTGCCTGTTCGACGACGACGGCAACGAGACGCGATACCCGCTTCCAGAGGTCGACGGATTCATCTGGCACGGATTCCTGCCCTCCATCGAACCCGGTCAGCGCTACGGCTACCGGGTGCACGGACCGTATGACCCCGCCGCGGGGCACCGGTGCAACCCGAACAAACTGCTGCTGGACCCGTACGCCAAGGCCATCGACGGCACCTTCCAGTGGAACCAGTCGCTGTTCGGCTACGACTTCGGCGATCCCGACAGCCGCAATGACGACGACTCCGCGGCCAGCATGCCGAAGTCGGTGGTCGTCAGCCCGTTCTTCGACTGGGGTATGGACCGTCCCCCGCAGCGGGAGTACGCCGACACCTTGATCTACGAGGCGCACGTCAAAGGCCTGACCGAAACCCACCCTGACATCCCGGACGCGATGCGCGGCACCTACGGCGCGATCGCGCACCCGGCGATCATCGACCACCTCAAATCTCTGGGTGTGACGGCCATCGAGCTGATGCCCGTGCACCACTTCGCGAACGATTCCACCCTGATCGACAAGGGACTGTCGAACTACTGGGGCTACAACACCATCGGTTTCTTCGCCCCTGATTCCAAATACTCCAGCAGCACCACACCCGGCGGTCAGGTGCAGGAATTCAAGACGATGGTGCGCACCCTGCACGAGGCCGGCATCGAGGTGATCCTCGATGTGGTCTACAACCACACCGCCGAGGGCAACCATCTCGGCCCGACGTTGTCGATGCGCGGGATCGACAACAGCGCCTATTACCGGCTGGTCGACGATGACCAACGCTATTACATGGATTACACCGGGACCGGCAACAGCTTCAACGTGCGGCATCCGCATTCGCTGCAGCTGATCATGGACTCGTTGCGGTATTGGGTGACCGAGATGCACGTCGACGGGTTCCGTTTTGACCTGGCCTCCACCCTGGCCCGCGAGTTCTACGATGTGGACCGGCTCTCGACGTTCTTCGAACTGGTCCAACAGGATCCGACGGTCAGTCAGGTCAAGTTGATCGCCGAGCCGTGGGATGTCGGCCCCGGCGGCTACCAGGTCGGCAACTTCCCGCCGCAGTGGACGGAATGGAACGGCAAGTACCGCGACACCGTGCGGGACTTCTGGCGGGGGGAGGCGGCCAGCCTCGGTGAGTTCGCGTCCCGGCTGACCGGATCGGCGGATCTCTACGAGCACACCGCCCGCCGGCCGGTCGCGTCCATCAACTTCGTCATCGCACATGACGGCTTCACCCTGCGGGACCTGGTGTCCTACAACGACAAACACAATGAGGCCAACGGTGAGGACAACAACGACGGCGAAAGCCACAACCGGTCGTGGAACTGCGGCGTCGAGGGCCCGACAGATGACCCGAGCATCCTCGCGCTGCGGGCCCAGCAGGAGCGCAACTTCCTGACCACCCTGCTGTTGTCCCAAGGTGTGCCGATGATCTGTCACGGCGACGAACTGGGGCGCACCCAGGGCGGCAACAACAACGGATACTGCCAGGACAACGAGATCACCTGGGTGAATTGGGCGAACGCCGACAAGGAGCTGCTGGACTTCACCTCCCGGCTGTCCGCGCTGCGCGCCGAGCATCCGGTGTTCCGGCGGCGACGCTTCTTCAACGGCCGCCCGGTGCGCCAGCGCGGGTCCGCCGGTGTGCCCGACATCTCCTGGTTCCGCCCCGACGGTTCGGAGATGAACGACGAGGACTGGGACACCGGTTTCGGCAAGTCCGTGGCGGTCTACCTGAACGGCCACGGCATCCCGGACCGGGATCCGCGAGGACAGCGGGTCACCGACGACTCGTTCGTGGTGTGCTTCAACGCCCACCACGAACCCATCGAATTCACGCTGCCACCCGAGGAATTCGGAGCCCGGTGGCGAACCGTCATCGACACCGCCGCGGAGCCGGATGCCGGCGGTGATGTCGTCGCGGCCGCTACGGCGCGCCAGGTCGCCGCCCGTTCGGTCGCGGTGTTTCAACAAGCGGCTGACTGACCGCGGAGCCCGACCGTCGGTTCTATGCTGCAAGCGTGGGGGTCAGGACCAAGAACAACGTCAACGTGTCGGGCGCACCGGGGGCTCCGGTGTTGCTGCTGGTCCACGGCTTCGGTTGCGACCAGAACCTGTGGCGCCCCATCGTCGAGCGCTTGGCGTCCCGGTTCCGCATCGTCTTGATGGATCACGTCGGATCGGGCGCCGCGGACCCCGCCGCGTGGGACGCCGACAAGTACTCGACCCTGTCCGGCTACACCGCCGACGTCCTGGACATCGTGCGTGAACTCGACCTTCGTGACGTGATCTACGTCGGGCACTCGGTGGCGGCCATGATCGGCGCACTGGCGGCCATCTCCGAGCCGGACAGGTTCGCCAAGCTCGTCATGGTGACGCCGTCCCCGCGCTACATCGACGACGATGGGTACCGCGGCGGCTTCTCCGCGACCGATATCGAGGAGCTGCTGGAATCGATCGATTCGAACTATCTCGGTTGGTCGCATGCCATGGCGCCGGTCATCATGGGCAATCCGGACCGCCCCGACCTGCACGCCGAATTGGAGGCGACCTTCTGCCGCACGGACCCCGCCTGCGCCAAGGTGTTCGCCCGGGCGACGTTCCTGTCCGACAATCGGCACGACCTCGCCAAGGTGCCGGTGCCCACCCTGGTCCTCGAGTGCGCCGTCGACGCCATCGCACCGCGGACGGTCGGCGCCTACGTGCACAACCACATCCCCGACAGCCGGCTGATCACTCTGGACGCGATCGGTCACTGCCCGCACGTGAGCGATCCGGATGTCACCGCCGCAGCGATAGCGGCGTTCGCACTGTCGACATGACCGAACCGGATTACCAGGATTTCTGGCAGAACTCGCCCTCCGGTCATCTCCTTCTCACCGGAGAAGGCCGGATTCTGCGGGCCAACTCGACCATGATCCGATGGCTGGGGTATGCACCGGATGTGTTGCACGGCAAGCTGCTCGCCGAGTTGCTGACAACCGGCGGACGTATTCATTTCGAAACCCACTTCGCCCCGCTGCTGCGGATGACGGGATCGCTCGGCGGGGTCACCGTCGACATGCGTGCCGCCGACGGTTCACTGCTTCCGGTATTCCTGACCGCCAACGTCAAAGCGGTATCAGCGGCGTCCGGAGAGCTCTGGCGAATCACCGTGGTGGACGCCGCCGACCGCCGAGCCTACGAGCGCGAACTTCTCGGGGAACGCCGCCGTGCCGAACAGGAACGCGAGCGGGCCCGGTCGTTCGCCGACACGCTGCGCGTGTCGTTGCGTCCCCCCTTATTGTCCCCACCGCCGGGTTTGGAGGCTGCCGACCACTACCACACCGCCTCGGCCGACGATGTCGGCGGCGACTTCTACGATCTGTTTCCGCTCTCGGCGACCACCTGGGGATTCTTCCTCGGGGACGTCGCCGGCAAGGGTGTGGACGCCGCGGTGGTGACAAGTCTGACCCGCTACGTCCTGCGCTCGGCCGCGGTATCCGACGACGACCCGGTGCAGGTGCTGGACAACCTGAATACGGTGCTGCACCAACAGTTGAACATCGCACCCCATCGGATGTGCACCGTCATCTACGGGAACCTGACCCGCCGCGGCACCGGGTTCGACGTCAATTTCGCCAGCGCCGGCCACCTGCCCCCGATCCTGCTCACCGCGGACGGCGACGGATATTTCGCCGACACCATGGGCGGCCAGGCGGTCGGCATGATCGAACGACCGCATTTCTTCAGCAGCACCATCCACCTCGGCCCCGGCGACACCTTCGTCCTCTACACCGACGGATTGACCGAAGCCAAAGTAGGCGCGGGCCCCGACCGCTACGACGACGCCGGCGCACTGCTGCAGTTCGCCCGCCGCCACGCGAGGGCGTCGGCATCGGAGATCGTGGCGGCCATCCGGGACCTGCTCGGCCGATTGGGTAGCGGGGTGGAAGACGACGTCGCGGTACTCGCGTTCGGGGTGCCGTCATCGTGCCGGTGACCGGCAGCCAGGTTTACCGGCGGACAGATCTGGCTACCGACTGCAGATGTCTACAACCAGTCCCATCGACGCAGTGACGCCCGGCGATATCGTCGCCCTCGATCGTGGCGCCGGTGATATCGGCTACAAGGTGGTCCACAAGGACGCTGTCGGCGACGGTTTCCTGGTCACCTTCGAAGGTGACGACGGCGAGACCTTCCAGCTCCAGATGACGACCGGGCAGCCGGTACAGCGGTCTCTGGAGTCCAAGTGGGAGTCCGTCCAGAGCCCTACGCCGCACGCCGCCCCCTGAACTGCGATGCACACCGTCGAGTACGCGCCGGGACGCCACGCCGATCTGTTCGGTGAACCGTCGCGGCCGAGCGTGCTGCTCTGGCACGGCACCCAGACGGACTCCCGCGCCGCGGTGCGGGTGCTCGCCGAGGCGATCGCCGAGCACGGGATCGGCGTCATCGCCGCGGACTGGGATTCGCATGCCGCCGACGGCGGCCGCACCGACCTGCTGGACTCGGTGCGGTTCGCGCTGCAGAAGACGGCGGGCGCCGATCTGGTGGTCGTGGGCTGGTCACTCGGCGGGGTGGCCGCCGCCGGGCTGGCCTTGCGCGCCCAGGACCTGGATGTGCCTGTGGCACATACCGTCTGCCTGGGCGGGGCGTTCATGGCGAACGACCCCCTCTCGGGCGGACCGGTCCTCGACGGCATGTCGTACTCGGCGCCCCGCATCCCGTTCACCCTGCTGATCGGTGACGCCGACGACGTGGTGCCGGCGTCGGCGTCCACCGAGTTCGCCGCGGCCCTGCTGGAGGAAGGGTGGCCGGTCGAGGTCGTGGAACTGGCCGCCGACCACGGGTCGATCGCCGGCGCCCGGTATGACGCGGCCGCGGACCGGTACGAGGCCGATGACGATCCGGCGACGCTGGCCGTGGCCCGGGCCGTCGCGACGCATATCGCCGCGGTGGCTCAGAACGCGTAGCGGAGCCGACAGCTCGCCAACCTGGCGCAAGGTGCCGATGTCATGACGGTTCGACGGGGCGACCGGCGCCGGAATCCGGGGCCAAATCGTGCTGTCGGACCCGGCAATACGCTTGTAAGGTGAGGGCCACACCAGATTGCTGTATCGTTCCAATAGTTTGCCGGGGGGCTCCGATCAAAGAACCGAGCACGGCCGCTACCTGGCTGAATGCGCCCGACCAATTCGAATCTATGACCACCTTCCTGCGGCAGCGAGGCTTGCTGCGACCGGCGCAGCAGATCATGGCGCTGGTGGCCTCCTCCTCGGCACTGGTCCCGCTGTCCTACCTGGCCACCCAGCGCAACATGTCCGTCCAGGCGACGGTGGTGAGCGCGACAGCGGCGGCGTTCGCCCTCTCGATCACGGCGTTCTGGCTGACCCGCTGGCCCACCCGCAGACAGTCGCAGGCCATGGGGTTGGCCGGCTCCGCGTTCGTCGTCGGCTGGGGCGTCGTGCAACCCTCGGCCGGGGTGGCCGCCCTGGCATCTGCCGCACTGCTGGTCACCGGGGGATACTTCGCCTTCTTCCACAACCCCCGCGTCCTGCTGTTCAACATCGGACTCGCGGTGACCACCGCAGGCTTCGCCACCGCTCGATTGGCCGACGACACCGATGTGGCCACCGCCATCGCCGGGTTCTGGATCATCTGGTTCCTGAACCTGTCCATCCCGGTCGCGATACGCGGCATGTCGCAGGCCATGGACATGTACGCGACCCGCGCGGAGCGGGACGGGCTGACCGGATTGCTGAACCGCCGCAGCTTCTCGCACGCCCTGCAACGAATGCTGACCGAGCCGAACCGGTCCGCGGCCCAGTTGACGGTGATCCTGGCGGATATCGACGATTTCAAGCGCGTCAACGACACCTACGGTCACGCCGAGGGCGATCGCGTCATACGGGCCGTCGCCGATCTGCTCCGAGCGCACTGCCCGGCCCCGGCGGCGCTCTGCCGCGCCGGCGGGGAGGAGTTCCTCATCGCGCTGAGCACACCGGATCCCGCGCTGCAACTGGCGCAGACCCTGTGCGATGCGATCGCGGACATGCCCTACGGGGTGACCGCCAGCATCGGGGTTTCGCACGTCGATCTCGCGACATCGGGTCAACTGGACGGGGATGCCATGGTGGCGCACCTGTTCGCCGCCGCCGATACCGCGATGTACTCGGCCAAGCGCAGCGGCGGGAACACCGTGCGTCAGGCGTAGCCGCAGGTCAGTCCGCCAGATCGAAGGCGGCGATGACCTTCGTGGGCCGTATCCGCACGACCAGTTCGCCGGGCACCCCGTTGCGCCGGCCGAACTCCTCGGCACGTTCGGCGCCCATGTACCGTCCCCCGATCAGGGTCGCCGTGCGCAGCAGCTCGCCGGGGTCCTCGCTCGTCGTCACGGTGCCCTGCACCTGGACGAACGAGTAGGGCGGCCGCTGGTCGTCCACGCAGATCGCCACGCGTGGATCCCGTTTCAGCGCACGGCCTTTCGCGGACCGTCCGTCGGTGTTGAACACCAGGTCCTGGCCGTCCACGATGAACCACACCGGGGTGACCAGCGGCCGCCCGTCGGAGGCGACCACGGCCAGCTTTCCGGTGCGGGTGCCCTCGGACAGGAATGCGATGACCTCTTCGCTGAGTTCGCTCATGCTGCCAGCCTAGGACGCAGTCGTTGTGCGCTACCGCAATTGCGGCAACACATCACGCTGCCAGCCGGCGAAGAAGCCGTCCATGTCCGGGCCGATCTGACTGACGTAGACCTCGTCGACACCGGCGTCGAGGTACTGGCGGACCTGGGCCGCATGCCGGTCCGGATCGGATCCACAGGCCACGGAGTCGGCGATGTCCTGCTTGGGAACAAGGGCCTGTAGTGCCTCGAAATCCTTGGGCCGCGGCAGGATCTGGGCGGTTTGGCCGGGCAGCCCCTGGTTCCCCCAGATGCGGTGCGCGGTGTCGACCGCGGTGTCGGCGTCGGCATCCCAGCACACCTTGGTCCCGGCCTGCACCGGCTTGTCGGCACCGCCGCCGGACCGAAATGCCTGCACCAGCTCGGTCTCCGGCGTGACCAGCACGTAGCCGTCACCGATGCGGCCCGCCAGTTCAGCTGCCTGCGGCCCGAAACCGGACACGTAGATCGGCAGCGGCTGTTCGGGCCGGGTGTAGATGCGCGCCTCCTGCACCTCGTAGTGCTCGCCGTGGTGGCTGACCTCGTCACCGCGCATCAGCAGCCGAATGACATCGATGGCTTCTTCGAGCATTTCCAGCCGGACCCCGACCGAGGGCCACGGGTCGCCGAGGATGTGCTCGTTGAGCGCCTCCCCGCTGCCCACGCCGAGGACGAACCGGCCGTCCAGTTGCACCGCGGCCGTCGCCGCGGCCTGGGCGATGATCGCCGGGTGGATCCGCATGGTCGGGCAGGTCACTGCGGTCGACACCGGTAGCGAGGTGGCCTCCGACAGCGCCCCGATCACCCCCCAGACGAACGAACTCTGGCCCTGGGCGTCGTTCCATGGATGAAAGTGATCCGAGATCCACAGCGCGTCGAAACCCGCGCCCTCGGCGCGTTTGACCTGGTCGACGAGCTCCTTGGGAGTGAACTGCTCCGCAGACAGGAAGTATCCGATCTTTGCCATGGCCCAGGTCTACCCAGAACGGGTCGATCCACGCGTCCATCGGCGTGGGTTTCTCCGGCTGGGGCGCCGGGTAATCGACCGGCAACGAACGAGAGGCCATCGACATGGGTAACCGATCCGGAAGGCACGCACGCAGCACCGCGCACCGCACCACCCCGATCAACACCGTAATCAGCCTCACGATCTCCTTCGCGATCGCCTTCGCCGCCGTCGTCTCCGCGCTCATCGTCCAGCTGGCCGACGCACCCGCCGCGCCATCGCCGGCGGACCCCGCCCCGGTGGCGGTGCAGCCGCTGCCGCAGCAGGGCCGCCTGATCGCGGTGTCACCGGATTCGCTGACCGCGCAGACACCCGACGGCGCACTGCACACCTACGCCGTGGATGCACAAACTCATGGGATCACCGCCGAAGGCAGCCGGATCGGATCGACCGCGGAGGCCTTCGCGGTGAACGACGAGGTCGCCATCGTCGCCGTGTTGCGCGGCGGGAAGCATGTCGCCATGACCATCGCGCACCGCGACGTGGCCGCGCTCAACGGGCCACCGATGGATTACGCGCTGCCCTGATCCTCGTCCGCGACGGGCCGTTGCACCAGCAGGGACATCCCGTGGTGGGCCGGTAGCTCGGCCGGAAAGCTGTGCAGATCGTCCACGTGCGCAATCACCTTGCCGCTGAACATGTCCGAGACGACCGCGTCGGGTGGCAGGAACTCCGAGCGCACGGTGCCGGCGATCTCGGTGTTGGCAAAGTTGAGCACCGTGAGCTGCAGCTGGTGCGGATCGGCCAACTGGTGGACCATGACCAGCATGGCCCGATGCGACACCTCCGGAATGTCCACCTGGGTGCTGGTCGCGATGCCGAAGTGGGTGCGCACCGCGAGGATGGCCTGCAGCTGGCGCAGGAAGCTGGTCTCGTCGGCCAGCTGCTCCGGTATTGAACCGTAAAGGCTTCTGCCCCGGGGCATTCCGGCACTCGAATGGGTAGCTTTGGGATTGACGCCCATCAGGTCATGCGCGGCGCGGTGGATCCACCGGGTGTCCCCGCCGCGGAGCAGCTCGCGGACGTCCTCGGGCGGCAGAGTGAGCATGCCGCACAGATCCCAGCCCGACAGCGCGAACACCCCCGGTTGCAGCGCGTTGAACATGGCCATCAGCAGGTGCGCGCGACGGATCTGATCCAGCGACACCGCGTCGTCGATCTGGTCCAGGTCGGTGATACCCAGCGTCGCGGCGATCACCGTCGCGGTGGTGCAGGCGATGCCGTTGGTGGTGAACACCCGGTTGTATGGTGCGCGCGGACCGGTCAGCGCCTCGATCAGGTCGGTGCGGACACTGTGCCCGAGTTCCTCGCCGGTGACCTCGTGGCCCTTGTAGGTGTAGATGTCGTCGCGGTGCCCGGCCGACCAGTGCACCAGTTCGTAGGTCAACTCGTCGTGGTTCTGCAGGGCGTGCACCAGCGAGGCCGGGTCGACATCGGTCTCCAGCGTGGTGCGCAGGGTGAGCCGGAGGAATTCGGTGTCCTCGGTGGCCAGCGCATGGTGATAGGCGGGCCGGTTGATGAAGTCGTATGACAGGTCCGGGCCGGCGACGCTGTTGTCCCGGATGTCGTCGATGGTGAGGTTGAGTTCCTGGAAGGTGAAGCCGCCCAGTTTGCGCACCATGCTGCCGATGAACTGGTTGGCCGCCTGCGACAGCGGGTGCCCCTCGGACCAGCCGACGTCGTCCTCGGTGGACTTCTCGGCACCGAGGAAACCGTTGGCGTCCAACCGCAGACCACCGGTGCCCAGATCCGACAACGAGTGCAGGGCATCACCGATGACCAGTCGCATGCCGGCGAAACTGGGGTCGAGCCAGTTGATCGAGGGCTGCCCGTCCTTGAAGTAGTGCAGGTACACCCAGCGCCGTTCGACACCGTCGACGCCGACGGTGGGGCGGGTGACACTCCAGTTGGTCTCCTTGATGCCCTCGGCGTAGAAGATGACGCGCTGTAACCGGCCGATGATGTAGCCGGCCTTGGCCAGCCAATCCTCGGTCGCGGCATCGATGTTCACCGAATCCGCGCCGTCGGGAACGACCGGCAGATGCTGCCAGTCGAGCGGATCGATCTCCACCATGTGGTAGATGCCGGGGTAATCCGCGTACTTCATCTCGGCCAGCCGGAAGTCTGCGCCCTTACCGGTGTGGCCGGGCACGATGTCGTCGATGATGGTGCCGCCGTACCAGTTGGCGGTGCCGCACATCTGCCGGAACTCGTCCTCGGACCCGAAGGCCGGGTCGATCTGGGTGCTGATCCGGTCGAAGTGCCCGTCGACGCTGGGCGTCAGCTGCCAGCCCGAGATACCGCCGGCGCGTTTCACCGGGCCGGTGTGCACGGCCTGAATGCCGATCTCGGAGAAGGCTTTCCACAACGTCTCGTCGGCCATCGCCTTGAGGAAGGACTCCTCGGGCCGAGTGATCAGCGACAGCGGGTAGGCGGTGAACCACACCGACGCCGTGTCCACGGCTGAACGGGGGTGCGGCCGGGCGAAGGGGTTCTGCCACATCGAGCCCTGACCGGAGAACTGCTGGCTGATCTCGTTGGCATCCGAGAGCATCGACTGGGACAGCAGCCAGGAGACATAAGCAGGGTTCGCGCCGGTGGGTGGTCCGTCCTGGGCCAGCGACCGCCGCACGAACGGGGCGCGCACCCGGGGCCGGAAGCGCAGGGATTTCGGGCGGGCGGGGTGCAGATGCTCATCGAAGGTGATCTCGGCAGGCTCGTTGGCCTGGTCTTCGTGGTTCGGGGTCGAAGCGCCGGGCTCTGGCGACTCAGCCGCGTGTGACGACATCTGACTCCTCCCTGACCTCGTGCAGCCGACGCCCCGCCGCCGGTGGTATTGCCGCTATCGCCGCGACGGAAACGTCGGCGCCCTCTCCTGCCGGATCGGCACCGTTCGTCCGGTCGGCACGGTGATTTTCAGCCTACGGGAGTCGCGTCTGGTGCACCGGTGCGCCGCCGGCCGGGCTGGGTTGCGAGGCGGTGAAGAAGCTGGTGATCACCGCGACCGCGCCGATCCCCGCCGCCACCACGAACGCGGCGTGCACTCCGGCCATGTCCGGGGCCCCGCCCGACATCGACGCCTTGGCCATGACGGTCACGAACAGGGCAGTGCCGGCGGCGCCGCCCACTTGTTGCAGGGTCGTCATGATGGCGCTGCCGTGTGAGTACAGCCGGTCCGGTAGCGCACCGAGCGCGTCGGTCATCAAGGGCGTGAACATCATTGCCAGGCCGACCATCATGACCGTCTGCACCACGACGAGCTCCCAGACCGGCGTGCTCGCCGACAGCAGCGCGAAGCCGCACAGCGCCACAAACAGCAGGATCGATCCGGGTACGACGAGCACCCGAGCGCCGTGCCGGTCATACACCCGCCCGACCGGCGGACCGGCCAGACCCATCAGCAGGCCACCCGGCAGACTGGTCAGCCCGGCGACCAGCGCGCTGTGGCCCAGCACGTCCTGCACGTAGAGCGGCACCATGATGATGGCGCCGAACAACCCCATGAAGCCGATGACCACCAACGCCACCGACACCGAGAACCGCCGGTAGGTGAACGGCCGAAGGTCCAGGAAGGCCCGCTCGACCCGCTGGAGCTGCAGCTGCCGCGCGCCGAAGGCGACCAGCGCGACCGCCCCGGCCGTCAACGGAATCCACGCCGGGACGCCCTGTCCCCCGTGCCCGGCCAGTTCCGAGAGCCCGAACACCAGTCCCGCGAACGCGATCGCCGACAGCGGCACCGAGATGGCGTCGATGGTTGCCGGCTGTTCCCGTTCCTCGTCGACCCGCAGCCGCAGCCACCCGGCGGCCAGGCCGAGCAGTGCGATGGGCAGCACGATCCAGAACATCCACCGCCAGTTCAGCGAGCCGAGGATGAATCCGGACAGGGTGGGTCCGACGGCCGGCGCCACGGCGATGACGATCGAGATGGTGCCCATCGTCTGGCCGCGCCGTTCGGCAGGGATCAGCTTCATCACCGTCGTCATCAGCAGCGGCACCATGACCGCGGTGCCGCAGGCCTGCACGATCCGCCCGCCGAGCAGCACTGCGAAGCCGGGCGCCAGTGCGGAGATCAGGGTGCCGGCACAGAATGCGGACATCGACGTCAGGAACACGGCGCGCACCGAGAACCGCTGCAGCAGCGACCCCGACATCGGGATCACCACGGCCATGGTCAGCAGGAAGCCACTGGTCAGCCATTGTGCGGTGCGGGCGGTGATGTCCAGGTCGGAGATCAGCACCGGCAGCGCGACGCTCATGATCGTCTCGTTGAGGATCATGACGAAGGCGGAGAAGACCAGCAGCGCGATGATGACACCCGCGGACGGCGGGGCCGTGGGCGTTCTGCCCTGCAACGGCTCCTCTGTTGCTCGGGTAATCGGCCCGGTACTCATGCACACTCCCTGACTTTGCGGCACCTGATCAGTGCGGCGTTCCAGAGTAGACGCGGCGTCGCGGGTCGGCGAATTCATTTCCTGCCGGCGTGATGTGGGACTCAATTCACCAGCGGTGCAGGCCGTTTCGGCGGGCCCGTCAGGGGGTGCTGTCGAGGCCATGTCCGGCTCCCACTCTCACTATATGGCCAGGGAGTGGGCTTGCCGCAAGCCCCGGGCGGCGGTGTAGCGTCGCCGACCACCTACAACGCACGGGGGTGCTGATGGCAGACATGGCCGATACGCCGGAACGTTTCGTCGTCCACGAGTCGGGGGCGTACCTGCACGGGACGAAGGCCGACCTTTCGGTGGGCGATCTGCTGGTGCCGGGCCGGCTGTCGAACTACCAGCAGGGCCGCATTTCCAACCACGTCTACATGACCAAGGTGCTCGACGGTGCGGTGCTCGCCGCCGAGCTGGCCGTCGGGCCGGGGCGCGAGCGGGTGTACATCGTGGAACCGCAGGGACCGGTGGAGGACGACCCGAACGTCACGGACAAGAAGTTCCCGGGCAATCCCACGCACTCCTACCGCAGTGCGGGACCGGTGCGGGTCGTCGGAGAGATCACCGACTGGACGGGGCACTCCCCCGAGTACCTGGAGAAGTTCCGGGCCGGGCTGGAGGAGTTGCGACGCAAGGGGCTCGACGTCATCTACGACTGAGGGAGAAGAAGCCATGATGCTTCAGGTCTGTCCCAACGGACCGCACCGACCCGGCGGCCACCCGCACGTGCCGGTCACCGTCGACGACATCGTCGACGCTGTGACGGCCGCCGTGGCGGCAGGCGCGCAAGAGGTGCACGTGCACCCCAAGGCGCCCGATGGAACCGACAGCCTGCGACCCGGGCATGTCGACCCGGTCGTACAGGCCTTGCGCGGCAGGCACCCCGACCTGCCCATCGGGGTCACCACCGGAGCGTGGGCGGTGCAGGACCCCGCGGATCGCCTGGAGCAGGTCGGCGGGTGGACGAGCCGCCCCGCCTACGCCTCGGTGAACTGGCACGAGGAGGGCGCCGACGAACTCGCGGACCTGCTGCTGGACATGGGGATCGGTGTCGAGGCCGGGCTCTGGTTCGTCGGCGCGGCCGAGGCGTTCGGGCGGTATCCGCGCGCGGGCGAGTGCACCCGGATCCTGATCGAGGGCACCCGCCAGGACATCGGGCAGGCCGTGGCCGAGGTGAAGGCGATCGCCTCGGTGGTCGCGGGGCTGGGGCTGCCCGTCCTCTGCCACGGCGAGGGCGCTGCCACGTGGCCGCTGTTTCGTCTCGCGGTGGATGCGGGGTTCGATTCCCGGATCGGATTGGAGGACACGTTCGAGCTGCCCGATGGGCGGATGGCAGCGTCGAATGCGGACCTGGTGCGGGCCGCGGTGGAGTTGATGGCTCAGGACTGATGTCGATGTGAAGCGGCCTGCCTGCTCGGGGACCACCACCAGGGTGGACACTAGGACGTGGCCCTTTCTGCAACAGTGTTCAAAGTCGAACTTGGCGTCTCCGATGTCGATCACGGCTACTACGCCGATCACACGCTGACCGTGGCCCGCCATCCCAGTGAGACCGATGAGCGGATGGTGGTGCGGTTGTTGGCGTTTGGGTTGCGCGCACACCGGCTCAGCGACGTCGACGGTGAGTTGGCGTTCGGAGCGGGCCTGTCCACCCCTGGCGTACCGGACTTGCGGCTCGCCGACTACACGGGCCGGATCCTGGAGTGGATCAACGTCGGCCAGCCCGATGAGCGCGCCTTGGGCAAGGCGGCCGGCCAAGCCGACCAGGTGCTGCTGTTCCCGTTCGCCGCCGGCGTGGCCACCTGGTGGCGCACCGTCGGCCCCAAGGTAGCCGGGCTGCCGAACCTGTCGGTGGTGCAGATCCCGCACGCAGCGGTGCAGCAGCTGGCCCAGACCGTCGACCGCCGGGTCTCGGCGCAGGTGATGGTGATGGAAGGTCAGGTGACGATGACCGTGGGCTCGGTCGACGTCACCTTCACGCCCGAGCCATTGAAGTGAACGTCTGAGCCAGCGGTCGGTGACCCGGCAACACCACCCTTGCCCCTTAACGCTACGCGCAGTAGCGTAACTGCCCGTGACGCGGAGCTTCCACGCCGGACAACCGTTCGACACCGCCGATGCCGACATCGCCGCCGCCCTCGAGCAGGTCAGCATCCCCACCCTGCTGCTGTCGCTCGTCCACATCACCGGCGACCCGCGCTTCATCCGGGATTACAAGCAGGCCGGACTGTTTCTCAACGAGGTGCAGGGCTTCATGTCCGAGGAGGACAAGGCCCGGGCCCGCGCCGAAGCGCTGCCGATCATCGCCGGCTACCGCGATGCGGGTTGCCCGGTCCCCGCACCGCTACCCGACGACCTGGTCCAGGAAATGCTGGACTGGGCGGCCTGTGAGCCTGTCGGCGCCGACAATCTGCCGCTGGTGTTGGAGGAACTCGACCTGCGCGGCGCCGACCCGCGTCGCCCCCGCCCGATCCCCGACGCCGGAGACTTCCATGTCATCGTGATCGGCTGCGGGGAATCCGGGGTGCTGGCCGGGATCCGGCTCAAGCAGGCCGGCATCGGCTTCACCATCCTGGAGAAGAACAGCGGACCCGGCGGAACCTGGTGGGAGAACAGCTATCCCGGCGCCCGGGTGGACATCGCCAACCATTTCTACTGCTACAGCTTCGAACCCAGCAACCACTGGGAACACTTCTTCGCCGAGCAGCCCGAACTTCGCCGGTACTTCGCCGATGTGGTCGACCGCCACGACCTGCGCCCGCACATCCGCTTCGACACCGAGGTCGGCTCGCTGGCCTGGGATGAGGACGCATCGATCTGGCGGGTCGACACCGGCACCGAGGTGCTGACCGCGCACGCCGTCATCACCGCCGTCGGCCAACTCAACCGCCCGCACCTTCCCGAGTTCCCCGGCGCGGACACCTTCACCGGGCCGGCCTTCCATTCCGCGGCCTGGGATCACGGTGTCGACGTCACCGGCAAGCGGGTCGCCCTGATCGGCGCCGGCGCCAGCGGTTTTCAGATCGCGCCGGCCATCGCCGATAAAGTCCAGAGCCTCACGGTGTTCCAGCGCACCGCGCAGTGGATGTTCCCCAACCCGATGTACCACGAACCGGTCGCCGACGGGGTCCGCTGGGCCATGGACCATCTCCCCTACTACGGACGCTGGTACCGCTTTCTGTTGATGTGGCCCGGCGCCGACAAGGGTCTGGACGCCGCGCTCGTCGACCCCGAGTACGCCGGCCAGGCCGGCACCGATCCAAACTATGCGGTGTCCGAGATGAACGCGATCGCGCGGATCATGTTCACCGACTGGATCACCACCCAGGTCGGCGATGATCCCGAGCTGCTGGCCAAGGTGCTGCCGGACTATCCGGCCACCGGGAAACGCACCCTGCAGGACAACGGCAGCTGGCTGGCCACCCTCAAACGCGACAATGTGGATCTGGTCCGCACCCCGATCGACCGCCTCACCCCCGGCGGCGTCGTCACGGCCGACGGCGCCACCTACGATGCCGATATCCTGGTGTACGCCACCGGTTTCCGGGCCACCGAGGTGCTGCTCCCGATGCGGATCACCGGGCGCGACGGACTCGATCTGCACCAAGTCTGGGGCAGCCGGCCGTACGCCTACCGCAGCATCACCGTGCCCGGCTTCCCCAACCTGTTCATGACCTACGGCCCGGGTGCGCACCTGGCCCACGGCGGCAGCCTGATCCTGAACTCCGAACTGCAGATGCGCTACATCGACCAGTGCCTGGAACGGTTGATCACCAGGAGGCTGCGTAGCATCGAGCCGCTGCCCGAGCCGACCGCCCAATGGCACCGGCGATCCCAGGAGGAGATCCGCAAGACGGTCTGGGCCCACCCGTCGATCGAGCACTCGTATTTCAAGAACGCCGACGGCGAGATCCACACCGTCAGCCCGTGGCGGCTGAGCACCTACCACGCCGCCGTCCACGAACCCGTCTGGTCGGACTTCCGGGAGGAATGAGCATGCGTTCAGTCGTGGTCGACGCCACTGGGGCCGTCGACGTACAGGTGCGGCCGGACCCGCAGCTTCCCGGGGCGGACGGCGCCGTCGTCCAGGTCGACGCCACCGCGATCTGTGGATCGGATCTGCACTTCCTGGAGGGCCACTACCCGATCTTCGAACCGGTCGCCCTGGGTCACGAGGCTATCGGCACGATCGTCGAAACCGGTTCGGAGGTGCGCGGATTCACCGTCGGAGACCGGGTGCTGGTCTCCTCGGTCGCCGGCTGCGGGCGCTGCGCCGGATGCGCCACCCACGACCCGATCCGGTGCGTGCACGGTCCGCAGATCTTCGGTTCCGGCGCCCTGGGCGGGGCGCAGTCCGAACTGCTGGCGGTGCCGGCCGCGGACTTCCAGTTGCTGCGGATGCCGGAGGGCATCAGCACCGAACAGGCGTTGCTGCTGACCGACAATCTGGCCACCGGGTGGGCGGCGGCCAAACGCGCCGATATCCCGCTCGGCGGCTCGGTCGCGGTGATCGGTCTCGGCGCCGTCGGCATGTGCGCCCTGCGCAGTGCCCTGACCCTCGGCGCGGCAACGGTTTACGCGATTGATCCCGTGCCGGCGCGCCGGGACCGTGCCCAGCAGGACGGTGCCGTGCCGGTGGAGCCGGCCGGTGCCGCCGCGATCCGGGAGGCCACCGGCGGCCTCGGCGTCGATTCGGTCATCGACGCCGTCGGCACCGACGCCTCCATCAACGACGCCCTGGACACCGTGCGCACCGGCGGCACGGTGTCCATCGTCGGCGTGCACGATCTGCAGCCCTACCCGCTGCCGGCGCTGGCCTGCCTGATCCGCAGCCTGACCATCCGGTTGACCACCGCCCCGGTGCAGCAGACCTGGCCGGAACTCGTGCCGCTGCTGCGGGCCGGGCGGCTCGATGTGGACGGAATCTTCACCACCACACTGCCGTTGGACGAGGCTGCGGCCGGATACGACGCCGCGATGTCACGGGCCGGAAACCACCTGAAGGTGATGTTGGTGCCCTAGCGGAACGTGCGCCGCAGATGCTCCACCAGCGCCGCCGACTCGGCGGCACCCACGTAGCCGAGGTACCCGTCGGGGCGGACCACGAACGCCGCCGCCCCGTCGACGCGGTAGGCCTTGGCGAAGTCCCCGTCGGTGTCGCGCACCAGAGGCAGCACGGTGGCATCCACATCGGCGTCGGGATGGGCGACGACGTAGACATCCAGCAACCCGTGCGCGGCCTGCACCGCCGCCGTGGCTACCGCTTCGAGCGACTCGAAACCCGTTGCCGCATCGGCATACAACAGCAGGGTGTGCCGCGTCCCGGCCAGCAGGGTGTACAGCCGCACCGGATCGGCGACCGCAGGCCGCACCAACCCGCGGGCATCGGGCGCGCGGCCCCCGGCGCCGTCTGCGACGATCGGGCTGCCGGCATAGCTGATCAGCAACTGCGCCTCGCGGCGGATCACGAAGGCCGGATCCTCGGAGTCGGCGCCGATACCGTGGCGGGCGCTGCGCACGGTGCGACCGACCACCTCCTCGCCGACCGGCCGGCGCTCGGCGTCATAGCTGCCCAGCAGTCCATCGGCACCGTTACCGGTCGCCGCCAGCGCCAGCTTCCAGGCCAGGTTGTGGGCGTCCTGGATCCCGGTGTTCATGCCCTGCGCCCCGGTGGGCGGATGGATGTGCGCCGCGTCGCCGGCCACGAACACCCGACCCCTGCCGTAGGCGTCGACGATGCGGTGACTGATCCGGAACACCGAGGACCAGCGCAGGTTGCGCGCGACGGCCGGTTCCGGGGACATCCGGTCCAGCACCGTCTGGATGTGGTGCAACTCAGGCTTCCCGCCCTCGGAAAATCCATGCTGCACAGTGCCGTCGGAATCCGCCTTCAGCTCCTCGGGCACGAGCATCGACATCCGGTAGCGCCCCCGGCCCGGCAGCGGGATAGCCACCAGCAGGTCGTCGACCACGCCGTCGGTCTGATGCATCACCCGGACGTTGTAGTCGTGCGGTAGCGACCAGTCGACCTCGACGTCGCCGAGCATGTACTGCTCCTCGAACGCCGCACCCTCGAAGGTCAGCCCGAGGGTCTTGCGCACGATCGAGTGTGCCCCGTCGGCGCCGAGCAGGTACCGCGCCCGCACCGTCTGCTCGGTGCCGTCCTGCGCGGTCAAGGTGGCGGTCACACCGTCGGTATCCTGCTCGAAGGCGCCGAGCCGCACCCCGCGCTCGATCGGCACATTGCGGGTGGTCAGCTCCGCGCGCAGGATGGCCTCGGTGGCGTACTGCGGCAGTCCGATGAACCCGAACGGCACGTCCTCGGGCAGGGCGAGTTCGAGTTGGGTGACCTTCTCCCCGTTGACGTAGACGAGTTGGCCGCGGAACGGCACCGCCGCATCGAGGATCTGGCGCAGCACACCCATCCGCTCGAAGACCTCGAGCGTGCGGGGTTGCACACCAACGGCTTTGGCGTACTGGGGCGGCTCGCGCAGTGGGTCGACGATCCGGACGGCAATACCGCGGCGCGCGAGTTCGATGGCGGCGGTCAGACCGATCGGGCCGGCGCCCGCGATCAGTACGTCGGTGTCGGTCACGACGTGATTATGGGTGACGCGTCACTCCTGGGGTGCGTTTTCCTGCACGTGTGCGCGCAGGTTGCCGCGCAGCTTCACCAGGCCGCGCTGCAATATCGCGAACTCCTCTGGCGAGAGCCCGGTGGCGGCCACCAGGTCCATCTCCACCCCCTGTTCGCGCAGGGTCCGGGCGGCCTCGGTCAGGCTCACCACCACCTGGCGCTCGTCGTCGGTGGAGCGCCGCCGCGTCAGGTAGCCCATGGCTTCCAGCCGTTTGAGGATGGGGGTCAGCGTGTTCGATTCCAGGAACAGCTTCTCGCCGAGCCCGCTGACGGTCTGGTTGTCCTCCTCCCAGAGCGCCACGATCACCAGATACTGGGTATAGGTGATGCCGAGCTTGTCCAGGATCGTCTTGTAGGCCTTGCCGTAGGCGAGGTTGGCCGAGTACACGGCGAAGCACAGAAAGTCGGACAGCGGAGGCGGGCTGGGCTTGATCACACCGGGCTTCATCACAAAATTGTAGCGCGCACGATTAAATCGGGAATGAATCATTGCGTGGTGGAGTTCTACCAGCCAGTCGCGTCCGACAGAACGGGCCGATACGACCTCAAGGAGCACACGATGACCGTTCAGTACACCGCCCAGACCCACACCACCGGCGGCCGCCAGGGTGAGTCCTACAGCTCGGACGGCAACCTGGACATCCAGCTGACCCCGCCCGGGGCCACCGGCACCGGCACCAACCCCGAGCAGCTGTTCGCCGCCGGCTGGTCGGCCTGCTACCTGAGCGCCATGGGCCTGGTCGCCGGTCAGCACAAGGTCAAGCTGCCCGCCGAGACGGCCGTCGACGCCGAGGTCGACCTGGTCAACACCGACGGTGCCTTCTCACTGGAGGCACGGCTGAACGTCAGCATCCCCGGCGTCGCCCCCGAGACCGCCCAGGCGATCGTCGACGGCGCCCATCAGGTCTGCCCCTACTCGAAGGCCACCCGCGGCAACATCCCGGTGACCATCACGCTGGTCTGATCTGCGCGGAGGGCTGCTGCTGGGTGATGCAGTGAATCCCCCCGCCGCGAGCGAACAGTGCCCGGGCATCCACCGACACCACGGTCCGGCCCGGGTACTGTTCGGCCAGGATGGCCGCGGCGTCGGCGTCGCGTGGGTCACCGAAGGCGCAGGCGATGACACCGCCGTTGACCACCAGATGATTGATGTAGCTGTAGTCGACATAGCCCTCGTCGTCGGTGAGGGTGTCCGGCGCCGGCATCTCCACGATCTCGAATCGGTCGGCCAACGAGTCCCGAATTTCCTTGCACACCGAACTGTCCGGGTGATCCTCGGCGGTCTGGGTGTGCAGCAGCAGCCGGCCCGGGGCGGTGAACGCGGCGACGATGTCGACGTGCCCGCGGGTGCCGAAACGCTGCGAGTCGCGGGTCAGCCCGCGCGGCAACCACACCACCTCGCTCGCCCCGATGGTGCGGCGTAGTTCCGCCTCGACATCGGCCCTGCCGAGGCCCGGGTTGCGGCCCGGATCGAGCTGCACGGTCTCGGTGACCAGCACCGTGCCCCGCCCGTCGACCTGAATTCCACCGCCCTCGTTGACCAGTGGCGAGGACACCACCGGCACCCCGGCGATCTCGGCGACCAGCGCGCCGACCTTCGCGTCGCGATCCCAGCGCGCCCAGTCCTGGGCGCCCCAGCCGTTGAACACCCAGTCCACCGCCGCCACCGACCCGTCCTCGGCGTGCACGAAGGTCGGACCGATATCGCGCATCCAGGCGTCGTTGAGCGGCACCTCGACCAGCTCGATGTCCTGGGAGACATACCGTTTGGCGGCCTCGACCTCGCCGGGATCGACCAGCAGCGTGACCGGTTCGAACTCGGCGATCGCGTGCGCCACGGCCGCCCAGGTGGAGCGCGCCTCATGGTGCTGCGCCTCGGTCTCGCCGAGTGAGTAGCCCGCGGACGGGAACGCCATCCACACCCGGTCCTGCGGGGCGCCCTCGGCGGGCATGACATAGCCGGTCATTTCACCACCTCGGTGGCCGCGTGCCCCACCCCGTACGGCTGCGTCGGGTCCACCGGTGCGGTCAGCGCACCGTAGCTGTCCGGGCGGCGGGTCAGCAGGAACGGGAAGAGCTCCAACCAGTCCCGGCGCTGGTCCAGATCCAGATCGGCGACCAGCACCGCCTCCTCGTCACGCGGTGCCTGCACCAGCACCCGGCCGTACGGGTCGGAGATGAACGAGGAACCGTAGAACGACAGCGCCCCCTCGTTCCCGGTGCGGTTCGGCACCACCATGAACAGGCCGCTGCTGATGCCGTTGGCGACGATCACCTGCTGCCACAGCGGCTGGGTGTCGAGGGCCGGGAACACCGGCTCCGACCCGATCGCCGTCGGGTAGACGACGATCTCGGCGCCACCGAGGGCATAGTTGCGCGCCACCTCGGGAAACCATTCGTCCCAGCAGGTCGGCAGCCCGATCCGGGCGCCGAGTCCGTCGGGGTCATAGACCGGGTACGCGTTCTCGGCCGGGCCCGCCCGAAAGTACGTGTCCTCGTAGTAACCGGCCGAGATGGGGATGTGCATCTTGCGGGTTCGGCCCACCAACTCCCCGGCCGGCGACACCAGGATCGCGGTGTTGTAGCCCAAACCGTCTGCTGCCGGCGCCTTCTCGTACAGCGAGGCGTGCACGAAGATGCCGTTGGCGCGCGCAGCCTCGGCCGCCAGCGCGAAAGTCGGTCCACCGGTGAGGTCCTCGGCACGCTCACCCGGGTTGGCCCCGGCAGGCACGTCCGCCGGGTAGCGCAGCAGCGTGATCTCCGGCAGGAACACCGCGGTGGCGCCCTCGCCGGCCGCCCGGTCGATGCCCTCGCGCAGCACCCGGGCCAGTTCGGCGGCGTCGGAACGCCACCGGTGCTGCACCAGACCCACCCGCAACGGCGGCCGCTGCGACGGGTGCGAACGGGACAGCGGTTCGGCGGCGGCGGCGATCAGCGTCTGCATGTCGGGACTCCTAAAACGAATCAGATTCGTTTATTGTGGGGTGTGCACACGCCGTTGTAAAGAGGGCAGGAGTGATCGGCATGGGACGACCCCGGGTGGCAATCCTGTCCGGCGACCGGATCGCCTCGGCAGCAATGGATCTGGTCGACGCGACCGGTGGATTCACCATTCCGGAGCTGGCCCGCAGGCTCAAGGTCAGCCCGTCCTCGCTGTACAACCACGTGTCCGGACGGGAGCAGATCATCGAACTGCTGCGCGAGAAGGCCATGAGTGAGGTCGAACTCCCCGAGCCCACCGGGCCCTGGATCGACGTCGTCGCCGCCATCATGCGGTCCTACCGTCGCAGCTACGCCCGCTACCCGCGGCTGATTCCGCTGTTGACGGCCTATCCTGTCGCCAGCGAGCAGGCGACCGGCATGTACAACGCGCTGGCACGCACCCTGACCGAGGCCGGCTTCGGCGCCGACGACACGCTGCGCATCATCACCCTGATCGACAGCTTCGTCCTCGGCTCGGCGCTCGACGCGGCCGCCCCGGCGACTCCGTGGGGTACCAGCCCCGACGTCGGCCCGGAGCTCGCGGCCGCCCTCGACACCGGCGCCGCCAAGGCCGATCGCGCCGAGGATGCCTTCGAGTTCGGTCTCGCGGTCCTGTTGCGCGGCCTGAACACCCTCTGAAATTTCGCTGATCGTAATTGTTCTCGCTGGGCACCGATCCGCGTCGAATGGGAGCGGACTGCACGCGCACCCGAGACCGAGGACGCATCACCATGGCGACGCTGCCACGACAACTGCACCTGAACGCATTTCTGCGCAACATCGGCCAGCACGAGGCCGCCTGGCGACTCCCCGAGACCCGGATCGCCGGGATCACCGACATCGACCACTACATC
This sequence comes from Mycolicibacterium diernhoferi, assembly GCF_019456655.1. NCBI lineage: Bacteria > Bacillati > Actinomycetota > Actinomycetes > Mycobacteriales > Mycobacteriaceae > Mycobacterium > Mycolicibacterium diernhoferi. Next base: position 474,346 of record NZ_CP080332.1, on the reverse strand, counting down.
GACCTCGCCCGGACCGCCGAACGCGGCAAACTGGACGCGATCTTCTTCGCCGACCACCCGGTGCTCAAGGGCAAGACCGAGTTCCGCCCGTTCGACGCGCTGGACCCGTTCACCCTGGTGACCGCACTGTCGGGGGCCACCAGCCAGATCGGGCTGGTCTCGACCGCGTCGACGACATACAACGACCCGTACAGCCTGGCCCGGCGTTTCGCCACGCTCGACCACGTCAGCAAGGGCCGGGCCGGCTGGAACATCGTCACCACCGCCAACGCCGACGCCGCCGCCAACTTCGGCTATCCCAACCACCCCGACCCCGACCACCGGTACCGCCGCGCCGACGAATTCCTGCAGGTCACCCAGAAACTTTGGGACAGCTGGGAAGACGACGCCATCGTCGGTGACAAGGACGCCCCGCGCTTCGTCGACCCGGACAAGATCCACCGCATCGACCACGTCGGCGAGCACTTCTCGGTGGCCGGGCCGCTGGAAGTCCCGCGTTCCCCGCAGGGCCGGCCGGTGCTGTTCCAGGCCGGGTCATCGGAGCCCGGGAAGGACTTCGCCACCAAGTACGCCGAGGCCATCTTCACCGCCCAGCCCACCCTGGAGGAGGGCCGCGACTTCTACACCGACGTGAAGGCCCGGATCCGCCGGCACGGCCGCAACCCCGACGAGGTGCACATCCTGCCCGGCCTGTCGGCGATCATCGGCGGGACCGAAGCCGAGGCACACGCCCTCCAACGCCAGCTCGAGGACCTCACCGTCCCCGACTACGGGCTCGAGCAACTCAGCAGCATCGTCGGCTTCCCGGTCACCCACGACGACCTGGACCGGCGGCTGGACTTCACCGACCGCCAGGACACCGGAACGCATTTCATCAAGAGCCGGTACGCGCTGGTGAAGCGCATGGTGCACAACGAGAAGCTGACGGTGCGCGAACTGCTGCTGCGGCTCAGCGGGGGCCGCGGGCACCGGGTGTTCGCCGGAACCCCGGAACAGGTCGCCGACACCATCGAGGAATGGTTCACCACCGGCGCGGCCGACGGATTCAACCTCATCCCCCCGGCGCTGCCGTCCTCGCTGTCGGCGTTCGTCGACCATGTGGTGCCCGAGTTGCAGCGACGCGGCCTGTTCCGCACCGAGTACACCGGCTCCACCCTGCGCGGCCACCTGGGCTTGAACCGCCCCGCCAGCCGATTCACCACCGCCGCGTCGGCGCCCGCTTGCTGATAGGAGCACTCATGCCCACCCCGCTGTCCACCCTGTTGCGTCTCGCGGCGGTCGCCGTGGTGGCAACCGCATCGCTGACCGCCTGCAGTTCACCCGAATCCCCCGCCTCCGGAACCAAACTCGCCGCAGACGCCGCGCTGCCCGTCGAAGTGCCGGCGGGTACCGAACTCGTCGTCGCCGACGACGCGAACCGGCTCAGGACCCTGTTCGAACTGTCCGGCGAGCAGGATCTGCTCACCGCCGACGTGACCTACGCGAACTTCAGCAGCGGCCCGCTGCGACTGGAAGCGATCCGCTCCGGCAACGCCCAACTCGGCCGGGTCGGCGACGTGCCACCGATCCTGGCCCAGTACTCCGACGCGGGGGTCCCGATCGTCGGCGTCGTGCAGCACGACGGAGCGGGCATGACGCTGGCCACCGCGCCCGGATCGGGCATCGAGTCGCTGGCCGACCTGGCAGGCAAGAAGATCGCCATCAACGAGGGCACCGCCCAACAGGCCCTCGTGCTGCGCAACCTCAAGGCCGCCGGGCTGACCATCGAGGACGTCGAGCCGGTGAACCTGGGCCTGGCCGAATTCGCCGACGGACTGCGCGCCAACCAGATCGACGCCGCGGTGCTCAAACAGCCCGACCGGTTCCGCTACCTCACTTCCACGGAAGGCAAGGGCAGCAAGGAGATCCCGAACGCACCGGGCACCTATCCGGGCCTGTACTACGTGTACGCCAGCAATGTGGCGCTGGAGGATCCGGCTCAGGCCGCCGCGATCCGCGAATTCGTCATCCGCTGGTACCGCGCCGAGCAGTGGCTCAACGAGAACAAGGATGTCTGGATTCAGCAGTACCTGATCGAGGACCAGAACGTGTCACCCGAGGACGCCGCGGTGATCGCCGAGACCGACGGGTTCAGCAGGGCTCCCGGATTCAGCGATGAGGTGATCGGCATCCAGCAGGAGACCATCGACCTGCTGCAGAGCGCCGGTGCGTTCCCCGGTGCGCCGCTGACGGCCCGCGACGAATTCGACTTCCGGTTCGCCGATCTGACGTCGGACACCGAATTGCCCGCCACCGCGAAGCAGTAACCGGATCCGGGGGGATACCAGTGACAGACATACAGGCGCCGACGCCCGGCGTCGACCTCGCGCGGACCGGGAATCCGCCCACCGAGAGCTACCCGGACCTGGAGCACCGCTCGGGATCCACCCGCCGGCGGCGCCTCGGGCCGGGTCGCGCCATTCCCGCCGCGCTGGCCGTCGGGCCACTGCTGCTGCTGGCCATCTGGTTCATCACCTCCGAGTTGGGCATCCTCGACCCGGGCACCCTGCCGCACCCCTTCGAGATCGCCCGCACCACAGGAGAACTGTGGGCCGACGGCCGGCTGCCCACCAATATCCTCGCCTCCCTGAAGCTCGCCTCGATCTCCCTGGTGATCGGGGTGGCACTCGGCTCGACGCTGGCGCTGCTATCGGGGCTGAGCCGGATCGGGGAGGCCCTCGTGGACGGCCCGATCCAGGTCAAGCGCGCGGTCCCGACGCTGGCGATCATCCCGCTGGCCATCATCTGGTTCGGCATCGGCGACTCCATGAAGATCATCATCATCGCCACCAGCGTGCTGATCCCGGTGTACATCAACACCACCGCACAGCTCAAAGGTGTCGACCTGCGCCACGTGGAACTGGCCGAGACCGTCGGGCTGTCCCGCGCCCAGTTCATCCGCAGGGTCGCGATTCCCGGTGCGCTGCCGGGCTTTTTCACCGGCCTGCGGCTGGCCGTCACCATCTCCTGGACCGCGCTGGTCGTCGTCGAACAGGTCAACGCGACCCAGGGCATCGGTTTCCTGATGACCCAGGCCCGGCTGTACGGGCAGTTGGAGATCGTGGTGGTCGGCCTGGTGGTGTACGCGGTGTTCGGCCTGACCGGTGACTACATCGTCCGCGCCATCGAGAGGAGGGCACTGTCATGGCGACGCGCACTGGGCAACTGAGAACTGAGCCACTGGGCACCGAAAACACCTCCCGCTACGGCGATCCCGTCGCGGTGGTGCGCGAGGTCACCCGCTGCTTCGGCGCCACGGTGATCCTCGATGCGGTGAACCTGACCATCCACCGGGGTGAATTCGTCGCGCTGTTGGGCCGCAGCGGCTCCGGCAAGAGCACCCTGCTGCGCGCCCTGGCCGGCCTCGATCACGGTGTCGAGGGTGCCGGTGACCTGTTCGTCACCCGTGACGTCTCGGTGGTGTTCCAGGACTCCCGGCTGCTGCCGTGGGCCCGCGTACTCGACAACGTCACCCTCGGATTGACCGGGGGCGGTAGCGCCCAGCGCGGTTCGGCGGTGCTCGCCGATGTCGGCCTCCCCGGGCGGGAGCGGGCGTGGCCGTATGAGCTGTCCGGCGGCGAGCAGCAGCGTGTCGCCCTGGCCCGCTCGCTGGTGCGCGATCCGGCCCTGCTGCTCGCCGACGAACCGTTCGGTGCGCTCGACGCGCTGACCCGGATCCGGATGCACGGCCTGCTGCAGGATCTGTGCGCCAAGTACCGGCCCGGCGTCCTGCTGGTCACCCATGACGTCGACGAGGCGGTGGCCCTGGCCGACCGGGTGCTGGTGCTCGACGGCGGGCGGTTCGTGGCCGACCGCCAGCTCGACTTCACCGAGGGCGGCGAACGCACCTACCGCAACCCGCAGTTCGTCGCGCACCGGGAAGCCCTGCTGGACGCCCTGGGCGTGCGCGGCTGATATTCGATTCCCGCTGAGCACAACCGGTGTGCGTCGGCGCGGATCGTCCTACTGTCCGGCCATGGCCCAACCCGCGAAATTGAACGAGGACTGGCTGGCCGTCATCGTCGGACTGACGCTGCTCGCCCTGGTCCTGCTCGGCGTCATCCCCGGCAGCGTGATCCCGTGACCGAGACCGAGGACGTCACCGCCGGGAAAGACGCCGCCGGAAAGGACACCACGGAGCGCACCGATCCCCGCTCGAACCGGCTGGGCTACGCCGTCGCCGGGGTGCTCGTGGTGATCGCACTCGGTGCGGCCACCCGGTTCCTGGAGCAGGAGGTCCCCGGCTGGGCGGCCGGGACACCGCTGGCCAAGGTCGCCAAATCGATCGAATTCCCGGTCTACGCGATCGCTCTGGGCCTTATCGGCAATGTGGTGTTGTCCAAACTCGCACTGCGCGAGGCACTCTCCCGCGGCTTCCGTACCGAATTCTTCATCAAGACCGGCCTGGTGCTGCTCGGCGCGTCGATCAACCTGAAACTCCTGGTCACCGCGGCCGGACCGGCCATCATCCAGGCGCTGCTGCTGATCACCATCGTGTTCGGGTTCACCTGGTGGCTGGGGGGCCGACTCGGTCTGGACGACAAACTGCGGGCGCTGCTGGCCTCCGCGGTGTCGATCTGCGGGGTCAGCGCGGCCATCGCCGCCGCGGGCGCGGTGCAGGCCAAACGCGAACAGCTGGCCTACGCGGCGTCCCTGGTGATCATCTTTGCGCTCCCGTCGATCTTCCTGTTGCCATGGCTGGCATCGGTTTTGGGCCTCTCCGACGCGGTGGCCGGGGCCTGGATCGGCGGCAACATCGACACCACCGCCGCAGTGGCCGCGGCCGGGGCGATCGCCGGCGAGGACGCGCTGCAGATCGCGACCATCGTCAAGACCACCCAGAACGCCTTGATCGGCATCGTCGCGATCGCGCTGACCGCCTACTTCGCGCTGAAGGTGGAGCGGAAACCCGGTGCCCAGGCACGCCCGTCGCTGCGCGAGTTCTGGGACCGGTTCCCCAAGTTCGTGCTCGGCTTCATCGCCGCCTCCGTCATCGGCACCCTGTACCTGCTGTGGGGTGGGGACAAGGCCGATATCTCCACCGTCAACGATCTGCGCACCTGGTTCCTGATCTTCGCCTTCGTCGCCATCGGGCTGGAGTTCTCGCTGCGCGGCCTGCGGGAGGCGGGCTGGCGCCCGATCGCGCTGTTCGCCTCGGCGACGGTGGTGAACATCGTGGCGGCACTCGGCCTGGCGACCTTGCTCTTCGGGAACTTCACCGTCGGTTAGCGGCTACGCTCACGGCGTGCCGTCAACCTGGTCCCGGCGAGGTTTCCTGCTGGCGCTCGCCGCCGGTTCGGCGGCGGCCGCGGCCGGCTGCCGCTCCACGCCACCGGGAACGGTCGCCGACGATGGTTCGGTCACCGTCGCACATGCCTTCGGTGAGACCAAGGTGCCCGGCCCGCCCACCCGAGTGGTCAGCGCCGGTCTGACCGGCCAGGACTGTCTGCTGGCGGTCGGCGTGATCCCGATCGGGGTGACCGAATGGTTCGGCGGCCAGCCGTTCGGCGTGTGGCCCTGGGCGGCCCCCGCCCTGGGAGGCGCGCAACCGGCCGTCCTCCACCTGGACAACGGCCTGGACTTCGAGGCCATCACCGCGCTGAACCCGGACCTGATCATCGCCACCAACGCCGGTCTGGACCGCGACACCTACACCCGGTTGGCGAACGTCGCCCCGACCCTCGCGCAGTCCGGCCCGGACGCGTTCTTCGAACCCTGGAAGGACCAGGCCAGAGCCATCGGGGCGGTGGTGTTCAAGAACGATGAGATGCAGCAGCTCATCACCGACATCGACAACCGGTTCACCACCCTGGGCGCGGAGAACGCCGTGTTCGAGGGCAAGCGCGCACTGCTGCTGCACGGCGATCCGGCGGCCGGCGATCTGGTCACCACGCCGCCGGGCTGGCGCACCGAATTCCTCACCCAACTGGGCTTCGACGTGCCGGAGGTCGACCCGACGATCCCGCGGGACCGGATGGCCGAGGTGCTCGGCGCGGCCGACGTGCTGATCTGGACCGCCGATGACGCCGAGATCGCGGCGCTGTCCGCCGACCCGATCGTCGCCGAGCAGGGTCCGCGCAACGTGTTCACCGGCCGTGACCTGGGCGCGGCGATCACCTTCAGTTCGCCGCTGTCGCTCGCGATGGTGGCCGATCGGCTGCCGCCGATGCTGCGCACCGCGCTGGGCTGATCGCGGCCTGCGAGAATGACCGGGTGAACAGCCCGGCCGACCAACAGCGCCCCGCCTACGCGAAAGCCGGTTCGGCCTACTATCCGGTGCTCGTCGCCGTCTTCACCGCCCTGGTGATCATCTCCAACGTCACCGCCACCAAGGGCGTGGCCTTCGGTCCGATCATCACCGACGGCGGCTTCATCGTGTTCCCGCTGACCTACGTGATCGGCGACGTGCTCTCCGAGGTGTACGGCTTCAAAGCGGCACGGCGGGCCATCCTCGTCGGCTTTGCGATGAATGCCCTGGCCGCCCTGGCGTTCTGGGTGACCATCTATCTGCCGGCCGCCGACTTCTACGTCAACCAACCGCATTTCGAGAACGTCGTGCACGCCTACACCCAGCTGATCGTGGCCGGCCTGGCCGGATTCCTGGTCGGTCAGACGATCAACGCCTGGCTGGTGGTGAAGATCAAGGAACGCACCAAGGAGAAGCATCTGTGGGCCCGGCTGATCGGCTCCACCTTCGGCGGGCAGCTGGGCGACACCCTGGTGTTCTGCGCCATCGCCGCCAACGCCATCGGCATCACCAGCTTCCGGGATTTCGTCGTCTACGCCGCGCTGGGCTGGCTCTACAAGACCGCCATCGAAGTCGTCATGCTGCCGGTGACCTACCGGGTGATCGCGGTGATCAAGCGGCGCGAACCGACGTATCAGCCCGCACTTTGAGCCGGCCGCGAGGAGCCGGCGGCGGATCACGCTTGAGGGGTGGTTAAGGGGTGTCTGGCAAAGTCCGAAGAGCACTCGAAAAAGAAGCTACTCGGCGGTAGCTTCGGTAGATGAGCGTGACAACGGAAATCAAGGCGCCCGGCGCACTGGGCACCGTTCGTGACTATGGCGATCAGGCGTTGCTGCTCGAGTTCGGCAGCACCGCGGATGTATTGGCGTGGACCGAGACCCTGAAACAGGCCGGGCTGCCGGGCGTCCTGGACATCGTGCCGGCTTCGCGCACCGTGCTGATCAAGCTGGCCGGCCCGCGCTACCAAGCCCCGACCCGGCAACGGCTCGGAAAATTGCGGCCCGACTACACCGCCCGGGAAGCAGCCACCGCGGATCACCCCGATGTGGTGATCGACGTGACCTACGACGGTGAGGATCTGCAGGCCGTGGCCGAACTGACCGGGCTGAGCACCGCCGAGGTCGTGGCCGCCCACACCGGCAGTCTGTGGCGCGTCGGATTCGGCGGATTCGCACCGGGATTCGCCTATCTGGTGGGTGGCGACCCGCGCCTGCAGGTGCCGCGCCGGGACGAACCCCGCACCCGGGTGCCGGCCGGTGCGGTGGGGCTGGCCGGTGAGTTCAGCGGCATCTATCCGCGGGTGTCCCCCGGCGGCTGGCAGCTGATCGGCCGCACCGACGCCGTGCTGTTCGACGTGGCACGTGAGCAACCCGCCCTGCTGACGCCGGGCATGACCGTCGCATTCCGGGAGATCCCATGAGCATCACGCTGGAAGTCCTGCGCACCGGGCCGCTGGCCCTCGTCGAAGACCTGGGCCGCCCCGGCCTGGCCCACATGGGGGTGAGCCGGTCCGGCGCGGCCGACCGCCGGGCACACACCCTGGCCAACCGGCTGGTCGCCAACCCCGGCGAGCACGCCACCGTCGAGGTCACCTTCGGCGGGTTCTCCGCGCGGGTCCGCGGCGGGGACGTCACCATCGCGGTGACCGGTGCCGACACCGACCCGTCCGTCAACGGGATTCCGTTCGGCACCAACAGCATTCACTACGCCCACGACGGTGAGGTGATCTCCCTCGGAGCGCCGCACTCCGGGCTGCGCAGTTACCTCGCGGTGCGCGGCGGCATCGATGTGGAGCCGGTGCTGGGCTCACGCAGCTTCGACGTGATGTCGAGCATCGGGCCGGCGCCGCTGCAGGCCGGCGATGTGTTGCCGGTCGGCGCGCACACCGCGGACTTCCCCGAACTCGATCAGGCGCCGGTGGGCACCATCGCACCCGACATCCTCGAACTGAAGGTGGTGCCCGGCCCCCGGGACGACTGGTTCGTCGACCCCGACATCCTGGTGCGCACCAACTGGCTGGTGACCAACCGCAGCGACCGGGTCGGGATGCGGTTGGTCGGCATGCCGCTGGAATACCGCTGGCCCGACCGCCAGCTGCCCAGCGAGGGCGCCACCCGCGGTGCGATCCAGATCCCGCCCAACGGGTTTCCGGTGATCCTGGGCCCCGACCACCCGGTGACCGGTGGCTACCCGGTGATCGGCGTGGTGACCGACGAGGACATCGACAGGCTGGGCCAGACCCGGCCCGGGCAGACCGTGCGGCTGCACTGGTCACGGCCGCGCCGGCCATTCTGACCGGAGCCCCGGATTGGTGGTAGAAACGCACTTGTGCGCAGTCACATGCAGGGGCACGGCGCGGTGCGCGAGGTGCACACCGCTCGCCTGATCCACACGGCCGACCTGGATGCCGAAACCCGCGCCGACGCGCACCGGATGGTGGTCGAGGCGTTCAGCACCTCCGAGGAAGGATTCGCCGACTCCGACTGGGAGCACGCACTCGGCGGCATGCACGCACTGATCGGGCACCGCGGCGCCATCATCGCGCACGGCGCGGTGGTGCAACGCCGGCTGCTCCACCGCGGGACCGCGCTGCGCTGCGGGTACATCGAGGCCGTCGCGGTGCGCGAGGACTGGCGTGGTCAGGGACTGGCCACGGCCGTGATGGATGCCCTCGAACAGGTGCTGCGCGGCGCCTACCAACTGGGCGCGCTGGGAGCCTCGGAGGCCGGGCTGGCGCTGTACCTGCCGCGCGGCTGGCAGCAGTGGACGGGCCCGACCTCGGTGTTGGCGCCGTCGGGCGTCACCCGCACCCCGGAGGACGACGGCGCGGTGTACGTCCTGCCGGTGGGCGTCGAGCTGGACACCTCGGCCGATCTCATCTGCGACTGGCGCGACGGTGACGTCTGGTAGAGCCGGCCGGCCTCACAGCCCGCCGCCGGCGGCGGTGAGCGGAAGTTCACTGCCGGGTTATCGCGAGCAGCGACGGCGCAACAAAGCACTCCTAATCTCTGGACCCATGCCCGCTGCGCTCTCCGTGCCCCGACCCGGCGCGACACCCCCGCGCAACCGCCGGGTAACACCAGAGAAACACGGACTGAATACACAGGTGTCATGACTGGTCCTGACTGGGCACCGCTCACCGGGTTCCGGGTCGCCGTGACCGCGGCCCGGCGCGCCGAAGAGCTGGGCGCCCTGCTGACCCGCCGCGGCGCCGATGTGACCAGCGCGGCCGCCATCAGCATGGTGCCGCTGCCCGACGACGCCGAACTGCGGCGCCACACCGAGGCGCTGATCGCCACACCACCCCACATCGTCATCGCCACCACCGGCATCGGGCTGCGCGGTTGGATCGCCGCCGCCGACGGCTGGGGGCTGGCGCACGAACTGACCGCCGCGCTGAGCAAGGCCCGCATCGTCTCGCGCGGCCCGAAGGCCACCGGTGCGCTGCGCGCCGCGGGGCTGCCCGAGGAATGGTCACCGGAGTCCGAGTCCTCCCGTGAACTGCTGCACTACCTGTTGGAGGGCGGCATCAACGGGATGCGGATCGCCGTCCAGCTGCACGGCACCAACGACGACTGGGACCCGTTCCCGGAATTCCTGGAAGAACTGCGCGCCGCCGGGGCCGACGTGGTGCCGATCCGGGTGTACCGGTGGAACCCGGCTCCCCGCAACGGCCCGTTCGACCAGCTGGTGCTGGGCATCGCCGAGCAGCGCTTCGACGCCGTCAGCTTCACCTCCGCACCCGCGGTGGCCGCCCTGTTACTGCGGGCGCACGACCTCGGGGTCCAGGCCGCGGTGCTCGACGCGCTGCGCACCAATGTGCACGCCATGTGCGTCGGCCCGGTGACCGCCCGGCCGCTGGTGCGGCTCGGGGTGCCGACGTCGGCTCCCGAGCGGATGCGCCTCGGCGCGCTGGCCCGGCACATCACCGACGAGTTGCCCTTGCTGCAGTCCCGCCGCATGCGGGTGGCCGGGCACCTGCTGGAGATCCGCGGCACCTGCGTCCTGGTCGACGACGTGGTCAAGGAACTACCGCCGGCCGGGATGGCCACCATCCGGGCACTCGCCCACCGGCCCGGTGCGGTGGTGTCCCGATTCGACCTGCTCAGCGCGCTGCCGGGCAGCGGCACCGACACCCACGCGGTGGAGACCGCGGTGCTGCGGCTGCGAACAGCGTTGGGCGACAAGAACATCGTGTCGACGGTGGTGAAGCGCGGATACCGGCTGGCCGTCGACGAGTACCCGATCGGAGCGGCATGAACACGCATACCTCGGCGGTGCTGGTGGCACACGGCACGCGTAAACCCGGCGGCGTATCGATGGTGCGGGATCTGGCCCGCCGCGTCGGTGAGGCGCTCGGGCGCGAGGTGCACGTCGCGTTCGTCGATGTGCTCGGCCCCTCCCCCACCGAGGTGCTCGACAGCCTGCCCCGGCACCGGCCGGCCGTGCTGGTGCCGGCCTTCCTGGCCGCCGGCCACCACGTCCGCGTCGACGTCCCCGCCCATGTCGCGGCCAGTACCCATTCGGCGGTCACCGTGACCCGGCCACTGGGACCGTGCGCCGGCACGGTGCGTGTCCTGGCCGACCGCCTCTTCGAATCCGGCTGGCGGCCGGGCGACTCGGTCGTTCTCGCCGCGGCGGGGACCTCGGACGCGGGCGCACAGTCCGATCTGCGGCAGACCGCGGCGATGCTGTCCGCGCTGATCGGTGACCGCGTCGAACTCGGCTATGCGGCCACCGGCGCGCCGACCGTCGCCGATGCCGTCGCGGCGGGCCGCGAGCGCGGCGACGGGAGAAGAATCGCCGTGGCGTCCTACCTGCTCGCCGACGGACTCTTCCAGGACCGGTTGCGGGCCTGCGGGGCGGACATCGTGAGTGACCCGCTGGGCACCCACCCCGGCATGATCCGGCTGATCGCCGGCCGGTTCCAGCGGGCGGCGCCCGTGCGGTTGCCCAGCGCCGCTTGACCAGAGCGGCGTGAGCTGGCGATTCTTCAGACGCCGTTGCCCTGGACTAGGATCGGGCAAATGTCTTCGTTGGGGGGGAGTGAGCGACTGCGCGCGCAGTTACTCGCGGTGCTGCAGGACGCCGACCAGCCGATGACGACATCGGAGCTGCGCGATCACCTGCACACCCAGCACGGCTCACCGGCCGTCATCGAGGCCGTCTACCGCAACCTCACGGTGCTGCAGCGCCGCGGCGAGGTGGAGCGCCGGCCGGGCGCCGGCCGGGGCGCCTACTGGGGGCCGACCGAGGCTACGCAGCGATCTGCACGTAACCGTCCGGCGTGACCCGGGTCCGGTACACCGGTACCGCGACGGACGGATCATCCAGGCACACACCGTCATCCAATGCGAAGGCCTGCTTCTTGATCGGCGACTGAACGCAGGCCCGACCGGCCCGGTCCCCGACGATACCGCGGGACATCACCGCCGCCCCGGAGAATGGATCGATGTTGCCGAGCGCGTACAGCGCACCGTCGTCGAGCCGGAACAGCGCGACCTGCGCACTGCCGGGCATCAGCACGGCGACACCGCGGCAGGGCAGCAGCCGGTCGTAGGCGCAGGCCGTGATCCACTCCGAATTGCCCTGCCCATCAATCTCTTTGCGGTCATCGAGCAGGGTCATCAGGCCTCCTGTGCGGGACGCAGCTTCGGCATGCCGATCGGCACCTTGCGCCCGAACGACTCGGTGAACTCGATGGTCGGGTCCGCGACATCGGGCGCGTTGACGAAGGAGACGAAGCGCGACAGCTTGTCCGGATCGTCGAGCACACCCTTCCATTCGCAGGAGTAGCCATCCACGTGCCGCTCCACGGCGGCCTCGAATTCGCCTGCCAGACCGAGTGAGTCATTACACACGACGTCGCGAAGATGATCCAGCCCACCGTCGAGGGAGTCCAACCACGGTGCGGTGCGCTGCAACCGGTCCGCGGTGCGGATGTAGAACATCAGGAACCGGTCGATGTAACGGATCAAGGTCTCGTCGTCGAGATCGCCGGCCAGCAGCTGCGCGTGTTTGGGTGTCATCCCTCCGTTGCCGCACACATACAGGTTCCAGCCGGTCTCGGTGGCGATCACACCGACGTCCTTACCGCGGGCCTCGGCACATTCGCGAGCACACCCCGACACACCCATCTTGATCTTGTGCGGCGCCCGCAGGCCGCGGTAGCGCAACTCCAGATCGATGGCCATCTGCACCGAATCCTGTTGCCCGAAGCGGCACCAGTCGCTACCGACGCAACTCTTCACCGTGCGCAGCGACTTGCCGTAGGCCTGACCGGATTCCATGCCGCCTTCGACCAGGCGACGCCAGATCTCCGGTAGCTGATCCACCCGGGCGCCGAACATGTCGATGCGCTGGCCGCCGGTGATCTTGGTGTAGAGATCGAAATCCCGGGCGATCTCCCCGATCAGGATGAGCTGCTCGGGGGTGATGTCACCGCCGGGCACCCGCGGCACGACCGAGTAGCTGCCGTTCTTCTGGATATTGGCCAGGAAGTGGTCGTTGGAGTCCTGCAGCGAGGCCTGTTCACCGCCCAGCACATGGTCCGAACTCGTCGACGCCAGGATCGAGGCGACGGTGGGTTTGCAGATGTCGCAACCCTTTCCGCTGCCGAACTTCTCGATCAGGCCGGAGAAGGTACGGATCTCGGTGGCGCTGATGATCTCGAACAGTTCGGCGCGGGAGTGGCCGAAGTGCTCACACAGCGCCTTGGACTGCTCGACACCCTGGGCTTCGAGTAGCTGCTTGAGCAGCGGCACGCAGGATCCGCAGGAGGTGCCGGCCAGGGTGCACTTCTTCAGGCCCGACACATCGGTGCAGCCGCCGCAGATCGCCTCCACCAGATCACCTTTGGTGACGTTGTTGCACGAACAGATCTGCGCGATGTCCGGTAGTGCGCCGACTCCCAGTGCGCTCGCGCCGTCTCCGCTGCCCGCCGGCGCGATCAACGACAGCGGGTCGCCGGGCAACTCGCTGGCCACCATCGGGCGCAGCACCCCGTAGGCGGAGGCGTCGCCGACCAGGATGCCGCCCAGCAGCGTCTTCGCGTCGTCGGAGAGGACCAGCTTGGCGTAGGTCTGCTTGACCGGATCGTTGACGACGACGTCCAGGCTGTTGGGCGTATGCCCTTTGGCATCACCGAAACTGGCGACATCGACGCCCATCAGCTTCAGCTTGGTCGACATGTCGGCCTCACCGAACTCGGCCCCGCCGCCGAGCAGCCGGTCGGCCACCACCTCGGCGCTGGTGTAGCCCGGGCCGACCAGGCCGTAGCAGCGGCCCTCGATGGCGGCCACCTCACCGACCGCGTAGATGTGGGGATCACTTGTCACGCAGGAGAGGTCGGTCATGACGCCGCCGCGCTGGGCGATGTCCAGACCGGCCTCGCGGGCCAGTTCGTCACGCGGGCGCACCCCGGCGGCGAAGATGACGACGCCCGCCTCGATGCTGCTGCCGTCGTTCAGGGACACCCGCACCGCGTCGGAGGACTGCGATCTGCGCAGCGGCTGGTTTCTCTGGGCGGGCTGGATGCTCTCGGTGCTGACCCCGGTGTGCACCTCGATGCCCAGCCCGCGGATCATCCGGGTCAGCACGGCGCCGCCGGCCTCGTCGAGCTGGGCGGCCATCAGGTGCGGAGACATCTCCAGCACGTGGGTGTTCAACCCGAAGGCCCGCAACGCATTTGCGGCCTCCAGGCCGAGCAGGCCGCCGCCGATCACCACGCCGACCGGCGTCTTCGTCGGGAGGGCGGCCAGCGCACCGGTCCGGATGGCGTCCAGGTCGTCGAGGGTGCGGTAGACGTGGCATTGCGGCAGATCGCGGCCCGGCACCGGCGGCACGAAGGCGTAGGAGCCGGTGGCCAGCACCAGCGCGTCGTAGTCCAGGGTGCGTCCGTCGGCCAGCGTGACGGTCTTGGCGTCCCGGTCGATCGTGGACGCCGCCACCCCGAGATGCAGGACTACGCCGTCATCGCCGGCGTAGTCGTTGCCCGGCAGCGCCAGCCGGGCCCGGTCCCAGTGCTCGGTGTAGCCGGTCAGCCCGACGCGGTCATAGGCGGCGTCGGCCTCCTCGGAGAGCACCGTGACCCGCCAGGTGCCCTCGCTGTCACGGGCGCGCAACGCCTCGACGAAGCGGTGTCCGACCATCCCGTGTCCGACCACGACAACATGCTTGGCTGATTGCATACCGCGACGGTAGGGAGCCGATATTGCCGCAATGTCGCGCTGTGTGAATCGGCCGTCACGGTGTCCTCACACGGGTGCCGGTGGGGCTGTGAGTGCTATTTCCAGGGCAACACCAGTTCGGTGATCCGCTCGGTCAGCGCGGCCTGCAGGAACGGGCCGAAGCTGATCCGGCCGACCCCGAGCGGGCCGAACCGCGCCGGGTCATCCGCACCGGGCAGCGCGATCGCGTTGATCGGCAGCGGCAGCTCCTCGACCAACCGGCGGTAGGTGTCGTCGTCGTGGCGGCCCACCGGGTAGAGGCTGTCCGCCCCGGCCTCCGCGGCCAGCCTCAGACGCTGCACGGCACGGTCGAACCGGTCCGACTCGTCGCCGACCTGACGCAGGAACAGGTCGGTGCGCGCGTTGATGACCACGTGCACGCCGGCCGCGTCGGCGGCTTTGCGGAGTTCACCCACCAGGGCGGCGTGCTCCTCGTCGGTGCGGATACGGCCGCCCTCGGAGTGCACGGTGTCCTCGATGTTGAGCCCGACCGCCCCGGCCGACAGCAGCCCGTCGATGAGCCGGGACGCCGACTCGCCGTAACCGGACTCGATGTCCACCGAGATCGGCACGTCGACCGCGCCGGTGATCTGGGCGACCCGGGTGATGAGATCCTCGAAGCTCATCCCCTCGCCGTCGGGCTTGCCCACCGAGTCCGCGACCGGGTGACTACCCACGGTCAGCGCCGTGAATCCCGACTCCACCACGGTTTTCGCCGACCAGGCGTCCCACACCGTGGGCAGGATCGCGGGATTGCCGGGCTGATGCAGGGCCAGCAGGGCGGAGGCCTTCTGCTGCAGGTCTTGCTGGGACATCTGGATACCTTTCCGGAAACGAAGACGTGATCTGTCTCACTCTCAACAACGTGTTGTGGCTAACATCGAATGCGTACTGTGATTCCTGACACCCTTCAGCCCAAGGAGGTCGCCTGATGTCCACCACGACCGAGCTTGCCGAACTACACGAACTGATCGGCAACCTACGCCGTTGCGTCACATCGCTGCGAGCCCGCTACGGCGACGCCCCCGCGATGCGCCGCATCGTCAACGACGCCGAACGCATGCTCAACGATATCGACCGGCTGGACATCGATGCCGCGGAATTGGAGATGCGCGGGACACCCGCACACCCCCGACCCACCGAGAAGGTCACCATCCCCGACACCGATTACGCCAGCGATTTCTGGCAGGGCGTCGATGACGAGGGCCTCGGCGGCAGCCGGTAAGACCTCTGACGAGCGCTCGCGCGAGGAAGCAACTGCCCGGCGGGACCCGTCACCTACAACAGAAGAAGAGGAACTCAGTGAGCGCACCGACCTCGAATCCTCAAGGTAACGGCGTCTTCTCACCCACCAGAGCGCGGATCAAGGAGCGCACACTACGCACCGATGCGTGGTGGCGCTCGCCCCTGATCACCGATCTCGGCTTCGCCGCGTTCGTCATCTACGCGACGGTGCGGGCGTTCCAGCAGAGCAACTACTACGTCGCGGAGTACGGCTACCTCACGCCGTTCTACTCGCCCTGCGTCGTGAAGTGGAATGCCGCCGAACAGTCCGGCTGTATCCCCGAGGCCAGCCACTTCGGCCAGTTCCTGCCCGACGTCTGGTGGCTGCCCTACGCGGCGCTGTCACTGCCGTTCCTGTTGCTCTTCCGGCTGACCTGCTACTACTACCGCGGCGCCTACTACCGCTCGGTGTGGCAGTCGCCGACGGCGTGCGCGGTGGCCGAACCGCACGCCAAGTACACCGGCGAGACCCGGTTCCCGCTGATCATCCAGAACACCCACCGCTACTTCTTCTACATCGCGGCGATCATCTCGGTGATCAACACCTATGACGCGGTCATCGCGTTCGCCAAGCCCGGCGGCGGATTCGGGTTCGGTCTGGGCAACATCGTGCTGGTGGTCAACGTCATCCTGCTGTGGACCTACACGCTGTCGTGCCACTCCTGCCGGCACGTCGCCGGTGGCCGGCTCAAGCACTTCTCCAAGCATCCGGTCCGGTACTGGATGTGGACGCAGATCAGCAAGATCAACACCCGGCACAAGCTGTACGCATGGATCACCCTGGGCACGCTGATGTTCACCGACTTCTACGTCATGCTGGTCGCCAGCGGGACCATCAGCGACCTGAGATTCATTGGCTGACTGAGCTATTCGGACCCACAACAACACTAGTGAGGAATCTCAATGGGTGACCTGGAACGGCACACCTACGACGTCGTCGTGATCGGCGCGGGCGGGGCGGGTCTACGAGCCGTGATCGAGGCACGCGAACGCGGCCTACGGGTCGCGGTGGTGACCAAATCGCTGTTCGGCAAGGCGCACACCGTGATGGCAGAGGGCGGCTGCGCGGCAGCGATGCGCAACGTCAACACCAAGGACTCCTGGCAGGTGCACTTCGGTGACACCATGCGCGGTGGCAAGTTCCTGAACAACTGGCGGATGGCCGAGTTGCACGCCCAGGAAGCGCCGGACCGGGTCTGGGAGCTGGAAACCTATGGGGCGCTGTTCGACCGCACCAAGGACGGCCGGATCAGCCAGCGAAACTTCGGCGGGCACACCTACCCGCGGCTGGCCCACGTCGGTGACCGCACCGGTCTGGAGATCATCCGCACGCTGCAGCAGAAGATCGTCTCGCTGCAGCAGGAGGACAAGCGTGAACTCGGCGACTACGAGGCCCGCATCAAGGTCTTCCACGAATGCTCGATCACCGAGCTGATCCTGGACAACGGGGCGGTCGCCGGGGCCTTCGGGTACTGGCGCGAGACCGGTGAGTTCATCCTGTTCGAGGCGCCGGCCGTGGTGCTGGCCACCGGCGGTATCGGCAAGTCCTTCAAGGTGTCGTCGAACTCGTGGGAGTACACCGGCGACGGCCATGCGCTGGCGCTGCGGGCCGGCTCGGGCCTGATCAACATGGAGTTCATCCAGTTCCACCCGACCGGCATGGTCTGGCCACTGTCGGTGAAGGGCATCCTGGTCACCGAGGGTGTCCGCGGTGACGGCGGGGTCCTGAAGAACTCCGAGGGCAAGCGGTTCATGTTCGACTACATCCCCGACGTGTTCAAGGGGCAGTACGCCGAAACCGAAGAAGAAGCCGACCAGTGGCTCAAGGACAACGATTCCGCGCGCCGCACCCCGGATCTGCTGCCCCGCGACGAGGTGGCGCGCGCCATCAACGAAGAGGTCAAGGCCGGCCGCGGCTCGCCGCACGGCGGCGTCTACCTCGACATCGCCTCCCGGATGTCGGCCGAGGAGATCAAGCGCAGGCTGCCGTCGATGTACCACCAGTTCATCGAACTGGCCGAGGTCGACATCACCAAGGACGAGATGGAGGTCGGGCCGACCTGCCACTACGTGATGGGCGGCATCGAGGTCGACCCGGACACCGGTGGCGCGGCCACCCCCGGCCTGTTCGCCGCGGGCGAGTGCTCCGGGGGCATGCACGGCTCCAACCGCCTCGGCGGGAACTCACTGAGCGATCTGCTGGTGTTCGGCCGCCGGGCCGGGCTGGGCGCCGCCGACTACGTACGGTCGCTGAGCTCGCGGCCCGCGGTCACCGAGGATTCGTTGCAGGCGGCCACCCAGCTGGCGCTGGATCCGTTCGCCCCGAAGGCGAACCCGGAGAACCCGTACACGCTGCACTCCGAGCTGCAGCAGTCGATGAACGACCTGGCCGGCATCATCCGCAAAGAGGGTGAGCTGCAAGAGGTTCTGGTCAAGATCGACGAACTCAAGCGGCGTTATGCCAACGTCGTCGTCGAGGGTGGGCGCATGTTCAACCCCGGCTGGCACCTGGCCATCGACATGCGCAACATGCTGCTGGTCAGCGAGTGCGTGGCCAAGGCGGCGCTGCAGCGCACCGAGAGCCGGGGCGGGCACACCCGCGACGACTTCCCGCAGATGGATTCGCGGTGGCGCAACAAGCTGCTGGTCTGCCGGGCGGTTCCGGGCGATCACCAGGTGGTCCCGGACATCACCGTCGAGGCCGAGCAGCAGCCGGTGATGCGGCCCGATCTGCTGGCCACCTTCGAGCTGTCCGAACTCGAGAAGTACTACACCGACGATCAACTGACCGAGCACCCCGAGCGGAAGGGCTGAGACATGGCTGCCTATAACGCGAAGTTGCGGGTCTGGCGCGGCGATGAGAGCGGCGGCGACCTGCAGGACTACACCGTCGAGGTCAACGACGGCGAGGTGGTGCTCGACATCGTGCACCGGCTGCAGGCGACCCAGGCCGGCGACCTGGCCGTGCGGTGGAACTGCAAAGCCGGCAAGTGCGGGTCCTGTTCGGCGGAGATCAACGGCCGGCCGCGGCTGCTGTGCATGACCAGGATGTCGACGTTCGACCAGGACGAGACGGTGACGATCACTCCGCTGCGCACCTTCCCGGTGATGCGGGACCTGGTGACAGATGTGTCCTTCAACTACGAGAAGGCCCGCCAGATCCCGTCGTTCACCCCGCCCAAGGATCTGCAGCCCGGCGAGTACCGGATGCAGCAGGAGGACGTGAACCGCAGCCAGGAGTTCCGCAAGTGCATCGAGTGCTTCCTGTGCCAGAACGTCTGCCACGTGGTGCGCGATCACGAGGAGAACAAGGAGAACTTCGCGGGCCCGCGCTTCCACATGCGCATCGCCGAGTTGGACATGCACCCGTTGGACACCGTGGACCGGAAGAATCTGGCCCAGGAGGAGCACGGCCTGGGGCTGTGCAACATCACCAAGTGCTGCACCGAGGTCTGCCCAGAGCACATCAAGATCACCGACAATGCGCTGATCCCGATGAAGGAGCGGGTCGCCGACCGCAAGTACGACCCGATCGTTTGGCTGGGTAACAAGCTGTTCCGGCGCTGACCTACCAGACTTCAGTCTCGCCTGAGGTGGCGTACCGAGACTGAAAAACGGTAGGGATCACGGCGCGTCCAGCTGCCCGGGTGCAGTCTCGCGATTACTTGCGCCGCGAGACTGAACCCACGTCGGCCGGTGCACACGCGGCGGAGAATCCACCCGGATCTCCGCAGCCTTTCACTTTGGCGGTGGCCATCTCGGGGATCGCGCGTACGCTCGAGGCGACGGCAAATCAACGTCAGAGAGACACTGCTATGTCACAGCGAGAAACGATCAGCATCAACGATATTCGCACCGCGATCCGCGAGCTCACGGCTCGTGCGGAGTTGGCTCGCAAAGAAGGCAGACCGGACGACGCCGCCGAGCTGGAACAGCGGATCAGCGGATATCGAGAGCAGCTGGGCTCGCGCCCCTGACGTCCGGCAGGCTCGGTCAGCCGAGCTTGCGGAACGTGCTGCGGTGGAACACGATCGGCGGCACATCGTGCACGGTGACGTCGCTGATCTGCAGCACCACGATGGTGTGATCCCCCGCCGGGACCTCCTGGGCGATGGTGGTCTCCAGCCAGACGCTGGTGCCGTGCACGAACACCGCGCCGCTCTCCCGGGACTGGGTCTCCAGCCCGGCGAACCGATCGCCGGTCTTGGCGGCCAGCGTCTTGGCGGCCGCATCGTGTGACTCGCCGAGCACACTGATCCCCAGGGACGGCAGCCCCTTGAGCTTGGGCCACGTCTCCGATGAGTTCTGCACGCAGAACGACACCAGCGGCGGGTCCAGCGACACCGGCACGAAGGTGCTGGCCGCCAGACCGACCCGCACACCGTCGACCTCGGCGGCGATGGCGATGACTCCGGTCGGGAAATGCCCGAACGCCTCACGCAGCGAGGCCGGGCTCAGATCTGTGTCGCTCATAACATCTCCATCTTCACACACCGCCGCTACGGCTGCCCGTACCGGTGAGCGGCCGCGACATCCGGATGCGCCCGGACACGGCTCTTCCAGGCATTACGGCCGTACACCGGGTAAATCCGGTCCTTGGACGGGTCGACGGTCACCCCGCGGGCCCGCGCCGCGAGCTCGGCGGGCAGGCGCAGCACCGGCATCTGCGCGTCGAGACGCGGACCCGTTCGGGTCCGAGGTCGATCTGCTCGCGCCAGTCCACCGCGCCGCCGGTCAGTTCCCCGCCCAACCGGGTATGGCCCCGCAAGTGCGGACTGTTCACCATCGCGATCGCATCCTTGGCGGCCTGCGGCAGCGCGAAGAAGCGGCGCGATGCGTCCAGCACCCGCGAGACCAGCTCCTCGGGCACATCGTGGCCGGTCAGATGGAAGAAGCCGACCTCGTGCGCGCCCCGGCCGAGGCGCTGCCGCAGCATGGCAGGCTCATCACGGAGATCGACGACGGGCGGCGCCGTCTGAACGGAAACCACACCGCGATCCTGCCCGCGGACCGTCACGGTGGCCATGGTCACGCTCAGGCTGAACGCAATGAGTAGCCTGACCCCCATGCCCAACGCGTCCATCCTGACCGTGCTGCGGGAACGCGCTGGTGTTTCACCCGGCGACACAGCCTTCACGTACACCGATTACGACCGGGACCCCGACGGGGTCGCCGAGACGCTCACCTACGCGCAGCTGTACCGGCGCACCCTCAACCTGGCCGAGGAATTGGCCCAGCACGGCTCCCCCGGCGACCGGGCGCTGATCATCGCGCCGCAGGGCCTGCCCTACATCGTGGCGTTCCTGGGGGCCATGCAGGCCGGGTTCATCGCGGTACCGCTGTCGGCGCCGGTGCCCGGCGCCCACGATGAACGCACCAGCGCCGTGGTCACCGACACCGAACCCGCCGTGGTGCTGACCACCGCTGCCCTCTTCGACGTGGCCGCCCAGTATGTGGACGACGGTGCCGCCGTCATCGCGGTGATCGCCGTGGACACCCTCGACCTGGATTCCCCGGAGCCCGAGCACGCCGACGTGCCCGACGGCCCGGACATCGCCTACCTGCAGTACACCTCGGGCTCGACCCGGGCCCCGGCCGGCGTGATGATCAGCCACCGCAACCTGTACGCGAACTTCGAGCAGCTGATGCCGGACTATGTACCCCAGTACGGCGGCGCGTTCCCGCCGGGCAACGTGCTGGTCTCCTGGCTGCCCTTCTACCACGACATGGGCCTGATGCTCGGCGTCGCGGCCCCCATCCTGGGCGGGGTGCCCGGCGATCTGATGAGCCCGATCGCCTTCCTCACCCGCCCGGCGCGCTGGCTGCAGGCGATGGCCCGGCACCGCACCGTGGTGACCGGGGGCCCCAACTTCGCCCTGGATCTGACCGCCCGGCGCACCGACGATGCGGACCTCGCGGATCTCGACCTGAGCGGCGTCATCAGCCTGATCTGCGGGGCCGAGCGTGTCGATCCGACCACCGTGGAGCGGTTCAACGAACGCTTCGGTGCGTTCGGTTTCCGGCCCGAGGCCATCATGCCGTCCTATGGCCTGGCCGAGGCGACGGTCTTCGTGGCCAGTGGCAGCGAAGGCCGGGTGCCCGAGGCCGTGGAGTTCGGTGCCGACGAACTCACCGAGGGCCGGGCCGTCCGACGGGCCGGCGGGACACCGCTGCTGCGCTACGGCGTGGCCCCGTCACCGCTGGTGCTGATCGTCGACGCCGAGACCCGCCGGCCGTGCCCGGAGGGCGCCGTCGGCGAGATCTGGACGCACGGCGAGAACGTGTCCGCCGGATACTGGCGCAAACCCGATCAGACCGGAACCGGTTTCGGGGCAACCCTTCTCGACGGGCCCGCCGGCCTTCCCGAGCACGACTGGCTGCGCACCGGTGACCGGGGCTTCATCTCCGAGGGCGACCTGTTCATCGTGGGCCGGATCAAGGACATGCTGATCGTGCGGGGCCGCAACCACTACTCCGAGGACATCGAGGCCACCGTTCGCGAGATCACCCGCGGCCGGGTGGCCGCCATCGCGGTGGCCGACGAGCAAAGCGAGAAGCTGGTCACCATCATCGAATTCAAGCAACGCGATGACGACCCCGAGCTGACCGGCGTGAAAAGCGATGTCACCGCCGCCATCTCACGCGCACACGGACTGCAGGTCGCCGACATCGTGCTGGTGGCGCCCGGGTCCATCCCGACGACCACCAGCGGCAAGATCCGCCGCTCGGCCTGCGTCGAGCAACACCGGCAAGGGCAGTTCGTGCGGCTGGACACCTGACCGGTGCACGGATAGCCGGGGCCGCCATGTGGATCACCCTGCTGGTCATGGCTGTCGCGGTCAGCCTGGAGCCGTTCCGCATCGGGATGTCGGTGCTGATGCTCAACCGTCCCCGC
The DNA here is from genome assembly GCF_019456655.1 of Mycolicibacterium diernhoferi. Classification (NCBI taxonomy): domain Bacteria; kingdom Bacillati; phylum Actinomycetota; class Actinomycetes; order Mycobacteriales; family Mycobacteriaceae; genus Mycobacterium; species Mycolicibacterium diernhoferi. The sequence continues at coordinate 451,653 of NZ_CP080332.1, read as the reverse complement.
CCGCTGCTGCAGCTCACCGCGTTCCTGTGCGGCGGCTTCCTGATGGGCCTGACGGTCGGCATGGTGGCCCTGTTCCTGCTCGAATCGCGACTGCCCGAGTCGGCGCACTTCACCCTGCCCAGGGTGCAGGTCGGGATCGGTGTGCTCGCTCTGCTGGCCGCGGCCGTGCTGGCGCTCACCAAGGGACGGCCCCGCACCCGGCCGGTGTGGCTGACCCGCCTGTTGGAGGGCCAATCACTGTGGGTCGCTTCGGCGGCCGGTCTGGGTATCGCGCTGCCTTCGGTGGACTACCTGGCGGCACTGGCCGTCATCGGCACCGCCGACGTCAACTCCACCACCCGGCTCGCCGCGCTGCTGACCTTCAACGTGGTGGCCTTCGCGCTCGTCGAAATCCCGCTGCTGGCTTACCTTGTCGCACCGGAGCGCACTCACGCCCGGCTGATCGCACTCAACGACTGGATGCAGGCGCAGGGCCGGCGCGGGGTGGCGGTCATGGTCGCGGTGGTGGGCGTCGTCCTGCTGGCGGTGGGCCTGGCCGGCTGGTGAGGCGCTACTTCGGCGGGTTGTTGAGCACGTACTGCAGACCGGCCATCAACTGCGACACCGGATCCGCGCCGCCGCCGAACGCGGCCTGGGTGGCCGGTGCGGTGACCTCGGCGGGGTCGTACCCGTTGACCGGGTCCACCGTGATCGGCGCCGTCGCCGGATCGTCGTTACGGGTATAACCGGCGTCCACATAGGGTTTGAGGATCGCGTCGAGCTGCATCAGCGTGCCCTTGTCGACGCCGAGGTACTTGAACGGCAGCACCAGCGGCAGATGCTCCTCGGGGATCATGTACGTCGTCGTCCGCGCGCCCCGGGAGTTGACCGTCGTCCGGATGTTCTGCGGCGGCACCATTTTCGGGTTGGTGAACGCGACCGCGGTGTGCCCGGTGGCCAGGCCGACGATCGCGTTGGCCACCGAGATCCAGTTGTCCGACCGCTGCGGCCAGTCGGCGATGCTGTCGTAGGCCGAGACGAACAGATGCGAGTCGTACTGGCTCTCCACCGGGGCCGGCATCCGGTAGTCGAGTGAGGGCACGACGCTCCCGACCGGGAAGTTCTGGCTCAGGAAGCTCTCACCGAATGCGTGCTTGCCGACCGGGTTTCCGTAGGTCGCGAACGCCAGCTGATCCGGCGGCGGGGCGGTCGGATCGTTGGCCAGCCGCGCCCGCACGTCGTCGAGCACCGACGCGCCTTCGGACAGGCCGATCGCCATACCCGGGCCGCCCTCGCGGATCGCGGCCAACAGGTTCGGTCCGCCGACGTCGATCGACTCGCCGTAGCTGGGACCGTCGATGCCGAGCCCCGGGAAGTCGTCATCGAGGCGGCCGATGCCCGGGAAGAGCCGCTCCAGGGTGTGCCCCTGGACCTGGCCCGCGGGGTAGTCGACGATCTGCCGATTCAGGCCCGGGAACCACTCGGCGCCGGTGCGCATGATGTATTCGTCGTACGGGATACCCATCACGTGGGCGCCGCCGAGTGCGTAACCCCGGCCCTCGATGGCGCGTGCGGGTCCCGGCCGGTCGAAGTCCGCCGGCGCCGGCGGGTCATCGGCGGTGGCTATCCCCACGCCCAGCGGCCCGGTGAGGCCGATGGTCAGCAAGGCGGTGGCCGCCGCGAGTAGCTTCTTCATGCTCTGCCGCTCTCCCGCCGTGTCAGTCGTGATGGCCACCAGTTCGCCTTTCCGACCAACGTGGCCATGGCGGGCACGGTGACGGTCCGGACCAGGAAGGTGTCCAGCAGGATGCCGATGCCGATGACGAACCCGCCCTGCACCACAGTACCGATGCTGGCGAACAACAGACCCCACATCGACGCGGCGAAGATCAGGCCGGCCGCGGTGATCACGCCGCCGGTGGAACTCAGGGTGCGGATGATGCCGATCCTGCCCAGTGGGGCCTCGTCCCGCATCCGCGAGACCAGCAGCAGGTTGTAGTCGGCTCCCACCGCGACGAGCACCACGAAGGCCAGCGGCGGCACCGACCAGTGCAGCTGCTGATCCAGGATCACCTGGAACAGCAGCACACCGATTCCCAGGGCGGCGAAGTAGGAAACCACCACGGAGCCAACCAGATACAGCGGTGCGATGACCGCCCGCAACAGCACCATCAGGATCAGCAACACCACGATTACGGTCACCAGGACGATGAACCGGATGTCGTTCTCGTAGTAGTCGCGGGTGTCGGCGAGCGCCACCGGATAGCCACCCATCGATACCGAGGCGTCCGAGAGTGCGGTGTTCGGCAACGCGCCCCGCGCGGCGTTTTCGATGGCGGTGACCTGATCCATCGCCTCCGGACTGAACGGATCGAGTTTGGTGAAGACCAGGTACCGCGCCGAATGCCCATCGGGCGAGACGTAGGCCTTGGTCGCCGCCTTGAAGTCCTCCATCAGCAGGATCTCGGGCGGAATGTTGAAGCCCGCCATGGCCGGTGCCGCGGCGTTCTCCTTCATCGCCAGCAGGAAGGCCGCCGCCTGGTCGAGTCCGGTGCGCATCACCTTGATCTGCTCGACGATCTGGTCGACGCCGTCGGCCACCTGCCGGCTGCCCTTGGCCGACCGGTCGGCGCCCTGCCGCAACTGGGCCAGGGTGGCCTGCGCGCCGTCGGGGCTGTCCAGTCCCATCGACTGCATCGCCTCGGTCAGCCGGGTGAATGCGGTGCCGACCTGGTTCAGCGCCACGTTGAGCGACTGCCGGTCCTGCAGCGATTCCAACTGCCCGGACAGATCCTCGATCTCGGCGAGCGTGCCGTCGTTGCGGGCGGCGGCGAGCCGGGACAGGTGGATGCGGGTCTGGCTGCACGACGGGTCGAGGTCGCAGACCACGTTGCCGTGCAGCGCCGCCAGCACCGGAGCCACCCAGGCGAACTGGTCCCGGGTGGCCATCAGGTTCACGCCCATCTCGTTGCCGAGCCTGTTGACGCTGGCGACCAGCTTGGCCGCGATCTCCACGTTCTTGACCAGTTTGTCGCCGCCGTACTGGCCCCGCAGCGCGGCGAACGCATCGACCATCTGCTCCAGGCTGCCGGCGATCGTGCCGACCTGCCCGCGCACGTCGCCCAGGCTGGCGGCCAGGGTGTCCGCGCCGTCGGCCAGCCGGTTCAGGTCGGCGGTGCCGTCGCTGATCATGGCCGCCCCGTCGGCGAGCCGGGACCCGACGATGCCGGCCTGATAGGTGGCCCGGAACTCGGGCGGCACCACACCGAGGGGCCGGGTGATACCGCTGACCATCTCGATGTCGGGCAGTTGGGTGATCCGTTCGGCCAACTGCTCCAGGTCCGCCAGTGCCTCCGGATTGCGCAGATCCTTCGGGGACCGGATCAGTACGTAGGACGGGATCAACTGGTTGACGTCGAAATGGCGCTCCATGGCCACGTATCCCAGTGAGCTGGGCGCCGAGGGGTCGACCGCCTTGCGGTCGTCGTAGTTGAACGTCGCGAAGCCGGACAGGCCGGCCAGCAGCAGCAGCACGATCAGGCTGGCGACCAGATGCGTCCACGGGCGGCGCACGATGCGGGCACCCGATTTGCGCCACATCCGGGCGGTGCGTTCTTTGCGGGGTTTGATCCAGCCGCGCGGCCCGATGAGGGTGAGGATGGCGGGCAACAACGTGATCGCGGCCAGGAAGGCCACACCGATACCGACCGCGGCGGAGGTGCCGACCGTGGAGAACACGCCCATCTTGGCGAAGCTGATCGCCAGGAAGGTCACGCCGACCGTGGCCGCCGACGCGGTGATCACCTTGCCGACGGAGCCCAGCGCCTGGCGGACGGCCTCGTCGGAGTCCGATCCCTGCCGGACGAAATCGTGGTAGCGGCTGATCAGGAACACCGCGTAGTCGGTCCCGGCGCCGAAGATGATGGCGCTCAGCAGGATCATCGCCTGATTGGAGACCCCCATGCCGGTCAGGTCCGACAGGCCGGCGACCGCCGCCTGGGCGATCACCAGGGACATGCCGATCCCCACCAGCGGCACCATCATGGTGACCGGGTTGCGATAGACGATCAGCAGCACCAGCAGGACCATCACCGCGATGGCGATCTCGATGGGCAGGCGGTCGTTCTCGCCGGCCACGGTGAGGTCGGCGACGGTGGCGGCCGGCCCGGCAAGGTGGACCTCCAGCGGACCGCCGGCAGTGGTCTGCGCGATGGTCTCCGAGACCGCCGTGAAGGAGGAATAGGACTGCGGTGTGCCGAGCGCGCCCGCCAGACCGACCGGCAGCACCCAGGATTTCTCGTCCTTGCTCGTCAGGGTCGAACGCAGGGCCGGCGTGCCGATGAACTCCTGCAGCATCACCACGTTCTGCTGGTCGTCGCGCAGGGCGTCCACCAATTTGGCGTAGGTGGCCTCGTGTTCGGGGCCCAGACCGTCCTCATCGGTCAGCACGACCAGCAGCAGATCGTCGGTACCCGGTTCTTGGAAGGCCTCCTCCATCTGCCGGGCCGCCACGCTGGAGGGTGCCTCCCCGGGCAGCATGGCCAACGGGTTCTTCTGGGCCATGTCGTTCAGGCTGGGCACGCTCAACGGCAGTGCCACCGCCAGGGTGACCCAGATCCCGATGACGACCAATGGCCACCGCACGACAAAGTCAGCTAGTCGCTGCACGATTCCTCCAACTGCGACGCGCCGCTCGCATTCATGGGCGTCACCAAGTGCCGCCGGCGACCCGCTCGCATACGGACCTCATCGCCTCGATGTACCGGGCGACCGACTTTTGAGCCACCGGATTGTCCGGGTATACGACCGACATTGTGGTGCCGGCCTCGTACCGGAATATGTAGATGGTCAGCTGAAAGGAGAACCGGCCGTCGGAGTAGATCCCGATGCTGTTCGTATAGCCCATATCGGCGGCCGCCAGAACCGCATTGAGCGGCGCCGCGCCACCGTGGAAGAAGTTCGACACCGGAAAGTTCGGGCGCGGTTTGTCCAGCCATGGCGCCAATTCCAGGACGCGGTGATACGGGACCCGCGCCAGGGCGAGACCCGAGTCGAAGGAGCTCTGCGCCGACCAGGCCGCCTCGGCGAACGTGGTCGCGGCGATCGGGACGGTGATCGGCACCAGGCCGGTGAACCAGCCCTGGGTCATGAAGTTGTCCGAGGTCCGGCGGGTGTCGCGCGGGGTCAGCCCGTAATACGTTGGGGCACCGGTCAGCTCGTGTTCGACCATGGCGGTACAGGCAAACAGCCCGCCGACGAATCGGGCGCCGGCCGCCACGCAGGCCGCCTCGAACCGCTCGGTCTGTTCGGCATCGAGCAGCAGGTCCCCCACCATGTCGGCGACGGTCGGGACATTCGGATCGCCGAGCGGCAACGGGAATTCGGGAAGGCTCCCGTTGTTGTTCTCAGCAAACTCGATCCAGGCTTGAACGTCGGGCGAGTCCACGGTCAGGGTCGAGGTGGCTTCACGTTCCTGAACGCAGAAATCGTCGAACCGCCCGGCCTCCGGGAGCGCCATCGGCTGCCCCGTTTCGGACAGCGACGTGTACATCCCCTGGGCCTCGAGCATCGTGATCCCGATCAGCGCCGCGTCCCCGTGGACATGGTCGATGCTGGCATAGAATTCGAAATACTCTTCGCTCTGGACGATTCCGAAAGAAAAGCAACCCCATTCCAATGGGGAGGGGATGTCGACAATGTGTTTACGCGCGTCCTCGGGTGCCATCTGGCCCTGATTGACCGGTTCGAATTCGATTTCGTCCGGGTCGACAATGGTGCGCCGCACGATATCGCCGGCGCCCTCGTACTCGAACCAACTCCGGTAGGTGTCGTGCCGGCGCAGGTAGGCGTTGAGCGCCTGGTTCATCGCGTCGATATCGCATACACCAGGAACTTCGCAGGTGGCGATGATCTGCCGTGAATAGTCGAGGCCGGCGGCCGCCTGGTTGTAGACACCGCGGATGTGCTGCGACTGCATATAGCTGACCGGGACCGTACTCACCGGTGCGACCAGCGCTTTCTCGCGTGCCGTTTTTGTCGGGTGCCAGGAGGTGACCACACCCGGTTTCGGCGACCAATCATCGATTGTGCCGATCGTAATCTTCCCGATGTGCAAAATTTCCCTCCGGGTTTATAGCGACGGCGGCGGCGGTGCGGCATGCCCCGACGGCGACTTCACGATAGCGGCTGAGCACCGTGATCGCTGCCACACCCCGGTGGGCAGCGGCGCAGCCGGCGGTCCGCAGCGCCGACGACCGCGGGACCACCCGATCGCGCGGCCACCATCGGGGTCACCCGAAACCGCCTCGGTCAGCAACTCTCATGCAATACTGACGATCGGGAAAACGAGCCGGCCGTGGCTGTCGGGAGATCGAGCGCGCCGCTGTCGGGTCGAAATTCGAGCCGTTCGCAAGCCAAGGCGCTTGCATGTCCCCAGGCCTGACGCGGTCTCGCCGGGCACAGACACTTCACGACGCGGAGAGCACAAACTCATGGCAATTACCGATAATGCTGTCCCGTCCGCGGAGCGGGCACCTCGTTTCGCGATCATCGGCTACGCAGCACGCCTACCCGGCGCCGCCGACGCGGACCAGTACTGGGATGTGCTGCGCGACGGCCGCGACGCCGTCAGCGAGATTCCCGCGGACCGGTGGGACGCCGACGACTTCTTCGACTCCGACGCCGCCGCGGCCGGGAAGGTCGTCACCCGCCGGGCCGGTTTCGTCGACGACGTCAGCGGGTTCGACGCGCCCTTCTTCGGGGTGTCCGCACGCGAGGCCAGGCTGATGGACCCCCAGCACCGGCTCTTGCTGGAGACCTCGTGGCGGGCCGTGGAGCATTCCGGCACCGCACCAACGGCTTTGGCGAACACCCGCACCGGCGTGTTCGTCGGCCTCTCCACACACGACTACCTGGGCATGGCGTCCTCGGAACTGACCTACCCCGAGATCGAGGCCTACCTGGCCATCGGCACGTCCGGCGCGGCCGGCGCGGGCCGGATCAGCTACCGGCTGGGATTGCACGGCCCGGCCGTCACCGTCGACACCGCGTGCAGCTCCTCGTTGGTGGCCATCCACCAGGCCTGCCAGGCGCTGCAGCTCGACGAGTGCGACCTGGCCCTGGCCGGCGGCGCGAATGCGCTGCTCAGCCCGGCCACCATGATCACGTTCTCGCAGTCCCGGATGCTCGCACCCGACGGTAAGTGCAAGACGTTCGACGCGGCCGCCGACGGCTATGTGCGCGGTGAGGGCTGCGGTGTCATCGTCATCAAACGGCTCGAGGACGCGGTGCGCGACGGCGACCGCATTCGCGCGGTCATCCGCGGCAGCGCGGTCAACCAGGACGGCGCGTCGGGCGGCCTGACGGTGCCCAACGGCGTCGCTCAGCAGCGGGTCATCACCGAGGCGCTGGACCGGGCCGGCCTCGCCCCGAACGAGGTCGACTACCTGGAGGCCCACGGCACCGGAACCTCGCTGGGCGATCCGATCGAGGTCCAGGCCGCCGCCGCCGCGCTCGGCAAGGGACGCGATGCGGACCGGCCGCTGCTGATCGGCTCGGCCAAGACCAACATCGGGCACCTCGAAGCCGCCGCGGGCGTCGCCGGTGTGCTCAAGGTCGTCCTCGCGCTCGAGCACCAGGAACTGCCCAAACACCTGAACTTCCGCAATCCCTCACCGCACATCCCGTGGGAGCGCATCCCGGTGCGGGTGGTCTCGGAGGCGACCCCGTGGCCGACGTCCGACAGCCCCCGGATCGCGGGTGTCAGCTCGTTCGGGTTCTCCGGCACCAACGCCCACGTCATCCTCGAAGAACCACCGGTGCCGGCGGCCCCGGCGGCGCCCGCCGCGGCGCCCGACTCCCGGCGGTTCACGGTCCTCCCCCTGTCGGCGCGCACCCCGGCCGCCCTGGTGGCGACCGCGGAGCTCTACCGCAACTGGCTGGCCGAGCACCCCGACGCCGACCTGACCGCGGTGGGCCTGACCGCCGGCGCCGGCCGGGCCCATCACGAGCACCGGGCCGCACTGGTGGTGAACTCGCTGGACTCCGCACGCGAACTGCTCGGCGCGCTCGCCGATGACCGACCAGCGCCCGGACTGGTGCGCGGTCACTGTGCCGACGCCCCGAAGACCGCCTGGCTGTTTCCCGGCCAGGGCAGCCAGTACGCGGGTATGGCCCGCGAGCTCTACGAAACCGAACCGGTGTTCGCCGAGACCCTGGACCGGTGCATCGCGGCCCTGGCGGCCGGCGACGGAAAGTCGTTGCTGGAACTCATCTTCGATGCCGACGACAACGATCGGCTGCGGCTGACCCAGAACGCGCAACCGGCGATCTTCGCCGTCGAGATGGGTCTGGCCCGGCTGTGGCAGTCGTGGGGCTATGAGCCCGACGTGGTGCTCGGGCACAGTGTCGGCCAGTTCTCGGCGGCCTGCGTGGCCGGAGTGTTCAGCCTCGAGGACGGCGTGCGACTGCTCGCCGAGCGGGGCCGGCTGTTCGGTGAACTGCCCGCCGGCGGGCGGATGGCGGCCATCTTCGCCGACTCCGACCGCGTCGAACGCCTCACCGACGAATACCCGAGCCTGTCGGTGGCCGCCTACAACGGTGCCAACACCGTGCTGTCCGGACCCGGCACCGACCTGGAGCGCGCGGTGGCCGGGCTGACCGCCGACGGGGTGCGGTGCGACTGGCTCGACACCAGCCATGCCTTCCACTCGGCGCTGCTCGACCCGGCGCTGGACGCCTTCGAGACCTTCGCGAATCAGTTCGAATTCGCCGCGCCCCGAAGGATTCTGGTGTGCAACCGGACCGGCGCCGCGCTGGGCCGCACCGCCAAGCTGGACGGGGCGTACTGGCGTCGCCATGCCCGCCAGCCCGTCGAGTTCGCCAAGAGTGTCTCCACGCTGGCCGAACTCGGCTGCGCGGTGCTGTTGGAGGTCGGGCCGCAACCCGTGCTCACCGCCGCGGCGATGCGGGCCTGGCCCGACCCGGCGAACCCGCCGCGGGCCATCGCGTCGATGCGCCGCAACGGCGCCGACCACCGCCAGATCGCCGAGGCCGTGGCGAACACCTATGTGGCCGGTCACCTGCCGGACTTCGGCGCCCTCGTGGCGGGACCGGCGGGCAAGGTCGATCTGCCCACCTACCCGTTCGAGCACCGGCCGTACTGGTTCCGGGACAAGAACGCCAAGACCGCGACCACCGCCTCCGGGTCGGCCGCCCGTACCGAGGCCGTCCGCCTGCTCGAAGACGGGCGCATCGAGGAACTCGCCGCACTGCTCGACGACGCGGGCAGCCAGACCACCGCCGACGTGCTCAACAAGCTTGCCGCTCAACACAATCGCCAGCGCGACGCGCTGTCCATCGCGGACTCCCGGTATGAAATCCGCTGGCCGGTCTCGGCCCCCGCCTCCCCGGCGCCGGCCGGCGAAGGTTGCGCATGGCTGGTCATCGGTGATGACACCTCGACGGTGCAACCGCTGCTCGACGCGCTGAGCACCCACGGGCACCGCTACCGGGCGCTCGGCCTGCCTGCCTCCGACGCCGACGAGGCGCTCATGGTCGCCGAACTGCGCGCCGCGGTCGACGGTGAACCCACGCTGCGGATCCTGCATGTCGCGGCGCTGGAAAATGCCGCGGCGCCGTCGATGCGGTCCCTGCTGCGGATGCAGCATCGCATTCTGGGTGGCACCCAGCGGCTGTTCCGCGCCGCGGCCGCCGCCGATCTGCGCGCACCGATCTGGGTGCTCACCCGCGACGCGCAGCGGATCACCGACGCCGATTCGGTGTCGCCCGAGCAGACCGGCCTGTGGGGATTCTGCCGCGCGGCCGCACTGGAGTACCCGCAGGTGTGGGGCGGCCTGGCCGATGTGAGCGGCACCGACGCGGACTGGGCCCGACTGGTCGCCTACATCGTCACCGCGCCCGCCGGTGAGGATCAACTCGCCCTGCGTGGGCAGTCCGTACACGTGCCGCGGCTGGTCCGGCGGACCGGACAGCCCAATCCGACCACGCTCCAACTGCGCACCGACGCAAGCTATCTGGTGACCGGCGGCCTCGGGTCGCTGGGCCTGGAGATCGCCGGCTACCTGGCCGGACACGGGGCCCGCAACCTGGTGCTGACCAGCAGGCGCGCCCCCAGCGCCGCCGCGCAGGGACGCATCGACGCGTTGACCGCGCAGCACGGTTGCGCCGTCCGGGTGATCACCGCCGACGTCGCCAATCCGCACGACGTGGCCCACCTGATCGACACCATCTCGGCCGAACTCCCGCCGCTGGCCGGCATCGTGCACGCGGCCGGCGAGAACAGCACCACCGTCCTGAGCGATCCGGATGCCGCCGAACTGGATCGGGTGTTCTCCGGAAAGGTCTGGGGCGCTTGGTATCTGAGCGAGGTCGTGGCGGATCTGAAGCTGGACTTCTTCGTCTCCACCTCCTCGATCTCCGCGGTATGGGGCAGCTACGGCCAGAGCGCCTACAGCGCGGCCAACGCCTTCCTGGACGGGTTGACCTGGCGGTTGCGTGAGCAGGGCGTGCCCGGCATCAGCGTCAACTTCGGGCCGTGGGCGGCGGGCATGGCCGACGAGCAGGCCCGCGCCCAGCTGGATCGCCGTGGTGTGCACACCCTGTCGCCGGCCGACGCGCTGGCCGGCATGGCCGACCTCATGGTCGGCGCCGGTTCGCACGGTGTGGTCGCGCGCATGGATTGGGCGCGCTTCCTGCCGATCTACCTGCAGACCGGGAAACGGGCACTGCTGGCCGAGGTCGCCGGCGAGGTTCCCGAATCCTCATCCCCGGTGGCGACGGCCGCCGGTACCACCCGGCTGGTGGAGCGGCTCACCGCAGCCCCGGTGCAGCAACGCAAGAAGCTGGTGCTGGAGGAGCTGCGTGACGCGGTCGCCGAGGTGACCCAGATCGACGCCTCCGAGATCCGGGAGGAGACCGGGCTTTTCGATCTCGGACTGGATTCGCTGATGGCCGTGGAGCTGCGGCGCAGGCTGGAGGCGTCGGTCGGCGCCGAGCTGCCCGCCACCCTGGCCATGGACCATCCCCGGCTCACCGACATGGCCGATTACCTGCTCGGTGACGTCCTGAAGCTCAACGAACGCGCGGCCAAGGCTGCCCCGCAACCGGTGTCACTGGCCACCTCGGCGGTCGACGAGCCGATCGCGATCATCGCCGTCGCGTGCCGTTTCCCCGGTGCACCCGACCCGGACGCCTACTGGGACCTGTTGGCCGGCGGGGTGGACGCCATCCGCGAGATCCCCGAGGACCGCTTCGACATCGACGAGTTCTACGACCCCGATCAGCAGATGCCCGGCAAGATCTACACCCGCAGCGGCGGTTACCTGGACAGCGTCGACAGTTTCGACCCGGAGTTCTTCGGAATCTCGCCCCGGGAAGCGGTCTGGATCGATCCACAGCAGCGACTGATGCTCGAGTTGGCCTGGGAGAGCCTGGAGCGTGCCGGTTACGGACCGGCGACCCTGCGCGGCAGCCGCACCGGCGTGTTCGTCGGCGTCGGCGCCAACGAGTACTCGCACCTGCTGTCCGGTGACTCGGTGGAGAACCTGGAAGCGCATTTCATCACCGGCAACGCCCTCAATGCCATTGCCGGCCGGGTGTCGTTCACGCTCGGCCTGGAGGGCCCGGCGATGGCGGTGGACACGGCGTGCAGTTCCTCGCTGGTGGCCGTCCATCAGGCGGTGCAGGCGCTGCATTCCGGCGACTGCGACATGGCGCTGGCCGGCGGGGTGAACGTCCTGCTGAGCCCGGCGTCCGTCGTCGCGGCGTCGCGGGCCCGGATGCTGTCCCCGGACGGCCGGTGCAAGACCTTCGACGCGGCGGCCGACGGCTATGTGCGCAGCGAGGGCTGCGGCGTGCTGGTGCTCAAGAAGCTCAGCGACGCCCAGCGTGACGGCGACCGGATCTCCGCGGTCATCCGTGCCAGCGCGGTCAACCAGGACGGCGCGTCCAGCGGTCTGACGGTACCCAATGGTGGTGCCCAGCAACGGCTCATCAGTTCGGCACTGAACCGCGCCGGGCTGTCCGGTGCCGACATCGACTACCTGGAAGCGCACGGCACCGGTACCCCGCTCGGTGATCCGATCGAGGTGCAGGCCGCCGCGGCGGTGTACGGCGCCGGCCGGGACCCGAACCGGCCCCTGCTGATCGGCACCGCCAAGACCAACGTCGGGCACCTGGAATCGGCGGCCGGGGTGGCCGGTCTGGTCAAGGTGGTGCTGTCGCTGCAGAACGAACTGCTGCCGCAGACGCTGCACTTCCAGAATCCTTCTCCGCACATCCCGTGGGCCGATCTGCCGGTGCAGGTGGTGGACAAGCCGACACCGTGGCGCACCGACGACCATCCGCGCCGGGCCGGCGTCAGCGCCTTCGGGTTCACCGGCACCAATGCACATGTGCTGATCGAGGAAGCGCCGCAACCTCTTTCGGTGGCACCGGAGGACAACGCCGAGGACACCACCGGCAGCGTGGCGGCGGTCAAGGAGCCGCTGAGCGTGCTACCGCTCTCGGCGCGCTCCGCGCAGGGCCTGTTGGCGCTGGCACAGAAGTACGCGACCTGGCTGGACACCCACCCGGAGGCCTCGATCGCCGATGTGGCCTTCACCGCGGGCGCCGGGCGGTCGCACTTCGAGCACCGGGCGGCAGTGGTGGCCAATACGGTCCCCGAGGCCAAGATGCTGCTCGACGATCTGGTGGCCAACCGGCTGCGGCCGGGCGTGGTGCGCGGTGAGTGCACCGACCCGCCGACCACCGCGTGGTTCTTCCCCGGCCAGGGCAGCCAGTACCCCGGCATGGCGCGCGAACTGTACGAGTCCGAACCGGTGTTCGCCGAGACCGTCCGCAAGTGCGCGCAGGCGGTGGACGGCATGCTGTCGCGGCCGCTGCTGGACGCGATCTTCGACACCGGCCGCGAGGCGGCGGAAACGTTGAAGCACACCTCCTTTGCGCAGCCGGCGATCTTCGCCGTCGAGATGGGACTGGCCCGGTTGTGGCAGTCGTGGGGCATCGAACCCGATGTCGTGCTCGGCCACAGCGTCGGCCAGTATGCGGCGGCGTGCGTGGCCGGGGTCTTCAGCCTGGAGGACGGGGCACGGCTGATCGCCGAACGCGGGCGGCTGTTCGGCAGCCTGCCCGCCGGCGGCCGGATGGTGGCCGTGTTCGCCGACCCCGAGTACGTGGAACATGCCGCCGAGGCATTCGGACGGGTCTCGGTCGGTGCCTACAACGGCCGCAACACGGTGCTGTCCGGTCCCGGCGAGGACCTCGAGCAGATCGTCGCCGCGTGCACCGGAGAGGGTGCGCGCTGCACCTGGCTGGAGACCAGCCACGCCTTCCACTCCGAGCTGCTGGATCCGGTGCTCGACGAATTCGAGTCCTTCGCCGGGCAGTTCGAGTACGCCGCACCCATCCTGCCGCTGATCTGCAACCGCACCGGCACGGTGCTGACGGCCGAGACACCGATCGACGCCCAGTACTGGCGGCGGCATTCGCGCCAGCCGGTCCAGTTCACCGAGAGCGTGCGCACCGTCGCGGCACTGGGCTGCTCGGTGCTGATGGAGGTCGGCCCGCAGCCGATCCTGACCGCGGCGGCGCTGCAGAGCTGGCCCGAGTCGGCCGCGACACCGAAGACGATCGTGTCCCTGCGCAAGGGCGCGAACGCTCAGCGCCAGATCACCGAGGCCCTGGCCACCGCCTACATCAGCGGGCACCGGCCGGACTTCGCCGCGACGCACACCACGGCCAACCGGGTGGAGCTGCCCACCTACCCGTTCCAGCGACGTCGCTTCTGGCCCAAGACCGCGGTGGTGGGGATGGGTTCGGGGGCGGTGTCGACCTCCGGGATCCTGGGCAGCGCCAAGGATCTGGCCTCCGGGGACACCGTGTACAGCAATGTGTTCTCGGTCAAGACGCAACCCTGGCTGGCCCATCACGTCATCTACGGCACCGTCGTCGTGCCCGGTGCCACCTATGCGGCGATGGCACTGGCCGCCGCGGGCGCTCCCGCGCACGTCAAGGACGTCTACTTCTACGAGCCGATCATCCTGCCCGACAAGGCCTCCCGTGAGGTGCAGCTGAGCCTGCACCCAACCGACGAGGGGTGGAAGTTCCAGGTGCACAGCCGGCCCTACGGGGTTCGGGACGCGGAGTGGTCGCTGAACGCGGACGGCAGCCTGGGTGCCGGTGCGGAGGCGGTCGAGGCGCTGTCCGAGGTCGCCCCCGATGAGGCCATCGAGGCGATGAACCGCACCCGCCCGCAGGAACTGTTCGAGATCTTCAACGACATGGAACTGGCGTGGGGTCCCACCTGGTCCACCTCGCTGAAGTCGCTGTGGGTCGGGGAGGGCGAGGCCATCGGTGATGTCTCGGTCGGCGAGGACCTCGCCGAGCATCTGGGCAGCGAGCCGATCCACCCGGTGCTGCTCGACCTGTGCACGGGTGTGGCCTTCCCGGCGTTCCCGGCGGTGCTGGCCGCCGAGCAGGGCCTGACCGATCTGTTCCTGCCGCTGCGCTACGGGCAGGTCCAGGTGCAGGAGAACATGCCGCGCCGGTTCTACTGCCGCGCACGCTGGCACGAGGGTCCGCTCAACAGCGAAACCCTGGTCTTCGACATCGATTTCGTGGACCGCGACGGCCATGCCCTGGGCGGGATCCGGGAGTTCACCGTCAAGCGCGCACCGCGCGAGGCCCTGCTCCGGGGCCTCGGCGGCGATTCCACCCGGTTGCTCTACACGGTGGGCTGGCAGGAAAGCGCGGCGCCGGGCACCGGCGACGGGGAGGACGCCCAGGACGACGCGGTCGCCAACGGCACCTGGCTGATCGCCGGGCACGACTCGTTGGCGTCCGCGGTGCCCGGAGCCGTCGTCATCGAGTCGGCCACCGACCCGGCCGCCTGGCAGCAGGCGTTCGCCGCGGCCGCCGAGCGCGGCGCCCCGGTCGCCGGGATCGTCTGGCGCAGCAGCGGACAACACCCCGGGGCGAGCGAAGCGACGGGGAATGACACTGTGGATGTTCCCACCGCGGAACTCGCGGAGCGGGTGGAGACCGAGGTCGCGGCCCTGCTGGCCGCCACCCAGACCGCCCTGGCCGAGCAGAAGAGCACACTGGCCGGCGGGTTGTGGATCGTCACCGAGAATGCGGTGGCCACCGAACCCGGCGAGCCGGTCGACCCGGTGCAGGCGGCGCTGTGGGGCTTCGGTCGCACGCTGATCGCCGAGCAGCCCACCTTGCGGGTCCGCCTGGTCGACGGGGACGGCACCGATGAATCGCTGGGCTGGCTGGCCGAGGCACTCGGCACGCCGGTCGTCGAACCCGAGATGGCGGTGCGCCAAGGGCGTTTCCTGGTGTCGCGACTGCTGCATTGGGCGCGCACCGGTCATCTGCCGATGCCCCGCTCGGATGACTTCGCGTTGGCGCCCACCGAGCGTGGCGCGATCGACAACCTGCGGCTGACCGAGATCGAGGTGAGCGCACCGAAGCCGCACGAGGTGCAGGTCCGGATCGAGGCCGCCGGCCTCAACTTCCGCGATGTGCTCAACGTGCTCGGCCTCTACCCCGGCGATCCGGGCCCGATCGGTGGAGACCTGTGCGGTGTCGTCACCGAAGTGGGTTCCGAGGTCACCGGATTCGAGGTCGGCCAGCGGGTGTTCGGCTCGATGCAGGGTGCGTTCGCGAGCCGGCTGAACGTTCCGGCGCAGTTGTTGGCGACGGTTCCGGAGGGGATCAGCGCGGTCGACGCCGCCACCATTCCGGCGGCGGCGCTGACGGTGCGGTTGGCGTTCGACTGGGCGCAGTTGCGTCCGGGTGACCGGGTGCTCATCCACGCGGCCAGCGGCGGTGTGGGTCTGGCCGCGGTGCAGATGGCGCGCGCACACGGTGCGACCGTCTTCGCCACCGCGAGCACCTACAAGCGGGCGACCCTGCGCGCGATGGGTGTGGAGTACGTCTACGACTCGCGGACACTCGATTTCGCAGATCAGATCCTCGCCGATACCGATGGCGAGGGCGTGGATGTGGTGCTCAACAGCCTGACCAACGAGGGCTTCATCGAGGCCACGGTGCGAGCCACCGCACGGGGTGGCCGGTTCGCCGAGATCGCCAAGCGCGATATCTGGACCCCCGCGCAGATGTCGGCGGTGCGTCCGGACATCGACTACGAGATCGTCGCGCTGGACGTGACGATGATGAGCGATCCCGACCACATCCAGCGCCTGATGGCCGAGGTGTCCGACGGTCTGGCCGACGGTGTGTGGACCCCGGTGCCCGCGGAGATCTATCCGCTCACCGAGGCCCGGACGGCGTTCCGTCGCATGCAGCAGGCCCGCCACATCGGCAAGATCGTCGTGCAGATGCCGAAACCGCTTCAGCCACGCGGTGATCGCAGCTATCTGCTGACCGGCGGCCTGGGCGCGCTCGGCCTGCACACGGCGGCCTATCTGGCTCAGCTCGGGGCCGGGGACATCGTGCTGACCAGCCGCCGCGCCCCGGACGCCGACGCCCAGCAGGCCATCGATGCGATCAGCGAGCGGTACCACTGCCGGATCCACGTGCTCTGCGCCGACGTCGGCGTCGAGTCCGAGGTGGCCGCGCTGCTGGACAAGATCCGGTCGGAGCTGCCGCCGCTGGCCGGCGTCGCGCACCTGGCCGGCGTGCTCGATGACGCCCTGGTGCCGCAGCAGAGCCTGGAGCGTTTCCAGGGCACGTTGGGGCCCAAGGCATATGGTGCGCACCATCTGCACGAGCTGACCCGCAACGATGATCTGGAGTTCTTCATCCTGTACTCGTCGGCGTCGGCGGTGCTGGGCTCACCCGCACAGGCGAACTACGCCACCGCCAACGCGCTGCTCGACGGTCTGGTCGCGCAGCGCCGGGCGCAGGGGTTGCCCGCGACCGCGGTGAACTTCGGCCCGTGGGGCAGCGGCGGCATGGCGACGTCGCAGGCCGCGCTGGCCAACCTCAGCGCGCAGGGCATGATGCCGCTGGAGCCCTCGGCGGCGCTGTCCGCGCTGGGCGAGGCGATCCGGCACGGTACGGCGCAGGCGACGGTGCTCAAGGCGAACTGGCAGCGGACCGCCAAGATGCTGGGCGGGATCCGTCCGCCGCTGCTGGATCAGGTGCTGCCCAGCGCCGACGGCGCGGTCACCGGCGACAGCGAGTTGCTGCGGCAGCTGCAGGAGCTGCCGGTGGCGGCCCGGGCCGGGTTCATCACCGAGTTCCTGCAGCGCGAGGTGCAGGGCTTCCTGCGGCTCGCGCAGCCGCCGGCGGCGTCGAGCAGGTTCCTGGACCTGGGCACCGACTCGCTGATGGCCGTCGAGTTGCGCAACCGCCTGTTCGGCCAGTTCGGCGGCAAGTTCGACATCAGCCCGACGGCGGTGTTCGACTACCCGACGATCGGGGAGCTCGCCGAGCATCTGGTCTCGCAGCTGCCCGACGCGGCCCCGGCCGAGCCGGAGCAGGCGGCGAGTTAGACACCGCGCCATCGAGATTCACACCAGGGACGCCGCAGGCGGCAATTCGATCCCTGGTGTGAATCTTGTGGGGCCCACTCAGGCCCAGCGTGATGCCTGCACCTCGGGCGGCAGTGTCGAGCGCAGCGGCACGTCCAGCCCGTCGTAGATCCCGGCGGGCTGGGTGGCCAGCCATTCGACGGCGCCGAGCAGACGGTTGGCGGCGGTGGTGTTGCCGCCGTCGGCGCGGGTACCGCCGGGGACGTCGGCCCGGGTGGTGATGGTCAGTTGCGGGTCGCCGTCCACGATCACCCGGTGATCGCCGACGCCCTGGTCGGGTTGCGGCCAGTCCGGCGCGCAGCTCGGGTGGATGCGGGTGATGTGCTCGATGACGATCCGTTGCCGGCCGCCCGACCAGCCGATGACCTTCAGATAGAACGCCCCCTGGGTGCCCTTCCGGAAGGGCCCGAGCACGGTGTCGACGGTCTCTTCGAGCGCGAGTCGCTCGACCTCTTCGGTGATCTCGTCGATCTCGATGCCCAGCCCGCGGCCGATCAGCCGGACGTTGCCGCCCCACACCATCGTCGGGATCGTCGGCAGCAGCATCATCGGGGTTTCGTCCATGGATGCCCCGAAACCACACAGCACCCGCACCGAATGAGGCTGGTTGTAGGTGGAGTAGTCGAAGATCTCCTGGCAGGTGATGGTGTTGATGCGGGTGCACAGGCTGGCCGCGGTGACCGCCAGCGCATCGTTGCCCCAGCCCGGGTCGACGCCGCTGACCAGGAGTGCGGCGTCACCGGCCACGCATGCCGCGGTGAGCTGCTCCACCCAGTCCGGCGGCGCCGAGCGCGGGTCGTACAGGGAGTAGAGCGATGGGGTGACCACGTGCGCGCCGGCGCGCAGGGCGCGTTCGATGTCGGCGATCGCCTCGACGGGGCGGATGTCGCCGGAGGCCATGTAGGCCACCGCATCGCTGCCGGAGAGGACGGCGTCCACCTCGGCGGGTTCGGTGACGGCCCGCACCCCGGTCTCGGTGTCCAGACCGGCGAAGGAGGCGGCGTCGCGGCCGGCCTTCTCGGACGATGAGGTGATCACACCGCCCAGGCTCAGGCCCGGGAAGGCGACCGCGGAGCGGATCGCCGCAGCCCCCATGTTGCCTGTTCCCCACACCGCCACGCGCCTCATCCGTATCACCCTGCCGAGGGTGCCATCGCCGGCGTGGCCAGCATCACATTTTCGGGAAAGAGCCAGCTCGGGGCGCATTTACCGAGCCTGCAGGCGGCCCGATCAACCACCGGGTTGGGCGACTGCCGAGAATTTGCCCCGGGACGCTTTGCGCGGAGGTTACTCGGCGGTATAGTTCTGTGCAGTTACTGGTGGGTAACTTAGTGCAGTCAAGTCCCGAGTACCCAACCGCGCAGACCCAATTCTCATTGAGGAGACACTGTGAGTCACTACAAGAGCAACGTCCGTGACCAGGTATTCGCCTTGTTCGATGTGCTCGGTCTCGACAAGGCGCTCGGCGCCGGGGAGTTCGCCGACCTGGATGCCGACACCGCCCGCGAGATGATCAACGAGATGGCGCGGCTGGCCGAGGGCCCGCTCGCCGAGTCCTTCGCAGACGGTGACCGCAACCCGCCGGTCTTCGATCCGGCCACGCACACCATCAAGCTGCCCGAGTCGTTCAAGAAGTCGGTGCGCGCCTGTATCGAGGGCGGCTGGAACAAGGTCACCCTGGACGAGGATCTCGGCGGCATGCCCGCCCCCAAGGCGCTGCTGTGGGCGCTCAACGAGCACATCCTCGGCGCCAACCCGGCGGTCTGGATGTACAGCGGCGGTGCCGGTTTCGCGCAGATCTTCGCCGACAACGGCACCGAGGAACAGCGCAAGTGGGCGGCCATCGCCTCGGAGAACAACTGGGGCGCCACCATGGTGCTCACCGAGCCCGACGCGGGTTCGGACGTGGGCGCCGGCCGTACCAAGGCCGTCAAGCAGGAGGACGGCTCCTGGCACATCGACGGTGTGAAGCGGTTCATCACCTCCGCCGAGGCCGACGACCTGTTCCCGAACATCGCGCACCTGGTGCTGGCCCGCCCCGAGGGCGCCGGCCCCGGCACCAAGGGTCTGTCGCTGTTCTTCGTGCCGAAGTTCCTGTTCGACTTCGAGACCGGTGAGCTCGGCGAGCGCAACGGTGTCTTCGTCACCAACGTCGAGCACAAGATGGGCCTCAAGGTCTCGGCCACCTGTGAGCTGTCCTTCGGCCAGCACGGCGTTCCGGCCAAGGGCTGGCTCGTCGGCGAGGTGCACAACGGCATCGCGCAGATGTTCGACGTCATCGAGCAGGCCCGAATGATGGTGGGCACCAAGGCCATCGCCACCCTGTCCACCGGCTACCTGAACGCTCTGGAGTACGCCAAGGACCGCGTGCAGGGTGCGGATCTGACCCAGATGACCGACAAGACCGCCCCGCGCGTGACCATCACCCATCACCCGGACGTGCGTCGTTCGCTGATGACCCAGAAGGCCTACGCCGAGGGCATGCGCGCGCTGTACATGTACACCGCCACCTTCCAGGACGCCGAGGTCGCCAAGGCGCTGCACGATGTGGACGCCGAACTGGCCGTGCGGGTCAACGATCTGCTGCTGCCGGTGGTCAAGGGCTTCGGCTCGGAGACCGCCTACGCCAAGCTGACCGAGAGCCTGCAGACCTTCGGTGGATCCGGCTTCCTGCAGGACTACCCGGTCGAGCAGTACATCCGCGACGCCAAGATCGATTCGCTGTACGAGGGCACCACCGCCATCCAGGCGCAGGACTTCTTCTTCCGCAAGATCATCCGCGACAAGGGCCAGGCGCTGGCCTACGTCTCCGGGCAGATCGACTCCTTCGTGAAGAACGAGACCGGCAACGGCCGCCTGAAGGCCGAGCGTGCACTGCTGGCGACCGCGCTGGAGGACGTCCAGGCCATGGCCGCCACCCTGACCGGCTACCTGATGTCCTCGCAGGAGACGCCGTCCGACATCTACAAGGTCGGCCTGGGCTCGGTGCGCTTCCTGATGAGCGTCGGCGATCTGGTCATCGGCTGGCTGCTGCAGCAGCAGGCCGCCGTGGCGATCGAGAAGCTCGACGCCGGCGCCACCGGTGCGGACAAGTCGTTCTACGAGGGCAAGATCGGCGCCGCGTCGTTCTTCGCCAAGAACTTCCTGCCGCTGCTGACCAGCACCCGCGCGGTGCTCGACCACATCGACAACGAAGTGATGGAGCTCGACGAAGCCGCCTTCTGATCGGCGCTCACTCCCGCTAGACCAAGAAACCCCCGGCGATCCCGGGGGTTTCTTGTTTATTGCCGTCGAGACGCGCGCTTTGGTTGTACTCAGAATCTGAAATGGCACCGGTACGCGTGTTTCGGCGGACGCCAGAAGACATGTGGGCGGGTTCGGGAGGACTGCGGTTTCTCAACCCAGAGGGCGTCCTCATATACCTTTCGGTATCTCGCGCGGCCGGAGTTTCACCTCGTTCCGGCTCTTTGGATCTGTCACTCCCGAACCCGTCGTGCGGTCGACTGTACGCCTGTGATCATGATCACACCAGAGGTTTTTCCGCACTTTCCAAGTCCCGGTCCTGATCGCGCAGCAACGCCCTTGTCCGGTCTCTGACCTCGGGCGATCGGTCGAAAACGACGCCCACGTACTCATGCACTCCGGCGGCGCGCAGCTCATCGAGGCGGGCGGTCACGGTCTGCTCGTCCCCGATCAGGGCGGCCTCGTCGGGCCCGGCGTAGCCCTCCCGGTCGAGCATGGCGCGATACGAGGGCAGCTGCCCGTACATCGCGAACTGTTCGGCGGCCTGGGCCCGCGCCCCGTCGACGTCGTCGGTGACGCTGACCGGCAGCGCCGCCACCACCCGCACGGACCGCCCGCCCGCCGCGGCCCGCAGCGTGGGAGCGACGTGCTCGGCGAGCGTCTTGGGCCCGGTCATCCAGGTGACGGTGCCCGCAGTGCGCCGGCCGGCGATCTTGAGCAACTGCGGGCCCAGCGCGGCGATGTAGACATCGGGCTGCGGCGCACCCGGGATCTGCAGGGCGCCGCGCGTCGTGTAGATCTCGCCGGGGGCGTCCGCCGGTTGGCCGGCCAGCAGCGGCAGCAGCCCGTCCAGGTACTCGTTGAGCCGCCGCACCGGTCGATCCCACGGGATGCCCCACATGCCCTCGGTGACCGCGGCATGCGTCATCCCCACCCCGAGCGTGAAACGGCCCCCGGCAACGAGGTTGAGCGTCAGCGCACGCTGCGCCAGCTGCATCGGATGCTGGTTCTGGATCGGCACCACCCCGGTGCCCACCTCGATGGTGTCCACCTCGCGCATCGCCACCGCGAGCACGGTCAGCAGATCCGGCTCGTACGGCATCTGCGTCATCCAGATCCGACGGAAGCCCTCGTCGCGGTAGCGCGCGAAGTCCGACACGACACGATCGATGAGGGGGTCTGTCGCCGAACCGGCGAGGGAACCCAGGATG
The DNA here is from genome assembly GCF_019456655.1 of Mycolicibacterium diernhoferi. NCBI lineage: Bacteria > Bacillati > Actinomycetota > Actinomycetes > Mycobacteriales > Mycobacteriaceae > Mycobacterium > Mycolicibacterium diernhoferi. The sequence goes on along the minus strand of NZ_CP080332.1, from coordinate 429,698 downwards.
CTGATCTGCATGCCAATCATGATGCCCGGACGAGCATGACCGAAACCGGAACACGACTGGGAAACTTCGGCCCGAACTGGTTTTCCTCGGTGATGGGCACCGGGATCATCGCGGTCGCCGGGGCCACCCTGCCGCTACAGCCGCCGGGCCTGCGGGTGTTCACCGAGATCGTCTGGGTGGCCGCCGCGGCGCTGTTGGTGGTGCTGATCGTCGCGGTCAGCGCGCAGTGGTTCCGGCACCCGACGGTGGCCCGCGGGCACGCCCGCAACCCGCAGATGGCGCACTTCTACGGGGCGGCGCCGATGGCGCTGATCACGGTCGGCTCGGGCACCATGCTCGTCGGCAAGGACCTGATCGGGCAGAGCCTGGCCGTCGACATCAACTGGGTGCTGTGGTCGGCGGGCACCATCGGCGGGCTCTACACCGCGGTGTCCATCCCGTACCTGATGTTCACCCAGCTCAACGTGGGACCGGACGCCGCGTTCGGTGGGTGGTTGATGCCGGTCGTACCGCCGATGGTGTCCGCCGCCTCGGGCGCGATGCTGATTCCACACATGGCGCCGGGCACCGGCCGGACCACGATGTTCTACGGCTGTCTGGCGATGTTCGGGCTGTCGCTGATCGCCGCCTTGATCATCATCACGATGATCTGGAGCCGGCTGGCGCTGTACGGCACCTCGGGGACCGCGCGCGTCCCCACGCTGTGGATCGTGCTCGGCCCGCTGGGCCAGTCGGTGACAGTCGCCGGGCTGCTGGCCACCGAGGCGCACCTGGCCGTCCCCGCGGACCTGGCCGCCGGGATGGGCATCTTCGCGGTGCTGTTCGGGGTGCCGGTCTGGGGTTTCAGCGTGCTGTGGATCATGCTGGCCTCGGCCCTGACCATCCGCACCCTGCGTCGCGGTATGCCGTTCGCGTTGACCTGGTGGAGCCTGACCTTCCCGGTCGGGACGTTCGTCACCGGCACCACCCAGCTGGCGCTGCACACCGGGCTGCCCGCCTTCGAGGTCGCCGCGATCGCCGCCTACTGCGGACTGCTGTGCACCTGGGCGCTGGTCGCGGTGCGTACCGCCCGCGGGAGTGTGGCGGGCAGTCTGTTCGCTCCGCCCGGCTCGTCGCCGATCACCGCGTCCAAGGACGCGAGAACCCAGCCGAGAAAGTAAAGAGCCCCGTGTTGCCGTCGGGTCGGGGGGTCAGACGGCAACACGGGGCTATCCCATGTATCGGCGGTGCTCCGCGGGGCGTTACACGGATCGGAAAAGTTTCTTCGGAAAATTTTTCCGGGGCCTGTACGCCCCCGCCGAGATCGGCGGTCAGGCTTCGAGGATGGCCGTCACGCCCTGCCCACCTGCGGCGCAGATGGAGATCAGGCCGCGCACCGGCTGACCGGACCCCGTTCCCAGTTCTTCCCTCCGCTGCTTGAGCTGCTTGGCCAGCTGGGCCACGATGCGCCCACCGGTCGCGGCGAACGGGTGCCCGGCGGCCAGCGAGGAACCGTTGACGTTGAGCTTGCTGCGGTCGATGGCCCCCAGCGGCTTGTCCAGCCCGAGCCGGTCCTTGCAGTAGTCCTCGGACTCCCAGGCCGCGAGCGTCGCCAGCACCACCGAGGCGAACGCCTCGTGGATCTCGTAGAAGTCGAAGTCCTGCAGGGTCAGGCCGTTGCGGGCGAGCAGCCGGGGCACCGCATAGGTCGGCGCCATCAACAGCCCGTCGGGGCCGTTGACGTAATCCACCGCGGCGGTCTCCCCGTCGACGAAGTAGGCCAACACCGGGATGTCGTGCTCGGCGGCCCACTCCTCGCTCGCCAGCAGGGCCACCGACGCGCCGTCGGTCAGCGGCGTGGAGTTGCCCGCGGTCATCGTCGCGTCGCCGTTGCGGACCCCGAAGACCGGCTTGAGCCTGGCGAGCTTCTCGGCCGACGAGTCGGGTCGCAGGTTGTTGTCCCGGTAGACGCCCAGGAACGGGGTGACCAGGTCGTCGAAGAAGCCGCGGTCGTAGGCGGCGGCCATGTTGCGGTGACTGGCGGCGGCCAGCTCGTCCTGGTCGACGCGCTTGATGCCCATCTGCTTGGCGGTGATGGCGGCGTGCTCGCCCATCGACAGCCCGGTGCGGGGCTCACCGTTGGTCGGGATCTCGACGCCGAGGGCGGCGGGCAGCTTGCCGACCAGCTTGAGCCGGTCGAGGTTCGACTTGGAGCGGCGCAGGCTCAGCAGCACGCCGCGCAGGTCGTCGCCGAAGGCGATGGGCGCATCGGAGGTGGTGTCCACACCACCGGCGGCGGCCACCCGGTACCGGCCGCGGGCGATGCCGTCGGCGGCGGCGATGGCGGCCTGCAGCCCGGTGCCGCAGGCCTGCTGCAGATCGAAGGCCGGGGTGTAGGGGGACAGCGAGCTGCCCAGCACGCTTTCGCGCATGAGGTTGAAGTCGCGGCTGTGCTTGAGCACCGCGCCGCCGATGACCGCGTCGAGTTTCTCGCCGCGCAACCCGAAGCGGTCGGCGAGCCCGTCGAGGACCGCGGTGAACATGTCTTGATTGGAGGCATTCGCGTAGGCGCCGTCGGAGCGAACGAACGGGATCCGGTTTCCGCCGAGCACGGCGACGCGAGCATTCGTATTGGCCATGCCCCTAGGTTACCCGCAGACCTTACTCTGGAGTAAGTTAGTCCCCATGGCTTCCGACCTGTTCTCCCAAGTGGTCAATTCCGGGCCCGGATCGTTCCTGGCCAAACAACTCGGCATCCCGCAGCCCGAGGAACTCCGCCGCTACCGGCCCGGCCAACCGGCGCTGGCCGGATCGTTGCTGATCGGTGGCACCGGGCGGGTCGTCGAACCGCTGCGCGCCGCCCTGGCCGACGACTACGACGTCGTCTCGGCCAACATCGGCGGGCGGTGGGCCGACTCGTTCGGCGGTTTGGTGTTCGACGCCACCGACATCACCGAACCGGCCGGGCTCAAGGCGCTCTACGAGTTCTTCACCCCGGTGCTGCGCAACCTCGGGCCGTGCGGCCGGGTGATCGTCGTCGGCACCACCCCGTCGGATACCGCTGCCGCCCACGAGCACATCGTGCAGCGCGCGCTGGAGGGCTTCACCCGCTCGCTCGGCAAGGAACTGCGCCACGGCGCGACGGTGTCGCTGGTGTACCTGTCCCCCGACGCCGCCGCCGGGGTGTCCGGACTGGAGTCGACGCTGCGCTTCATCCTGTCCGGCAAGTCGGCCTTCGTCGACGGTCAGGTGTTCCGGGTGGGCGCCGCCGACGCGCAGGCACCCGCCGACTGGGACACGCCGCTGGCCGGCAAGGTCGCCGTGGTGACCGGCGCGGCCCGCGGCATCGGCGCCACCATCGCCGAGGTCTTCGCCCGCGACGGTGCCGCCGTGGTGGCCGTCGACGTCCCCGCCGCCGAGGAGGCGCTGCGGGAGACCGCCGAGAAGGTGGGCGGCACGGCGCTGGCCCTGGACGTCACCGCCGCGGATGCGGTGGACCAGATCGTCAAGCACCTCGCCGAGCACCACACAGGCAAGCTCGACGTCCTGGTCAACAACGCCGGCATCACCCGCGACAAACTGCTGGCCAATATGGACGAGTCCCGCTGGGACTCGGTGATCGCGGTCAATCTCGTTGCGCCGCTGACCCTTACCGAAGGCCTGGTGGCCGCGGGGGCGCTCGGCGAGGGTGGCCGGGTGATCGGGTTGTCCTCGATGGCCGGCATCGCGGGCAATCGCGGCCAGACCAACTACGCGGCCACCAAGGCCGGCATGATCGGCATCGTCGAGGCGCTCGCGCCGACCCTGGCCGAGAAGAACATCACCATCAACGCGGTCGCCCCCGGGTTCATCGAGACCAAGATGACCGAGGCGATCCCGCTGGCCACCCGTGAGGTGGGCCGCCGGCTCAACTCACTGTTCCAGGGCGGGCAACCGGTCGACGTCGCCGAGACCATCGCCTACTTCGCCAGCCCGGCATCGAATGCCGTGACGGGCAACACGATCCGGGTCTGCGGCCAAGCCCTGCTGGGGGCCTGATGTCTCAGCCCAACGGTCTGCGGAACATGGCGCGGGCGGTCGCCGGCGCGTTGCCGTTCATCCCGCGTGCGGGCGGCCTGCCCGACCGCACGGTGCACGTACCCGAACTCCGGATCGACCCGGCCAACGTGGCCGCCTACGCGGGGGTGACCGGCCTGCGCTTCGACGACACCGTGCCGTTGACGTACCCGTTCGCGCTGACCTTCCCGACCATGATGTCGCTGGCCACCTCGTTCGATTTCCCCTTTGCCGCAATGGGTTCGGTGCACACCGAGAACCGCATCACCCAGTACCGGCCGATCACCGTCAGCGATGTGCTCGACGTGTCGGTGCACGCGGAGAACCTGCGCGAGCACCGCAAGGGGCTGCTGGTGGATCTGGTCACCGATATCAAGGTCGGCCACGACCTGGCCTGGCATCAGGTCACCACCTTCCTGCACCAGCAGCGCACCAGCCTGTCCGATGAGCCGCGCCCGGAACCGCCCAAACAGCGCAAGCTCCCGCCGCCCAATGCGGTGCTGAGCTTCTCGGCGGCCCAGATCCGGTCCTATGCGTCCATCGGCGGGGACCACAATCCGATCCACACCAGCACGCTGGGCGCCAAGCTGTTCGGCTTCCCGACCGCGATCGCGCACGGAATGTTCAGTGCCGCAGCTGCGCTGGGCAACATCGAGGGTCAGCTGCCCGACGCCGTCGAGTACTCGGTGCGGTTCGGCAAGCCGGTGCTGCTGCCGGCCCGCGCGGGCCTCTACGTGGACGCACGCGACAACGGCTGGGAACTGGTGCTGCGGCACCTGACCAAGGGTTATCCGCACCTTTCGGCGACGGTGAACCGGCTCTAAAACTGTGCCGGTGGCTCCCAGCCGCGCCGGTCGAGGGGCGCGCCCGGTGAGCTAACCCTTGTCGCTGGGTTTGCCCTTCAGACCGCGCCAGAACAGGTTGATCATCAGGTCGGTGGCGTCCTGCACGTCGGCGTCCCCGGTACTCACCCGGTCCGCGATGGCCTCGCCGGCCCCCACCAGGGCGACCGCCATCATGTTGAAATCGGCGTCCGGTTCCGGGTGCCGCGTTCCCGACTGGAGCAGGCCGCCCACCAGATCGATGATCCGTTCCCGGCCCTCGCGCACGGTGTGCGCGAATGCCTGCGAGCTGGTGGCCTGGCTGTACAGCACGATCCAGGATGCCCGGTGGCTGTCGATGTAACCCAGGAATGCGCCAACGGCGTTGGTGAGCATCTCCTTCGGGCTCAGCGTGAAGTCGATCTCGCGGCGTACCTCTTCGACGAAGCGGTTCAGCTCTCGGTCCAGGCACGCTCCGAACAGCTCCTCCTTGGAGCCGTAGTACAGATAGAGCATCGGCTTGGAGATCTGCGCTTCCGCGGCGATCGCATCCATCGACGTCTCGTGGTAGCCGTTGATGGAGAACATCTGCACGGCGGCGTCGAGCATCTGCTGCTCGCGCACCGCGCGCGGCAGACGCTTCGTTCCTCCGGCCATCGGATCAGCGTACGGCGATCAGCCGCCGCAGTTGGGATTAGTGCCCTTGGACGCGGCCACCCGGCGCACCGAGTCGTCCACCCGGGACAACGGCAGCTCACCGGCGTCGACGGCCTGCTCCAGGCGGTCGAGCACGGCGGGCACCTCGGCGGTGGTGATCCACAGCGCGACGTCGGCGCCGGCCTGCAGCGACTTCAGCACCGCCGCGGCGACCCCGTACTGCTGGTTGATCGCGGCCATGCTGGACAGGTCGTCGGTGTAGACCAGACCGCCGAAGCCGAACTCGCCGCGCAGCAGGTTGTAGGCGGCCGGGCTCAGGCTGGCCTGCTCACCGCCGGTCAGCCCGGGAACCTGCATGTGCCCGACCATGACCGCGACCGGATGCTGGGTGGTCAACGTGCGGTACGGGAGCAGGTCGTCGTTCTGCAGCTCGGCCAGCGGCGGCGTGGACACCGCGCCGGTGTGCGAGTCGCCCGAGGCGCGTCCGTGGCCGGGGAAGTGCTTGAGCACCGGCAGCACCCCGGCGTCGCGCAGTCCGCGCGCGTAGGCGCCGGCGTACTCGGTCACCGTCGCCGGGTCGTCACCGAAGGACCGGTCGCCGATCGCGGAACTGTTGCCGGTCACGTCGACCACCGGCGCGAAGTCCACGGTGATGCCGAGGCCACGCATGGCACGGCCGCGCTCCAGGGCGATCTGGTAGACCTCGTCAGGGGTCTTGGTCTGGGCGAGCTGGCGCGCCGAGGGCTGGCTGCCGATCACACCGGCCAGCCGGGACACCCGGCCGCCCTCCTCGTCGACGCTGACCGCCGGCGACAGCGGGCCCGCGTCCGCGGCGATACCGGCCAGCGGAGCGCCGAGCATCGACAGATCGGTCCAGCTGCCGATCATGATGCCGCCGACCTTGTACTCGGTCACCGCCGTGCGGGCGTCGGCCGCGCCGGTCACCCCGACCATCAGCAGCTGGGCCAGCTTGTCCCGGGTCGACATCGAGGCGATGTCGCAGCCGGGCGCCGGGGCAGCGGGCAGCGGCAGGTCCACCGATGCGTGGGTCGGGACCGGTGCGGCACTGCTCACCGCTGCCGGTGGGGCGGTCGCCTCATCGGTCTGGGCCGGCGAACAGGCCAGCAGCAGACCGGACAGCGCGGTCAGGGCACCGAGTGCGCGTGACATCGACATGGGTCTCGAGAGTAGCTGCCCCGTCCAGCGCCGCGGGTCCACCGGCACGCCCCCGGCCGCGTACCGCCCCCGCGCCGGGCAGGTCGCCGAGCGCCAGAACTCCCGCTCCGGGGCCCCGGCTGCAACGTCAGGGCCACATTCCGTCGTGCTAGGTTTGCGGACATGGAACGGTTCGTCGTGCCCGCTGCGGCAAGCATCGTGGTCGGCCTGCTGTTGGGTGCGGCGGCGATCTTCGGCGTGACGCTGATGGTCCAGCAGGACACCAAGCCACCGGTGCAGTCGGGAGACCCCGCGTCCTCGGTGCTCAACCGCGTTGAATACGGCGACCGGGCCTGACCCGGGCGCGCCGTTCGCCGAGGTCCTGTCACGGCGTTGGCTGTGGCTGGTCGGATCCGTATTCCTGATCCTGGCGTTCTGCCAGGATCCCGGCCGCGTCGCCCCTGACACCAAACTCGATCTCACCGCCAATCCGCTGCGCTTCCTGGCGCGCGCCGCCGACCTGTGGAACAGCGATCTGCCCTTCGGGCAGGCGCAGAACCAGGCGTACGGCTACCTCTTCCCCCACGGGGCGTTCTTCCTGGCCGGCGATGTGCTCGGGTTGCCGGGGTGGGTGACCCAGCGGCTGTGGTGGGCGCTGCTGCTCACCGTCGGGTTCTGGGGGTTGCTGCGGGTCGCCGAGGCTCTCGGCATCGGCAGCACCACGTCGCGGGTCATCGCGGCGACCGCCTTCGCGCTGTCCCCCCGGGTGCTGACCACGCTGGGCGCCATCTCCTCGGAGACCCTGCCGATGATGCTGGCGCCCTGGGTGTTGCTGCCGGTCATCTACGCGATGCGCGGGGACGACCGGATCCGGCTGCTGGCCGCCCGCTCGGCGGTCGCCGTCGCGCTGATGGGCGCGGTCAATGCGGTGGCCACCCTGACCGGGTGTCTGGCCGCGATCATCTGGTGGGCCGCGCACCGCCCCAACCGGCAGTGGTGGCGGTTCACCGCCTGGTGGGCGCTGTGTACCGCACTGGCCATCACCTGGTGGTCGGTGGCCCTGGTCATGCTGGGCCGGATCAGTCCACCGTTCCTGGACTTCATCGAATCCTCCGGCGTCACCACCCGCTGGCTGTCGCTGACCGAGGTGCTGCGCGGCGGCGGCAGTTGGACGCCGTATGTCGCCCCCACCGCCACCGCGGGATCGTCGTTGGTCACCAGTTCGGTCGCGGTGCTGGCCACCACCCTGGTCGCCGCCGCCGGGCTGGCGGGCCTGGCCATGCGGAGCATGCCGGCGCGGGGCCGGCTCATTCTGATCCTGTTCGTCGGCATCACCGCGCTGGCGGTCGGGTACTCGGGCGGGCTGGGTTCGCCCATCGCCGCGCAGGTGCAGTTGTTCCTGGACGCCGAGGGCACCCCGCTGCGCAATGTGCACAAGCTGGAGCCGCTGCTGCGGCTTCCGCTGGCGCTCGGTCTGGCGCATCTGCTGGGCCGCATCCCGCTGCCCGGCACGGTGGCACGGCCGACGTGGGTGCGCGCCCTCGCCTACCCCGAACGCGACAAGCGGGTGGCCGTCGGGATCGTCGTGCTCACCGCACTGGCCGCCGCGACGTCACTGGCCTGGACGGGCCGGCTGGCCCCGCCGGGCAGCTTCGAGGCGATCCCCGGGTACTGGCACGACACCGCGGCCTGGCTCGACGAGCACAACGCCGAGCGGGGCCGGGTGCTGGTCGCGCCGGGGGCGCCGTTCGCGACGCAGGTGTGGGGCAACAGCCATGACGAACCCCTGCAGGTGCTGGGCCACAGCCCGTGGGGGGTACGCGACTCGATCCCACTGACCCCACCGGAGACCATCCGCGCCCTCGACGCCGTGCAGCGCTTGTTCGCCGCCGGCCAGCCCTCCGCGGGACTGGCCGATACCCTTGCCCAGCAAGGTATTTCGTTCGTGGTTGTGCGCAACGACCTGGACCCGGACACCTCCCGGTCGGCCCGCCCCATCCTGGTGCACCGGGTCGTCGACGGGTCCCCCGGGCTGACGAAGGTCGCCCAGTTCGGCGAACCCGTCGGCCCCGGAACCCTGGAGGGTTTCGTCACCGACAGCGGACTGCGCCCCCGCTACCCGGCGGTCGAGATCTACCGCGTCGAGAACGCCCAGCCCGCACCGTATCTGACCGACCTGGACGCGATGGCCCGCGTCGACGGCGCCCCGGAGGCCCTGTTGCGCCTCGATGAGCGCCGGCGACTGAACGGCCTGCAGCCGCTCGGGCCGATACTGCTGACCGCCGACGCCGAGCGCGCGGGTGTGCCGGCACCGCTGGTCACCGTCACCGACACCCCACTGGCCCGGGAAACCGACTACGGCCGCGTGGACAACCATTCCTCGGCGATCCGCACCCCGGAGGAACGGCGGCACACCTTCAACCGGGTGATGGACTATCCGGCCGGTACCGACCCGCTGTACGCGCGGTGGACCGGCGGACGGATCAGCGTGTCCAGTTCGGCCGCGGATTCGACTGCGCTGCCGAATGTCTCACCGTCATCGGGGCCGGCCGCCGCGATCGACGCCGATTCCTCGACCAGTTGGGTGTCCAACTCCCTGCAGACCGCGATGGGCCAGTGGATGCAGGTCGACTTCGATCATCCGGTGACCAACGCCGCGGTCACCATCACCCCGAGCGCCACCGCCGTCGGGGCCCAGGTGCGCCGCATCGAGGTTTCGACGGTGAACGGCACCACCACCTTGCGTTTCGAGGAGCCCGGCAAACCGTTGTCGGCGGCGCTGCCGTTCGGTGAGACGCCGTGGATGCGGATCACCGCGGTCGGCACCGACGACGGCTCCCCCGGCGTGCAGTTCGGCATCACCGATCTGAGCGTGACCCAGTACGACGCGTCGGGCTTCGCCCACCCGGTGGCACTGCGCCGCACCGTCGACGTGCCCGGCCCGCCCGCCGGTGCGGCGGTGGCGCAGTGGGATCTGGGCTCCGATCTGCTGGGAAGGCCTGGGTGCGCCGAGGCGCCCGACGGCATCCGGTGCGCGGCCACGATGGCCCTGGCGCCCGAGGAGCAGGTCAACATGAGCCGCACCCTGACGGTGCCCGAGGCCATCGAGGTGACGCCCACGGTGTGGGTCCGGGCCCGGCAGGGCCCGCGACTGGCGGATCTGATCAGTACCCCCGGAACGACCCGCGCCTTCGGCGATTCCGATCTGATCGATGTGCTCGGCTCGGCGTACGCCGCCACCGACGGCGACGTCCGCACGGCCTGGACGGCACCGCAGAACAATGTGGCACTCAAGAAACCCCCGACCCTGACGGTGGCGTTGCCCGAGGCCACCGAGGTGGCGGCGCTGCGGCTGACGCCGAGCACCTCGGCGCTACCCGCCCATCCGACGATGGTCGCGGTCAACCTCGGTGCCGGGCCGCAGGTGTTCCGGCTCGACGGCGACGGGCCGCACACCCTGGCGCTGATGCCCACCGTGACCGACACCATCGAGCTGTCGATCCTGGACTGGACCGACGTGATCGACCGCACCGCACTGGGATTCGATCAGCTCAAGCCGACCGGCCTGGCGGAGGTGACCGTGCTCGACGCGGCGGGCGCGCCGATCGCGCCCGCCGACCCGGCCGACCGTGCCCGCCCGATCACGCTGCCGTGCGGCGCCGGCCCCATCATCGGTGTCGCCGGCCACTTCATCCACGCTTCGGTGTCCACCACCGTGGGCGCGCTGCTGGACAACGAACCCATCGCCGCGAAACCCTGTCGCGCCGAGCCGCTCACGCTGCCGCAGGGCCGGCAGGAGCTGCTGGTCAGTCCCGGTGAGGCGTTCTTCGTCGACGGCATCGAGCTGGCCGGCCCGCGCGCGGGTGACCTGCGTCCTGCCCCGATGGATCCCGCGCAGACCGGCCGGTGGGCAGCCGATCACCGCGAGGTCGACGTGACCGCGACCGACCGCGACCGGGTGCTGGTGGTCCCCGAGAGCGTGAACACCGGCTGGGTGGCCCACACCGAGGACGGCACGGCGCTGCAGGCGATCACCGTCAACGGCTGGCAGCAGGGCTGGGTGGTGCCGGCGGGCACCAGCGGCCGGCTCACCCTGGCGTTCCCGTCCAACACCGTCTACCGGATCGGCCTGTTCGGCGGCCTGGCCCTGCTGCCGTTGCTGGCGGTGCTTGCCCTGCTGCCGACTCGGCGCAGGGTCGAGGGCATTCCGGTGTCGCCCTGGGCGCCGCGGCCGTGGCTCGCCGCAACCGCCGCGTGTGCGGCGGGTGCGCTGATCAGCGGGGTGCCCGGGGTGGCGGTGGTGGCCGCGGCGATCGGTGTCAGATACCTGCTCCGGGACCGCGACCGTGCGCTGCAGGCGGTGACGGTCACGACGGTCGCGGGCGGCCTGATCGCGGCCGGCGCGGTGCTCTCCCGCGGGCCGTGGCGCTCGGTGGACGGGTACGTCGGCCACTCGGTCGGCGTGCAGTTTCTCGCGCTGCTGTCGGTCGCCATGCTGGCGGCCTCCACGGTGTCTACAGATCGAGCACGAGACGAGAAGTGACTGAACGGGATACGCAGGCCAGCATGGAGGTCTCGCGTTCGGTGTCGGTGAGCCGGCTGTCGCGGTGTTCGGGGGTGCCGTGCAGCACCCGGACCCGGCAGGTGCCGCAGAATCCCTGCCGGCAGGAGTAGGCGGTGTCCGGCCGCTGCCGCACCAGGGCGTCGAGCAGCGTTTCGTCGGCCGCGACACCGAGGACCTGCCCGCTGCTCGCCAGTTCGATCTCGAACGGCTTCCCGTCGCGCACCGGCGGTGCGCCGAATCGTTCGAAATGCAGTGCCGCGGCGCCTGACCGGTCGAAGTTCCGGCGCACCGTCTCGATCATCGGCGGCGGGCCGCACACGTAGACCGCGCCCCGTGCGGGTGTGCGCCCCAGCAGATCGTCGGCGCCGGGCACCCCGTGCTCCTCGTCGAGGCGGATCGTCACCCGGGACGGGTCCCAGGAGGCGATCTCGTCGAGAAACGGGATGGTGTCGGCGTTGCGCCCGCAGTACACGAAATGCCAGTCGGTACCCAGCCGTTGCGCGGCGAGCACCATCGGCAGGATCGGGGTGATCCCGATGCCGCCGGCGATGTAGAGCGCCCGCGGATAGGGGACGAACGGGAATCCGTTGCGCGGGCCCCGCACGGTGACGGTGTCGCCCACCGACAGTGCGTGCATCTCCAGTGAGCCGCCGCCGCCGGCCGGAATGCGGCGGACCGCGATCCGGTAGCGCGAGCGGTCCTGCGGGTCGCCGCACAGCGAGTACTGCCGCCGGCGCCCGGACGGCAGGTGCAGATCGAGGTGGCCGCCGGGCTGCCAGGCCGGCAGATCCCCGCCGTCGGGCGCGCGGAACGTCAGTGCCACAACGTCATTGTCCCGGGCGACGGTGCGGCGGTCGGCCAGCACGAGGGTCATCGGTTCGTCGGCGGCCCGGACGGCCCGGCGCCCGTCGTACCCGGACCGGCTGACCGGGCGCAGCCAGAACCGGTCCAGCACGGTGGCCACCAGATTGATGGCACGGTCGTCCAGTGGTGCGCCGATCGGCGGGACGCGTTTCACGGCAATGCGGGCCGGGTGGCCGGCGAGGAGGCCAGGTAGGCCACCGCCTGCGCGGTGTCGCCCACGTCGCCCGGCGTGTAGCGCGGCCGGAAGTACTGCAGCGCGCGCCACACGATGAGCACGAAGGACGGCGTCAGGCCCTTGCGCGCGGAACGGAACAGGCTGCGCCACACGTGTTTACGCTTGCGCTGTGACCAGTTCAGATTCGGGTCGACACGCAGCAGGAACCGTATCCCCTGCCAGATCAGGTACAGCAGCACCGGCCCCACCACCATCTGCGCCCGGGCCCGGCGCACGTAGCCGCCGTCGAAGTGGTGCAACACGTCGTGCGACACCATCCGGTGTTCGACCTCTTCGGCTCCGTGCCAGCGCAGCAGGTCCACGACGGTGGGATGCGCGGCGGCTTCGTCGAGCCCCTCGGCATTGAGCACCCAGTCCCCCAGGAACGCGAAGATGTGCTCCAGCGCCGCGATCACCGCGAGACGCTCGACGAGGTAGTTGTGTGCCTTGTCCCCGCTGACCGTGCGCGGGCCGAGCAGGTTGCCGAAGACGTAGTCGGCGCGGGCGATCATCGGCGCCGGGTCGATCCCGTGCCGGGCCAGATGGTCGTTGAGGCCGGCGTGCGCGTTGGCGTGCTGGGCCTCCTGCCCCATGAAGCCGATGACGTCCTCACGCAGCTTGCCGTCGCCGATGTGGGGCAGCGCCTCCTTCAGGACGGTGATGAACCATTCCTCACCGGCGGGCAGCAGCAGGGACAGCGCGTTGTAGAGGTGCGTCGCCACCGGGTGGCCGTACACGTAGTGCGCGGGCACATCGGTCAGGTCGAACTTCACGGCGCGGGCGTGCAGCGCGATCGCCGCCCCGTCCGGGGTATCCGTGTCCAACAGCTCCATTCGCAAAACGGTACCCCGGGTACCGGGTAGATGTCGATACGCCCGAACCGGCCCGTGCGCCCCGGCCGAGCTCCTAGCATCTGCGGGATGTCGGACGTCGAAACCGCCCGCGGCCCCGTGCGCACCGCGGATCTGGGTGTCACGCTCATGCACGAGCACGTGTTCATCATGAGCACCGAGGTCGCCGAGAACTATCCGGATGCCTGGGGCGACGAGGACCGGCGGATCGCCGATGCGATTACCCGGCTCGACGAGCTGAAATCCCGCGGGGTCGACACCGTCGTGGACCTGACGGTCATCGGCCTGGGCCGGTACCTCCCGCGGATCGCCGCGATCGCGGCCGCCACCGAGATCAACATCGTGGTGGCCACCGGGCTCTACACCTACAACGACGTGCCGATGCGGTTCCACTTCCAGGGCCCGGGCACCTTGCTCGACGGGCCCGAGATCATGACGGAGATGTTCGTCCGCGATATCACCGAGGGCATCGCCGGGACCGGGATCAAGGCGGCAATCCTCAAGTGCGCCACCGACGAACCGGGCGTCACCCCCGGTGTGGAACGGGTGCTGCGGGCGGTCGCCGGCGCGCACCGCGAGACCGGCGTGCCGATCTCCACCCACACCCACGCCGGCAGTCGGCGCGGGCTGGAACAGCAGCGCATCTTCGCCGAGGAGGGCGTGGATCTCAGCCGTGTGGTGATCGGGCACTCCGGGGACAGCACCGACCTGGACTACCTGGAAGAACTCATCGCCGGCGGTTCCTATCTGGGCATGGACCGGTTCGGCGTCGATCTGATCCTGCCCTTCGAGCAGCGCGTGGACACCGTCGCGCGGATGTGCGAGCGCGGGCACGCCGAGAAGATGGTGCTCTCCCACGACGCGTCCTGCTACTTCGACGCGCTACCCGAGGAGGTCCTGGCCGCCGCCCTGCCCAACTGGCATTACCTGCACATCCACAACGACGTCATCCCGGCGCTCAAACAGCGCGGGGTCACCGACGAGCAGCTGCGGACCATGCTGGTGGACAACCCGCGCCGGATCTTCTCCCACGGCGGCGGCTACTGACCCCGGCTCCCGGGCTGCACGGAATCGACGTCGTGCACCGCGCTGTCGGGTGCGGTGGCCCGGTGGTGGCGGGTCTCCCAGCGCCGCAACGCCTCCCGGCACGGCGACTCGACCAGCGCATAGCTCACTGCGGCGATGGCGAACCCGAACACCAGGGTGAGCGCCAGCACCAGCGGCATATGCCCGCTGAACGGGAACTCCCCGATCAGCGGGAACACCATCGCCAGCGCGGCGAGATGCCAGATGAACAGTCCGTAGGACCATCGGCCCAGCGTGACCATCACCGGGCTGCCCAACACGCGGTGTTCGGTGTCCGGTGCGTCGAGCACCAGCGGCGCGAGCAGCGCCCCGGCGACGATCGCACCCATCGTGATCTTCAGCACGAACTGGCCGACGGTGCCCGGTGTCAGGCCCTCCGGACCGGCCAGCGGTGAGGCCGCCACCAGGAAGGCGGCCCCCGCGATGACGGCCATCAGCACCCGCCGGCGGGCCAGCCGGTGCGCCCAGCCCACCGGACTGACCGACAGTTCGGCCAGCACGATGCCGGCCGCGAACCAGGAGAAGAAGGCCGGCGGCCAGTTCAGCGGGTTCACCCCGTAGGGCGGGTCGAACGGGATCAGTCCCCAGGCCAGACTCGCGATGGCCAGCCCCGCGATGGCCGGGATGCGCGCGGACACCGGCAGCCGCCGGGCCAACAGCGCCAGCAGCGGCAGCGCCAGGTAGAAGCTGACCTCCACCGACAGGCTCCACATCTGGGTGAGCCCGGAGGTCAGCGTCAGCGGCACGTAGACCTGGGTGAGCGTCAGATTCGCCAGCCACACCGTGAGGTTCGCACCGGTATCGGGCATCAAGGTGAGGATCACCACGACGGCCACCAGGTAGCCCGGCATGATGCGGACCAGCCGTGACCGCAGGTAGTGCCCGGTCCGGGGGCGGTGGCGCATTCCCCGCTCGGCGGCGGCGTGCCCGCGCCAGAGCAGGAACCCCGACAGCGCGAAGAACAACGCCACCGCGAGGTCGAACCGGCCCAGCAGCCGGCCGGTCACCCCACCGGTGTTGCCGGTCTGGAAGGCCACATGGGTGATCACCACCCCGATCGCGGCGCAGGCGCGCATGCCCTCGACAGCGGGGAGGAAGTCCCGGGAGCCGCCGGAGTTCCTCCGGTCCTCGGGTGCCGTCATGGCGACCAGTCTGCCGGTAACTGTGGTCGCCATGGTCGTCGGCCTTATCGTGGGCTGTTAGGGTCGACTCCGACCGAAGGGAGCCGGGTTGAACCGCGCAGTGGCCCTGCGAATTGCCGCATGTGGACTTCTGGGGCTGGGCGCTGCCCTGCTGATCGCAGCATTGCTGCTGTCCACCTACACACACGGCAAGATCGCCAAGATTCCGCTCGACCTCGATGCCGACCTGATGAGCGAGGGCACCGGCACCGCGCTCGACCCTGCGTCGTTGTCCTCCCCCGAGCGTTTTGTCATCGACGAGAACGTCCCGATGGCGCTGCAGCAACAGCTCAGCGTGGAGGCCCCGGCCAACGCCGACGTCGTCACCCTGCAGGTCGGTAGCTCGCTGCGGCGCACCGACAAGCAGCAGGACGAGGGCCTGCTGCTGGCCATGGTGGACACCGTGACGCTCAACCGGATCACCGCCATGGCGGTGTCCAGCGACACCAACCCCGGTGGCGCCGTGCAGAAGCCACGCACCATCGAGGACGACGCACCGCCCACCAACGTGGCGCTGCCGCACGAGGGATTGTCCTACCGGTTCCCGTTCGACACCGAGAAGAAGACCTACCCGTACTTCGATCCGATCGCGCAGAAGGCGTTCGACGCCAACTACGACGGTGAGGAAGACGTCAACGGCCTGACCACCTACCGCTTCACCCAGAACATCGGCTACGACGCCGACGGCAAGCTGGTGGAGCCGCTGAAGTACTCGTCGCTCTACGACAACGACGAGGACAGCCAGGTCACCGCGCGGGCGTCGCTGTGGGGTGTGGAAGCCGAAGATCCGTACGAGCCGATCACGATGACCCGCTACTACGCGGCGCAGCGCACCTTCTGGGTGGATCCGGTGACCGGCACCATCGTGCGCGCCAAGGAGCACGGCTTCCACTACTACAGCCGCGATGAGCTCAAGCCCGAGGTCACCTTCGCCGATTTCACCGTCAACTCCACCGAGGAGACGGTCGAGTCCCAGGTCGCCGCCGCGCGTGACGAGGCCGATCATCTGGCGTTGTGGAGCCGGATCCTGCCGATCACGTTCGCCGCAGTGGGTCTGGTGACGTTGGTGGGCGGCGTGCTGCTGGGCTCGTTCGCGCTGCGGGCCGAGTCGGCGCTGATCGATCCCGGACTGGACGGGTCCGACCGTGGCTTCTTCGGCCGCCGCGACGACACCGATTCCGGGCCGATGCCGGCCGCCGAAGCACAGACCGAGAAGATCCCGACCCAGCGGCCCACCGACCTGCCGCCGGACCGACCGGTCTGATCGCTCGTCTGATCCGGTTCCCGGGTCGCTACCCGCTTCCCCGCCGGGACCGGTGCCTGCCTGCGCTGTACGCGCTGGCCCTGGCGCTGGTGGTCACGGCGCCGCTGCTGGCGCCGGGTTATCTGCTGCTGCGCGATGCGGTCTCCACGCCGCGCTCCTACCTCTCCGACGCAGCCCTGGGCCTGACCCAGGCGGCTCCGCGGGCGCTGCCTCAGGACTTCGCCATCGCGCTGGCCTCCCAGGTGCTCGACGGCGGTGTGCTGGTGAAGCTGCTGCTGATCCTGGGGCTGTGGCTGGCCGGCTGGGGCGCCGCCCGGTTGGTCGCCCACGTGCTGCCCGACTCCGGCCTCGGCGGTCAGTTGGTGGCCGCCACCCTGGCGATCTGGAATCCGTATGTGGCCGAGCGTCTGCTGCAGGGGCATTGGAGCCTGCTGGTCGGCTACGGGTGCCTGCCCTGGGTGGCGACCGCCATGCTGGCCCGCCGGCACTGGCAACTGGTGTTCTGGGTGGCGCTGGCCGGTCTGACGCCCACCGGGCTGGTGCTGGCCGCGATCGTCGCACTGGTCTGCTGCCGGACCTGGCGCGACATCGGGGTCACGGCCGCGGCGGCCGTCGCGTCGGCACTGCCCTGGCTGGCGGCTGCGACGGTGGCCGACTCGCTGTCGTCGACCGCGGGCGCCGGGGTGACTGCGTTCGCGGCCCGGGCCGAGCCGGGGCTGGGCACCCTGGGCAGCCTGGCCGGGCTGGGCGGCATCTGGAATGCCCAGGCGGTGCCCGATTCCCGCACGACGTTGTTCGCCCTGGTGGCCACCGCGGTGTTGCTGGCCGTGGTCGCGGTCGGTCTGCCGGTGGCGCTCCGGCACCGTGAGGCCCGTCCGCTGCTGGTGCTCGCCGCGGTCGCCGTGCTTGTGCCCGCGGTGCTGGCCACCGGGCCGGGCCTGGCCGCGCTGGATTGGCTGACCCGGTCGGTGCCGGGCCTGGGGTTGCTGCGGGACGGGCAGAAATGGGTGGCACTGGCGCTGCCCGGCTACGTGCTGGCCGCTGCCGGTGTGGCGAGGCTCGGGCGCGCGGTGACGGTGGTGTGCTGCGTGGCGCTGATCGCGGTGCTCCCCGATCTGGCCTTCGGGGTCGCCGGGAAGGTTCGCCCGGTGCAGTACCCGGCGGGCTGGGCGGCGGTGGCGGCGATCATCGACGCCGATCCGCGACCGGTCGCGGTGCTGCCGCCGGACAGCATGCGGCAGTTCTCCTGGGCGGGGCCGGCCCCGGTGCTGGATCCGCTGCCGCGCTGGGTGTCCGCGGAGGTGCTCAGCAGTGGCGACCTGGTGATCGGCGGGCAGACGGTCCCCGGCGAGGGCGCGCGGGGCCGCGCGGCCACCCGCCTGCTGCTCGACGGAGCGTCCCGCGACGAGCTGGCCGCGGCGGGCGTCGGCTGGGTGGTCGTGGAAGCCGGTGCGGCGCCCTTGGATCTGCCGCTCACCTACCGGGACGCCGATATCGCGCTGTACGACGTCGGCGGTTCGGCGCCGACGGCGGCAGGACGGCCGCTGCTGATCGGTGCGCACCTGGTCTGGCTGCTGACGCTGGCCGGCGCCGGGGTGGTGGCGGCGTTCGGCTGCCGGTTCAGACCACGCCGCTGACGAACTCCCCCGCGTGCACCGATTCGAGCACGCTGCGCATCGCGTCGGCGCTGAGCGCCCAGGAGAACTCCGCGCTGCGGATGCGGGCCTTGGCGCCCAACTCCTCCCGCAGCACCGGGTCGGTGAGCAGCCGGCGCAACCCGTCGACGAGGTCGTCGGGGCCGTCGACCAGCAGTCCGGTGACGCCGTCGACGACGGAGTCGGTCAGTCCGCCGGAGGTGCGGTAGCCGATGGTCGGCACACCGTGTTGGGCCGCCTCGATGACGGCCAGCCCCCAGCCCTCTTTGCGCGAGGGCAGCACGTGCACCCAACTCTGCTGCACGACATGGTGTTTGGCCTCGTCGTCGACGTGGCCGTGGAAGGTGACGGCGTCGGTGATGCCCAGCGCCGCGGCGTGCTCGACCAGCGGCTGCTCCCACCATCCGCCACCGACGATGTCCAGGTGCAGGTCCGGGATCTGCGGGCGTAGCGCGGCGACGGCGTCGAGCGCGTCCTCGATCTGCTTGTGCGGAACCAGCCGGGAGAGCACCGAGACCCGCGGGGTGGCGGACCGGTCGGCGGTCAGCGTCGCCGCCGGCGCCTCGTCCAATCCGTTGCGTACCACCGCGATTCGCGCGGAGTCGACGCCGAGTTCGGTGAGTTCACGCGCGGACGGCAGCGACACCGTGACGTACTGGTTGCGGCGGTGCAGCGCCGGGGAGAGCCGCGATTCGACGAACCAGCCGAACCGTCCGGTGCGCCGGCCGGCCACCGGCCACTGCTCGCGGTGGCAGTGGTGCACCAGCAGCACCGAGCGTCGGCCGTAGGCCAGCCGGGCCAGGAACGGGATGCCGTTCTGGGTGTCGACGATGACGTCGGGCCGGGCCCGGCGTAGCGGTCCCAGACCGATCCGTGCGGCCACCATGGCCAGGCCCGCCCGCACGTACACCGAGTAGGGGCCGCCGCCGCGGCTGACCGTCACGCCGTCGAGGGTGTCGCGGCGCGGGGCGCCCGGGTAGCGCGCGGTGCGCAGGGTGACCGCCACCCCGGAGGCGGCCAGGTGGGCGCCGATGCGCTGCAGGTAGGCCTCGCTCCCGCCACCCTGGGGGTGTCCGGTGTCGCGCCAGCCCAACAGCAGCACACGCCGGACGGGCCGGGCACCGGGAGCTTGAGACATAACCTGGCCAGCCTAACTCGCGCGGAAACCGGTCATCGCCATCACGATGTCGACCGCAGCATCGGCGATGGTGTCCCGGCTGACGTTGAGCCGGCCGTCGGCCCAGTCCAGGTAGAGCGCCACCAGGGCCCCGCCCAGCGCGGTGGACAGGATCTGGATCCGGGCGACATCGCCGGCCAGCAGGTCGTTGAGCTGCGGACCCAGCACCGGGATCAGCGCCGCCACGAAGGCCGGGGTGCGGCTGGCGCTGTGTTTGCGCAGGGTGTCGTCGGCCAGCGGCTCGCGCAACAGGATCCGGGCCCGCTGCGGGTCCTCCTCGAAGAAGTCCGCGCAGCTCTCCAGCACCTCGCGAAGAGTGACGGGTTGATCGGTGCGCCGGCCCATCAGGTGCGCCAGCAGCCGTTCCTCGACCTGGTTGTAGACCGCGACCAGCAGGTCCTCTCGGCCGTCGAAGCTCTCGTAGAAGTAGCGGGGGCTCAGTTGGGCGTCCCGGCACACCGCGCGCATGGTGACCGCCGCCGATCCCCCGGATCCGAGCAGTTTGCACCCGACGTCGAGCAGCGCCGTCCGCCGGTCCGCGGTGCGGTCCCGCAGCGTCTGGCCACGCCAGACCTTTGTCGGTGCCACGGCCCCGATCCTCTCACGGGGTACGGCCGGAGGCTCTTGCCCACGCCTAACTGGAATCATATGATTCCAGTTGCTTGAGCATTTTGAACAGCCAGTAATCCGTGGACAGGAAGCGGCCGTCACCCATGAACCAGCAGGCAGCACCGCACCCCGCGGACCCCGAGGTCTCCACCGACCCCGGCTACTACGGACCGGACAGCGTCACCTGGCGGGTGCTGACCTCGCCGGCCGCGGCGCTGATGATCGCCCAGATCACCAACCTCCTGGAGGCGCCGCACATCGACTTCCAGAACGTGCTCTACGACCACGACCCGCTGTTCCCGACGAACCGGAGACGCCAGCGCGGACGCGACCCCCGGGCCCGTAAGGGCGGGTCCTTCCACGACCGGCTGCGCCGCACCCTGGCGGTGCCGCTGCCGATCGTGTTCGGCGACAAACAGGCCGCCGACGCCTGCGCCCGGCGGCTGTTCAACTACCACCGCCCGCTGTCGGGGACCGGCGCCGACGGTGTCACCCCGTACGCCGCGGTGGACGCCGACACCATGCTGTTCGCCGCGGTCACCATCAGCCACGCGGCGCTGATCGCCTACGAGCGGTTCGACTTCGTCGACGGTGTGCTGCCCACCCGACTGCCCGACGCCGACCGGGACCGCTACTTCGCCGAGATGGCGCAACTGGCGGTGTTGATGGGGGTGCCCGCCGAACAGATCCCGCGGTCCACGGAAGAGGTTGCGGCGTACTACAAGTCGGTTTCGGCGAAGTTCACCTGGCGTCCGGGTTTCGTCCGCGCGCAGCTGGGCACCGCGCTGGCCCTGCTGCGCCCGGACGGGCTGGACGACATCCGCGCGACGATCGCCGACACGGTGCTGGTCGGCTCGGCCGCCGTCGCCTACGCCGCACTGCCCCGACCCTCGCGGCGACTGCACGGGTGGCCGTCGTTCACCGACCCACTGCTGGACGGTGTCTACCTGGCCACACTGCCGCTGTTCGCGCTGTTGCGGATCGGCCCGGTGCAACGGGCCGCCGTCACCGGGTACCTCGGCGCCGCCGACGCCGCGGTGCTGTCGACGGCACGCGAGCACCGGAACCAGCGGAAACAGGCTTGAGCACAGGCGATCTGGGCTCGATGGAGTACCCCCGCATCCCGCGACCACACTTTTTCGTCCTGCAACGCGACAACCGAGGAGACACCCGTGTTCGATGAGGAAGAGTTCCAGGCCGCGCTCGCCCGTCCCCGACTGCAGGGACACGTGCCGACTTACCTGAAGTCGAACCGCGCAGAACCCATTCGCGTCTATCAGGAGCATGAGCTGCAGGCGATGACCAAGCAGTGGTTCGTCGACTTCGACCGCAAGCTGGAGCACTACAGCAAGGCCTTCGACCAGGACCTGACCTGGGTGATGACGTGGGCCAAGAAGTACTGGTGGAGCTTTCTGGTCCGCGATATGAGCATCAACGATGAGCTCTACGCCCCCGATGTGCGCTACACCGATGTGACGACCTTCGGCCGCACCATCGTCGGCATCGACGACTTCGTGACCTACAACTTCGCCTTCTTCGACGCCATCCCGGACTGGCGTTATGACCCGCTGCCCGACCAGGTGTACATCGACGTCACCCCGGAGGGCACCGTCCGCACCGTCATCCGCTACATCGGCAGCGGGCACTGGACCGGGCCGCTGCGCCTGCATCCCTACGACGAGTCCGCGCCCACCGTCTGGGGCAACGGCACCTTCCTGCAGTGCCCCGCGGTGGACCGCTACCACTTCAACGCCGACGGCCTGATGCAGGAGGGCGAGACGCTCTTCGACATCCTCGACGGACTGCAGCGCGCCGCCGTGCTGCCCAGCAGCGACAGCTGGCAACTGCACACCCTGTTCGCGGCGTCCAAGATCCCGGCCGCCGCATCGCAGCTGTCCACC
The DNA here is from genome assembly GCF_019456655.1 of Mycolicibacterium diernhoferi. Taxonomy (NCBI): domain Bacteria; kingdom Bacillati; phylum Actinomycetota; class Actinomycetes; order Mycobacteriales; family Mycobacteriaceae; genus Mycobacterium; species Mycolicibacterium diernhoferi. Next base: position 407,664 of record NZ_CP080332.1, on the reverse strand, counting down.
GAACTGCAGCGGCGGGTGACCTCCCTGCTCCGGCTGGGGTGAGCCGCTTTCGTACCCTGACACGGTGGCCGCCACCGATCTGTTCGCCCACCGGGCCACGCTGGGTCGCGCCGTCGGCCTGCTCAGCGCCTTCCGGTTCGAGCAGTCCGATCCGGCCCGCTTCTACGGTGCACTGGCCACCGACACCGTGGACATGGTCGCCGATCTGTGGACCGGCGTGACGTCATCGCCGGCCGCCGGCCGGACCGTCCTCGACGTCGGCGGCGGCCCGGGCTATTTCGCCTCGGCCTTCGAATCCGCCGGGATGCGCTACATCGGGGTCGAACCCGACCCGCGGGAGATGCACGCCGGTCCGGCCGGCGAACCCGGAGCCGGCACCTTCGTGCGCGCCTCGGGCACCGCGCTGCCGTTCGCCGACGACAGCGTGGACATCTGCCTGTCCTCCAATGTGGCCGAGCATGTGCGCCACCCCTGGCGCCTCGGCAACGAGATGCTGCGGGTCACCCGGCCCGGCGGGCTGGCGGTGCTGTCCTACACCGTCTGGCTGGGCCCGTTCGGCGGGCACGAGATGGGACTGACGCACTATCTGGGCGGCGCCCGGGCCGCGGACCGGTACGCCCGCAAACACGGCCACCGACCCAAGAACGACTACGGTTCGTCGTTGTTCGCCGTGTCGGCGGCCGACGGCCTGCGCTGGGCGGCCAGCACCGGGGCTCTGGTCACCGCATTCCCCCGCTACCACCCACGATGGGCGTGGCCGGTGGTCGCCGTGCCCGGTCTGCGGGAGTTCCTGGTGAGCAATCTGGTGCTGGTCCTTGCACCGTCGTGACCAGGTCACTGCAACACGTTCTCATCCGGCGGGCGACTGGGTAGGGTGACGGGTATGACGCAGACCGCATCAGCCGCAACGGCGGCACGCACATCCTGGGACAAGCTGTTCATCGGTGGCCAGTGGGTCGAGCCCGCGAGCTCCGAGGTGATCGACGTGTTCTCCCCCGCCACCGGCGAGAAGGTCGGCCAGGTTCCGCTGGCCACCAAGGCCGACGTCGACGCCGCCTTCGCCGCCGCCCGCAAGGCTTTCGACGAGGGCCCCTGGCCGCGGCTCACCCCGAAGGAGCGCGAGGCCGTCATCGCCAAGGCGATCGAGCTGATCGAGGCGCGCGCCGACGAGTTCAAGGCGCTGCTGAAGCTGGAGACCGGCCAGCCGCAGACCATCGTCGACATGATGCAGTACGGCGCGGCCATGTCGACGCTGCAGTTCTACGCCTCGGCGGCCGACAAGTTCAGCTGGCAGGACATCCGCGACGGCGCGTACGGCCAGACCCTGGTGCTCAAGGAGCCGATCGGCGTCGTCGGCGCCGTCGTCGCCTGGAACGTGCCGTTCTTCCTGGCCGCCAACAAGCTGGGCCCGGCGCTGCTGGCCGGCTGCACCCTGGTGCTCAAGCCCGCCGCCGAGACCCCGCTGACCACCAACCTGATGGCCGAGGTGTTCGCCGAGGCCGGACTGCCCGAGGGCGTGCTCTCGGTGGTGCCCGGCGGCGTCGACACCGGCCGTGCGCTGACCGACAACCCGGAGATCGACAAGTTCACCTTCACCGGGTCGAGTGCGGTCGGCAAGGAGATCGGCAAGATCGCCGCCGAGAAGCTCAAGCCGTGCACGCTGGAGCTGGGTGGCAAGTCCGCGGCGATCATCCTGGAGGACGCCGACCTGGACTCCACCCTGCCGATGCTGATCTTCTCCGGCCTGATGAACTCCGGGCAGGCCTGTGTCGGGCAGACCCGCATCCTGGCCCCGCGGTCGCGCTACGACGAGGTCGTGGAGAAGATCGCGGCCGCCGCGGCGGGCATGGCACCCGGCCTGCCCGATGACGCGGCCGCCATGATCGGCCCGCTGATCAGCGAGAAGCAGCGCGAGCGCGTCGAGGGCTACATCAAGAAGGGCCTCGACGAGGGCGCCCGCCTGGTCACCGGCGGCGGCCGTCCCGAGGGCCTGGACGGCGGCTGGTTCGTGCAGCCCACCGTGTTCGCCGATGTGGACAACTCGATGACCATCGCCCAGGAGGAGATCTTCGGACCCGTCCTGGTGGTGATCCCCTACGAGGACGAGGCCGACGCGGTGCGCATCGCCAACGACTCGGTCTACGGCCTGGCCGGTTCGGTGTACACCACCGACAACGCCAAGGCCCTGGAGATCGCCAAGCAGATCCGCACCGGCACCTACGGCATCAACATGTACGCCTTCGATGCCGGCGCCCCGTTCGGCGGCTACAAGAACTCCGGCATCGGCCGCGAGTGCGGGCCGGAGGGCATCGCCGGATACTGCGAGTCCAAGAGCGTGCTGCTGCCGTTCGGGTACACCCCGGAGTAACCCGCGGCCAGACGTGAAACACCCCCTGGGACAGCGGTTCCAGGGGGTGTTTTCGTTGGGGCTTCCGGCCGCGAAACGCGCGTACCCGTCGCAGATCCGGGCTCGGGAGCGACGGGTACGCGTGTTTCGGCGTGAGTGCGAGCTAGAACGCCTCCTCGGGCACGTCCATGGCGCCCAGCTGAAGCAACTCGATGACGGCGCGGTCCGAGGACAGCCGCGGCAGGATGTGGCGGGCGAAGAACTCGGCCGCCCCGACCTTGCCCTGATAGAACGCGCGGTCCTTGGCCGTCGCCCCGTCCAGTGCGTCCAATGCGATCTCGGCATGCTCCAGCAGCAGCCAGCCGATCAGCAGGTCACCGATGGCCAGCAGGAACGGCACCGAACCCAGGCCCACCCGGTAGAGCTCGCGGGGCTCCTGCTGTGAGCCGATCAGATATCCGGTCAGCGCTCCGACCATGCCCTGCGCATCGGCGACGGCGGTGGCCAAAGCCGCTCTGCTGTCGGCGATCTCGGGACGCGCCGAGTCCCGGTCCAGGAAGGCCTGCACCTGGCCGAGCAGATGCATCAGGGCCGCCCCCTGGTCGCGGGCGATCTTGCGGAAGAAGAAATCCTGCGCCTGGATGGCGGTGGTGCCCTCGTACAGCGTGTCGATCTTGGCGTCGCGGATGTACTGCTCGATCGGGTAGTCCTGCAGGTAGCCCGACCCTCCGAAGGTCTGCAGTGAATCGGTGAGCAGTTCGTAGGCCCGCGTCGAGCCGAAGCCCTTCACGATCGGCAGCAGCAGGTCGTTGACCCGCTCGGCCATTGCCGGGTCGGCACCGGACACGATCGCGGCCGCTGACGGGTCCTGATGAGCGGCGGTATAGAGGTACAGCGCACGCAATCCCTCGCTGTAGGCCTTCTGTGCGAGCAGAGATCGGCGCACGTCCGGGTGGTGCATGATGGTCACCCGGGGTGCGGTCTTGTCGGTCATCTGGGTCAGATCAGCACCCTGCACCCGGGTCTTGGCGTACTCGAGCGCGTTCAGATAACCGGTGGACAAGGTGGCGATCGCCTTGGTGCCCACCATCATTCGCGCATACTCGATGATCTTGAACATCTGCGCGATACCGCTGTGCTCGTCACCGACAAGCCAGCCGACGGCGGGTGTGCCGTGCTGGCCGAAGGTCAGCTCACAGGTCGCGGACGCCTTGAGACCCATCTTGTGTTCCAGGTTGGTGACGAACACACCGTTGCGTTCACCGAGCTCCCCGGTTTCGGGATCGAAGTGGAACTTCGGCACGAAGAACAGCGACAGCCCCTTGGTGCCGGGGCCGGCTCCCTCGGGGCGAGCGAGCACCGCGTGCACGATGTTCTCGTAGAGGTCACCGGTGTCACCGTTGGTGATGAAGCGCTTCACACCGTCCAGATGCCATGTCCCGTCCGGTTGCGGAATGGCCTTGGTCCGTCCGGCCCCGACATCGGACCCCGCGTCGGGTTCGGTGAGCACCATGGTGGCGCCCCAGTCCCGCTCCGCCATCAGCGCCGCCCAGTGTCGCTGCTGCTCGTTTCCGAGGCCGTGGATGATGTCGGCCAACACCGGTCCGGAATGACAGATGTAGGCCGCCGGCTGGGCCCCGAGCGCGAACTCGCTGATCGCCCACGTCAGCGCGGCCGGCGCCGGCACACCACCGACTTCCTCGCTGAGCCCGATGCGGAACCATTCGCCACCGGCCCAGGCCCGAAGCGCTGCCTTGAACGGTTCGGGGATCGTCACAGTGTGCGTTGCGGGATCGAATGTCGGTGGGTTGCGGTCGGTTTCGGCGAATGCCTCGGCCACCGGCCCCTCCGCCAGCCGGGCGGCCTCGGCGAGCATCTCGCGGACCGACGCGCCGTCGAGGTCGCCGAACTCTCCGGTCGCCAGCACCTTGTCGAGATGCAGGGCCTCGAAGAGGTTGAACTCGACGTCACGGACGTTGGATATGTAGTGACCCATGGCGGAAAGCCTAAACCGGTAACCGCCGCAGATCGCACCGAACCCATCCATCCGGCCGAACACGTTCACCGTCGCCCACCGTCGATCTGGCCTTTGCTGGAATTTCTGCGCCGCACAGCGACGTTGTCTCCACTGTGCTTGATGACACAACCGGCGGAGACCGATGATGTTGCTGATCGAAGTGAATGTGGCGGGCTGGAAGTTCACCCGGCGATTCGGGAGACTGCGGCCGTCCGCGACGTCGGCCCGCCGCAGGTGCGGACGGGAGCAGCGTGCTGCCTGATCGGCGGTGGTGCACCACTGGCCTGCGAACATCGTGAGGGCTACGGCACCGGCCTCGCGCAGGTGCGGACTGCAGCGCTGAGTCCTTCGTCGCCGAACAGCGCTTTACAGTGGGTGCACGCATACGGTTCATGCAGCGCGGCGGTCTGGTTCTCCACCACCCCGTCGACGACGATCGTCACCATCGATCTGCTCGATACCCCGGGGAACACCTGCTATCGGTGATCAACGAGTCCGGCGTCTGGCCCACCACCCGCTGAACCCGACTACCCGATGTTCGCTGCGGCCTTGTTGAAGCGCCATCGCGCACAGACGAATTCGCCGTTTCGGTCGACATCGATCAGTTCCCACTCCGACCGGATCGGCAGCAACCGCGCACCGGCGCCGAGCGTGCAGGGCGCATAGGTGACCACCATCTCGTCGATCAGACCGGCCGCCACGAATCCGGCGGCGGTCTGACCGCCGCCCATCACCCAGACGTCCAAATCGCCGGCCGCCTCCAGCAGGGCACCGTGCAGCGTCGCGATGTCCCCGTCGAACGTCTGCACCGGGTGCCCGTCCACCACGATGCCCGGCCTACTGGTCAACACCCAGCTCGGCTGGGTGTACATCCATTCCCCTGGTTGGTTTTTCACGATCCACTCGTAGGTGGCCGATCCCATGACCAGGGCGCCGACGTCGGCGACGAAGGCTTCGTAACCGAACGGACCGCCGGGGTCGAAGGTCCTCGACAACAGCCAGTCCAGGCTGTCGGCCTCGTCGACGATGAACCCGTCCATGGTGGACGCCGTGTAGTACACCGTTGCCATCTCAGTCCCTTCGCATCCAGTCCAGCGGGTCGCCGGTCCGGACATCCAGACCGTGCCGGATCAACATGGCGCGCGCCAGTTCTCGCCGGTGCGCCGAGTAGGTGAGCACGTGCGCGATGATGCCGTAGAGCTGGAAGGACTCCGGCGGGTCGCACAGCGCGTCGATGACGGTGTCGGCCAGCCGGCCCTGCTCCCCGTAGTCGGCCACCATTGCCGCCCACCGGGCCGACACGTCCTCGTGATCGGCGGCCAACTGTCGGGCCGCTCGCAGTTCGGGGCGAGCCGGCTGGTCGGCGCCCTCGATGCTGGCCAGCCACACCTCCTTGGTCCACACCAGCGCGCCGAGCACCGCGCCGACGCTGTTCTCCTCGCCGTCCCAGTCCAGAACCACCTGCCCCGGCGAAACCGGTTCGGCCCATTGGGTTTCGGCCAAGGCGGAGGCGGTGGCGATGAGGTAGGTGGTATCGGCGACATCGTGGGCGATCATCAACAACGAGACGTCGGGGCGGTGTGCGTCACCCTGACCGTCCAGCCACAGGGATTGCGGCGGATGGAAATGCACCCCGTTGGGCGCCGGTAACCGGAACCCGACCTCGCAGGCCTGCGACGGCGGCACCCCGAAGGCCCGCCGGAACGCCCGGGAGAACACCTCGGGCGCGGACCAGCCCTCCTCCAGCGCGACCGCCGCGACGCCCTCACCGCGCTGCAGTCGCCACGCCGCGCGTTCCAGCATGACGCGGCGCCGCAGCGCGGCCGGTGGTTCACCGGTGAGTCGGCTGACCTCACGGGAGAAGTGGAACGCCGAGGCGAAACTGCTGCGCGCCATGCCGGCCACATCGGTGTTCGCGTCGTCGACGACGGCGTCGAGCAGCTCACGCAGCCGGTCCCGGCGCGGCGCATTCGGTTGGACACTCACGGTGTCGAGTATCGCGGCGACCCTGCGCCGGGGACATGACTTTTCCTGCTGCCATAGACTCCGCAATCGGTGAGTGAATTCGATGCGCTGTGCGCCAATGACGGTGATCTGGCCGACCTGCGGGTCCGGGTCCGGCAGTTCGTGGCCGAGGACCGGGACCGGTTCGGCTGGGAGCCCGCGATCGACTCCTGGCTGACCAGCTGGGACGCCGGGTTCAGCGAGCGGCTGGCCGACGCCGGATTCGTCGGGCTGACGATCCCGACCGAGTACGGCGGCCACGGGCTGGGCTTCCTGCACCGCTACGTGGTCACCGAGGAACTGCTCGGGGCGGGCGCTCCGGTGGCCGCGCACTGGTTCGCCGACCGTCAGGTCGCGCCGTCGCTGCTGAGCTACGGGAGCGAGGAGCAGCGCACCCGGTTGCTGCCCGGGATCGCCGCGGGCCGGTTGTACTCGGCGATCGGCATGAGCGAACACGGCGCCGGATCCGATCTGGCCGCCACCGCCACCCGCGCCACCCGCACCGAGGACGGCTGGCGGATCAACGGCACCAAGGTGTGGACCAGCGGCGGGCATCGGGCTCACTTCGCGATCGTGCTGGCCCGCACCAGCGCGCTGGACCCCGAGCACCGGCACGCGGGATTCAGCCAGTTCATCGTCGCGCTGGACTCCCCCGGCGTCACGATCAGCCCGATCGTCACCCTGGACGGGCATCACCATTTCAACGAGGTGACCTTCGATGATGTCGCGGTCGGGGACGCCGACGTGCTCGGTGAGGTGGGCGCCGGCTGGCATCAGGTGACCGCCGAGCTCGGCTTCGAACGCAGCGGCCCCGAACGCATCCTGTCCACCGCGACGCTGATCATCGGGGTGATCAAGGCGCTCGGCGGCCAGGACGTCGACGACCGCACCGCCGCCGAGGTCGGCGATCTGCTGGGCCGCGCGATGGCGCTGCGCCAGCTGTCGGTGTCGGTGGCCCGCGCCTTGTCCGCGGGCGAGGACGCGGCGACGCGGGCGGCGCTGGTGAAGGATCTGGGCACGCGCTTCGAGCAGCAGTCCGTGGAGTTGTGCGCCGACCTGCTGGAGTACGTGCGCTCCGAGCAGGACGCGGCCCGGCTGCGCGCGGTGCTGGCCACCGCCCGGCAGCATTCACCGATGTTCACGCTGCGCGGCGGGACGAATGAGGTGCTGCGCGGCGTGATCGCCCGCGGTCTGGGGGTGCGGTAGCAATGGATGAGCTCAAGCAGCTGGTGGACGACATCGGCCGCCGGTCCTATGACGCGCAGTTCGGTAAGCGCCGGCTGCCCGAGGTGTTCGACGCCGGCCTGTGGCGCAATCTGGAGGAGTCCGGACTGACCCGGCTGACCACCGAGCAGGAGGCCGGGCCGCGTGAGGTCGCGGTGGTGCTGGCCGGGCTGGCCGCGCACGCCGCCGCGGTGCCCATCGCCGAGACCGATCTGCTGGCCGGCTGGCTCGCGGGGCAGGCCGGGCTGGATGTTCCGGCCGGCCCGCTGACGGTCGCGATCGGTGCAGACGGTGTCGCCCGGGACGTGCCGTGGCCGGCTGATGCCGCGGTGCTGCTGGCCGCCCGCGACGCCGACGGACTGCACGTCGGTCTTCTCGATGATCCTCAAGCGACGTCCGGGTACAACCTGGCCGGCGAACCCCGCGGCACGCTGAGCTACGACACCGCGGGCCTGACCAGGCTGGACGGGGCCGTCGGCGAGGAGCTGATCCGCCGCGGCGCGTGGGCGCGGTGTGTGCAGATCGTCGGCGCCTTCGACTCCGCCTTGGCGCTGACCGTCGCGCATACCTCCGAACGGGTGCAGTTCGGCAGGACACTGAGCAAGTTCCAGGCCGTCCAGCATTCCCTGGCCGCCATGGCCGGCGAGATCGAACAGGCCCGGGCGGCAACCGATCTGGCGACCGCAGCGGTGGCCGACCACGGATTCGCCGACTCCCGGTCCGATTACGCGGTGACGATCGCGAAGGTGGCCGTCGGTCGCGCCGTGACACCGGTGACCACCATCGCCCATCAACTGCACGGGGCCATCGGTGTCACCATCGAGCACCCGCTGTGGTCGGCGACCATGCGAGCGCGCAGTTGGGCCGACGAGTTCGGCAGCACCGCGTCCTACGCGCGCCGGCTGGGCCGGTGGGCGCTGGACGCGTCCGACCCGTGGGATGTGCTGATCAGCTGCCCGTGATCGGTCGGGTCACGCGTCGAGCACCCGGCTGACCGCTGCCTCGACATCGCCCAGCCCGGTCAGGTCGATCCCGAACCGGCCGGTGAGCTGATCGAGTACCTCGGCCGCGGACGCCAACCGGATCCGCTCGGTGCCGCCGTCGGCGTGCACGGCCAGGTCGCGGCCCCGCAGATTCCAGCGGGCCTCATCGGTGACCAGGGCGACCGACAGCCCGACGACGAAGATGGACTCCGGGTGGGTGGAGACGTACCAGCTGCCCACCTCCAGGTCGGTACACCGCTGCGGTGCGGTGCCGAAGACGTACAGCGGCTGCCAGGCCCCGCGGATCTTCGCCTCCAGCCGCAGCGCCCCGGGTCCGGCGTCGACGAGCCGGTAGGGCTCGTGGCGGGTCTGCTGTACGGGCCCCGCCTGCAGCCGGATCGGTGAGGACAGGGTCTGCCCGCCGAAGCCGACGTCGGCCAGGAACCGGTCCCGTTCGCCGGGCACGGTCACGGCCAGCACGTTGTGCGTCAGTGCCGGGATGGGCGCATCCCATTCCGGCGGCAGCGCGTCGAGCCCGCTCATCCAGATCACCCGCCCGGCCAGCCGATCCACCCGGTAACCCAGGTCCTCCAGCACGTAGCCGAACAGCCCGTTCTGTTCGTAGCAGTACCCACCACGGCGGCGACCGACCAGCTTGTCGGTGAGCGCCGGCGCCCCGAGGTCGGCCACCGGCGTGCCCAGGACCGGGTCCAGATTCTCGAACGGGATGGACCTGTTGTGTGCGGCGTGCAGTGCGTGCAAGGTATCCAGTGTCGGTTTGACCTGCGCGGACTCTGGATATCCGATGCGGGCGAGGTACCCGGCGGTGTCGGGATTCATGGGCCCATCCAAGTGCCTCAACCGCAGTTCAGGTCACGTTTCTTTGACCGATATCGGTTTTCCGTGCAAAACTAGAACACGTTCTAATTATTTGTCCAGTGTCAGATCCGGCTTCCCCGCGGAGGGTCCCCCCATGAGCTCGACGGATATCGATCCCACCGAGATCACCAAGTTCGACCCCAGCCTGACCGAGAAGGTGATGGGCTGGCTGCGGCCGTTCCTCAAGACCTACCACCGCTCCGAGGTCCGCGGTCTGGAGAACTTCCCCAACGGCGGCGCGCTGGTGGTGTGCAACCACTCCGGCGGACTGTTCCCGATGGATGTGCCCATCTTCGCCGCCGACTTCTACGAGCGGTTCGGTTACGGACGCCCGGTCTACACGCTGAGCCACGCCATGCTGATGGTCGGGCCGACCGGGGACTTCTTCAAGAAGACCGGCTTCATCCTGGCCAGCCACGAGAACGCCGACGAGGCCCTGCGCTCCGGCGGGGTGGTGGTCGTGTTCCCCGGCGGCGACTACGACGTCTACCGGCCCACCCTGGAGGCCAACAAGATCGACTTCGACGGCCGCCAGGGCTATGTCCGGGCCGCCATCAACGCCGGGGTGCCGATCGTGCCGATGGTCGGGATCGGCGGGCAGGAGACCCAGTTCTACCTGTCCCGCGGAACCTGGCTGGCCAAGCGACTCGGCCCGATCACCCGGCTGGCCCGGGCCAAGATCGTCCCGCTGTCGTTCGGTTTCCCGTTCGGGCTGTCGGCGGTGGTGCCGCTGAACGTGCCGCTGCCCGCCAAGATCGTGATGCAGGTGCTGCCCCCGGTGGACATCGAGGCCCAGTTCGGCGCCGAACCCGACATCGACGAGGTCGACGCGCATGTCCGCCACGTCATGCAACGCGCCCTCGACGATCTGGCCGACGAGCGCCGGCTGCCGGTGATCGGCTGATGGCGGTCATGGACAGGCTCACCGACACGGTGGGTCTGATCACCACCATGGCCCGCGCCGGCGTGATCGCCCCGCTGCGACCCGACAAGTACCTGCGCATCGGCGCCGCCATGGCCCGCGAGAACATGGGCATCACGTCGGGTTTCGCCAGCGCCGCGCAGCGCTGCGGGGACCGGGTCGGGCTGATCGACGAGCTCGGGGCACTGACCTGGCGTGAGATCGACCAGCGCGCAGACGCTTTGGCCGCCGGCCTCCAACAGGTCACCGGCGACACCGGGACGCCTCCGGTGATCGGCATCATGGCTCGCAACCACCGCGGGTTCATCGAAAGCCTGATCGCGGCCAACCGGATCGGCGCCGACGTGCTGCTGCTGAACACCTCGTTCGCCGGTCCGGCGCTGGCCGAGGTGTGGGAACGCGAATCCGCCGGCCGTCCCGGTGCCGTCGTCTACGACGAGGAGTTCACCGACACCGTGGACCGTGCGCTGGCCGACGCGCCGAATGCCGTGCGCATCGTGGCCTGGACCGACACCGCGCCGACCGGACCCACCGTGGCACGGCTGATCTCCGAGTACGCCGGGCAGCAGCCGATCCGGGCCAAGGAGAAGTCCAAGGTCATCCTGCTGACGTCGGGCACGACGGGAACCCCGAAGGGCGCCAAGCATTCCGGCGGCGGTCCGCAGATCCTCAAATCGATCCTGGACCGCACACCCTGGCACGCCGAGGAACCGGTGGTGGTCGCCGCGCCGATGTTCCACGCCTGGGGGTTCTCCCAGTTGGCCTTCGCCGCGTCGATGGCCTGCACCATCATCACCCGCCGCAAGTTCGATCCGGAGGCCACCCTGGCGCTGATCGACACCCACCGCGCCACCGGGTTGTGCGTGGTGCCGGTGATGTTCGACCGCATCGTCGAACTGCCCGACGAGGTCCGCAACCGCTACAGCGGGCGCACCCTGCGGTTCGCCGCGGCGTCGGGTTCGCGGATGCGGCCAGACGTGGTCATCGAGTTCATGGACCAGTTCGGTGACGTCATCTACAACAACTACAACGCCACCGAGGCCGGCATGATCGCGACCGCGACCCCCGCCGACCTGCGCGCCGCGCCCGATACCGCCGGAAAACCCGCCGAGGGCACCGAGATCCGGATCCTGGACGCGGATCTGCGTGAGCTGCCCACGGGCGAAACCGGCACCATCTACGTGCGTAACTCCACCCAGTTCGACGGGTACACCTCAGGGAAGACCAAGGACTTCCACGACGGGTTCATGAACTCCGGGGATGTCGGCTATCTCGACGCCGCCGGACGACTGTTCGTGGTGGGCCGCGACGACGAGATGATCGTCTCCGGAGGCGAGAACGTCTACCCCATCGAGGTGGAGAAGACGTTGGTGAACCACGCCGAGGTCGCCGAGGCCGCGGTCATCGGGGTGGACGACGAGCAGTACGGCCAGCGCCTGGCGGCCTTCGTGGTGCTCCGCAATGACGGGGGAAAACCGGTCACCGTCGACGATCTCAAGCAATATGTCCGAGACAATCTGGCCAACTACAAGGTGCCGCGCGAAATCACCCTCCTGGATGAGTTGCCGCGCAACAGCACCGGAAAGATCCTGCGCCGTGACCTTCAGGACCGCATTCAGGGGTAAACCCCGGCCACTGCTGGGGGCGACGGCCGAACTGGTCAACGCCGCCAACGCGGTGCGCCCGCTGGGGCGCAAGGGCTACAGCACGCTGCCGACGTTCGCGTTCGGCTGGCCCACATCGGAGAACGCCCCACTGCTGTTCACCGGGTCGGTGCTCGATGTGCTCCGCCGAGCACTGCTCGGGCACTACCGCACCCGCACTGGTCGAATCTCGCTGTTGCTCAAGGCGATCACCTGGGGCCTGCTGGGACTGCTGCAGCGCCGCGAAGCGGAATCGAAGAGCTATTTCGAGGATCCGCTGCGGTCCGCGCTCGGCGCGGATTATCTGGACGCCGAAGAACCCGAACGTCGCCCCCGCGGGGTGGTCGGCACCTCGTGGACCCGTCGGCGTTACGTGCACCAGACCGCGCGGTACGGGCCGCACGGACCCAACATGGCCGACATCTGGATGCGCCCAGATCTGCCCCGCGACGGGAAAGCCCCGGTGCTGCTACAGATTCCCGGCGGGGCGTGGATGATCGGCATGCGGCGTCCGCAGGCCTACCCGATGCTGAGCAGGCTCGCCGAACGCGGCTGGATCTGCGTGTCGATCGGCTACCGCATCAGCCCCAAGTACACCTGGCCCGACCACATCGTCGACGTCAAGCAGGCGATCGCCTGGGTGAAGGCCAACATCGCCGACTACGGCGGGGATCCGGAATCCGTTTACATCACCGGCGGTTCGGCCGGCGGGCACCTGACCGCGTTGGCCGCGCTGACCTCCAACGACCCGAAGTGGCAGCCGGGGTTCGAGGACGCCGATACCTCGGTGGCCGCGGCAGTCCCGATCTACGGGCGCTACGACTGGTACACCGACACCGGTAACGGCCGCCCGGAGTTCATCAAGGTACTGGAACGCTTCATCGTCAAGAAGCCGTTCGCCACCCACCGGCAGGTCTATCTGGACGCGTCACCGCTGACGCTGGTGCACCCCGATGCGCCACCGTTCTTCATCCTGCACGGCACCGATGACTCGGTGATCCCGGTGCGCGAGGGCCGCGAGTTCGTGAAGGCACTCGAAGCGGTGTCCAAGGCCCCGGTCATCTACGCCGAGATCCCGCACGCCCAGCACGCATTCGACTTCTTCGGCTCGGCGCACGGGCACAACACCGCGGCCGCGGTCGAGCGGTTTCTCAACTGGGTGCGCGATGGCACCCGGTCGACGGGCTCCTGACCGTCAGCAGAACGTCGTGTGCTGACAGACAGCCGCCGGCAGTCTCGGCTGCGGCAGTTTGGGCGGTGGCGGCAGCTTCGGCGGCGGCGGGAGTTTCGGCAGGCGGGGTCCGCGCGGAGCGTTGCCCCCACCGGTGTTACCGGGGGCGGCCGGCGCGGCGGGGGCCGATTCGGCGCCCGGCGGGGGTGGAGGCGGTGCCGGCGTGGCGACCGCGGGCAGCTTCGCCGGCATGATCCAGATCGCGATCGGGGCGGGCTCCAGGCCGTAGCCCGCGGGAGCGGCGGTGAGCTGCAACTGGGTCGGCAGCATGCCGGGCTGGATGTGGAAGAACACCCATCCGGTGGTGTCGGTGCGCACCCGCGGCGTCAGCGGCGGCGACTCGATCACCGTGGGCCGCGTTGTGGGAATCTGCTCCCCACCGCTGATGAGCAGCCGGAAGCCACCGGTCGGGCCGGTCGCGTCGATCATCGTCGTCACACCGGTGAAGGACACCTCGATGCCCAGTTCCAGACCGTCGCCGTTGCTCTGTTTCATCACGGCCAGGTTCTCGGCGCGCGGAGTGATGGTGGCACCCTTGGCGGTCAACGGCGCCCCCAGCAGCCCGGTGCTCGGAAAGATGGACACCGCCGAGTCGGTATCGGGACTCTGCTCGGCCACGCTGGTGGCCGTCGCCGCCGCACTCGTCGAGGACGGGTTCTTCGGAGCAGGGCCGTACGAGCAGCCGGCCACCACGACCGCCGCTGCCACCGCGCCCACGAGTCTCATGGACGACATTCTGACGCATGCCGGTCGACCAGGGGGGACCCTGTCACGCCCGGGCGGTTTCCAGAACCGTGAGGTCCTCCGAAATTCCTGCCGCACGGCGGATCTCACACAGCTCGGAAACCATCGCATCGGTCACCTCGTGCGGGTCCTCGACCGTATGGGTGTCGGACAGCACCGAGATGTTGAGTTGGTCCACGTAGCTCCAGACCGTGATGTTCAGGCCGCTGGCCGCGGTCAGCGGCCCCACCGAGTAGATCTCGGTCACCGTGGCGCCGCCGACCCTGCCCTGCTCACGCGGCCCGGGCACATTGGAGATGTTCAGATTGAGCACCTTGTTCTGGCCGTCCTTGTCCGACAGCCGGCGGAACAACGCCTCGACGGCGGCCGGCGGTATGTAAGACGCCCACCGGGCCACCAGTTCCGGCCCGATCAGCTGATTGCTCTCCTTGGCCAGCGATGCCGCGGCGCTGGCCCGCTTCACCCGCTCCAGCGGATCGTCCACGTCCACCGGCAGCGCCATCAGCACACCGGTGAACCGGTTGCCGGAAATCCGGTCCGGGGAGAAGTCGAAGCTCATCGGCACCGAGGCGAGCAGCGGATGATCCGCCGTCCCCTCGTACTGCAGCTGCAGCTTGCGCAGGGCACCCGAGGACATGGCCAGCACCATGTCATTGATGGTGGCGCCCAACTGTTTCCCGGTGGTCTTCACATCGGCCAGCGCGAGTGAGGCCGTCGCGAACCGGCGTTCCGGGGTGAGCACATGGTTCATGAAGCTCGGCGGCGGAGTGAACGGGCGGGTCAGTTCGGGGCCGAACTTACGGGTGCTGCGGCGCACCCGTCCCATGCCGTCGGCCGTGTATTTCATCAGTCCGGGAACCCGGCCGATCTGGCGTAGATGGTCCCAGAATGCCGTGCGCACCAACTCCGGGCGCGAGGGGGCGGGATCGGTGGCATAGGAATCCCGGTCGCGCTGCGGTCCGTCCTGCAGATCCATCCCGCGCGCCAGCAGATTCGCCGAGGCGACCCCGTCGGCCAGAGCGTGGTGGATCTTGCCGACGACGGCGATCTTGTCGTCGGCCAAACCCTCGACGAGGTACATCTCCCACAGCGGGCGACTGCGGTCCAGCGGGGTGCCGGCGATCTCGCCGACGGCCTCGTCGAGTTCGCGGCGACCGCCCGGTGCGGCGACCCGCCACGGCCGGATGTGGTACTCCAGGTCGACATCGCAGTTCTCCCGCCACATCGGGTGGTGGAACTTGAATGGGATGTCCACCAGTTGGTAGCGGAACGGATCTAGGTTGTGGAGCCTGCCGTGCAGGACATTTCGGAATTCCTCGATTCCGAAGGTGCGGTCGCCGAGCCCGTGCAGGTCGATGACTGCAATCTTCAAGGTGTGCATGTGCACGTTGGGCGCTTCCGTGTACAGCAGAAACGCATCCCAACCGCTGAGCCTCTTCACCGGCCAATCCTCCCGTGGTTGGAGGAGTCTATATAACCGCTTTGGCTTTGCCCACCGAGGAGTTTCGATGGATCTGGTTGAGGAACAATCCGATTGCCTTCGCCATCGCGCCGGTACGCGCACCATCGGTCATGTCGAAGCCGTGTCCCGCCCCGGGGAACTCGATATAGCTGACCGGGCCGGCCGAACCGGATTCCAGGCGCTCCACGAAACTACGGGCCTGTGCGACCGGGATGACAGTGTCCCCGCTGCCGTGGATGACCAGGAACGGCGGCGCGTCCCGGTGCACCCGGGCGATCGGGGAAGCCTGCCGGAAGATCTCCGGGTGACGGTCGATCTTTCGGCCCACGACGACGCGCTCCAGGAAGTCGACGAACCGGTCCCGCTCGACGGTCGAACGGTCTTCCCAGTCGTAACGGCCGTAGATGCCGACCACCGCGTCCACCGAGGTGTCCGCGTCCTCGGGCAGATCGCCCTGCAACTCCGGGTCATTCGGGGTCAGGCCGGCCAGGGCCGCCAGGTGCCCACCCGCCGAGCAGCCGGCCAGGGCCACGAAATTGCGGTCGCCGCCGAACTTGTCGACATTGGCCCGCGCCCAGGCGATCGCCGCCTTCACATCGGTCATGTGCCGCGGCCACCGGTGATGCGGCGCGACGCGGTAGTCGATGGACAGACATACCCAGCCCTGCTCGGCCAGATGGGACAGCATCGCGTAACCCTGCAGGATCCGGCTGCCGTGCACCCATGCGCCGCCGGGCACGAACAGCAGCACGGGGGCGGGCTCGCGCGGGAGCTCGGCCGGCCGCCACACGTCCAGCAACTGCAACGGATGGTCGCCGTAGCGCACCGACGTCCGGTGCACGTTGCGGCGGTAATCCATGGTGTTCCACAACGGCGGCACCTGTTCCGGTGCCGGCCACTCTCCGGCGAGTTCGGCCGCGGGCACCACACCACGCAGCCCGTCCTTTGCCACATCCGTGGTCTGCGCGCGCTCGGCCTTCCGGACAGCCCCGTTACCGGGCGCGAACCAGGACTTCGCCGTCGAGGCGAACAGTTCGGGAAACTGCCGAAAACCCCAGACTCCCATCGCGGCGAGCCCACCGAGAGGTTCGAGCTGCTTGCCGATCACCGGCAGCGAGGCGGAGGCCACCGAGAGCGCCAGCATCCGGTCGGCGTGGTTTGCCTCCAGCAGCCAGCGTGCGCGACTCATCAGCGTCGGTCCGGGGTACCGGGTGTCCGGTCGTGCCGTCATGGCGCGAGCCTACCCGCGGAGCACAATTCCTAAGCAGACATTCTCAAGGATCTGTTCACCGTCTCCAGATTGTGACCTGCGTCACTCCTGACGGGCGGGGCGCTGCGCCCCCGAAAAGCATCCGGTAACCCTGCCGGTTGGGCGATACTGCAGCCGTGCCGAACAACGCCACCGCGTTCCACCCCGACCTCTCCCGCATCGCCCGGTTCCTTCCCCGCAAGATCGTCTCCCCGGTCAATCTCGTTCTGATGCAGCGGATGACCACCGTGATGGATCGCCGGAAGGCCCCGCCGGGCATCGAGGTCCTCACCCTGGGTTCCGGTGTGGGTGTGCGGCTCTACCGGCCGACCGGCGTGGACACCCCGGCACCGGCCCTGTTGTGGATCCACGGCGGCGGTTACGTCCTCGGCAGCGCCGCTCAGGACGATGCGCTGTGCCGGCGGTTCGCCGCCACGCTCGGGGTGACGGTGGCCTCGGTCGACTACCGGCTCGCGCCGCAGCACCCCTATCCGTCCGGACTGGAGGACTGTTACGCGGCGTTGGGCTGGCTGGCCGGCCTGCCGTCGGTGGATCCGGCGCGGGTGGCGATCGGCGGGGCGAGTGCCGGTGGCGGACTGGCCGCCGCGCTCGCACTGCTGGCCCGCGATCGCGCGGAGATTCCCGTCGCGGCACAACTGTTGGTCTATCCGATGCTCGACGACCGCACCGTGGGCCCGGATCTGGATCATCCGGGGCACCGGTTGTGGACGCAGGACAGCAACGGCTTCGGCTGGTCTGCGTACCTGGGTGATGCGGATCGGCAGGAGGCGGTGCCGGCCCGCCGCGAGGACCTTAGCGGCCTGCCCACCGCCTGGATCGGGGTGGGCGACCTGGATCTGTTCCACGACGAGGACCTCGCCTATGCCGAACGGCTACGCGCCGCCGGCGTGCCGTGCGAGGTGGAGGTGATAGCGGGCGCGTTCCATGGCTTCGACCGGACACTGCCCAAATCCGCTGTGGCGCGGTCGTTTTTCGATAGTCAGTGCGCCATGCTGCGGCGGGTGTTCACCGCCGGGCCGGTCCCGTCGCCCGCGCGCGATGGGCACGCGGACGACGGGCGCCCGGATACTGCTAGCCGGCCATGAACTCCGAGTAGGCGGAAGCCAATTCGGGTGACAGCAGGCTGACGTTGCACTGCTGCTGGGTTTCCCCGATGGGCGCCAGAATGCCGCGCAGCTCGTAGTACTCCTGCGAGTTGGCGGTGAAGTACGCCCGGATGTCGGCCGCGGCCTCGGCGCGCGGCTGCGTGCGGGCGGCCTGCAGCACCTGGTTGGCACCCGGGTGGGCGTTGAGGTACGCGCCGGCCGCGCCGGTCACCGAACTGACGGTGCCCGCGACCGCATCGGGGTTGCAGTTCGGGGTGGCCGACGCGCTCGGCGCCGCGATCAGCGCGGCCGAGGCCGCACCGAGCAACACACCTGCCGAAGCCCGACGAATGTTCTTGATGTTGGTTTTCATGATGAGAATGGTGTCCTTCGATTTCGTACTGTTGTGAGCCTTGTCCTAGACATCACCGGCTTACTTCCCAGACCCGAAATTCACGGTACGCGTGCCTCGTTCGTGCCGCGGACCGCCGGCGGCGAGGCATCGGAACACGATGGCAGCGTTACAGCCCTGACGGGTGAGGTGTGTCGCATTCGGGTCCGATTCGGGCGGCCGGCATGCCGATCCTCTGAAGATTCGCGCCCGATTCTTAAGCCGGTCGGCAAATCCTTAGATGATCGTGATCTGCACTGTGACCTGATTGTTATCGGCTCAGCGACCACAAGCCTCATGTTTCGCACGTCAGCACTGCGGGTAGACGGCGCGGTAGTCGGTCACAACTTCAGAAAGGGGAGCCGATGCCTCGCGGTAAGGGCGTGTATGTCGATGATGACGACTCGGGCGATGACTCCCGTAGCAGGGTCGCCGACGAATCCGACGTCGATGCCAGGACGCCGGATGTGGACAAGCCGGAGCCCGGGTCCGAACCCCCGGACTAAGCGGTCCTGCGGTAGGCGACCTGCCCGTCGATGACGGTGGCCACGACGGCGCGGCCGTCCAGGTCGCGCAGCAACCGTTCCGGCGTCACCTCGAGTACACACAGGTCACCGGGCTGTCCCTCGGCCACGGTGCGTGGGACCGCGGGCTGTGTCGCGGTGCCCAGGAACAGGTCGAGCGCGGTCCGTGCATCCACACGCTCGGCCGCCCCCAGCACGGCGCCGCCCGGTGTGCGGCGATGGACCGCCGCGCGCATCGCGGCCCACGGGTCCCCCTCGCCGAACGGCATGTCGGTCGACAGAGCCACCGGTATGCCGGCGTCGAGCAGCGACGCCAGCCGCCACAACTGAGGGTGTTCGTCGGCCGGGACGTCGGTCAGGTACTGGTCGCCGCGCTCGGCGACGAAGTTCGGCTGGGTCACCACCGTGACGCCGAGGGCGGCGATCTCGGCGACGCAATCGTCGGGGACCACCGCGGCGTGCTCGATCCGATCGTCGGGATGAGTGCCCGCCGCGCGCAGCGCGGCAATCGTGATCACCAGCTGAGCCGCGGTCACACAGTGCACCGCCACCGGCGCGTTGTCGCGGTGCCGGCGCACCGTCCAGTCGATGAGCTCGTCGAGATCGAGGCTCTCGTCGTGCAGGATGCGCTTACCGGGTGCCAGGTGGTGCACCCGCTGCTGCAGACCACCTTGCCGGTGCGCCTCTTCCAGCTTCACGATGTCAGCGATGTCGAGATTCGGTGTGGCATCGGTCAATCCGGTGACACCGTAGCCCGACAGCCGGTTACTGAGCTCGTCGAGCGCGGTGGCACGGCGCGCCAGCGCATCCGACCAGGTCCGGTCGGCGCTGCGCAGCCTGCCGTCCGGGTGGTCGGCCAGCCCGACAGCTGCCAGGCCCGCCGAGTTCAGGGTCCACAGGATTCCGCTGCGATGCTGGATCCGTACCGGCACCGACGGCGCCAGCGTGTCCAGCCGGTGCCGATCCAGCGGTCCGGCCACCGACTCGTGATAGCCCACCGCACGGATCCAGCCGTCCGCACCGACCTGTGCCCCGGCCAGCGCCCGCGCGAGATCGTCACGGTCACCGACCTCCGCGACACCGACCCGCAGCGAGTCCGCGGCCGCCGCGGCGGAGTGCACGTGCACGTGGTGATCGTGCAGGCCCGGGATGACAGTGCCGCCCGCCGCGTCCAGCACCGACTCCTCTGGTTGGGGTTCCAGATCGGATGCCACCTCGGTGATCTGGGCGCCGGTCCGGATATCCACCGACCGGCCGTCGAGCAGCATCGCCCGTCGGATCAACATGAGAACGTGTGCCTTTCGTCGAGCAATGCCTGTACCGCGGCGGCGTCGGCACCGAGTGGCGACGCCGGTGGTCCCGGTTCCGGCTCGCTGGGTTCGGGCACTGCGCCGCCGGAAAACCCCGCATAGCCGGCGGCCGTGGCCGCCATCGACAGCTCGATGAGCTCCCCGCCGCCGCGCGCCAGCGCGTCGGCCACCGCCGCCGCGGCGTGTAAACCGGTCAGTGGATCGGCGATCGCATCGCCGACGAAAACCGGCCCATCGGAGTGGTATTCGACCAGTCCGCCGGCCACGGCGGCGTCATCACCGAAGGCCACCCGGGTCCCCGCGTCGCCGTGGGTGCCGTAGCCGGTGATGCGCACCCAGACCCGGCCTGCGCGCGGGGGGATATCCGCAGGCCCGAGTCCGCGCCGGGTCAGCGCGGCCGGCCGCGACCCTTCGATCACCACGTCGGCCACCGAAAGCAGCCGGAGCATCGCTTCGTGATCGTCGAATTCCACGGCATACGAGAGCTTTCCGCGATTCATCCAGTCGTAGAAGGCCGCCGGCCCCCGGCGGGTGCCATCCGGGCGCCGGCCGCTCTCCACCTTGATCACCGTGGCGCCCGCGCGGTGCAACAGCTGCCCGCACAGCGGGCCCGCCCACATCGAGGACATATCGGCCACCAGCAGGCGGCCGGCGTGCTGTGCCCGCGGCCCCAGCACCCGGGTCACCGGCGGGCTCGCGCTCGTCTCGGCGAGCGCGGCGGCCGGAATGCCCAGCAGCCCTGCCCTTTCCACCACCGCGGCGGCCGGTCGCGCGCCCACCCAACGCTGCAGGTGCGGCCACGGATCGTCGGTGATCGTGTCGGCCTCGATCACCGCCGGCACCGCGGCGATATCGTCGGGTCGCGAGAGGGTGACGGCGCACCAGGTGTCGGCGGCCCGCATCAACCGGGTCGCTCCCCCGGCCGAGATCCGGCCCCGAGGGCTCAGCCCCAGCATCGCCGACCGGCCGGTGAGCAGCGTGGACGCGTCGACGGGCACCCCGGTGCGCGCGGTGAAGCCGTCGGCCACCGCCTGGGCGCGCACGCTCACGGCGTCCGGGACACCGACCGCGCTCGCAGGACTGCTCACAGGGCCATCTTGCCCGGGATCAGAAATGCAGCGCGGTGAAGCGCCAATCCAGCACCGGGCGATCCTGGTCCGCGGCCTGATCCGGTTGGGCGGCGTACACCAGCGACCGCAGCCGCAGCCGGGTGCCGGCGGCCGCGGGTTCGGCGGCCTCGATGTGCAACTCGCTGTAGAGCGTGTCGTCCTCGTGCACCGGACCGGTGTGGTCGCAGGACTGCCAGCCCAGCACCGTGGCCAGGTTCGGCAGCAGTCGGCCGGCCTGCGCCAACGCCAGGCCGATGGTGTGCCCGCCGTAGACCAGCCGTTGTCCGCCGACCCGCCGGTCGTGGTGGGTGGCGGCGATGTTCAGCGACAGCCGGGCCAATTCGGGGGCGTTGGACACCACATCGGCGGTGCTGTGCAGTACGGTCCCGACCAGCGCGGGATCGAATCGCGCCCCGGTGTATGCCGCCGCGTCCCAGCCGGCGGTCGGGTCCGCGGGGGGCTGCTGGTCGGCGCCGATCGCGGCCAGATCGTCGGCGTGCCCGGTCTGCACATCGTCGCCGGACAGCGGCAGCATGGCACACCGGTAGAAGTCCAGCACCGCCCGGCCGGCCTGGTCGACCGTGGTCATCCGCAGCGCCGCAAGACCGGTGGCGGCCCGACCCGGTTTGGCCGAGTTCTGTCGCAGCCCGACCACCTCGGTGCGGGTGGCCAGGGTGTCCCCGATGACCGGGAAGCGGTGAAAGCTCAGTCCCCGGTAGAACAGGTTGGCCTTGACCCGCTGGGTGACCAGCGTCGACTGGCCGATCGCCACATCGCACACCAGGGCGGGGTGTGCGAGCGGGCCGTCGGTACCGGTGACGGCCCGGGACAGTTCGGTGTCGAGCGCCAACCGCAGCCGGTCACCGATGATGCTCTGGTGCGTCGCGGCGGCGCCGGAGGTCAGGGTCATCGCGGGAGCGGTGTCGAACACGTCGCCCACCTGCAGGTCGTCGAAGAAGGGCCCGCCGGGTCTGGTCACATCGCCAGACTTTAGTTTCACGCGTGCGGTGGCTCGCCGGTCACCCGATGATCGGCGTGGTTGAGCCCCTCCTGGACGAGTCGGCCCAGGTGGCCGTCGCGCAGTCGGTAGACGACCCGGCGGCCGTCTCTGCGGGTGTCCACCAGTCGGGCGAACCGCAATTTCGCCAGGTGCTGGCTGACCGAGGTGCGGGAGCCGCCGGTCGCTTCGGCCAGCGTGCTGACATCGGCTTCCCCCTGGGTCAGCAGCCAGAGCAGGTGCAGCCGGATCGGGTCGGCCAGCATGCGGAACGTCTCGCTGGCCGCGTCCAGCCGGTCACGGTCGGGTGAGCTGTCGTGAACGAGGCTGGGTGCGGGCTGGGGTCGGTCGTCTTGCCTTGTCACCGGCCCCCCGCACCACGATCCATGCCGCAGCGATCGCCGCGAATGAAGAGAGGATAGCGAGAATCGCCGCGGCAAGCCCCTGGTTGACGGTCGCACCGACCCAACCGGCGACCGGATAGGTCAGCAGGAACCCGGCGTGGGAGAGCGAGAACTGGGCGGTGAACACCGCGGTCCGGTTGGCGTCGGTGCTGGCCGTGCGCAGCAGCCGTCCGGCCGGGGTGTTGACCAGGGAGGTCGCCGCACCCAGCAGCACCCAGGTCCCCACCAGCGTGCTCCAACTCAGCGGGAACACCACGAGGGCGGCCACGACCACGAGCAGGCCGGCCGCTGCGGCGCTCGCCCCGGCCAGCATGATCACGCGGTCTGCGAATCGCTCGAGCAGCCTCGGCACCGTCAGGGCCGCCGCCATCGACCCGGCGCCGTAGCAGGCCAGGACCATCGCGACCGCGACATCGCCCCCGCCCAGCATGCCCCGGACATAGACGACGGTGTTCACCATCACCAGCCCGGTCGCCGCGGCGACCGTCAGGTTCATCGCAGTCAGGGCCCGTAAGTCGTTGTCGGTCAGCATCACCCGCATCCCCGACCACAGCCGCCGGCGCCAGGGCGAGCGGTCGGTGCCGACGGAAGGTATCTGCGTGCCGCGGACCAGCAGCGCCGAGGCGATGAACCCGGCGACGGTCCCGACGAACAGACTGTTGTAGGACATGACCGTCAGCAGGGCGGCCGCCAGCACCGGGCTGGCCATCGCCTCGAGGTCATAGGCCAGCCGGGACAACGCCAGACCCCGGGTGTAGGTCCGTTCATCGGGCAGCACGGCGGGTATCACCGACTGAAAGGCCGGGGTGAACGTCGCCGATGCCGCCTGCAGGATGAACACCAGCACCAGGATCTGCCAGATTTCGCCGATGAACGGAAGCAGGACCGCGACCCCGGCTCGGGTCAGGTCGGCCCCGATCAGAACGGTCCTGCGCGGTAGGCGATCCGTGAGGGTCGACATCAACGGCGCGATGAAGACGTAGGCCAGCATCTTGATCGCCAGGACGGTGCCCAGCACCGCGCCGGCCGCGCTGCCGGCGAGGTCGAAGGCCAGCAGACCCAGTGCGACCGTGAGCAACCCGGTCCCGGCCAGTGCCACCACCTGCGCCGCGAACAGGCGGCGGAACACCGGCTGACGCAACGCGGCGACAGCGACGGTTCCGGACACCCGGCCAGTATGCACTACATGTGCGCAGTTGCGCACATGTAGTGTCAGCGGGTGGCTGCCAGGCTGCCCAGCAGTCGCACCGCATCCGCGCTCGGCGATCCCGGCTCGGCCTGATACACCACGAGCTCCTGACCGGGCGTGGACCGGACCGCGAAGGTTTGCATGCTCAGCGTCAGCTCACCGACATCCGGATGCCGGAAGGTCTTGACGGCCAATGACTTTCCGCGCACGTCGTGCTGTCCCCAGAGCTCGGCGAACTCCGCGCTGGTGTTCAGCAGTTCGGTGAGGATCGCCGTGACCCGTGGGTCACCCGGCGCTTCGCCGTGGTTGCGGCGCAATCCGGCGACCGAGTTCGCGGCGATCGACGGCCAGTCGACATAGAACTGGCGAGCCCGCGGCTCGGAGAACACCAGCGCCAGCAGGTTTCCGCGGGCGCCGAAATCACCGAACAGCGCCTCGGCGATGGGATTGGCGGCCAGCACGTCGTAGGCCCGGTTGTAGACCACCGCCGGGTTGTCCGGCCACGCGGCCATCAACTGCAGCAGTGCCGGATCCACCCGGTCGGTGGCTCCGGTCCGGCGCGCACGCGGCGCCAGCCCCGCCATCCGGAACAGGTGCGCACGCCCCTCCTCGTCGATGCACAGGGCCGCCGCGAGTGCGTCGCACACCTGCGCAGACGGGGAGCGTTCCCGGCCCTGTTCCAGCCGGACGTAGTAGTCCACGCTGACCCCTGCCAGCTGAGCCACTTCCTCGCGCCGCAGACCGGGGACCCGGCGCTGCCCGATGCTGATCAGACCCGCGTCCCCGGGACTGACCAGGGCCCGGTCGCCTGCTGCGCAGATACTGCCCCAATTCGCCGGCCATACCGCCACAGTAGGTGCAGCCGTGGCCGGCCGCCTGGGTGCAGCGCACCCTGGCAGCCCGCCCGGGCGGGCCCCCACGCTGGTGTCATGACCGAACAGAAGATCGTCCTCGTCACCGGCGCCACCAGCGGGATCGGTGCGGCAGTCGCCACCCGGTTGGCCGCGCACGGCCACCAGGTCGTCGCCGGGGCCCGCCGGGCAGACCGGCTCGCCGCACTGGCCGACGCCTTCATCGACGTCCGCACCCTCGACGTGACCGACCGTGCCGAGTTCGCCTCGTTCGCCGACTGGGCGGTATCGACGCACGGCCGCATCGATGCGATCGTCAACAACGCCGGGGTGATGCCGCTGTCCCGGATGGACGCGCTCCTGGTCGACGAATGGGACGCCATGATCGACGTCAACGTCCGCGGGTTGCTGCACGGGATCGCGGCGGCCCTGCCGCACTTCCAGCGACAGGGCACCGGACATTTCGTCACCGTCGCCTCGATCGGCGCGCACCAGGTGGTACCGACGGGCGCGGTGTACTGCGCGACCAAATACGCCGCCTGGGCCATCACCGAGGGGTTGCGCCAGGAGCTGGATCCCGGGATCCGGGTGACGACCATCTCCCCCGGCGTCGTGGAATCCGAACTGGCCGAATCGATCACCGATCCGGCCGCCGCCGAGGCGATGCGCACCTACCGCGCCGACTCGATCCCGCCGGACGCCATCGCCCGGGCCGTCAGCTACGCCCTCGACGAATCACCCGAGGTCGACGTCAACGAGGTGATCGTCAGACCGGCCCGCCAGCGCTGACGATTTCGTCCACCAGCCCCCAGGACAGCGCCGTCGTGGCATCGATGGTCTGGCCGGACAGCACGAGATATGCGGTGCGCCAACGGCCGATCCGCCGGGTGATGCTCACCGTGCCGCCGGCGCCGGGGATCAGCCCCAGCGCGAGTTCGGGCAGCCCCAGAACCGCGGCCGGATCACAACTCACCCGGCCGCAGTACGCGGCCATCTCCAGACCGCTGCCCAGCACCTGGCCGTGCACGTGGGCCCGACAACGCGGCCCCAACCGGGCGGTCAGCTCGTCGAGCACCAGCGCGGGACTGTGCCGGGTACGCGCCAGATGAGCGCCGGACGGGTCGACGAATGATCCGAATTCGGCGAGATCTCCTCCGCTGCAGAAGGATCGGCCGTTCCCACCGAGGACAACCTCGTCCACCGACGGGTCCAGCCGGGCGATCTCGAGGGCCTCCAACAGCGCCGCCCGGGCATCCGTCGAGAACGCGTTGTGCCGCTGGACGCGGTTGAATCTCACATGCAGGGTGTCCCCGTCGCGGTGGACCTGCACCGGATCCGGCAGAGGCGGCACGGTGGCCGGACCGCGTTCGGCCAGCCATCGGGCGAACTCGGGGCCGGACTGCAGCGTCGAATAGGCCAGCGACTCGGTGATCACCCCACTGAATGTCGTTGCCGCAGGCTCGAATGCGCGCAGCACGTCATCGCACACCGCGGCGGACTGCGGCCAGATCGCGCAGCGCTGTTCCAGCCGCGCCACGGTTTCCTCGACCGAGGTGACGGTGACCGCCCGGCGGTCGCCGCATGCGGTTTCGGTCAGCGTGAACGTCGCACGCTCGACCGGGGTTCCGATGCCGACGATGATCCCGCCGGGCAGGTCGAGGAGTGTCACGAGTACTTCTTGATCAGCTCCTGCTTGAAGAGCTTGCCGGTGTCGGTGCGAGGTAGCTGCGCCTCGAAGGAGATCGAGCGCGGGCACTTGTAGTGCGACAGCTTGTCGCGCAGCCAGGTCAGCAGCTCATCGGCGAACTCGTCGGTGGCATCGGCCGGATCTACGGTCTGCACCACGCCCTTGACCTTCTGCCCCATCTCCTCGTCGGGGATGCCGAACACCGCGGCGTCCATCACCTTCGGATGGGTTACCAGAATGTTCTCGGCCTCCTGCGGGTAGATGTTGACCCCGCCGGAGATGATCATGTGGTGCCGACGGTCGGTCAGGTACAGGTAGCCTTCCTCGTCCACATACCCGATGTCGCCGACGGTCTTCCAGCCCTTGGTATTTCGCGACTTGGCGGTCTTCTCGTCGTCGTTGAGGTACTCGAAGTCCTGGCCGCCCTCGAAGAACACCTCACCGGCCTGGTTCGGCGGCAGCTCGTTGCCGTCCTCGTCCAGGATGTGCACCACGCCGGTCATTGCCTTGCCCACCGAGCCCGGATGGGTCAGCCACTCCTCGGCGCTGATCAGCGTCGCACCGATGGCCTCGGAGGAGGCGTAGTACTCGTCGACGATCGGGCCCCACCAGTCGATCATCTGCATCTTGATTTCCACCGGACACGGCGCGGCCGCGTGCATGACCCGCTTGAGGCTGGACACGTCGTACGCGGTGCGCGCGGCCTCGGGGAGTTTCAGCATCCGGGTGAACATCACCGGGACGAACTGGCCATGGGTGACCCGGTGCTTCTGGATGGCCTCCAGGGCGACCTCGGGATCGAACTTCTCCAGCACCACGACGGTGAGTCCGCCGGCCAGCGCCTGCATCGACCACACCGACGGCGCGGTGTGGTACAGCGGGGCGGGGCTGAGGTAGACGGCGTCCGGGCCCATCCAGTACTCGACGAGCATGGCCATCATGCCGGGCACCTCCGAGGGCGGCAGGTGCGGCAGCTCGCGCTTGATGCCCTTGGGGCGTCCGGTGGTACCCGAGGAGTACTGCAGCAGGTCGCCGTCGAGTTCGTCGGCAATCGGGGTGGTCGGCAGGTCCGCGACGACGTCCGGGTACTTGGCCCAGCCCTCCAGCTCAGCGTCATCCCCCGAGTCGCTGCGCTCCTGCCCGCCGGTGATGTACAGCAGGATCTGCGGCAGCCCGTTGGGCAGATGCTCGGCCAGCCCGGCGCAGAGATCCTTGAGCGCCGCGGTGCCGACGATGGCCTTGGCCTCGCTGTTGTCGACGATGTAGGCGGCCTCGGCGGCGGTGAGGTGGGTGTTGATCGGCACGTAGTACAGGCCGGACCGTCGCGCCGCGTAGGACACGGTGTGGAAGTGCTCGTTGTTCTCGATCAGGATCGCGACGACGTCGCCCTCGACCAAGCCGTTGTTGCGGAAGTAGTGCGCCAGCTGATTGGCCCGCGCCTCCATCTCACCGAAGGTCACCACCGCGCCGCTGGGGTGGACGACGACGGCGGGCTTGTCAGGGGTGGCAATGGCCGTTTCACGGATCTGCATGAATGCGACTTTACGATGCCGCACCGCTGTCCCGGCAGCCAAGCCGCGAAAAACTTGACATCCGTCAACTGTTTGCCCGGACGGACCTCGCGCCCGGTTGAACATTTCACCGCAGCGCCCGTCGCTGGCTATGGGCATAGTCGTCGCCACCAATTGATGTAGCGCATGTTTTGTACAGTTCAACGTCGTATCTACCAGGGTTATGGACATTGCTGTAGCGATCTTGGCTAATCATGGTGTTAACTTGCCTCAACCGACGGACGACTCTTCGACCAGGAATGTGCATGGACATCGACGCCGCACCCCGCATCAGCGCCCGCCCCTCCACCGGGTTCGCCGGATCGGTGCCCGATCTTGTCGCCGAGATCGACGTCGCCGGATGTGCGTGCCTACCCGATGCGGTGGACGAGGGGTGGATCGACCGGGTGCGCAGTTACGCCGCCACTCTGCCGGCCGACCGGCACGACATCATGATCGAAGGCGCCGGCGCCGCACAGCTGGGATTCATCCGCGAACTCACATCCGACCCCGCGCTCGGGGAACTGGCCGAATCGATCGCCCGGTTGGCCTGCCCGGACGCCGATCCGGCCGACCGGCAGTTCGACTGCGCGCTGCGGGCCGTCAGCGGCCCAGCCCCCCACCGGCGTCCCCTGTGGCTGCACTACGACGCCAGCGTGCTGACCGTCGTCCTTCCGGTCGACGTGCCCGACGCCGCTCCCGGCCGGTCCGGCGAACTGGTGCTCTTCCCGAATCACCGCCCTTACCGCAGGTGGGTGCTGACCAACGTGCTGGAGAAGTTCATCCGGCAGAGCGATGGCTACCGGCGCCGGTTCCAGCGGCGGGCGCGCTGGGGCGTGGACACCGAGGTCGTGGCGATGACGCCGGGGAACGCCTACCTGTTCTGGGGTTACCGCTCCTATCACGCCACCCTGCCGTGCGCGCCCGGGACGCGACGGGTGACCGTCGTCCTGCATTACAAGGACGTGCACGCCGGCAGCCGGTTTCTGCGGTTCGCCAAGGCGGTCAGGGCGCTGCCCGGGCGGTAGCGCACCCGGGGTTGTGACGAACTTTTCCGCGGGACGGGATTGATGCGCGGGCACGCCGGGTAGCCATCCCGGCGTGCCATGACGCACCCATCCGACCCCGACCCGGAAGCACTTATGCCTGAGGAGCTCGAACTCGGGGCCGACGAACCCGGTCTGTTCTCCGGCAGCGAAGCGGGCGAACAACGGGCCAAGGCCTTCGACGGTCCCGGAGACGAGACCCGTCAGCTCATCAAGGAGGAGAGCAGATGATCGAGATGGAGCGCGAGGTCGTCACGCCGGCGACACCGGCGGACGTGTTCGCCTATCTCGCCGACTTCACCACCACCGAGCAGTGGGAACCCGGCACGGTACGCACCACGCGCATCACCGGGGACGGCGGTGTCGGCACCCGTTACGCGAACACCTCACGCTTCGCCGGACGCACCAGCGACCTCGAGTACGAGGTGATCGGGGTGACGCCCGGGCGATCCATTCAGCTTCGCGGAGAGAATGATTCGCTTGTCGCGCATGACACCATCACCGTCCGCCCGCACGAGGGCGGCTCGCTGGTCACCTACCGCATCGAATTCGCGTTCCAGGGCTGGCTGCGACTGGGCGAACCGCTGCTGCGCATCCCGGTCAACAGTCTGATGGACAAGGGTGTGGAAGGCCTGCAGCGCGAACTCGCGAAGATCTGAGTTCACACCAACCCGACGGCGGCCAGGCAGTACTGCCACACCGTCTGCAGTTCGGCCTCGCTGTATCGGGTGCTCGGCAGGTAGTGCACCGGCCGGACGGCCCGGTCATGCCAGAACCTGCCCGACGGCGGCGTCGGCGAGACCGCCGTCAGCCACACGGCGGTGTCGGCGGCGTCCGCTGCGGTGCGCAGCAGCGGTCCGGTCAGTCGCCGGAACCCCGGCAGCGAGGTCGCGACTCCGGGCGTATCGGCCCATCCCGGGTGCATCGCGGCGACCGTCACCGACTGCACGGCCCAACGGTGCGCCAGCAGCGGTGTCAGCGCGACCTGGATCCGTTTACTGCGGGCGTAGGCGATCGCGCCGCGGTACTCCCCGGTCCGGTACTCGATGTCGCCGACGGGCAACCCCTGGGTGTACATGCCGCCCGAGGACATCAGCACCACCCGGGGATCTGTTGCCGCATCCAGCGCCGGCAGCAGCAGTTCGGTCAGCAGCACCGGCCCCAGCACGTGGGTGGCCAGCGAAAGTTCGTGTCCCTCTTCGGTTGTGGTGCGCTGCGGCGGCATGACCCCGGCGTTGTGGATGACCGCGTCCAACGCGGGCACCCGGGGCAACAGGTCGGCGGCGAACGCGCGCACGTCGGCCAGATCCGACACGTCGGAGCGTTCGATCTGCACACATGCACCCGGCACCGCGTCGAGGATGTCCGCCCGCGCCGCTTCCCCGCGGGCCCGGTCCCGCACCGCCATCAACACGGTGGCGCCCAGGCCCGCGACACCGGCGGCGATGGCCTTACCGATTCCCGAGTTGGCGCCGGTCACCAGGATGGTGGACCCGGTCAGGGCATCGGGGGCAGGTGGCGACCAGAATCGCCGGCGCACCGCAGAACCCAGTCGGGTGTATCCGCCGACGATCGTGCGGTCCAGCACCTCGTCGAGCACGGTAGGAAACATTGCCAGCAACTCCCGTCGGCCGTTTACCGGTTATTCGGAGCGAAGGCTCCACCGGTTTGGTTGCCGAGCCGGGGTACCGCCCGTTGGCGGGAGAACACCGATGGCCCCGAAATCCGGGGATTTCGGGGCCATCGGTGTCTGTCGCGAGGGTCAGGCCTCTTCGGCCAGGCGCGTCTTGAGGGCGTCGAACTCGTCCTTGATGCCGGTCGGCAGCTTCTCGCCGACGAACTCGAACCACTCCTCGATCAGCGGGAGCTCGGCACGCCACTCATCGGCGTTCACGGCCAGCGCCTCGTCGACGTCGGCCGGGTCCACGTTCAGGCCCTGCAGGTCCAGATCGGCGGCGGTCGGGACGATGCCGATCGGGGTGCTGCGGCCGTCGGCCTTGTGCTCGATGCGCTCGATGGCCCACTTCAGCACGCGGCTGTTCTCGCCGAATCCGGGCCACAGGAACCGGCCGTCGTCGCCGCGGCGGAACCAGTTGACGAAGAACACCTTCGGCAGCTTGGACTCGTCGGCCTGCTTGCCGATGTTGATCCAGTGCTGGAAGTAGTCACCGACGTTGTAGCCGAGGAACGGCAGCATGGCCATCGGGTCGCGGCGCACGGTGCCGACCTTGCCTTCGGCGGCGGCGGTCTGCTCGGAGCCCAGGGTGGCGCCGATGAACACGCCGTGCTGCCAGTCGCGAGCCTCGGTGATCAGCGGGACGGTGGTCTTGCGGCGGCCGCCGAACAGGATCGCCGAGATCGGCACACCCTGCGGGTCGTCCCATTCCGGCGCCAGCGTCGGGCACTGCGAGATCGGGGTGCAGTAACGCGAGTTCGGGTGCGCGGCCTTGGTTTCCGTCTCGCGCAGGACCCAGTCCTGACCCTTCCAGTCGATCAGGTGGTCGGGCTCGCCCTCCAGGCCTTCCCACCACACGTCGCCGTCGTCGGTCTTGGCGACGTTGGTGAACACGGTGTTGCCACCGGCGATGGTCTTCATGGCGTTGGGGTTGGAATCCCAGTTGGTGCCCGGCGCGACGCCGAAGAAACCGAACTCCGGGTTCACCGCGTAGAGCTGGCCGTCCTTGCCGAACCGCATCCAGGCGATGTCGTCGCCGACGGTCTCGGCGCGCCAGCCGGGGATGGTGGGCTGCAGCATGGCGAGGTTGGTCTTACCGCAGGCCGACGGGAAGGCCGCGGCGATGAAGTAGGCCTTGTTCTCCGGGGAGATCAGCTTGACGATCAGCATGTGCTCGGCGAGCCAGCCCTCGTCGTGGGCCATGGCCGAGGCGATGCGCAGCGAGTAGCACTTCTTGCCCAGCAGCGCGTTGCCGCCGTAACCCGAGCCGTAGCTCCAGATTTCGCGGGTCTCCGGGAAGTGGGTGATGTACTTGGTGTCGTTGCACGGCCACGGCACATCTTTTTGTCCGGGCTCCAGCGGCGCACCGATCGAGTGCAGCGCCTTGACGAAGAAGCCGTCCTCGCCGATCTTGTCCAGCGCGGCCTGGCCCATCCGGGTCATGGTGCGCATGGAGACGACGACGTACTCCGAGTCGGTGAGCTCGACGCCCAGTTTCGGGTCCTCGGCGTCCAGCGGGCCCATGCAGAACGGCACCACCCACAGGGTGCGGCCGCGCATGCTGCCGCGGTACAGGTCGGTCATGATCCCGCGCATCTCGGCGGGGTCCATCCAGTTGTTGGTGGGGCCGGCGTCGACCTCACGCTCGGAGCAGATGTAGGTCCGGGACTCGACGCGCGCCACGTCGGACGGATCGGACAGCGCCAAATAGGAGTTCGGCTGCTTCTCGTCATTCAGTTTCTGGAACGTACCGGCCTCGACCAGTTGCGCGGCGAGGCGCTCGTACTCCTCCTCGGAACCATCGGCCCACGCGACCCGGTCGGGCTGTGTCAGCTCCGCGACCTCGCGGACCCAGGCAAGCAGCCCCTGATGCGTCGTCGGTGCGGTTTCCAGACCGGGAATGGTCGCTGAGGTCATCAAAGTCTCCTGCGTAGTTTCCGTGAGCGCGCCGATAACCGGCTGGTCACGATCGTCCCTAATAAGAGGTTAACGCGGGTCACATTGGGTTGGGGAATCGGGATAATGTCCGATCACTCACAGGAACGATTCAGAAAGCCGTTCAGAAAAAGCCTACTGATTGGTAACTGGATTCGTCTGATTATTAAATGCGGCGCGGACGGCGTTCAACGCCGCCCGCAGCGCCGCCAGTCGGTTCTCCGCGGATTTGTGTGCCCGCGCCGCCGCGAACGCGCGGTCCCGCAGTTCCGCGTCGATCGCGTCCACCTGATGCGCCGTCCGCCCGGCCAGCCGCTCATCGGCCACGGCGACCTGGCCGGTGAGGTCCAGCTCGGCGGCCAGCACCCGGGTCGCGACCAGCGCCTCGGTGTGTTCGCGCAGCGTGGCGGCGGCGCCGCCGACCCATCGATCGAGCAGCGCCCGGTCCTGCAGCAGGTCCCGGATCCCCACCACCCACACGGTGAGCAACACCCCCAGCAGCGCACCGCCGATCGCCCCGACCGCCGCCGACCCCGGCGCCAGTCCCGCCAGCAACCGGCCGGCGGCCAGCGCGACCCCGAGCCCGAAGCCCGCGCCCAGCAGCATCATCAGCTGGGTCTCCAGCCGCCGCGCGGTCGACCCCGGGGCGCCCAGATCGGGTAGCGACGCCGGCGGCGGCACCGCCGCTGCGACCAGCCCCAACTCGGTGGCGATGTCGCGGAGGTGCTCGCTGATGCCGGTGTCGACCTCCTCGACGACCTCGGCGGCCCGGCCGTACACGGAGGACCGGAAGGCCTCGGCCCGCAGCCGGCCGCGGTCCCACGGCAACAGGCCACCCCATTCGGCGACGTCCTCGGCCAGTTCGGTGCGCACCGAGGAGCAGCGGTTGCGGGCGAAGTAGCCCAGCTGCACCCGGGCCTGCTGGATTCGGCTGCGCAGTGCGATGCCGCGCTCGGCACGCGACAGCCGCGCCGCACCGAGCAGGTCGTCACGTCGGCGGTGTAACGCCACCGACGTGTGGTCGACGGCCGCCGCGGCAGCCGCGCCGACCTGCTCGACGAGATGGGATTCCCACGCCCGCAACCGATTTCGATACCTCAGCGTGTCCCCGTCGAGCCCCTGCCGCAGCACCGCCACCAGATTGCCCAGCTGTGCCGCGGCTCCGGCCGGACCGGCGGCCACCCCCACCCATGGCATGTCCCGCAACCGTGCGGTGCGTGACCCGACAAGCTCGGCGTCGGCGGCCAGCACCGCGCGCCAGTCGCGGTGCACGTCGATCTTGGTGAGCACGCCGATCACCAGGTCGGTGCACCGTGCGGCATCGTCGAGCAGGGTGCAGTCCGACTCGGCGAGCGGGGCCACCGCCGACACCGCGAAGATCACCGCCACCGGCGCGATCCCGGGGGCGAGTCCGGCGGCCTCCAGGAACCGTCGTTCCGGCATCCGTTCGCGCAGCGCCGCGGTCAGGGTGGACACCCCGGCCAGCCAGGGCCCGACGACCAGCACCACCTCCCCCGGCTCCGCGGGCGGCGGCCCCAGACCAGCCGCCAGCGAGGACAGTTGCGCGTCCAGCGCCGCGGGGTCGGTGGTCTCGAGGATCGGCCGCCCCGCGCCGGAGGTCACCCCCGGTCCCGGCCGGGGGACATCGATCGCAGCGCGCCCCGCGAAACATCGGCCCCGCACCGGCGATGCAGGGCGTTGACCGGCCCCCGGCTGTAGCGCTGCCACCGCACGGCGCGTTGCAGCGGCTCCCCCGAACGCACATCCAGACCGTCCGCCTCCAGCACCTCGGTCGCCGCGGCCATCGCGGCGAGCACCGCGGTGTCTCCGGTCGCCACGGCGGCCAGCCGTTGATCCCCGGTCCGGGCGGCCAACGCCCGCACGCCGGACAGCGCGTGCCGCAGCCGCCGGTATCGCAGGGCCGCCGACACCGCACGCAGGCCGCTGCACACCTCCTCGACGTTGCTGCACCGGCGCAGCCGGGTGGTCAAGGCCGGCTCGTCCTCGCCCGACAGGATCGCCGAGGTCAGCTCCGCGATCCCGGACAGGTCCAGCGCGGCCAGCAGCCCGGCCCGGGTGCCGGCGCCCAGCACGTGCGGGCCCGCGCAGAACGCCTCGACACTGCTCAGGTCCGCGGGGTCGGCGGCCAGCACCCGCAGCGACGCGGTCTGCGCCGCATCCAGGTCGGCGACGGCGTGCAGCGCCGACATCGGGACCGTCGGCGCCCCGGTCAGCCGGCGCACCCGGGCGGCCCGGTCGGCCGCCGCGGCGCCGAGCAGGTCGGCCTTGTTCAGGACGGTGAGCAGCGGCCGGGTCGTCTCGGCGACCGTTCGGCAGTCCTCGGGTTTCGCGGTTTCGGCGATGACGAGCACATCCACGTCCGGCCGGGTGACCACCACCGGGACACCCGCCGCCCGCAGCGCGGCCGCCACGGTGCGGCCGCCCACCCCGGGGCGGCCCACGATGCGGACGGCGATCGGGCGACGCAGACCCTCGATGATCGGGCTCAGCGCGGGTTGCCGAGCACTCTCGGCGTACCCGGACAATTCGGTGAGGAAGTCGTCCACACTCATCTCGGAGCCCCCTCACACCCGTTGCACTGTCACCACTGCTCACATCAAATCGTGACACCGCCCGGACACCCCGACGAACAGTGTTTTGGGACATAAGGCCGCCAAGACAACTGTTGGGTATCAATCTGGGCCGCGATGCGGGTACATCTGACTGGATGAGCGACGATGGACCGATGTATGCCCAGCGCGAGGAAGCCGGGGAGGCCGGCACCCCGGAACAGGGCGCAGCAACCGGTGCGGAGACCCCGCCGACCCACCATGCGCGGAGGATCACCAGCTTCCGGTCGCGGCGCTCCACCTTGTCCGGTGGTCAACAGCAGACCTGGGAGCGGCTGTGGCCGCAGATCGGCACCGAGGCCCGCAACGCCGAGGGCCATCCGGTCGTGCTGGACCCTGAGCGGTGGTTCGGCCGGCAGGCCCCGCTGATCCTGGAGATCGGCTGCGGCACCGGGGTCTCCACCTCGGCGATGGCGCAGTCCGAGCCCGATCTCGACGTGATCGCCGTCGAGGTCTACAAGAAGGGGCTCGGCCAGTTGCTCGGTGTGATCGACCGCGACGGCATCCCGAACATCCGGCTGGTCCGCGGGGACGGTGTCGACGTCCTGGAACATTCGCTGCCGTCGGCGTCGCTGACCGGGGTGCGGGTGTTCTTCCCGGACCCGTGGCCCAAGGCCCGCCACCACAAGCGCCGGCTGTTCCAGACCGAGACGATGGCCCTGATCGCCGACCGGCTCAAGCCCGGCGGCATCCTGCACGCGGCGACCGACCACCAGGGATACGCCGAGCACATCGCCGAGGTCGGCGACGCCGAACCGCGGTTGCGTCGCGTCGACACCGACCAGCAGCTTCCGATATCGGTGGCCAGACCCGAGACGAAGTACGAACGCAAGGCGCTGGCCGGTCCCATCGTCACCGAACTCCTCTGGGAGCGTCGATGAGCGCCCGCGCGAAGAGAAGAGGGCCCTGTTGAGTGTCGAGATCGAACCCGAAACCATAGACGTCCCTGATCCGACGGTCTCCGCGGCGCCCGCCACCCAACGGGTGCTGCTGGTCTGGGACGCACCCAACCTCGACATGGGGCTGGGGTCCATCCTGGGCGGCCGGCCCACCGCCGCACACCGCCCCCGTTTCGACGCGCTGGGCCGCTGGCTGCTCAACCGGACCGCCGAACTGTCCAGCCAACGCGACTCGTCACCGTCCGCGGCGGTCTCGCTCGAGCCCGAAGCCACCGTTTTCACCAACATCGCCCCAGGTAGCGCGGATGTCGTCCGGCCCTGGGTGGAAGCGTTGCGTAACGTGGGCTTTGCGGTCTTCGCCAAGCCGAAGGTGGACGAGGACAGCGATGTCGACAGCGACATGCTCGACCACATCGCGCTGCGCCGCAGTGAGGGCCTGGCCGGTGTGGTGGTGGCGTCCGCGGACGGTCAGGCGTTCCGGGCACCGCTGGAAGAGATCGCCCACGAGGGTGTTCCGGTGCAGGTGCTCGGATTTCGCGAACATGCCAGTTGGGCGTTAGCGTCGGATAGCTTGGAGTTCGTCGACCTGGAGGACATCCCTGGTGTCTTCCGGGAGCCGCTACCGCGAATCGGCCTTGATTCGCTGCCCGAGCAGGGCGCTTGGCTGCAGCCGTTCCGGCCGTTGTCCGCGCTGCTGACCTCGCGCGTCTGACAACTGAAGTGACATGCGCGCGCAGCGTGAATCAGATCATCAAGAACAAATAAGGAGCTGACGTGTTCGCCTGGTGGGGTCGAACGGTGTACCAATTCCGATACATAGTGATCGGGGTCATGGTCGCACTGTGCCTTGGTGGCGGCGTATACGGGGCCAGTTTGGGTTCCCACGTCACCCAGAGCGGTTTCTATGACGAAACCAGTGAATCGGTACGCGCGTCGCTGCTCGGCGACGAGGTGTACGGCCGTGACCGCACCAGTCACGTGGTCGCGATCCTCACGCCGCCGGACGGCAAGAAGGTCGACGACCCGGAGTGGATGAAGAAGGTCACCGGGGAACTCAACGATCTGGTCGCCGACAACGAGGATCAGATCGTCAGCTGGGTCGGCTGGCTCCGCGCGCCCGACGCCGCGGCCGAGACCGTGCAGCAGATGAAGACCGACGACCTGTCCAAGACCTTCGTCAGCATCCCGCTCAAGGGCGAGAACGACGACGAGATCCTGAAGAACTACCAGGCCGTCGAACCCCAGCTGTCGCAGATCAACGGCGGCGCGATCCAGCTGGCCGGGCTGCAGCCGCTGGCCAGCGAGCTGACCGGCACCATCGGCGAGGACCAGAAGCGCGCCGAGGTGGCCGCCATCCCGCTGGTCTGCGTCGTGCTGTTCTTCGTCTTCGGTGGCGTCGTGGCCGCCGCCCTGCCCGGCATCATCGGCGGCCTGACCATCGCCGGCGCGCTCGGCATCATGCGGCTGCTCGCCGAGATCATGCCGGTGCACTTCTTCGCCCAGCCCGTCGTGACGCTGATGGGCCTCGGCATCGCCATCGACTACGGCCTGTTCATGGTGAGCCGGTTCCGCGAGGAGTTGGCCGAGGGCTACGACACCGAGGCGGCCGTGCGCCGCACCGTGATGACCTCGGGCCGCACCGTGATGTTCTCCGCGGTGATCCTGGTGGCGTCCTCGGTTCCGCTGCTGCTGTTCCCGCAGGGCTTCCTGAAGTCGATCACCTACGCGATCATCGCGTCGGTCATGCTCGCGGCGATCCTGTCGGTCACCGTGCTGCCGGCCGCACTGGCCATCCTCGGACCCCGGGTGGACGCCCTCGGCGTCAGCTGGCTGCTGAAATTCGTGCAGAACCAGGTCGCCTCCGATCCCGCGAATCCGCGCACCAACACGCTGGCCATCGCCTCGATCCCGGCCGGTGTGCTGGTGCCGCCGGTGGGTATCTTCCTCGGCCACCGCGCCCGCAAACAGATCAAGCAGACCGGCGAGCAGGGGCTACCCCTGACGGTCATCGGCTTGGTCCTGGGCTACGTCGGTCTGCTCGGCTGGATGGCCTACCTCACCATCGCCAACAAGGATTCTCTGGGCGGCGGCCTGTACTGGGTGCTGCTCGGCGTGGTGATCTTCGTGGCCGTGGTCTCCGGTGGGCTGGCCCTGGCCCGCTACGTCCCGCTCGCTCGTGGCCCCATCGTCTGGTGGGTGGAGTGGCTGGCGGAGAAGACCCAGAAGACCAAGACCCGCGCCGAGGTCGAGAAGGGCTTCTGGGGCAAGCTGGTCAACGTCGTGATGAAGCGGCCGATCGCGTTCACCGCGCCGATCCTGATCGTGATGATCCTGCTGGTCATCCCCCTCGGACAGCTGTCCCTCGGCGGCATCAGCGAGAAGTACCTGCCCCCGGACAACAGCGTCCGTTCGGCACAGGAGGACTTCGACCGGAGCTTCCCCGGATTCCGCACCGAGCCGCTGACGCTGGTGATCGAACGCACCGACGGTGAGCCGATCACCGACCAGCAGTTGGCCGAGGTCCGCGCGAAGGCGATGACCGTCTCGGGCTTCATCGACCCGGACAACGATCCGAGCAAGATGTGGCAGGAGCGCTCCGCTCAGGACACCGGGACCAAGGACCCGTCGGTGCGGGTCCTGCAGAACGGCCTGGTCAACCGCAACGACGCGTCCCAGAAGATGGACGAGCTGCGCTCCATCCAGCCCCCGCGCGGTCTGGAGATCGCGGTCGGCGGCACCCCGGCGCTGGAGCAGGACAGTATCCACAGCCTGTTCGCCAAGCTGCCGCTGATGGCGGTGGTGCTGGTGGTCACCACGACGATCCTGATGTTCCTGGCGTTCGGCTCGATCGTGCTGCCCATCAAGGCGACGCTGATGAGCGCGCTGACGCTCGGATCCACGATGGGCATCCTCACCTGGATGTTCGTCGACGGTCACGGGTCCGGGCTGATGAACTACACCCCACAGCCGCTGATGGCACCGATGATCGGCCTGATCATCGCGGTGATCTGGGGTCTGTCCACCGACTACGAGGTGTTCCTGGTGTCCCGCATGGTGGAGGCGCGAGAACGCGGCATGTCCACCACGGAGGCGATCCGCATCGGCACCGCGACCACCGGCCGCCTCATCACCGGCGCCGCCCTGGTGCTGGCCGTCGTGGCGGGTGCGTTCGTGTTCTCCGACCTGGTGATGATGAAGTACCTGGCCTTCGGTCTGCTCATCGCGCTGCTGCTGGATGCGACCGTGGTCCGCATGTTCCTGGTGCCGGCCATCATGAAGCTGCTCGGCGACGACTGTTGGTGGGCGCCGCGGTGGATGCGGCGGATACAGGAACGCATCGGCCTGGGCGAGACCGATCTACCCGACGAGCGCAAGTGGCCCGCGCAGCGTGAACCCGAGCACGAGGTCGCCGATCAGGCGGCCCTGGTCGGCGCCGGCGGCCCCGCTCACCCGCCCGCCCAGCACGATCCGGGCCACCCGGCCCCGGGTGCACGGGGCCCGCTGCCACCGGTCCGCCCGTCGGGCCCGTCGGCTGCCGGTACCACCCGCCTCCCCACCGCACCGCCCAGCCCGGCACCGGAGGCACCCACCACGCGCTTTGCGGCACAACCGGATTCGGCGAAGACGACGGCGATCAACGCCGTCAACGCGGCCCCGACCGAGCGTGCCCCGCGGGTCGACCCGGCACCCGGCCGGGAACGTCGCGAAATCGAGTCGTGGCTGGGTGAACTGCGCGGCAACACCCCCACCACCGCGATCCCGTCCGCCAATCCGGCGCCGCCGGTGCGGCCGTCGGCCGAACCCACCCGGGCCATCCCGGAGCCGGGCAGCGAGCCCACGACCGCCATTCCGGCGCAGCGCGCTCCGGGTGACCCGGAGTCGACCGAGAAGATCGATACCCGCGACACCGGCGATGCGCCGCCCCGCCGCGGCACCGGTGTCAGCGCGGCGGATCTGCTGCGCCGGGAGGGTCGCCTGTAAGGCCTTCGGGCTCCAGTTCTGCTGCCACCTGTTCCTGCTCCGCCTGCGGGTCAGGTGCCAGCAGCACCCGCATCGCGCTGTTGAGTACGGCCAGGACCGGCACCGCGAGCAGGGCGCCGACGATCCCCGCGAGCAAGCCGCCGCTGGCGATGGCGAGCACCACCGCCAGCGGGTGCACGGCCACCGCCCGGCCCATCACCAGCGGTTGCAGCACATGGGATTCCAGCTGCTGCACGGCCAGGATCAGGCCGAGGGTGATCAGCGCGTAGACCCAGCCCTTGGC
The DNA here is from genome assembly GCF_019456655.1 of Mycolicibacterium diernhoferi. Taxonomy (NCBI): domain Bacteria; kingdom Bacillati; phylum Actinomycetota; class Actinomycetes; order Mycobacteriales; family Mycobacteriaceae; genus Mycobacterium; species Mycolicibacterium diernhoferi. Next base: position 367,392 of record NZ_CP080332.1, on the reverse strand, counting down.
GATCAGCGCCACGATGACGGCCACTCCTCCGGTGAGCACCGCACCGATCAGTGGGATGAAGGCGCCCAGGAACACCAGGGAGGCCAACGGCAGCGCCAACGGCACACCCATGATGGCCAGGCCGGTTCCGATGCCGACCGCGTCGACCAGCGCCACCAGGCAGGTGGCCCGCACGTAGCCGGTCAGCGAGTGGAAGCCGGCCCGCCCGGCGTCGCGCACGCGGTCGCGCACCGAGGAGGGGAAGATCTTCGTGACGTAGCGGAAGATGGCCCGCCCGCCCTGCAGCAGGAAGATCAGCGTGAACAGCACCAGCAGTGCACCGGTGAGGATCTCGGTGACGGTGGCGGCCGTGGACAGCGCGCCACTGGTGACCTTGGCCTGGTTCTCCTGCAGGGTGGTGATCAACGCGTCACCGGCGTGGTCGATCTGCTCCTTGCTCAGGTGTAACGGACCCTGGATCAACCAGTTCCGCACCCCGTCCACGCTCGCCGTGACCTGTTCGACGAGAGCCGGTGCGCCCGTGATGAATTGGCTGACGACGAAGCTCAGGATGCCGCCGACCCCGGCGATGGCGCCGAGCAGCACGATCGCCACCGCACCTCCGCGCGGCACCCGTCGTGCGGCCAGCGCATCCACCGCGGGCAGCAACAGCGCCGCGAACATGGCCGCCAGCGCCACCGGCACCACGATCAGCAGGAAGTGGCTGATCACCCACAGCAGGAACACCACCGCCACGCCCAGGACCAACAGCCGCCAGGCCCAGGCCGCGCCCTTGCGGACGAGCGGATGCACCGACTGGTCGGCGACCGAATCTATCGACATGGGCCTACCGTACGACCGGCACGCGGCGCGCCGCGGGAACCGGCGGATACCCGAAGGGCACGCCGCTACTCTTACAGCGTGTCGCACGACGCGCCGATGAGCGACGCCCCTGGCCAGGATGCGCGCCCGCGGGGCAAGTACTGGTGGGTGCGGTGGGCGGTCATCGTGGTCGCGGTGGTGGTGCTGACCGTCGAGCTCGCGCTGGTCTGGGACCAACTGGCCAAGGCGTGGACCAGCCTGCTGTCGGCGAACTGGTGGTGGGTGCTGGCCGCCGTGGTGGCCGCGATGGCCTCGATGCACAGTTTCGCGCAGATCCAGCGCACCCTGCTGCGCTCGGCCGGGGTCACCGTGCGGCAGTGGCGCTCGGAGGCCGCGTTCTACGCCGGCAACGCGCTGTCCACCACGCTGCCCGGTGGCCCGGTGCTGTCGGCCACGTTCGTCTACCGCCAACAGCGCATCTGGGGTGCCTCCCCGGTGGTGGCGTCCTGGCAGCTGGTGATGTCGGGCGTGCTGCAGGCCGTCGGGCTGGCGCTGCTCGGGCTGGGCGGAGCTTTCCTGCTGGGCGCCAGTAAGAACCCGCTGTCGCTGATCTTCACGCTCGGGGGTTTCTTCCTGTTGCTGGTGCTGGCCCAGTCGGTGGCCTCCAACCCGCAGCAGCTCGACGGTATCGGCGTGCGGCTGCTGTCCTGGTTCAACTCGCTGCGCAACAAGCCCGCCGATACCTGGCTGGACAAGTGGCGGGAGATGCTGCATCAGCTGGAGTCGGTGAAACTGAGCCGCCGCGCCCTGGGCAACGCGTTCAGCTGGTCGCTGTTCAATTGGGTCGCCGACGTCGCCTGCCTGGCATTCGCCGCGTACGCGGCCGGGGGTCACCCGTCGCTGGCCGCGCTGACGGTGGCCTATGCCGCCGCCCGCGCGGTCGGGTCCATCCCGCTGATGCCGGGCGGACTGCTGGTGGTCGAGGCGGTGCTGGTGCCCGGCCTGGTGTCCAGCGGGATGACGCTCGCCTCGGCGATCTCCGCCATGCTCATCTACCGGATGGTCAGCTGGATCTTCATCTCGGCGATCGGCTGGGTGGTGTTCTTCTTCATGTTCCGCACCGAGATGGACGTCGACCCCGACGCCACCGAACCGAAATCCGAGGAGCCCGAGTGAAACTCACGATGCGCCGCGCCACCGCCCTGCTCGGCGCATGGGCTCTGCTGACGGGATGTTCGAACAACACCGAACCATCTTCGCCGCCAACCGATTCCAGCCCGTCAGCGACAGCGGTTCCCAGCGCGACCACCGACGCCCTGCCGATCGAGCCCACACCGATTCTCGCAAGAGCGCTCAGCCGGCCGGTGCCGGTGCCGGCCACCGACGGCCGAACCCACCTGGCCTATGAGCTGTACCTGACCAACGCCATGGGCCAGGTCATCGATCTGGAGTCGGTCACCGTCAACGCCGGCGACCGGGAGTTGCTGACGTTGAGCGGCGAGGACCTGCGCAACCGCACCCGACTGCTCGGCGCCATGGGCGAACCGTCCGCCTCGTTCGGCCCGGCCCAGAGCGGAGTCGTCTGGATCGATCTCGCTCTGGACCAACCGGATGTGCCCCAGCGTCTTTCGCACACCGTCGCGGTCAAGCTGAGCCGGCCGATGCCTCCGCTGCTGCCTGCCGAGATGGCCGAGGAGGTCGCCCCGGTCGCCGTGTCCACCCGCAAGCCGGTGGTCATCTCTCCCCCGCTGCGCGGACCGAACTGGTTGGCGGCCAACAGTTGCTGCAACGAGATGACCTCGCACCGGATGGCACTCAACCCGATCAGCGGCGAGTTGTGGGCCGCGGAACGCTTCGCCATCGACTACCTGCAGATCGATGCCGACGGCGCGCTGTACAAGGGCGACGCCACCCAGCTGGCCAGTTACCCGTTCTACGGCGCGGACGTCCTGGCGGTGGCGGACGGGCCGGTGGTCTCGGTGCTCGACGGCCTGCCCGAGCAGACCCCGACCACAGACGCCACCGGACTGACCCTGCCGGAGTACGGCGGCAACCATGTCGTGCAGGACATCGGTGACGGCAACTACGCGTTCTACGCGCATCTCAAGACCGGCTCGGCACAGGTGAAGCCGGGTGATCAGCTGAGCACCGGCCAGGTGATCGGCCACCTCGGCAACACCGGGAACACCGATGCTCCGCACCTGCACTTCCACGTGATGAGCACACCCGACCCGCTGGCCGCCGACGGTCTGCCGTTCCTGTTCGACTCGTTCACGGTGGACGGCCGACTGTCCTCGCCGGCGGATCTGGTCACGCTGCTGACCGGCGGTACGGTACACGTGGCACCCGGGACCACCCCGCGTACCGAGACCGACCTGAGCCCACTGGTGATGGATGTGATGAGTTATGCCGCAGAGTAATCCGACTCGCCGGACGGCGGCAGCCCTGGCCGCCGACCTGGTCTGCGTCATCGTGTTCTGCACCATCGGCCGGCGCAGTCACGCCGAGGGCCTCACCGTGGCCGGTATCGCCGAGACGGCCTGGCCGTTCCTCACCGGGACCCTGGCCGGCTGGCTGGCGGCCCGCGCCTGGCAGCGGCCCACCAGCCTCTACCCGACCGGACTGATCGTCTGGGTGGTCACCGTGGCCGTCGGAATGTTGTTGCGCAAGGCCACTTCTGCGGGCACCGCGCCCAGTTTCATCGTGGTGGCCTCGATCACGACCGCCGTCTTGCTGCTCGGCTGGCGCGCCATCGCGATGGTTCTGGCGCGACGCTGACCTCATCCGGTTCCTGGCCCGGATCGGCCTGATCCGGGGCGCGGTCGGAGATGGTGAGGGTGGCCCGCAGGCCGCCCAGCGGACTGTCCGACAGTTGCAGGCGGCCACCGTGCAGGGCCGCCTGCTGGGTGACCAGCGCCAGACCCAGCCCGGAACCACCCGGTGCGGCCGTGCTGCCCCGGGCGAACCGGCCGAGCACCACGGTGCGCTCCTCGGCGGGCAGCCCGCGCCCGTCGTCGTCGACCACGATGAGCAGACGCCCGTCCGCGCTTCGGGTGCCCGACAACACGATCCGCCCGGCCGCACCGTGCGCGACGGCGTTGCGCACCAGGTTGTCCACCGCCAGCCGCAGCCCGCCGGGCCAACCCCACACCATGCCGAGGTCGTCGTCGGCCTCCACGGTGATGTCCAGCGGCGGGTCGGTGCGCGCGTTCTCCCGGGCCACCCGGTCCAGGAGATCGGTGATGTCGATCAGTTCGCGGTCCTCGGCCTGGGCCAGCTGACCGGAGGCGAGCTGGCCCAGCGCGGTGATGATGGCCTCCACCCGGCGCTGGGCGCGCAGCAGGTCGGCCACCACCTCGTCGCGTTCCTCGGTCGGCAGGTCGTGAATGCGCAAGGTGTCCAGATCGGCGCGCATGGCGGTCAGCGGGGTCCGCAGTTCGTGCGCGGCGTTGGCGGCGAAATCCTGGGCGGCCTGCAGGGACCGGGTGGTCGCCTGCTGCGCGGTCACCAGCCGGCTGAGCATCCCGGCCATCGCATCCGACAGTTCCTCGGCTTCCCGGGCACCGGTCACCGCGGGCACCTGCGCACCCGGTTTGGCGCCCTTGCCCAGCAGTTTGGTCTGCTCGGTGAGCCGGCGCAGCGGGCGCACCGCCGGGCCGGCCAGCAGCCAGCCCAACCCGCCGGCCACCAGCACCGTCAGCACACCGACCGCCAGATAGATCGGAATCCTGGCCTGGCTCAGCAGGATGCTGTCCGCCCGGATACCGATAGACAGCAGCACCCCGCCGCCCTGCTGATCCATCGGGATGGTGCGCACCCGGTACTCCACGCCGTTGACCTCGACGGTCTCGGTGCCAGGCGGCAGCGCGGGCAGCTGGAAACCGCGCTGGAACATCACCTGGCCGGTGGACCGGGACCGCCCGGTGGTCAGCACGCCGCGGCGCGGATCGGACAGCTGCTCGGGAAACATGCTGGCCTCGACGATCGCGTCCAGGCGCCGGTCCAGTTGGGCGGCATCGTTGTTGACCAGCACGACCGTGGTCAGCACGGTGAAGGCGGCCACCACCGCGGCCGCCGCGATCGCCGAGGCGACGGCGACCCGGGTGCGCAGCGAGGCCGACCGGCCGATCAGTTGGGACAGCCGCACCGGCTCACCCTCCGCACTACGCCTCCTCCCGCAACACGTACCCGATACCGCGGACGGTGTGGATGACGCGCGGCCGGTCTTGGCGCTCCAGTTTGCGCCGCAGGTAGGAGATGAAGACGTCGGCGACGTTGGTGTCCACGTCGAAGTCGTAGCCCCAGACGAGCTCGAGCAGGCGCTGCCGGGTCAGCACCACACCGGCGTTCTCGGCAAGCACCGCCAGCAGATCGAATTCGCGCTTGGTCAGCTCGGCGCGCTCCCCATCGACGTAGACCAGCCGGCGCGCGGTGTCGATGGTCAGCGGGCCCACGATCATGACGTCGGAGGTCTGCTCGGAGTGGCTGGACCGGCGTAGCAGGGCATGTAACCGGGCCACGAGTTCACCGAGGTCGAACGGTTTGGTCAGGTAGTCGTCGGCGCCGGCCTCCAGCCCGGCGATCCGGTCGTTGACGGTGTCGCGGGCCGAGAGCACACAGATCGGGATCTCGTTGCCCAGCGCCCGCAGCGCGGTCACCACGGCGACGCCGTCCAGTTCGGGCATCTGCACGTCGAGCACCAGCGCATCGTGTGCCTCGTTCGAGAGCAGCCGCAGCGCCTCTTTGCCGTTGGAGGCGACCCGGACGTCGAAACCGGAATGCCGCAGCCCGCGCGCCACCGAGGTCCGCACGTCCGGGTCGTCGTCGACCATCAGGACCGTCCGGCCGGTGCTCTCCGGCGAGGAATGCTCGATTGTGGTGCGCACCCCTGGATTATGGCTGTTTCCGCGCCGCGCGCTGAGTTATGACTTCAGCGGCGGTTCGCACCCCTATCGGGTGGCGGCGGGACCGGGCAGCGGCCCGGTGCCACCGGCGCCGGCCGGATTCGGCGTCCCGGCCGAGGACACCGCCTCGGCGGCACCCTCGGCCCCGGCGGTCACCAGGGCGTCCAGCCCGCCCGGCGTCTGGGCGCCCTGCATGACGCCGAGCAGCTGGGGCAGGCTCACCGGCAGCTTGCACTGGGTGGACAACCGGACCAGCGGCGCCTGCAGGCGCTGCAGATCGTCGGCCGCCTCGGGATTGGTGTCCAGGTAGGTCTTCGTCGCGACCAGCGACTGCGGCCCGGCCGGCTGGCCGGCGATATCGGTCAGCGCCTGGTTGGTCTCCGGGTGCGCGTCGAGGTAGGCGCCGATCGAGGTGGACACCGATCCGACCGTCTTGGCGATCTGGCTGGCGGCGCACGGGTCCGGCGCCGCGTCGGCGGCGGGCGCGTGTACACCGGCGGCGCCGAGAAGTGCGGCCCCGCCGACGGCAGCTCCAGCGAATGCGGCGAGAAGTCCGCGACGCGCGCTGGCAGTGATGACGGTCATGGGTGCTCCTTCGGGCAATGCACGTTCAACCGGCTCGCGAACAGTCGCGATCGTCAGTGCTCGAATCCCCGACCCAGTACTGAACCAGCGCCATCATGCCATCTGACCCACCGGGTAGCCACCTTCGTAGCAAACTTGCAGGTGGTCCGGGGTGCGGGCCGGGGCCGCCGCGGCCACGGCCAACATTTCGGGCTGGTCACAACTGAAATCGGCGCCCGACAGCTCACAGGCTGCTGCGGTACGCTCTCGCTTACCGGCCAGCGGGGAGAAATGCGAGGGGCGCCATCCAGCAGTTCATGATGCGCTTGAGCAGCAACCTGCGCAGATATCGCTGGGCGGTGTTTGTGGCCTGGGTTCTGCTTCTGGTGCCCTCCGTTTATCTGGCGATGCACCAGTCCGACCAGCTCACCGGCGGTGGGTTCGAGGTCGAGGGGTCGCAGTCGCTGCGGGTGCAGCAGCAGCTCGAGGAGCAGTTCCCCGACCAGGGAGCCTCGCCGCTGGCGTTGGTGGCGGTGCCCCGCGCGGACGCGTCGTTCGAGGATATGAACGCCGCCGTCGCGCAGCTGAAACTCATCGCCTCCGAGGTGCCCAGCGTCAAAGAGATCCCCAATCCGCAGCAGCCCCCGCCCGCCCCGGACCGCCCCTATGTGGTCCAGCTGCAGATGGACTTCAACAACAGCGGCGCCGTGGACATCGCCAACCAGTTGCGCGAGAAGGTGGGTATCGACGGGGACACCGCCGGCGCCACCGAGGACGGCAAGGTCCGCCTGCACGTCATCGGGCAGGGCGCGCTCGGGGCCGCCGCGCAATACGCCACCAAACACGACATCGCGCAGGCCGAGAAGTGGAACCTGCCGGTTGTGCTGATCATCCTGCTCGCGGTGTTCGGTTCGCTGGCCGCGGCGGCGATGCCGCTGCTGCTCGGGTTGTGCACCGTGGTGGTGACGATGGGCGTGGTCTTCCTGTTGTCCTCGGTCACCACCATGAGCGTGTTCGCCACCTCCACGGTGTCGATGTTCGGGATCGCGCTGGCCGTGGACTACTCGCTGTTCATCCTGATGCGCTACCGCGAGGAACTCCGGGCCGGGCGGGACTCCGCCCAGGCCATCGACGCGGCGATGGCGACCTCCGGGCTGGCCGTGGTGCTGTCCGGCATGACCGTGATCGCCTCGGTGACCGGCATCTACCTCATCAACACCCCGATCCTGCAGTCCATGGCCACCGGCGCCATCCTGGCGGTGGCCATCGCGGTGCTCACCTCGACGACGCTGACCCCGGCGGTGCTGGCCACCTTCGGCCGTTCGGCGGCCAAGCGCTCCCGGTTGCTGCACTGGTCGCGCCGCCCCGACACCACCCAGTCCCGGTTCTGGACCCGCTGGATCGGCGGCGTCATGCGGCGGCCGTGGCTGTCGGCGTCGCTGGCCGCCGCCGTCCTGCTCACCATGGCCGCGCCGGCGTTCGCGATGACGCTCGGCAACAGCATGCTGCGCCAGTTCGATCCCACCCATGAGATCCGGGGCGGGGTGAACGCGGCCGCCGAGGCGCTCGGGCCGGGCGTGCTCGGGCCGGTCCGGGTGCTGGTGACCTTCCCCGACGGCGACGCCGACAGCCCGACGTCGCGCGCCACGCTGGACCGCATCTCGATGCGGATGTCGCAGGCCCCCAATGTCGCGACGGTGACCCCGCCGGCATTCGCCAAGGACAACGACAGCGCGCTGATGTCGGCGGTGCTCTCGGTGGACCCCGAGGATTTCCGGGCTCGCGAGGCCGTCGACTGGCTGCGCGCCGAGCTACCCGGTGTGGACAGCGATGTACGCATCGACGTCGGCGGCCCGACCGCGCTGATCAAGGATTTCGACGATCAGGTCTCCGATGTCCAGCCGCTGGTGTTCCTCTTCGTCTCGGTCATCGCGTTCGTGATGCTGCTGATCGCCATCCGGTCGGTGTTCCTCGCCCTCAAGGGCGTGCTGATGACGGTGCTGTCGGTGGCGGCCGCCTACGGCAGCCTGGTGGTGGTGTTCCAGTGGGGCTGGCTGGAGGATCTGGGCTTCGCGCCGCTGGAATCGCTGGACAGCACGGTGCCCCCGCTGGTGCTGGCGATGACGTTCGGCCTCTCGATGGACTACGAGATCTTCCTGCTGACCAGAATCCGGGAACGGTATCTGATCACCAACAACACCCGTGACGCCGTCACCTACGGGGTGTCCACCAGCGCCCGCACCATCACCAGCGCGGCGCTGATCATGATCGCGGTGTTCATCGGCTTCGCCTTCGCCGGCATGCCACTGGTCGCCCAGATCGGGGTGGCCTGTGCCACGGCCATCGCCGTCGACGCGACCATCGTGCGGCTGGTCCTGGTGCCCGCGCTGATGGCGATGTTCGACGAGTGGAACTGGTGGCTGCCGCGGTGGCTGGACCGGATCCTGCCGTCGGTGGACTTCGAGAAGCCGCTGCCCAAGGTCGACATCACCGACCTGGTGATGGTCCCCGAGACGGCGGCCGCCGCACCGAGCGGGGACCTGCGGATGGTGGTCAAGACCGCCGCCAGGCTGAAAAGCCTTGCCCCGCAGACCGTGGTGGTGCCCGACCCGCTGGCGTTCAGTGGATGTGCCCCCGACCCCGAGGTGGTGGGCGGGCGCCGGTTCAGCGGCCGGATCCCGACCCTGGCCCGGCCGGTGCATCCCATCACCATGTGGCGCGGCCGGCTCGACGTCGCTCTCGACGCGCTGGCCACCGCCTCCGATTCGGAACGGCTGCCGGTGCAACGCCGCGGCCCGATGGAGGCCACCACCGTCCAGTTGCCGACCGGGGACCGGCTGCTCGTCCCGACCGGTGCCGAAACGCTGCGGTTGAAGAGCTATCTGCTGATGTGCCGCAACAGCACGCGGGACTACACCGAGTTCGCCCGGCTGGTGGATTCCATGGAAACTCAAACCGCCGCTGAGGTCCTGACCAAGATGGACCGGTACTACTGTGGACACGGCCCGCGGGCGCACTGGGTGGCCACGCAGCTGGTTCGACGCCTGGCCGATCCGCGTCCGTCGGACGAACCGGAAGAGTCGGATCAGACCGATGCCGACTGGGCCACCGTCCGTCAGCGGTGTCTGTCGGTGGCCGTAGCGATGTTGGAGGAGACGAGGTGACGTTGTCGGCCAAGCCCTCGTCGGCCAGCCAGGGCGAGCGAAGCGACGGGAAGATTCCCGGAGGCGAGGGAGGCACCGACGACCGTCCGGTCGAGTTCTGGCCCACGTCGGCGATCCGCGCCGCGTTGGACAACGACGATCTCGAGGTGTGGCAGCGCATCGTGGCCGCCATCAAGCGCGATCCGTTCGGCCGGACCGCCCGCCAGGTCGAGGAGGTGCTCGCCACCGAGCAGCCCTACGGCGTCTCGGCGGCACTGACCGAGGTCCTGGAGAAGGCGCGTCAGCACCTGGAGGCCAATGAGCGTGCCGAGGTGGCCCGCCATGTGCGCCAGCTGCTGGAGCGCTCGGGACTGGGCACCCCCGAATTCGCATCCCGGATCGGGGTGTCGGTCGAGGAGTTCACCGACTTCCTGGACGGCGCCGCCACCCCGTCGGCCTCGATGATGATCCGGATGCGGCGGCTGTCGGACCGGTTCGCCCGCATCCGCGCCCAGCGCGCCGCCAACTCCGGCTAGCCGCGCTCGCCGTCTTCCACGCAACCGCCGCGGATGCTCAGCGCGCGTTGATCGGTGTCACGTCGGCCACCAGCCACTTGCCGCCCTCTTTCTCCAGCGTCACCCGCAACGCCAGCACCGCCACATCGGCCGGCTTACCCGGTGCGTGCTGGGTGCCGCGCATCACCACGGCGACGCTGGCCACCGACGGACCGATGGCCTCCACCCCGGCCGACAGCGTCTGCGCCTGGCCGGAGATCTTGCGGCTGGTCAAATCCTTTGCCACCGCGGCGAATTCGTTGCGGTAGGCCTCGGCGCGGCGCGGGGACATCAGGGCGGTGGCGCGGTCGATCGCCGCATCGGGGCTGCTCGGCGAGAACGTCGCGGACGCCTCGGAGACGCTGCTGGCGATGCCGACCACCTCGGCACTGTCGGCGATCAGCTCCCGGTCCGGGATGGTCCACCGGGTGTAACCGACGAACACCGCACCCACCAGCGCCACCACGGCCAGGGCGACCACCCCGAAGCGCAGCAGCGGCCCGTCGTCGTCGGTCCCGACGGTCACCCCGTCGCGGCGGAACAGCACCACGTTGACGATGACGCCCTGCACGATCAGCAGGCACAGCGCCGTGCAGACCGCCACCCACCAGCGCGGCCAGTCCAGCACCGCGCCGATCAGCAGCAGGCCCCCGATCGCCGCCAGCGGCGCCAGGATGTCCACCCCGAGGACGCGCAACCGGTTCCTCATCGGATCGCCTCCAGCTGCGAGATCAGGAGTTTGCCGTCGACATCCGAGATGTCCAGGCGCAGGTTCCAGCGCACCGTGGTCGGCTCGGCACCGGCGTTCTGGCTCACCGAGGTGGCGACCACCAGCACGGTGTCGGTGCGCGAGGCGACGGTCGCCAGTTCGGGCTGCTCGGGCTCGGCGGCACCCGGCGGGTCACCGGGCCGGTGCTGCAGCGTCTCGATGGACACCGATTCGACCTGACCGACGGTCTTGGAGTCCAGTTTGGCCACCAGATCGGTGAACGGTTCGACCGTGTTGTCGAATTCGACGTTGAGCTGACCGATGGTGCCGTCGCGCAGTTGCTGCAGGTTCTGCGCCGCGGTGTCGGAGTTCAGATTGATCAGCAGACCGGTCCAGTCCGCCGCCGCCTGCAACACCTCGGTCTGGTGCACCCGCTCGGCCACCGCACTGCGGTGCCCCGACCAGATCATCGTCGCCAGCACCGCGGCGGCCACCCCGACCACGCCGAACACCATCGCGGCGACGCCGTAGACCGACAGCCCCCGGGTTTGCTCATCAGGCATGGCCGTGAGGCTACCGGTGCCGCACCGCGAGCCTCTGGCAGGATGTGAGAGTGACGTCAGATATCTCTTTGAGTGAAGACATCCGATCCGGCATCGACCTGAGCTACGTGGACTCCTCGGTGCGTCCCCAGGACGATCTGTTCGGCCACGTCAACGGCCGCTGGCTGGACGAATACGAGATCCCGGCCGACCGGGCCACCGACGGTGCGTTCCGCACCCTGGCCGACCGTGCCGAGGAACAGGTCCGCGACATCATCACCGAGGCCGCCGCGAAGAACGCCCCGGCCGGCACCGATGAACAGCGCAGCTCAGGCTCAACTGATGCGGCCCGCATCGGAGACCTGTACGCCAGCTTCATGGACACCGACACCGTCGCCCGCGTGGGGGTGGCGCCGCTGCTGGCCGAACTGGCCACCATCGCCGAGGCGCCCGACCGCGAGGCCCTGGCCGTCGTGCTGGGCCGGCTGCAGCGCACCGGGATCGGCGGCGGCACCGGGGTGTACGTCGACACCGACTCCAAGGACTCCACCCGCTACCTGCTGCACATGTCGCAGTCCGGGCTCGGCCTGCCCGACGAGTCCTACTACCGCGAGGCCTCGCACGCCGAGATCCTGGCGGCCTATCCGGGCCACATCGCGCGGATGCTGGGCCTGGTATACGGGGGCGAAGGTGACCACACCGCGACAGCCGAGCGCATCGTGGCGCTGGAGACCAAGCTGGCGGCCGCGCACTGGGATGTGGTGAAGCGCCGCGACGCCGACCTCACCTACAACCTGCGCGCCTTCACCGAGTTGGCCACCGAGGCACCAGGATTCGACTGGTCGGGTTGGGTGGGCGCACTCGGGGCCGCACCGGACGAGGTCGTGGTGCGCCAGCCCGACTATCTGACCGCGTTCGCCGCGCTGTGGGCCTCCGAGCCGCTGGAGGACTGGAAGCAGTGGCTGAGCTGGCGCGTCATCAGTTCACGCGCCTCGCTGCTCACCGACGACCTGATCGCCGAGAACTTCGCGTTCTACGGAAAGACGCTCAGCGGCACCGAGGCGATCCGCGACCGCTGGAAGCGCGGCGTCGGACTGGTCGAGAGCCTGATGGGTGATGCGGTCGGAAAGCTCTATGTGGAGCGCCATTTCCCGCCGGAGGCCAAGTCCCGGATGGACGAGCTGGTGGCCAATCTGCGAAAGGCCTATCGCGTCAGCATCACCAACCTGCCGTGGATGACGCCGGAAACCCGCGAGCGCGCACTGGAGAAGCTGGACAAGTTCACCCCCAAGATCGGCTATCCGGCCCGCTGGCGCGACTACTCGGCGCTGACCATCGACCGCACCGACCTGTACGGCAACTACCAGCGTGGGTACGCGCTGGAGTACGACCGCGATCTGGCCAAGCTCGGCGGGCCGGTGGACCATGACGAATGGTTCATGACCCCGCAGACCGTCAACGCCTACTACAACCCGGGCATGAACGAGATCGTCTTCCCGGCCGCCATTCTGCAGCCGCCGTTCTTCGATGCCGGCGCCGACGACGCCGCCAACTACGGGGGCATCGGGGCGGTGATCGGGCACGAGATCGGGCACGGATTCGACGATCAGGGCGCCAAGTACGACGGCGACGGAAACCTGGTGAACTGGTGGACCGATGCCGACCGCACCGAGTTCGGCCATCGCACCGCGGCCTTGATCGAGCAGTACGAGTCCTTCACCCCGCGCAATCTGGACTCCTCGCACCACGTGAACGGGGCGTTCACCGTCGGGGAGAACATCGGCGACCTCGGCGGGCTGTCCATCGCCCTGCTGGCCTACGAACTCTCCCTGAACGGAAAAGAAGCACCCGTCATCGACGGTCTGACCGGTGTGCAGCGGGTGCTGTTCGGCTGGGCTCAGGTGTGGCGCACCAAATCCCGTGACGCCGAGGCGATCCGGCGCCTCGCCACCGACCCGCACTCGCCGCCGGAGTTCCGCTGCAACGGCGTCATCCGTAACCTGGACGCGTTCTACGAGGCGTTCGAGGTCGATGACGACGACGCGCTGTACCTGGAACCGGCGCAGCGCGTGCGCATCTGGAACTAGACCCGTAAACGATTTCGGCGCGCTCACGTTCGCTAAGCGAAGGTGAGCGCGCCGAAATCGTTGTTGGGAACTAGAACATCTGCCAGTCCGACGCACCGTCGGGCTGGTCGTACCAGCCACCGTCGGTGTTCTTGATGACGACCGCGTCGCCGCTGCCGAAGTTGTCGAAGAACCACTTCGCGTCCGCGGGTGCGAGGTTGATGCAGCCGTGGCTGACATTCGAACTACCCTGCGCACCGACCGACCAGGGCGCACCGTGCACGAAGATGCCACTGTTGTCGATGCGGACGGCATCCTTCACCTGCGTCTTGTACCCGTCCTCCGACTCCACCGGGACACCGTAGGTCGACGAGTCCATCACCATGTCGGCGAACTTCTCCAGCACGTAGTAGGTGCCGTTCTTGGTGTCGTTGCCGGCTTTGCCCATCGAGACCGGGAATTCCTTCTCGACTTCGCCGTCACGCACCACCGTCATCGTCTTGGTGGCATCGTCGATCGTCGCGACCAACTGCTCGGGCACGGTGAAGCTCGACTTGGTGCCCGCGGCGTCGATGTTCACCACCGTGCCGGCCGGCCAGAAGTCCTGGGGCCGCCAGCGCAGCTGGGTGTCGGTGACCCAGTAGAACCGGCCGGGGACCGGCGGGTTCGACGTGATGTGCACCGCGTCCTGCGCCATCTGCCGGTTGGCGATGGGCCGGGCGAAGTTGATGTAGATCGGCTTGGCGGCCCCCGCGATCGAACCGTTCACCGGGTTGAAGGTGGGCGGGACGAACGGCGGCAACCCGATGAACGGGTTGGGGTTCTGCCCGGCCGGGGTCCCCTCGGGGATCGGTAGCGGTTGGGCGCCGTAACCACCGACCGGGGCGAACGGATCACGTTCGGTCTCCGAGGATGATCCGAGCGGGTTCGCCGGCGCCGGTGGCGGCACCGGCGGTTCTGCCTGGGCAGCCGGGCTGCCGAATCCGAATCCGACGACCAATCCGGCCGCCATGATCGCGCTGGCGAGTCTGTTCCTCGTCCGCTGCGACATATGTCACCTCCACTGGCATATCTGCTGACCAGTGTGTCACAGGGCTGTCACCAGCTAACCCGTGACGAGGCCGGAAGGACCCCTCGCGACCGTCCGACCTGCGTCACTGACCTGGGTGTTTGATCGCCACGAGGGTGGCAATCGTTACACCTGTGACAACTCTCAGGACCGCACCAGCCGGGCGATGGCGGCCGAGGCCTCGGCGAGTTTGGCGTCCGCCCGGTCACCGCCCTCGGCGACGGCCTGGGTGACGCAATGGCCCAGGTGCTCGTCGAGCAGGCCCAGCGCGACGGACTGCAGAGCACTGTTCACCGCGCTGATCTGGGTCAGGATGTCGATGCAGTACTTGTCGTCATCGATCATCTTGGCGATCCCGCGGACCTGCCCCTCGATGCGCCGCAGGCGTTTGGCGTAGTTCTCCTTCTGCGGCGAATAGCCGTGCTCGGCCGCGTGCGTGTCGTCACTCATCGCTGTCCGCCTCCCAACAACTGCTGCATCTGCTCCACCTCGGCCTGCCGGGTCTCCAGGACCGCCCGGGCCAGGGTCTTGGCGTTGACGTCCTCGCCATCCTTGATCTCGGAGGAGGCCATGATCATCACCGCCTGGTGGTGGTTGAGCATGGCCTGCAGCCACAGTGTGTCGAACTCCGGGCCGGTCAGCGACCCGAGACGCTCGACGGCGCCGCGGTCGAACAACGTCGGGCCCTCCGGAGGCGGGCCCTGCCCGCCCTCCTCACCATCGCTCCACTGCACCAGTAGCGCGTTCACGGTGTCACTCTGCTGCCGCTCGCTGCGGGCCAGCGCCTCGGCCGCCGCGACCACCGCCGGGTTGCCGGAGTTGGTGCGGGCCAGTTCGACCAGGTGGTCGACCTGGGGACGCTGCGCGAGCAACCCGTAGGCGAAGGCACGGTCGGTGGCGTTGACCCCCGGCGGGAGGTCGGCCGCGGCCGATGCGCCGGATTCCCCGGCCGAGGTGGAAGCCGGCCCGCCGTCCCGGCCACCGCACCCCGCGATCAGTGCGGCCACCGCCACAACGGCGATCAGGGCCATCTGTCCGGTCCGAGTCATGCCCCACACGTTACCGGTACCCCAAGGGGGTATCCAGGAATGGTTTGGGTCGGGACCAGGCCCGGGAGGCATACTTCTCACATGCCCTCACCATCTGAAACTCGCCCCGGGGTGGACATCAAACCCCGCAGTCGCGACGTCACCGACGGCCTGGAGAAGACCGCGGCCCGCGGCATGCTGCGCGCGGTCGGAATGGGCGATGACGACTGGGCCAAACCGCAGATCGGTGTCGGCTCGTCCTGGAACGAGATCACCCCCTGCAACATGTCGCTGCAGCGCCTGGCTCAGGCCGTCAAGGCCGGCGTGCACGAGGCCGGGGGTTACCCGCTGGAGTTCGGCACCATCTCGGTGTCCGACGGCATCTCGATGGGACACGAGGGTATGCACTTCTCCCTGGTCTCCCGTGAGGTCATCGCCGACAGCGTGGAGACCGTCATGCAGGCCGAGCGCATGGACGGGTCGGTCCTGCTGGCCGGCTGCGACAAGTCCATCCCGGGCATGCTGATGGCCGCCGCGCGGCTGAACCTGGCAAGCGTCTTCCTCTACAACGGCTCGATCATGCCGGGCACCGCCAAGCTCACCGACGGGACCGAGAAGGAAGTCACCATCATCGACGCCTTCGAGGCGGTCGGCGCGTGCGCCCGCGGGTTGATGTCCCGCGAGGATGTCGACATCATCGAACGGGCCATCTGCCCCGGCGAGGGCGCCTGCGGCGGCATGTACACCGCCAACACCATGGCCTCGGCGGCCGAGGCGTTGGGGATGTCGTTGCCGGGCAGCGCGTCTCCGGTCGCGATCGACAAGCGCCGCGATGAGTACGCCCGTCGCTCCGGTGCGGCCGTGGTCGAGATGCTGCGCCGCGGGATCACCGCCCGCGACATCCTGACCAAGGAGGCCTTCGAGAACGCCATCGCGGTGGTGATGGCGTTCGGTGGCTCCACCAACGCGGTGCTGCACCTGCTGGCCATCGCCTGGGAGGCCGGCGTGGAGCTGACGCTGGCCGATTTCACCCGGGTCGGCAAGAAGGTCCCCCACCTCGCCGATGTGAAGCCGTTCGGCGCCTACGTCATGAAGCATGTCGACGAGATCGGTGGCGTGCCGGTGGTCATGCGTGCGCTGCTGGATGCCGGTCTGCTGCACGGCGATTGCCTGACCGTCACCGGTGAGACGATGGCCGAGAACCTGGCCCACATCGAGCCGCCGGACCCGGACGGCAAGGTGCTGCGGGCGATGAACAACCCGATCCACCCGACCGGCGGGATCACCATCCTGCACGGTTCGCTCGCCCCGGAGGGTGCGGTGGTCAAGTCCGCCGGCTTCGACTCGGATGTCTTCGAGGGCACCGCACGGGTTTTCGAGCGTGAGCGGGCGGCGCTGGATGCGCTGGAGGACGGCACCATCACCCACGGCGACGTCGTCGTCATCCGCTACGAGGGCCCCAAGGGCGGCCCGGGCATGCGCGAGATGCTGGCCATCACCGGCGCCATCAAGGGCGCCGGGCTGGGCAAGGACGTGCTGTTGATGACCGACGGCCGGTTCTCCGGCGGCACCACCGGCCTGTGCGTCGGGCACATCGCCCCCGAGGCGGTGGACGGCGGCCCGATCGCGTTCGTCCGCGACGGCGACCGGATTCGCCTCGACGTCGCCAACGGGACACTGGACCTGTTGGTGGACGAGGCCGAATTCGAATCCCGCAAGGCGGGTTTCGAGCCGCTGCCCCCGGTCTACAAGACCGGTGTGCTGGCCAAGTACACCAAGCTGGTGGGGTCGGCCGCTGTCGGCGCGGTGTGCAGCTGAGACGCGGAAGATGACCACAACCGAAAACAACGCCGCGGCCCCACCGGCTCAGCCGCCATTCCAGTCCTTCACCGGCTTCATCGGCTCGGCGATCTTCATCAGCCGCTGGCTGCAGGCTCCGCTGTACCTGGGGCTCATCGTCGCCCAGGTGGTGTACGTGATCGTGTTCTGGAAGGAACTGATCCATCTCGTCAAGGATTTCAACCACCTGAACGAGGCCGCGGTGATGCTCATCGTGCTCGGCCTCGTCGACGTGGTGATGATCGCGAACCTGCTGATCATGGTGATCATCGGCGGTTACGAGACCTTCGTATCGCGGATCCGGATGGACAGCCACCCGGACAAGCCGGAATGGCTCAGCCACGTCAACCCGAACGTGCTGAAGGTCAAGTTGGCGATGTCGATCATCGGCATCTCGTCGATCCACCTGCTCAAGTCGTTCATCAATGCCGACAATCTCGAGCCCGAAACGCTGAAGTGGCAGACCATCATCCATATGGCGTTCATCGCGTCGGCCATCGGGCTGGCCTATGTGGACTGGATCTCGGCGAAGGTGGCCGCGATCAATCACGCTGACGCACACTAGCTCTGCGGAAGACCGTCACCAGCAGCACAGGAGGTGCGAGACATGCCCACCGCGTTCCCCGACGCCGCCGAGCTGGAGAGCGTGCTGGACCTCGCTGCGCGCGCACCGTCGGCGGGCAACATCCAGCCGTGGCGGTGGTTGGTCGACGATCGCGGTGTGCAACTGTTCGCCGACTGGACCCGCAGCCGCGGTGACACCGACTCCGACCGGCGCGACGTACTGCTGAGCTGCGGGGCGGTCCTGCACCACTGCGCGGTCGCCTTCGCGGCGGCCGGGTGGTCGAGCCGCATCGTCCGTTTCCCGGACGACGGCGTGCTGGCGGCGTTCGAGCTGGAGAAGCATCCGCCCGGGGCGGGCAGCGTGGAGCTGGCCGGCGCGATCTCCCGGCGCCGGGCCGACCGGCGGCCGTACCGCGGCGCGCTGCCGGCGGGAACCATCGAGCTGTTCGTGATCCGGGCGCAGCGGCTCGGTGTGCAGCTCGCCGTGGTGCCGGCCGGCCGGTGGGCGCGGGCCGGTGACACCGAATTCGGGCTCGGTTACGGGGACAGCCCCTCCGGGCATCCGGGGGACGACGCCGTCATGCTCGTACTGGCGACCGATACCGACACCGACCTGACCCGGCTGCGGGCCGGCGAGGCGCTCAGCGGTCTGACCTTGTCGGCGGCCGCGCTGGGCCTTGCCACCTGTCCCCTGACCGAGCCGCTGCGTGACGCGCGCAACCGGTTGGCGCTGGCGTGTGAGGTTTTCGACGGGGAGGCCTATCCGCAGGTGTTGGTGCGGATCGGCCCGTCCACGGTCGGCGCCCCGCTGCCGCCCGGGCAACGCCGGTCGGTCGCCGAGACGACGACGTTCGATCTCGGCTGATCCGATCCGCGATCTGGACCGGGGCAGCCCGGTTCCCCGGCGGCGGCTACACGTTCCCCTGAACCACGCTGCCCCAGCATGCTTTCCACGATGTCTGCGCCCCGCCGCACACCCCCGGTCGCCGCAAACCCGCGGGCGACGGTCGCGGCCCCGTCGACCATGGACATGGCGTCGGCGACCGCGGCCCGCAATGTCGTCGGCGACAACTGTTTGGCGGGCAGACGAACCCCGCAGCGGGCCATCTCCACCCGCCGCGCCACCTCGAACTGATCGCGGCCGAACGGCACGGCACACACCGGGATGCCCCGGCTCAACGCCTTCTGGGTGACGCCCATCCCACCGTGGGTGACGACGCAGACCGCGCGTTCGAGCACCAGCGAATGCGGTACGAATTCGGTCAGCGTCACCCCCGGGCCGTGGCCGGCGGCCGGCACGGTCCGCGCCGGCGACGTCGCCACCAGATGCAGGCCCTGCCCCGCCAGCGCTTCGACCGCGGTGCGGATCAGTCGGTCATCGGCCTGCGGCACCGAGGAGGTGGTCACCAGCACGACCGGATCCTCGATGTCGTGCAGCCAGGCCGGAATCTGCGCGGGCCGCGGGTCGAACGGGGCCGGGCCGA
The DNA here is from genome assembly GCF_019456655.1 of Mycolicibacterium diernhoferi. Taxonomy (NCBI): domain Bacteria; kingdom Bacillati; phylum Actinomycetota; class Actinomycetes; order Mycobacteriales; family Mycobacteriaceae; genus Mycobacterium; species Mycolicibacterium diernhoferi. Next base: position 348,125 of record NZ_CP080332.1, on the reverse strand, counting down.
TCATCGCGACCGACGGACCCCAGTCGGTGTGCGGGTATTCGAACGGTTTACCGGTGGCGACCAGCACGGCCGGGGCCCGCCGCAGCAGGTCGTCGGCCGACCGCACGTCCGGCAGTCCGAGACCGGCCCGCACCGCTCGCATACCGCGCCGGAACGGACGGTCGAAGACCGCACCGGTGACCAGCCCGACGCCCCAGTCCCGGACGCGCCCCAGCGGTCCGGGCCACGGCCGGGCGCCGGGGCCGAACGGCGGGGAGCCCGGTGACCGCAGATACGGGGTGAATGCCGAGAACACCACGAAGGCAAGGTTTTCCGCCTCGGCGAAGGAGATCGCTCCCCAGCAGTTGGAATCCACGATGACCAGGTCGGGACCAACCTGACGCACCGCCCGCTCGATGTCGCCGACCTCGACCGCGGCACATGCGGCCAGCGCCCGGACGGTCTCACCCGCCGCCCGGAGCACGCCGCCGACGCTGTCTTCGTTGTGCAGCGACTCGATCCGGGCGTCCACCGCGCCGGCCTCGAAGCCGAGGTCGCGGCAGAGTTGCACGCCGTCGGCCAGGGTGCGGACATGCACCTGATGCCCGCGGCCCGCCAGCTCCCGCAGCAGTGCGCAGAACGGGTACAGGTGCCCCAGGGCCGGTGATGTGTAGGCCAGGATCACCGCCACGGCGTAGCCCTCCTCCTGCGTCGTCGATGTATGAGGGGATTCGGAACCGGCTGCGGGCCGGATGGGTTCAGGGACGCAGAGATTTCTCCGGTCGTCGCAGGAACTGCGGCGCCCACCAGTTCCACCGCCCCAGCAGGTGCATGAATGCGGGCAGCATCACCATGCGCACCAGAGTGGCGTCGACCAGCACGGCCAGGACGAGTCCGACGCCGAACATCCGCATGAAGGACACCTGCGCGGCGATCAGTCCGGCGAAGGAGATGGACATGATCAACGCCGCCGCGGTGACCACCCGCCCGGTGTGCGCGAGCCCCAAGGTGATGCTGCGGTCCTGATCGCGTTGCTCCAGCCAGAACTCCCGGATGCGGGCCAGCAGGAACACCTCGTAGTCCATCGACAGCCCGAAGGCGATACAGAACAACAGCACCGGGATGGTGGCCACCAGGGTGCCGGTCGGTGTGGTCCCGAACGCCCCGAGATGGCCGTCCTGGAAGATCCACACCAGCGCGCCGAACGCCGCGGACAGCGACAGGGTGTTGAGCACCAACGCCTTCAGCGGCAACACGACACTGCCGGTCAGGGCGAACAGCACCACGAAGATGACCACCGCCATGAGGCCGAGCACCACCGGCAACCGGGCGCCGATCGCCTGCACACCGTCGCTGTTCACCGCGGCGGCGCCGGTGATGTCCACCGCACGCCCGCCCGGCCCGGGCAGTGCCCGCAGACTCTGCAGCTGGGTCTCGGACGCTTCCGAGAAGAGGGCCGCCGCACCGGTGACGGTCAGGTAGGCGCTGCCGGAACGGGTCTCGGTGCCGCCGGCCGGTGGCCCGATCATGCGGCCCTGGGCGAATGTCCCGGTCGGACCGGACACCCCCAGCACACCGCCGACCCGGGACGCCGCCGCGGAGTATCGATTCCAGTCCGCCGGAGTGAGGCCCTGCGCGTCGGGTACCACCACGATGCTCTCGGTCCCGGAGCGGCCCGGGAACTGCGCGCGCAGGATGTCGCCGACCTGGTGGGCCGACGCCGAGCGGGGCAGGGCCCGGTCGTCGGGGTTACCCCACCGGGCGTCCAGGAAGGGCGCGCCCACCAGTACCAGGACCGCGAATCCGCCCAGCCCGAGGACCAGCGCGTGGCGGATGACGAACGCGGTACTTCGATACCAGAATCCCTGTTGCACTTCGGGTTTGCCATTCCGACCGGGTCGGATCGCCAGGCGCTCGCCGAACAGGATGATGCCCGCCGGTGTGAGGATCAGTGCCGTCAGCGCACACAGCGACACCGTCGCCACCCCCGCGTAGGCGAACGACCGCAGGAACGGGATGGGAAACAGCACCATGGTGGCCATCGACAGGGTGACGATGAACGCCGAGAACACGATGGTGCGGCCCGCCGTGCGCATCGTGGCACGGACCGCCTGATCGCGGTCGACGCCGTCGGCACGTTCGTCGCGGTACCGGCTCAGGATCAGCAGCGTGTAGTCGACGGCGAGCGCGAATCCCAGTGCTGTCGCGAGACTCAACGCGAAGATCGACACATCGGTCCACAGCGTGATGCCGCGCAGCACCGCCAGTGTCCCGGCGATGGCGGCGGCCGCGACGATCAAGGGCAGGGTGGAGGCCAGCAGCCCGCCGAACACCCACACCAGGACCAGCAGGCTGAGCGGCACCGCGATGGACTCCATGATCAGCACGTCACGCAACGTCTGGTCGGTGATCTGCGCGAAGACCATCGCCGATCCGCCCGCCTGCACTCGCACCCCGGGGAACTGCGGAAGGATCTCGGTGTCGATGGCCGCGACGAGTTCCTTGCCGTATCCGGGCGCTCGGCTCTCCCCGCCACGCAGGTCGGCGATGACCAGACCGGACCCGTCCGGCCCGTCGAGCGCCCGGGCGATCTGCGGCGGTGATGTCCACGGCGAGATCACGCCGATGACTTCGGGGCTGCGCTCAAGCAGGCCCACCATCTGGCGCCCGGCGGCTTCCACGGGCGCGGTGGTCCGCCCGTCGGCGCGGCCCACCACCAGCACCAGCTGGACCTCGCTCTTGCCGAAGACCTCGGTCAGGGTCCGGTTGGCCCGCGCCGATTCGGCGGCCGGGTCCTGAAATCCCCCGGCGGTCAGATGCGCGGCGACGGGCACCCCGACGATCGCCGCGGCCACCGCCACGAGTGCGGCGATGCCGGCCACCCGTTTGGGCGCCCGTAGCGCCCAGCCCGCGATCCTGTCCAGCATCATCGGACGCGGACCTCCTTGGCCACCGTGCTCTGGTTGACCTGCCATTGCTGCTGCACCCGGAATCCGGGCGTTGCCGGTCGGCCGTCGGCGGTGGCGGTGACGGTGACGACCCACACCACCGCACAGTCGCCGATCGGTCGCTCGTGGTCTGGAAGCCGGGAACCGAACAGCGAATCCCGTTGCCGGGCCGATTCATCCGTTCCGATGTCGACCAGCCGGTCGCGGTGGATCAGGCGGGCGCCCGCCAGGCCGTCGGCCGTCGACCCGCTGTCCGCACCGACGACGGACAGACACTCCCCGGGGGCGGAGTGCGCGGCGAGTACCCCGGCGACCTGGCTGTAATCGGACCCGTACTTGGCGTACGGGCCTCGCTGGGCGAGGTAGTTCGGTGCCGCCGCCACGGCCAGCAGTGCCAGGATGACGCCGATCCGGCGGTGGTCGCGCCCCACCACCACGACACCGAGACCGATCAGCAGGGCCAGCGCGGGCGTACTGAACGCGAGGTAGTGCGGTTGGTAGAGCGGCCGGACGAACGCCGAGAACCCGACCAGCAGCACGGTCGGTGCCAGGATCCAGGTCGCCGACACCGCAACCAACAGTCGTGCACCGGTGGGGATTACCGCGGTCCCGCGATGCCGCTTCCACCCGGCGACCACCGCCAGCACGATGACCAGGCTGATCAGCGGCACAACGCGCATCCATGCCCGCATGGCCACCGCCAGTTGCTCGGCGGTGAACTGCTGCCGGCCGGGCCCGACGGCGCGCACGCTGTCCGAGTACACCGACGGGAAGTACTGCTCGGCGAAGATCTGCCCGGCGGTCGCCGGGCCGACCGGCCAGATCCAGCTGACCTGCCCCTGCTGGCTGGTGAGCACCACCACCAGCGCCACCACGGCGGGCGCCGCCGCCGCGACGGTCGCCATCCACGCCGTCCGGGCCCGGCGGGTCGGCGCCGCACCGATCACCACGACGGCGTGCGGCACCAGGATCAGCAGCACCATCACGTTCACGCCGACCGATGCGATGAGCCCCAATCCGTATGCGGCCCACAGTCCGACGGACCCGCGCCGGACGGCGACGATCAGCAGCACCGTCAACCACACGGCACAGGCCATGGTCAGCGCATACGGCCGGGCCTCGATGCCCGCCCAGGTGGTGCGCGGCAACAGCGCGAACACCACCGCCGCGGCGAGGCTCACCGACCGCGTCGACAGCTGCCGTCCCAGGACGACCACCCCGGCCGCCGCCACCCCCACCAGCACCGCGCTGGGCAGCCGCAGCCACAGTTCCCCGGGCGGCGTCAGCGCCGACCAGCCATGCAGCAACAGGTAGTACAACCCGTGCACGGCATCGACGCTGTGCAGCAGCCTCCACAGCTCCGCGAGCGGACGGTCGGTTGCCGACACCGTGGCGGCCTCGTCGACCCAGAGCGACGGGCGGCCCGCGCCGAGGACACTGATGACGAAGGCGAGGGTGCCCGACAGCAGCGCGTCGGCCCGACCGCGCACGTCCGCCGACCCCGGGCGAGCCGGGGGCCGGTCAGGGACGGCCAGGTCCGGCATTCGCGGCGGCACGGGCCATCGATTCGATGCGCCGCAGCGCCACCGCGAGTATCGGCAGGTACGCCGGCGCCCACACCGGGGCACTCATCCACACCCGGCAGCCGTTCCCGCGGGGCGCCACCCCGTGCCGGGTGGCCGGTATCCCGGCGACATCCCAGCCCCAGGTCCGGCCGGGATCGAGCTCGGTGATCACGAACGGCAGCGGCACCGCGACCGGCGTCCAGACCCGCCCGGTCGCGCCCAGCAGGATCGCGGTGCCGTCGAGTTGGGCCCGGGACACGGTCGGACCCCAGCGCGGCCACGCGTCCAGATCAGTGAGGATCTGCCACACCGTCTCCGGGTCCGCGTCGATGTCCCGGTGCACCTTCCACATCGGCGCGGGATACCCGGAGCGGGCCGGTATGAACCGGCGCGCCGGGACCCAACCGTCCTACCGGGCGTGCGCCGGGAGGAAGACACCCGCGGTCGCCAACCGGACCCGCGCCCGGGCGCGGGGTGGGTCGTCGCCATAGCGGTCCACTGCCCAGGACATCGCCGTGACGAGTTGGAAGACTTCCTCCGCTCCCACCTCGGCCGCACCTCCCGCCCGAACCGGTGCCAGGAAGTGCTCGGTACGCTCGATCAGCCGGGTCAGCACGGTCTGCACCGGCGATTCGGGGTTCTCGTGCGCGTGCGCGGTGGCGATGCAGGTCGGCAGGTCGTGCCAGATCCGCAGCCCCCAGGTGACCCGAAAGAGCCACTCCCGCAACGCCTCCGGTGCGGTGAGTTCACGCGCGTAGGTCTGCGACTGCTCGAGCAGGTCGCGCACGCTGTCCTCGATGACGGCGGAGAGCAGATCCTCCCGGGTCGGGAAGTTGCGGTAGAGCGTCGCGTTGCCCACTTCGGCCGCGGTCGCGATCCCGTCGAGCGGGGCAAAGATCCCGTCGGCCTCGAACGCCGCGCGGGCGGCCCGCAGGATCGCCGCGCGGTTGCGCCGCGCGTCGGCACGCATCGGCCTGTTGCCGGCCTGCTTCACGGGGTCCACCTCCGAGGGAATATCTGGGGACATTCCCCAGATATGTAGATGGGGAAGCTCCCCAGTTAGTCTAGGTGCAGCGAGGACATGCCATGACAGAACGGTTGGACGGCAGGACAGTACTGGTGACCGGCGCCAACGGGGGGCTCGGCACAGAGTTCGTACGCCAGGCCCTCGATCGCGGAGCGGCGCGCGTGTACGCCACCGCGCGGCGGCCGCATCCCTGGGAGGATCGGCGCATCGTGCCGCTGGCCCTGGACCTGACGGACCTGGTCTCGGTCGCTGCCGCGGCCGAGACCGCCTCCGACGTCGACCTGTTGGTCAACAACGCCGCGATCGCCCCGGCCGACGACCGGTCGATGCTCACCCAGGACGAGGAGATCACCAAGCGGGTCTTCGAGACCAACTACCACGGCACGCTGCGGGTAGCTCGCGCCTTCGCGCCGGTGCTGGCGGCCAATGGCGGTGGCGCCATCCTCAACGTGCTGTCGCTGTCGGCGTGGCTGCCGCTGCCGACGGCCTACGCGGCCTCCAAGGCGGCTGCCTGGTCGGCGACCAACGCCCTGCGCACCGAGTTGGCCGGCCAACACACCGCGGTGACCGGGCTGCTGGTCGGGATGATCGATACGGCGATGTCGGCGCGCTGGGATTTTCCCAAGGTCAGCCCCGACGATGTCGTCGCGCAGGCCTACGACGGGGTGGCCACCGGCGCCTTCGAGGTGCTTGCCGACGAGCAGACCCGGTTGATCAAGTCGCTACTGGGGGCCGGCGCCGAGGAGCTCAATGCCGCTGCGGCAGAGGCCTTGAGCGGCTTCGAGCCGTGACCGTCCCTAGGCGCTGACCGGGCTCGGCTGGTCGCGTCCGGCCAGCCGGTCGTTCCACACCTGCAGCACGTTCGCGGGTGTGGGCGGGGTCAGCAGGCTGGCGACCACGTACACGATCAGACTGGCGGCCAGACCGTAGTAGATCGGCTCGTTGGCGAGCACATCGCCCACCACGGCCATGGTGCCCAGTGTGACGACGGTGCCGACCGCCATCGACCAGAGCGCCCCGGCGCCGGTGGCGCGTTTCCAGACGAACCCGCCCAGGATGGCCACCAGCAGCCCGCCGACCAGGATGTCGTAGGCGATGGTGAGCGCGGCGACGACATCGTTGAGCAGCGCCGCGATCACGATGACCAGTACGCCCAGCACCACGACGTAGAGCCGGTCACCGTGCACATCGTCCACGCCGTCCCGGCCGTTCTCGGGCTCGCCGTGGCCGATGACCCTGCGCAGCAACGGTTTCACGTCGGTGCGGGCCACCGTCGCGGTGGCGATCAGGGCACCCGAGGCGGTGGACATCATGGCCGCGACCGCCGCCGCCAGCGCCAGTCCGCTGATGCCGACCGGCAGGATGGTCTCGGCGATCTGGGCGTAGACGTCGTCCTTGGCCTCGATATCGGGCAGGAAGGTCGACGCCGCCATCCCGATCACCGCACCGGCGACCCCGTAGAGCAGGCAGTAGACCGCGGCGGTGGCGCCGCCCCATTTGGCCACCCCCGGCGACCGGGCGGTGAACACCCGCTGCCAGATGTCCTGGCCGATCAGCATGCCGAAGCTGTACACCACGAAATAGGTGATGATCGTTGCGGTTCCGATGGCGCCGAGGTCGAATGCCGCATCCCCGGCCCGTTCCCGGATGCCGGCGAAACCGCCGGCCCGGTGCAGCGCGAAGGGCAGCAGCAGGACGAAGATCCCGATGGTCTTGAGGACGAACTGCACCATGTCGGTGAGCGTGATCGACCACATACCGCCGATCGAGGAGTACAGCATCACGATGGCGCCGCCGATGATCACCGAAACGGTGCGGTTGGTCCCGAACAGGACGTTGAACACGGTGGCGTAGGCGATGGTCGAGGTCACCGACAGCATCAGCGTGTAGGCCGCCATCACCACCCCGGACGTCGAGGTGGCGTCCACCCCGTAGCGCAGCCGCAGCATCTGGGCCACCGTGTAGACGCGTAACCGCTGGATCCGTCCGGCGAAGAACAGGCTCAGCGCGAGCAGGCCGGCCGCGATCGCCACCACCAGCCACATCCCAGAGATGCCGTACTTGTAGCCCAGTCCGATACCGCCGACTGTGGACGCCCCGCCGAGCACCACGGCGGCCATCGTGCCGGTGTAGAGCGCCGGGCCGAGCCGGCGCCCGGCGACCAGGAAGTCGGCGGAGTCCTTGGTCCTGGTCTTCCCCCAGAATCCGAAGGCCAGCATCGCGGCCAGATAGACGACGATGATGGCGATATCGAGTGGTTTCCCCATGGTGGACTCCCCTGTCAGGTGGCCGCGAACATCCGCAGTCGTGCGGGCAGGACGATGACCTGCGGCCCGCGGCCGGTGAAGGATTCGGCGACGGCGGCGCCGACGTCATCGGGTGACACGCACCGAGCGGGTATGCCGAAACTTGTTGCCAGACCGACGAAATCGGGCCGCGCGAGCTCGGTCGCGGTGGCCGCCCCGAACGCGTCGGTCATGTATTCGCGCAGGATGCCGTAGCCTCCGTCGTCCACGATCAGCCAGGTCACCTCGGCGTCGTGCTGGCGGGCGGCGGCCAGTTCGGCGATGGAGTACATCGCGCCACCGTCCCCCGTGACGGCCAGGGTCCGCTGCCCGGTTCCGACGGCCGCGGCGAGCGCTGCCGGGAAGGCGAAGCCGAGCCCGCCCGCGCCCTGTGCGGAATGGAACTCACCGTCCCGCGGATCCCAGACCGACCAGGCCCAGTAGCCGGCGATCGTCATATCCCAGAAAGTCTGTGCCGCAGTGGGTACCGCCTCGCGCAGATCCGCCATCAGTCGCAGTTCGGCGGCGACGTCCTGACCGGCGAGGCGGTCTTGTACCGCAGCACGCAGATCCCGAGCGGCGGCCGCGCCGTCACCGGAGCGGAGTTGCACCTGCGCGGTGATGGCCGCGCACGCGGCCGCGGCGTCGGCGTGCACCGCCAGCGCGGGATGATTGGCCTCCAGTACCCGGCGTTCGGCGTCGATGTGGATCAGCCGGCCCTTCGGGGTGAGGGTGAAGTAGTTGCTCGTCACCTCACCCATCGCGGTGCCCACGGCCACCAGCACGTCCGCGTTCTCCAGAAGCTCGGTGGTGTGACGGTCCTCGATCCAGGAGCCGGCCGACAACGGATGCCCGAACCCGATGGCCCCCTTGCCGCCCACGGTGCAGACCACCGGGGCGTCGAGTCGCTCGGCGAGCGCGACCAGGGCCTGCGGCCCGCCGTCGGACCGGCGCACTCCCCCGCCGGCCAGGATGACCGGGCGTTCGGCGCTGTTCAGCAGATCAGCGGCGGCACTGACGGTTTCCGGACGTGGGGTGCGCCGGCGCGGCACCGGGTCCAGGGAGGTCACCGGCGGGACGTCGGTCGGTTCCAGCAGGACGTCCTGCGGGATCTCCACCCACACCGGCCCGGCGGGGGCGGACTGCGCCAGCGCCCACGCATCGGCGATCAGGCCGGGGATCTCCCCGGCGTTGCGGGCCGCCGCGGTGGACTTGGTGACGTTGGTCGCGCTGCGTTGCTGGTCGTCGAGTTGGTGCAGCATCCCGCGGCGCAGACCGATGCCGGCGCGGGGCACCTGGCTGGCGATCACCAGCACCGGGACCCCGGTGGCGTGGGCCTCCTGTAGTGCGCCGAGCGCGGTCAGTGCCCCGGGCCCGGTGGACAGGAACAGCACGCCGACTTCGCCGGTGGCCCTGGCGTATCCGTCGGCGCCGAACGCCGAGTTGTTCTCCACCCGGGAGCTCACGAACCGCAGATCGCTGCGCCGGATGGCGTCGAACAGGGCCAGCGCGTTCTGCCCGGGTATGCCGAATACATGCGAAACCCCCAGCGCAGTCAGGGTTTCCACGACCACCGTCCCCCCGTTGCGGCTCACGACGGCGAGTCGTGTCGCATCGCGAGCAGCGACACCAGATCGTAGGCCACATGCGATGCCGCGACGCCGGTCATCTCGGCATGGTCGTAGGCCGGCGCCACCTCGACGACATCGGCCCCGATCAGGTTGAGCCCGCGGAAGCCGCGCAGGATCTCCAACAGTTCCCGGCTGGTGATGCCGCCGGCTTCGGGGGTACCGGTGCCCGGGGCGTGGGCCGGGTCGAGCACGTCGATGTCGACCGAGACGTAGACCGGCCGGTTGCCCAACCGCTGCCGGAGTTTGTCGACGATCTCCCGGACCCCCTGGTAGTACACGTCCGAGGAGGTGACGATGCCGAATCCGAATCGGCGGTCGTCCTCGAGATCCTTCTTGCCGTAGAGCGGCCCGCGGGTGCCGACGTGGGAGAGCGCCTCGGTGTCCAGGATGCCCTCCTCGACCGCGCGGCGGAACGGTGTGCCGTGGGTGTACTCGGCGCCGAAGTAGGTGTCCCAGGTGTCCAGGTGCGCGTCGAAATGCACGAGCGCGACGGGGCCGTGCTTGGCCGCGGCGGCCCGCAGCAGGGGCAGCGCGATGGTGTGGTCGCCGCCGATGGTCAACAGGCTGGTGCCGTCGTCGGTGAGCTCGGTGGCGGCGGCCTCGATCGTCTCGATCGCCTCGTGGATGTTGAACGGGTTCACCGCTATGTCACCGGCGTCGGCCACCTGGGCGATCTCGAACGGGGACACGTCCAGTGCCGGGTTGTACGGGCGCAGCAGCCGTGAGGCCTCCCGGACGTAGGTGGGGCCGAAACGGGCACCGGGCCGGTAGGACACTCCCGAGTCGAACGGCACCCCGACCACGGCGACGTCGGCGCGCGGCACCTGGTCGAGGCGGGGTAGCCGCGCGAAGGAGGCCGCTCCGGTGAAACGCGGCGTCTTCGACGCGTCGATGGGTCCAACTGGGGTGCTCACGCAGTCACTTCCTCTGGTAGTACAGGGTTTTCGGGTGTGTCTTCAGACACGATGGGGGATTGGGCCGGTGCACCGGCCCGCACGAACCGCGGCCCGGCCGGACCGAAGGCGTCCGCCGGCTCCGGGAACACGATCAGCAGCAGCGGGTAGAGCACCGCCGCCACGCCGAGGCCGACCGGGATGGACAGGTCGATGCCGTCGGCCAGATTGCCGAGCGGGCCGACGAATTGGCCAGGCAGGTTGACGAAGCACAGCGACAGGGCGGCCGAGGCCAGCCAGGCACCGAGACCGCGGAAGTTCCAACCGTGGTTGAACCAGTACCGCCCCCCGCGCTGGCGGCGGTTGAACACCTGCAGCGAGTCGGAGTCATACCAGCCGCGGCGCACCACCCAACCGATCATCATCACGACCATCCAGGGCGCGGTGCAGGTGACGATCAGCACGGCGAAGGTGGAGATGCTCTGCACCACGTTGAACGCGAACCGGCCGATGAAGATGAACACGATCGCCAGCACGCCGATGAACACCGTGGCCTGCACGCGGCTGAAACGCGGGAAGACGCTGGAGAAGTCGAGTCCGGTGCCGTACAGCGCGGTGGTGCCGGTGGACATGCCGCCGATCAGTGCGATCAGGCACACCGGTAGGAAGTACCATCCGGGCGACACCTCCAGCAGGCCGCCGACGTAGTTGCCCTCGTCGAAGAACTGCGGGGCGTTGGTCGCCACCACCGACGCGGTCACCAGCCCGAACAGGAACGGCACCAGGGTGGCCAGCTGAGCGCAGAACGCGGCCGCCATCGGTTTCCAGGCCGGCGTGTCCCGCGGGATGTAGCGTGCCCAATCTCCCAGGAACGCACCGAAACTCACCGGGTTCGACATCACGATCAGGGCGGCGCCCACGAACGACGGCCAGTACAGCGCGTTGGTGGCGGCATCCGCGTCGGGCCCGAAAATGCCCGGGTAGCCGGGGTCGAAGGTACCGCCGAAGGCGAGGATGCCGAGTAGGAACAGCAGGGTGGCGGCGACGACGGCGATCTTGTTGACCAGCAACATGAATCGGAATCCGTAGATGCAGACGGTGAGCACCAGCAGCGCGAAGATGCCGTACGCTACGCCGACCGCGATATCGCTCTGGGGCAGGCCGATGGCCCGGTTGGCGCCGCCCACAAGCACGTCACCGGAGGTCCACACCGAGATCGAGAAGAACGCCACGGCCGTCAACAGTGACAGGAAGGACCCGACGACGCGGCCGTGCACGCCCAGGTGCGCCGAGGAGGAGACCGCGTTGTTGGTGCCGTTGCGCGGGCCGAACAGCGCCATCGGGGCCAGGATGGCCGCGCCGACGATCACCCCGAGCAGGGTGGCCAGCAGAGCGTCGCGGAAGGACAGCCCGAAGATGATCGGGAAGCTGCCGAGCACCACCGTCGCGATGGTGTTCGCGCCGCCGAAGACGAGCCTGAACAGGTCCAGCGGGCCCGCGGTGCGCTCTTCGGCGGGGATGGGTTCCACGCCGTGGGTCTCGACCTGGGTGATCTTGGGCGGCGTCGCGAGTACGGGTGAATCGGCGGCCATGGTGGTCCTTCTGCGGACGGGATGTGGTGGGCCTCACGGTAAAACCGCAGGCAGCACCCCGCAAGCAGTTCGTTCGTTACGGCGGTGTTTCGGGTTTTGATCTGCGCCTTGCCACCGGAATATCCGTCATTCTGTGATGGAATAGGGGTTACATGTGATCGATTCGCCGACACCATGTGTCTGAAAAATCTTCGATCGATTTTCGGAAGGTGCGCCGGTGGACGAAGTCGACCAGGCGATCGTGGAGTTGCTCGAGGGCGACGGCCGGCTGACCCACCTGGACATCGCGCGCCGGGTGGGCATGTCCCGGTCGGCCGCCGCCGCCCGGGTGCAGCGGCTCATCGGCAGCGGTCGGGTGGTCATCCGCGGGGCCGTGCATCCCGCGGTCCTCGGGCGCGGGGCGCTGGCCCACGTCAGCGTCCTCGTGCACGGACCCGCGGCACCGGTCGCGGCCGAACTCGCCCAACGCGACGATGTGCCCTTCCTGTCCATGACGAGCGGCGTGTACGGCCTGGTCGCCGAGGTCCGGGCGGCCTCGGCCCGCGATATCGACCGCTCGGTGGCCGAGTTGCGGTCACTGCCCGGGGTCTCGGCGGTGGACACCCTGACCTATGTGGAGGTGATGCGCGACGTCATCGGACCGGTCGGGGACGTGCGCACCGAGATCGACGACACCGACCGCGCCCTGCTGGCCGCCCTGCAGCGGGACGGCCGCGCCTCGTATGTGGAACTCGCGGCCGGTGTCGGGCTGTCACCGGCCGGAGCCCGCCGGCGGGTGGTGCGGTTGATCGAGGCCCAGGTCGTCCGGATCGGTGCCGTGGTGCGCCATTCCGGGCAGGACCGGCAGAGCGCGATGGGCTGCGGGATCCGGTTGGCCGGTGACCACCACGAGGTGGTCGCCGCGCTGGCCGCGATGCCACAGGTCATCTTCATCGCCCGGACCCTGGGCCGGTTCGATCTGCTGGTGACCATCCGGGCGTTCTCCCCGGCGCAACTGGCGGAGATCACCGACCTCATCCGGGGCCTGCCCGGGGTCTGGACGCTGGAGAGCTGGTCGCACCTGGACGTGGTGAAGGAGAGCTACGCCTCCGGGCTGGCCCCGGTCAGGTTCGGGCTGTCCGACACCTGATCAGGTCACCACGGCGACCGCGAAACCGTCCCAGCCCTTGACCCCGACGGTCTGGATCGCCGCGGTGTCCAGCCGCGGATGCTCGCCCATCATCGCCAGGGTGTCGCGGACCGCGGTGGCCTGCAGATCGTCGGGGGCGGGATCGAGCACGCGACCATTGCGGGTGACGTTGTCGACCACGATGAGCGCGCCCGGGGCGGCCAGGCCGATCGCCGCCTCGACGTAGGCCGGGTTGTTCTCCTTGTCCGCGTCGATGAAGAACATGTCGAACGGCCCGTCCAGGGTGGCCAGGGTGTCCAGGGCTGCGCCGACGATCACCTCGACCCGGTCGCCCAAGCCGGCCCGGACCAGGTTGACCCGCGCCACCTCGGCATGACGCGGCTCGTACTCGCACGTCACCACCCGCCCGTCCGGACCGGTGCCGCGCGCCAGGCAGATGGTGGAATAGCCTGCCAGCGTGCCGATTTCGAGCACCCTGCGGGCCCCCGAGATCCGGGCGAGCAGGCTCAGCAGATGCCCGTGCTGCGGGGACACCTCGATGGCCGGCATCCCGGCCGGTCCGGTCGACTCCCGCGCCGCACGCAGCGCCTCGTCCTCGGTGTGCAGCAACTCGTCGAACAATCTGTCCACCGCCGCAGGCTCGGTCATCCGGTCACCCCTTCTTTCGCATAGACCACCCGTAGGACGTGCCCGGCCTCGGGCCCCATCACCCAGCCTGCCAGTTCGGCCATGGTCCCGACGAACGCCGGACCGTGCGGTGCGCCGCCGTCGGCGAGATGGTGGGCGATCTCGTGCAGCACCACCAGTTCTCGCAGTGCCCAGGTGGTGTGCCGGTCTGGCACCGCGATGGTCCCTGCCGCCGTCCCCCGGTCGCCGCTGCGTTCGTAATGCGCGGCGGTCAACCCGCGCCGGGCCCGCACCGCGGGCACCCCCACTCCGGGCCACCGGTCACGCACCGCCGGCATCGCCAGGACATCCTCGACGTACCGGCGCACCGACTCCACGGAGCCGAAGCGGGCCTCGGGCGGCAGGGTCAGGGCGGTACCGAAGAAATCGATGGACCCGGTGCCGTGCTGGGCCGCCCGGTCGAACAGGGTGCGCACGAATTCCTCTGCGGCGTAGACCTTTGCACGCTGCACATCGCGCACTAGCGCTCCAATCGCGCCCGGGGGCCGGACAGTTCCTGGCTCGGCCCCAGCCGGGCCCGCCGGCCGGCCCGGTCCCCCGCCCGGCGCGCCGCCGACGAATAACCCGCCGACGCGCTGGCCGCACGCCAGGTACCGCGCGCCGCGGAGGCCTGCCGGTAGAACGACTTCAGCTCCAGATCCTTGTTGCGCAAAGCAAGTGCGGTCCCCGGCACCCGCTCGGTGTCCTCGGTGGCCGTGCGGCGCGCCTCGTCGCGGGCTTCGGCGAGACGCTGACCGACCCGGGCGCCGAAGGCCAGGTGGAAGTTGAGCCGGGCGGTGATGGTCGGGGTCGGGCGGTGCGCACCGGAGGCGATATAGGTATCCGCCGCCCGGACCATCTGTACCAACAGCCCCGCGTAGAGCGCATGGCTGGCGTCGATGTCCTCGGCGAATCCGTAGGCGTAGACGAAGGTCGAGTTGGACGCCACATCGCATTTCACATCGTTGGCCATGGCGATCACCACGAACAACTGCACGTAGGTGCGCAGCCCCCGGGTGCCGGGTTCGCCTATGGTGATGGTGCGCTGCACCGGGACCTCCGCAGCGGTCCGGTGCGCCGAGTGCGCCCGTGCCACCGCCAGATCGATGGACGTCGCGGTGGCCAGTCGTTGGGCCGCGGCCATGAACGCCTCGGCCTCGTGCGGGTTGTCGGTGCCTTCGGCCTGCCGCAGCAGCGCCGCGATCCGACCCAGCATCTTGTCGTTGCTCATGACCACACGCTAGAAAGTCGGTCCGACAGGCCGACCGGCGAATCCGCCGTCGGCGCCCTGCGGACGGTGGTTGTCCACAGCCACGAATTCATCACCAGCCCTGCCGACTTCACTTCGTCACGAACGTGTCCAGGGCCGCGGTCAGCTGGGCGGACAACGGCCCGGGCTTGGCGTAGTTGGCCACGTTGTCGGTGGGGTCGTCGCGCAGCACGTGGTTGACGCCCTTGAGGTCCAGCACGGTCAGCGCGGTGTGCTTGAGCGCGGCGGTCAGCGGACGCACCGACGCGCAGTTGGCCTGGCCGTCGGAGTCCGAGCAGGTCAGTAGGACCGGAGTGCCGGTGGGCACCTTCGCCGCCAGTGCGAGCGGGTCGATGGCGTCGGCTTCGACCACCGCGTTCACGTTGCCGGGGTTGAGGATCGCGCCGAGACCGTCGGGCAGCTGCCGCGGGGCGGTGCCGCGGGTGCGGGCCTCCTCGACCGCAGCGGCCCAGGCATCCAGGACCGTCTGCCCCTGCTCCGGGGTCTTGGCCCCGGCCTCGACGGCCGCTTCGACGTCCACCTTCACCCGCGCGGTGATGATGTCCAGATAGCGGCCGGGCAGCGGCTGGAACAGCCCGAGCGAGTGGATTCTCGGCGCGTCCGGCTCCAGGTCGTCGGCCAGCGTCATGGCGTGGATGGTGCCCTCCCCGAGGGCATAGACGGAGATCCGGGAGTCATCGGTGCCCGGCCGGGCGGCCAGGTAGCGCACCGCGGCGCGGGCACCGGCGGAATAGGCGGCGCTGCCCACGGCCGCCGGATTCTGCGCGTGCGGCCCGAGCCCGGTCTTACCGGTGCCGACCTTGTCGTAGCGAAGTGAGGCGATCCCCTTCTCGGACAGGTACTCCGCGAGTTGGCGCATATTGCCGACCGGGCCGGCCACCGCATTGTCACCGTTGCGGTCGGTCTGCCCGCTCTCGGAGATCAGCAGGGCCGCGGGTCCGGCGTCTTCGCCTTGATGGCGGTAGGTGCCGTGCAGGGTGAGACCCGCGGAGTCGGTGAAGGAGACCTCTTCCTCCACCCAGCCCTGCTGCTGGGTCTGGTCGTCCCCGGATGAGCACCCGGCCACCAGCGCGGTAGCGATCAGCAGTGAACCCAGTTGGCGGACAATCCGTTTCACAGGCGCGTCTCGATCCACGAGGCCACATCGTCGAGCACCACGGCGCGTTCGGGTTCGTTGAACACCTCGTGATAGAGCTGCGGATAGACCTTGAGCGCGACGTCGGCGGACCCCACGCATTCGACCAGCCGCTCACTGCCCGCCACCGGGATCAGTGTGTCCTGCTCGCCGTGCACCACCAACAGCGGTGCGGTCAGTGCCGAGGCCCGTTGCGGCATGGTCTCCCCGATGCCGATCAGGGCCTTGGCGACACCGGCGGGCAGCTTGCCGTGATGCACCAGCGGGTCGGCCTCGTAGGCGGCCACCACCTCCGGGTCGCGGGAGACGGCGGAGGCGGGCAGATCCTGCACCGGCATTCCGGGCGCCACACTGCCGACCACCTTGGCCACCACGGTCAGCACCGGGGACACCGCGTCGTGGGCGTACACCGCGGGGCCGGACAGCACCATGGCCGCATAGTCGTCGGGGTGCTCGACGCCGTAGGCGAACACCACGCCGCCACCCATGCTGTGGCCGAGCACGACCCGTTTCAGTTCCGGGTGCGCGGCGGTGGCCAATCCGACCAGGTGATGGAAATCCCGGGTGTACTCGGAGATGTCCCGCAGATATACCCGCTTGCCCCCGGAGCGCCCGTGCCCGCGCAGATCCAGCGCATAGGTGATGAGGCCGGCGTCGGCGAACCGCTGGGCGACGTGGTCGTAGCGGCGAGCGTGCTCGGCGTAGCCGTGACAGATCAGCACGACGCCGGTGGCCTCCGGCTGTGTTGATCCCCCAGTCGCTTCGCTCCCGCCCGCCGAGGGCGTCCACACGTCGTAGAAGATCGGCACGCCGCCGACACCGTCGAAACTGCGTTCACTGCGGGTTATCGCCACCGGGAGAGCCTATCGGCTGCCTCCGAGGGACCCCACTTGTCGGGGGCGGTGGGTAAGCTGCCCAACGTGAGCGTCCTCACAGAAGCAGACGGCCGGTTCGACTCCAGAGACGCCTTCCTCGCCGACGCCCAGCGGTACCGGCGGGAGTTGCAGGCGCACTGCTACCGGATGACGGGTTCGGTGCACGACGCCGAGGACCTGGTCCAGGAGACGTTCCTGCGCGCCTGGAAATCCTACGACCGGTTCGAGGGCAAATCCTCGGTGCGCACCTGGCTGTACCGGATCGCCACCAATACCTGCCTGACCGCGCTGGAAGGCAAGCAGCGGCGCCCGCTGCCGTCGGGGCTCGGCACCCAGAGTTCGGATCCGTACACCGAGATTCACGAACGGCACGAGATCGCGTGGCTGGAGCCGCTGCCGGATGCCGATGACCCGTCCGATCCGCAGGCCGTCGTCGGGACCCGTGAGTCGGTGCGGCTGGCGTTCGTGGCAGCGCTGCAACATCTCTCACCCCGCCAGCGCGCGGTGCTGGTGTTGCGGGATGTGTTGCAGTGGCGGGCCGCCGAGGTGGCCGACGCGGTCGGCTCGTCCACGGCGGCGGTCAACAGTCTGCTGCAGCGCGCCCGGGCACAGCTCGACGCGGTCGGCCCCAGCGCGGACCAGCCGCTGACCACACCGGAGTCCCCGGAGGCGCAGGAACTGCTGGCCCGTTACATCTCGGCCTTCGAGGCCTACGACATCGACGCGTTGGAGAAGCTGTTCACCGACGACGCGGTCTGGGAGATGCCCCCCTTCGACAGTTGGTATGTCGGGCCGGCGGCCATCGGCACCCTGTCCCGCGACAAGTGCCCGGCCGAACGGCCCGGCGATATGCGGCTGCTGTCGACCACCGCGAATGGACAGCCCGCGGCGGCGATGTACATGCGCAATCCGCAGAACGGGGTGCATGAGGCGTTCCAGTTGCACGTCATGGACGTGAGCGGCGCGGGCATCGCCCACGTGGTGGCGTTCATGGACCCCCGGTTGTTCGAGAAGTTCGGGTTACCCGGCCGGCTCTGACCGGTGGGCGCGCTCGAGCGCCGCGATGTCGAACTTGCCGAAGGTGGCCATCACCGCACTGAACAACCGGGCGTTGGCCTCCTCGTCGCCGCCGGCCAGCAGGTCGTAGTAGGCCGTCGGCGTGATCTGCCAGGACAGTCCGTACTTGTCCTTGAGCCAGCCGCACGGTTGTTCCTCACCGCCGTCGGCGAGCGCGGCCCACAGTTGGTCCAGCTGTTCCTGGCCGTCGACCCGGACCTCCAGCGAGACCGCCTCGGTGAAGTGGAAATGCGGACCCCCGTTGATTCCGACGAACGGCTGCCCGTCGAGTTCGAACTCCACGACCAACGGCACGTCCTGCGGGGACGGTGAATCTGGATGAGCGGGGGTGGTGCCGACGATCCGGCCGTTGCCCCCGAAAGCGGCGATGTAGTGCTCGGCGGCTTCGACCGCTTCACGGTCGAACCAGAGGTTGGGCACGATGCGGGCATTGATCTGGGCCATCAGGGGCCACCTTTCCGGGTCGGTTCATCTGCACGTCGATGAATAGACCTGCGTGGCGAGCAGGACTCATCGCGGACACCCGGGAACGACGAATTAAAGCCGGTAAATGCGCAGTTCACGTAGAGAATATCCATCGATTTGAAACGTGTTCTATTATCGGCTTCCATGAAGACCAAAGGTGCCCTGCTCTGGGAGCTCAACTCACCGTTCAAGGTCGATGAGATCGACCTGGGCGATCCGGTGGCCGACGAGGTACAGATCCGGATGCACGCCGCCGGCATGTGCCACTCCGATTACCACATCACCACCGGCGCGACCCCGATCGGACTGCCCGCCCTGGGCGGCCATGAGGGCGCCGGCGTCATCACGAAGGTCGGCAGGAATGTCACCGGCCTGGCCGAGGGCGATCACGTCATCCTGGCCTTCATCCCGGCCTGCGGCGAGTGCCCACCGTGCCTGAAGGGGTTCCGCTCGCTGTGCGACCGCGGTGCGGTCCTGCTCGGCGGTAAGGCCATCGCCGACGGCACCAGCCGCATCCACGCCGGCAGCCACGAGGTGTCGCCGATGAACCTGCTCGGCACCTTCGCGCCGTACATGACGGTGCACAAGGACTCGGTCGTCAAGATCGACGAGGACATCCCGTTCGAGACCGCGGCCATCATGGGTTGCGCGGTGCCCACCGGATTCGGGTCGGCCACCAACGTGGCCGAGGTCAAGCCCGGCGAGACCGTCATCATCGTCGGCGTCGGCGGGATCGGGATGAGCGCGCTGCAGGGTGCGGTCATCTCCGGGGCCAAGCAGGTCATCGCGATCGACCCCAACGAGTGGAAGCGCGACCAGGCGATCAAGTTCGGCGCCACGCACGTCTACCCGTCCATGGCCGAGGCCATCGCCCCGGTCATCGATGTCACGCACGGGCTGATGGCCGACAAGGTGATCATCGCCGTCGGCGAGATGAAGGGCGAGTACATCGAGGAGGCGATGATCCTCACCGCCAAGACCGGCACCTGCGTGGTGACCGGCATGGGCTCGATGATGGACGCCGACGTCAAGCTGAACCTGTTCCTGTTCACCATGTTGCAGAAGACGCTGAAGGGCAACATCTTCGGCGGCGGCAGCTCGCATGTCGAGACTCCGCGACTGGCCGCGCTCTACAAGTCCGGCCTGCTCAACCTCGACGACATGATCACCCGCAGTTACCGCCTGGAAGACATCAACCAGGGTTACCAGGACATGTTGGACGGCAACAACATCCGTGGCGTCATCCGCTACGACGAGGCCGACTGGTAGGCCCGGAAGCCTCAACTCCCTACAAATCGTGTGATCCGCTACGACGAAACCAACCGGTAGGCGTCGCGTAGCGTCGCCGCCGACGCGAACAGCCCGTCGCGTTCGTCGACCGACAACGGCACCTCCAGCACCTGGCCCGCCCCGTCGGCGGACACCACCGTCGGCAGGGACAGGCACACCTCGCCCAGGCCGTAGGCACCGGTCTGGAGGGTGGATACCGGCAGCACCCGGTGCTGATGCCCGCGGATCGCCTCGATGATGCGTGCGGTGGACAGGCCGATGGCCAGATTGGTGGCGCCCTTGCCCTCGATGATCTCGTACGCGGCGTTGACCACATCGGCGGCGATCTGGGTGCGAGTCGCAGGGTCGAATATCTGTCGGCCGTCCTTGCGGAAATGCGCGGCGGGCACCCCGCCGATGGACACGCTGGACCACAGCGCGATCTCGGAGTCACCATGCTCGCCGACGACGAACCCGTGCACGTTACCAACGGCCAGATCCGCCAGTTCGGCGATCAGGTAACGAAACCTGCTGGAGTCCAAGACCGTTCCCGAACCGAAGATGTGTCCCGGCGGGGCGTCGGCCGATGCGGTCGCGGCGTGGGTGATCACATCGACGGGGTTGGTGACGAACACGATGACGGCGTTGGGCGAGAGCTCGAGCAGCTTGGGGGTCACATCCGCGGCCATCGCCGCGTTGGCGGCCAGCAGCTCCAGCCGGGTCTGGCCTGGTTTCTGTTTGGCGCCGGCGGTGACGATGACGATCTGCGAATCGGCGGTGACGGACAGGTCATCGCTGCCGTACACCTGACAGTGCGGGACGAACTGGCTGCCGTGCCTGAGGTCGAGCACTTCGGCTCGGACCTTCTTGGCGACGACGTCATAGAGCGCGAGCGAGGCGGCCGAGCCCCGGATGAGGCAGGCGTAAGCGATCGCGGTGCCGACGCTGCCGACACCCACGATGGACACCTTGCCATTTCGATGTGCGGGCACCCTGCCATTGTCGCGCGCCCGGCGATCCGCCGCGAGCAGGTGCGACGCTCAGGCCGCGTTCTGCCCTCCCCCGCTGTCGCCCGAGTCACCACTACCCGACCCGGAGTCCGACCCGCTGTCCGACCCGGATGTCGAGTCCGCAGCACCGGGGACACTGGGCGCGCCGGCCGCCGGCGAACCCGCGCCGGAGCCGGAACCGGAGCCCTGGAACTGGGACGCGGCCTGCTTGGCAGACTTCGCGGCGGACTTCGCCGCCCGCAGTTCGGCCCGCTTCTGCGCCTTGGTCAGGGGTACGACGTCGGCCTCGGGCGCCTGCTCGACAGCAGGTGCCGGTGCCGGTGCCGGTGCCGGTTCTGCGGCCGGGGCCGGCGCCTGCTCGCCCACCGGACCGGATTCCTCGGTGGCAGAAACGTTCTCGGCCGGAGCAGCCGCGCGGGCCGCCCGGTTCGCCGAGGCGTCGGCACCGGTGGTCTGCGCTCCGGTGTTGTCGCCCTCGGCCGTGGCCGCGGCCAGTGCGCTGCCTGCCGGAGCCCCGACGCCGCCGAGCAGGCCGCCCAGCACGTCGCCGAGGTCTCCGTCGATCAGCGACTTCACGCCGGTGAGCGCGTTCGGCACCGAGTTGTTGTTCGAGCGCATGGCGGTCTGGAATCCAGTGAACACCTGCTTGAGGACGTTGGGCAGCACCTGTCCCCAGTTCACGTTCGGCAGTGTTCCGAACTGCACCCGGGTCGCTGCGGCGTCGAGGGTGCGCTCGTACGCCCCGGTCGCGGGGTTGAAGTACGCGTCGGAGTAGCCCAGGTTGACCAGGCTGGTCAGCGCCGGGGACAGCGCGTTGGCCAGCCCGTTGACCAGATTGCCGACCGGCTCCAGGCCCGCCAGCCGCAGCACGTCACCGACCAGGTAGAGCGGCTCCAGCATCGGCAGCGTGTTGGCCCGGACGGTCAGGTAGATGTTGGTATCCGGCGCATTCTGGTCGGCCAGATCGTCGACCAGGCCCTCCAGCTCGGACGTCAACTGGTCGGCCGCGCTTGAGAGATCGAGACCGCGCAGCATGTAGGTCGGCAGCAGGCCGGCCACCAGGTTGTTCACCAGCGTCAGCGGGTTCGCCCAGGCGGCGAAGTCCGACATCAGCTGGTACTCGACGGTGGCGTCGATCTTGACCGGCACCAGGTTGGCGCCGCCCAGCGCGAGCCCGGTGTCCCCGACCGGCGTCCCACCGCTGCTGCTGATCGCGACATCCGGTGTGACGGCGTCGATTCCGAGCATCTTGAACAACGAGGCGAACCGGGCCATGATGCCGCCGTTTGCGCGTCCCGCATTGTTGAGCAGGATCGCCGGCAGCAGGGTCAGGCTGCCCAGCAACGGATTGGCGCCGGTGTAGTCCAGCCCGCCCGGCTGTGCGGACAACTGCGCCAGCACATCCCGGTAGGCCGCACCGGCGGCGAAGGCACCGACCCCGGTCCCGATGACGATCGGGATCCGCACCGAAGCGATCTCCTGATCCGGGATGGCATCGATCGCGCCGTTGACGGCGTCGGTGAGCGCACCGCCGACGCTGCCGGTCGCGCTGTCCACGGCCCCGTCCACGATCCCGGCGACCTGGCCCGACAGCTGGTCGTTCAGGTTGTTGGCGAGGTTGCCGATGGTCGGGCTGATCACGTTGTACAGCAGGTTGCCCGCCGGGACCGAGACCCCCAGCACCGTGAAGTTCAGCCCGGAGAGGCTGCTTTGGATGCTGTTTCGCAGATCGGCTTCCAGGGTGGCGGTCGCGTTGTCGACGATCATGTTGACGACGTTGTTCAGTGCCGGGGTCAACGTGGTGCCGAGTTCGGCGGCCAGGGATCCGTCGGCCAACTCATCGGCGAGGGCGGCCGCCAGATTCGTCTTCAGCGTCGAGGTGCCCAGTTCGAGGTATCCGGTGCCGTTGACCGAGTTGGCGATGGCGCTCTGGGTGCCGGGCGTCCAACCCAGGTCGACGCCACCGAACAGCCGGGCAAGGGTGAACAGCGGCCCGGAGGAGGTGACGGACAGCGCACCGCTGTCGGCCAGGGTGGTCAGGTTGAGCCCGACCAGGTCCAACAGGTTGCCGAACTGGAAGTTGCCGCCGGCGTCGGTGAGCTCCGCGGAGTTGAACAGCGTGAGCAGCAGATCCGGCAGCGTCGCGGTGATTTCGGCGGTCAACTCGTCGGCGGTGGGCAGAATGTCCGTCAGGTTGTTCATGATGCTGTCCGTCACGGTGTTGGCCACACCGTTGGCGATGTTCGTGACGCCGCCGGACCCGACGACATCGGACAACCTGATGGTCACCGCCGGCAGGAATGAAACGGGTCGCACCGAGACACTGGCGGCGTTCAGTTGCTGCGCGACCGCCGCGGCGATCTGGGTCCGCAGCTGGGCCGACAGCGCCGCGGCGCTGTCGCCGGTCGTCGCGGAGGTCAGGAAGTCGGCCAGCGCCGCGCTGACGGCTGCGGAGACCGCGGCGTTGAGGTCCGAGTCCGCCGAATTGAGACCGAGGGTGGCCAACAGCGTCGAGACGTTGACCGTGCCGCCGTTGGCGTTGAGGAACTCGGTCAGCAGTCCGGCCGGCACCTTGGACAGCAGCGTGTCGAGGGTGATGGTGGGCTGCGCGCCGAAGGTGTTGACCAGCGCGGGCAGCAGCGTGTTGACCGCACTCTGGGCCCGCTGATACGGCGTGCTCGCGGCGGTGAGGTCGACGGCACGCTGGCTGAGCTGCTGTTCCTGGGCGAGTAGCGCCGGAGGTGTCGGCGCCGGCGCCGAAATCGTCAACGCTGCCGCGGTGACCGTTGCCGTCGTCAACCCCAGCAACGATGTACGTACTGTCTGGCTACCTTTTTTGAGATGCTTGCTCGCCACGTTTTCTCCGACCTCGTTGTCTGAATATGTTGACCGTGGCGGTGACTATACAACCGACTTGCGACGGTCAATAACCGAATCACCAGGAGATTCCGGATAGTCCATGGACCGTTTCGCTGAGCGGACAGAGTTTGCTACGCTACCGGCGCGTTTCCTCTGCGGCTTCGTAATTTGCACTAGTGGCAAATAGTATTGCCAATTGTGGATAGCCGACCTCGATTCGCTCGGACGACACCCCTCGCGCCCCGGACAGCACAAAGCCCCCTCGCCCAGGAGCGGGCAGAGGGGGCTTCGCGGGTTGGTGCGGCGGGATTACTTGGGTGGCATCCGGATGCCGCCGTCGACGCGCACGACCTCGGCGTTCATGTAGGAGTTGGTGAGCAGTTCGATGACCATCGAGGCCAGCTCCTCCGGCTTGCCCAGGCGGTGCGGGAACAGCACCGACTCGCCCAGCTTGGCCTTGAACGCTTCGGAGGCTTCGCCTTCCCCGTAGATCGGGGTGTCGATCAGGCCCGGTGCGACGGTGTTGACGCGGATGCCCGCGGCCGACAGATCGCGGGCGACCGGCAGGGTCAGGCCCACGACGCCGCCCTTGGACGACGAGTAGGCGGCCTGGCCGATCTGTCCGTCGAATGCCGCGACGCTGGTCAGGTTGACGATCGCGCCGCGCTCACCGGTCTCGGTGAACTCGTTGCGGCTCATCGCGGTCGCGGCCAGCCGGATGCAGTCGAAGGTGCCGACCAGGTTGATGGCGAGCACCTTCTTGTAGGCGTCCAGGTTGTGTGCCGAGTCGAACTCGCCATCCCTGCCGATGGTCCGCTGCGCCCAGCCGATGCCGGCCGAGTTGACCAGGGCACGCAGCGGGCCCAGGTCGGTGGCGGTGTTGACGGCGTCCAGGATCTGGTCGGTGTTGGTGACGTCGACGGTGACGAAGACGCCGCCGATTTCCTTGGCGAGGGCCTCACCGCGTTCGGCGTTGAGGTCGGCGACGACGACCCGGGCACCCCGGTCCGCGAGAAGACGTGCGGAGGCGGCGCCGATACCCGACGCGCCACCGGTGACGATTGCGCTAGCTCCATTGATATCCACGTCGACAGACTAAGCCCTTTCCGGTCGCCACCCGACCGGTGGGTTGACGCCGCCCCGGGTGCTCAGGCCCCAGACGGGGACGGTTACCGGGCGGACCAGAAGTTCCGGACCACCCGGATCAACGCCACCACGAAGATCGCGATGAAGGTCAGCGTCACGACGCTGGCGACCTCGAACCACGGGCTCTGCAGTCTGCTCAGCACGACCGCCGCGGAGGGCAGGAGCAGCCAGCCCAGCAGGAAGATCCCCACCGCGCCCCGATTGCTCGGGCGCGGCACGATCTCGTCGTCCGGGTCCTCGAAGGCGGAGTAGTCCCAGTTCTCGTCGTACTCCTCCGGGTACTCGTCCGGGTACGGCTGGCCCATGCCTACCCACCCTAGGTAGTTCAGCGGGCTACGGGCCAGTCCCACACCGAGAGGTCACCGCGCGGGTGGTTCAGGCAGACCGCGGTGGCCTTGGCGACCACACCCTTGTTGTTGAAGAAGACCTTCGCCCAGTTGCCCCACCGGGTGGCCATCTGCTCGTAGTAGATGTCGGTGGCGGTGTCTTGCGCGTACTGACGCCGGCCGGCGGCATCCAGCGAGTAGAACCAGTGGATGCGGTCCTGTGCGGCCCGCTGCACATCGAGCGGGCGGTTGCTCTTGTCGAGCATGTACCGCTCGAAGTAGATCGGGCTGGTGTCGCGGACCGCCGCGAGATACTGCTCGGCGTCGCACCGGGTTTCGATCTGTTTGCTCGGGATCGGGTATTCGCCGGTGGCGTCGGCGAAGGCCTGCGGCGATGTCGTCAGCGCTCCCGCTGCCGCCAGCACGAACAGCAGCGCCCGTGCGCTCACGCGTGCTCACCCGCCGGCGCGGTGAGCACGCCGAGGTGCTCGGGGCAGTACCGGGGTATCCCGGCGCCCAGGAACTGCCAGACCTGTTCGGTGCTCGTCGAGCGGGCCAGGTTCGCCGAGAGGAACTCCGCCGATGCGGTGGCGTCGGCGTCGACGCCGGTGGTCAACCGCTTACAGGCGATCTTGGCCAGCCAAGCGTTGAAGTCCCGTTGCCCGTAGATCCCGAAACCGTGTAACTGGTTTGCGAATTCGGTGTCCCGGTCCGCAGATGCGCTCGGCGCCAAGGCGATCGGCACGGCGATCAGCGCCGTTGCGACACCGGCGAACAGCCGCCTCACGCGGTCACCTCCTCGGCGGCCGGCTGCGGCTTGGGCCACGGCGAGGGCACCGGGCGCGGACGCACCCGCTGCGGCCACCAGAACCAGCGCCCCAGCAGCGAGGCGATGGACGGCGTCATCAACGACCGCACCACCAGCGTGTCGAACAGCAGGCCCAGACCGATGGTGGTGCCCACCTGGCCGATGATGATCAGGTCGCTGACCGACATCGAGATCATGGTGAACGCGAACACCAGGCCCGCGGCCGTCACCACCGAACCGGTGCCCACCATCGAGCGCAGGATGCCGGTGTTGACGCCCGCGTGGACCTCTTCCTTCATCCGGGAGACCAGCAGCAGGTTGTAGTCCGCACCCACCGCCAGCAGCACGATGACCGACATCGGCAGCACCATCCAATGCAGCGGAATACCGACGATGTGCTGCCACAACAGCACCGAGAGACCGAACGACGCCGCGAGGCTCAGCACGACGGTGCCGACGATGACGCCGGCCGCCGCGATGGCCCGGGTCAGCACGATCATGATGATGAAGATCAGGATCAGCGCCGCGACGGCGACGATCAACAGGTCATAGTCGGCGCCCTGCTGCAGATCGGCGTAGGTGGCCGCGCTGCCGCCCAGGTAGATCGACGAACCCTCCCACGGGGTGCCCTTGATGGCATCGGCCGCGGTGAGCTTGAGCGGTTCGATGCGCGAAATGCCTTCCGGGGTCAGCGGATCGCCCTGGTGGGTGATGGTGAACCGCACGGCCTTTCCGTCCGGGGAGATGAAGTTGTCCATGCCGTCGATGAAGTCGGCGTTGGTGAACGCCTCCGGCGGCAGGTAGAACGAATCGTCGTTGAGCGCTGCGTCGAACGCATCGCCCATCGCGGTCATGTCCTCCTGCAGGGACATCGCCAGATCCTGCTGCGCCTTCTGCGACGCGTACTGGTTGAGCAGGATCTCCTTCTGGTGCTTCATCGAGTTGATCTGATCCGGCATGACGGCCACCATCTTCGGCATCAGATCCGCCATCCGGCGCATCTCCGGCACCAGTTCCTCGAAGTCGCCGGACATCACGTCGATGCCGTCCATGGCGTCGAATATCGACCGCATGGACCAGCACATCGGGATGTTGAAGCAGTGCGGTTCCCAGTACAGGTAGTTGCGCAGCGGCCGGAACTGATCGTCGAAATCGGCCAGATGGTCGCGCACCTCGTTCATGTCATCCGACGTCGTCGCCATCTTGTCGGCCATCGACGCCGACACCGCGGCCAGATCCTCCTGGATGTTCATCATCTCGGTCATCGCGTCGATGCTGATCTGCAGATCGTCGGCTTGGACGAGCATGTTCGCCAGATTGTTCTGGGTGTAGTCGTTGCTCATGATCTGCAGATTGCCGCTCTGGCCGAGCGTATACGGGATCGTCGAGTGTTCGATGGGCTTGCCATCGGGCCGGGTGATGGTCTGCACCTGGGCGATGCCGCGAACCCGCACAAGGGCTTTGGCGATCTTGTCGATCACCAGGAAGTCCGCCGGGTTGCGCAGGTCGTGATCGGTCTCGATCAGCAGCAGGTCCGGGTTCATCTTGGCCTGGGTGAAATGCCGGTCGGAGGCGGCGTAGCCGACGTTGGCCGGCACCGTTTCGGGCAGGTAGATCCGGTCGTTGTAGGTGGTGTGATAGCCGGGCAGGGCAAGCAGGCCGACCAACGTGGCGATGACGGCGCACACCAGGATGGCGCCCGGCCAGCGGACCGTGGTGGTACCGACCTTGTGCCACAGTCGCGACTGTCCCATGCGCTTGGGCTCGAGCACCTTGCCGAACCGACTGCACACCGAGATCACCGCCGGACCCAGCGTGAGCGCCGACGCGATCACCATCACCATGCCGACGGCCAGCGGGAGGCCCATCGTCTGGAAGTACGGCAGCCGGGTGAAGTACAGGCAGCTGGCGGCACCGGCGATGGTCAGGCCCGAGGCGAGCACCACGTGCGCGGTGCCGTGGAACATGTCGTAGTACGCGGCTTCTCGGTCCTTACCCTTGCGGCGCGCCTCGTGGTAGCGGCCGATGAGGAAGATCGCGTAATCGGTGGCCGCCGCGATGGCAAGCGTCACCAGCAGGTTGATCGCGAAGGTGGTGAGGCCGAAGACGTGGTGATAGGCCAGCACGGCCACGATGCCGCGGGACGACAGCAGGCCGGCCATCACCAACACCAGCACGATGCCGGTCGTCACCACGGAGCGGTAGACGATCAGCAGCATGACGATGATGACCGCGAACGTCACCAGCTCGATGGTCTTCATGCTGGCGTCGCCGACCGCGGTCTGATCGGCGCTCAGCGCCGACGGGCCCGTCACGTAGACGTGCAGGCCCTCGGGAGCGTTGTCGTCCGAGGCGATTTCGCGCACCGTGGCCACCGACTCGTTGGCCAGCGCCTCGCCCTGCTCGCCGGCGATATAGACCTGCACGTAGGCGGCCTTGTTGTCGACGCTCTGGGCGCCGGTGGCGGTCAGCGAGTCGCCCCAGAAGTCCTGCACGTGCTCGATGTGCTTGGTGTCGGCCTCCAGCCGGTCGACCATGTCGTCGTAGAAGGCGTGCGCCTCGGCGCCGAGTGGCTCGTCACCCTCCAGCACGATCATCACCGAGCTGGAGGTGTTGTACTCGTCGAACACCTCGCCGACGCGTTGGGTGGCGATCTTGGAGGGGGCGTCGGCGGGGCTCATCGAGACCGCGCGCATCTTGCCGACCTCGTCGAGTTGCGGCACAACGGTGTTGAGCACCGCGATGATGGCGACCCAGGCCAGGATGACCGGGATGGCGAAGGTCCGCAGGAACCGCGGGATGAGGGGCTTGCGTTCCTCGGCCCGGTGTCGCGCGGTGGGGATCGGACTGGTGGCGGCCTCGTCCTGGTCGTCGTCGACGGTGGCGCTCATGCGGCCTTCACCAGGCAGTAGGTTTCGGCGTTCATGCCGGTTGCGGTCCTTTCATCCTTGACCTCGCCGTCGACCGTGATCCGGCAGGTGATGCTGTCGCCATCGCTCTGCGCCAGCAGGTTGACGTTGGCGGCCGCGGCCGTGGTGGTCATCGTGAGCGACCAGGGCAGCGTGGGGTCGGCCGCGCGCTGCGGTTTGCCGTCGAGATCCAGGTAGTTGATGACGGCGGTGCCGGCGGTGCCGAACACCTCCAGGACGACGACCTTGGGGTCGTCGTCCTCGGCGATGCCTGCCCCGACCGGGGTGACGACGACCGGGTTCGACCCGAATACCAGGCGGAGATTGCTCACCGTGAAGGCGCCGGCGGCGACGGCGATCACGATGAGGATGGGCAGCCAGTACCGGCGCAGCACCGTGGTCATGCGTGGACCTCGCGGGTGCGGACAGCGCAGTGCTCGATGACGCCGATCAATGGGGTGCCCCTTTGAGACGAATGGGACGGTCCCCCCGATGGCGACCGACACTTGGCTGGGAAAAACCTAACCGGATAAGTGGATAAGATCAATCCGGTTATGCCGAACGGTAAGCGACGTCACTACAGTGGGCCGCGTGGTTGACAAACCCTGCCGGGGCCTGCGCAAGGACGCCGAGCGCAACCGCCAGCGCGTCCTGAAGGCCGCGCGGGAACTGTTCGCGGCCAAGGGCATGGAGGGCAGCCTCAACGATGTGGCCCACCACGCGGGGGTGGGCGTCGGAACGGTGTACCGGCGGTTCGCCACCAAGGACGAACTGGTCGAGGCCGTCTTCGAGGACGGTATCGACGAGGTGGTGTGCCTGGCCGAAACCGCTCTCCAACAAGAGAATTCGTGGGACGGGTTCGTCTGGTTCATCGAGCGCCAGTGTGAGCTCACGGCCACCGACCGGGGATTGCGCGAGATGGTCTACAGCAAGGCCTACGGCGGCAATCGGGTCGAGCGCATGCGGGAACGGCTGGCCCCCCTGGTCACGCAGTTGGTCGAGCGGGCCAGGCGGGACGGGTACCTGAGGGAGGACATTCAGCACACCGATACCCCGATCATTTTCCTGCTGGCCGGCACCGTCAGCGAATGGGCCGGTCACGTCGAGCCGCAACTGTGGCGCCGCTATGTGGCCCTGCTGCTGGAGGGCATGCGCCGGCGTCCGGATCAGCAGCCGCTGGGCGTCGACGCCCTGGACCCCGACGGCATGCAGACGGCCATGCACGGCTGGGACCCGGCCGGCTGAGGGACTACGGCGCGAGCCGGGCCGCCACCCGCGTGACCCACTGCTCGATGGCGCGGGATTCGGCCGGCGTCATCGCGTCGAACACCACCGTGCGCACCAACTCGGCATGTGCGGGCGCGGCCGCCGCGAGCGCCGCGCGCCCCTGCACGGTCAGCTCGACGATCGCCCCGCGCCGGTCGTCGTCGGCATCGCGGCGTTCCACCAACGCCCGGTCGCGCATCCGGCGTAATTGGTGCGATACCCGGCTCTGTTCCCAGCCGAGATGCCGGCCGAGATCGTTCACCCGGCATCCGGGCGACTCGTCGAGGGCCACCAGCACGTCGTAGTCGGCCAGCGACAGTCCGCAGTCCCGCTGCAACTGCCGGTTCATGGCGGTCTGCAACCGTCCCGTCATCGTCAGGTATCCCCGCCACAGCGCCTGCTGCTGCGCATTCAGCCACATGGAATACATGACACATCATTTAAGTTGTGCTGTCCATCGCCCCCACCTAGGCTGGGCGCTGATATCGAGGAGCACGATGACCCGAACCGCATCCGTGGACATCCGGCCCGCGGCCGACCGCCCGGCAACCAGGATCTCCTGGCTCGACTCCAAGCACTCGTTCTCGTTCGGCGACCACTACGACCCGAGCAACACCCACCACGGCCTGCTGCTGGTGAACAACGACGACCGGGTCGCCCCCGGCACCGGCTTTGACACCCACCCGCACCGCGACATGGAGATCGTGACCTGGGTTCTGCAGGGGTCGCTGGTGCACCAGGACTCAACCGGCAACAACGGCGTCATCTATCCCGGTCTGGCCCAACGCATGTCGGCCGGGCGCGGCATCCTGCATTCGGAGAAGAACGACTCCTGGACGCTGACCGGATCCGAAAGCCACAGCGAGCCCGTGCATTTCGTGCAAATGTGGGTGGTCCCCGACGAGTCGGGCCGCGACCCGGGCTACCAGCAGCTCGAGATCGACGACGAACTGCTTCGCGGCGGGTTGGTCACCATCGCCTCCGGGATGCCAGAGCACCGCGACACATCGGCCATCGCGATCGGCAATCGGTATGCCGCACTGCACGGAGCCCGCCTGCAACCGGGCCAGTCGGTGCAGTTGCCGCAGGCACCCTATCTGCATCTGTTCGTGCCCCGGGGCGCGGTGAGCCTGGAGGGCGCCGGTGAACTGGCGCAAGGCGACGCCGCGCGACTGACGGCCACCGGCGGGCAGCGGGTCACCGCCACCGAACCGGCGGAGATCCTGGTGTGGGAGATGCATGCCGGCCTGGGCGGATAGCCTCAGGTTGATCGGCGGCCTGGCCGGGGCCGCCCTGGTGGCCGCGTGCTCGACCGAGGCCCCGGCGCCCGGCCCGCCCACCGTTGCGGACACCAGCTCGCCGGCCCCGGTGTCGACAGGCCTGGCCGAGGTGACGGTCACCGTGCCCGACGGTATGGATCAGCCCCCGTTCGACCAGCCCCGGCGCGCGCTGATACCGCGGGGCTGGACGTTGGAGGTGTGGGCCAGGACGTCGAAACCCCGACTGGCGGCGTGGGCCCCGGACGGAAAGCTGCTGGTTTCGATTCCCAGTACGGGACAGGTCCTGTCGATGCAGCCCGGCCGAGGAGCCGAGGTGCTGTTGGACGGCCTCACCCAGCCGCACGGGCTGACCTTCGCCGGAGACACCCTCTACGTGGCCGAGAGCGACCGGGTCGATGCGTACTCCTACCGCGACGGCTCCGCCGCCGACCGCCGCACCATCGCCGGCGGGCTACCCGACGCGCGCAGTCCCGACCTGCGCGGCGCGTACTCGCATGCGCTCAAGAGTGTGGCGGTCGGTCCGGACGGTGCGGTCTACTTCTCCATCGGTTCGACCGGCAACATCTCCGCCTCCGACCGTGACGCCGACCCTCCACGGGCCACCATCATGCGGGTTCCCGCCGGCGGGAGCGAGATGGAAGCCTTCGCCACGGGTGTGCGCAACGGGACCGGACTCGCCATCGCGCCGGATGGTTCGGTGTGGACGGCGGTGAACAATCGTGACAACGTCGCCGACCCGGACACCGGGCAGGTGCGTCCCGACTACGTCGACAACCACCCGCCCGAATCGGTGGCTCGGCTCACCCCGGGCCGCGAACTGGGTTGGCCCTACTGCAATCCCGATGGCGGGCCGGCAGATCTGGCACTCATCCGCGATGTGCAGACCAACCCGGACGGTAAGGCGATGAATTGCGCGGCCCTGCCGCGCATCGAACAGAGTCTGGCCGCGCACTCCGCACCGCTGGGCATGAGTTTCACCGTCGGGCAGCTGCCGGCGCCTTATGACAGCGGCGCCCTTATCGGAGTGCACGGGTCCTGGAACCGACAGAATCCGCAGGCCCCCGAGGTGTCGTTCTTCGACTGGCGCGACGGCACTCTCGGGAACCAGCAGACTCTCGTCGGAGGTTTCCAGACCCCCGACGGAAACCGCTGGGGCCGGCCGGTGGCCGCCGTCAGCGGTCCCGACGGCGCGGTGTACATCACCGACGATTACGCCGATGCCGTGTACCGGCTCGCGCCGCCGGGCTGACGAGATCAGTGGTGGACCGGTGTGCCCCGCCGACCGGAGATCCCGATGTAGAGGGCGATCAGCACGATGGCCACAACCACACCGACCAGGAACGGGATGATGGCGAAGCCACCGTTGCTGTTCGCGTAGCCGATCTGGTAGGTCACCCAGCTGCCCACCAGCGAGCCCACCGCACCCAGCGCAACGGTCATGAGCACACCGATGTTCTGTTTGCCAGGCATGATCAATCGCGCCAACGCGCCGACGATGAGGCCGACGAAAAGCGCGCTGATAATTGTCCCGATCATTGCTGCTCCTCAACTAAGTGACAGGTCTTTGGCTGCGTACCCAATTCCGGTGAGGTTCAAGCACGTAACTCGATGCGCAACCGTGATTCAGTTGTGACGAAAGTTGACAGTGTTGCTGGTGTGATTAATCTGAGCGTTCGGTCCACGTCAGTGGCCCGCCGATCCTGGAGGGAAAGCCGTGCCGATCGTTGCCGCCCGTTTCCGGCGCCTGGCCGCCGGTCTCGTGACGCTTGCGGTGACCGCAGCGCTGGCCACGACCACCGGCACGCCGGTCGCGAGCGCGGCCGACGGTCGCACACTGCTGGCCACCGCCATCGCCAATACCCGCGGTTCCTATCTGGTCTACAACTTCGGCAGCGGCCACCCCGCCCCATTGCTCAACGCCGCGGGAAACTGGTACGAGAGTGGCGGTGGCGGCCACCTGATGATCATCAAGGCCGCCTCCGCGCGGCTGGCACCGCGACTGCTGGTGGACACCCACAACGGTTATCAGGCCCGGTGCGAGCGCACACCGGGTGCCCGGACCGGCGACGGACTCGTGCAGGCGTCGGAGATCTACACCCCGATCGCCGCCTGGCAGGCTCTCGGGCAGCCCACCATCGCCATCAACGCCAACTTTTTCGATATTCGCGGGCAGCAGCGCGGTTCGTGGAAGTCCACCGGTTGCAGCTCTCCCCTGGGTGCCTACGTGGACAACACGCGTGGACTGGGCCGCGCGAATGTGCCGCTCACCGGCACCGTCGCCTATGCCGGTAAGCAAGGGCTCTCCGGAGGAGACGAGGTGTGGACTCCGCTGGCGACGATGATCCTCCCGGTCGCCGGTGCGCCGTTCGTGGTGCTGCCGCGTTCCGGCGACGACTTCGACGCGGCCGGGCCGGTGATCAACGATCTGGTCAACAAGGGCACCCGGTTCGTCGCGGTCAGCGGACTGGGATTGCTCGCCCCCGGGAAGACCGGGCAGATGAACGACCCCGGCCCCTCGGCCGCCCGGACCGCACTGGCGTACGCCCGCGATCGTGACGAGATGTACGTCTTCCAGGGCGGCAGCTACACCCCCGATCAGATCCAGGATCTTTTCCGCGGCTTGGGAAGCGACACCGCGATCCTGCTCGACGGCGGCGGCTCCTCGTCGATCGTGCTGCGCCGCGACACCGGCGGCATGTGGGCGGGCGCGGGCGTCCCCAAGGGATCCTGCGACACCTTCGAGGTGTTGTGCGACTCCCGCGAGCGCGCCCTGCCGAGCTGGCTCGCCTTCAATTGATCGCGTCGGGCGGTGGCGGATGCGGTTCGAACGGTGTGTACCACCACCATTGGGCGCGTTCGCCCAGTGGTCCTTTGCAGGGTGCCACATCCGGGGGCGGGGTGGTCGGTGGGCGGGCCAGTGCCGCACCGGTCAGGGGTTGTCCGTCTCTGTCGGTGACCACCAGCCGGTCGGCGGGCCCGGTGAGGGTGATCCCACCACGGTGATGGGATCGATGGTGAAACGGGCACAGCAGCACCAGATTTGAGAGTTCGGTGGGTCCGCCGTTCTCCCAGTGCACCAGGTGATGGGCGTGCAGACCGCGGGTCGCCCCGCAGCCGGGCACCACACACGACTTATCCCGGTACTCCAGGGCTCGGCGGAGTCGGCGGCTGATGGTGCGGGTGGTCCGCCCAGCCCCGATCGGGGTGCCGCGGCGTTCGAACCAGACCTCGCAGGTGGCGTCGCACAAGAGGTAGCGGCGGTCGGCGTCGGTGAGGGCGGCTCCCAGATGCAGCGCGGCGACGCGCTTCTCGACATCCAGATGCACCACCACGGTGGTGTGGGCTCCGTGCGGGCGGGCTGCGGCGTCGGTGTCCCAGCCGGCCTCGACCAGGCTCATGAAGGCATCGGTGGTGTCCGGGAACGGCGGTGCCTGCTCACAGGTCTGCGCACCGGCCTGCTCATCGTCGCTGTCGCCGGCGTCGTGATCACGTTTCCAGTCCGCGATCAACGCATCCTTGTGCGAGGCGACCGCGGCGTCGAACTTCGCGGCCTCCAGCTTGGGCAGCCGAATCTTGTAGGTGGTGTAGCCGTCGCCATCGACCGAGGAGAACGAACGCTTGGGCTCCGGCTTGCGGTCGGGATCGGGGCGGGGTTCCTGTTTGACCGCGGTCCGCAGTTGGGTGACCGTGGCGACCTGCACCAGATTGGCGTAGTGATCGTCGCAACCCGCGGCAGCCTGTTCGGCGATGACCCCGATCTGATCGAGGGACACCCGCCCTTCGCGCAATCCCTGGGTGCAGCGCGGCAATTCGTCGATGCGGTGCGCGACGGCGACCATGGTCCCGGCCCGGCGCGGGGTGACACCGGCTTTCCAGGCCACCAGCGCCTCGATCGACCGGCATCCCGTGGCACCCCACAACGCGTTGCCGTCGGCCGCACCTCTGCCGTCGATCTCGGCGATGATCTCCACCAACCGGCCGTCGATCGCATTGCGCTGCCCGGTCAGCTCGGCGATCTCCTCGAACAGCACATCCAGCCGAGGCTCAACGTAATTCTCCGCGAAAGGTGTTGTCGGCGGTGGCATACAACCACTCTCACGACGAGGTCCGACACGTGGCGGTGCGCGGTGCCGGGAAACCCGCAGTTATCCACAATCACCGATTCATCCACAGCCTGCGGGGCACGCAGGTGCTTCTATGCGGCCGCCTTGTCGGCCCGCTCGGATCCCGACGTGTCCGTATCCGCCTTGGTCGTCTCGGTCTTCTTGCTGTCGGACTTCTTCGGCGCCTTGGCGTCGGCATCCGAATCGGCCGTGCTCTCGGCGGGCTGCTTCTTCTTCGGCGTGAAGGCCTTCTTCAGGTCGCGCACGATCTTGCGCACCGGGTCCTTCTTCGCGGCCGGCTGCTCGACCGCGTCCGCATCCTCGGCCTCGGCGTCCACCGCCGGCTCGACCGCATCGGACGAAGGCTCTTCGGCGGCGTCTTCGGTGACGTCCTCGGCTGCGTCCACCGCAACGTCTTCGGGGGACTTCTCGGCGTCAGCCGACTCCGGTTCCGGGGCAGCATGTCTGGGTGCCGAGCCGGAGTCGGCCGGAACCTCGGCGTCCGGTGCGGCGGCATGCTTGCCGGTCGATACATCGCCGTCGGGTTGCACCGAGAGCGTCACCAGTTTGGGTTCGGAGTCCGGCAGCTCTCCGGCCGCCGCAGCCAGGGTGCGGGACGCATTGGCGGCCTGCCGGGCGGCCTGGCCGGTGAGTCCGCCGACCAGATCGTCGATCCCCTCCTGCAACCCGGCCGCCAGACCACCCATATTCAGTCCGCGGGTGAGGGTTTGGATCAGCTTTCCGATGTTCTCCAGAACATTCGGCGGGGCGGCGGTGGGGTTTCCGCTGATGAACTCCTTGTGGAAACCGTTCATCAGGGAGGTCAGCACGTCGTTCATCGCGCGACCCCAGTTGACCTTCGGGAACGACAGGAACGGTGTGGCGGTGTCCGGGTCGTCCAGGGTCCGGGTGTAGGTGCCGTCCGGGTTGCGTACCACGTCGGTGTAGCCGAGGTTCACCAGACTGGTCAGCGCCGGCGACAGCGCGTTGGCCAGCCGGATCGGGATGGTGCCCAGCGTTCCGAAGCTCACCATGTTGAGCACGTCACCGAGCAGGTAGAGCGGCTCCAGCAGGGGCAGCGTCCTGGTCGCCAGCGTCAGATAGACGTTGAGCGCCAACGGCGTACCGAGGTTCAACGCGTCGGCCACCGTCTCGCTGACCTCACCGAGGATCTGGTCCAGCGCGCTGTCCAGTTCCACCCCGCGCATGATGTAGGCCGCGCCGATGGTGCCGGCCAGCAGATTGTTGAACAGCGTGAACGGATTCGGCCACGCCGCGAAGTCGGAGTACGGCTGGTACTGGACGGTGGCGTCCACCTTGATGGGGATCAGATTACCCGCGCCGAGCTCGATTCCGGTGCCCAGCACCGGGATTCCGACACCCCGGTTTGAGGTGGCCACGTCGGGGCTGATGATGTCGATGCCGAGCCGCTCGAACAGCGGGTAGAAGCGGGCCAGCATGCCACCGTTCGCCCTGCCGACATTGTTGGCCAGGATCAACGGCAGAATCGTCAGGCTGCCCAGCGGCCCACCACCGGCGCCCACCCTGGGCTGATTGACCAGATCCGCGAGCACCTGGTGATAGGCCGAGCCGGTCGCCATCGCGCCGAAGCCGTACCCGATGGTGATCGGGATCCGCACATCGATGACGTCGAGCCCCAGATCGGGAGTGAGGACGTCGATGAGGTTCGTGACGACGGCGAGCAGCGGTCCGACCGCCGGGATGTTCTCGACCGCCGCGTCGGCGAGGTCCAGAATGCCGTCCAACAACTCTTCCACGCCGACCGACAGGTACGGGGCGCTGTTGATGGCGTCGGCCACCGCGTTCGCCGTGCCGGGGGTCCACCCCAGGTCCAACCCGGAGATCATCTTCAGCAGCGCGAAAGGCTCACCGGCGGTGACGAATTTGACCCCCGGGATGTCCAGCCCGGACAGGTTCAGCGGGTCGGACAGGTCCAGGCCGATGATGCCGAGCAGGCCCGACAGCGTCACGTTGCCGGCGCCGTCGGTGATGCCGAGCATCGACAGCAGGTCGATCAGCGGCCTGACCAGAAGATTCGGCAGCACCTCGTCGAGCAGCGGGCTGAGGTCGATCGGGATGGCGCCCAGCACCTCGTCGAGCAGGCCCGCCGGAATCCCGGTCAGCAGATCCTGGAGGTTCAGGCCGAGTCCGCCGGCGATGTTGAAGTTGCGGACCAGCGCGCGTTCGTAGGACTCGATGAAGTCCTGCACCGACTTGTACGCGGTCTTGCCCGCACCCCGGGTGACGTCGGAATGGGTCCCGGGAGGGCCGAAGGGACTCACCGAGGCGCTCAGGTCGACGGTCTGCTCGACCAGCCTCAGGTAATGCTCTTCCGGGCGAGGCGGCGGGGTCGGTGCGGCCGCACCGACGGTCAGCGCCGTCGCAGTGGCGGTCGCCGCCGTCACCACCGCGACCCGCCTGGTCCGCTCCGCCACCTTCCGGTGTTTCCCGGCCATATCCCCGTGCCTCCCCCGCTGCCAGTGGACTCTCAGCCAAAACTTAACATCAAGATCTTTCTCGACCGGGGCTTTTGCATCGGTAATTATCTCGGGCGTCGATCCGGTTTGCCGCAAGGCTTTTCGCGAGGCTGGGTTCCCCACGTTCGCCGCAGCATCAGGGCGCCGGCACGCTGATGTAGCGGTGGCGCAGCCCTTTGCCGGTCGGTACCGCGCCGACCACCTTTGATGCCTTTCGCCGCACCCCAGCGGCCCTTTGCGAAATCCGCACGGACGCGCACGGTCGGGCTACTGCTCGTCGAGCGCCTCGGGCCGAACGCGAAGATCAGCGCCGCCGCGGTGACGACCGCGGCGGCCAGCCCGATCACCGGTGCCACCACTTTCAGGGTCAGGGTCGCACCGAGCACCGCACCCGCGCACATGGTGAGCACCACCGTGTAGCGCAGCTTCTCGCGCTGGCCGGTGCCGCCGGCCAACCGGCTGTCGAATCCGATGCCCACGATGGTCTGGGTGAGCACGGTGGTGCTGAGTTCCTGGATACCGAACTGGCGGGCGCTGGCGTTCTGGATGCCGAAAGCCACTGCCAATCCGGCTATCAGGATGAGTTTGGTGTCGTCGTCATAGTGCAGTACACCGGCGCCGGCCAGGACGGCGAGCGCCACCAGCAGCACCACCTCCACCGCCAGAGCGGTCGGCAACCAGCGACGCACCGACGGGCCCCGGTGCCTTACCAGACGCCCACCGACGACGGCGCCGGTGACGAAGCTGAGGAACGCCACCACCGCGGCCCACAGGTCGACGCCGGAATGCGGGACGAACCAGAATCCGAGGAAGATGACGTTGCCGGTCATGTTGGCCACGAAGACGTGGCCCAGCACCAGCACGCTGACCGCGTCCACCAGACCGGTGGCGAACGTGAGCAGCAGCAGTGCCGTCATGGTGAGCCGATGCGAGACAGGCGATTTCATACCGGCGACCCCCGGGCGCTACAGCCGGGGTGTCAGATCCAGCGAGGTGATGGCGTTCATCTTGGTGATGAGCCAGTCGGTTCCGCGTTTCTCCATGATCAGACGGTAGGACAGGTAGCGCAGGGACGGGATGTTCTTGGTGACCGGGCTGGTCGCCACCGAGTTGGTGTACACGATCGCCGAGGCGTTGCCACCGTCGAGGGATTCCACCGCGGTGCCGAGCACGTCGGTGTTGTTGGACACCTGGGCCTGCTTGTTGGGTGCGGCGATGGCGTCGATGTACTTACGGTACTCCGCCTCGAAGTCCCCGCCGAGGAACTTGGCGGCCCGGTCGGGCAGGGTTTCCATGTCCTCGGGCGTGTAGGTCCACAGTGTGGTGATCGCGTCGGCGGCGGTCCCGGCGATGTCGAGCTTGACCTGCACCAGCGCCCGATCGGTCAGATAGGGCTCTGCGCCGGCCCCGGCGAACGCGGCGGCGGCGACGAACGCCGCGGCCCCGGCGGCGGCGGCCACCTTGATCCCGCGGCTCGGCGCGCGGTGCGGCACCGTGTCCTCCGTCTCGGCCTCGGTGGTCAGATCACCTGAATCAGCCGGCTGATCTTCCACTGCTGTCCCTCCTTGATTGTCGTTGCCAGCCAACGACTTCCGGTCTCGATAGTGGTTTTTCCGTCCGGGGTGGTGCTGGTCATCTTGGTGGCGACCAGGACATCGGCGCTGCCGTTGTCGTTCCACCGCTGCACGCCGGCCTCCAGGACCTCCCCGGTGGTGGGTTCGGCCCGGGCCACCTGAAGCAGGATCTCGTTCTGTTTCTCCGTGAACGTCTGCACGAACTCTCCGGTGCCCTGGGCGCGGATCCGGTCGGCGTAATCGTTGGCGTTGAACGGATCCAGAGTGGTGTAGGCCGTCATGAACGCCCGGACATAGCCCAGCGCATCGGCGTCCCGGATCTGTGTCTGACGGTTCGACTCGTGCGCGACCGTCATGAACGACGCCAGCCCCAGCGCCACCGCGATCACCAGCGCGGCGAGGCCGGCGACCAGTGGCAGCCCCCACCGGGCGGGCCGGTCGACCGGCGCGACGAAGAACTCCGGGGCGTCGGGATCGACGATGCGGCGCGGGCTCATCCGCCGCCCCCTGCATCGGGCGCTGGGGTATAGGGCCTCGTCAGCACGGTCAAGTTCTGCACCTGCCACTGGTCGCCGGCCTTGACGAAATCCACCCGCACCGTCGCGGTGATGAATCGCGTGGTGTTCGGATCGGTGCTGCGGTAGCCCTGCATCGCCAACAACATCGATGCGGTGGTCGAGGTCAGCTCGGGCTCCTCCAGCACGGCGCTGTTGACGGCCCAGTACTCGTTGGACGCCAGAGGTGCCGTCTGAAGCGCCTCCTGTTGGGCGATCAGCTGGGGCCGATAGACCTCGCTGGCCAGCGACTGTGCCCGGGCGAAGTCATCCTCGGCGGTCTCCGGGGTATAGCTCAGCACCTGCTCGACGATGCGGGGGCCCTGCTCGGCGATCTGGGTCCGCGCCTCCTCGAGGGCACGGTCGTGTCGGTACACCACCAGGTAGCCCGACGCGGTCGCGGCGATGCATACCACGGCGAGGGTCAGCAGTCCGATCGCGACCGGTCGGCGCGGACTGCGTTCCGGCTCGCCAACCCGGTGCACTTCGGTGCGCAACAACAGGTCCGCGAAGGTGCGGTGTCGCCGATCCCACAGCGGCCACAGCCAGCCGAGCAGCACTGCGGCGGTGTCCAGCAGGTGGGCGATATCGCGGAGAAACAACCGTCCGACGTCCGCCGGCGTGCCGTCGAGGCCCACCACCCGGATACCGGCCACCGCACGACCCACCGTCCAGCCGTACCGCGCCGGCAGCAGCCAGCGGTTGGCCATCATCGCCAGGCCGGCCACGGCCGCCAGGGTCACGTAGACCCACCACAGCCAGCCCAGCAACGGCGCGGTCCAGGCCAGCTGCGCCAGCGTGCCGAGGAGCGCCATGCCGAACAGCACATCGATGCTCAACGCGCCCGCCCTGGCGCCCCAGGACGCCAGGTCCGCCGCTGCGACCTCCCGGGTCTGCGTAACCTCGTCGAGCACGGCCGTCACGTGCTGACCTGGACCAGGTTGGCGATCTTGTAGGTACCGTTGTCACGCTGCATCGTGACGCGCAACCGGTAGCCCTGTTCCTGGCCGGCGGCTTCGCTGTTGCTCACCTTGGTGCGCAACGCCACCAGCACATCGACCGAGCCGTCGTCGTGGTGGCGCTCGACCGCCGCACGCAGATCGGCGACCTCGACCTGCACATTGGCCGCCTGATAGGCCTCCGTCAGCATCGAGCTGTAGAACACGGCCTGGGCGCCGAAGTCACCGGTCGAGCACTCGACGATCCTGGCCTGCGCGGCGCCCATCGACGCGGTATCCGGGGCCTGGGTCGCGATCACGCAGTCCTTGGCCGCTTGCAGGGCTACCGCGTCGTCGCGAGCGATCTGCTCGCTGCGGGCATTGGACTGCAGCAGCAGGTATCCGGTCACGGTGAGGCCCGCGGCCAGCACGAAGAGTGCGGCGCAGATGCCGGTCAACCAGCCGCGGCCGAGTCGGCCGTGGTTGGTGTCCTGGGGTGTCGCGGGAACCGCCTCCTCGGCGGCTGGGATGTCGCTGGTGTCGTCGTCCTGGTCGGTGGGGTTCAGCCGGCTGGTGCCAGCATCTCCTTCCATCCGTTCTCTCCTGGGTTATTCGAGTTGTTGACCGAGTACTTGACCCCGTCAGGTCCGACCACCTCGCCGCTGGACGGGCTGTAGACCGCCGACGGACCTGATGCCGGAGTGTAGATGCAGGGGTTGGGTTGCTGTCCACTACAGGTGACCGTGCCCTGTCCGGGCGGGGTGAGCGGATCGCTGGTCGGTGCGCTCGATTCCGGTGGGGGCAGTTGACTGGCCGGCAGTGGATTCAACCCGTTGTTGATCGACGGTGCAGGGATGACCTGGCCGGGGTTCACCGGTTGGGTGCATCGCGCGCCGGCGGCGGGGCAGTCGACGATCTGATTCGGATCGCCGTACCAGGGGTTGGTGCCCAACGGCACGTAGGGCTCGTCGCTGCGGCATTCCCGTGGGGTGGCGGCACGTTTACCCGGCACGTCGGCGCAGGGGTTGTTGCGCGCGCCGCGCACCACATTGGTGGCGTCCTTGGGAATCTTGCAGTAGAGACCCTGCGGGATCGGTTGGGTGCTGGTGTCGGCCGGTGACCGCCACTGCGGGGCCGGCAGGAACCCGGTCAGGCAAGGCGGGGGCGAGTTGACGCCCAGACCGAAGTGCAGCAGGCCCTGGGCACCGAAGATCGTCCCGGCCTGGCCAAGGGCGCCACCCTGCGGTAGGAGCACAAGTATCTGCTCGACATGCTTGTTGTACCGCTTGAGCATGTCGAATATGACCTCGAGATTGGCGAGCGTCTGGGGCAGAGCGTCGCGGACGTCGCTGAACACCCCGCTGAGCTGATCGGCCGTCGGGGCCGCCTGCTGCAGACCGCTGCGCAGCGCGGCATCCTGCTCGGCGGTCTGCGACGCGATGGTGTTCAGATTGGCCGCCCACCGGGCGATGGCGTCCGCAGAATTCACCTGGCTGTCCAGGATCGGCCCGGAACGGTCGACGATATCGTCCACCGCCCCCAGATTGTCCCGGAAGTCCCCGGCCAGTGCCTGCGTCGCATCCACCAGCCGCTGGAGTGACGGCCCCAGCCCGCCCACCGCCGTGGCCGTCTCGTCGAGCAGCTGGCCGATCTTCTCCTTCGGTATCGCGGCCAGGCTGGCCTGGGCGGCGTCGAGTGCCGGCCCCACCTCCGAGGGCACAGTGGCCTTGGTGATGGTCTGGCCGGAAGAGAAGTACGCGCCGTCATCGGTGTCGGACACCACGTCGATGAACTGCTCGCCGACCGCCGACACCGAATGCACGTTGGCGCTGGCATCCAGTGGGATCTTGGCGTCGTTGTCGATGTCCATCGTCACCCGGGCGCCCTGTGGGGTGGGTTCGACGGCGCGCACCTTGCCGATGGTGACGCCGCGGTAGGTGACGTTGGCAGTTTCGTAGAGTCCCGCCGAACTCGGCAGATCGGCATACAGGCGGTACATCCCGATGCCGAAATGGGCGGGGAGGCGCAGATATACCAGGGACAGCACCACCAGAGCGACCAGTGTCAGGGCGGCGAAGGCCAGCAACTGTATTCGAATGAACTTGGTCAGCAACATGTCTCACTCCCCCCTTTCGACCAGCGGTCCGTTCGGCGCATCGAGCGGGTTCGGCGTGAAACGGATGTCCGGGATCATCGTCGC
Source organism: Mycolicibacterium diernhoferi (assembly GCF_019456655.1). Taxonomy (NCBI): domain Bacteria; kingdom Bacillati; phylum Actinomycetota; class Actinomycetes; order Mycobacteriales; family Mycobacteriaceae; genus Mycobacterium; species Mycolicibacterium diernhoferi. Next base: position 304,848 of record NZ_CP080332.1, on the reverse strand, counting down.
CGGGTCACGGCCCCAGGCCTGTTCCAGCGCGCGCAGCATGCCCGACAGACCGGTGCCCGAAAGCCAGCCGTTGTCCAGGGCGGACAGCGTCAGGTCGATGGTCGCCGACGTGTTGATGTAGTCGCCGCGGATGGCTTTATGGATGTTCTCGATCGCGAACGGTGCGGTCAGGATCAACTTCACCGCCTCTACCAGGTGCGGTGCCGCCCTCGTGAACTGCTTGAGCGGGCGCTGCAGATCCTGCAAGTTGGTGTGCAGGTTGGCGTTCGAGTTGCTGAGCGTCTCGTCGGACGCCTCGGAGACCCGGCCCAGCGCCGTCACCGCATCGGCGAACAGGTCCCGGGTTTCCGCGAAATGCTGGATCAGCGGCGGGAATTCGGTCAGCACCTGATCCAGCGTGTCGTTGCGCTGCGCGATGACGACCAGCAGGCGGTTGGTGGAGTCGATCGCGCGGGTCAGATCGTCGCGCTGCTTGTTCAGCTCCAGGGTGAAGGTGTCCAACCGGTTCAGGAACTCGCGGATCTCATCGGCCCGACCGGTCAGCAGCGCGTTCACCTCATTCTGGATCACCTCGAGGTTGGGGATGCCACCTCCGGTGAGGACTCCCGAGATCGCGGCCAGGGTCCGTTCGATGGTCGGGAACGCCGAGGAGTTCTGCAACGGGATGGTGTCGCCGTTCCGCAGCGGGGTCGGCGACGGTTCAGCGGGGGAGTCCAGTTCCACATGCTGAGAGCCCAGCAGGCTGGTCTGCCCGATCCGTGCAAGGGCGTTGGACGGCAACTTGATGCCGGGTTCCAGGTCCACCGTCAGGGTGGGCACCCAGTTCTTCAACTCGATGGTCCGTACCCGCCCGACAAAGACATCGGCGACGCGGACCCGGCTGTTCGCGTTGAGCGCCAACGTCTCCGGCATCTGGATGTAGATCGTCGAGTGACCGTCCTGCGTGCCGGGGCCACCCGGCAGCGCGACGTTCGCGATACCCCGCCATTGGCCACAGCCACTGAGCATCAGACCGGTGGCCGCCAGCGCGACGGTGCGGACGCCGAGCTTCGTCCAGTTCATCTGTGGCCGAGTCATGAGCCCCCTCCTATCTCGGCGGGCAGCGGGGGCCCGGGGGGTGCCGGTACGGCGGCCGGCGCTGCCGGAGCCGCAGGAGCGATGGCGCCCAACGGATCACCGGGGATCACGCCCGGTGCCGGGGCCGGCGGCGGGCCCGGCTGCGGGTACCAAGGCGGCGGCAGCGGATTGGTCTGGCTGTACGCGTTCGGCGGGCCGGGCAGATTGCCTCCCGGTGGCACACCGAAGGCCGGAGGCGCCGGCGGCGGCACGATGTCGGGCCCACCGAGCAACGCAGCCAACGAATCCGGGGTCAGCATGTTCGCTGTGAACGGCGACACCTCGACGCCCTGCATGCCCGGCGCCACGATCCAGCCCGGCTCGTGATTGCCGTGCGAGAACAAGGTGTCACGGGCAAAGATGCCCGGCACGGTGGTGTCCTTGTACCCGGGCGGCGGCCGAAGCCGGGGCTCGGAGTAGGAGATCTGCTTCGGCAGAGTCATCGCGGTGCTCGCCATGTTCATGCCGAAGGGCAGGAAGTTGAACTTGATGGCGTCCATGATCGGCGCCAGGTATTGGGCACACAGCTCCGCGGACTCCTGATAGCCCAGCCGGCTGCCGGCCTGGATGGCACTGCAGATGAAGTTCAGCGGGTTGGAGAAGCTGGTGACGCCGGGCAGCACCGGAAGGGCAACGACGCCACCTTGATTCGGTGACGCGATGTTGTTCGCATTGGCCAGCAGGTTGGGGAATGTGTGCAGCGCGATCTCCAGACCGTCGCGCGGCTCCGGCTGGAGGATCGCGTTGGTCACGTCCGCCAGGTTCTTGATGTCGGCGGTGAGCGGTTCAGCGTTGTCGTCGAGGAACTTTCGCGTCGTCGCCAGCACCTGATTGAGGTCCTGTAGCGCGGTGGCCACCTCGCGGTCGGTATTGGTGAACGAATCGGTGAACTGGGCAAGATCGTTGTTGAGGGCCACGAACTGCTGGTCGTTCCGGTAGAGCGCGTTGACGAACGTCGCGAGGCTCTTGATCACGGTCACGATGTCACCGCGACCCTCATTCAACGCACCGAGCGCTTCGGAGAGTCCCTGGATCGTCTTGTTGAATTGTTCGCCCTTGCCGGCGAACCCGTCCGCGAAGGAGTCGACGATATCGCCGAACGGCCCCCTGGGCTGTTCGGCGGTCGGCCCGAGGTCGGCCAGGATTCGGGTCACCTCATTGCGCAACTCGTCGTACTCGACCGGAATCTGGGTGCGCTCCAATGGGATCACCGCACCATCAGCCATGGCGGGCCCGCCGGTGTAGGGCGGGGACAGCTGGATGACGCGGGACGCCACCAGGCTCGGGTTGAGCACCGATGCCGACGCATTCGCCGGCACCTTGTACCTGCTGTCCCAGTGAAAATCGACCTTCATCTTGTCGCCGTCGGTGGTGATCGAGTCGATCTGGCCGACCTTGACGCCCATGATGAGGACTCTGTCCCCCGGGTACAGCGCGAGCACCTCGGGGAAGTACGCGGTGACCGTCGTGGTGCTCACCCGTTTGTAGACGTTCCAGCCCACCGCGGCCGCACCGACGGCAACAACCAGCACGATGATCCCCAGGATCACCGACGCCCTGGACAGCACCGGCAGCTTGATGTTTCGGATGTTGAAGATGGTCGACATCTACTGCACCCCTCCCTGCTGCGATCCGGGCGGAAGGAACGGTGGGTTACCCGGCAACGGCAAGGTGCCGGCCGGGGAGAGCTGCTGGCCCGGCCCCGGCGGCGGGGGCGGTCCGGGCAGGATCGGTGCCGGGACGGCGCGGCCCGGGGTCGGTCCCGGCGGGGCCGGAACCCCGGGCGGACCGACCGGCACGGTGCGCGCTCCGGGCGGACCGGGAGCCAACGGCGGTGCCGGGGCGCCCGGGACATTCGGCGGCAACTGGCCGGGGATCGCAGCACTGGGAATGCCCGGGGTCGGCCCGAGTCCGTGTGGGTCGGGTTCAGAGGTCTGGACGCCGACCGGACCGTGGTAGTTCGGTCCGTACGGGTTGTCGCCGTACGGACCGACGCTCAGATCCGCACAGGGCAACGGGGTTCCAGGACGGGGCAGGCCGTCGGCCGGCGGGGTGTACGAGCAGGGCGATCCGGGCGGGACAGCCGGACCCGGGAATTCCGGAGTGCCCTCCAGCACCCGCGGTGCAGGCGGGGGCGCACCGTTCTCGAAGCGCTCGCCGTTGGGATCCGGGAACTGGAACGCAGGCAGTCCGGAATTTCGCCAGAACTGCTCGGGGTCGATACCGCGCTTCTTGAACGCCGCATCGACAAACGGCTGCAGCAGGGTCGGTGGCAGCAGGTTGGCCAGCACCACCTTGAAGTAGGGGCCCGACGATAGTGCCTCGGCGAGCGAGATCATGAACTTGCCCGCCAGACTGATCGTGTCCGCGAGTTCATTCCTGCGCTCATTGAGGACGGTGCTGACCGTCTGCAGCTGGGTGAGCACGGTGTTGAGGTTGGGGTTGTCGTCGATGAACCCGGAAACCTGGTGCGAGACAGCTGAAATCCGCTCCAACAGCACGCTGACGGCCTGCCGGCGCTCGTTGACCGCCGACAGCAGCGTCTGCGTGTTGACCAGCAGCGCGTTGACCTGCGCGCTGCGGTCACCGAGCACTGTGGCGATCTTGCCTGCGTTGGCCAGCAGTGCTTTGAGCTGATCGTCACGTTTGCCCAGCGAATCGGAGAACTCCTGCACGCCCTTGAGTGCTGCGCTCAGGTGCGGTGCGGTCTGATCGACAGTTTCGGACAGTACGTTCAGCGACTGTTTGACGGCCTGGGTGTCCCAGCCCTGCGAGGCTCGGGTGACATCGAGGAATGCGTCGTAGATCTGGTACGGCGTCTGGGTCTGCTCGACCGGTAGAAAAGCGCGCGGCTGAAGGATCTGGTCACCGCGCGGCTCCACCTGAATGTTCTTCCGGCCCAGGAGGGTATCGGTCCGGATCGCAGCGCGGCTCTCGGTTCCGATCTCCCGGCCGCCGAGGGTGTAGCCGATCTCGACCTTGTCGCCGTTGATATCCATGCTGGTGACCGTGCCGACGTCGACTCCGGCGATCTGCACCTTGTCACCGACGTTGAGGCCGGCGGTGTCCTTGAACTGCGCGTAGTAGGTGGGCACCGCGAACAGCATCGGCACGCTGGTGATACTGGAGCCCACGCCGATGACGAGAAGCACTGTGACTACGCCCATCACACCCTTGCGGACCCGGTCCGAACCCTGGATCGTCCTCATTTCGGCGTGCACCTACCTGACGGCTGAGTGACCAACCGGACGTTGCGGACCGGCCCGCCCGGCTGCGCCCCGTTGAGCTTCAAGGACAGATCGCAGACGTAGAAGTTGAAGAAGTCACCGTAGATACCGCCGGAGCGCCCGACGACCTTGAGCGCCTCCGGGATGTCCAACAGGAACTGGTTTATTGCATCCTTCTGCGCGACGAGATGTTGTCCGGTGCCCTCCAGATACCCGAGGGTGTCGTGGAGCAGTGGCCGGTTGTCGGACAGCAGATCGCTCAGCGATCCGGCGGCGTTGCTGATCTCGGCTACCGACGACGCGATCGGATCTGCCCGGTTCTTCAGACCGGTGATCAGCTTCTCGAAGTTCTGCAGTGTTTCGTCGAACTGCGTCTGATGTTTCACGGTGGTGTCCAGCACGGTGTTGAGATTGGTGATCACCTCACCGATGGCCTGATCACGGCTGGCCAGGGCGGTGGTCAACTCCGCAGTCTGGTCGAGGATGTCACTGATGGTGCCGCCCTGCCCCTGGAAAACCGTGATGAGCGAGTTGGCGATGTTGTTCACTTTGTCCGGGTCCAGGGATTTGAACAGCGGACGGAACCCTCCGACGAGCGCGTCCAGGTCCAGCGCCGGTTCGGTGCGCTCCACCGGGATGGTGCTGCCCGCCGGCAGGATCTGGTTGCTGTCTCCCCGACGGATCTCCAGATAGCGGTTGCCGATCAGGTCGAGATAGCGGATGGAAGCGGCCGTTTCGGAGAACAGCTGGAGATCGCGTTCCACCGCGAAGTCGACCCGGACCTTCTCGCCGCCGTCGATCAGGGTCACGTCCTCGACCTTGCCGACCTCTACGCCGTAGGCCCTGACAAACTGGCCGGGGCGCAGACCGCTGGCGTTCTCGAACACGGCGGAGTATCCGGTGGTCTTGTCGAATCGGAGTTGGGCGAACACTACGAAGATGAGCGCGGTGAAGGTCAGCAACACCGCGGAGATGGCACCCAGCTTGAACAATGTGCCCTTGATGCTCATGCGGCCCCCTCGCATGCCCTCTGATGATTCGTTCCGAAAGCGTCACTCATGCGGCTCCCTCGCAAGCTCGGGTCCCGCATGCTGCGCAGTCGATTCGTTCCGCAAGCGTCACTCATGCGGCTCCCTCGCAAGCTCGGGTCCCGCATGCTGCGCAGTCGATTCGTTCCGCAAGCGTCACTCATGCGGCTCCCTCGCAAGCTCGGGTCCCGCATGCTGCGCAGTCGATTCGTTCCGCAAGCGTCACTCATGGGTTGATCGTGTGCTCCCCCACTTGGCGGCCCCAGACGTACTCGGCGGCGATCGGCTGACCGAGTTCGAAGTGGTTGTACGGGGCGATGCTGGCTCCGGTATCCATCACCAGATACGGTGCGGGCCACAGATCACGGGTGATGCTCTGCCAACAGCCCGGACGACCCTCCGGTCCGCCCTTTGCGTTGACCCTCGGCAAGTTGTCCGGGAACACATAGGGATTTCCCGCGCCGATTATCTCGGTGATGGTCTGCAACGAATAGCCGTTACCGCCAAGTGACGCAGCGATTTTCGGAGCCCCTTCGGCGAAATTGCGAATGAGGCAGAAGAATTCGGGACTGTAGTAGTCGAGCAACTTCGAGGTGGGGAGCAGATCCTGCGCGCCGCGCACCAGATACGGGCCACCGCGTTCGAAGACATCACCGGCGTTGTTACCGAATCCGACCGCGGCCATCAACGCCTGATCGATATTGCCGCGCTCCTGGTTGAAGGTGCGCGCAGTGGTGACCGCGTTATCGAGCCCGTCGAACAGGTCCGGCGCCGAATCGGCATACACCTCCGACAGATCGGCCAGAGCCCTGACGTCATGGGCGAACTGAGGCATCCGGGTATTCAGATCGCCCAGGATCTCGTTGCCGTTCACCAGTGATTGGCCGAACTTGTCACCGAGCCCGTCCAGCGCCTGCGCGGCGGCGGTGAGGGTCTGATTGAGCTTGACCGGGTCGATCTGCTGGGCGATACCCATGATCGTCTCGAACAGCGTATTGAACTCGGTGGTGGTCCCACCGGCAACGATGACCGCTCCTGGTTTCAGGGTCTCCGCCGACGGATCCTCCGGCGACCGGAAAGAGATGTATTTGTTGCCGAACACCGTTGTGGCGCGCAGTTCCGCCTCGACGTTGACCGGGATCAAGTGCAGATATCGAGGATCCACATCGAGCAGCAGCTTGGCATGCGACTCCTGTCCATCGGTCACCGCCTCGGCCGACTGCAGCCGGCCGATCGGTACACCGTTGAAGGTGACCTTCGAGCCTGGGTCCATTGCCAGACCGGCCCGTTCGGCCGTCACCGTCAGCGGCACCCGATCCTCGAAGAAGCCACGGAACTGCAGCCAGGTCAGCCCCAGGATCAACGCGCTGATCAACAGCAGCACCAGCCCGGCCAGCTTGTAGGGCGGGGTCTTCGACTTGTTCAGCTCGGCGGCCATGGCATCACACCGTCAGGTTGAAGTTCGGGTCGGTGCCATACAGCGCCAACGAGGCCAACAGGACCACGAGAACGATGGCAATCAGGGAGGTACGCATCGAGCGGCCCACCGCCTCGCCCACGCCCACCGCGCCGCCGCTCGCGAAATAGCCGAAGTAGCAGTGGTTCAACATGATGATGATCGACATGATGATCACCTCCAGGAACGACCACATGACGTCATCGACGCGGAGGAACGTGTGGAAGTAGTGCTCGTAGGTGCCCACCGACTGCGAGTAGAACACCGTGGTGACCAGTTGAGCGGACAGGAAGGACAGCAGGATCGCCATCGCGTAGAGCGGGACGATGACGATTGCACCGGCCATCAGGCGGGTGGACACCAGGTATGAGATCGACTTGATGCCCATCACTTCCAGCGCATCGATCTCCTCGCTGATGCGCATGGCGCCGAGTTCGGCGGTGGCGCCGGCACCGACGGTCGCGGCCATGGCCTGGCCGGTGACAACGGGCGCCACAACGCGGATATTGGCCAGTGCGGCGAAGAACCCGGTGAAGGCCTCCACACCGATGTTGCCCAGTGAGGCGAAACCCTGGATGGCGATCAGCGAGCCCGCCGACAGCGTGACGAAACCGATGATGGCGACGGTGCCACCGATGACCGCCATTGCCCCGGTGCCCATCCCGATCTCGGCGACCAGACGCAGCGCCTCCCGGCGGTAGTTCTTGAAGGCGTGCGGAACTTGACCGACGGCCTGCAGGACGAACCAGGCGACGTGCCCGATGCTGTCCAGGAACCGGCCCGGCGCACCGACGAAACCGCGGGTGCGGTCGAACGCGCGGGGGAACCGGGTCCGCAGGACGGCTGAAGTGCTCACGTCAGCCCCCCGTCCCGAACCGGACGCCGATCGTGGTCAGCACCACGTTGACCGCGAAAAGCGCTACCACGCAGAGCACCAGGGTCTCGTTCACCGCGGTGCCGACGCCCTTCGAGCCGCCGGCCACGGTCAGGCCGCGGTAGCAGCCGACCAGCCCGGCGATCAGCCCGAACAGGGTCGCCTTGATGACCGAGATCATCACCTCGGGAAATCCGGTGAGCAGCGTCAGCGTGGCAACGTACGCGCCGGCGTTGACGTTCTGGATGTAGACACCGAAGAAGTACCCGCCGACCAGACCGATGGTGATCACCGCGCCGTTGAGCAGGAAGGCCACGAACGTGGCGGCCACGACGCGAGGAGCCACCAACCGTTCGATGGGATCGATGCCGAGCACCTCCATCGCGTCGATCTCCTCGCGCACGGTGCGGGCACCGAGGTCGGCGCAGATGGCGGTGGATCCTGCGCCGGCCACCACGAGCACGGTGACCAGCGGCCCCAACTGGGTGACCGCGCCGAGCGCGGCGCCGGCGCCGGAGACGTCGGCGGCGCCGAATTCGGCCAGCAGGATGTTGAGGGTGAAGATGATGAGCACCGTCAGCGGGATCGACACCGCCAGCGTCGGCAGGAACGCCACCCGGATCAGGAACCAGCTCTGGAGGACGAATTCCTTCCACTGGAAGGGCCTGGTGAGCAGTGCTTTTCCGGTCAGCACCGACATTTTGAAGAAGCCGCCGACCATGGTCAGCGGCTTGTCGAGCTGCTCTTTGACGTAGTCGACCAGACCGTTGCCCGCCGTCACCGGCGCACCGCCGAACCGAGCTCGTTGCGTGGCGGCATCACCTGTCGCACGCCCCCTCCTCCACTTATCCGGAGCCCCGTATCCGTCGGTGTGTGATGCGCCGCCTTACTACTGGTCGGTAGTAAGACGGACCACAGGACTGTACCCGATCCGGTACCGGCGGTGCTGCACAACCGCTTTATTGACCCCGCAACCGTTAGCAAACAAATCCCGTGCGGTGACCGTCGACTGATCGGGTTCAGAAACCATTGCCGGAGTAGAACTTTCGCCGCCGTCAATCAGGTGCCGGAACCGTACGTGGCACGCAGGTCGGTCTTGAGCACCTTACCCGCCGGATTGCGGGGCAGCGCGTCGACGATCTCAAGCGCCTTGGGGTGCTTGTAGCGGGCCAGCCGCTCGGTGAGGAACTCGTCGAGCGCCTCCAGGGTGAGCGACGCGTCGGAAGGCGCGGCCAACGCCACAATGGCGACCGGCACCTCGCCCCACTTCTCGTGCGGGCGACCGATGACCGCGACCTCGGTGATCGCCGGGTGCGCCGCCAGGACGTTCTCGACCTCGGCACAGTAGATGTTCTCCCCGCCGGAGATGATCATGTCCTTCTTGCGGTCGACCACCCAGATGTAGCCCTCCTCGTCCTGGCGCACCAGATCCCCGGAGTGGAACCAGCCGCCGGCGAACGACTCCGCGGTGGCCTTGGGGTTGTTCCAGTAGCCGGCCATGAGCGTCGGTGCGCGGTAGACGATCTCGCCGACCTCACCGATCGGGACGTCGTTCATGTCCTCGTCGACGATCCGGGCGGACACCGTCGGGATGACCTTACCCACCGAGCCGAGCTTACGAACGGCGTCCTCGCCCAACAACATACAGGTCACCGGGGACATCTCGGTCTGCCCGAAGGCGGCCAGGATGTTGGCGCCGGGGAAGGTCTCGGCCATCTGCTTGAGCAACGTATCCGAGGCCGGCGCGGCCCCCCACGACAACGCGCGCAGCCGGAGGTTGCGCGGCTGTGCGCGCTGGGCGGCGCAGACCGCCTGCCACTGCGCGGGCACCAGGAAGATGCCGGTGACCTGTTCTGCCTCCAGCACGTCGAGCAGGGCGCCCGGGTCGAACGCACCGAGCGGGTAGATCACCGTCGGGCGGCCCAGCAGCAGACCCGGGATCATGTTGCCGATACCGGCGATGTGGAACAGCGGCACGCCGATGAAACCGACATCGTGGTTGATGTCCGCACCGGTGGTGTACAGGGTCGTCAACGCCTGCCCGGCGATGTTGGTGTGGGTGAGCACCGCACCCTTGGGCCGCCCGGTGGTCCCCGAGGTGTACATGATCAGCGCCGGGGAGTCGTTGGGGATATCCACCGCAGCCGGATCGGGCCCGTCCTCGGCCAGCATGTCGTCATAACCGAGCACCCCGTCCTCGGTGGCCCCGCCCGCGACGATCACCGTCGACAGGGTGGCGTCCAGGTCACGCACCGCGGTCGCCACCGGCGCCAGCACCGCCTCGGTGATGACGACCGCCGCCTCGCAGTCGCTGACCAGGTAGGCGATCTCGGGCGGGGTCATCCGGAAGTTCACCGGCACCGCGATCGCGCCGAGCCGGTTGGCGGCCAGGAACGACTCGATGAACTCGGTGCGGTTGAGCATCAGGATCAGCACCCGGTCGCCGGGGCCCACGCCGCGGCGCTGCAGTGCGCCGGCCAGCTTGGTGACCCGCTGATCGAGCTCGGCCCAGGTGGTGGTCTGCCCGAGGAACCGCAGCGCGGTCTTCGCGGGCTGCATCAGCGCATGCCGGGAGAGTTGGTTGGACCAGTTCTGTTGGCGGGCCAGGTAGGGCTGTTCGGTGCTCTGAGCGGTCAACGCGGAGGCTCTTTCGTCGAGGGTGCGCAACGAGGCTTGGGCAAGGTTTATATTTGATCAAACTTTGTGTCGGCCCGGTCACACTATGACGACACCGGCCGGGAGAACAAGCCGTCCGACCGCAATACCCCGCTCGAAAGGACGGCGCCGACAGACGTGGAAGCACCAGTGAAGCGCCGCCGCGAACAGCTCTCCGATGAGGTGGCCGGCCATCTGCGGGTCGCGATCATGTCCGGAACGCTGCGACCGGGCACCTTCGTGCGTCTCGATGAGACCGCGGCCCGGTTGGGGGTGAGCATCACCCCGGTGCGCGAGGCGCTGCGCACCCTGCGCGGTGAGGGCCTGGTGCAACTGGAACCCAACCGCGGGCACGTGGTCGCGCCGTTCACCCGTGACGACATCGCCGACATCTTCTGGCTGCAGGGCGCCATCGCCGCCGAACTCGCCTCGACCGCGGCGGTGCGCGCCGGCGAGGCCGACATCGACGAACTGGACCGGTTGACCGACGCCCTGGACGCGGCCGTGCAGGGCGGGGACGTCGACACCATCGCGTTGGCGGAGTTCAACTTCCACCGTGCGTTCAACCGCTCGACGAATCGGATGAAGCTGGCTTGGTTCCTGCTCAACGCGGCCCGCTACCTACCCCCGCACATCTACGCTTCCGACCCGCAGTGGGGTGTCGAGGCGGTGGCCAATCACCGGCAACTGGTGGCCGCCATGCGCCGACGCGACGTCGCCGAGGTGGTGCGGCTGACCCGCAGCCAGTTCGACGACGGGGCGCGCCGGCTGACCAGCCTGCTCGACGAGCTCGGCCTGTGGACCTGACCCCTCTTGCGCCCAAACGAACAAACGGGCAGGAAAGTGCGAGAGGAAACCGACCAAACGTCGATCTCGGTGTCAGGACAGCTCTTCGGCCCGCTTCTTCAGGTTGCCGGCCAGGTGCTCGAGCGCGTCGCCCGCGATCTTCTTCACCATCATCGACGGCACGCCGGCCATCGACACCTCCACGTCCATGTCCACCGTGAGCAGACTGGTCGGGCCCATATCCACCACCGCGAAGAGTTGTTCCTGCTTGGAGAACAGGTTGCCCTGCTGCATCACGGTCTGGATCTGGAACTCACCCGGGTAGTACACCGCCTGGATGTAGGTGCCCTCCATGCCCTGCACCTTGGTGTCCAGGCGCAGCTGGCTGGGCCGGCCGTCGTCGTAACGGGCCAGCACCCAGGCACCGGTGACCTCTTCGTTCCATTGCGGGTACGCCTCGAAGTCGGCGACGATCCCCATGATGGCGGCGGCGGGTGCGGCGACCTCGACGGTCTTGCTGACGATCGGCATTCGGCGAGCATATCGGGACCGGACCGCGTATTGACTCTGCGGTGAGGGCGCACCGCTCGCGCACTTCGGTGACCTGTGCGCAGAATCAATCGGTGAGCTGAATGGACCCGCCCCGGGAGATCTCGATGATCCGCTCGCCCATCCCGCGTCGGCTCATCTCCTCCCGGAAGTCGCGCAGCGGCGAGGCGAACACCCCGTAGTCGTACGAAGTGCACCGGGATCACCTTCGGCAGTCCGATCGCCTCGACGGCGGCGGCCCCCTGCGCGCCGTCCATCGTCACGGTGAGCCCGAACGGCAGTCGGTCCCCGGCGGGCAGCCGGGTGCCGCCGAGGTGAACGATGCCGGCCTCGATGGCGCTGAACCGGACCGGGATCTCCTTGAGGTCCTCGATGAACAGGGTGTCCCCCGAGATGTAGAGCCGGCGCCGGAAGTCCGCCCCCACCGGACCGAACTCCAGCATCGACCCCATCACCGGCGGCAGCAGCCGCTGCGTCCAGGCGGGCGCGTGCCGTCCGGGCAGGGCGGTGATCCGCAACCTGGTGGAGTCCTTCACGATCTCGCGGGAGTCCCAGGTCGTCAGCCCGGCTGCGGCGTCGAAGCCGCGACGGACCAGACGCTTGGCGGCGTGCGGGGTGGTCACGACGGGCAGGCCATGGTCCAGGTCGCGCTGCGCGACGCGGTCCCAGTGGTCGCCGTGCATGTGCGAGAGCACGATTCCGTCCAGCGGCGGCAGTTCGTCGATGCTCAGCGCCGGCGGGTGCCGCCGCTTGGACACCAGCCCGTAGCCGAGGTAGGCGTGCTGGCCCTGGTGCAGAAAGTTCGGATCGGTCAGGACGGTGAGGCCACCGCACGCGATCAGCGTGGTGGCATTACCGATGAAGGTGACGGTCAGGTCCACCGGGCCGCCACCCGGCGGATGCCTTTCACCGCGAGCGCCCCGACGGCCACCCACGGCCCGGCGATCAGTAGCGGGTCGATCCAGGTGTGTGCGTTGTCGACGCGGGTGGTGCCGACCCGGGCCTTCCAGCCGTGGTGGGTGAACTCGCTCTTGACCCCGGTCTCGGTGATCGGATTGTCCGGACGCAACGTGAACAGCGAGGCCAGGTGGCTCTCCACGGCGTCCACCCGGTCGGCGCCGAGAAGCAGCAGCCAGTGCGCCGCGCGCCCCTCGCTGTACCGGTAGGCGAACCTGCGCACGAGACCGGATACCCCCCGTAACGGCGCAGACGTCCCGAAAACCGGTGTCAGACGCGCATGTTCGATGGAACGCTCCCTGGGCACGCGCTCGGGCTGCTGCTCGGGCAGGTCCCAGTGCGCCCCGGAGGCCGACGGATCGAACCGCATCCTGGGGACGGCGGGCCGGTCGGCCGGGTCGAGGTCGGCGCCCCACCCCGGGATGCGGGCGCGCAACTCGTCACTGTCGGGTACCGGCGGGTGTTCGGCGGTGTAGACCATGGCGATACTCCTGTCAGCTGGCTTGGGGAAGAATGACCGGCTTGATGCAGTCGTCGAGTTTGGCCGAGAAGATGTGGTACCCCTCCGCAATGTGCTCCAGCGGGATCCGATGGGTGACAATGTCATTGGGTTTCAGATAGCCATTCTGGATGTGCGAGAACAGCCGCGGCCACTGGCGTTTCACCGGGCATTGGTTCATCCGCAACGTCAGCCCCTTGTTCATTGCGTCGCCGAACTTCACCGCGCTGAACATCGGCCCGTAGGCACCCATCACCGATACCGTGCCGCCCTTGCGCACCGAATCGATCGCCCAGTTCAGCGCCACCGGGGAGCCGCCCTGCAGTTTCAACTTGGTCGCGGTGACGTGCTGTAAGAAGTTGCCGTCGGCTTCGGCGCCGACGCAGTCGATCACCGAGTCCGCGCCCAGCCAACCCGTGGCCTTCTTCATCTCCACCACGATGTCGTCGTACTCGGCGAAGTTGCGTGTCTCGGCGTGGGCGAAGATGCGGGCCTTCTGCAGCCTGTTCTCCAGATGGTCGATCACGATGACGCGACCCGCGCCCATCAGCCAGGCCGACTTCGCCGCGTAGAGACCGATCGGCCCCGCCCCGAACACCGCCACGGTGTCGCCCTCGGCGATATCGGCCAGTTGCGCACCGAAGTAGCCGGTCGCCAGCGCGTCGGTGCACAGCAGCGCGTCCTCGTCGTCCATCCAGTCCGGGATGATCGCCGGACCCACATCGGCGAACGGGACCCGGACGAATTCGGCCTGCCCGCCGTCGTAACCACCGCAGGTGTGGGAGTACCCGTAGATGCCCCCGACGGCGGTGGCGTTGGGATTGACGTTGTGGCAGTTGGAGTACAGGCCCCGCGCGCAGAAATAACACGACCCGCAATAGACGTTGAACGGCACCATCACCCGGTCGCCCGGTTTGAGATTCTGCACCGACGGGCCCACCCGCTCGACCACGCCGATGAACTCGTGACCGAACGTCATGCCGACCCGGGTATCCGGCATCATCCCGTGGTAGAGATGCAGATCGGATCCGCAGATCGCCGCCATCGTGACCCGCACGATCGCATCATTGGGATGCTCGATCGTGGGAGGATCTTTTTCCTCGACCCGCACCTTGTACGGCCCGCGGTACACCATTGCGCGCATGGCGCCTCCTCCGTGGCTGTTTCACGGGCGGCTACCCGCTGAGCGGCGGCGGAAACGCCGGGCTGGTCAGAGCTTCGCGTCGCGGACAGCCGTGCCCAGCAGTGTTCGGATCGCGTCGGGGATCGGGACCGGCCGGCGGGTCTGGCGGTCCACGTAGACGTGCACCCAGGATCCGACGGCGGCGACCGGCCCACCGTCGGCCCACAACCCGGTGCGGTAGGTGACGCTGCTGGTGCCCAGCCGGGTGACGGCGAGTCCCACCACCAGATCGGAGGGGAACTTCAGCTCTGTGAAGTAGCGGCAACTCGACTCGGCCACCACCCCCAGCCAGGGCGCCGACATCGGGTCGACGCCCGCGCCGGAACCGATCCAGGCGTTGATGGCGGTGTCGAACAGTTGGTAGTAGATCGCGTTGTTGAGGTGGCCGAACATGTCGTTGTCGGTCCACCGCGTCTGCACCGGCCAGTGCACTCCGAAGTCCGCGTTCGAATACTCCATGCCGCTCAGCATGTCAGGCTGGAACCATGAGGATCCGTGGTGCGGTGCTGGAAACGATCGGCGCGTCCCGGCCCTATGCGGCGTCGCGGCCGCTGTCGGTGACCGAACTCGAACTCGACGATCCCGGTGCCGGTGAACTGCTGGTGCGCATCGAGGCGGCCGGGCTGTGCCACTCGGACCTGTCGGTGGTCGACGGCAACCGGGTGCGCCCCATCCCGATGCTGCTCGGCCATGAGGCCGCCGGTGTCGTCGAGAAGGTCGGCGGCGCCTCGGACTTGGCGCCCGGCCAACGGGTGGTGATGACCTTCCTGCCGCGGTGCGGCGAATGCTCGGCCTGCGCCACCGACGGCCTGGCCCCCTGCATTCCGGGCAGCGCCGCCAACGGTGCGGGCACCCTGCTCACCGGTGCGGTCCGGCTCGGCGGCGGGGTGCTGCACCATCTCGGGGTGTCCGGGTTCGCCACCCACGCAGTGGTGGACCGGCGTTCGGTGGTGCCGGTGGACGCGGACGTTCCCCCGGTGGTCGCCTCGCTGTTGGGCTGCGCGGTGCTGACCGGTGGCGGGGCGGTGCTCAACGCCGGGGAACCGAAGCCCGGGCAGACCATGGCGATCGTGGGGATGGGCGGGGTCGGGATGGCCGCCATGCTGACCGCGCTCGCCCACGACGGCGTCCGGGTGATCGCCGTGGACCGCCTGCCCGACAAGCTGGCGCTGGCGCGTGAACTCGGCGCGCACGAGACGTTCACGCCGGAGCAGGCCGATTTCACGGCGCAGGTGGTGATCGAGGCCGTCGGGCATGCCGGCGCGTTGGAGACCGCGATCGGGTTGACCGCGCCGGGCGGACGCACCATCACCGTCGGCCTGCCCCCACCGGATGCGCGGATCTCGTTGTCACCGTTGAGTTTGGTGGCCGAGGGCCGCACGCTGATCGGCAGCTACCTGGGCTCCGCGGTGCCGGCCCGGGACATCCCGCGCTTCGTCGAGATGTGGCGGGCCGGACGGCTGCCGGTGGAGAAGCTGGTGTCCTCCACCATCGCGCTCGACGAGATCAACACCGGCATGGACGAACTCGCCGACGGGCGGGCGGTGCGCCAGATCATCGAGTTCTAGCCGCCGAGATCGACGAAATGGTGCGATCCACTCGCACTCTGGCGCCCGTTTGTTCGTTTGGGCGGGGTTTTAGAACCAGGCGTCTTCCATATCCAGGGTGGTGCGGTCCAGGCTTTCCAGCAGATCCAGTTGCGCTGCGGTCTTGGGTAGTTCATAGCGGAAGAAGAACCGCGCGGCCTGCCGTTTGCCCGCGTAGAAGTCGCCGTCGTTGCCGGCGCAGGCCAGGTACTGCTCCAGCCAGATCCAGGCGATCACGATGTGCCCGAAGGCCTCCAGGTAGACCGCACTG
Organism: Mycolicibacterium diernhoferi; assembly: GCF_019456655.1. NCBI lineage: Bacteria > Bacillati > Actinomycetota > Actinomycetes > Mycobacteriales > Mycobacteriaceae > Mycobacterium > Mycolicibacterium diernhoferi. The sequence goes on along the minus strand of NZ_CP080332.1, from coordinate 288,661 downwards.
TTGGCCATCGCGGCCTCCACGTCACCGGAGGCGAACATGCCGGCGGTCACCGTCACCAGCCGCTGCCAGGCGGCGTCCAACTGTGCGGCCAGCGGATCATCGCCGGCTGCGGCCACCGTCGCGGCAATCCGCTCCCCCAAGGCCGCCAGGCTCGCGCCACCGTTCTGGGTGACCTTGCGGCCCAACAGGTCCAGACTCTGAATGCCGTGGGTGCCCTCATGGATGGGGTTGAGCCGGTTGTCCCGGTAGTGCTGCTCGACGTCGTACTCACGGGTGTAGCCGTACCCGCCGTGCACCTGGATGGCCAGACTGTTGGCCTCCAGGCACCACTGCGAGGGCCAGCTCTTGGCGATCGGGGTGAGGATGTCCAGCAGCGCGGTGTCCTCCTCGTCGGCCAGTTTCGCGCAGTACAGCGCCAGTCCAAGCGCCCCCTCCACATAGGCCTTCTGCGCCAACAGCATCCGCTTCACATCGGCGTGCTCGATGATCGGGACCTGCGGGCTGGCCGGGTCCTTGACCAGCCGGCCCTGCGGACGCTCCCGGGCGTACTGCAGGGATTTAAGGTAGCCGGTGTAGCCGAGCGCGACCGCGCCCATCCCGACGCCGAGGCGGGCCTCGTTCATCATGTGGAACATGTAGGCCAGGCCGCGGTGCGGTTCGCCGACCAGATAGCCGACGGCACCATCGAAGTTGAGCACGGTGTTGGTGATCCCGCGTTGGCCCATCTTGTGATTGAGCCCGGAGATGGCGACGTCGTTGCGGCGGCCGACCGAGCCGTCCGCTCCGACCAGGAACTTCGGCACGATGAACAGCGAGATGCCCTTGGTGCCCGCCGGACCACCGGGGATCTTGGCCAGCACCAGGTTGATGATGTTCTCCGAAAGTTCGTGTTCGGCACCGGAAATCCACATCTTGGAGCCGGTCAGCCGGTAGCTGCCGTCGTCCTGGGGTTCGGCGCGGGTGGTGATGTCGGCCAGCGAGGAGCCGGCCTGGGTTTCCGAGAGCGCCATGGTCCCGGTGAACCGGCCGGCCAGCATCGGCCGCACATACGTGTCGATCTGCGCAGGCGTGCCGAACTTGGCGATCAGGTTGGCATTGGCGATGGTCAGCATGACGTACCCGGAGCTGCTGGTGTTCGCCGCCGAGATCCATGCGAAACCGGCCTGCGCGACGGTGACCGGCAGCTGTGCGCCGCCGAGTTCGGCGTCGAAGCTCATGCCCAGCAGATCGGCCTTGGCGAACGCGTCGATGGCCTCCTTGACCTCCGGGATGACGGTGACCGTCGTGCCGTCGAACTGCGGTTCGTGGGCGTCGCTGAGCTTGTTGTGCGGAGCGAAATAGCGTTCGGCCACCTGCTCACACAGGTCCAGCACACCGTCGAAGGTCTCCCGGGAGTGCTCGGCGAACCGCTCCCGGCTGGTCAGCTCCTCCACCCGCAGCCACTCGTAGAGCAGGAAGTCCAGGTCGCGGCGGGAGAGGATGGTCGACTTCATGTCGCCACACTAGCCCTCGCATTCGGGGCTATGCCATGACGACCGTGTCGTTCTCCAGTTCGCGCAGCGCGGTGCGCAGCCCGCGCCGCCGCCCGGTGCGCGGATCGATGCCGAAGGTGTCCCGGACGCCGCCGCGGATCCGGAACTTCAGTTCGGAGTTGGTCTCGGGCGCGTCGTCGGCGGTCGCCTTCAAGAACCTGTTCGGCAAGGCCAGCTTGGCGATCGTCCAGAACGACTGACTGTACTGCCGCACAAGCGATCCCGTGGTGTAGGGCAGGTCGTACTTGTCGCACAGGGCGCGGACCCGCTGCGCGATCTCGGCGTAGCGGTTGCTGGGCAGATCCGGGAACAGGTGGTGCTCGATCTGGTAGCACAGATTGCCGCTCATGAACGCCATCACCGGGCCGGCGTGGAAGTTCGCCGAGCCCAGCATCTGGCGCAGGTACCACTCGGCGTGCGTCTCCCGCTCGAACTCCTCCCGGGTGAACTTCTCTGCGCCGTCGGGGAAATGCCCGCAGAAGATCACCATGTAGGCCCAGTAGTTGCGGATCAGGTTCGCCACCGCATTGGCGCCGAGCGTGTGCTTCCAGTTGCGTCCGGCCAGCGCCGGGAAGACCAGGTAGTCCTTGCCGACCTGCTTACCGACCTTGCGGCCGATGATCTTGAGGTCCTTGCGCACCTCGCCCATCGACTTCTCGCCCTTGCGCCACTTGGTCGTCTCCACCCCGTGCAGCGCGACACCCCATTCGAAGAGCGTGCCCAACAGGAAGTTGTACACCGGGTTGCCGATCATCCAGCGCTCCCAGCGCTGGTCCCGGGTCAACCGCATGATGCCGTAGCCGATGTCGTCGTCGAGACCCACGACGTTGGTGTACTTGTGGTGAATGTAGTTGTGCGACTTTTTCCAGTGCACGGTCGGCGAGGTCGTGTCCCACTCCCACTCGGTGGAGTGGATCTCCGGGTCGTTCATCCAGTCCCACTGACCGTGGGTGATGTTGTGCCCCAACTCCATGTTCTCGATGATCTTGGCCGCGGCGAGCATTCCGGTCCCGGCCACCCAGGCGTATCTGTTGCGGCTCTTGAACAGGGTGATGCGGCCGCCGACGGCGAGCGCCCGCTGCAGCCGGATGGCCCGCCGTATGTAGCGTGCGTCGCGTTCACCTCGCGACTCCTCGATGTCAGCTCGAATCGCGTCCAGCTCGCGTTCCAGCTCCGCGACGTCGGCGTCCGTCAGGTGCGCGTACGCCTTGATATCGGTGATAGCCATGCGGGACCTCCTAGACGTTGATGGTGCAGTTCCCGGCTGCCGCCGAGATGCAGGTCTGGATCCGGTCGCCCGCGCCGTGCTCGGTACCGGATCGAAAATCGCGGACATGACCGGATTCCAATGGCAGGACGCAGGTTTGGCAGATGCCCATCCGGCACCCGAACGGCATCTGGATGCCCACCTGCTCACCGGCCTCCAGGAGCGAGGTCGCACCGTCCACCTCGACCGTCTTGTCCGAGACGGCGAAGGTGATGGTGCCGCCCTCCCCGCCCCGGTCGGTGCGGGCGATGACGAATCGCTCCATGTGCAGTTGCTCGGCGGGTACCCCCGCCTCGGCCCAGACCCGCTCGATCGTGTCGAGCATCGCCGGCGGGCCGCAGGCCCAGGTCTGGCGCTGCCTCCAGTCCGCGACGATGTCCTCGAGCCTGCCGAAGTCGAGGTGACCGTCCCGGTCGGTCAGCTGCAGATGCAGCCGGTACCCGTCCGCGCGATCGTGCAGTCGCTGCAGTTCTTCCCGGAAGATCACGTCGTCACCGGACGGGGCGGAGTGCACGTGCACGATGTCGCGGCCGGTCTGCCCGCGGTGGGCCAGCGTACGCAGCATCGCCATCACCGGAGTGATGCCGCTGCCCGCCGTGACGAACAGCATCGTGTCGGGCGGCGGGTCGGGCAACGCGAAGTCCCCTTTGGGAGCCGCCAACCGGACGATCGTTCCGGGTGCCACCCCGTCCACCAGGTGCGTCGACAGGAAGCCCTCGGGGGTGGCCTTCACGGTGATCGAGATGAGTCTGTTGTCGCGTTCAGGCACCGAGGTCAGCGAATAGGACCGCCAGTGCCAGCGCCCGTCGACACGCAAGCCGATCCCGACGTACTGGCCGGGCCGGTAGTCCGCCTTGAACCCCCACCCCGGTTTGATTGTCACGGTGGCCGAGTCCTCGGTCTCCCGGCGCACGTCGACCACCGCTCCGCGCAGTTCGCGGGCGGTCCACAGCGGATTGAGCATCTTGAGGTAGTCGTCGGGCAGCAGTGGGGTCGTGGCCCGCGCCGCGAGACCGCGGATCATGTTGATTCTCGGCGTGGTCGCGGTGGCGACGTCACGCGCGGGTGCCGCACTCCAACGGGTGAGGCCGCGAAGATTGAGTGAACACATGTGCACCGGCTACCCGCGGGCACCCGCATTCACACATCCGGCGCCGAAGATCAGCGGATGACGCTGATCCCGCCGTCGACGGGGATGACGGTCCCGGTCACGTAGCTGCTGGCGCGGCTGGCCAAAAACACCGCGATACCGGCCATGTCGTCGGGCTGCCCGACCCGTTTGAGGGGCAACGCCGCGCCCACGGCCTCCTCGCCGGCGGTCAGCAGCACCTTGGTCATCTTCGACGGAAACAGCCCGGGCGCAATGGCATTGACGAGGATGCGCGGAGCCAGCTCACCGGCCAGCTGCTGGGTGAGGGCGTGCACGGCGGCCTTGCTGGCGGCGTAGGAGAAGTTGTTGCGGCCCACCTCGGGGATGTGGAAACCGTCCACACTGCCGGTGTTGATCACCCGGGCCGGATCGGCCTCGGTGGCGCCGGCGTTCAACAGCGGCACCAGAGCCCGGGTCAGCAGAAACACGCCCTTGACGTTGACGTCGAAGACCCGGTCGAACGCGGCGGCCGGGAAGGTTTCGAACGGTTCTCCCCAGTTCGCACCGGCATTGTTGAACAGGGCGTGGATCTGGTCCTCGCGGGCACTCACCGCGTCGGTGAGCGCTTGCACCCCCGCTTCGGTGCCCAGATCGGCCGGGATGGCCTCGACCACGCCCAACGGGGACAGCTCCTCGACCGCAGCCGCCAGTTCGGCTTCCTTGCGGGCGGACAGGTAGACCTTGGCCGCACCGGCCTGCAGCAGCCCGCGCGCGATCATCACGCCGATGCCGCGGCCACCACCGGTGACCACCGCTACCTTGCCATCGAGCCGGAAGAGCTCCGCCATTCCCACGTCCGTCATGCCAAAGCCCTCGCTTCGTTAGTTCTGGGCTGCGCCCAGTGGCTGCTCGTTGCGGACCGTCTCATCGCGGATCAGTCCGCGCAGCAGCGCGGTGCTGAATTCGACGGCGATCTCCTGGGCGGTGCGGCGGCCGTGCGGACGCAGCCACCGGTAGGCGCCCAGCGTCATGCCGATGTAGCCCAGCGCCAGCACGTGCGAATCGCATTCGTAGAACTCACCGCTGGCGATGCCACGGTCGATGACGTCGCGGACGTGCTCGTAGACGGTGGACTCGGCCTTCCGGATGTAGGCGACCTGCTCCTCGGTGAACCACTCCGAGATGTAGGGGCCTTCCTGGAAGTAGACGGCCGCCGCTTCCAGGTCGGTGGCGATGCCGGTGAGCAGCCGGCGGGTGAAGTGGTAGATCGTCTCCCGCGCGGTGGCGGTGGGATCGTCGTGCAGGGCGTCGACGGTGAAGTCGGCGGTGCGCTTGTAGATATCCCAGAGGATCAGCGATTTACTGGCGTAGTAGTGGTAGACGGTGGCCTTGTTGAGGCCCACCGCGTCGGCCACGTCATCCATCCGGGTGCCGTGGTAACCGCGGGCGGCGAACAGCTTGGCGGCGACCGCCAGCAGTTCATCGCGCCGGGTCGATCCGTTGGGTGCGGATTCGGTGGACATCGCTACTCACTATCTACTGACCCGGGGCGAGCCCGGAAAACCAATCAACTGGTTGGCCAGTTTAAGCATTAAGCGTCGATCCGGTGTCCCGGTGTGTGCCGGTCGGGCTAAACTCCTGAAAAAGCGGCCGTGCCTGGGAGGTACTCATGGATCCGAATCCCGATTACGACATCAGTGATGAGGGCGAGTTCTTCTTCAGCTGGTTGGCCTGGGGCCTGCGCGGCGTCTACCCGCCGCCGGCGTACCCGCCGGTCTGATCCGGCCGACACAAAAGCACCCGCACGCCTGAGCGTGGCGGGTGCTTTTTGCGTGCCCGGAAGCGCGGAAAGCTCAGGCCGCGGCCGCCCTGACCGCCTCGCCGACCTCGTTGCGCAGCTTCAGGAACTCCGGTGAGCGGCGCAACTCGTCGGCGTCCACCCCGGTGCGGGGAAGCTCCGACGGCAGATCCAGGGCGACCTTGCCGGGCCGGCGAGTCAGCACCACGATGCGCGAGCCGAGGAATGCCGCCTCCTCCGCGCTGTGCGTGACGAACACCGTGGTGCGCCCCGACTCCGCACTCACCTGGCGGACGTCGTCCTGCAGGCGTTCGCGGGTCAACGCGTCCAGGGCGGCGAAGGGCTCGTCGAGCAGGAACAGCGGGGTCTCGGCGGCGAGCGCCCGGGCGATCGCGACGCGCTGCTGCTGCCCACCGCTGATCTCCCAGATCTTGCGGCTCGCGGTGCCCTCCAGCCCGACCCGCTCCAAGATCGCCGCTCGGCGCTCAGGCCTCAGATCGCGCGGCACCTTCGCGTACTTGAGCGCCAGGTCGATGTTCCCGCCGACACTGCGCCACGGGAACAACCGGGGCTGCTGGAACACCACCCCGGAGGTGACGCCGGGGGTCGGCGCGGCACCGCCGACGTGTACCTGCCCCTCACTGGGCGACTCGAACCCGGCGATCAGCCGCAACAGCGTGGATTTCCCGCAGCCGGACGCTCCGACGAGGACCAGGAATGCGCCCGGTTCCACGTCGAGATCGACCGGGCCGAGCGCGGTCACCGCATCTGCACCGCTGCCGTAGCGGTGCGCAACATTGGCGATCCGCAGGCCGCCCCGCCGGTCAGCTTCCGGTGATGGCACCGGGCAATCCCAACGTGTAGACCGCATCCTGGAAGGTCTTGAGATCCGCGGCGGCCGGGATCTGCTTCTGGTCGGCCAGGAACTGCGAGGCGCTCTGCAGGTTCGCCGCGAGGTTGCCTGGCTTGCCCTCGGTACCCAGCCATTCCGCCGAGGCCTCCTCGGCGGGGGTCAGGAACACGGTCTGCTTGAGCTGGCCGACGACATCCTCGGCGGGCAGGCCGATCTCGGCGGCGATGGCCTTGGCCGCGTCCTCGGGCTGGTCGGCGATCACATCGAGCGCACGGGCCTGCTGCTGGCGCCAGACGTCGACCACATCGGGATGCTCGGTGGCGAACTCGTCGGAGACGGTCGCCAGATCCAGCGTCGGCTTACCGGCCTCGGCCAGCTGCCGGCTGGAGATCAGGTCCTTGCCGGTCTTGCGCAGCTCGTCCAGGGTGGGCAGCCAGGAGTACGCCGCGTCGATGTCGCCGCGCTCCCAGCCCGCCAGGATGGCCTGCGGCTGCAGGTCGATCAGTTGAACATCGCTGGCGGACAAGCCTTCCTGAGCCAGTGCGGCCAGCAGGCTGTAGTGCGCAGTGGACGCGAACGGGGTGGCGATCCGCTTGCCCCTGAGGTCGGCGATGGTGTTGATGCCCGAGCCGTCGCGGGCCACCAACGCCTCGTTCTCGCCGGCCACGCCCAGGATGAACGCGACCTTGTAGGGGATGTTCAGCGGCGCGGACAGGCCGCGGGCCACCGGGCTGGAGCCCAGGGTGCCGAAGTCGAGTTCGTCGGCGATGAACGCGGTGTTCACGTCGGCGCCGGAGTCGAACTTGGTCCACTTGATGTTGTAGTCGGGCAGGGCCTCTTCGAGCCACTTGTTGTTCTTGACGATCAGGTCACCGCTGATCAGCGCCTGGTAGGCGATCCGAATGGTGGGCTTCGCGTCATCGGTCCCCGAATTGTCCACCGCGCAGCCGGCCAGCGCCAGCGCACTGGCAGCAACGGCCACAAGGGATTTGAACTTCATCTAGATTTTTCCTCTCCAGGGGACGGCGCGCCGTTCCAGCGCCCGCAGTAGACCGTCGATGACCAGACCCGAGAACCCGATAGCGAAGATCCCGACCAGCACCACGGGGGTGTTGTTGTAATTGCTTGCGTCCTTGACCAATCCGCCGATACCGGGGATGCCGTTGAACAGTTCGGCCGCGACCACCGACGAGTACGCCATGCCGACGGCCAACCGGATGCCGGTGAAGGTCTCCGGCAGCGCCGAGGGCACCACCACATCGCGGATCACCTGAGTCCGGGTGGCGCCCAGCGCGCGGGCCGCTTCCTGCAGGCCGACCGGGGCGGCGACGACCGCGGCGGTGGTCGCGACGGCGGCGGGGGGCAGGGCGGCCAGGGCCAACAGGGTGATCTTGGGTGCCTCGTCGATGCCCAGCCAGATCACCAACAGGAAGAAGTAGGCCAGCGGCGGCAGTGCCCGCAGGAAGGTCAGCCAGGGTTCCAGCACACTGCGGATCCAGCTCACCGAGCCCATCAGCAGCCCCAGTAGCACCCCGGCGACGACACCGATGACGACGCCGGCCAACACCCGGCGCAGCGTCATGTAGAGGTGTTCGTAGAGCAGGTATCCGGCGTACCCGCGGGCACCGTCGTGGGTGGTGGACACGTCGATGAAGGCGCGCCACACGGTGTTGGGATACGGCACGAAGGTCTGGTTCCAAATACCCAGGGTGGCAACGAGTTGCCAGACGGCGAAGAACACCAGAACCGAGAGCAGCGGCAGACCCGCCTTGGTGAGCAGCCCACGCCAGCGGGCCGCGGATACACCCGCCCGGGCCGGGTCGGCCTTGGGCTCCTCGGGCACGATATCGACGAAGACAGACACTGCGGGCCGGCTTTCTCTTGCTGTGAGAACTACTGAGGGGGCTGGGGCTTATGGCCTCAGCGACAGCAAGAGTCGGCGGACAGCGCGGTGTTCACCCGGGTATTACTACCGGGATGGGCAGTGACGGCAAAAGGGCTGGAATCGCCCTGATTTTATCCGGCTTTCGATTCGGCATCGCGCGGAATACGGTCGAGCAGCGCCGCCGCCCACGTATTCCCACGGTGCCACAACGCAATCGCCGCGCCGCGGGCGGCGTCCGCCCAGGCCTGCAGGCGTTCACCCACCGGTACGGCTGCGGGCGCCGGGACCGGGGGCCACACCTCGGCGGTCGCGACCACACCCACCGGTGGGGCCACCGGGCCGAGTTTCTCTCGGTACCGTTCCCCACAACCGTGGCAACTCACTTCGTAGCGAAGCAGTTCCGGCCCCAGTTCGACGAAGGCGTAGTCCGCCACCGCGACACAGCGTGGGCACCGGGCCTGCCCACGTTCGACCACCAATTCCATGGAGTACATGGTGGGGTCCCCGACCGGCGCAGCGATCGGGTCGCCCCATGTCGATGCACGTTCGCTGCGCAAACGAGATCCTCGGGCCCGGTCAGCGCGGGTGCTCGACGCGCCGCGGCGGCTGCTCGATCACCTGCCGGTCGGGTTCGTCGTCGCCGGCACGATCCCGACGGGACTTCACGTCGGGGTCGATGCGGTCGATGTGCTTGCGGCGTTCGTCGAGTTCGTCGCGGTGGGACTCCACGGTCTCCTCTTGCGCGGCGGCCTGCCCACTGAGTCGGCGTGCCTCGGCGGCCTTGGCCTCGGCTTCGGCAGCCGCCGCGCGGGCACGGGCGTCGGTCTCTTCGGCCAGCGCCTGCCGCTGGGCCACCCGCTCCTGCTCGGTTTTGAGTTCTCCGCGCAGCTGCCGGGCCTGCTCACGCTTGCCCTGGGTGCGTTTGCGGCTGGCTGCGACTAACAGACTGACGACCACCACTATGGCGAGGATGGCCGCGCCGATGACCACCACTGTTTCGATGTCGGACATGTTGGCTCCTTCGACAGATGCGGCGCCCCGTAATCGACGCGTACGCAAATTGGGGCATTCCCACCCGCGGGTCCCACGAAACGTGGCCGCTCCGGGGAAAGATGACCACGTGACCAAAGTGACCGGTCGGTTGTGGCGAGACGGCGAGCCCCACGACGACGAGTTCGCCTTCGACGCCATCTCGGATTGCCTGGCATCCGAGCGTCAACTGGTGTGGGCCGACATCTACGACCCCGACCACGACACCCTGCGCCTGCTGGCGGCCGAGCTCGGCCTCAACACCTGGGCCGTCGAGGACGCCGTCGCCCCCAAGGAGCGCACCAAAACGGCCGTCTACCAATCTCATACGTTCTTCACGGTGTACGCGTTGGGGACCCACGAGCCGGCCGGGGACAGCGCGTCGATGTTGGTCAAGCACCGCATCTCCGCCTTCGTGCTGCCGCGCGCACTGATCACCGTGCGGTTGCCCGGCCTCAACAGCGGCGCCGCCGAGTTCGACATCGGCGAGGTCTCACGACGGTTCGACGAACTCGGCGGGCAGTCCCACGGGGTTGGCGCCCTGGTCCACGGGTTGCTCGATGTGGTGGTCGACGGGCACTTCGACGCCGTCCAGGTGCTCGACGACGCCATCGAAGCGCTGGAGGACGAACTGTTCTCCGGCTCCGGCGACCGGGCCGAGCCGCATGGCCTGCAGCGGCGCACCTTCCGGGTCCGCAAAGATCTGGTCGACCTGCGCCGCGTGGTGTTGCCGGTGCGTGAGGTGGTGAGCACCATCCAGCACCGCAGGCTCGACGCAAGGACCAGTCCCGAACTCGACCCGCTGTACGCCGACCTGTACGACCACGTGCTGCGCGCCTCGGAGTGGACCGAATCGCTGCGCGACATGGTCACCACGGTGTTCGAGACCAACCTCTCACTGCAGGACGCCCGGCTGAACACCGTGATGAAGAAGCTCACCGGATGGGCCGCGATCATCGCGGTCCCGACCGCCATCACCGGCTTCTACGGCCAGAACGTGCTCTACCCCGGGGTCGACACCGTCGCGGGCTTCCTGACCAGCTCGGCGGTGATCGTCGTGCTGGTCGTCGTGCTGTACGCGATGTTCAAACGACGCGATTGGTTATAACCACGGGCGGGGCCGGATCGTGGCAGTCTCGGGGCATGAGTACGCGGATCGCACTCGGGCCGCAGTCACTGCTGTGGCGGTGGGCCGGGGACATGCGAATCGCGTTCGAGGGGGGTACCGCCGGACTGATGCAGACCATGCACCCGGCGATCGGTCAGGGCCTGATGGACCACTCGAACTTCTTCGACGACCCGGTTGATCGGGTATTCCGTTCCCTGCCAGGGATTCTGGGCGCGGTGTACGACGGCCCGCTGGCCGACCAAACCGGCACGCGGGTGCGCGATTTTCACCGCGATATCAAGGGTGCGCTGCCCTCCGGGGAGCGCTACCACGCCCTGTCACCGGACACCTATTGGTGGGCGCACGCCACCTTCCAGATGATGGTGCACCGATTGGCCGAACACTGGGACACCCACCGGCTCAACGACGCCGAACGTGAGCAGCTCTACCGCGAGGGCTGCGAGTGGTACCGCCGCTACGGCATGACCGAATCCGTGGTGCCGCACACGCTGGCCGAGTTCAACCGCGAATACGACCGTTATTGCGGCGAGGTGCTGCAACCGAATCCCGCGTCGGACTACCTGATCGAATTCATCCAGCGTCCCGCGATCCCGGACATGAGCGCCTCGCCGGACTATCCGACGCATCCGCTGCTCAAACCGCTGACCGACCGGCTGCTGCCCAGCCTGCCGGTGCGGGCCGCGTTGGCGCCACCGATGCGGCTGGTCATCTTCGGCGGGCTGCCGCCGATCGTGCGGGAACGGTTCGGCATCCGGTGGCGGCGCGTCGACGAGCGTGCCTACCGATCGGTGCGGGCGACGGTCCGGCAGGGCTGGCGCACCGTACCGGCGCCGCTGCGCTGGCATCAGGCCGCGCGCCGCGGCTGGCTGCGCGAACTGGGCCGGGTGCCGCGCGCGGTGTAGTCCTGCCGACGCACACTGCACCGGTCAAGATCAGCGTCGGGTGGACGGGGTGCCCTACCCGCCGACACCGTTTCCTACACTGACTCTTTTGACCCCGTCCTGGGCCAAGCAGATCGGATCGAAACAACGTGATCATCGGGATACCGCGCGAGTCCCTACCTGGTGAGACTCGCGTCGCGGCGACACCGCAGACCGTCGGGCAGATTATCAAGCTCGGCTACACAGTAGTCGTCGAAAGTGGAGCGGGCGCCGCGTCCAGCTTCTCCGACGCCGCCTATGTGGAGGCCGGGGCCACCATCGGATCGCCCTGGAACGCGGATGTGGTGCTGAAGGTGAATGCGCCGGATGACTCCGAGATCGCCGCGGTGCGTGACGGGGCGACGGTGGTCGGTCTGATCTCGCCGGCGCTGCGTCCGGATCTGGTGGAGAAGTTGTCGTCCCGGCCGATCACGGTGCTGGCGATGGATGCGGTGCCGCGGATCTCGCGGGCGCAGTCGTTGGATGTGTTGTCCTCGATGGCCAATATCGCCGGCTACCGGGCGGTGGTGGAGGCCGCGCACGCCTTCGGCCGGTTCTTCACCGGTCAGGTCACCGCGGCGGGCAAGGTGCCCCCGGCCAAGGTGCTCGTCGTCGGCGCCGGGGTGGCCGGGCTGGCCGCCATCGGCGCCGCGGGCAGCCTGGGTGCGATCGTGAAGGCCACCGACCCGCGCCCCGAGGTCGCCGATCAGGTCGCCTCACTCGGCGGGGAGTACGTGTCGGTCACGGACCCGGCGGAAGGTGTCGCTGAAGTCTCCACAACGGGCTACGCCAAGGAGATGGACGACGACTACAAGGCCCGCGAAGCCGCCGTGTATGCCGAGCTGGCCGCCGACGTCGACATCATCATCACCACCGCGTTGATCCCGGGCCGCCCCGCCCCGCGCATCATCACCGCCGAGATGGTGGCCTCGATGAAACCGGGTTCGGTGATCGTGGACATGGCCGCGGCCAACGGCGGCAACGTCGAGGGCACCGTCAAGGATGAGGCGATCCTCACCGACAACGGGGTGCGGATCATCGGCTACACCGATCTGGCCGGCCGGCTGCCCGCCCAGGCCTCCCAGCTCTATGGCACCAACCTGGTGAACCTGCTCAAGCTGCTCACCCCGGAGAAGGACGGGGTGCTCACCCTCGACTTCGACGACGTGGTGCAGCGCTCGATCACCGTGGTCCGCGACGGGCAGAGCACCTGGCCCCCGCCGCCGGTGCAGGTCTCCGCGGCTCCGGCCGCCGCGACCGCGGCCGCGGCCCCGGTGGTCAAAGAACCCAAGAAGCCGATGAGCACCGCACGTCGGTTGGGGTTGACGTTCGCCGCGGCGGCGGCGCTGTTCGCGTTCATCGCGATCTCGCCGGCCGCGCTGCAGGTGCACCTGGTGGTGTTCGCGCTGGCGATCGTCATCGGCTACTACGTGATCGGCAATGTGCACCACGCCCTGCACACCCCGCTGATGTCGGTGACCAACGCGATCTCCGGGATCATCGTCGTCGGCGCGCTGCTGCAGATCGGACAGGGCGATACCGCCATCACCGCGCTGGCGTTCGTGGCCATCCTGCTGGCCAGCATCAACGTCTTCGGTGGCTTCGCGGTGACCCGCCGCATGCTCGCGATGTTCTCCCGCAGCTGACGCTGCCCCATACCCCTTTCTCGGAAACGGATTCCTGCATGCTTTCTCTAGAAACCGCTGCCACCGCGGCGTATGTGGTCGCGGCGCTGCTGTTCATCCTGGCGCTGGCCGGGCTGTCCAAACACGAGACGTCGCGGGCCGGTAACACCTTCGGCATCGCCGGTATGGCCATCGCCCTGATCGCCACCATCGTGCTCGCGCTCGGCCGCGGCATCGAGCCGCTGGGTCTGGGCCTGCTGATCGGCGCGATGATCGTCGGTGCGGCGATCGGGCTGTGGCGGGCGCGGGTCGTGGAAATGACCGGCATGCCCGAACTCATCGCGCTGCTGCACAGCTTCGTCGGCCTGGCCGCGGTCCTCGTCGGCTGGAACGGCTACCTGCACATCGAGGCCCACCCCGACGGCCCCGACACCGCCGCGATGGCCGCCGAGGGCATGCTCGGCATCCACTCGGCCGAAGTCTTCATCGGCGTGTTCATCGGCGCGGTCACCTTCACCGGGTCGATCGTGGCCAACCTGAAGCTCTCGGCGCGGATGAAGTCCTCCCCGCTGATGCTGCCCGCCAAGAACTACCTCAACATCGGCGCCCTGCTGGTGTTCTTCGCCCTCACCGTCTGGTTCGTCATCGACCCGCAACTGTGGCTGCTCATCGTGGTCACCGTGCTCGCCCTGCTGCTGGGCTGGCACCTGGTCGCGAGCATCGGCGGCGGCGACATGCCGGTGGTGGTGTCGATGCTCAACAGCTACTCGGGCTGGGCCGCGGCGGCATCGGGGTTCCTGCTCGGCAACGACCTGCTGATCATCACCGGCGCGCTGGTCGGCTCCTCCGGTGCCTACCTGTCCTACATCATGTGCAAGGCGATGAACCGCTCCTTCCTCTCCGTCATCGCCGGCGGCTTCGGCATCGAGGCCGGCCCCGCCGAAGACAAGGACTACGGCGAGCACCGCGAGATCACCGCCGAAGCCGCCGCCGAACTGCTGGCCTCCGCCTCCTCGGTGGTCATCACCCCCGGCTACGGCATGGCCGTCGCCCAGGCCCAGTACGGGGTCGCCGATCTGACCCGCAAGCTGCGCGAACGCGGCGTCGACGTGCGATTCGGCATCCACCCCGTCGCCGGCCGACTGCCCGGGCACATGAACGTGCTGCTGGCCGAGGCCAAAGTCCCCTACGACATCGTGCTGGAGATGGACGAGATCAACGACGACTTCGAGGCCACCTCGGTCGTGCTCGTCATCGGCGCCAACGACACCGTCAACCCCGCCGCCTCCGAAGACCCCAGCTCCCCGATCGCCGGCATGCCCGTCCTGACCGTGTGGAACGCCGAGAACGTCATCGTCTTCAAACGCTCCATGGCCTCCGGCTACGCCGGGGTGCAAAACCCGCTGTTCTTCCGGGACAACACCCAGATGCTCTTCGGCGACGCCAAGGACCGCGTCGACGCCATCAACGCCGCCCTCTAGTCACGCATTACGCCGAGGATCCCAGCCAGCAGATGGCTGGGATCCTCGGCGTAAGTGTTTTCGGCCTCAGGCCCGCAGCCCCTCGGTGAGCAGCGTGGCCAGCTCGGCGTAGGCCTCGGCGTCGGTCAGCCCGGTGGCCTCCCGGACGCTGCGCTGCTGGATCCGGACCATCATCGTGGCGATCAGGTCGGCCGCGAACGAGGTGTGCACCTCGCGGTACTCCCCCTCGCCGACGCCGTCCTCGATGAGCTGACGGACCCGTAGCGCGGCCGCCCGGGTGTTGGCCTCGTAGACCTCCCGCGCCGGCGCGAAGTCGTTCATATCGGCCATGAAGGCGTCCGAGGCGACGGCCAGTTCCGCGCCGACCCCGGTGAGGTAGGCCGCGACGCGCTGACGGGCGTTGCCGGCCTGCGCGAGGGTCGCCTCGACCGCGGTGGTGGCGCGTTTGAAGAAGTACACGGTCACTCGCCGGACCAGTTCGTCCTTGCTGGTGGCCAGGGTGTACAGGGTGGACTTGGAGCACCGCAGTCTGGCCGCGATCTCATCCAGGGTGAGGTGGCTGAAGCCCTCGGCGAGGAACAGCGCCAGCAGGTCGTCGAAGAGTCGGGTCCGTCGACGGGTACCGAAGCCGTCGTCGGGCGCATCCAGCATGGCCGAAATAGTACTGCACTCGATCATCCAGTACTCTGACGATTGATACTGCGCGACCCTGATCAGTACTACTTTGCGAAAGGCGCCTCCCGTGCCCGTCGACCGCCTGCTCCCGTCCCAGGAAGCTCACGAGCTCATCGAGCTGACCCGCGAGATCGCCGACAAGGTGCTCGACCCGATCGTGGACGCCCATGAGAAGGCCGAGACCTACCCCGAGGGAGTGTTCGGCCAACTCGGCGCGGCCGGGCTGCTGAGCCTTCCGCAGTCCGAGGAGTGGGGCGGGGGCGGCCAGCCCTACGAGGTGTACCTGCAGGTGCTCGAGGAGATCGCGGCTCGCTGGGCGGCGGTCGCGGTCGCGGTCAGCGTGCACAGCCTGTCCTCGCATCCGCTGCTGGCCTTCGGCACCGAGGAGCAGAAACGGCGCTGGCTGCCCGGGATGCTCTCCGGTGAGCAGATCGGCGCCTACAGCCTGAGTGAGCCGCAGGCCGGCTCGGACGCGGCCGCGCTGCGGTGCGCCGCGGTGCGCGACGGCGATCACTACGTGATCAACGGGTCGAAGTCCTGGATCACCCACGGTGGGATCGCGGACTTCTACACGCTGTTCGCCCGGACCGGGCCCGGCAGCAAGGGCATCAGTTGCTTCCTGGTGCCCGGCGACCTGGACGGCCTCAGCTTCGGCGCGCCGGAGGAGAAGATGGGCCTGCACGCGGTGCCCACCACCGCGGCGTTCTACGACGATGCCCGCCTCGACGCCGACCGGCTGATCGGCATCGAGGGCCAGGGCCTGCCGATCGCCTTTTCCGCCTTGGATTCCGGACGTCTCGGCATCGCCGCGGTGGCCGTCGGCATCGCCCAGGCCGCCCTCGACGACGCGGTGCGCTACGCCAACGAACGAACCACGTTCGGCCGCAAGATCATCGACCATCAGGGGCTCGGCTTCATGCTGGCCGACATGTCCGCCGCGGTGGCCAGCGCACGGGCCACCTACCTGGACGCCGCACGTCGCCGCGACCTGGGCCTGCCGTACGGCTCGCAGGCCAGCATCGCCAAGCTGGTCGCCACCGACGCCGCGATGAAGGTCACCACCGACGCCGTGCAGGTGCTCGGCGGGGTCGGCTACACCCGCGACTTCCGCGCCGAGCGGTACATGCGGGAAGCCAAGATCACCCAGATCTTCGAGGGCACCAACCAGATCCAGCGGATGGTGATGGCGCGCAGTCTCATCGCCTAGCCACGAAATCGGCGATGGCCGAGACGAACTCGGCCGGCTTCTCGACCATCGGGCTGTGCCCCGCCCCGGCGATGATGCGCGGCGACATCCCGGCCGCGGTGTACCGGGTGACGTTGGGCGCGGTCGGCGTCAGCACATCGGTCTCACCCCAGACCACCAGCACCGGCTTGCCCAGCGCGGCGAGGGTGTCGGCGACCGGGGGCCGCGAGGACTCCTTGGAGTCGCACACGCCGGCGTAGGTGAGCCGCTCCAGCGACCGGTGCGCGAACGCCGGCACCGGGTACTCGGCGTCGAACCCGGTCTGCAGGGAACTCTCGGTGATCGCGTCGACGGTGCGGAACCGGTCCAGCGTGGGCCCGATCACGGGCCAGCACACCATCTTTCCCAGCAACGGCATGGCGACCAGGTCGGCGGCCCCCGGGGTGTCGGAGACCGCCACGCGCTCCACCACGTCCGGGTACCGGTCGGCGAGGGCCGCCGCGACCGCACCGCCCATCGAATGCCCCACCAGGACGGCCCGGCGCACCCCGAGCGCATCGAGCGCCTCGCGCACGGCCTCGGCCTGCCCCTCGGGTCGATAGGGTGCGGCCTCCCGTGGCGCCTCGGACCCACCATGGCCGACGAGGTCGACCGCGATCACCCGCCGGCCATCGACCAGCAGCGGCGCCACTTCTTCCCACCACTCGATGGATGCCGAATACCCGTGCAGCAGAACGACAGCGCGCTCCCCGGGCGGGCCGTATTCCCTCACGTTGAGATCCGGGCCGTCCAGCTCGAGGACGTGTCCCCCGCCGAAGGGCTGCGCTGCGCGCGCCGTATCGGTGACCACCCAGGCGTTGACCAGGACCGCGGACACGACCGCGATGAGCAGCACGAGGACGACGCGCAGTTTCACCAGCGGGAGGCTACCGGTCGGCAACCCGTGCGGGCGAGGCATTTATCGCGGGCTCCGGTGGCGAGGTGACCGTCACCGTGGTCCCGCGCCCCGGCGCGGCATCGATGTCCATCGATCCTCCCATCGCATCGACGCGCGCCTGCAGCGAGCCCAGCCCGATGTGGCCGGCGGCGAGCCGTTCCGCCACCAGATCCGGGTCGAAGCCGCGGCCGTCGTCGGCGACGGTGAGCACCACCCGGTCACCGGACCGCGACAGCCGGACACTCACCTCGTGCGCGTCGGCGTGCTTGCCGATATTGGCCAGCAGTTCCCGTGCCGCCCGGTAGAGCAGGGCCTGGGACTGCGGTTTGCCCACCTCGTCGAGTTCGGCGTCGACCTCACACCGGGTGCGGGATTCGAACTGGCGCAGCAGTTCCCGCACCCCTTCGGTCAGACCGAGCTGCGCGAGCACCTGCGGGTGCAGCTCGGTTACGGTCGAGCGCAGTTGCTTGGCGGTGTCCTGCAAGGCCGCGCGCACCGCGTCCAACCCCGGATCGGAGATCCGCTCCCGGATCTCGTCGAGTTCCATCCGGGCCGCCAGCAGGTTCTGCAACGGGCCGTCGTGCAGATTCTCCGCGACCTCACGACTGTGTTGCTCGTCGGCATGCATGGCCTCGGAGACCAACTGATTGCGTATCCCCAGCAGTGCCTTCACCCGCGCCGCACGCATCGCCAGCACCAGGCACAACGCGGTGGTGGCGACCGCCAGCCACAGCAGGAACCCGAAGTGCGTATAGACCATGTTGGGCAGGCCCATCCGGTCGTCCCGCTTGGAGTAGACGATCCACACCGCCAGATACGCGCCCGCAGTGACGGTCCCGATGATCGCTGTCAGCCAGGGCTTGTCCTGGAACGCCACCGAGATGGGCAGCAGGAAGAACACCGGCAGCAGTGCGGCGGTGGCGCCCCCGGAAACCACACACAGCACCGCGATCAGCAGCACGTCGACGCCGGTGGAGGCCCAGTCCGCCCACCGCGGCAGTGGACCCCTGAGTGCGGCGATCACCCACGCCACCGCGATGACGGCGTATCCGCCCAATACCGCCACATACAGGCCGGGCAGCCAGTGGTCGACGTCCCAGATCCACACCAGCACCGCGATCAACGCGATCAACGGCAGCCGCAGCACCGCCGACACCCGTACCGGTGCGGCCGCGAAGAATTCGACGAGGGGCGCCACGTCAGTCGAGCAGCTTGCGGCGCATCGCCTCGGCCACCGCGGCCCCGCGATCGCCGACGCCCAGCTTCTCGTAGAGCCGCTGCACGTGCGTCTTGACCGTCGACGGCGCGAGGTAGAGCTCCTTGGCCATCGCCGGGATGGTCAGACCCCGCGCGATCATGGCCAGCACCTCGCGTTCCCGACCGGACAGCGCTGGGATGTCCGGCTCGTTGCGGCGACGGATCTCCCCGGCCAGCGACGCGGCCAGCGCCGGGGCGATGACATCGCGGCCGCGGGCGCAGTCCAGCACCGCGCTGACCAGTTCTCCGCGGGTCGACTCCTTGGACAGGAAACCGGCGGCGCCGTCCTGCAGAGCCTTGTAGACGATCGCGGACTCGTCGTGGGCGGAGATGAGCAGCACCCGGGTGGGCAGATCGCCGCGCACGACGGCGGCGGCCACCTCGGAACCGTCCATCCCGGGCATCCGGTAATCCAGCAGCGCCACCGCCGGCTGGTGGGTGCGGATCAGTTCCAGTGCGGCCACCCCGTCCTCGGCCTCGCCGACCACCTCGATGGAACCGCTGGCGGCCAGCGCACGCACCACACCGTCGCGGAACATCGGGTGGTCATCACCCACCACAACACTCACCTTCTGCGCCGAATCCTGCATGCCGTGCAGCTTGTCACGACACGCCGGTCCGAAAGCCGATTTGGCTCGGCACTGCGGGAAAATTCGCGGTGATGAACATCGAAGAACTGCAGTGGTTCGTGACGCTCGCCGAAACCGAACACGTCACCGACGCGGCGGCCGAACTGGGTATCAGCCAGCCCACGCTGTCGCGGTCACTGGCCCGGCTGGAATCGGCGGTCGGGGCACCGCTGTTCGACCGGCTCAACCGCAGACTGCAACTCAACGACTACGGCCGGATCCTGCTCGAGCATGCGCGGCGCAGTATCGACGAGATGCGGTCGGCCACCGAGCGCATCACCGCCCTGCAGGATCCGGAGACCGGGATGGTGCGGTTGGCCTTCCTGCACTCCCAGGGTGGCGGCCTGGTGCCCGACCTGCTGCGCCGGTTCCGCGCCGAGGCGCCCCGGGTGCAGTTCGACCTGTTCCAGGGCGCGGCGCACGAGATCCTGGCGCGGCTGGCCGGGGGCCGGTCCGATCTGGCCATCACCTCACCGCGCCCGCCCGGGTACCCGTGGCGAGTTCTCGACGTGGAACGACTGTGTCTGGCCGTCCCGCGCGATCACCGGTTCGCGACCCGGACCCGGTTGCGCCTGGCCGACGCCGCCGACGAGCCCTTTGTGGTGTTGGGACCCGGCTTCGGTCTGCGCCGGCTCACCGACGAATTGTGCGAGCAGGCGGGTATCGCGCCGCCGGTGGTGTTCGAGGCGATGGAGCTTCCCACCGTGGAGGGCCTGGTCGGCGCCGGACTCGGGGTGGCCGTGGTGCCGACGCCCAGACCCGATCACGCCGATCCCGGTGTCGCCTACATCCCGCTCACCGAGCCCACGGCCAAGCGGCAGATCGGTCTGACCTGGAACGCGGACCGCGAACTGGCTCCGGCGGCGCGTCGTCTCGCCGACTTCATCATGCATATCAAGCATGAATCTGCATAACTTCATGCATTGGACACATCGACCTTAGGCTCCTACCGTCGTCCCGGTGACAACGACTCTGAGCCCCGTTGACTGGCAAGGCCATTCGCGCGGGTCCTCCGAGTACCGCCGCCTGCTCGCCGCACTTTTCTTCGGAGGCGTCGCAACCTTCGCCCAGCTGTACTCGCCGCAGGCGGTACTGCCGCTGATCGCCCGCGATCTGGGCACCGGTGCCGCCGACGCCGCGCTGACGGTGTCGGCCGCGACGGTGGGCCTGGCCGTCGGGGTGATCCCCTGGGCGGCACTGGCCGACCGGATCGGCCGGGTCCAGGCCATGACGCTATCCATCACGGCGGCAACGGTTCTGGGGTTACTGGTGCCGCTGGCACCGACCGCGGGCATGCTGCTGTCCGGTCGTTTCCTCGAGGGTCTGATGCTCGGCGGCGTGCCGGCCATCGCCATCGCCTATCTGACCGAGGAGATCGAATCCGGGCATGCCGCGCGCGCCGCGGGCAGCTACGTGGCGGGCACCACCATCGGCGGGTTGGCCGGCCGGCTGGTCACCGGCCCGCTCGCCGAGCACGCCGGCTGGCGGGTTGGGTGTGCTCACCGTCGCCGGGTTGTGCGCGCTGTCCGCGGTGGCCTTCGTGCGGCTGGCGCCCCCGGCCCGCCGGTTCCGGCCGTCCACCGGAGGTGACCTGATCCGGCGACTGCGGGACAACCTGCGCTCACCGCGCCAGCTCGCCCTGTACGCCCAGGGCTTCCTGCTCATGGGCGGCTTCGTCGCCATCTACAACTTCCTGGGTTTCCGGCTGACCGCCGACCCGTTCGGCCTGCCGCACACCCTGGTCAGCCTGGTGTTCCTGGCCTATCTCGCGGGCACCTGGGCCTCCGCGCGGGCCGGCGCCGAGGCCGGGCGGTTCGGCCGCCGCACGGTGCTCATCGGCTCCATCGCCACCATGATCGCCGGCACCGCGCTGACGCTGAGCACGAACTTGGTCGCGATCCTGGCCGGACTGCTGATCGCGACCGCCGGGTTCTTCGGCGCGCACGCCATCGCCTCCGGGTGGGTCGCCTACGCCTCCGACACCGGCAGGACCCAGGCGTCCTCGCTGTACAACCTGTCCTATTACGCCGGGTCCAGCGCGATCGGCTGGGTGGGCGGGCTGGCGTTCGATGCCGCGGGCTGGGCCGCGGTGGCCGGAATCGTCATCGGGCTGGCCCTGCTGGCGGGTGTGCTGGCCCTGCTGGTACTTCGACCACGCGCCCAGCTGCCAGTTGTCTAACCAGGTGGCCTATCGTGACGGTCATGGACTTCTCGATGTCCGCCAAGGCGGCTGACTACCACAAGCGGCTCACCGACTTCATGGTCGAGAACGTGTTCCCGGCCGAGGCCGCCTACCACGCCTACCGCGAGGACAAGGGGCCCAAGGACCACACCGTGCCGCCGGTGGTCGAGGAGCTCAAGGCCAAGGCCAAGGCCGCCGGGCTGTGGAACCTGTTCCTGCCCTCGGAGTCGGGCCTGACCAACCTGGACTACGCGCCGCTGGCCGAGTTGACCGGCTGGAGCATGGAGATCGCCCCCGAGGTGTTCAACTGCGCGGCTCCCGACACCGGGAACATGGAGACCCTGCACCTGTTCGCCGACGAGGCGCAGCGCAAGCAGTGGCTGGAACCCCTGCTGGCCGGTGAGATCCGCTCGGCGTTCGCGATGACCGAGCCCGCGGTGGCCTCCAGCGATGCCCGCAACATCGAGACCACCATGCTGCGCGACGGTTCGGACTACGTCATCAACGGCCGCAAGTGGTGGATCACCGGCGCGGCCGACCCGCGCTGCAAGATCCTGATCGTGATGGGCCGCACCAACCCGGACGCGGCCAGCCATGCCCAGCAGTCCATGATCCTGGTCCCGGTCGACACCCACGGGGTGGACATCCAGCGCTCGCTGCCGGTGTTCGGCTGGCAGGACCAGCACGGGCACTGCGAGATCGTGTTCGACAACGTCCGGGTACCGGTGGACAACCTGCTCCACGAGGAGGGCAGCGGTTTCGCGATCGCGCAGGCCCGGCTCGGCCCGGGCCGCATCCACCACTGCATGCGTGCCCTGGGTGCTGCCGAGCGCGCACTGGCACTGATGATCGACCGGGTGCAGACCCGCATCGCGTTCGGTAAGCCGCTGGCCGAGCAGGGTGTGGTGCGCGAGGCGATCGCCAAGTCCCGCAACGAGATCGACCAGGCCCGGCTGCTGTGCGAGAAGGCCGCCTGGACCATCGACCAGCAGGGCAACAAGGCCGCCCACGTGCTCGTCAGCCAGATCAAGTCGGTGGCCCCGCAGATCGCCTGCGACGTTCTCGACCGTGCCATCCAGGTGCACGGCGGCGCCGGGGTTAGCGATGACTTCCCGCTGGCCCGCCTCTACGCCTGGCACCGCGCCATGCGCCTGTTCGACGGACCCGACGAGGTGCATATGCGCACCATCGCCCGCGCCGAACTCGGCAGAGAGAAGAGCCCCTTCGCCACGGCGGTGTGCCGCCCATCGAGCACGGCGGTGGCCGGACGGTGACCGAGGTGCTGGCGGGAGCGTGGAACTTTCGAGATGTTGCCGAGTCCGCCGGTATCCGGCCGGGGCTGCTGTTCCGGTCCAGCGAGTTGAGTCGGCTCACCGAAGAGGGTCGGGCGGCACTGCTGTCGCTCGGTATCAGCGATGTGGCCGATCTGCGGTCACGGCGCGAGCTGGAGCGCCGCGGACCCGGGCAGGTACCCGCCGGGGTCGCGTTGCACCACCTGCCGTTCCATTTCGAGGACGATTCCACGCAGGAGGCCCCGCACGAGACGACCTTCCAGCGGGTGATGTCGGAGTCACCGGACGGCGAGGATGTCGCCGAGTCCGCCAAGCGGTACATGACCGAGGTGTACGAGGAGTTCCCGACGCTGACCGGTGCGCAGGTGGCGGTGCGCCAGGTGATCGCACTGCTGGCCGAGGGCCGACCGGTGATCGCGCACTGCTTCGCCGGTAAGGACCGCACCGGCTTCACCGTGGCCACCGTGCTGGAGACCGTCGGCGTGCCACGCGAGTCGATCCTGACCGATTTCCTGCGCAGCAACGACGCCATCGACCCGCTGCGCGATTCCATCATGGAATCGGTGAAGGCGCGGGCCGGTGAGGACCCCGAGGTGCTGACGTTTGCCGAGGCCCGGCTCACCGATGCCGTGCTCGGGGTCCGCTCGGAGTACCTCGAAGCGGCACACCACAAGCTTCACCAGACCTACGGCTCGGTGAACGGATTCCTGGACGCCGCCGGCGTCACCGACGAGCAGATCAAGAGGCTGCGCGCCACCCTGGTCGGCTAGCGCCAGCGGAGGTCGCGCCGGTCAGGCCTCTTCGAGTGCCTCGCCGATCTCCTGGACGATCCGGTTGTGTTCGTCCTGGACCAACAGGTGCCCCATTCCGACCAACAGCGCGACCGGCCAGTCGATGATCTCCACCGCCGCCAGGACACCGAGCGCGCCGTAGAACGCCAGTTGTTCGGGATGGGGAACCTTGACCCTGCCCACGCACGGCAGTGTCACGGAGAACCCGCGGGCGTGGCGCACGGAGTGCACCGCATCGCGGTGCCCCTTCCTCCGCTGTGAAACTTCGGCCATTCGTCACCTCTTCGTCATGTCGGCTTCGGCTTTCCGACGCCTCCATTGCCGACGGTTGCGGGCGTGAATGATTCCGGCGCGGGCCTGCCCGCCCAACCGTTGGCCGAGGCCGTGTCCCGCGTCCTGACCGTTCCGTTGCGCGAGTTGTATGCGGTGTTGTGGCGTTGCGGCGTCATCGAGATCGACGACTGATCCGACGGCGGCTCGGCCGGGACGAGCGCCGACAGCACCTTCGGTGCGACCGCGGCGGCGCCGGTCGCCAGGCCGGTTGCGGTCAGCGCCGTTGCCCATCCGATCGGGCCCAGCGGGGTGCAACCCAAAAGCTGGCTGATGCCGGGGGTGCTGATCAGAGCGCCCAACGTCATCAGCGAGCCCAGCGCAGTGGCCACCACCAGGGGGCTGTGCGAGTCGATCAGCGTCTGCGCCAGCTGGGTCGAGACCAGCGCGACCAGGGCCACCGTGGACGCGCGACGCGGGGCCACCATGAATCCCGCCGACAGCCATGCACCGGTGGCCGCGCCCGCGGTCGCCGTACCCCGGATGGCCACGGAGCGCCACAACTCGCCCCGGGCGGGTCCGTGTGCGGCGCCGGTGAACGAGCGCGCGGGGCTGACCGCCAGCGCGGCCGCCGGCAGCGCATCGGTCAGCATGTTCACCAGCAGCAACTGTCGGGTGTTCAGCGGTGATCGTCCGGTCAGCGCACTTCCGATGACGGAGAACACCACCTCCCCGGCGTTGCCCCCGAGCAGTACCGACACCGCGGCGTGCACCCGCCTCCACAGCTGACGGCCCTCGTCGAACGCATCGATCAGCGATCCGATCCGCCCGTCGAGCAGCAGAACGTCGGCCGAGCTGCGGGCGGGATCGCTGCCCCGCGCGGCGACGCCGATACCGATATCGGCAGCACGGATCGCGGCGGCATCGTTGGCGCCGTCGCCGACCATGGCGCACACCTGCCGGGTGCGTCGCAGGGTCGTGACGATCTGCACCTTCTGCTCCGGCGACATCCGGGCGAACACCAACCGTTCCTGGACTGCCTGTTCCTGCGCCCGGCGTGGCATCGCCTCCCACTGCTCACCGCTCATGACCTGTCGCGCGGTCACCGGCATGCCGAGTTCCGCCGCAGTCGCCATCGCCGTCACCGGGTGATCCCCAGTGATGATCCGTACACCGATATCGTTGTGCTGCAGCGATTTCAAGACGTGGGCCGACTCCGGCCGCGGCGTGTCCGACAAACCCAGCAAACCGATCAATTCGAGTCCGCTGCCGCACATGTCGGCGAACACGCCGGAATCGGCACGGGCTCGTGCGACCTGCGCGGCGGACAGATCCCGCCGGGCCACCGCGATCACCCGTAGCCCACCGCGTGCCATCGCCTCGATCTCCCGGCCGGTGGCCGCATCGAGGCCGCTGCACGCGGCCAGCACGACCTCCGGCGCCCCTTTGACCAACAGGGTGCCGTCCGATATGGCGGCCGAGAACTTCCGGCCGGTCCGGAACGGCAGGTAGACGCTGTCCGACGGCGGCCGGTCCGCCGTGTTGCCCGCCTCGGCGATGGCGGAGTCGGTGGCGTGTTCATGGTGGGCACCGTTTCGGGGCTGGGTGGCACGAGCGGCCGAGTCCAGGACCTGCTGACGTGACACCCCGCGACCCGCCGGGCGTACCTGCGTGACCCGCAACCGGTTCGCGCTGAGCGTGCCGGTCTTGTCGAAACACACCACACCGACGCGGCCCAGCACCTCGACCGATCGTGGGCTTCGCACCAGCACTCCACTGCGGGTGAGGCGTCGAGCCGACGCCTGCTGTGCCAGCGTGGCCACCAACGGCAGCCCCTCCGGTACCGCGGCCACCGCAACGGCGACTCCGCTGGCGACCGCACTGCGTATCTGCTGCCGGTGCAACAACCCCAAACCGCTGACCAGCGCACCACCGGCGAGGGTGTAGGGCAGCACGCGATCGGTCAATTCCCGCAGTTGGGTCTGCAGGCCGACGGTGGGGCCGGCACCGTGGCCGAGATCGACCGCCCGTCGGGCCTGGGTCGCCGAACCCACCTCGGTGACCACCACGACCGCGCTCCCGGTGACCAGTGTCGTGCTGGCATACAGCATGCAGAGGCGTTCGGCGAGCACGGCACCGGGCGTGGCAGCGACCTGTTTGGCCACCGGGAGCGATTCTCCGGTGAGCACAGCCTCATCGGCCTCCGCGTCGAACGCCTCGACGATCCGCCCGTCGGCGGGTACCACCTCCCCCGCCCGCACCTCGATCAGGTCACCCGGCCGCAGAGCGGCCGCCGCGACGGTGGCCGCCCGGCCGCCCTCGAGTCGGCGGGCAGGCGGGTCCTGTACGGCCAGCAACCGTCGCAGCAGTCGCTCGGCCCGCAGCTGCTGAGAGGCTGCAAGTACCGCGTTGCCGGCCAACACCGATCCCACCAGGATGGCGTCCACCGGCGAACCCAGCATGGCGCTCGCAACAGATCCGACGGCGAGCACCGGCGTCAGCGGATCGGACAGTTCGCCGGCCAACGCGGTGGTCATCTCGGCCACCCGACCGCGTATCGAAGCACCCCACCGACCCGCTCGCACCGGCTCAGTTGAATCCACCTGTGGCACCGCAGATCCGGGCAGAACCCGGCGGACCTGCTCGGGCGTCATCGCATGCCAGTCCTCGACCTTGGCCGGCCGTGGCGGCTTATCCAGGAGCGCCCGGCGGGCCAGCCAGAAGCCGGTGACGAGCCCGGCCGCCGCACTGACGGTGACCGGGCCCGGCCCCTGGCCCCGGACACCCGGCACCATCAGCAGCACCCCGAGAGCTGATCCCCCCAACGACAGTTCCACTCCGCGTTCCGACGCCCGCCGCGCCGCGGGCAGCGCATGCATGATCCGCCACACCGTCAGCAGGTCATTTGCCAAAATATCTGCGCACCAAGGCGTTCGGCTATCGGGATGGCACAATCCGAGCGCGAGGTCCGCGGCCCGCAGGGCGTGCGCAGAGTTGGCCGACAGGACCGCCACCGTACGGCCCTCACGCTGCAGACTCTCAACCATCCCGGCCAATGCCGAGTCGATCCCGCCGTCGGCGCTGTGCAGGTCGTCGAACGAGGACCGCAGCTCATCGAGTTCTTCGAGGTCCACCGATACCACCGAGGCGCCGGACCGCCGGATCTCAGCGAGCACACCGGCCGCCAAGGGATCGGGACGCCAGCACACCAACACCTGTCCCCGGGCCCTGCCATTGGCCCCGTTGCCGGCGAAATCCTTTGCGACACGATGCCATCCGGTGGTCAGCTCACCCGCCTGAAGCCGTGCTTGCGCCCACTGCCACACCGCCGCGCGGTCACGGTCGGCGACGTGCCGGAACCGGCCGATCCGCAGTTCCTCGGTGGCCAACACCCGCGGGTCGACGACGACGGTATCGATCCGGTCGAGCATGCGCAGTGCGCCCGACTGCAACGGCAATGCCCCGCACCGGTCGGCCAGTCCACGGCCGAAGGTGCTCGCGAACGTCTCGCGAGCACAGCGCCCCGCCTTGGGGACGGCGACGCCGGCAGCGGTCGCGGCAGCGGCCGGATCACGGGTCAGCAGGCCGACCGCGGCAGCCGCTGCGCCCTGCGCCTGTCCGCAGCGACGGGCATACCGTTCCAGCGCACCGTCGGGCACCGGTCTCGGGCGGGGCGTCGCGGGTATGACCTCCAGGCAGTCGGCGTGCCGGGCGAGGGTGGGCTCCTGGGTCTGCCACGCCGCCGATGCGGCCACCGCCTCACCCATCTGCGCCAGGTGGCGGACGAACTCGACCGCCACCGCGGCGGGCGACTGTGTCAGGGTGTACACAGTGGCAGCACTGACGGCCAGCACGGTGTCGGCGGCCTGCTGGCCCAGCCGCGCCTCCAGCATGGCGCGGACCTTGGGCTGGTAATCGACGACGGCGACGACGGCCGTCAGTCCGGCGGGCATCCGTGGCCAGCGCAACGCCCGGCCGGCGACGGCCGCACAGACGCCGATCCCGCTCGCCGCGGCGGCAATGGCCTTCTCTGTCAGCACGATTCCGTCGCCGGGCAGATCCACCGGCCGGTGCGCCCGCCCGGTGGGTCGATACCGGTCTTCGATCTGCGCCACGAGCTCGCACAGGGCAGACAGCCGCGGGGATTCCGGATCGTCGCCCACCTCGACGATGACACGGGACACCGGATAGTTCACCTGCACCGACCGGACACCGGTTCGACCGCCGATTTCCTGCTTCAGGGCGGCCGTGATGAGCCGATGCTGGTCCGAGTCCAGGCCGCGGACCTCGATCCAGCAACGGTCGGCGCCCTGCCAGTACCGACGCGCCGGTGCCGCACCGACAAGCTCACCGAGGGGTGCCGCGGCCAGATCGACTGCACCGCGGATCGCCCGCCCGATGAGGCCGATCACTTACCGGTGGACGATCCTGGACGTCGGGTCGCGGTCCGGCGGTTGGACGCCTTGGGCGCGGTCTTCGTGGCGGATCGTTTGGGTGTGGTTCTCGTGGCCGATCGTTTGGTCGCCGCACTCGTGGCCGATCGTTTGGTCGCCGCACGCGTGGCCGATCGATTGGTCGCCGCACTCGTGGCCGATCGATTGGTCGCCGCGTTCGTGGTGGATGCCTTGGGCGGGGACCCGGTACGCACCGACTCACGACCGTCGGATTCCCCCGCGTGTCCATCGGCGTGTCCATTACGAGTGCGCTGGTTTATTTCGTGCACCAACAACGTTGCGCCACCGACGGTCAAGAGCACCGGCCATTCGATGATCCCCGCCGCGCCCACGGCCGCCAATGTGAGTGCGGCGGCGGCCGAGGATCTGCTGCCCTGGCTCATCCCCGAACGAATTCCGGAGCCGGTGCCTTTGATACCGCCGATCACGCCGTTGACCGCGGCACCACCGATGGCTCCTGCCGTGGCTGCTGCGGCGTCAGCGGTGCGGCCGATGGCCTCCACAGTGCCTGAGACGATGTTCATGATCCTGGCTCCTCACGTTCACCACCTCCCATCACTACTCCCTCTGGTCACGCCGCACGGGGGTATGCACAAACTGACAGGAACCTGTGCGAATGCGCTGAAGGCTGCGCTCTCCGGTGATCAGGTGCGGTCTTTGGCGACGGTGGCGGTGAGCGTCACGTCAACCTCGTCGGCCACTTTCATCGCACCCATGAGCATCGAATACTGCTTGATGCCGAACTCGCTGTGTCGCACCCGGGCGCGTCCGCTCAGACGCCAGAATTCGCCGGCATCCTCGACCCGCACGTCCACCGTCTGCGCACCGGTGTGCCCGTTGAGGTCCAGCGTTCCGGACACACGCAGCGTCTCCCCGGCGCTCTCCACATCGGTGGACGCAAACCGTGCCTGCGGAAATCGTTGCACCCGAAATAATTTCATCGCGTTGGCGACCACCAGCACCTTCTCCGGGCCGGACAGCGGGGTGACGCCCCCTTCGCCGCGCAATACGCTCAACGAGTCGAGGTCGACGGTCAACTCGACGCCACGGAGGTGACCGTCCTCGTCCCGCAGCACCGCTTGCCAGCGGCCCATCGCGATGGTCAACCGGTGGCCCATCCGGGCTGCCCTCCCGGTGACACCCGTATGTATCAGCAGCTCCCCCGAGTCGGGGCCGACAATCCACTCGGTCACTGCGTGATCACCAGCGCGGTCACCCACGCGCCCGTGGCCAGCAGCGCACCGGCCAGTTCGACCCCCACCGACAGCGCAACACCTTTGACCGCATGCACGGTCGA
Organism: Mycolicibacterium diernhoferi; assembly: GCF_019456655.1. Taxonomy (NCBI): domain Bacteria; kingdom Bacillati; phylum Actinomycetota; class Actinomycetes; order Mycobacteriales; family Mycobacteriaceae; genus Mycobacterium; species Mycolicibacterium diernhoferi. The sequence goes on along the minus strand of NZ_CP080332.1, from coordinate 259,082 downwards.
CGCCAACGCCCGACGCTGATCACGGCGCACGGCGAACTCGGCGAGGTACACCCCGGCGACGAACCCGATCACGAGGCCGATCACCGGGATGACGAAGAAGCCGAGCACGCCGAGCACGCCGCCGGCCACCAGACTCCAGGTCCGCACCTCGGCCGCCCGCATCCGCCGCACCGGCCACACATACTTGATCACCTCGGCGGTCAGCGAGAACGCCGCCGCGATCCCGAGCGTCACCCACGACACCGTCGTGCCCTCGACGATCGCCCACACGGCGATCGCGCCCAGCACCAGGAATCCGCCACCGGGCACGATGGGCAGCACGATGCCGACGAGTCCGACGGCGATCACCAGTGCGACGAGAACTACGCCGAGAGTGCTCACGCTTTCTGCCCGCGCACCCACTGGATGGGGCCCCGGGTCCTGGTCCGCACCCCGGCCAGTCCCAGTCCCTCGAAGACGTCGCCCAGCTCATCCTCGTCGAAGAAGCGGGCGCCGCCCTTCGCCAGCACCCGCATGGCGGCGGCGGGCCCCACGGTGGGCACCATGACCGCGATCCGGCAGCCGGGCCGTAGGACACGCACCATCTCCGACGCCGCCGCGACGACGTCGGGCATCAACTGCAGGGCCGCCAGCGAGACGACCGCGTCGAAACTGGCGTCCCGAAACGGCAGTCGCTGGGCATCGGCCCGGACGAAGCCCACCCGAGGGCCGGCCTGGGCCGCGACCGCACGCTCCAGCATCGCTTCGGAGATGTCCACCCCCAGGGCGGCACCGCCCGGGCCCACAGCTCGGGCCAACGCCGCGGTGATGTTGCCGGGGCCGCTGCCGACGTCCAGCGCGATCCCGCCGGGCGGGACGCCCAGCCAATCGAGCGGAGGCCGGGTCGCCGACAGCAACCGGCGGTTGAGCAGCTGCGCATGGTCGTAGAGCATCGATCCGGCCCGGGACGCCCAGGCCTTCTGGATGACGCCGGAGTTGCTGGGCGCATCGGTGCCGGACTGCAGCAGGTCGAGGTAGCCCCGGCTCACGTCGGGGTGGGCAGGCGGGTCGAGAAGCAGTTCGATCGCCTGGCGCAGTGCGTCGTCCACGGTTCCACGCTACCGACCGAATTGCCGCTAGGGCACCAGGACCAGCTTGCCCCGCACCTTTCCGTCGGCCAGCGCCTGCAGACCCTGCGCACCGTCGGCCAGTCGGTAGGTCACCGGGGCGGGCGGACGCAACCCCGCCGCGACCAGTGCGCCGAGTCCGGCACCGACCTCGGCCTGCGCGGCGGGTGTCTGCCGGACGAATTCACCCCAGCCGACCCCGACCACGCTGACGTTGCGCAGCAGCAGCCGGTTCACCTTGACCGTCGGGATGCCTTGGCCGGCAGCGAATCCGATCACCAGCAGCCGGCCCTCGGGGGCCAGCACCCGGATGGCGTCGTCAAAGGCGTCACCGCCGACCGGGTCCACCACCACGTCCACGCCGCGACCGTCGGTGGCGTCCAGCACGGCCTGCTTCCAGCCATCCCCGAGCGGCAGCACCACATCGGCGCCGACGCCGGCCACGAAGTCCTGCGCATCGGTGCGGTGCACCAGCGCCACCACCCGGGCACCGAGTGCCTTGGCGATCTGGATGCTCGCGACGCCGATACCGCCTGCGGATCCGAGCACCAGCACGGTCTCCCCGGACCGCAGTGCCGCACGGCGTGCCAGGGCGAAGTACATCGTGTAGTAGTTGCCGAGCAGCGCCACCGCCGACGCATCGTCGATACCGTCGGGAGTGGGCACCACATTTGCCGGCAGCACCGCCGCCTGCTCGGCGTAGCCGCCGATCATGGACAGCCCCGAAACCCGTTGGCCGACCGTGAAACCCGATCCGGCCGGGGCCGAACGCACCGTTCCGGCCACCTCCATGCCCGGGATGAACGGCGGCTCCAGCCTCAGCTGGTACTCGCCGCGGGTCAGCAGCAGATCGGGGAAGCAGACGCCGGCCGCACCGACGTCGATGATGACGGCGTCGCCTGCCACCACATCATCGACGTCGGCGTAGACCAGCCCGGCAGGACCTGTGAGCTCCTGCGCTACAAGGGCTTTCACGAATTCTTAACCGAGCTTGAAGCTGGCCTGCTTGGCCGCCGACAGGTCGGTGATCTCGCCCCACTTGGCGGCGATATCGTCCACCGAGGGCACCTCGGTGAAGGTGATGCCGTCGTTCTGGAACAGCGCGGTGCGCTGCACCTTTCCGCCGCCGACGATGAACACCGAATCGGTATCGGGCAGTTCCTCGGTCATCAGGTAGGCGACCACGGGCGCAACATATTCCGGGGTGAGCTTCTCGAAGACCTCGGGCGGCAGGATGTCCTGCGTCATGCGGGTGGCCGCGATCGGCGCGACGGCGTTGGTCTTGATGTTGTACTTCGCGCCCTCCTGGGCGAGCGTGTTGATCAGGCCGACCAGGCCGAGCTTGGCCGCGCCGTAGTTGGCCTGGCCGAAGTTGCCGAACAGACCGCTGGTGGAGGTGGCGACCACGACACGGCCGAAGTTCTGCTCGCGGAAGTGCGGCCACGCTGCACGGATGACGTTGTAACCGCCGTACAGGTGCACCTTGAGCACCGCGTCCCAGTTTTCGTAGGTCATCTTGTGGAAGGTGCCGTCACGCAGGATGCCGGCGTTGCTCACCACGCCGTCGACCTTGCCGAACTCGTCGATCGCGGTCTTGATGATGTTCTCGGCGCCCTCGGGCTCGGCAACGCTGTCGTAGTTGGCGACGGCCCGGCCACCGGCGGCCTTGATCTCTGCCACGACCTCGTCGGCCATGTTGTGTCCGGCTCCGGACCCGTCCCGCGCACCACCGAGGTCGTTGACGACGACGCTGGCACCCTCACGGGCCAAGGTCAGGGCGTATTCACGGCCGAGACCACCACCGGCTCCGGTGATGACGACGACGCGATCCTGCACTCCGGGCATTGCGTTCCTCTCCTGTTTGGTCAATCCGGCGGCTAGAACAGCCGACGGGCCAGTTTCCACGCCTTCTCTGTATACGGCGGGTAGATCAGCTTGCCCAAGTCGGGTCGGGTCGGCTTGCTCAGCACCGACTTGCGGTGGCTGAACTCCTCGAAGCCGAAGCGGCCGTGGTACGCGCCGATCCCGGACGGGCCGACACCGCCGAACGGCAGCTTGGTGGTGGCGAAATGGAAGATCAGATGGTTGACCACCATGCCTCCGGCGGGCACGTCACGGATCACCCGTTCGCGGACCGCCTTGCTCTTGGTGAACAGGTAGGCCGCCAGCGGCTTGGGCCGCGCGTTGACGAAAGTGATTGCCTCATCCAGGTTTTGGACAGTGACGATGGGCAGCACCGGGCCGAAGATCTCGTCGGTCATCAACGGTTCACGCACCGACGGGTCCACCACGACGGTCGGCTCGATCTCCAGCTTCGCCGGCTCGGAGCCACCTCCGACGGTGACGTCGCCCTCGGTGGCCGCGATCGCTGCGGTGAGCCGGTCGAAGTGCCGGCGGTTGACGATCCGTTTGCCGCCGGTGGCCTGCGCCTCGAACCGCTGGATCGCCGCCTTGATCTTGGCGATCAGTTCGTCGCGCACCGAGGCGTCGACGAGCACATAGTCCGGCGCGATGCAGATCTGGCCGGAGTTGATCAGCTTGGTCCACGCGATGCGCTCGGCGGCGACGCCCAGGTCGGCGTCGGCGGCGACGATGACCGGGCTCTTACCGCCCAGCTCCAAGGTCACCGGGGTGAGGTGGGCGGCGGCGCTCTGGTACACCTTGCGCCCGATCTCGGTGCCACCGGTGAAGCAGATCTTGTCGAAGCCCTGCTCGATGAGTTCCTGGCTGACCGCACCGTCGCCTTCGATGACGACCACGGCCTCGGGATCCAGATACTTGGGCACCAGCTCGGCCATCAGCGCCGAGCAGGCCGGCGCCAGTTCGGACGGTTTGAGCGCCACGGTGTTGCCGGCCGCGAGCGCACCGACGGCGGGACCCAGGGTCAGCGCGAACGGGAAGTTCCAGGCACCGATGACCAACACCGTGCCGAAGGGCTCGTACTCGACCCAGCCGCGTCCCGGTAACTGCGAGAGTTCCAGCAGCCGGTACCGGCGCTTGGCCCACTTCCCGACGTTCTTGGCCGCGTCGGCCGCCTCGGCTGCGGTGCTGGCGACGTCGGCCAGCCACGCCTCGAATGGCTGGCGGCCCAGGTCGGTGGCCAGCGCTGCGGCGATGGCGGTCTCGTTGTCGACCACCAGCTTCTCCAGGCCGCGGAGCTGCCGCTTACGCCATTCGAGATCACGGGTGCGACCGGTGGCGTAGGTCGCGCGGAGTCCGGCGACCGCCGCCGGGATATCCGTCACGGCTGCTGACGTGGGTACATCTGCATGCGTGGTCATCGAGCGTCCTTCCAGACCGGGGAAACTCGATCCTAACCATCCGGTCGGTCGGTCCAGAAGACCCGAATTCAGCGCGACGGAAACCGGTCAGTTCCGAACTGCGGTGCTATCTACGCCTGGTGGCGGTCACAAACTGGGAGAAGGCGTTGTCGTCGGGTGTATCCGGACCGTCCGGCAGCGCCCAACGGCCCAGTCTGCGCATCTCGGCGGCCGCGGCGACGGCCGTGCTGTCCCAGCCGTTCTCGGCAAGCCAGACGGCCACATCGGCCCGGTCGGGGTCGTTGTACATGAGCTCACCGACGTCCAGGCTGTCCTCGATGCCGAACTTCGCCTTGATGAGTTCGAAGCGCTCCTTCATCTGCCGGCGCCGTTCCTCGGCCTGCATCGGAGCGGTTTCCACCGCGATCCGGCTGTCGGCGGCCGACAGGTCGGTGATCTGGGCGAACAACCGGTCCTGCGCATCGGCGGGTAGGTACATCAGCAGGCCCTCGGCCAGCCAGGCGGTCGGGACATCGGCGTCGAATCCGGCCGCGCGCAATGCCCGGGGCCAATCGTGGCGGAGGTCGACGGCCACCTCATGACGGTTCGCGGCCGGCGCCACGCCGTGCTCGGCCAGCACCGACCCCTTGTACTCCAGCACCTTGGGCTGGTCGATCTCGAAGACGGTGGTGCCCGCCGGCCACTCCAGCCGGTAGGCGCGGGAGTCCAGCCCGGAGGCCAGGATGACCACCTGGCGGATTCCGGCCGCACCGGCGGCGATGAAGAAGTCGTCGAAGAATCGGCTCCGGACCGCTTGGTAGTTGCCCATATGGGCGAACATCGCCGCACCGTCCGGGTCGATCTCGGCCGCGCGGGCCACCCAGCCCTCGTCCATCATCAGACCCCACGGCCCGCCGCCGGCCCCCTCCACCAGAATGCGCGCGTAGGGGTCCTTGATCAGCGGATCGGCGCTCGCGGTCTCCGCGGCGCGTGCGGCGGCAACCATCACGGCCGTGGTTCCGACGCTGGAGGCGATGTCCCAGCTGTCGTCGTGGGTGCGCAATGAACTCATACCGCGATGCTACCGACTAGTTAGATGGGCTATCCGGAGCTACCGACGCCCGCCGGCTCGGCTACCCGCTCAGCTCCCAGAGTTTGTTGGCCATCAGCAATTCCAGTTGAGCCACCACCGACACCAACTCGTCGTGGCTGCCCACGTAGCCGGCGTAGAAGCCCATTCCCCACATGACCGCCACCAGCATCTCCACCACCGTCGACACGTCCGACTCGGTGATCAACTCACCGCGCTCGATCGCATCGGTGACCGCCCAGTGGACGAACGCCCGGGAGTTCGCCAGCGGGTCGTACTCGTCCTCTTTGAGTTCGGGATGACGTTGCGCCTCCAGAACCGAGGTCACCAGGAAGGCGGCCACCGATCGATCCTTGGTGTCGACCTGTACGGCGATGGAGAAGAACGCCGACAGCCTCTTCAGCAGACTCGTCTCCGCCCTGGCCTTTTCCTCCCCGCCGCGGACCAGAATCCCGTTCGTGTGCTCGACGACTTCGCGGTAGAGCAGGCGCTTGCTCTGGAAGTAATGATTGATCGCCGGCCTGGTCAGATCGGAGCGCACCGCGATTGCCTGGAATGTCGCTGCGTCATAACCCAGTTCGCTGAACACCTCTCGCGCAGCCCGCAGGATCCGCTCACGGGTCTCCGCCGCCTTGGCGGCTGGCGGGCGACCCGGCCCTCGGCTGGCTATATGCGGCACAGTAAAAATTGTGCCACAGATCACCCGCCCCACTAGTGCGCCAAAGTTGCGAATGCGCATCGACATCGCATTTCAGCAAACACCACGGGGTGCACTCAGCGCACCCGGTGCGGGGTCAGCGCGTTGGCTGGCAGCGAACCGAATCTTCCAGCATTGAAGTCCTCCAATGCCTGCAGAACCTCGGCTTTGGAGTTCATCACGAACGGCCCGTACTGGACCACCGGTTCGCGGAGCGGCCGCCCACCCAGTAGCAACACTTCCAGGGCGGGACGGTTGCCGTCCTGCCTCGACGTGGCGGCCACCGTGATGCGGTCACCGGGGCCGAGGACCGCCAGCTGGCCCTGCTGAATCGGATGCCCGACGGGCCCGACGGCGCCGCGCCCGGACAGCACGTAAACCAGGGCGTTGTAGCCGCGGTCCCACGGCAGATCCAACCGCGCACCCGGCGCAACGGTGGCGTGCGCGAGCGTGATCGGCGTGTGGGTCTGCCCGGGTCCGCGCTGCCCGTCGATGTCACCGGCGATGACGCGCACCAGCGCACCCCCGTCTTCCGACGACAGCAGGGTCACCGCGCGCCCCTCGATGGATTGGTAACGCGGAGAGGCGAATTTGTCCTTGCTCGGCAGGTTCACCCACAGCTGGACACCATGGAACAGCCCACCGCTTTCCACCAGTTCGGCCGGCGGGGTCTCGATGTGCAGGATGCCCGAGCCCGCGGTCATCCACTGGGTGGCGCCATCGGTGATCAGGCCGCCACCCCCGTGCGAATCCTGGTGCGCGAAGCGCCCGTCGATCATGTAGGTGACGGTTTCGAAACCGCGGTGCGGATGCCAGTCCGTGCCGCGCGGCTCCCCGGGCTGGTACTCGATCTCGCCCATCTGGTCCATGTGCACGAAGGGATCGAGATCGGCGGCCGACACGCCGCCGAAGGCGCGCACGACCGGGAATCCTTCCCCCTCATAGCCACTGGGGCCGGTGGTGATGGAACGGACAGGGCGTTCGGTATCGGCCGTTGTGGCCGCGGCGATCCGGGGCAGGGTCAGGGTGTCGGCGGTGATGGCGGGCATCGGTATCTCCTCAAGGCGGGTGGAGTTGATACCCATATAACCGGACCGCAGTCCATTTATTCCTGATCTTGTTTGAAATTTGACCGAAGTGGCAATTCTCCCCGGGTCAACGTTTTTCAGCTGAACAAAGGACCTACCGTCATGATCGTGCTCGGCATCATTCTCCTGTTGATCGGATATTTCACGAGTCTGTCGATCCTGTACACGATCGGCGCGATCCTCATCGTGGTCGGCGTCGTGCTGTGGATCCTCGGTGCCGTCGGCCGCCCGGTGGGTGGTCGAAAAGTCTGGTTCTAGCGGGGACCGCCTACCCCAACGCTGCGAGTGCCGCGGACCGTGCGTCCGCGGCACTCGCCGTCTGGACCACCGCCTGCGCCGCGGCGCGGCAGCGCTCCAACGTCACCGCGGCCAGCGCGGCACCGACACCGGGTACCGCCGTCGCCGCCGCGGACAGCGAGGTCACCCCCATCCCGACGAGCACGCAGGCCAGCAGCGGATCGGCGGCCGCCTCCCCGCAGACGCCCACCGGTTTTCCGGCGGCCGCGCCGGCGCGGGCGGTCATCTCGACCAGGGCCAGCACGCCGGGCTGCCACGGGTCGGTGAGCGTGGCCAGTTCGGACGACATCCGGTCCGCCGCCATCGTGTACTGGGCCAGATCGTTGGTACCGATCGACAGGAAGTCGACATGCTCGAGGATGTGGCGGGCCAGCAGGGCCGCGGCGGGTACCTCGATCATCACCCCGGGGGTCAATCCGTAGGAACGTGCCTGTGCGGCAAAGGTCTTCGCCTCGTCGGCGGTGGCGATCATCGGCGCCATCACCCACGGATCGGTGCCGGTGGCCTGTCCCGCCGCGGCGATCGCCTCGAGTTGGCGGGACAGCAGCCCAGGGTTGCCGAACGAGATGCGCACCCCCCGCACGCCCAGTGCCGGATTGGCCTCGTCCCGGTGGCCGGCGAATTTGAGCGGCTTGTCCGAGCCCGCGTCCAGGGTGCGGATCACGACCTTGGCACCCTGAAACGCCGTCAGTACCTCACCGTAGATCCGGGCCTGCTCATCGACCGACGGCTCGGTATCACGGTTCAGGAAGCACATTTCGGTGCGGAACAGACCGACCCCCTCGGCCGGAGTCTGCCGCGCTGTCCGCGCCGCCGCACCGTCCTGAACGTTCGCCAACACCGCCACCGGGTGCCCATCGGCGGTGCGGCCGGGCCCCGTCCACTGCGCGATCCGATGGGCGTCGCGGCGCGACTCCTCGACGGTCCGCGCCGCCGAGGTGGCGTCCGGGGACACCGTCACCGTCCCGCGGCCCCCGTCGACCATCACCGGCACTCCGGCGGGCACCGCATCCAGCCCGTCCACCGCCACCACACACGGGATTCCGAGCTGGCGGGCGATGATCGCGGTGTGGCTGGTCGGGCCCCCCAGGGTGGTGGCCAGGGCCACCACCAGCGCGGGATCCAGACCGGCGGTGTCGGCGGGCGCCAGGTCCTCGGCGCACAACACCGACGGCACGTCGGGCACCGGCACCCCGGGTTCGGGCAGACCGGCCAGCTGCGCGAGCACCCGGTCGCGCACATCGCGCAGATCGGTGACCCGCTCGGCCATCAGATCGCCCGCCCGGGCCAGCGCGTCGGCGATCTTGGCGATCGCGCCGCTGACCGCCTGTTCGGCGGAATTTCCTGCTCGGATCCGCTTTTCGGCATCGCCGAGCCAGGCCCGGTCCTGCGCCAGTGCCGCGGTGGTGGCCAGCACCTCCGAGGCGACCCCGGTGGCGTGCGCCGCACGCTCGCGCAACCGGTCGGCCACCGCGGCGGCGGCGTCCTTCATCCGGGCCACCTCGGCCGGGCGGTCGGCCTCATTGATCTCCGTGTCGTCGGCCGGGGGCGCCGGGGGCCGCGCTCCGGGCCGGATCACCGGGGCGTAGGCGACACCGGCCACCACCGGGACGCCGCTCAGAACCTGTGCCGTCGTCGACGAAGTGCTCATGTGATCCAGATTACAGAAAAGCATTGACAAGTCAACAGAAACAAGCGTAAAACCACACATACCAACATTTGCACTGACGGAATCCCCTGAACGGAGCCCGATGTACGCCGAGGAACGTCAGCACGCCATCGCCGCGCTGGTGATGGCGCAGGGCCGCGCCTCGGTCGCCGAACTCGCCCAGGCCTACGACGTGACCACCGAGACCGTGCGCCGGGACCTCGCGGTGCTGCACAAGGCCGGACTGGTGCGCCGGGTACACGGGGGCGCGGTACCGGCGCGCGCGCTGCACCTGGTCGAGCAGGACGTCGATGAGCGCGATGCCACCCGCTCCACACACAAGGACGCCATCGCCGCGGCAGCAACCGACTTCTTCCCCGCAGGCGGTGCCAGCGTGCTGCTGGACGCCGGCACCACCACCAGTCGCGTCGCCGCGCTCCTGCCCACCGACCGCGATCTCGTGGTGGTGACCAATTCGGTGCCCATCGCCGCCCGACTGTCGGCGGTACCCTCGGTCACCCTGCAACTGCTGGGTGGACGGGTCCGCGGCCTCACCCAGGCAGCCGTCGGCGAACAGGCCCTGGCCACCCTGGGCCGGCTGCGGGTGGACATCGCGTTCATCGGCACCAACGGCATCACCGCCCGGCACGGCCTCTCGACTCCCGACGGCGAGGAGGCCGCCATCAAACGGGCCATGGTGCGGTCCGCGAATTACGTTGTGGTGGTCGCAGACTCGTCGAAGATCGGCCGCGAGGAACTACACAGCTTTGCGCCGATCTCCAGCGTCGACGCACTCATCACCGATACCGAGATCGCCGACTCGGCCCGTGACGAGCTCGTCGGGCTCGGCGTCGAAGTCACCTGCGCAGGAGCAACCGCATGATCGTCACGGTCACCCCCAACCCCAGCATCGACCGCACCGTCACGCTGCCCGGGACCCTCACCCGCGGAGCGGTGCACCGGATCAGCTCGGTGACCGACGAACCCGGCGGCAAGGGGGTGAACGTGGCGCGGGCCCTCGGCCTTGCCGGGGTGGACGCACTCGCGGTGCTGCCCGCAGCCGACGACGATCCGATGCTGGCGGCACTGCGCGCCGCCGGGGTCCCGTTCGCCGCGGTGCACGTGCACGGCGCGGTCCGCACCAACATCGCCATCACCGAGGATGACGGCACCACGACCAAACTCAACGAGCCCGGTACGGCGATGACCGCCGACGCGCTGTCGGCACTGACCCGCAGCGTCGTGGAGGCCGCACACCGGGCCGACTGGATCGTGATGTCGGGTTCGCTGCCACCCGGCGTCCCGGCGGACTGGTACGCCGAGGTGGTCGCCCAGCTCGCGGAACAGGACTGCCGGGTCGCGGTGGATACCTCGGACGCCCCGCTGGCCGCCCTCGCCGCCTCCTTCGGCCGGGCCGCTCCCGATCTCATCAAACCGAATGCCGAGGAGCTGGCCGGCCTGACCGGGGCGTCCGCACAGGAACTCGAAGATGCCGCCGCCGCGGGCGATCCGGGACCGGTGGTCGACGCCGCACGCCAACTCGTGGACCGCGGGGCCCGCACCATCCTGGTCACCCTCGGGGCGGCGGGCGCGGTATTGGTCGACCCGGCCGGCAACTGGCTGGCCGGCTCACCGCCCATCACCCCGCGCAGCACCGTCGGCGCAGGCGATTCCGCGCTCGCCGGTTATGTCCGGGCCGCCCTGTCCGGCGCGGACGCCCCCGACCGGTTGCGGATGGCCGTCGCCTACGGCAGCGCAGCGGCCGCGCTGCCCGGATCCGCCCTACCGTCCCCCGACCTGATCGATCTCAATGCGGTACCGGTGAAAGTCATTTCGCCGACCCCGACCGACTCCTGAACGAAGAGGCCACCATGTCCAGTACAACCTCGGTGATCAGCACCGACCTGGTCCTGCTCGACGCCGACGCCGGCACCGACAAGCAGGCCGTCATCTCGCGCATCGCCGGACTGCTGGCCCGCGCCGGTCGGACCACCGACGCCGACGGCCTGATCACCGCGGCGATGGCCCGTGAAGCCCAGTCCGCCACCGGGCTGCCCGGTGGCATCGCGATCCCGCACTGCCGCTCGCCTTACGTCGACACCCCGACGATCGGCTTCGCCCGGCTGTCCCCGAAGGTCGACTTCGGCGCTCCGGACGGACCCGCCGACCTGGTGTTCCTCATCGCCGCACCGGAATCCGGCGGCCAGGAGCACATGAAGCTGCTGTCCAGCCTGGCCCGCGCACTGGTGCGCAAGGACTTCGTCGAATCACTGAGGACGGCGACCACGGCCGACGAACTCGTCGCGCTGGTCGACGGGGTCGTCAATCCGGCGCCGGCGAGTCCGACACCGGCCGCCGAGCCCGCGCAACCGCCCGCCACGCGCAAGACCATCGCGGCGATCACGGCCTGCCCCACCGGGATCGCGCACACCTACATGGCCGCGGACGCGCTGAAGCTGGCCGCCGAACGCGCCGACGTCGACCTGGTGGTGGAGACCCAGGGCTCCTCGGGCAGCACCCCACTGCCCGCCTCGACCATCGCCCGGGCCGACGCCGTCATCTTCGCCACCGACGTGGGCGTCAAGGACCGCGGCCGATTCGCCGGCAAGCCGGTGATCGCCTCCGGCGTGAAACGCGCAATCAACGAGCCCGACACCATGATCGCCGAAGCGGTTGCCGCCGCGGACAATCCGAAGGCTCCCCGGGTAGAGGGCAGTGCCGGCGCGGCGGCCGACACCGAGGGTTCTTCGGACGTCGGCTGGGGCACCCGCACCCGACAGATCCTGCTCACCGGGGTGAGCTACATGATCCCGTTCGTCGCGGCGGGCGGTCTGCTCATCGCGCTGGGCTTCCTGTTCGGCGGCTACGAGATCACCGACAACGGCAACGACATCGCCTTGAACAACTCGCTGACCAACCTGCCCGAGGGTGGTCTGATGCAGTACCTCGGCGCCATCCTGTTCACCCTCGGTGGATTGGCCTTCAACTTCCTGGTGCCCGCGCTGGCCGGCTACATCGCGTTCGCGATCGCCGACCGGCCGGGCCTCGCCCCCGGCTTCACCGCCGGTGCGCTGGCGGTGTTCGTCGGCGGCGGCTTCATCGGCGGCATCGTCGGCGGCGTGATCGCCGGGTTCGTCGCGCTGTGGATCAGCAATCTCAAGGTGCCGCAATGGCTGCGCGGCCTGATGCCGGTCGTGATCATCCCGCTGGTCGCCTCGCTGGTCGTCGGCCTGATCATGTTCTTCCTGATCGGCCGGCCGCTGGCCCTGATCAACACCGGCCTGACCGACTGGCTCAACGGGTTGACCGGCACCTCGGCGGTGCTGCTCGGGGTGATCCTCGGTCTGATGATGTGCTTCGACCTCGGTGGCCCGGTCAACAAGGCGGCCTACGCCTTCGCCACCGCGGGTCTCGCCGCGGCCACCACCGGGTCGTTCCAGATCATGGCCGCGGTGATGGCCGCCGGCATGGTGCCGCCGTTGGCGATGGCGCTGGCCACGACGATCCGGCCGGGACTGTTCAGCGAGCCGGAGAAGGAGAACGGCCGCGCCGCTTGGCTACTCGGTGCCTCGTTCATCTCCGAGGGCGCCATCCCGTTCGCCGCTGCCGACCCGCTCCGGGTCATCCCGTCGATGATGTTCGGCGGTGCCATCACCGGTGCGCTGTGCATGGCGTTCGGCGTGACGCTGCGGGCCCCGCACGGCGGCATCTTCGTGTTCTTCGCGATCGGCAACCTGTTGTGGTTCCTGATCGCACTGGTGGCGGGAACCGTCGTCTCGGCTCTCACGGTCGTCGCCGCCAAGCAGTTCATCTCGCCCCGCCGCGCTGTTTCCGCCTGACCCGCACCACCCAACGAGAAGGAGTTACGCAATGCCCGAGAAGACCGTCACCGTCGGATCCTCGATCGGCCTGCACGCGCGGCCGGCCGCGATCATCGCCGAGGCCGTTGTCAACGCGGGGGCAGAGGTGACCCTGTCCGTCGACGGCGGCGAACCCGTGGACGCCGGCTCCGCCCTGATGATCATGACGCTGGGCGCCGGCCACGGCGCACAGGTCACGGTGGCCTCCGAGGACGAGGCGGCGCTGGCCACCATCGCCGACCTGGTCACCCAGGATCTCGACGCCTGACCGCATCCTGCGCAGAACGAAGATGGCCCCCTCGTTTCCGAGGGGGCCATCTCACGATCACGGGGTGTGGCTAGTCGTCGCTACCCGAGCTGTCGCCGCCCGAGCCGCTCCCACCGGACGAGCTGCCGGTCGACGAGTCGCCATCGGTCGAGCCGCTGCTCGACGAGGAGCCGCCGCGCGACGAGCCGCTGTCCGAGTCGCTGTCGCTGTCGGTGTCGGAATCGTCCTGCGCGGTCGAACCGTTGCCGGTCGAGCCGTTGCCCGACAAGGAGTCCCGGTCCTCATCGCCGTCGGTATCGGCTTCGCTGTCGTCATCGGACAGGCTGTCCGACCCGTCCGCGCCGCCACCGGCCTCGTCACCCGCCTCGTCGGCGGCCTCGTCGACCGCCTCATCGGCGGCCTCATCGGCGGCCTCGCTGTCGTCTTCCTCCTCGGCGACGGGGACCACGGTCTCCTCCGGCGCTCCGACCGGAGCCTCCGCCGGCGCGTCCCCGGCGACCGGGGCGGCCTCGGCCGACGACTCGTCGGCGAGGTCGACGGCCACGGTGGCGCCGCCCGTCGAGATCGACGTCGCCTGGGCCAGTGCCGGTGTGGTGGGCGTGGTGACCGGCGGCGTCGGGTACACCGGGTTGTTGATGGCGTCGAACAACGCCTTGGGCAGGTCGTGCAGGAAGTAGGTCAGCGTGCCCTTCGGGCCCAGGACGCCCGTCCACGGGCTACGGGTTTCGAACGGCGGGGTGAAGCCGTTGACGAAGGCGTTGACGACCTTGATCGGCAGAGCGACCAGTTCGCTGATGGCGGTCTTGGCGTCACCGGTGACCACCGCGTGCCGCACGGTGTCCAGGATCACCGAGAACTGCAGCAGCGCGGTGATCGGCGGGCCCATGATCGACCGGGTGAACTCGGTGAAGATGCCGCGCTTGAGGATGGTGTCGAACACCGCCGAGAGGCGCTCGCCGCCGGGCAGCGCCGCCAGGATGTCGCCGGGGATGCCCAGCGTGGGCAGCAGCGGCACCAGGGCGCGCTCGATGCTCACCAGGAACCAGACGTTGATCTCACTGAACGCCTCGACGAACTGCCCCTTCTGCAGGAACTCGAAGGTGGCTGCCAGCTTGCCGGGAAGCTGCTGCAGTCGCTCCTGCAGCGCTACGGCGCCTTCCTTCATGCCGAGGCCCAGGACGCCGCCGTAGAGCGAGTTGAAGCCGAGGACCTGCTGCAATGCGGGCAGCGGGTTCAGCACGTTGGAGCCGAGGAACTTGATGAAGTCGGCGTACAGCTGCGGGTTGGTGATGGCCTGCGCCACGGCCGGGATCGTGCCGGCGATCACCTGGTCGCCGAGCACGCCGACGTTGGTGAGGGTGTTCTTGAACAGCCCACCGAAGTCCGCGAGCGGGTTTGCCGCGAGCTGGATGGCGTGTTGCTTGACATCCGGCAGGGCCGGGACCATCGGGGCGACCGGGTTGATCGCCATGGCTGCGGCACCGGCCGCCGCCACACCGGCAATCATGAACCGATTAGGGCGGGAAGCCGAGGGGGCTGCGACGCACGATGCGCCGGCCGCGGCAGCGGCGGGGGCTGTTAGGTACACGTTCTCTCCTGGTGGTGACTTACTGACGCCTTAGTTAAAATTTGCCAAGTGCGGACGGAACATTAACTTAGCCTTAGCTAATTGGCAATAGGATCGCCTAACCTTATTTAGCGCCCCTCAATTTTGCGTTCGGCATCAGCCTCAGCGCCCCCGGTGAACAGCGGATTCGGTCGGCGCAGTCCGCGGCGGAGCGGACCGAGAAAGCGGAACGTGGCGGGTCCGCACAGCACTAAACTTGCTCTGGCAAAGGTGACAGCTCGGCCGACGGCGTTCGTACGCCGCCGGAAGGTGGCTTTTTCTCTGCCGCGGGTCGTGTCAGCACCACCCGCAACCGGGGATTGCAAGGGGGAGAACAACTGTGCGACGCATCGGTGCGCTGCTCGCGGCCATGGCGCTGGTCCTGCTGACGGCGCCGCCGGCCACCGCGATCGAGCCACCGACCATCGACGCGGCAGCCGTTCCGCCCGACGAGACCGGCCCCGACCAGCCGACCGAGCAACGTCGCCAGTGCTCTTCGCCCATCAGCTTCCCGGACTCGAATTTCACCGACAGGCCGTGGGCGAACGACTACCTGCGCATCGCCGATGCGCAGAAGTTCGCCACCGGCGCGGGGGTGACCGTCGCGGTCATCGACACCGGCGTGAACGGTTCGCCCCGGGTGCCCGCCGAACCCGGCGGTGATTTCGTGGACAAGGCCGGCAACGGGATGTCGGACTGCGACTCACACGGCACCCTGACCGCGGCCATCATCGCGGGTCGGCCCGCACCCACCGACGGGTTCGTCGGGGTCGCCCCGCAGGCACGGATCCTGTCGTTGCGCCAGACCTCGGACAACTTCCAGCCGGTGGGTTCGCGCAGTGACCCGAACGATCCGAACAGCACCCAGACCGCCGGATCGCTCCGCAGCCTGGCGCGCTCCATCGTGCATGCGGCCAACCTCGGCGCCCAGGTCATCAACATCAGCGAGGCCGCCTGCTACAAGTCGACCCGGCCCATCGACGAGGCCACGGTGGGCGCGGCGATCAACTTCGCGGTCAACATCAAGGGGGCGATCGTTGTTGTGGCAGCGGGGAATACCGGTCAGGACTGCACGCAGAATCCGCCACCGGAAGCCGATGTGCCCAACGATCCACGCGGTTGGAAACAGGTCCAGACCATCGTGTCGCCCGCCTGGTACTCGCCGCTGGTGCTCACCGTCGGCGGTATCGGGCAGACCGGTCAGCCCAGCACCTTCTCGATGTCCGGGCCCTGGGTCGACGCCGCCGCGCCGGCGGAGAACATCACCGCGCTCGGCTACGACGGTAATCCGGTGAACGCGCTCAACGGCGCCGACGGGCCTATCCCGATCGCCGGTACTTCCTTTGCCGCCGCGTACGTTTCGGGCCTGGCCGCCTTGCTCATCCAACGCTTCCCGGACCTGACCGCCGCTCAGATCACGAACCGCATCACCTCCACCGCCCGCCACCCCGGCGGCGGGGTGGACAACTACGTCGGCGCCGGGGTCATCGACCCGGTGGCGGCGCTGACCTGGGATGTCCCGCCCGGCCCGAAGGCGGCGCCCTACCGGGTCAAGCAATTACCGCCCCCGGTGGTCATCGACCCTCCCGACCGCGGCCCGATCACCATGGTCGTGCTGATCGGCGCCGGCCTGGCACTGGTCCTCGGGATCGGCGCGCTGGCCCGACGAGCCATGAGGCGCCGATGAAGGAGTTCCTCGGCCAGTTCGGTTTCCGCTTCAGCACCGGCCACCTGTTGTGGGCGGCGATCCTCATCCCGGCCGTCGTCGCGATCTTCTCCGCACTCCATCTGCTCTGGCTCGGCATCGTCTTGGCCGTGTTGATCGCCACCGCGACCACACTCACCGTCCGTGGCCGCCGGGCGACCGGCTGGATTGCGGCCCTGTTCTCCTGGCGGAGACGGCACACCACACCGCCACCGCCACCCTCGGAGCCGGCCGTGGGATCGACGGTGCTCCCCGGCGATCACGTCGCGGTGCGCTGGCAGGGCGACCATCTCGTCGCGATCATCGAGCTGATCCCCCGGCCGTTCACCCCGACCGTGCTGGTCGACGGCGAGGCGTTCACCGATGACGTGGTCGATACCCGCGTGGTGGAAGAACTTCTCCGGGCGCACTGCCCGGAAGTCGAAGCCGATGTGGTGTCGGCCGGGTTCCGCGTCGGGAAGACGGCACCGGCCGGGCTGGTCGCGCTCTACGAACAGGTGGTCGGCCCCTACCCGGCCCCGGCGAACCGCCGAACCTGGATCGTGCTGCGCGCCGACCCCGAGGACACCCGCAGGCCCGCTCAACGCCGCGACGCCGGCGTCTCGGGGCTGGCCCGGTATCTGGTCGCCTCGGCCACCCGCATCGCGGATCAACTGGCCGGCAACGGGATCGATGCGCGCTGCAGTCGCAGCTTCGATGACTTCGACCGCGCCACCGAAATCAGTTTCGAACGTGAATCCTGGTCCTCGATCAAGGGTCGCAGCACCTTCACCGCCGCGTACGTGGCGCCGGGCGGACCCGACATGTGGTGGTCGGCACGCGCCGATCACACCATCACCCGGGTGCGGATCCGGCCCGGCCAGGCGCCCACCACCACGGTCCTGCTGACCACGCTCGCCAATCCATCGACACCGCGCGGATTTTCGTGCCTGTTCGGCGGCCAGCGGGCAGCCCTGCTGGGGCAGAGCCCGGTCACCGACCGGCACTACGAGCTGCCCATCGGGTCGGCCGGTGTGCTCATCGGCGAGACCGCCGACCGTTACCCGGTGTACATGCCGTTCGACGATGTCGACGTCAGCATCAATCTCGGCGACGCCCGGTTGTTCACCCAGTTCGTGATCCGATCCGCGGCGGCCGGCGGAGTCATCACGCTCGGCCCTCAGTTCGGCGAATTCGCCGGTTTCGTCAACGGCCGGATCGGGCAGGTGGCCAAGGTGTCCTGGCCCAATTCGACGACCTATCTCGGCCCCCATCCCGGGATCGGCCGGGTTGTGTTGCGCAGCAACTTCATCGAGACTCCGCGGCACGGTCAGCTACCGATCCGGTTGATCAATCCGCGTGAGGAGAGCCGCTACCAGATGGCATTGGAGGGGGTGTCATGACAGCGCCCTTGGAGGTGGAGCCCGCAGACCTGCGGAACAAGGCTGCCCAACTCGACATACCGTTGCCGGCCACACCGACACCACCGAATCCCCCCTGCGGCCTGGATCTCGCCGGCGTCGCCGTCCGGCAGGTCATCGCCGAGGGCGACGGTATGAAGTCCTTCATCGAGGCCGGACAGGAAGAGGCCAAGCTGCTCTCACGGGCGTTCCAGGGGGCGGCCGCCACCTACGAAGCGACCGATGCGGCCGGAGCGGCAGCACTCGACGGTACCGTGGCCGAGATCGCAGCGGCCGAAGTTCCCCAGGCCGACGGCGCGATTCCCACGCCGCACATGCCCATTGCGGGCTGCCCGGCGCCACCGGGCTACCTGGACGTCGAGGTCGCCGCCAAGCAGATCGCCCAGCCCGACCAGGCCGCCACACTGGATGACTTCGCCTCGGACTGGACCGCCTACGCCGGCCAATTGGACGCACGTGCCGAGGTTTTCGACCTGGACGCCATCGGCTGGGAGGGCACCGCCGCCGAGGTCGCGGGCACTGCGCTGGGCCGTCACAAGGCATGGTTGCAGGAGATGGCGGACGCCGCGCGGACACTGGCCGAGCATGCCAGGCATCTGTCCGGCGTCCATCGCAGCGCCGTCGCCGCGCACCCGACCGAGGCCGAGGTCCAGGCGGTCACCGTCCCGTTGCGCAGCACCACCGACGCAGCCCAGATGGCGCTGCTGATGGTCAAGTACCAGCAATTGCAGGCCCGGTCCGAACAGGTGCTCAGCGAGTACGCCGCCGGATCGATGATCACGCCGGTGAAACCGCCGGCGCCACCGATCCGTGCTGCCTTGAATTCTCCCGGCACGAAGCTCGACCGGAGTGGCAAGTTCAAGAAGCTCGAGGAGAAACCCACCGGCCCGGGCACGGACGGCACCGGCGGCGGATCGGGTGCCGGATCCGGCGGCGGATCGCCAACAGCGACCGCGCCGCAGCCCGTGGGCACCGCCGCACCGGGGCAGGCCCCGAGCGCCCCGCCGGGTGGCGGTCCGCCCGCGGGCGGCGGGTCACCACCGGGTGGGGGTTCCCCTTCCGGCGGCACGCCCTCCGGAGGCACGCCCTCCGGCGGTCTCCCCGGTGGCGGGCTACCCGCTGGTGGCATGCCCGAGCCCGGGCTGCCAGATCTGGGCCTCGACGATCCGGGCGTCTCCCCGGCGGGCGCCGGCGGCGGCTCTGGTGGGGGCGCCGGCGGTGGCGGTGTCCCGTCGATGCCGTTGCAGCCCAACGTCGGGCCCGAGACCGTGGCTCCGGGACCTGCGGCCGCGCGCGGTGGCGGGTCCGGCGCCATTCCGGCCTCGGCCATGGGCGCCGGCATGGGCGGTATGGGCGGCATGGGCCACGGCGGTGGCCAGCAGGGCAAGGAGAAACGCCGCGACCCGCGCTTCGCGCCGGATGAGGAACTGTACGTGGAGGACCGGCCCTACACTGAGCCCGTGATCGGGAACCGGCGGCGCAGGGACGTGCAGGACAAGGATGCCAAGTGAGCACCGATCCCGCCGGCGATACCGGGATGCACCCCGAGGTGGCTGCGGTGCTGCGTCAGGCCGGCCGCCTGCAAGAACTGATGGATCAGCAGCTCCACAAGATGGCCAGTGAGTCCTTCACCGCCACAGACGAATCCGAGACCGTCGAGGTGACCCTCAACGGGCACCAGCATCTGGTCGACGTCTTCATCGCCGACGGTCTGCTGCGCCTGGGCTCGGACACCGTGGAGCAGCGCCTGAACGAGGCGTTGCTCAACGCCACCGCCGAAGCGTCGGAATCCATTGCCGCCGACCAGGACCGCCTCAACGAGGCGGTCGCCGAGATCACCGGGACCCCCTAGAAACGCAGGTTGCGCAACAGGTCGTAGACGCCGGCGATCCACAGCAGCAGCGGGATGACGGCAGCGATCGAGGCCCCGTCCAACAACTCGAAGATGCGTTTGGTGACCGGTGACAGCCGGTTGACGTTATCGGTGGCAGCGACCGTGATCAGCGCGACCACCGCGACGAGCAGGTAGATCGCCAGCACCAGCCAAGCCCGGTCCGGGTACCACTGGCACAGCCGGATCGCCACCCCGGTCGGGACGGCGACGGTCACGGCCATCAACGCCCAGGCGCACCACCGCTCGGCGTACAGCCGGGACCGGAACCCGCAGATCACGGTGACCAGCCCGGCCACGATCATGCTGTGCACGAAGAAGTGCCCCTGCACCACTACCGAGATCGCCCCACCGGCCAGGATCACCGCTCCGGCCGACAAAAACCCGATGAGCAGTTGTTTCGACAGCTGACTGCGCTCGGTGAGCCGCGCCGCGGAGTCCGGTACCGACGCGATGATCGCCTGCCAGGTCGGCGATTCCTCGTCGGCGATGTCGGGCCGCGAAACCGGGTCCAGCAGTTCGTCGTTGGTGACGGCCTCCCCCGGCGCCGGAATCGGCGGCAACGCTATGCGGGCCACCGCGACCGTCAGTTTCGCGGCGTTGGTGACCACGATCAGTCCGAATGCGATGGCACCGGCCGGTACCCACTCCTGACCGCCGTAGCCGAAGGTGATGGCTGCCGCGGTGATCGCCACCGTCAGCACCGCGATGAACGACGCCACATCGGCCCGTCTGCGCGGCCCACCGCGGGTGGCCAGCGTGAACAGCAGTGTCAACCCGGCTGCGGCGGCAAGCTGTGGCGCGCCGAGTCCGTCGGCCTCCCTGGGCAATGGCACCGCCAGCGCCGCCGCCGCGGCCAACGGCGGCAACGCGGCCAGCATCAGGCTCTCGGCCAGATCGATGTTCTGGTACCGGCTCTGCGACACCATGCCACCGGCGAGCAGACCCAGCCCCAGCACCGCCAGCGCGACCGCCCACCACCACGACTGCCCGGACTGGGCCCAGGCCGCCAGTGCGGTCAGCGTGCCGGTGGTCGACACCGCCGGGATCGCCAATCCCACGAACCGGTTCAGCGAGCCGCGGTCGAACTCCGGGGACTCGTCCAGCACCGCGATGGCGTCGATGACGTCCTCCACGAGCGGCCGGTAGCGCTCGGTCCGACTCACCGAAACCAGGGTCAGCAGCGAGCCGTCGACCACCCCCGAATCATCCAGCGATTCGCTCGCCTTCAGCGGCGGCGCACCGGGCCGGGCGAACGCCCATACGCCCTGTGCCTTGAAGTCGAAGCCCGACAACACATCGGCGGGGGCATCATCGAGCAACTCGGCCAGCACCGACACGGTCTCGTCGATATAGGCCTCGATCGGCGCCGACGACGGCAGCACCAGGTCCGTCATCCGCCGGCCGGTCAGGATGGTGACCCTGGTGGTCGAGGGCCGGCCCGGGGTGACCGCCGACGGCGCGGAGGCCCCGGACGGGGCTGCGGTGGTGGTCAACGCCGTTCGAGCCTGTCGAAGTCATCGGACAGTGCCGCGGCCAGTTCCAGGATGCGCCGCTGGAAGGTCTGGCCGAGCAGTTCCAGCTGGATCTCGGTGCCCGCGGCGATGTGCTTGTCCCAGGGCAACACCACGACCCGGCCGGGAGCCACATGCCGCTCGAACTGCTGGACCAGGTCCTCGACGTCGATGTTCGTCTTTCCGGGGGTGACGTGGTTGACCACCACACACGACCGGCCGAGCAGATCCTGATATCCGTTCTGGCGCAACCAGTCCATCGTCACCGCCGCCTGACGCGCCCCGTCGATCGAGGCGCTGGCCACGATGACCATGCCCGAGACGGTGGACAGCACCCCGCGCGACGAGTTGGTGAACAGCCCCGCACCGCAGTCGGCGAGCACCAGGTTGTAGTACCGGGAGACCACCCCGATGGCGGCTTTCCAGTCCTCGTCGTTGAACTCCCGACGGGCGGCGCTGTACTCCTCGGAGGACAGCACCTCCAGGTTCGCGGCGTTCATGCTGGTGTACGCGCGGATATCGTTGTACCTCGACAATTCCTTGTCCGACAACAGATCCGAGACGGTCGCCGCGGACTGCCTGCCGGCCCGATCGGCCAGGTTGCCACCATCGGGGTCGGCGTCGATGGCCAGGATGCGGTCGCCCCGGACCCGGCTCAAGGCAGACCCCAGCGCCACGGTGACGGCGGTCTTGCCGACTCCGCCCTTGAGCCCGAACACACCGATCTGGTACGAGTCCCGGGCATTTCGGCGGACGCGTGCCTGCAGGTCCATCTCGTACAACTCGTCCGGCGAGGGACCCATGTTGATCCGGGTCAGCATGTAGAGCCAATGCCGCCACCCGCGTTGGGAGGGCATCTTCACCGCGGCGCGCACGCCGACATGCGACAGTGCGTCGATCGCGCGGTGGTTGCCCATGGTGGCCGCCGATGTCGGGGCCGGCTGCCCGGTGGCGGGCGGAGGTTGAGCCGGGGACCAGGTGGATTCCGTTGCCTCGGTGTTGAAGTGCTGGCTCGGTGCCGGGGCCGGAGCCGGGCGCGGCTGTGGCGGCGGCGCGGCGTAATGCTGCTCGAACCGGGCGCCGGGTGACGGGTTGGTCTGCGGCGTGCGCAGCATCCCGTTCTGGACACGCTGCGGCCCGGTGGTCGAGGGCGTCGCAGGAATCTGTGTGGTGACCTCGGTGGCTCGCTCGGGCGGCGCCGACGAGGTCTGCGTCGGCGGCGCAGCCGCGGACGTCGAGGCGGGCGCGATCGGCATGGGCGGGGCCACGTGCTCACCGGCGTAACCGGGTGCGCCCGACCCGGATGGGCTGATCGGCATCGGGCCGGCCCCGGTAGGCGACGATCCGCCTTCGCGGTGTGCGGCGTCCTCGTCGGCCGCGTCGGCAGCACCCGAGGAGTGGAAGAGCCGGTCATAGTCGGCCGACATAGATACCTCTCAAGTCAGACGGACCACGAAACGCACTGGGTGGGCGGACATGCCAAGGCTGGTCCGCCCACCCGAGGTCGCGTGGTATCAGGCGAACATCCCGGTGACACCGGCTTCGGTCTGTGCCATGGACGATCCGGCCTCGCTGATGGTCTGCGCGAGGTTCTGCAGCGCAGCGTTGAGCTCGGCGGAGGTGCTGTCCCAACGCATCTGCACCGCCTGGTAGGCCTCCGAGCCGGAGCCTCCCCACACCGAGGCGAGCGAGGCGAGCGAGGCCTTGCCTTCGTCGAGCAGTCCCTGGGTGACGCCCACGGCGCCGTGGATCTCGCCGGCGCCGCCTTCGATTCCACCGAAATCCCAAACTTGATTCGTCATGTGTCAGCTCCTTCTACAAAGTCGTCGAGGTCAGAGGTTCATCGCCGACGACAGCGTCGCGGCCTGGTCATCGTCGGTCGCGGTGTACTGCGTACCGGAAGTGTGGATGTTGGCGGAGATGTCGTTGAGCTCCTGGACCTGACGCGCGGCGGCCTCGTGGAAGCGCATCAGCGCCGCCTGGGCGGCGGTGCCGGCCTGGCCGACCATCTGCGCGGCGAGCGCACCGCCGGTCGACTCGACCTGAGCGATGACCCCCTTCAGTTCGCCGGAAATGCTCTCGAAATTCGCTGCCTCCTTGGCGAGGACAGCGGCATCGGTATTCATTGCCATGCTCGGTACTCTTTCTGTTTTCCTGTGTCCTCACCACGGATGGCGAGTCTTCCAGCCCCCTCGGCCGGGAAGTCATGTGTCGTGTGACGATTCACCAGTCGTCCCCGTCGTCCTCTTCCTCGCCCAGATCATGGGCGAGCTGCGACGGCGCCGCGAGGCTCTGCTTCTTGCCGCCGCTCTTGCCGGCATTCCCCATCGCCCCCATCGGTCCGCCGCCGGCGCCCCCCACCGGGGCCAGACCCGAACCGCTGCCGCCTGCCGCGGCGCCGACCGGTGCGGCAGCCGTGGTCGATGGTTGTGCGACAAGGCTGTTCATCAGTGGCGTGCTCGCCATGCTGCCGCCCGCACCGGGCAGCGAGGCCGCCCGCACCAGGCCGGCACCGGTGGCCGGACCGGCTCCGCCGGCCAGCGGGTGGTTCGAGAACGGGCTCGCACCCATCAACCCGAACTGGGCGCCGTTGTTCGGTCCACCGGAACCCATCTGCCCGAAGATCGAACTGACCTGCTGCAGGGGTGCGACCAGTTGCTGCATCGGTTGCGCGACGGACTGCATCATCTGCTGCGGCGCCTGCATCGCCATGGAACCCAGCTGGGATCCGAGCTGCATACCCATCTGCGCGCCCTGCTGCACGGAACTCATCAGCTGCTCGGGCTCGCCCTGGGCCTGCTGCGCGGTGTTGTCGGCCTTGCGGGTCTGGCTCTGCGCCGCGTTGGCCGCTTGATTACCCAGTGCCGCACCACGTCCGGCCAGCAGTGCGGCCGACTCGGTGGTCGCCTGGGCGGTCACGTGCGCGAACGCCGTCTCCCGCATGATCGATCCGGGCAGCGTCGCGGCGAGTCTGCCCGACGCGAATCCCAGTGCGGCCTCGCCGACACCGGGCATCACGATGGGTTTCAACGGCGAGATCGGTTCGAACACCGTATTCGCCGCGGTCTCTGCCTGGTAGCCGTGCATCGCGGTGGCGGCCTGGGTCCACATCCGCACGAAGTAGTCGAACTCGTTGATGCCGATCGGGATCGCGTTCACGCCCAGGAAGTTCGTCGCCTCCAGCACCGCGTGGGTGACATGGTTCAATTCGATCTCGACCAGCGGTGGAGTGACCGCCATCGCCAGCAGATACGAGTTTGCCTGCGCAATGGCCTGCATGGCCCGTTTCTGCGCCTGCAGCGCACTGGTCCGCAGCCACACCACCATCGGCATGGTCGCCTGCACCGCCCGCTCGCTCGCCCCGCCCTGCCAAGCCCCCGCCAGCGAGGCCAGACTGGCCGACAGCTCCTCGGCCTGGGTCTCCATGGCGATGGCGAGCATCTCCCAAGCAGCAGCAGCCTGGTACATCGGCGCAGCACCGGCACCCGCCATCAGGCGGCCGGTGTTGATCTCCGGTGGCAACGCCGCATACAGCATCGGCACGATTGCGGGTACCGTTGTCATAGTTTGCTGGCCATGGTCTGCTGCTCGGTCTCGTCGGGAGCGGAAGCCGGATGGGGCTAGGAGAGTGTCGCGGCGGCTTCGCCGTCCACCGTCGTGTAGATGCCGGTCGCCTCCAGATAGGCGGCGCCGGCACGTGCCAGTTCCTGCTGCGCGTACGCGTTCAGTGCGGCCATCTGCACGCTCTCACCGGCAAAAGCGATCACAGCCTGCGCCGATACCTCTTCCGCTCCGGCCGGTACCAGCGCGGCCGCCTCCGCGGTGGCGGCCGTCCCGGTCGCCAGGCCACGTGAACCGTTTGCGACCACCTGGCCGCCGATGCCCACCACCGCGGGGTTGTGCTGCATGGGTTGCATGTGCCGTTCCTCCTCACAGATTCCAAAACTGCTGGAAATAGCTTCCATAAGGGGGGACGCAGCCGTTGCTCCGTCGCATCAGAATCGTTCCCCCCGACCCGTTGCTGGCGCCCAGTCGTAAATTTTGCTGAAGCGCCTCGAATCCCATCCTAACCGCGGTTTGGGTGTGCTAGGAGCACTTCTTCTGCCGGGGGATCGATGTAGGCCGCCTGCACGACTTCCTTGCCGTCCGGCGACACCAGAAGTGCCTGGCCAGGGGGCCTGCGCTTGAGTTTGAACTCGCTCGTCGGGAATTCCGTCTTCTCCCCCGACAGGAACAGGGTCGGGGATCCGGCGCCGTAGGCGGCGCCGACGAACTTGTCCATGGTCGCCCGATGCGCCTGGCTCATCTGACAGGTCACCACGATGTGCAGCCCGATATCCGCCGCCGCCGGCAACAACGGGGCCAGCGGAGCCATCGGCGGCATCATCCCGCCGGCCGCGACGATCATGTGCCAATCGTCCACCAGCAGGACCACATCCGGGCCCGTCCACCAGGACCGCGAACGCAGTTGCGCGGTGGTCAGATCGGGTGGAGGCAGACGCTTCTTGAGGTTGACCGCCAGCGCCTTGATGGACTCCTCCAGCGTGGTGCTGTTGCGGTTGACCGCGCCGGCGTCGAGCAGATGGCTCTGCGGCACCGCGTCCAGCAGCCCGGACCGGTAGTCGGCGAGCATGAAGCGCACCTGCTGCGGGCTGTTGCGCGCGCAGATCGCCTGCGCGACGGCGTGCGCGATCGTCGTCTTACCCGACTTGGGCGCTCCGAAGATCAGCAGATGCGGGGTGATCGCCATGTTGTTGGCCGCCACCGACAGGTCGGATTCGCGGATCCCCAGCGGAATGGTCCACCGGGTGCGGTAATCCGAATCCGGTCCGGGCGGCGCCGGATCGAGCTCGCGCAGATGGATCCGCTCGGGCAGCACCCGGACCCGCGGCGCCTCGTCGGTGTGCAGTGCGGCGATGTGCTCGACGGCCGCGGTGATCGCCGGGACGATGTCCGCGGCGCTGTGCACCCCGTCCAGCCGCGGCACGCCCATCATCAGGTGGTGCCTCTCCATCGAGATGGCGCGGCCCGGCCGATTCGCCGGGATATCCCGGGTCATCCGGTCCACCTGGGTCTCATTGACATCGCCGAGGCGGAACTCGACCTTGGTGCCCAGATAGTCACGGACCCGGGACTTCAGCTCCGTCCAGCGCGGCGTGGAGATGATGGTGTGCACGCCGAAGGCCAGCCCCTGCCCGGCCAGATCCTGCACCACCGGTTCCAGATCGGGGAACTCCGCCACGAACGCCGGCCAACCGTCGATCACCAGGAAGACGTCTCCGAACGGGTCTGCGGAGGCCGGATGCTGGGGGTCCTCCCGCATCTGGCGGTAACTGGAGATCGAGCCCACCCGGAACTGCTTGAACATCGCCTCCCGCTGGCGCAGAACGGCTTTCATCTCGGCGACGGCCCGGTTCACCCGGTCCGGCTCAGAGCGGGTGGCCACGCCACCGACGTGCGGCAGGTCCTCCAGATACATCAGGCCACCGCCGCCGAGATCGATGCAATAGAACTGCACCTGACGCGGGGTATGGGTGGCAGCCGCCGAAAGCACCAACGTCTGCAGGAAAGTCGACTTTCCGGTCTGCGGCGCACCGCCGATCGCGATGTTGCCGGCCGCGGCGGAAACATCGATGCCCCACACCTCCTGGCGGTGCCGGCGTGGCTCGTCCATGATGCCGAGACCGAAGCGCAGCGGTTGGCGCTGATCGCGTTCCACGAGTTCGTCGACCGGTGTGGGATCGGTCAGCGGCGGCAGCCACATCTTGTAGGCGCGGGCCTCCCCGGTGGCCAGCTGACCGAGCACCACCTCCCGCAGAACGCGCGGTTCCTCTGCCGTCGTCATGCGCGATCCGCCTCCGGCCCTTCACTGACGGTCATCGCGACGTCACCCCGGTCGCATCCATCATCGGCGCGGCGGTGAACGGCTGGATCCGCACCTCGCTCGGCGGATGCTGCCGGGGCGCCACCTCACCGTCGGCGGTGATCGCCGACGCGGGTACGTGGTTGGTTCCGGTGTAGACACTTCGGAACTTCACCGGATCCTCCATGCCGACCCGCAGGAAGCCCACACCGCTTTCCTTGTTGGTGATGTACTGCGCCTCCGGGGTGCCGATCACCGCCTTGGACTCGGCAGAACTCGTGGTGCGCAGTGCGATTCGATAGGTGAGGTTCGGCTCCAGCTTGTCGATGCGGACGCCGCCGGTGTTCAGCGACTGCGTGGCCAGCAGCAGGTGCACCCGCAGTGAGCGGCCGACCCGGCAGATCCGGTCGAACAGCGCGATGAAGTCCGGATGGTTCTGCAGAAGCTCGGCGAACTCGTCGACGACGACGAACAACGTCGGCAACGGCGCCAGATCGGCGCCCCGCTCACGATGTTTCTCGTACTCGGCCACACCGGAGAGCGCACCGGCCGCGCCGACCTGGATGCCGGCCTGGCGCAGGATGGACTGGCGGCGGTCGAGTTCACCGGAGAGCACCTCCCCCATCCGACTGACCAGCTCGGCCTCCTCCTCCATGTTGGTCACCACCGCCGCGGTGTGCGGCAGTTTCTCCATGCCCAGGAAGGTCGATCCGCCCTTGAAGTCGGTCAGCAGCAGGTTCACCTGGTCTGGATGGTGGGTCGCGGCCAACGAGAGGATCAGGGTGCGAAGGAATTCGGACTTTCCGGAGCCGGTGGTCCCGATCAACATGCCGTGCGGGCCGGCGCCGAACTCCGCGCCCTCCTTGATGTCGAGGTACATGATGTCGCCGGTCTTGAGTTCGTGGCCGAACGGAATCTTGAGCCGGTCGCGGTCGGTGTCGGTGAACATCCGCCAGCGTGCCGGTGTCACCTCCTCGACGGATTGCGCGCCGACCAGCTGATGCCATTCGGTGGCGACCTTCTTCTGCACCCGGGTATTGCGGTCGATGATCGTGCCGGTGATCGACCAGCCGGCGAGCTTGCGCGCCAGCCGGCCGGCCTGTGCCGGCGTCATCTGGTCGGCGGCGTTGGCCACCAGCCGGAACGTCTGGTTCGGCAGCCGGTCATCGGCGGAGCCGTCGGCGTCGAGGCGGATCCGGTAGGCCGAGCCCCGGTGGTTGCCCAGCGTGATGACGGTGACGCCCGCCCGACCGTCGACCGGGAAGCCGGCCTTGCCCCCGGTGAGATCGATGACCACGACATAGGGCCCGCTGGGTGCCGCATCCGCGGTGTGCGGCCCGCGCGCGGTCAGATCGGCCAGGGCGTCCGGGCGGGTGAACACCAGCCGGGTCGGGCCGGCCGCGTCGGTGTCGGTCTGATGCTGCACATGCGGCAACCACTTCAGCCAGGTCCACTCCGGGTCTTCCGGACTGTCGGTGAGCACCCGGATCTGCAGCAGGTCCGGCGGATGGAACACCGCCAGGTGACAGATCATCGCGGTCAGCAGCCGGGCCGCGCGTTCCTGGTCGCCACCGACCGCGATGGTGGGAAAGGTCCGCAGCTGCACCAGTTTCGGGCAGTCGTGGATCAATCCGTGGGTACGCAGGAATTTGATCAGCCACATGTGGCTGACCGGCTCCAGATGCGGCTGCGGTGCGCCCTGCGGCCCGGCGAGCTCACCGCCGACCGACGGCTTGAGCAACCGGTCGACCGCCGGCTCGGCGCCGACCCCGATCCGGGTGGCCGCGTAGAAGTCGGCATTGGCCTGCCGGGACCACTGCCGGTGGGTCCCGACGATGGACAACAGATCTTCCGGGTGCGGCGCGTGGTAGTTGAAGAAGGTCACCTGCGCGGCCGCCGATGTCGTCACCCGGGTGCGCAGCCCGGCCAGGTAACGCAGGTACTCCTTGCGATCGGCGTTGATCTCGGGCACCTTCTTGCCGCCCGGACCACCGCCGGCCATGAATCCGACGGTCGCCATGATCATCATCAGCGGCATCATCAGCATGTAAGGCGACAACTGCCGGATCCCGGTGAAGATCATGATCGCGATCATCCCGAGCATGCCGCCGCCCATCACCCAGGGCAGCGCCTTCTGGATGCCCGACGGTGGGATGTCGATGCCCAGGTCGTCCGGTGGGGTGATGTTGATTTCGCCCGGTGTGAGCCGGGGCCCGCGTTTGATGATCGGGGTGAACTTCTTGGTCGTCATCCGCCTGCTCCTTCGGGAGGCAGTGGCGAGCCCGGGGCCGGCGCGGGCAATCCGGCCGCCGGCGCGCCCGGCGCGGGCGGCGGGTTCGCCGCACCGACCGGTGTCGCCTGGTTCGGGGCGCCATCGACCTTGCGCGGGTTGGGGTCCGGGGGCAGCGTGTCGTGTTCGAGGAGGGCGGCCTGCCTGGTCAGCACCGGCCCATCGATCAGCAGGCTGACCACCTGCCACGGTGCGGTCAACGGGCCGCTCAGGCCCAGCGCGCCGGCGGTGTCCTCGTTCGGCAGCCCGTACCGCACGCCCTGCGGGTCCACGTAGTAGAGGCTCTCGCCGTACCGGGGGTCTGGCGACTGGAGCCGGACGAACTGGCCGCCATCGATGAACACGGTTGCATCACCGGCAATCTGATCGATGCCACCGTTCATCCGAGAGGCCGGCACCGGAAGGTGCCTGCCGCTGATGACGGTCTGCCGCGGCGCCTGGTCTCCCGGTTCACGCTGCCAGGACCAGCACAGCGTGGGCGCGTCCTGCGGCAGCCGGATGTCCATCGGTTCATCGGGCAGCGGGGACACGAACACCTCCTCCGGGATTGCCGCGACGTCACTGGCTTCCACCGACGGTGAGGTGATCAGCCCGAACGAGTTGGTGGCACGCAGCGCCGCCGCGGTGGTGCCGTTGACCTTGGCCACCCCGTCGCTCAGCACCACATAGCGCTGTTCGGTGTTGTCGGTGATGGTCTTGAAAACCGATCCGATCACCAGATTCGGCGGCAGCCCAACGGTATTCGGGCCTCCGGCGGACGGCACCGCAGGCAGTTGCCAGGGTCCGACGTTCGGTAGCGCATTGAACAGCCCGGTCGAGATCGGGGTCGCCTTGGCCGTGACCGGGATCCCCACCGCGGAGGTGACGGCCCGGTTGGCCAGGTCGATGGAATGCCGGCCGTCCTGGGTGACCAGCCAGGTACGGCCCTGATAGGTGACCAGCACACCCTGGTTCGCTTTGATCGGCCCGACCGAGGCGTCCGTCGCCAGCGGCATCACCAGGGCCGAGGTCTGCACCTCGGGGGCCACGCTGTCCGGCTTGATCACGGTGTCGCACAACGACCAACTCGAGGTCGGGGCACCGAGCGGGGTGGCATAGGGCGCGCCCGGGATGCCGATCGGCTGTCCCTTCGGCATCCGGTTCAGCTCTTCGGATTTCACCGCCGACGGGTTGGCGGGGTTTCCCAGCACGAGCCGCGCCGAGGTCAAGTTGTACACCGGCCGCAGATCGTCGGATCCGGGCACCAGCACGTACAGCTGGTTGGTCGTGCGATCCACCAGCAGGGTGTCCGAACCTCGCTTGCCCAGTGGCTTGAAATAGGCGAGCAGAACCGCACCGATGCAGACCACCACCGCGATGACGACACCGGCCATCACCGCCCGGCTGTAGAACTGCAGCGGATCGTCGAACATCCGGGTGTCGCGCCGCACGATCGCGTGCTCGACACGACGGAGCAGGAATCGCCAGCCACTGACCTGAACCTTGGTGGTGAGCCGGAAACCTGCCATCGCTACTCGCCGATGTTCAGCCGGGCGTGCACCGCGGCGATCGCGGAACTCATGTCCTCGGCACTGATCTCGCTGAGTTGTGCCACATCGAGGCTCTCGATGTCCAGGGAGCGGGCCAGCCGCATGTCCCGGCTCTGCTCCCCGGCCTCGACCAGCTGCCGCGCGTACCGGCCGTTACCGGCGATGTCCAGTGCCGGCTTACCGTTCAGCGTGCGATCCTGCAGCAGGGTCGCGGCATCGAGCACCCGCTTGGCGGCTTCCTCGCTCAACTGCGAGTCGTTGGCCTCGGCAATGACCTTCGAGATGTCGACGATGTCCTCGGCGGAGTACGAATCGAACTCGACCCGAGTCGAGAAACGCGACCGCAGACCGTCATTGGATTCCAGCAGCCGGTCGATGTCGGCGCTGTAGCCGGCGATGATCACCACCAGGCGGTCACGGTCGTTCTCCATCCGGGCCAGCAGCGTGTCCAGCGCCTCGGTGCCGAACGGGTCCGCCCGCCCGTCGCGCTCCTGGACCAGGGTGTAGGCCTCGTCGATGAACAACACCCCGCCGACCGCGCGGTCGATGGCTCGCGAGGTCTTGACCGCCGACTGGCCCTCGTACTCGGCCACGAAGTCCTTGCGGGAGGTCTCCACCAGCTTCGGTTCGGCGATCACGCCCAGCCCGGCCAGGATGTTGGCGACCACCCGGGCGATGGTGGTCTTACCGGTTCCGGGTGGGCCGGTGAAGATCATGTGCTTGGACTGCTGGCCCACCTTCATCCCACGGGCGGCCCGCACCTTGGCCATCTGGGTTGCCGCGCGGTACTTCTCGATCTGCTCCTTGACCCGGCTCAGGCCGATCTGGCGGTCCAGTTCGGCCTGAGCCTCGGCGAGCAGCTTCTCCCTCCCCGAGTTGTCGGCCTGCACGCTGGCCGGGTCCCAGGGGTCGGTCCGGGCGGCGATCTTCTCGGCCGTGGTCGTGATCAACCGGTGCGACGGATCCTTGAGCGCCGCCGATACCTTCGGTGACGGATGGGTGGCCTGCAGCCACTCCAGCAGCGCGACGGCGGCCTCCTCGTTGCCCTGACTGCGGCGCGCCATCGCCAGGTACCAGGCGATGGCCGGGGCGCAGGCTTCTCCGGCCGGTGAGGCATTGGACTCGGTGAGCCGCCGTTCGGCCTCGGTGAACAGGCCGAGGTTGGTCACCGCGACACCGTGGGCGACGCCGGCGGCGGCGCCGAGGAACTTGTCCGGCCACCCGGACGCCGCGCGGACTTCGTCGATCACGTCGGTCCAGCGTTCCGCCGCACCGTAGATCACCGCCCGGATCCAGGACACCAGGTACTCGGCTCCCATCGCCGGCGCGTCGTCGAGAGCCTCCATCGCATCCGCGAAGTTGCCCTCGGCGGCCTCCCGCACCGCGAACGCCATGGTGATCGCCAACGGCGAGTTCACCGGGTAGGTGATGTCGCCGTACAACCCGCCGATCGGTATCCGGGCGTTGACACTGTTCATCGAGATCTCGGCGCTGCCGGCCAGCTGGCCGAAGTTGTTGCGCGAGTACCAGGCCCGGAACAGGGTGGCGCGGTCGGTGTCACCGCAGCGCAACCTCCCGACCCAGGCGTCGCATGCGGTCTCGTCGGCCGAGGTGATCTCGGTGAAGAGCTCCAGGGATCGGGCCGGGGCGGTCGGCAGCATGCCGACCGCGGTGCCGAACAGGCTGGAGAGATGTTCAGTCATGGTCACCCGCATATCGAGTCGCGAAGACCTCGGCCTGCGCGGCGTCGGCCTCCTCCGGGGAGGGGAGCCCGACGGTGCGGTGCAAGAAGTCCCGGGTGTCGACGGTGTCGTACCCGTGCCCCTGCATACCTTCGAGCATGTACGAGAACTGGGCGGCCTTGGCGCGCCGGGTTGCCAGACCGGCGATCACCACGATCTCGGCGGCCAACTGGTCCTCCGGCACGCCCGTCACCTCGGGAGACAACTCGACGCGGTGCACCCGCCCGTCGAAGAACGCCGAAACCGTCACCGTCCCCGGGGGATTGGTGACAGCGAACAAGGTCTCACCGATGTCGGCGACGGCGCCGGTTTCGGCCGTGTCCTCGGGCAGGGCCGGCAGATGGTCGTCGAAGGCCTCGAGCCCGTGGTCGCCGGCGTCGGTGTCGGTGTCGGTGTCGTCATACGGCGGGTTGCCCATCCAAGCCCTCAATCGCCGTCGTAGTAGAAGTCGGTGTCGGTCCTGGCCTCGAACCACGCCCCCGAGGGCAGGAAGGTCATCAGCTCGTCGAGCGCCCGCTGCAGGTTGTCCTGGGTGCCGGCGAGGAAGCTGCCGAACAGCTCGCCGTTGACCTTCCGCGGAATCGACACGATGCGGCCCAGCGGCGAGTCCAGTACCCCGGCCGCGACATCGGCCTGGGTGAAGGTGCCCCCGGAGTGCCGTTCGGTGGCCGTGATCTCGACCCAGCTGCTCGGATCGGCGGTCGCCTCGGCGTAGATCCGCGCCGAGGCCGGCGCGATTCCGAACTGCGCCAACTGATTCGGTGTGCTCGACTCGGCGAGGCGGGCCGAAACCCCGGTCA
This sequence comes from Mycolicibacterium diernhoferi, assembly GCF_019456655.1. NCBI lineage: Bacteria > Bacillati > Actinomycetota > Actinomycetes > Mycobacteriales > Mycobacteriaceae > Mycobacterium > Mycolicibacterium diernhoferi. Next base: position 225,428 of record NZ_CP080332.1, on the reverse strand, counting down.
TGGGCTCCACCTCGGCCGGTTCGGCCGCCCCGAGCACCGCGGTCACCATGCCTGCCAGCCCGACCTGGGGCGCCACCCGCTGCAACACCAGCAGGTCGCCGTCCCGGGCGGCGATGACGTGCCGGTCGCCCTTGCGGCAGACCACGAAGCGGACCATCTTGGGGCCGGCGTCGCGGCGCCACCACCGGCCCTCCAGCGTCCGGTCCGAACGCGAGAGCGTGTCGGCCATCGCGGCGACCTCGGGATGCGGTTTGCCGAAGGCATCGAGCACGCCCTGTTCGGTGAGATCGCGGGCCACCATGTCCCAGACCTTGTCCCGCAATTCCGGCTGCGGAATGTTCGGCCGGATACCGAGGGCGGGCGGAAACTCCTCGAGCTGCAACCGGTCGGCGATGACCAACATGCCATCGATGGTGACCTCGACGGCGACGACATCGTCATAGTGCGTGGGCTCACCGTGCCCGGCGAAGGAGCTGGTCATCGGCTATGCCACCCACCGGCCGTCGGACATGGTCGGCCGGGTCGAAACTCCGAGTACAACCACTTCGCCCCCCTGACACCACGTTGCCGGCTCGCCATGGCGAGTCGGCTACCGGCTCCCGTTTCCTACCCCTGCCGACGACAGTAGCAGCGCCGCGGCACCCCCCGATGCACGAATTTCTCCCCGATTCGGGCTGGATCCGGGCTTTGCCACCCGCGGTTGCGGCGCGGCAGGGCACCGGCCGGGGATATCCGTGGTTGATACTGGTGCAGGCCGTAGTACGCCGACCCGACAGCCCCGGAGGAGGCCCGCGGTGAGCGATCGCGATGACGCATTACGCAGGGAGCTGGGCTGGACGGGGCCTGCGGAGACCGACTACGAGCCCCCGTCCGAACGGCACCCCGCTCCAGAGTCCGCACCGCCGGCCCCGTCCCGGCCGCCGGTCGATCACCCACCGCCGTACGGCGCCGATACCGGTCCCATCCCCACCCACCGGCCGGACCGGCCCCAGCCGGGACCGCCCCCCGAACGACCGCATGTTGCGGGGCCGCCGCCGCAGCGCGGGCGGCCCCCGGGTCCGCCGCCCTATCCGGGCCCGTCCCAGCATCCCGGCCGCGGGCACCATCCGGTGCCGCCACCGGGCTCCTACGCCGATCGGATACCGGTGCACGATCTGGTGCCCGTGCGGCGGGTGCCGCCCGGCCGGGGCTGGCGGCGGCTGGTGTTCCGGGCGTCCTTCGGCCTGATCAATCCCGGGCCCTCACCCGATGAGGTGCGCCAGGCCGAGTTGGAGGCGCGGATCCGCGGCGTGCTGCGCGGGCACTACAAGATCGGCGTCCTCGGCAAGGGCGGTGTCGGCAAGACCACCGTATCCGCCTGCGTCGGTTCGGTTTTCGCCGAACTTCGACAGGAGGACCGGGTGGTGGCCGTCGATGCGGACACCGCGTTCGGCAAGCTCGGCAGCCGGGTGGACCCCCGGGCGGTCGGCTCGTACTGGGAGCTGGCCTCCGATCAGCACCTGGAGTCGTTCGCCGATATCCGCAGCCGGGTCGGCAACAATGCGGCCGGACTCTTCGTGCTGGCCGGCGAGGCCACCCCGGCCCGCCGCAGGGTGCTCGACCCGGCCATCTACCGGGAGGCCACGGCGCGGCTGGACCGCTACTTCAGCATCTCCATCGTCGACTGCAGTTCCACCATGGACAGCCCGGTGACCCAGGAGGTGCTGCGCGACCTCGATGCGCTGATCGTGGTGTCCTCGCCCTGGGTGGATGGCGCCGCCGCGGCCGGGCAGACGATGGACTGGCTGGCCAGCCGCGGACTCAGCGGCCTGCTGCAGCGCACCGTGGTGGTGCTCAACGACTCCGACGGACACGCCGACAAACGCACCCGCGGCATCCTGGCGCAACAGTTCGGCGGCCAGGGGCAGGCGGTCGTCGAGGTGCCGTTCGACGGTCAGCTGCGTCCCGGCGGGGTGATCGCCGGGACGGCCGTGATGTCGACGCAGACCCGGCGCAAGTTCCTGGAGGTCGCGGCCGCGCTGGCCGCACACTTCCCGACCAATGACGACCGGCACCGGGAACGATTCTGAATCTGGTTCAGCGCCACTCGATCTGACTGATGAGTTGTTCGACAGCGCGCACCTCGGCGTCCGCCAGCGGCTGTTCGGACTCGGCGGCGACGATGACGTCCTCGACGACGCCTGCGGCCTGGCCGGTTTCGGTCACCGTCAGGTTGGCGCGCCGCCGCGCGGCGTAGAGCCGCTGCCCCAAGGTGGCGGTGGGCGCGGTCGCCGCGCGCATGGTCAGCTCGTCGATCCGGCTGCGCACCGTGCTCAACGCCCGGATCAGCTCCGGGGTCACCTGGATACGCGCGGCCCGCGAGGCCACCGCCTCCAGCTGGCGCAGATCGGCCAGGATCGCGGTGGCCCGCGCGGTGAATCCGGGGTCGACCGGCGCGGGCAGGGTCTCGATCGTCGCGCCGATCGTGTTCGCGGCGGCGATCACCGCCTGGGCGATGAGCGGGACGTCGGCGGCGGGTTCGGCCACGGCGCCGCCGCGCGCCGGGGTGGCCCGCACCGACTCACCGCGGCGGACCCGCTCGATAGTCCCCGCCGGCCACTGCAGCACTTCCTCCAATTTGGCCCGGGTGGCCTGCCGCGGCCAGCTGCGGCCCTTCTCGAAGGAGATCAGCGCACCGGCGTTGATCACCCCGTCGGCGGCCAGGCTGCGCTGGCTGATGTTGAGTTCACGCCGCCGTGCCGCCGCAGCGGCCCCGGCCCGCACCATGCCGGCGTCGGCTTCGACCACGCGCGGCACCTCCTGAACCGGACTCAGACGCTCAAGATCCTAGCCAAACCTGGAGCACTGCTATGGCTTGGGCGGACCGGACGCGCCATCCCTGCCGTTCGAAACCGTATCAACGCGATGGCATGAATGCAGCATCCGCGCGGGGAAAGCCACAAGAAATGCCTCGTCACTTGCGATTACGCGGATAAGCACCTCAATGGGCGCGGCGAGTGCGCTACGGCAACACTCCGCCAAACTGTTGCATCGCTACGGTTAGTGCTCTACATTCGTCTGCAACGCGGCAGTCCTGCCGCCGCACAGGGGGAGACACACCATGACTGCACTGGGGATGGACGGCCTGCCGATCGGCGAATGCACCCGCAATCCGGATCTCTGGACCACGACCGCCGACGAGCAGGCCAAGGCGATCTGCCGGGCGTGCCCGCGTCGCTGGGCCTGCGCCCGGGAGGCCTGCGAGCTACCCCGGGCGGAAGGAATCTGGGCCGGGATCTCGGTCCCCGAGTCCGGCCGGGGACGCACCTTCGCGCTGCGCCAACTCCGCTCGCTGGCCGAACGCAACGGTTACCCGGTGCGGATGCGCCGACTCTTCCTGGAGTCCGCCTAGTACGGGCCGCCCTCGCTGCCGTTTTCGAGGGGCCGGCAGCGGGGGCGGCACCCCGACCGTGCGGCCCTCCCTTCCGGGAGAGTCAATTTTGACCGGCGCCGGGGTGGCGCTGCTCACCGCATCGGCACCGGAATACATCCACTCACGCCCGGGTTGAGTAGATCGACGGTGTCGGTCATGCCCCGGGGACCAACTAGAAAATCGTCGCTGCGAGCGACCACTTGCGCCAGAGGCGACATGCCGACACCGTCCCTGCGTCTACTATCGGCATGGTGAGCAACGTGGATCCTGATCCGGACGAAGTCGATTGTCGGGCATCGCGTTTCACCGGTGTTCTACCCGCCCGCGACGTTCCGCTCGGCGGCCCGAGGGCGATGTCGGTGCGCCGGACACTTCCGGCCAGACAACGCTCGATGATCGGCGCGTGGTGCTTCGCCGACCACTACGGGCCCCATGACGTCCGCGACCGCGCCGGAATGGACGTCCCGCCCCACCCGCACACCGGATTGCAGACCGTCAGTTGGCTTTTCGCCGGCGAGATCGAACACCGAGACAGTAACGGCGTGCACGCGATGGTGCGCCCGGGCGAGCTCAACCTGATGACCGCCGGCGCCGGTATCTGCCATTCGGAGGTGTCCACCCCGGCGGCGGCCGTGTTGCACGGGGTGCAGCTGTGGGTCGCGCTGCCCGATGCCGACCGCCACACCGCCCGGGATTTCGCGCATCACGTGCCGCAGATCGCCCGCGCCGACGGCGCCACCCTGCGGGTGTTCCTCGGCGAGCTGGCCGGCAGCCGCTCCCCGGTGCACACCTTCACCCCGCTGCTGGGCGCCCAGGTCGATGTGGACCCGTATACCGCGGCCGCGCTGGACGTGGACCCGGCCTTCGAGCACGGGCTGCTGCTCGATGACGGCGATGTCGAGTTCGGGGGCACCGTGCTGCAGCGCGGTGATCTGGCGTATCAGTCCCCCGGCTGCCAACGGCTGGAGATCGTCAACCGCGGCCCCGCACCGGCCCGGATGGTCCTGTTGGGCGGTCCCCCGTTCGGGGAGGCACTGCTGATGTGGTGGAACTTCGTCGGCCGCACCCACGACGAGATCGCCGAGTACCGCGACCGCTGGCAGGCCGGCGACGACAGATTCGGGTCGGTGACCGGATACACCGGCGCCGTCCCCCGACTCCCCGCACCGGCGTTGCCCAACGCTAGGCTCAAACCTCGTGGCCGATAAGCACACCGACAAGACCGGCGCCCAGGCAGTCGTGCGCGCCGGCGACGACCAGTTCACCATCTCCGTCGAAGGCGAGCAGGTGGGCCTGATCGACTTCTATGACCGAGACGGTGTGCGCACCTTCACCCACACCGAGGTCGACCCCGCGTTCGGCGGGCGCGGTCTGGCCACCATCCTGGTGGCCGACGCGCTGGCCGCAGCCCGCGAATCGGGCCTGCGGATCGCCTCGCACTGCTCGATGGTCACCCAGTACATCGCCAAACACCCCGAGTACCAAGGGTGAACGCGACACCGACGGCCTACTTCATCGCCGACGGTGACACCTTCGCCCCCACCGCCATCGCCAAGGGGCCGTGGGGCGCGACCATCAGCGGCAACGTGCTGGGCGGGCTACTGGGATTCGTCCTCGACCGCGAGCACGGCGACCCCGAGTTGCAGCCCGCCAGGCTGACCGTCGACCTGTTCCGCCCGGCGGCACTGGCACCGCTGATCCTGCGCACCGAAACCATCCGGGCCGGACGTCGCATCAAAGTCGTTGACGCCCATGCGATTCAGGACGGTGCCATGGTCGCCCGCGCCAGTGTGGTGCAGCTGCGCCGCGGCCCGGACGGGCCTACCGACATCTGGACCGCACCGGTGCCCATCCCGGACCCACCCGGCGATCAGCACGTGGGCAGCGGTACGCCGATGGAACTGGTGGCCCACGGCGCGGGCAGCAGTATCGATCTGAGCGCCTGGCGGCACACCGGCCCCAAACACATCTGGGTGCACAACGTCACCCCGCTGGTCGCCGGTCAGCCGATGACACCGTTCACCCGGGCCGCCATGGCCGGCGATGTGGTCAGCTCGCTGACCCATTTCGGCCCCGGCGGCCTGGTCTACATCAACGCCGACTACACCCTGACGCTGAGCCGGCTACCGGAAAGCACCGACATCGGCCTGTCCGCGTTGACCCATTACAGCGACGCCGGCGTGGCGACGGGTACGGCGACGCTGTTCGACCGGTCCGGCCCGATCGGCAGCGGAATGGCCACCGCGTTGTTGAGCCCGGGGTTCGCCCCCCGGGATCACTGATCGAGATACTGCGCGGTGTTCCCGCCGACCGGCATCGCGGGCATGCCCAGCTTGCGGTGGTCCCAGCTGCGGATGCGGCTCGGCACCACCCGGACACAGACCCGGTTGTTCATCATCTGCTCGACGAAGGGCTTCATCTCGTCGGTGTAGGGCCCGGTGTAGCGCTCCCAGACGCTGATGCCGACCCGCAGGTTGGTCTCCGGGTCGTCGACGATCTCCGCGGTGCCGTCGATGGACACCCCGCGCAGCGTGTCGTAGGTCAGACCGTCCTCGATCATCACGGTGACGGTGGGGTCGCGGCGCAGGTTGACCGCCTTCTGCGATTTGGCCTTCGTCTCGAACCAGATCTCACCGTCGATCAGCGCGTACCACATGGCCACCAGATGGGGCCGGCCGTCGGGCAGCACGGTCGCCATGGTGGCGGTGCGGCTGCGCTCGATGAACTCGGTGATCTCGTCATCGGACATCACGATCTTGGCGCGCTGATTGGTTCCCATGATCAATGGATATCAGACCCCGGCGCCTCTACCGGCGGCGCAGCGCCGAACGCATCATCCCCGCCGGGAACCCGCTAGCCTGCGGTACATGAGCGCAGGGCTGTTCGGACTCCTCGACGACGTCGCCGTCCTCGCCCGCCTGGCCGCCGCATCGATCGACGACATCGGCGCCGCAGCGGGCAAGGCCACCGTGAAGGCCGCGGGCGTCGTCATCGACGACACCGCGGTGACCCCGCAGTACGTGCAGGGCATCAGCGCCTCCCGCGAACTGCCGATGATCAAGCGCATCGCGATCGGCTCGCTGCGCAACAAGCTGGTGTTCATCCTGCCCGCGGCCCTGCTGCTGAGCATCTTCGCGCCGTGGGCGTTGCCCTACCTGCTGATGGCGGGCGCGACGTTCCTCTGCTTCGAGGGTGCGGAGAAGGTATGGGGCTGGATCTCAGGCGATGACGGGCACGCCGCGCCGGCCGTGGTCGCGGGCGGGGACGTCGAGAAGACGATGACGTCCAGCGCGATTCGCACCGACTTCATCCTGTCCGCCGAGATCATGGTGATCGCGCTCAACGAGGTCGCGAACCAGACGTTCTGGTTGCGGCTCGCCAGCCTGGTCGTCGTGGCCATCGTCATCACCGCCGCGGTGTACGGCGTGGTGGCCCTGATCGTGAAGATGGACGACGCCGGTCTGGCGCTGGCCCAGCGGTCATCGGCCTTCGCGCAGAAGTTCGGCCGCGGACTGGTGTCCGCGATGCCCCGGGTGCTGTCCGCACTGTCGATCATCGGCACGGTGGCGATGCTCTGGGTGGGTGGGCACATCCTGCTCGCGCAGAGCTACGAAGCCGGTCTGCGGCCGCCGTATGACCTGGTGCACGACGCCGAGCATTGGGTTGCGCACGCCGTGGGCTTCGCCGAGGGCGGCATCGGCTGGGTCGTGAACACCGGCATCTCGGCGATTCTCGGCCTGACGATCGGCGCCGTGGTCGCGGTGATCGTGCACCTGCTGCCGTTCGGCAAGAAGAAGGCTCACTAGCCTCTCGGACGTCGAGAACATCGCGCGAATCGTCCTTCATCGACGATCTCGTTCGCGTTCGGCGCGCGGTGAGGACCACCCCCAAACCACATCCAGGCCGGCCCCCCGATTGGGGACCGGCCTGGAATGAGGGCTGCAGAATTAGTTCAGATCGAACCGATCGGCGTTGGCGAGCTTGGCCCACGCGGCGACGAAGTCGTTGACGAACTTCGCCTCCGCACCGTTCTCGGCGTAGACCTCGGCCCAGGCCCGCAGCTGCGAGTTGGAACCGAACAGCAGGTCGTTGCGGGTGCCGGTGTACTTCTGTGCGCCGGTGGCCCGGTCGGTGCCGACGTAGGTGCCGTCGTCAGCCGGTGACGGCTTCCACTCGGTGGCCATGTCCAGCAGGTTGACGAAGAAGTCGTTCGTCAGCGCGCCGGGACGCTCGGTGAACACACCGTGCTTGGTGCCGCCGTGGTTGGTGTCGAGCACCCGCAGACCACCGACCAGAGCGGTGAGCTCCGGGCCGGAGATGTTCAGCAGGTTGGCGCGGTCGATCAGGTAGAACTCCGCGGGCAGGCGCAGGCCCTTGCCCAGGAAGTTGCGGAACCCGTCGATCTTGGGCTCCAGGTAGGAGAACGACTCGACGTCGGTCTGCTCCTGGGTGGCGTCGCCACGACCCGAGGTGAACGGCACGCTGACCTCGTGGCCGGCCGCCTTGGCAGCGGTCTCGATGCCGACGTTGCCCGCCAGCACCACCAGGTCCGCGAAGGACACACCGGTGCCCGACGCCGCCTGGATCTCCTCCAGCTTGGCGATGACCTGGGCCAGCTCGTCGGGCTCGTTGGCCTCCCAGCCCAACTGCGGCTGCAGGCGCAGGTGACCGCCGTTGGCGCCGCCGCGCTTGTCGCTGTCACGGAAGGTCGAGATGGCCTTCCACGCCGTCGAAACCAGCTGCGGGACAGTCAGACCCGAGTTGGCGATGGCCTCCTTGAGCGTGCCGACCTCGGCGTCGGACAGCGTCTTGCCGGCCGGGACGACGTCCTGCCACAGCCAGGTCTGGCTGGGCACCTCGGGTCCGAGGTACCGCTCGACCGGGCCCATGTCGCGGTGCAGCAGCTTGAACCAGGCCTTGGCGAACTCCTCGGCCAGCTCCTCGGGGTGATCCAGCCAGCGCTTGGTGATCTCGCCGTAGATCGGGTCGAAGCGCAGCGCGAGGTCTGAGGTCAGCATCGAGGGGTGAGTCTTGCCCGTGCCCTGCGCCTCGGGCACCGAGTTGGCCCAGCCGTTGTCCTTGGGCCGCCACTGGTTGGCGCCGGCCGGGCTCTTGAACAGCTCCCACTCGTTGCCGTAGAGGATCTCCAGGAAGCTGTTGTCCCACTTGGTGGGTGTATGCGTCCAGGTGACCTCCAGGCCCGAGGAGACCGTGTCGTTGCCGTGGCCGGTGCCCTGCGGGTTCTGCCAACCCAGGCCCTGCAGCGTCAGGTCGGCGGCCTCGGGCTCGGGGCCGACGAGTTCGGCATCGCCGTTGCCGTGGGTCTTACCGAAGGTGTGTCCACCGACGATCAGCGCTGCGGTCTCGATGTCGTTCATCGCCATCCGGCCGAACGTGTCGCGGATGTCGGCGGCCGAGGCCAGCGGATCCGGGTTGCCGTTCGGGCCTTCGGGGTTGACGTAGATCAGGCCCATCTGGACCGCGGCCAGCGGGTTCTCCAGATCGCGCTCACCGGAGTAGCGCTTGTCATCGAGCCATTCCTGCTCGGGACCCCAGTAGACGTCCTCCTCCGGCTCCCACCGGTCCTCACGACCGAACGCGAAACCGGCGGTGCGGAAGCCCATGTCCTCCAGGGCGACGTTGCCGGCATAGACCAGCAGATCGGCCCAGGACAGGTTCTGGCCGTACTTCTGCTTGACCGGCCACAGCAGGCGGCGGGCCTTGTCCAGGTTGACGTTGTCCGGCCAGCTGTTCAGCGGGGCGAAGCGCTGCATGCCGGTGCCCGCGCCACCGCGGCCGTCCTGCACGCGGTAGGTGCCCGCGGCGTGCCAGCTCATCCGGATGAAGAACGGGCCGTAGTGCCCGAAGTCGGCGGGCCACCAGTCCTGCGAGGTACGCATGACCTCGACGATGTCGGCGCGCAGCGCGGCGACATCGAGGGACTTGACGGCCTCGCGGTAGTCGAAGCCCGGGTTCGGGTTGATGACCTCGGGGTTCTTCTGCAGGATCTTCAGGTTGAGCTGGTCGGGCCACCAATCGCGGTTGCTACCACCGGCGACGGGAGGCTTGACCTTGCCGAAACCGGCCGGGCAGCCGCCCTCGGTCTGATCGGTCTGCGCTTCACCGATGGGCGGGGTCTCTTCGATGGGACGAGCGTCAGTCAATTTATGGATCCTCTCCGGGGCTGACGGACTGGTTACTTACTGCGAAAAACTCTGTGCGGTAGCACAATCGGGGCACAGGCCCCAGTAGATGACCTCGGCTTCGTCGATCGTGAACCCGAGATCATCGGAGGCGGTCAGGCAGGGGGCCGCCCCGACCGCGCAATCGACATCGGCGATCACCCCGCACGCCCGACACACGACGTGGTGGTGGTTGTCCCCGACCCGTGACTCGTAGCGAGCCACCGAACCGGACGGCTGGATGCGACGCACCAGGCCTGCCGCGGTCAACGCATTGAGCGAGTCGTAGACGGTCTGATGCGACACGTCGGGCAGATCGGTGCGCACCGCGCGGATCACCGCATCGGTATCGGCATGCGGGTGTGCGGCTACGGCGCCGAGCACCGCCAGCCGGGGTCGCGTCACGCGTAGCGAGACTTCCCGCAGCATCTGCGCAAAGTCCGCTGTCGTGGTCACCCAGCCAGTATGCCCGTTTTCTGGAATTAGTCAAGATAAGCATCGCGGTGCGTCCGGTGCGTGGACGCGTTCGTAACCGGCCTCCCCCGAACGTATCTCGAAAGCGCACCGGGCGACGGCAGATCCCGTCGAGCGGTTTCCGCCCGGAAATCCGGCGGGCTTAAGGTTGCGGGCATGTTCGGTCTCCGACGCGCGCTGCGCGCCACCCTGTTGGTTGTCCTGGCGGTTGTACTCGCCGTCCCCGGCCTCGCGCAGGCCGCCGCCGCGCCGAACTGGTCCGGTCTGGACGCCCGCTTCTACAGCGGACCGATCCCGGCGGCCGGCACGTTGATCGACACCGTGCCGCTGGCACCGGAATTGTCGGTCGCCGGCGCGGGCGCGGCCTACCGCATCCTGTACTCGACCACCGACCAGCACGGCGCGCCCGCGGTGAGCACCGCGGCGGTGTTCGTCCCGCACGCCCCCGCGCCGGCCGGCGGCTACCCGGTGATCGCGTGGGCGCACGGCACCGTCGGCCTGGGCGACGACTGCACCCCGTCGGCGCTGCCGCGCACCCCCCGCGACAACGAGTACCTGACGCACTGGCTGGACCAGGGTTACGTGATCGTCGCCAGTGACTACGCCGGACTGGGCACCCCCGGGCTGATGAGCTACCTCAACAGCGTGACCACCGCACACGGCGTCATCGACTCGGTGATCGCCGCCCACCGGATGGATATCGCGCTGTCCCCGAAGTGGGCCATCGTCGGGCAGTCCCAGGGCGGTGGCGCGGCGGTGTCCAGTGCGCGCTGGGCAACCGAATTCAGCCAGGGCAGCGGACTGGACTACCGCGGCGTGGTCGCCACCGGCACCCCGGCCAACATCCAGAAGTTCGTCGCGCAGGCCGGCCCGGATCTGCAGTTGCCCGAGTTGGGTCCGGTCGCCAACGCCTACACCGCCTACATCCTCGCGGCGCTGCGGGAGGCCCGGCCCGACCTGGACGTCAACCGGGTGCTCTCCCCGGCCGGCCTGAACGCGGCGGCGCGCGCCGAGACGGTGTGCGTGCACCCGCTCACCGACGAACTGGCGCACCTGAGCCCGGCCGCCATGTTCGATGCGCCGCTGAACTCGATTCCGGGGATCGCCGAGGCGCTCGACGAGTTCATGGGGACGCCGGTGTCCGGATACGACCGGCCGATCTTCCTCGGCGTGGGCCTGCTGGACCGCGACGTGCCGCCGGCCTCGACGCTGGCGTTCTACGAGCAGCTGGACGCCAACAATCAGGACGTCGAGCTGCAGATCTACCCCGAAGAGGATCACAGCGGCACGGTGCTGGCCTCGCTGGTCGATTCGACGCCGTTCCTGCGCAACGCCTTCGGTTAATCCGCCAGGAAGCGGGCGTCCACCGTCGCGGCGACCTCGATGTCCTCCGGGATGAGTTCGACGTCACCGCCACCACCGGCGGTGGCCGCCGCCCGCAGGAACGTCGCGCCGGTGCCACCTTCGGGTTGCAGTGCCGCCCCGAGCATTCCGGCGTCGGCGAGGGCCACCGGCCGTACCGTGCCGAGGTCCAGCGCGTCGGCGTACTGCTGCGCCCGGGCCAGTGCGTCACGCACCGCGCGGGTCCGCGCGTCGGCGATCAGGGATTCCCGCCGGGCCGCGGTGAGTGCCCAATCGACCGATGCCACACGGAATCCCGCGGTGCCTGCGATGTGCTCACCCACCCACCGCGACAACGCCGCAAAGTCGCGGAATTTCACGTCGACCGCCACGCTCGCGTGGTGCACCAGTGGCAATTGCTTACCGTCCTTGTGCCAGGGCCGCTGCGACCAGGTGCGTAGCTGCTCGGCCGACCACCACGTCACCGGCGCCGGGTCACCGCCCTGCAGGCGGGTGACCGAGGCCTTCACCGCGGCGAAATCGTGGGCCACCCGGTCGTAGACCGAACCCATGTCCGGCCCCTCGTAGGCGATGCTCGCGCGCACGGTCCCGCGTTCGGGCGGGTGGAATGCGGAGAACGCGCCCCGCACCGTGATCTCGGTCGGCATGCGCTCAGGGTAACGACCGTGAATGCCGAACGGGCAGGCTCGGCCGGAGTGGCCGAACCTGCCCGACAGGATCGATCAGAACGGCCTCTTCGGGCTGATGGGCACCGTGATGACGGCGAAGTTGGAGGTGTAACCGTTGGACACCGTCACCGTGAAAACGTCGTTCAGGCCGCCGGCGGCCCACGAAGCTCCCCGAGCGGCAGCCGTCGGTGTGTAGGTGAAGCTGCCGTTCGAGTTCATCACCACGGTGCCGCTGACCGCACCGGTGGTGACCGAATAGGTCAGCGGCAGGCCGGCCGGATCGGTCGATGACACCGAGCTCGTCACCCGGCCGTTGCCGGTATCGATCGTGTGACTGCCCTTCACCGGGGCACTCGGCGGCGACGGGTTGGGCGCGATCGGCACGGTGATCGTGGCTAGACCACTGGTGAAGGTGCCGTTGGTGGCGACCACCGTGAACACGTCGGTGGTGACCCCGGCGCTCGCCGCCACCCGGGCCGCCGCCGACGGCGTGTAGGTGAACGCGCCGGTGGCCGCATTGAGAGTGAGCGTGCCGCCCAGCGTCGAGGTGACCACCGTGTAGGTCAGCGGTTGCCCGGCCGGATCCGTCGAACTCACGCTCCCGGTGACCAAACCCGATGCGGCATTGGTGGTCAGTGGCCCGGCCGCCGGCGTGCTGGGCTTGGCATCCACCGCGGTGATCGGCACCGTGATGATCGTCGGCACACTGATGAACGTCCCGTTGGTCGCGACCACCGTGAACGCGTCGGTGGTCACGATACCGAGGCTGGCCAGCGCCATCGATGTCGCCGACGGTTGGTAGGAGTACTGGCCGGTGGAGCTGTTGAACGTCAATGCCCCACCCAGTGTCGAGGTGATCACCGTGTAGGTCAGCGCCTGCCCGGCCGGATCCGTCGAACTCACACTGCCGGTGACCAAACCTGTTGCGGTATTGGTACTTTGCGCCACCGACACCGGCGCGGTCGGCGTCGCGTCCATGGCGGTGATCGGCACCGTGATGATGGCCGGAAGGCTGGGAATCGCACCGTTGTTGGCCACCACGGTGAAGAAGTCCGGGGTCGCCAGGCCGAGGCTCGCGAGCGCCATCGACAACGCCGAGGGCTGATACGTGTAGTTGCCGGTCGTCTCGTCGAAGCTCAGCGTGCCGCCGACCGTCGGGGTGAGCACGGTGTAGGTGAGGGGCTGACCCGACCAGCCGGGTGAGCCGACCTGTCCGGTCACCAGGCCGGTGGCGGTGTTCGTGCTCTGCGACACCGACGTCGGGGCGTTCGGGATGGCGGAGGTGGCCGCGCCGATCGGTACGGTGACGAGCACGTAGTTGGACGCCAGCCCGTTCGACACGGTGACGGTGAAGATATCGCTGATGGGCGCCACGATCGCCGCCAAGCGCGCCGCCTCGGACGGCGTGTAGGTGTACGCGCCGGTCTTGGCCTCGACGACGACCTCACCCAGCAGCGGGTCGATCGCCACCTTGTAGGTCATCGGCAGATTGGCCTGGTTGGAGGCGTTGATGTTGCCGGTGACCACGCCGGTGTCCGGATCCGGCTCGGTCGCCGAGGGCACCCCGGCGACCGGTGGCGCCACGCCCCAGTCGGTCTGCAACTGACGGAACCACGTCCATGCCGCGGCCAGTCCGACATCCAGTTGCGGCAGCGGCGAATTGGTGTTGACCCCGAACAGGTTCAGGATCCCGCCGACGAATTTCAACACGGGGACCGCGATCGCCTTCGGGATCGGCGATGCCGCGGGTTCGGCTGCCGCGGCCACGTTGGAGGCACTGAGCGAGGCGGCCTGCATAGTCGCGGCCCGCTGCACCGAGGAGGTGACCTCGGGGGCGCCCGAACCGGTCTCCGTCTCGACCTGGGCGCTGTCGGCCACGGCGCCGGTCGGGGCAGCTGCCGCGGACGTCGTTTCCGCACCGGCCGTGGACTCGACCGAAAGCCGGTTCTGCAAACCAGATTTCGCGCCGCGGAGATGGCCGGACCGGGTGTTCTTCTTGGGGGCGGCGACCTCCTCTCCTTCAGCCTCCGCACCGAGGGTGTCGGGGTCGGCGTCGATCGGGCCGGAGTCCTTCGGGTCCGGGTTCGTGAGCTCGTCGCCCACCGTGCCGGTGGCGCTCCCGGTCGTGGAGTCCTCGTCGGTGAGCGACGTCTTCGGCGAGTCGGCGGTCGGATCGTTCGAAGGCTGACCACCGGATCCCGAGGACGACTGCGCGCCCGAAGAGCCGTCGGATTGGCTGTTGGCACCCGCGCCGGTCTCATCGTCCGCGTAAGCGACGCCGGTACCACCGGCCAGCGCAGCCCCCAGACCGAGCGTCACCGCGCCCGCGCCGAGCCAGGCATACGGTTCCGGGCGGCCGGTCTTGGCACGATGGTTACCGCGTCGTCCACCCTTGCCCGATCGATTCTTCTCGGCGCCTTTCGGCAACCTATGCCCACCCGCCATGAAGGTCCCCTAACTCCGGTGCTCACGTGCTGTTCAGAAAGTTCGCTGAAGCAACCATCCAGCGACTTGAGTATTAACGTCAGCGTTAGAAGATGGATACGACTACGTCAATTTTGCCGAAAGATCCTCCGATCGGCGTACATCGGGGATAACCCTTATGTTTACGTTCACTGTGCGATTGCCATGTCTCGCCAGATCGGCCGATGGCCACCGCACGCCGGTACCCGGATCGGCGCCCACGGCGCACGGATGCTTTCGAACGGAACTTTGCCGTGATCACGCATACCGGCACAAGATCGAGTGGCGATCCGCAGGCCGCCACCTGCTGAGCGTGTGACCGCCTGCGTCAGCGGGCATACCTAGACCCGGCCGTTGTCTTGTCCTCGCAACCGGGGGTCCTGGTGTCTCGTTACCTGTATGCGCTCGGCAGATTCAGTTTCCACCGCCGCTGGGTGGTCCTGGGTGTCTGGCTGGCCTTGCTGTTGGGGATGGCAGCCGCCTTCGTGGGCCTGCGCGGGGACCCCAGTGACAACTTCACCATCCCCGGCACCGAGTCTCAGCGTGCCGTCGAGCAGTTGCAGCGGAACCTGCCCGCGTTCGCGGGCGCGCAGACCCAGCTGACCATCGCCGCGCCGGAGAATCTCCGGATCACCGACCCCGCGTTCGCGCCCGCCATCGACCGGGCCGTCGCGAACTTGTCCGCCATCCCGGAAATCGCCGCGGCCGCCGGCCCCGCACAGACCCGCCAGATCTCCCCCGATGGGCGGGTCGGGCTGGGCACCGTGCAGTGGAAGGCTCCGCTCGGCGAGGTCAGCGATGCGGCGCTGGCCGAATTGCAAGCGGCCATGGCGCCCGCCCAGGAGGCGGGGCTGCAGGTCGAGTACTCCGGCAGCGTCTATCCCGGGTACCAGGTGAAGCCACCGATGGTGGCCGAGATCATCGGCGTGGTGGCCGCGTTCGCCATTCTGCTGATCACCTTCGGAGCCGTCGTCGCCGCCGGGCTGCCGATCATCACCGCGGGAATCGGGGTCGGTATCGGTCTTTTCGGCATCTACGTCGTCGCGGCCTTCGTGGAGATCCCGTCCGCCACCCAGTCGCTGGCGCTCATGCTGGGTCTGTCATGCGGTATCGACTATGCGCTGTTCATCCTGCACCGCTACCGCAACAATCTGCTGCTGCTGGTACCCCGCGACGAGGCCGCGGCGCTGGCCGTCGGCACCGCCGGTGGATCGGTGGTGTTCGCCGCCCTCACGGTGATCATCGCGCTGTGCGGACTTGCGGTGGTCGGCATCCCCTTCCTCACCTACATGGGTGCGGCGGCCGCGGTGGCGGTGTTCATCGCGATGCTGATCTCCCTGACCTTGCTGCCCGCGATGTGCGGGTTCGCCGGCGGCAAGGTCGCCGCCTTCATCGAGACACCGCTGCAGCCCGGGCGGGCCAAGCAGGTCGCTCAGGTCGCCGCTTACACACCGCAACACACCATGGGCGCCGCATGGGCGCGCTTCGTGGTCCGGTTCCGCATCCCATTGTTGATCGGTGGGATCGGCGTGCTGGTGGTGATCGGATTACCCACCCTCGGAATGCATCTGGGTCTACCCAGCGGAGCGTCACAACCACCGTCCAATACCTCGCGCCAGGCCTACGATCTGACCGCCGAGCATCTCGGGGCCGGATTCAACGGCCCCCTGCTGGTGGTCGCCGACATGTCCGGGGCCACCGACCCGAATGCCGCCGCGGTGATCGCGGTCGGCCTCGACCGAATGCCGGGTGTGGCCCTGGCCGTTCCGGCCGGGGGTGACGATCGCACCGCGGTCATCCAGGTCATCCCGGAGAGCGGGCCCAACGACCTGGCCACCGCCGATCTCGTCCGGCAGATTCGCGCCGATCGGGAAAGCATCGAGAGTGACACGGGGGCAACGATTCTCGTTGGAGGCACTACCGCCTCGAACATCGACACCTCCGACAAACTCGCCGCCGCCCTGCCGATCTTCGTGGTGGTCGTCGTGGGACTGGCCTTCATTCTGCTGACCATCGCCTTCCGCGCGGCGCTGGTACCGCTCACCTCGATCATCGGGTTCCTGCTCTCGGTGTTCGCTGCCCTGGGAGTGCAGGTGGCGGTGTTCCAGTGGGGCTGGGGCGCAGGACTTCTGGGCATAACCCCGGGTGAGACCATCAGCTTCCTGCCGATCATCGTGCTGGCAATCATCTTCGGCCTGTCCAGCGATTACGAGGTGTTCGTGGTGTCCCGGATCAAGGAACAAATCAGTGACACCACCGAGGCGCGCGACGCGGTGCGCAACGGCGTGGGCTTGTCGGCCCGGGTGGTGACGGCCGCCGCGGCGATCATGTTCGGCGTGTTCATCGCCTTCCTGGCCGGCGCCGACCCGATCATCAAGGCCATCGGTCTCAGCCTGGCCGTCGGCGTCTTCCTGGACGCCTTCGTGGTCCGACTCACCCTCATCCCCGCCGTGATGAGCATCCTCGGCGACAAGATGTGGATTCGTTCGAAGTGGTTCGACCGCTACGTGCCCGACCTGGATATCGAGGGCACCACGCTGGAACGGGCCGCCAAGGCGCACGCGGGTCAGCCCAGTTCGACGTCGACGGCCAACGGCCGGTGATCGGAGATTCCGACGACCGGTGCGGTGCAGTTGCGGGTGCACAGCGCGGGGTCGTCGGTCAGGATGTGATCCAGCTGCCGCGACGGCGCCCCCGCGGGGAAGGTCAGCGCGCTCGCCAGGGGTCGCAGACCCGACCACCGGGCCGCCGCATCCGGGGTGAGATTGAGATCGCCGGCCAGGATGTGCGGCCCGGGCAGCCCTTTGAGATCACGCACCAGGCGGCGCAACTGTCTGCGATTCCAGCCGGGCACGAACGACAGGTGCGTATTGGCAACGGACATCGGCCCCAGCGGCGTGTCGAGCTGGGCGATCACCGCGGCCCGGGGTTCCTCGTCGACGACCATGACCCGGTTCGGGCCGGGCAGGTACATCGGGAAACGCATCGGGATCCGCGGTAGCCGCAGTACCTGCCAGCTGGTCGCCGGATACCGGGACAGCAGGGCGATGCCGTAGCCGGCGGTGCCGGGCTGTTCCTCCCCCGTGGCAGCCATCCAGGTGGCACCGGGGGTGCCCGAGATCGCCGCCACGAAGCGGTGGGCGACCGCGCCCATCGCCTCGGCGGCGACCGCGGTGAGGTCCGCACGGCCCGATCGCTGCTGTTCGAGGTCCACTTCCTGAAGC
Organism: Mycolicibacterium diernhoferi; assembly: GCF_019456655.1. NCBI lineage: Bacteria > Bacillati > Actinomycetota > Actinomycetes > Mycobacteriales > Mycobacteriaceae > Mycobacterium > Mycolicibacterium diernhoferi. The sequence goes on along the minus strand of NZ_CP080332.1, from coordinate 207,643 downwards.
GCCAGGATGTCCGGGTCGAGTCGGCGCACGCATTCGATCAGGCGTGCCGGGTGCACCCCGTCGCCGACTGTCCGGCCGTGCAGGATGTTGAAGGTCGCAATCCGCATGCCGGGTGGGTACCCAGGTTGGATGGCGACTCATGAGGAATTGCGCGAAGCGTTGCGGGCCGCGGCGTCGGCACTGAAGGAGCACGGGCCCAGATTCGCCCTGGCCGGCAGTTACGCACTGTGGGTGTCCGGTGGCCCCGAACCGGTGCATGACGTGGACTTCGTGGTCGCCGAGGTGGACACGGAGGAGGCGGCGACGACACTGGCCAAGGCGGGCTTCCGGATCGAACGGCCCCCCGAGGACTGGTTGTTCAAGGCCCACAGCGGCGAGGTGTTGGTCGACGTGCTGCACCGGATCAACGGCGTGCCGGTGCAGGCCGAGACGCTCGACTGCGCCGAGGAACATGACGTGATCGCCATCCGGATGCCGGTGTTGCCGGTGACGTTCGTGCTCACCCAGAAGCTGCGGGCGCTCAATGAGCACTACTGCGATTTCGCGGCACTGCTACCCGGTGTCCGCGCGGTCCGCGAGCGCGTCGACTGGGCGGCGCTGCGTCGCGACACCGCCGACAGTGATTTCGCGGTGGCCTTTCTGACCCTCGCCGACCGGTTGGGTATCGCCGAGTGATCAGGTGCTCCCCACCAGGTCAGTGGTTGCGTAGTTTGTCGACGAGCTTGTCCTTCGTCAGGCCCGAGTAGCCTTCCATGCCGAGTTCCTTGGCGCGCTTCTTGAGGTCGGCGACGGTCCAGTCCTCGTAGGAACCCGACTTCCCGCCCTTGCGCCCCACCGCGGACTTGCCGCGCGCTGCGGCGGCATTGGAGATGCGGGCCGCCTTCTCCTTGGAATTGCCCTGCTCACGCAGGTCTTCGTACATCTTTTCGTTCTTGATCGACGAGTTCGGCATCGTCACCACCTCTGTCTGCTCGGGGATTGTGCATGGATTCCCCACCGCACCGAGCCCGAAACGCCGACGGCCCGTGACCGCACGTCGCCTGCTGTCCGTCAGCGACGGTATTTGAGAAACAGATAGTCCCCGTGTGTCAGGGCGTGCTGCAGTCGCATGTCTCGCGGGGCGGGCAACGCCGATACCCGGGCGGATTCTCGAACAGGCTGGCTGGCCGCGAGTTTGGGCGCGATCGTGACACAGAGTTCGTCGAGGGCATCCTTTTCCACCAGTTCATCGAGCAGCGTGGGTCCACCCTCACACAGGATGCGCGGCATCCCGGCGGCCGTCAGCACCTGCACCGCCCGGGCAATATCGACGCTGTCCTCCCCCGCATCGAACACTCTCAGGCTCCGATCGCCACCGGCCTCGTCGCCCGATTCGGTGCGCCCGCACGTCACCAGTATCGGCGGCTGGTCCGGATCGTCGGCCAATCTGGACGGGAGATTCCCGGACCGGCTCACCACCGCGATGGGGGGTGTTTCCGGCCGGCCTTCGACCCGCCGTTGTACCCGCTGACTCTCGGAAAGCCTTACCGGTCCGTAATTCTCGGCGCGCGCGGTTCCCGCCCCGACCAGCACGACGTCGGCGAATCCGCGCAGGATGGCGAGTAGTTGCTGGTCGACGGCGTTGGACAGCGGGCCGGCGCGCCCGGCGAAAGCCGCTGCGCCATCAGCGCTGAAGATCATGTTGGCCCGCACACCGTCCGGTGGGTCCACGTAGAAGGCCGCCAGGTCGGTCACGGTGTCCACGGTCGCGAGCACCGGGGGCATCGGTCACGCCTGCTTGCCGGGCTCGATGTCGCGGACGTCATTGAAGGACACCCACGGCCGGTCGCGCTCGGGCGCCTTGCCGTCGATCGGCTCCAGGAGGTGTCCGACGTGGTCGCCCAACTCGACCCGGTCGAGCACCCGCCCGACGAACCAGGCCGCGGCATCGTCGAGGATCGGTGCACCTTGCGGGCCGGCGTGCCACGCGCAGTGGGCGAATTTGTCGAAGTTGTCACCGGTCTTGCTGCCGAACAGCTCGGCCAGGTCCACGTTCTCGCGATCGATCAGATGCACGGCCAGGTGGGTGGCGGTCATGGCGACCCGAAAGGTGTGGTTGCGTTTGGATATGCCGACGAGGAACCGCGGTGGGTTGATGCTCGTCTGGCTGGCGAACCCGACCAGGCAACCCGCGGGATCATCCGCCGGCCCGGCGGTGACCACGAACATCGGATAGTCGAGTGTGGCAACGAGATTCTCGAATGCTTCGCTTCCCGGCGCTGACATGCGGTCTATATGCCCACTGCCCGCGGATCCCAACCGCCGAGGCGGATGGCTCAGGGGGTCGCGGCCGCTGCTCTGGCCCGCTCCCGCAACGAGGCCACCACACCTCCGTCGTTGAGGATGTCGGTGCCGGTGAGGTAGCCGGCTTTGTCACTGACGCAGTAGGCGAACAGTTCTGCCATCTCTTCCGGCCTGCCCCAGCGCGGCACGGCGGCGTCCATCACGAGTGCGCCCGCGCCGCCGGCTTCTTCGAGTCGACCCATCTCGGTGTCCACCGACCCCGGTGACACCGAGACGATGCGCAGCCCGCGACCGTTGAATCGCTCGGCCTGCGCGCTGCTGTACCACTTCACGAAATTCTTGCTCACCGCGTAGGCGATGCCGGAACGCGCTTCGGCGCCGGCGATATCGCAGGCGGCCAGCAGGTCCGCCAGAAACGCCTTCTGGTCGGTGAGCGCGGACGGGAACGCAGCGACCGGGATCAGCTCCTCGGGCATCAGGTGCGCGGCCATCGACGCGACGTTGACGATGGCCCCGCCGTCGGCTGCGGACGCGAAGAAGGCCTCATTGACGTTGAGGGTTCCGATGGCGTTGGTGCGCAGGACGTACTCGGCGTCACCCATCGCGGGACTGACTCCGGCCGCGTGCACAACCGCCGCCACCGGGCCCAGACCGGCTGCGGTCCGGAACATCTCGTCGACCGCCTGCCGATCGGTGACATCACAGTTCACCGCCGTGGCGTCGATCCCGAGATCGCGCATGGTGGCTGCCGCGTCGTCCAGCCGGTCCTGCCGGACGTCACACAGCAGCACCGGGTTGCCCTGCCCGACGATCTTGGCCGTCGCGACACCCATACCGCCGGCGCCGCCTGTGATCACCGTCACTCGACTCATGGGTCCGACGGTATACGAAGACCAGCTAGCAATCCGGTGTGGGGTGCGATCGGCGCGTCAGCGCGCCGCGTCCTGCAGAATCCGGCGCGTCAGCGCGCCGCGTCCTGCAGAATCCGGCGCAACCGTTCCATCGGGTCCCCCTGCCCCGGGTCGAGCCGGTTGCCCTGATCGGCCGGCGGCACACTGCCCGGGGCCGGTGCCGCCGGCACCGTCGCCGGCGGCGGTAGCGAGGGCCTTGGCGCCGGGGGTGGCGGTGGTGTCGCGACCGCGGCGACCTTGCTGTCGAGCCGGGCTGTCGTGTCGGTGTGGGCGTCCAGACAGTCGGCCGGCGCCTGCTCGAGCACGCGTTTGGCGGCAAGGTAGTGATCGACGGCCGGCTGGGCGTCGAAGGTCGCGGCGGCATTGTCGCCCTGCGCCTCCCGTACCACTGCCAGGTTCACCCTTACCGAGCAGGAGTCCCGCTGATCTGTGCGCGCCAGGGCCTGTGAGAACTCTCGGTCGGCGTCGTCCAACCTGCCCTGCAGCGCTGCGGCCGTACCGGCCGCGAAAGGCGCCCTGGCCGGTTCGATGATGTTGACGATGCCCAACACCCCGGCATCGCGCTCGAGGGCGGCACCGTCGGACTCGGCGAAGTGTGACACCGCGGCATTACCCGCGAGCACCGCGGATATCAGTTTGACCGCGAACAACAGCACGATCACCACCACCGGCGCGGAGTACACCAGCAGTCTGCGCCGCGTCGCGGTCACCGGCCGACCGCGATCCGGTCGAAGTGGATGCGGCGCAACCGGCCCAGCGCGCGGTAAAGCTCCAGGAGGATGATCACCGCCGCCGGCCCCGACAGCACCCAGTACAACTCGAGTCCCCGGCCAGCCGGGGCAGTCTCCGCCGACGATCGCTCGCCCGCATCGGCGATCGCCTCATCCAGCGCCGGTGTCCGCTCACGCTGCAGGTACTCGACACCGATCTGGTCTGCCACCGCGCGCAGCCGTGCCGCGCCGGCCGGGCCGTAGCCCACGACCGCACCGCCGTCGACCGCGTCGTCGGGAACCTGGAACTCCCGCTGCGGCACGGTCGAATTCGGTGCGCCCGAGCCGAAGTAGTAGACCAGGTTCTGCGCCTTCGGGAACTGCTGGACGGCGCTGATCAACTGATACCGCAGTACCGTATTCGCCGCGCCGGCATTGGCGGTCGTCTCATCGGCCTGCGGTGCCATCGCGGCGATGATCGGTTGCAGGGTCCACGCATCAGCGGACAGCGGCCAGTCCAGCGACGCGCGGTCGTCGAACCCGATCAGGGCGAATCGGGCCCCGGGGTGGCGCTCGACGACGGCCGCGATGTCGGCCTGTGCGGTCCCGGCGACGGATCTGTCCACGATCAGGAAGACGCTCGGTTCCCGTTCCCCGGCAATCGTGGTCAGGCCCGGCGCCGTGTCACCGATCGCCGGGCGCAGCACGGCCACCAGCAGCAGTGCGGCGGCGATCAACGGCAGGTACCTGCGCCCGGATTCGCGCGACAGGAACACCGCGAGGACCGTCAGCGACGCGGCCGCCGCAAGGAGCACCTCCGGCGTCTCTACCGATGCGGCTCGCGTGTTGTGGTCCGCGTCGGCGGGCGGCGGATGACGTCGGATGTCGCTGAGTTGCGCGGTGACATCGCCGCGGTGATGGACCTGTCCGCCCGTCGCCCGGGCGAGTTCGGCGGGCAGACTTTCCGCGCCGGTGATGGTTTCGTCGGTGATCGCATTGATCTGGACCCCGGCGTCGGCGGCCATCTCGCGCACCTGCTGCGCGGTGAACAGCGTCGGGCCGGCTTCCCCACCCAGCGTCCCCGGCCCGACGTAGATCAGGGATCGGCGCGGCGCGGTATCGGCATCGGTTTCCGTATCGGGAAATCCGGTCAGGCACAGCGCCAGTACATCTTCGATGTTGGCCGCGTAGTCGGTGTAGGACACCGGAGAGACCAGGGGCGCGGCGGTACCGGCGAAGCGCGCTGCGGCGTACTGGTAGTCGCGGGTGAGCGGGACCAGCCTGCGGTTCGCCGAGGTGAGTCCGATCCGTTCGGTCCCGAATTCACCGACCGCGGCCGCGAAGTAACGCAGCGTCGCGTCGACGGCTGGATCGGTTTCCGGACCGCCGACACAGACCATGATGTCCTCGGGCGGGTTGGCCGCGGTCTCTCGCCCTGGCGCGGGAAGACCTGTCGGCCGCGCCGATGCCAGGGTCGCCGCCCCGAAGGCCATGGTCAGTAGCGCGACCACCAGCACCGAAGACCGCAGGTGCCGGCGTGCAGCGCGGGTGTACTCGGGCAGTTGGGTGAGCCGACGAGTATTGGCCAACGGGCGCAACGTCTCCGGCCGGTCTCGTCGTGGCGGCAGCATCGCCGCGGCGATGCATGCCGCCAGGGCGAGGCAGCCGACGATCGCCACTGGCCACCAGATCAGGTCCACTGCCGCACCAATTCCCGAGCCGCTGCGCCCGCGGCGCCGAGGTCGACTGCGGTGTCCGCATTGAACTGGGCGTCCTCCAGATCGGCCAGGATCGGCGCCGCAGGCGCCAGCCTCCCACCCGATACCGACGGGAGGTCCGGGACCTGGACGTATTCGGCGCGCAGGCCGGTGGCGTCGCGCAGGAACCGGCGCAGCTCCGAGCCCAGCGCCGCACCCGCAGCGGCCGGCGTCAGACTACCGGTGCGGAAACGCCTTTCGATTCCGTCGAGGGAACGCACGGTGCGCCGCCGCAACAAGGCGATGCGCGCCGCGTCGAGCACCGACGGCAGTTCCGGCGGCCGGCCCGGCGCGGTCCAGCGGAACACCACCACGTACCAGAGCACCGTGAGGGCAATGAGCACCCCCGCCGCCCACAACCAGGACGACGAGTACGGGGTCGGTCCGATGAGCCGGCCGACAAGATCATCCGGCACGGGTGTACACCCCCGTCATGGCGACCAACGCGGGCATGATTCCGCGACTGGAGGCGATGTAGCTGTGCGGAATCCGCTGCGCGGTCATGAGTTCCGAGAGACGCTCACGGCGGCGCTGTTCCGCCGCCCGGTACGCGGTGATCACCCGCTCGCCGAGGAGGTCCGCGGCGAGTATCGGTCGGCCGTCCGCGACGTCGTAGCCCCTGCCGTTGTCCTCGGCGCTCACCGCGGGCATATCGGCGACCATCGCCCAGAGCAGGTCATGGCGCGCGGTCAGCGGGCGCAGCACGTCACGCAGTCGGTCGTCGATATCCGGTTCGTCGGAGACGACCACGATCAGCAGCGGATGCCGGTGGTGGCGGGCCACCCACTCCAACTGGGTGACGATGTCGCCGGCGCCGGGATCGTCATCGACCATCTGGCTGTACCGGTGCAGCATCCGCTCGATATGGGTCTCACCCCGTCGCAACCGGATCTCGACGCAGCCGCGCCGGTCACCGGCGACCATGCCGATCTCGTCGGAGCGGGGCAACGTGATCAGCCCGACGGCGCCGATGATGTGTGATGCGACTTCGCATTTGCGTTCCCCCGACGGTGTGAGAGCCGAGGCGTTTCGCCCGGTGTCCGCCACGATCAGGATCTTGTGATGCTTCTCGGAGACGAACTGCTTGATCAGGGTGTGACCGGTGCGGGCGGTGGCCTTCCAGTCGATGTCGCGGACATCGTCGCCGGGTACGTAGGGCCGCAGCTCGTCGAATTCCAGGCTGCGGGTGTGCACCAGCGCGTACCGCCCACCGGCCAGCAGGCCCGCACCATCGCGGACGAAGTATGCCTTGGCGGCATCGAGGTGCTTACCCATGATGAGCTCACGGCACCGGAACTGCCTGCAGCACAGCGTCGATCACGACATCGGGCGTGACCCGTGCGCTGGCGGCCTCGAAGCCGAGGATCAGACGATGACGCAGCACGCGGTGTGCGAGCCGGGCGATGTCCTCGGGCAGGACATGGCTGCGGCCGCGCAGCACGGCCATTGCCCGGGCGGTCCGGCACAGCGCGATGGTGGCCCGCGGACTCGCGCCGTACTCGATCAGCCGGGCGAGATTCGGGGACAGGTGCCGTTCCGGGTCGCGGGTCACCCCGACCAGACGGCTCGCGTACTGCACCAGCGCGCGGTCCAGGTGCACCGCCTGCGCGGCCGCCTGCGCCCGGCGGACGTCGGCGAGGGTGACGACCGGCGCGGCGTGATGGCCGCGGTCATACAGGCCGGCGTCCATCCGGCCGATGATCTCGACCTCCTCGTCCACCGACGGATACTGCACCAGCTCCTTGAGCATGAATCTGTCGGTCTGGGCTTCGGAGAGCGGGTAGGTGCCCTCCTGGTCCACCGGGTTCTGGGTGGCTATGACCAGGAACGGCTCCGGTATCGGATACTCGACGCCGGCGATGGTGGTTTGGCGTTCTTCCATCGCCTCCAGCATCGCGCTCTGGGTCTTGGCGCTCGATCGGTTGATCTCGTCGAGGAGCACGATGTTGGCGTGCACGGGCCCGAGCTGCGTCGCGAAGGTGTTGCTGGCGGCCTCGTAGATCTGGGTGCCGATGATATCGCTGGGCAGCAGGTCAGGGGTGCACTGGATGCGACGGAAGGCCCCGTCGATCGCCTCGGCGACCACCCGGGCGGCCGTGGTCTTCGCCAGGCCGGGAACGCTCTCGATCAGCAGGTGCCCCCCGGAGAGCAGCACGAGCAGCATCGATTCCCGCAGATCGGCCTGTCCCACGACCTTTGCCGAGAAGGCTGTGGCCACCGCTGCGACGACGTCCCCGGCCTCCGGACCGACTGCCGGATCGGGCTGCAGACGAGGTGTGGTCATGGGTCCTTCCGGCTCGGGGCAACTGCCGACTCCGGGTACCCAGATTTGCTGGGGCGTAACCGGGCATAAACCCAGTAAAGATGTATGTGCTAAACATATTTAATGTTCCTGCCCGCCGCGCCCGATGATATGCAGACGCGCTATGACCACCTGGACGACCTGTTGACCCGCCTGCACATGGCGCGGCAACGGCCGGCCTGGCGGGAACGGCTGCTGGACGGCGCGGATCCGGTGGCCAGCGTGGCCACCCTGCGAGCGCTGCGCGCGGTCGAGCACCACCAGCAGATCGGCGCGGGGGCCTCGATCGGTGATGTCGCCGAGTACCTGGCCGTCGAGCACTCCACCGCCAGCCGTACGGTGTCCGGCCTGGTAGCCGCCGGCCTGTTGGCGAAATCCGCCGCCGCCGACGATCAGCGCCGCAGTGTGCTGATGCTGACCGAACTCGGGACCCGGGCACTGGCCACCGTCACCGAGCGGCGCCGCGAGCTGGTCGCCGAGACCGTCGCGGACTGGCCGAGCGCGGATGTCGACGTTCTGGTCGGCCTGCTGGAGCGGTTGACCGATCGATTCGAAGTGGTGACCGGTAGGTGAATACGCAGACAACCGCTGCGGTAGCCCGGCCCCGGGGGGCCCTGGGCCTGATGTTCGACCCCGTCTTCGGCGCCCTGTTCTGGGGCAAGATGTTCTCGGTCGTCGCGGTGTGGACGCACAGCATCATCGCCGCGGTGGTGATGTACGAGGCCACCGGATCGGCCCTGATGGTCGGACTGGTCGGTGTCGTGCAGTTCGGGCCGCAACTCATCCTGAGCCCGATCAGCGGCAAGTGGGCCGACACCGGCAACCCGGGCCGGCAGATCCTGCTCGGCCGGGCACTGTGTATCGCCGGTTCCGGATTGGTGGCCACCTGGATGTTCATCGAGCCGGGGTTGCAAGGCTTTTCGGTGGCCGTACCGATCCTGCTCGGCTCGACCCTGGTGGGTTTCGGCTTCGTGGTCGGCGGCCCGGCGATGCAGTCGATCGTCCCCGATCTGATCCGCGAGGGCGAATTGTCCACCGCGATGGCGCTCAACAGCATGCCGATGACCATCGGCCGGGTCCTGGGCCCGGCCGCCGGCGCCTACCTGGCCGCACACTTCGGTGCGGCCACCGGATTCGCGTTCAGCGCCGCGATGCATCTGGTATTCGCGATCCTGTTGGTGGTCGTCCGGCTGCCTTCACCTCCGGAACGGTCCTCCGACACCGACTTCCGGGTACGGACGGCACTGCGATATGTCTGGCGGGACCGCCCGCTGCTACTGGCCCTGGTGGCGGTGACGACCGTGGGGGTCGCCGCCGACCCGTCGATCACCCTGGCGCCGTCGCTGGCCGATTCGCTCGGCGGCGGCACCCGGATGGTGGGGACCCTGTCGGCGATCTTCGGCCTCGGCGCCGGGATCGGCATGGTGGCACTGGCAATGCTGGGCGGTCGGGTCGCCTCGGCGCGGGTGTCCTTCATCGGCCTGATGGGGCTGGGACTGGGCTGTGGCGTGCTGGCCGGCAGTGTGGTTCCCGCCGTGGCGATCGGCGGCTTCGCGCTGGCCGGGTTGGGCTTCGGATGGGCGCTGACCGGCCTCAGCACGGTCGTGCAGGAACGTGCCCCGCAGGAGCTGCGGGGCCGGATCATGGCGCTCTGGCTGGTCGGCTTCCTCGGATCACGCCCGATTGCCGCGGCACTGCTCGGCGGGACGGCCGACCTGCTGAATGTGCAGGTGGCCTTCGCCGTGGCGGCGGCCCTCGCGCTCGTGGTGGCGGTGTTGTGCCGGCCGTCGAAGCTCACCGGCGCCCTGCCCGTGCGCTGACACCGTCGGCATCATCCGGATATCCGATCGTTATCAAGGTTTGCCTCGATTGTCACTCGGGTAACTCTGGTCACAGCGCGGACGTGTTCGCGCACATCGAAACCGACAAGAGAGCCGAATGGATCATCCTCATGAATACCGTCCTGTACCTCAGCGCCGGCGGCGCCGCATACGAGACCCGCGCCTATAGCACCGCCGACATCACCCGGCTGGTGTGCGACCAAGGTCTGCAATCACTCACCAGCGCCGACCGGCAGTTCGACTTCTGGTTCAGCCCCTCCACCGGCCGGTGCCAGCGCCGCGTCAACCGCAACGCCACCGATCTGCTCTTGGCGACAACCACTTTCGGCGCGAAGACAGTGCCGCTGCTGCGCGGCGGCGTGGTCATCGCCACCCACGACCTCGATGGCGACCTCGACGGCCTGAGCTGGCAGCAACTCGACCTGCTCGCCCGACTCAGCCGAACCATCACCAAACGCGACGATCGTCGCCTGAACCGGCGGGTGCTGCGCGCCGAGGGATCGACCCGGCCTGCCGGCACGGCGGCGGTGACATCACCGGCCCCGGTGATGCCCCACCCCGTCTCCTGATCCGAACTAGTTCTGCTGCTGGCGCTTACGCTTCTCGGCCTGCTGAAGGTCCTCGATGCGGTCGGCCTGGACGCGCTGCTCCTGCGCTGATTCCTGCTTGTCGCGGGCGTCCGCCAGCTTCGCCTGAGCCGTCTTCTCCCGGTTCTTCTCCGCGTCGTCGATGCGCTTGATCTCGGCCGCCTCGGCGTTCTCCCGGGCCTGCTTGCGCTGGGCCGCCGTTTCCTCGGCGTTCCGTTTCGCGGCCGCGGTGCGCTTCTGGGCGGTCTGGGCCGCGTCGACGCGACGACGTTGCGCCTCTTCCTCGGCGTCCTCGACGGCGTCGGCCTTGGCCGCGTGCGCCGCGCTGCGGTCCTCGGCCGCCTCCTCGCGCACCGCGCGGAGTTGGGTGTCCGCCTGCTCCTGCTGCGCCGAGGCCTGCAGATCGAGTTGGGCGGCGCGTCCACGGTCGGCACTGCGCTGCGCGAGTGCAACGCCGCTGCGGCGCAACCCCGGATCGCCCAGGACATTGCCGGCGGCAGCGTCGAGTGCGCCCAGGGAGCGTTCGAAGATCAGCCGGGCGGGCGCCTCGGTGTCCATCCGCGCCAGCACCCGTTGCTCCAGCAGATCGAGGGGAAGCCGGACGAGGCGGTACTGAGCGCGCAACACGGTGCGCGGGATTTCGATGATGAACATGTCGTGACTCCTAGGTCGCAGATGTGTCAGGGCAGGTCGGCTTGATCGGTCAACCGGTCGGCACGCTGCCTGAGGCGGTCGGCCTCGGACTGGTCCTCGGCGGCCTGGCCGACCTGTTCACGGTGGGTATCAAGGGCGTCGACGACCTCGGCGTCCGCCGCACGGACCGCGACGCGTTCGTCACGTTTGGCTTCCTCCACATCGCGTTGCGCGTCGAGATCCGCCTGCACCTGTTCCTGTACGGCCTCGTTGCGGGCGTGCCTGGCCGCAGATTGCTCCTGCGCCACCTGCTGCGTTTGGACCGACTCTTCGACCGCCGCAGTGGTTGTACGCACTGAATTACGTTGTGCGGCAGCGAGTGAGCGGCCTGACGCCGCTTCGTCATGGGCGGCGGCCGCCTCTGCGTCGGCCACCGCGTCCACGGCATTCGCCTCCTTGCGGTGCTTGGCCTGGGTCTGCTCCAACTGACCTTCGGCGGCCAGTGAATCGTTGCCGGTCACCGCACCGGCGATCTCCTTGGCCTTACCCTTGACCGAATCGATCAGACCCTTGCGGGCCTCGTCGGCCTTGTGATGCTCACTCATGGTTCTCCTCCCGGCGCATGACACGACGTCATCCGATCGGTTTCTCTGCACTGTCTGTGTTCCCGGGGCACTGGTCTCGGCCCGCTGCTCACGTATGCGCAACATCCATTGCGCATCGGCCACGAACGACCGCTTCCGGCAGGATGCTCCGATTCGCCGAATCTCAAACCTGAGTGCAATCGATGTCCCCTGGGTACTAGCAGGCCATGACCTCTGAGATGCAGGCCGCGGCCTCCCGGGACACCGGCAGCCCGGAGAAGCTCAAGCGCAAGATCACCGGCCCGTTGTTGTTCCTGTTCATCCTGGGCGACGTCCTCGGCGCCGGTATCTACGCACTGATGGGTGTCCTGGCAGGCGAGGTCGGGGGCGCGTTGTGGGTGCCGCTGCTGGTGGCACTGCTGCTGGCGCTGCTGACGGCGGGCTCCTATGCCGAACTGGTGACCAAATACCCCCGGGCCGGCGGGGCCGCAGTCTTCGCCGAACGAGCCTTCGGCCGCCCGCTGCTGTCCTTCCTGGTCGGCTTCTGCATGCTCGCCGCCGGTATCACCAGTGCCGCCGGCCTGTCGCTGGCGTTCTCCGGCGACTACCTCGCCACCTTCGTCGACGTCCCGGCGGTGCCCGCCGCCATCGTCTTCCTCGGATTGATCGCGCTGCTCAATGCGCGCGGGATCAGCGAATCGGTGAAGTCCAACGTGGTGATGACGGTCATCGAACTGAGCGGCCTGCTCCTGGTCATCATCGCCGGGGCGGTGGCGGTGGGAGCCGGGCGGGGCGACGTCGGACGGGTCGGGGAGTTCCCGGCAGGCTCGGTCCCGGCGATGGCCATCCTGGGCGGTGCGATCATCGCCTACTACTCCTTTGTCGGCTTCGAGACTTCCGCGAACGTCGCCGAGGAGATCCGCGATCCCAGCAAGGTCTATCCCAAAGCCCTGTTCGGCGCGCTCATCTGCGCCGGGCTGGTCTACGTGCTGGTCGGGATCGCCAGTGCCGCAGTACTGGCGCCCGGTGATCTCGCCGAGTCCACCGGCCCGCTGCTGGAAGTCGTGTCCGCGGCCGGGATCGGCGTGCCGGAGTGGGCCTTCAGCGCGATCGCGCTCATCGCGGTCGCCAACGGTGCACTGCTGACGATGATCATGTCGAGCCGGCTCACATACGGGATGGCCGAGCAGGGGCTTCTACCCCGAGTGTTCTCCCGCGTGCTCCCGCGCCGCCGGACGCCGTGGGTCGCCATCGTCGCGACCACCGTTGCGGCGATGCTGTTGACGCTCATCGGTGATCTGGCCACCCTGGCCGAAACGGTGGTCCTGCTCCTGCTGGTGGTGTTCATCTCGACCAATGTCGCGGTCCTGGTGCTACGCCGCGATACCGTCGCGCACCCGCACTTCCGGGTGTGGACGGCGGTGCCGGTGCTGGGAGTCGGGTCCTGTCTGCTGCTGCTCACCCAGCAGACGGCAAAGGTGTGGTTGTTCGCCGCGATCCTGCTGGCCGTCGGTGCAGCTCTGTTCGCCGCGGCGAAGGCTGCGAGCCGCCGCGCCCCGAGCGGCGACGGGGCACCGCGCTACTGATCGACAGCGGACGGCGGTCGCCGTTCGGCAATCGCCGCGAGTCGCTTCGTGCACTCCCGATTCCGCGGCACCGCGGCGGCCAGCGCCAGGCGCTCCGGGATCCATCCCATCGGGAAGCCCACCGGGACCTCCGCCATATCGATGCGGCAGCCACCATCGGCAGTGTCCTCCAGCCGCATCGTGATCCGCGCCTTGCCGAACGGTCTTCCCTTGGCCAGCAGGACGAGTTGTCGCTTGGGCTCGCAGTCTTCGACGACCGTGTGATCATCGAGGAGCAGCGGCCAGACGCCGATGGAATGATGGATGGTGCTGCCGGGAGCCGGCCAATTCGGGTCCACCGCCCGCATCCGGCTGTTGCCCACCACCCACTGGGAGTAGGTCCACCCGTCGGCGATCACCGCCCACACCTGATCTCGCGATGCGGATGTCTCCCGGGTTACGGTCAATGCACTGTCGGCCTCGTCGGGGTGCGCCATGTGGCAGAGATACCCACCCCCGACGGCGGCCAATCAGCACCAGCCTCGTGCATGTGCGCCGGGACCACCCCGGTTCGCTGCGCACAGTCGTTTCAGCTGTTCAGCAACCGAGCGTCCGTGGGCGCCTTGAACTTCTACGGCGACCGCCCCGGCGTCTTCGATGAGGAATCCCTGGAACTGGGTCTGACGTTGGCGACCCATACCGCCAGGCCAAGGGCATGTCGATGGAGCGCTACGGCATCGATGCCGCCGCCGCGTTCGGCCTTCTCCGCAAGCTGTCTCAGGAATCGAACGCCCCCCTCGCATCCCTGGCCGAAAAGGTCGTCGAGGCATCGCGCGTGAGCACCCGCGATCGCTGACCACGTGTCCGGAGCGCACACCCACCGGAGCCCGGGTTAGTATCAGGCGAACGTGGGTTCAGGTCGATGCCCATCCGGCGCTGTTTTGTGGAGCCCTGATGAAATCCGACCGTTTGGACGTTTTCCCTGAGCGCTTTGGCATCGAGTCCAGCGATCCCGATCTGATCCAGAAGCATCTCGATCAGACCTACTCCGCGCGTTTCGCGATTTCCCGCCCCGCCTCCGGGGCGTGTTCGCTCGCGCACACACGAATCGATGCCGGCAGCTACGCCATCGAGGACATCCGGCACGCGGGCGAGGTACTGCTACGCGCCGACCGTGTCCCCTCCGTCGTGGCGTTGTTCGTGGTCAGCGGGCATGCCGAGGTCGAACACGGGAGGTTGACCGGTGTTGCGGGGCCCGGACAATGGGTCCTCACCTCCAGTGGTGTGGGGGGTGTCCGGGTCCGTGCCAGAAATGCCCAACTGCGCTCGGTGGTCGTCGCCCGTTCCCTGTTGACCGAGGTGGCGGCGATCGACACGGCCGCGACCGCGGTGCCGCGGTTCACCGGTCTCGTCCCGGTGAACGCCGGCGCAGCACGAACCCTCGGCACCACCGAGCGTTTCCTGTACCGGCTGCTCACCGACCAGGAGGACACCGACAACCGGATCCTGCTGGCATCGGCCGGCCGACTGCTGGCCAGCGCGCTGCTCACCACGTTCCCGAACGATCTGCCACCCGAGGACGTCCCGGAGGACGCCGGCACCTTGCCGGTGTTGCTGCGTCAGGCCATCGAGTTCATCCAGGACAACGCCGCCCACGACATCGGGGTCAGCGATGTGGCGTCCGCGCTCTACCTGTCGCCACGCACCGTGCAGTACATGTTCCGGCGGCACCTGGACACCACACCGACCGCCTTCCTGCGCGATATCCGGCTGGCGCGGGCCCGGGAGGAGCTCATCGCGAGCGATCGCAGTGTCACCACCGTGGCCGCAACCGCTGCGCGCTGGGGCTTTGCGCACACCGGGCGGTTCGCGGTCATCTACCGGCGGGCGTTCGGGGAAAGCCCGCACGAGACCCTGCGGCGCTGAGCGACCCACCATCTGCGTTCACCGGATACCAGGTTTTCGGATTGTGGATTCGCGACCTCCCATTTGTTTTTCGCCACGGGTACCATTGCCTGTGGTTCAGCAGCAGCCAGACACGTCGCATTTGCGACTTCAGGTAAACCACAGACGTGATGTGGAGCGGAGAAGCTGCCATGACGGACACCCTTGCCAGCGGCACCCACTCGCGGCCGGCGCCATTGGAGATGGCCACCGAGTGGCGCGATATCGACCTGGCCGTCATCACGGTCGCCGGTGATATCGACGCGGCGAACACCCGCGTGTTGTTGGACTACACGCTCGGCAAGCTGTTGCTGTGTCGCCGGATGATTCTCGACCTGACCGGTGTCGGGTTCTTCGCCACCGACGGCTACTGGGCGCTCAGGACCCTTGGATCTCGATGTGTCCTGGCGGACACGGAGTTCACCCTGCTGCCGGGAGTCCGGGCCGGGCGGACGTTGCGGATCTGCGAACAGGCCGACCAGCACGCGCACTGAGCCGTCCGTTGGGAGGGCGGTGCCGTGATGCGGCGTCCACCGTCAGTGCAGTGCACCCTCGGCAGGACTGAATGCGCTCGTACCGGCGTGGTAGGCGGGGATCGTCTGGACGGTGTTCGAGTCCGGGGTGATCGCGGTGGCGGCCATGGCCTGGTTGGTGGTCATGGCCCCGATGGCGAGGATGGCCGCGGCGCCGAGCATTGCGAATCCGGCAACGAACTGGTGGGCGATGCTCTTCATTCCGTGATCTCCTATGCTGCTGAGCTTTTGAGTTCTGCGCCGGTCTGCTCCGGCTATGACTCAAACAATGCCGCAGATGGGAGTCGTGGTCTGTCGGGCGACCGGACCCCGGACGGGGGGAATCGACTGTCCCCCGATCGGGGGAAACCGGTGGGCCCGTCCCGCGCGAGAACCCGCGTTGCCGCTACGAATCGGGTCCTTCGGAGTCCTCGCTGGGCAGCGCCTCGGCGCCCGGGGTCGCCGGCGCCAGCGCCTCTTCCTCGCCGGCCTGGACCTCGGTCGGCTTCGGTTCCGGATTGGTCATCGCTGATCTCCTCACGGTTCACGACATCTGGTCGGTGTGCCTGTACCCGGCTCCGCGCGGACGTAATCAGCTGCTCGTGTCGAGCCGTGCTCGGGCGACCTCGGCCGCGCCGTTGCCGGTGACCAGCCACAGGGTGGCCAGGCTGGCCACCAGGTCCCCGACGCTCACGTCGGTGGCTCCGTTGACGAACGCGAGGATCGCGTCTGCGGTACCACCGATGATGAACGCCGGCGCCACCAGGGCCAGCGGGTCCTTCTCCAGTTCCACATCGTGCACGGTGCGCGCGTGACCGACCAGAACACCCGTCAGTCCGCGCAGCACGTTGTCTCGATGTTGTTGCACGGCAGCTGAACTGGAGACCGAACCGAGAAGCACCCGGGCCCGCCTCGGATCTCGGATCAAGGTGCGCACCAACGCATCGACGGCCACGAAAGCCTGTTGTTCCAGCGGCTCGGCGGCCGCGCCGGCGACCGCCGCCAGTGTGGTCGTGCGCACCTCGTCGGCGATGTCGTCGACGGCCGAGGTGGCCACCTCGTCCAGGCTCGCGAAGCTCTCGTAGAAGTACCGCTTGTTCAGACCCGCTGCGGCGCAGAGCTTGTCGACGGTGATGGTCCGCCAACCGTTGCCGTCCATCGCATCCAGCGCGGCATCGAGCAGCCGAGCGCGGCGGTGCAGACGACGCGCTTCGGCACTCTGGCCGCCGTAGCTGCGCTGCGGGGTCTCGGACACGACACGATCGTCGCACTCTCGCGACCTGCCCGTTGACACCACCCCGAGAGTCTGGCACGGTTCGGTACCAGATAGATGGTGGTGCGAAATCGTTCCTGATGTGCAGGAGGCCGGCCCATGACCACGTCCCCCGTCCTCGCGGATCTGGACCGGATCGGCCGATGACCGTCGCGCTCCCGGCGGAGACCATCGCGTCGGCGAAGCTGCAACTGCAGTCCGCCGCGGCCGCCGTGGCATCGCGCTACCCCAGCCAGGTCGAACCACTGGCGGCACCGCCGCCGGGATCCGGGCTCAAACCCGTGATGGGCAACTACGGTTTCCCGGTCCTCGGGCACATCCTGGATACGATCGCCGATCCGCTGGATTTCGCTCGGCGGCGTTATGACCGCTACGGCCCGGTGTCCTGGGCCGGCGGTATCGGGTTCCGCGTCGTGCAGTTGCTGGGGCCCGAGGCGCTGGAGACGGTGTGGATCAACAAGGACAAGGCGTTCTCCAGCACCCGCGGCTGGGCCCCGGTGATCGGGCCGTTCTTCCACCGCGGAATCATGCTGCTGGACTTCGAGGAGCACCGCGACCACCGGCGCATCATGCAGCAGGCGTTCACCCGCTCGGCGCTGGAGGGCTACCTGGATCTGATGCGGCCCGGCATCGCCCGGACGGTCCGCGGCTGGCCCACCACGCGGCGCTTCCCGCTTTACGACGGGGTCAAGAAGCTGTTGCTCGACCAGGCGGCCGAGGTGTTCGTCGGCGCGCGGCTGGGCGCCGAGTCCGACCGGTTGTCCGAGGACTTCCACCACACGGTGTACGGCGGGCAGGCAATCATCCGGGCCGATGTCCCCGGTGGGGCCTGGGCCCGCGGTCTGCGTGCGCGGGAACGCCTCGAACGCTATTTCGCCGTGCAGATCCCGGCGCGTCGTGCCGGCGCGGGTACCGACCTGTTCTCGATGCTGTGCCGCAGCAGAAGCGAGGACGGTGACCGGTTCGCCGACGAGGACATCGTCAACCACATGATCTTCCTGCTGATGGCCGCGCACGACACCAGTGCCATCGCGATCTCCATGCTGGCCTACGAACTCGGCCGCCATCGGGATTGGCAGCAGGCGCTCCGGGACGAGGCCCACACCGAGCCGGCCGACGAACTCGGACTCGACGCTATCGACCGGAACTATCCCCTGTTGGACTGCGCCTTCAAGGAGACCCTGCGCATGTACGCCCCGGCCGGCACGTTGTTCCGGCAGGCGATCAAGGACACCGAGGTCGCCGGGCACTACATCCCCCGCAAAGCGCAGGTGGCGATCAACGTGTACGCCTCCATGCGGCTGGCCGACTGGTGGCCCGAGCCGGACCGGTTCAACCCCGACCGGTTCACCGCGGGAGCCGATTTCGGCGCGGTCGGCCGGTACGCCTTCGCGCCGTTCGGCGGCGGTGTGCACAAATGCCTCGGCCAACAGTTCGCCGATATGAACGTCAAAGCCGTGATGCACCAACTACTCCGAACCTTCGAGTGGACGGTACCGAAGGGCTACCACCCGCGCATGGGGTGGGGAACCGGCCCCACGCCCGCGGACGGGCTGCCGGTGAGCATGCGCCGGCTGGGTATCAGCGGCGGCGGTGGTGGTAGCCGTGGTGGTGGCGGTTGCGTACGTTGGTGAGCCCGGCCTTCGCGGTGTGGCTGTAGCCGGCGTCGGCGATCTGGGAAGTCGACGGCCCGGGCCCGACATTGGCGGCGCAGGCCACCGATATCGGCCATCCGGGCCGCGCACCAGGTGAAACACGTTTCCCCCGATCGGGGGAATGTCTCGATCAGCCCGCCGTCAACAGGATGTACTGCGCCGACATCTGTTGGTGGGCGTCGGACAGGGTCTCGGCGTTGACCTCGACCGCGTACCGGCCGGCGACAGCGACACAGTAGAAGCCCTTACCGCGTGCGGTGCAACGGCTGTCGGGCAACCCCGGCACCGCCGCGGCCGCCGTGGCGCCCTGGGCGGTGACCTCCTTGTCGAACGAGCCGACCACCATCGATGCCAGCCCGGGGCTTTTCGCCTCGTACACATTCGTCAACGCCATCGCGACGGTCGATACACCGGTGTCGGTGAACAACGTCTTGGACGCGGTGGGATTGCTCTGGAAATGCATGGCGCCCCGCCGGGTGTAGACGGCGTTCTTTGTCTTGGCCGCGCTGTTCGCCGCGGGCAGGGTCTTGGCCAGCAGACCGGTCGGGTCCAGCGGGACTTCGGCGAGGGCGTCGACGGGGGCCGGGTCGAAGTCGTCGATGCGCGGGCCCTGGACGTCGATCGCCTTCTGGACCAGCGCGGTGGCCGCGTCGAGTCCGTCCACGGACTGCACGAGTTGCATGAACACGAACGGGCCGTGCGGCGCGAACGATCGGACCACCGCCCATTCCCGGCCCGATTCGTGCGGGGTGAACGGGTACGTGGATGCCGCCGCTTCGGGATGGCCCGGAATCGTCGCGGGCGCCGGGGTGACCCCGCGGATGGCTTGGTCAGCTGCGGCGGCGTTCATGTCCGCGGCCGCGGCGGTCGCCGCCGCGGGGTCGGGGAACCGGAACACCGCATTGATCATCACCGCCTTGTCGGTGCTCTGCCGGGCCGAGGCGAACCCGTTGACGAACCCGTGCCGGTCCGCCTGCTGTGCGACGCCGTCCGGCGCGAACTGCGCCAGCGCGAGGGCGGTGTCGAGCAGGTAGTAGGTGGACAGATACGGGGTGCTCAGATCGGCATCGGCCTCCCACGGGCCGACGACATGGTCGGCCATGCGCTGGGCCTCGACGATCGCGCCGATGGTCGGGTCGCCCGCATTTCCCAGCGGCGGCCGGCGCGCGGTCGGATAGCCGCCGGCGTCGAGGGCGGCGGGGCTCACGACGGGCGGCTCCGTGGTCGTCGCCATCGCCGGGTTCGTTTCGGTGGTTGCCGAATCATCGGTCCCGCCGCATGCCACGAGGACCGCGGCGGCCACTCCGGCGACACCGAATTTGCTGAAGCGGCGCAACACATCTGAGATATCCATGCTGCACTAGACCCTATCCGGGTCGCCGGAGATCAGAGCGGTGTATGGGCCGAATTCATCACCAGGTTGTACAGCGGCGTACCCCAGGCGTGCGCGCCGCTGGTGGCCGGCGCGTAGGCGGTGTGGATCGCGATCGCCGCGGCGGGGATCTCCTCGGCTTCGGCGTCGTAATCGCACACCGGGTCGCCCACATCGCAGACGCTGACGGTGCGGGCTCCGATCTGCGGCGGCAGCGGCGATGTGTCGGTCGACGCCAGGAAGGAGTGTTCCTGGGCGACCCCCTTGCCCATGCCGGGCACCACGGCCGTCGATCCCATGTTGATGGTGGTGTCGGTGGGCAACCGATCCCCGTCGGCGACCAACAACGCGGCCACCACGTGCCCGGTGTCGGCCAGGTCGTGCAGATTGCGGTGGATCACCATCGCGCCCTGCGAGTACCCGGCGAGCACCACCTTGGTCTGCGGGCAGCGCTCGGCGAAGGCCTCGAGTTGTTCGGCGGCGGCGTCGGTGCCGTCCTCGACGCTGTCCATGAAGTCCATCCAGCCGCCCAGACCGCCGCCGAGCGGGACGGGCGCGGCCGGGTACTGCACGGCCTCGGCCGTCATGGTCTGTCCGCCGGCGGCCAGTTCGGTGGCCAGTTGCCGGTAGGACCGGTAGACGACATCGCCCATGCCACCGTTGGCGGCGAGCGCCGCGCCGTCACGCTGCCCCGAACCGGCGGCGCCGATCCAGTGGAAGTCCGCGCAGGCCGGCGCCGCGGCGGCGGTTCCTGCGGACAGTCCGGCCAGCGTCGTCGCGGCCACCGCGACCGCCATTCCCAGACGAAAGATCATGTGAGCCCCTCCCCACGGCACTACGCGGTACATCGTCGCCGGGGCTGCTCCCCGTTACGGGCGGGTGAGAACCGTCACGCGCGGCAGGGGTATCCGCTGCTCCTGGCACTCCTCACAGATGGACCGGTCGAGGGCGCGCAGCCAGTCCTCGCGCAACCCGCCGGTCGGTCCGCCGCTGAGTGCGATGCGCTGCACACTCGACCCGCAGGCCTGCAGGATCGCGGCGCGGCGCACGAGTGCACGAGCGGCGGTCGCGAAGTCCGCACCGGTGCCACCGTCTTCCACGTCGGCGTGCAGGCCGATGACCTTCAACCGCCGGTCCCCCAACATCAGCGGCGCCCGATCGTCGAGGTAGAGATACAGAGTTTTGGCAGCGCATTCGTCGAGGCGGGCCATCTGGTGCGCGGTGTCGACGATGAAGCGCCGCACCCCGAGGCCGACGGCGCGGCGGCTGATGGCGGTGACCGGTCCACATCGGCACACCACCTGGAACGGGCGGATGCGGTGGCGCTGCACCGCATTCAAGCCCTCGTCGTCACACACCGTGACCGAAACACCATGGGCGCGAGCCCACTCGGCCAGCCTGCGATCGGTCAACGCGGCGGCGGGCACACTGTGCCCGACGTTGATGACGGTCTGCGGTATGACGGGATCCAGAGCGAGAGTCATGCCTTCAGGTCTACGGCGGCCCGCACTTCCCGGCCCGCGTCCAGACGCATTCTTGACGGCCGCGGGGCACATCTCTACGCGGTGTTGATTCGCCGGAACTCGCTGGGGTTCACCCCCCGGTACCGTTTGAACGCCGCACTGAAGGTGAACGGGTCCGAGTACCCCACCGCGCGGGCGACTTCCCGGACCGTGGCTTCCTGCTGCTCGATCAGCAGATCCATCGCCAGCGTCATCCGCCAGCCGGTGAGGTACGTCAACGGCGGCTCACCCACCAGCTCGCTGAACCGTTTCGCCAGGGTCGACCGGGACACACCGATCTCGGCGGCCAGCGACGACACCGTCCACGGCGCCGCCGGGTCGGCGTGCAAGAACCGCAGCGCGTCGCCCACCACCGGGTCCCGCTGCGCGCTCCACCAGGCCGGCGGCCTGCCGTCGGGCCGGTCGAACCAGGTGCGCAGCGTGCAGACCAGCATCCAGTCCAGCAGCCGGTCCAGCACGACCTGCTGCCCCGGGACGTCCAGCGCCGCCTCGGCGGCCAGATGGTCGAGCACCGCGTCGCCGGTGTCTCCCCCGGGCAGGTGCAGCACGGCCGGCAGCGTGTCCAGCAGCCGGCGGCTGATCTCACCGCGCACCGGGTAGGCGCCGACGACCAGTGTGGTGCCCCCGGACGCCGGGCCGGCGCAGTCGCTCCATCCGAGCCGGTGCCGGGTGCCGCCGAGTTCCGGTACCGCGCAGAACTCCCCACAGTCCACCGGCTCCGCATTGGTGTCGACATCATCGACGAAGGTGAACGTCTCCGGACCCTTCACCACGACGGTGTCGCGGTCCCGCATCCGGATGGGCTCACCGTGCTGCGGCAGCAGCCAACCCTGCCCACCGACGACCGCGCACAGGGTGAGCGGGGCGCCGTCGATGAAGCGCAGCGCCCACGGTGCGGTCAGCTGCGAGCTGCCGAAGAGCGAGCCGTGGGCACGCACACCGCGGCACAGGTCGCCGAACACATCCACCCCACGAGATTAGACGAATTCACAGGCATACCGGTGCCTGAACCATGGAATCGTCCAGCCTTCCGCCGTTCACTGGAGTGCATGAGCAACGAAACCACCCTTGTCCTCGGCGCCAGCGGTAAGACCGGGCGTCGCGTGGCCGCCCGGCTGCGCCTGCGCGGCACGCCCACCCGGCCGGCGTCGCGAACCAGCGAGACCCCCTTCGACTGGTCCGATCCCGATAGCTGGGATGCGGCGCTGGACGGCATCACCGCGCTCTACCTGATCGCACCCGCGGTCCCCGGGCCGGCGCACGATTTCGTCGCCAGGGCCGAGGCGGCCGGCGTGCGGCGGGCGGTGCTGCTGTCCGGCCGCGGGGCCGACCGGTGGGGCGACTCCCCCTTCGGTCTGGACATGCGGTCGGCCGAGGACGCGGTCCGCGGCTCAAGACTGGAATGGACCATCCTGCGGCCGAACAACTTCGCGCAGAACTTCGACGAGGACCTGTTCCACGCCCCGCTGCTGGCCGGTGAGATCGCCCTGCCCGCCGGGGAGGTTCCCGAACCGTTCATCGACATCGAGGATGTCGCCGACGTGGCGGTAACAGTGCTGTCGGAGCCCGGCAGGCACGCCGGGCAGGTCTACGAGCTGACCGGACCCGCACCCATCACCTTCGGCGTGGCGGTCGACATGATCGCGAAGGCCTCCGGGCGGCAGATCACCTACAAGCAGATCTCGCCGCAGGAGTACACCGCGCTGCTGATCGAGCAGGGCGTCGGCGAGCAGGAGGCACAGCACGTCGCCGAGATGTTCGTGCTGATGTCCGGCGGGCCGATCGCCACCACCACCGACACCGTGGCGTCGGTACTGGGGCGCGCCCCCCGGTCATTCGAGGACTATGTGCTGCGCACCGCCGCCGCCGGAGTGTGGTCGCGGTGACGGCGCTGACGCCCGAGGACATCGAGTTCCTCGGGCGCCCGCTGTATGGATTCTTCACCGTCGCAACGGGTGCGGTTCCGCCGCAGCCTCGCCCGGTGTGGTTCGAGGTGACCGCCGGCCGCACCGTCGAGTTGATCACCGAACCCGGCGCGGCGAAGGTCCGGCGCCTGCGGACCGATCCTCGGGCGTCGCTGGTGGTCACCACCGAGGTGGGCGAGCGGGAGCGCTGGGTGTCGGTTGCGGGTAGGACCAGCATCGAATCCGAAGGCGCACATGAACTTACGAATCGCCTGGCGGCGCGCTACTGGGATCTGGGCGATGCGACCCGGGCCGCCGAACTGGAGGCCATGCTGGGCGCGGATCTGCTGCGGGTGGTCATCCACCCGGAGAAGGTGACCCGCTATTCGACGACCTGACCATTCTCCACGCGCCAGATCCGGTCCAGCCGCACGTTCTGCAGCATCCGGCGGTCGTGCGTGACGAGTAGCAGCGCGCCGTCGTAGCTCTCCAGGGCCTGCTCGAGCTGTTCGATGGCGGGCAGGTCCAGGTGGTTGGTCGGTTCGTCGAGGACGAGCACGTTGACGCCGCGGGCCTGCAGCAGAGCCAGGCCGGCGCGGGTCCGCTCCCCGGGCGAGAGTTCCTCGACCGCGCGTTCCACGTGATCGGAGGTCAGCCCGAACTTCGCCAGCAACGTCCGCACCTCGGCGGTCGACCAGTCCGGCACATGCTGTTCGAAACGATCGACCAGACGCCCCGGGCCGGCGAATTCGGCTCGGGCCTGGTCGATTTCGCCGATGGCGACGCTGGCGCCCAGACTCGCCCGCCCGGAGTCGGGTGTACGCCGTCCCAGCAGGGTGGCCAGCAGCGTCGACTTGCCCGCCCCGTTCGGCCCGGTGATACCGATCCGCTCGCCGGCGTCCACCTGCAGGGACAGCGGGCCGAGTACGAAGTCGCCCTGTCGCACCACGGCATTGTCGAGGGTCGCGACCACCGAGCTCGACCGCGGCGCGGAACCGATGGTGAACTGCAGGGTCCATTCCTTGCGTGGTTCCTCGACCTCTTCGAGACGGGCGATCCGACTCTCCATCTGCCGGACCTTCTGCGCCTGTTTCTCACTGGACTCGCTCTGCGCACGGCGGCGGATCTTGTCGTTGTCGGGGGATTTGCGCATGGCGTTACGCACCCCCTGGCTGGACCACTCCCGCTGGGTGCGGGCGCGGGCGACCAGGTCGGCCTTCTTGTCGGCGAACTCCTCATACTGTTCGCGGCGGTGGCGCCGGTTGACCTCGCGTTCCTCCAGGTAACTCTCGTAGCCGCCGCCGAAGACCGTGCTGGTGTGCTGCGCGAGATCCAGTTCCAGGACACGAGTCACGCTGCGCGCGAGAAACTCCCGGTCGTGGCTCACCAGAACCACGCCGCCGCGCAGTTCACCGACGAAGCGTTCCAGGCGGTCCAGGCCGTCGAGGTCCAGGTCGTTGGTCGGCTCGTCGAGCAGGACGATGTCGAAGCGGGACAGCAGCAGTGCCGCCAACCCGACCCGGGCCGCCTGCCCACCCGAGAGGGCGGTCATCGGGGTCTCGTCGGGCGTGACGCCGTCCAGTCCGACATCGGCGAGCACGGCGGGTAGCCGTTCATCGAGATCGGCTGCGCCGGTGGCCAACCAGTGCTCCAGTGCGATGGAGTAGGCGTCCGCGCCGGCCGCGGTGTCGTCCAGGGCCGCGGCGGTCGCCTCCATCTCCCGGGTGGCGGCCGCACAACCGGTACGCCGGGCGATGTAGCCGGCGATGGTCTCCCCCGGCACCCGCTCGTGTTCCTGGGGCAGCCAGCCGACGAACGCGTCCGGGGGTGCCACGTTGACCGTGCCGCCGAGTGGGGCGAGTTCGCCGGCCAGGATCCGCAACAGGGTGCTCTTGCCGGCACCGTTGGCGCCGACGACGCCGATCACATCACCCGGCGCCACGGTCAGGTCGACGTTCTCGAACAGGACGCGGTGGGCGTATCCGCCGGCCACATCCTTGGCGACGAGCGTTGCGGTCATGGGTTCATTGTCACACCATCGCCGGCCTGAACAGACGGGGCTCCAGCCACGACCCACTGATGTTCCGGTCGAGCGACTTCGCGCCCGCCAGCACCGCCAGGTCAGCCAGTGGTTCCACCACGATGACGAGCAGGTATGCCACGCCGAAGGTCGCGATGCCGGCCACGGTCTGGCCGCTGAAGCCTTCACCGTAGAGGGCCCAGAAGGTCACCCAGGAAACGATCCCGGCCTGGTACGTCGTCGAAAGCGTCAGCGCCTGACGGTACTTCAGCCGCGTATAGGGAGTCTGGGGCGCAATCGTACGACCGGCCACATACTGCAGTGCGAACAGTGGGACGAGCAGGGTGGTGAGGTTCATCCCGTACTGCGGAAGGTCGAACGGCGCGAGGAACACACCCTGGATGAGCAACCCCAGTGCCAGGCCGAAGGCGGCCGGCGCGACACCGAACAACAGGAAGAGCGTGGAACCGAGGATGAGGTGCACCTCGGACACGCCCACCGGAAAGTGCGGCAGGATCTCGAAGAACGCCAACGTCATCGCAGTGGTGATGGAGGTGCCCAGCAGCATGGACCCCGGGCCGCGTTCCTTGAGGTGTTTCCAGGCCAGCGTGCCGGCGTAGACGCCGGCTCCACCGGCCGTCGCATAACTCAGAACGATCTTCGCGCCGTCGACGATCCCTGGCTCGATATGCATCGCGTGTTCCCTTCTCGTAGATCAGTGGTGGTCGTCATGGACGGCGTGGTCACCGTCGTCGGTCATCAACGGCGCGGTGAGGATCTTCCGGTGATCCACAACATGTTCGAGCGCCGCCACCCAGTGATCGTAGTACTCCCAGTCCCCGCGGGCGGGTTCGGGCGCGGATTCCCAGGCCCCGATGGTGTCGATGAGGCTCTGCTGAAACTCGCTCCAGGGGTAGTGCCCGAACTCGGACAGTGCCAACGCGAGCCCGAAGGCACGCCGCTGCCAGTCGTGGTCGAAGGACGGGGCCGCCTGATCGGTGGTGCAGGTCTGGTGGAGTTTCATGACGGCTGTCCCGCCAGGGCGACGCCCATCATCGATTCGGTGGTGACCAGACCCATGAGCTGTTCCTCGCTGAACCCGTCGGTACCCGCCGGGCGTTCCGGGATGACGAACCACCGCGAGTGCCCGCTGGAATCCCAGACCTTGATCTCGGTGTCCTCGGAGAGTTCGACGCCGATCTCGGTGAGAACGGTGCGCGGTTCCCGGGCGGCACGCGCCCGGAACACCGGGTCCTTGTACCAGTAGGGCGGCAGGCCGAGCACCGGCCAGGGGAAGCAGGAACACAGCGTGCAGATGACCAGGTTGTGCACGCCGGGCGCATTGGCGACCGCCTGCAGATGCTCACCTTCGGCGCCGGCCATGCCTTCGGGCAGGTCCAGTTCGGCCAGTGCGGCGGGGGTGTCCACGACGACCCGTGCCGCGAAATCCGGGTCGGTCCAGGCCTTTACGACGATCTTCTGTCCGTTGAGCGGAGTCATCTCGGATTCGAAGTAGGCCAGCACCTTGTCAACGGTCTCGCCGGTGATGACGCCTTTCTCGATCAGCAGCCGTTCCAGCGCTCCGACCCGGTCCGCGCTCGACTCCTCGCGGTCGGTGGGGTACGAAAACTGGTCACTCACTTGTCCTCCTCGATGGGTTGCAGGTAGGCCTCGAACAGTTCCGCGTACAGCGAGTTGGCGCCGGGTTCGGCGCGCACTCCCCACAGCTCTTCGGGGGTGAACTCGACGATGTAGATGGGCATCGGGTCGCCTATGCCATCACCGGTGTGTACGAAGTAGCCGTAGTCACCTTCGAAGATCCTGGTGACGGTGCCGGTGCGTGCGCGCAGGTAGCCCGGCAGCCGGGTATGCGCGCCGGCGGGGAGATCGGCGATTCGGACCTGCTGGCCCACGCTGAACGCCGGGTGTGCCACATCGCGGCGCGGGCTGTCCCCGCGGCGAAGGTAGTCGATCACCTGATCGTCGATCGCCGGGTCGCCACCGCCGGGCGCGTCCTTGGGATCGGCGATGATCGCCGCGATCTCCTCCTCGGTCACGTAGCCCTGATCGACGAAGAACTGGCTGATCCCGCCGAGCCATTTCTCGTAGTACCGGAACTTGAAGTAGTCGAAGGGATTCATCGCTTCCGCGCCGGTCCGCAGCGACGCCCACGTCCACTCGTCCTTGAACGTCGTCGGAACGTCGGCAATCGGATATGCCGGCAGTGCCGAGTCCAGATGCTTGCTCAGCCCCATCATCGCGACATGGATGCCGAAGATGCGCTTCTCCCAGTCCTCGACGAACACCCGCTTCTCCAGGCTCAGCGGTTCGGGCAGGCCCTCCAGGCCTCCCAGATAGTGCTGCAGTTTCATGCGGGTGCGCCTTCCTTTCCGGTACGGCCGGCCGGAGCCGTACGTGTCATGACATCGGCCAGGTATTCCGAGGCGATCCCGAAGGTCGCGCCCAGTACGCACGCACAGGCGGCGACCAACCCCGGGTGGGAGATGCTCGTGGCTGTGACCAGCTGCCCGGTGCCGGCGACCGTCGACACGGTCGAGGCGAAGCCGACCACCACCGCGGGCGTCGTCGAGAGCAGTCCGATCCAGGACGCCTGCACCATGACCGCGCTGCCGATACCGACAGCGATGGCGGTGGCGGTCAGACCGCCGCCGAGCAGGTAGGCGGCGTACAGGCTCGCGGTGGCGATCAGGACTCCCGCCAGGTTCGAGGTCACTGAACGCACCCACCCGGTCGGCCCTCCTCCTACGAAGAAGAACGAGGCCCAGGCCAGAAAGACCACCCAGATGGGAACGGTGATCACGGACGCGGTGAAGGCCACCGCGACCCCGCCGAGCACACCGATACTCAGTGTCAGAGCCGATCGTGAATCCATACAAGTCCGCCTTGTCAGTCGAGATATCCTGCCCTGCACCAACGTTCGGACTGCTGTGTTTCCGGCCGGTTAACTCCGGTTGTCGATCGCCCGCCCGGGTGGACATCTGATGCGCGAAACAGGACGCCGCATGCGTGGACCGACCGAGACGGACAGGAGGGGCGAAAATCCGGACATCGCACCACCGGGTCGGCGTCATCCCGCGCAGCCTTATCGCATGTGCCACTATGCCGAGCAGCGATCGCGCCGCATCGCGATGCTGGTTTTCGACGGCGCCCGCACCCTGGACGTCACCGGCCCATTGGAGGTGTTCGACCAAGCGCGCACCTTCGGGTACGACTACTCGGTGGCGCTGCACACCTGGGGCGAAGCCAGCACGATCCGCTGCTCGTCGGGACTGACTTTCGACGCCACGCCAGCCGCCCGGCCGGCGCCCGACGTGGACACACTGGTCATCACGGGTGGGGAAAGCCTTGTTTCCGAGGGTGTCCCGGTCCAGCTGCAGCAGGTGGTGCGCGATCATGTGTCCCGATCACGCAGAGTGGCGGCCGTCGGTGTGGGTGCTTTCGCGCTGGGCGCTGCAGGATTGCTCGCCGGCCGGCGGGCCACCACGCACTGGCGTCACCTCGATGCGTTCGCAGCGATGTGCGCGGACACGATCGTCGACCGCGAATCGGTGTTCGTCCGCGACGGTGAGGTCTGGACGTCTGCCGGTGCCGGCGCCGGCATCGATCTGGCGCTCGCACTGGTGGCCGACGATTACGGCGCCGACCTGGCACATCAGATTTCGAAGGACCTGGTGATGATCAGTCGCAGGATGGAGGGGCACCCACAGCTGTCCGTGGCGGCACGAACACCTCGTCCCAAACATGCTGTCCTGGAGCGTTTGTTGGCTACCATCGCGGTCGATCCGGCCGGACAGTACGAGCTCGACGTCGTCGCGGCGCGGGTCGGGATGAGTCCACGGCACCTGGCCCGGCTGTTCAAGGCCCAGACCGGCATGACGCTGCGCCAGTACGTGCACGAGATCCGACTGGAGAACGCAGTGAGTCTGGTGCTGGCCGGCGAATCCTTCCATGCTGCGGCACAACGGAGCGGGTTACGGTACGGAGCACGCATCCGCGATCATCTGGAGGCACACCGGATGCCGTTGCAGACCGGAACGTTACTGGTGGATCCCGGTGGTACGAAATCGGTTCCGGTATACGCCGGGTGAAACGCCGAGGTTTCGGCGGAAGGTCCGACGCATGGTGTCGGTGGTTCCGAAGCCCACCCGCCTGGCGACGGTCTCCTGGCTCTGATCGCCGGTTGCGAGGAGCACTTTGGCGGCCTCGAGGCGGGCCTGCTCGACGAAACGGGCCGGAGTCATCTTGACCTGTTCGTGGAACATCCGGGCCAGATGCCGCTCACTCACCGCGGCCCGGCCGGCCATCGCCGTGAGGGAGTGGTCGGCACCGGGATCCGCGATGACGGAGTCCACGATCTCCCGCAGCCCGCCCGACACCGGTAGCGCGGATTCCGCCCACACACTGAATTGTGCCTGCCCGCCCGGGCGTTGGAGGAAGACCACCATCCAACGGGCCACCCGCCGCGCCACCGCCGGTCCGTAGTCACTTTCCACCATCGCCAGTGCGAGGTCGATGCCGGCGGTGATCCCGGCTCCGGTGATGAACGGACCGTCCTGGACGAACAACGAGTCCGGGTCCACGCGCACATTGGGGTACGTGCGCTCGAGCTTCTGGCAGTGCGCCCAGTGCGTGGTGGCTCGTCTGCCTTCGAGCAGCCCGAGGGCGGCGAGTACGAACGCACCCGTACACACCGAGGCGACCCGACGGGACCGGGGTGCGAGCCGGCGGACCATCTCCAGTGCATCCGGGACCGAGTCGGGAGTGGGCTCCTCCGGGATGTCGTGCAACCCAGGGGTGAAGGAAAACCCAGCCGGCACCCCGCCGGGTACCAACAGTGTGTCGATTGCGGCCGGAGCGTCGGCCAGGGCGATATCCACGTCCAGCCGCGCGTAGGCCGTGGTGCCCACCGGAGCACCGGTCGGAGAGGCGAGCAAGACGCGGTAATTCGCGCCGAAATCGTTGGCACGCGCAAAGATCTCCAGCGGCGCCGCCACGTCCTGCAGGGTTACCTTGTCGTACAGGGCGAAGACGACGGTCCTTGCCTGGCTGGATTCGTCGACCACGTGGCGCCGGTGCCCTTTCCTTGACCCCCACGGTCTCCGCGCTGGACCGACTGTAGCCGGTTTCTGTTTCGACGACGTTGCAACCGGCCGACATTCTCGGCGACGAGCGTTGCGGTCGTGGGCCTACCGTCGCACGGGCAACTTGGCCCGCAGGCTGTCGTAGATGGGCGGTGACTTGAGCAGTTCGGCGACCAGAACCGCGGCGGCGGTCGCGGCCAGCATCGGCACCGTCAACGACGTGGTGGCCGTCATCTCGATGACCAACACGACCGCCGTCAAGGGCGCTCGCACCACCGCGCCGAAGAATGCCGCCATGCCCGCGATCGCCATCGGCACCACCAGGGAGGCACCATCGTTGGGCCACAAGATGTTCAGGCCGCCGACAAACAGCATGCCCCACAACGCACCGACCGCCAGCAGTGGGGCGAACAGGCCACCCGGCACCGCGGACGCGTAGGACAGCGGGCCGGCCACCAGCCGGGCCGCCAGGAGAAACAAGACCACCGGCAACGCCAGCGCGCCGCCTCCCACGATCAACTGCGTGACCGTGTCGCCGCCGCCGACCGCGCGCGGGTCGAGCAACATCACCAACCCGACGAGACCGCCGATCACCGTCGCCTTCGCGATCATCGGGACCCGGGGAACCGCGGCCACGCCGTCGAGGACGGTGAGCACCATCCGGCTGTACAGGACCCCCAGCCCTCCGGTGGCCAGCCCGAAGACGACGAACACCGGAAGCAGCGCCAGAGCGGGTGCCGCAACCGGTTCGACGCCGAAGTCCGGATGATCGCCGAACAGCCACCGGGAACAGGCCACCGCGGTGCCGGCCGCGAAGATCGTCGGCAACACCGTCCGCATCCGAACCGACTTGGTGGCTTCCTCGAGGGTGAACAGCACCCCGCCGATCGGCGCATTGAAGGCCACGGCCAGCCCCGCCCCGCCCAGCACGGTCTGCATCATCCGCACGTCCGGCTCGGCCAGTCCGGCTCGTCGCGCCGCCTGGGTCCCGATCACCGCTCCCATGTGGACGGTCGGCCCCTCGCGTCCCAGCACCAGCCCCGAACCGATCGCGAGCACGCCACCGATGAACTTGGCGGGCAACAGCAACAGTCCCGGTGGCTGCGCCGTGCCGCGGTAGACCGCCTCCACGTGCTGGATTCCGCTGCCGGCGGCCAACGGTACCCACCGGACCACGAGCGCGGCGGCGGTCGCGCCGGCCGCGGCGAACGCGATCGGTACCACCCAGCCGGGATCGGCAAGTTGGTGCACCCACTCGACCAGTTCGACCCGCCAGCGCTCGGCGACGTGCAGACACCAACGGAAAGCACCGCCGACGAATCCGATCCC
Organism: Mycolicibacterium diernhoferi; assembly: GCF_019456655.1. Lineage (NCBI taxonomy): Bacteria > Bacillati > Actinomycetota > Actinomycetes > Mycobacteriales > Mycobacteriaceae > Mycobacterium > Mycolicibacterium diernhoferi. Next base: position 175,836 of record NZ_CP080332.1, on the reverse strand, counting down.
CACACCGGCCAACGTCGCCACCACGCAGATCCACAGCGTGCCGGTCGGTTTCGTCATGGACACATTATCGGGCCAGGATCGTGATACTCCGCATCATGGCCAGCCGGCCAACTCGTTGAGCATCCTCCGCACGCTGCCGGTCAACGAACTCGGCACGTGGTCGGGATCCATGAGTTCGTTCTCGGCCAGCGGGCCGGCCTCGCCGGCGACCAGCTCGGCGGTCATCGGCTCGACGGTGCGACCGTGCCCGCGCAGCGCCTCCAGGGCGCGCAGGAACGATCCGTGGTCCGCGACGGCGCCCCGGAAGTCGTCGGCGGACACCCCGAGGTGCTCACCGATCAGCCGCTGCCCGATACCGGCGATGAATTTCCCGACCGCACTGCCCGTTTCAGTGGCTTCGAGGGCCAGATCGCATTCGCTGTCGAATCCCAATGACCGATTGTTCAGGTTGGAGGATCCGATCCGCAGCAGCCGGTCATCGACGACGATGACCTTCGAGTGCACGTAGATCGGTGTGCCCTGTTCGGTGACCGGCCAGTAGACGCCGAGGCGCCGGTGTTCGTCGGCCGCCCAGAGTTCGGCGATGAGCAGGCTGCGCGCGCTGTCCATGGACTGTTGCTCCAGGCGGCTTTCCGAGCGACGGGGCAGGATGACGACGACCTCCGGGCCGTCGGGCTCGCGCAGCCGGTCGATCAACGCCTCGGCCAGCGTGCGCGAGGCCAGGTACTGGTTCTCCAGATAGATGACCTGCCTGGCGGCGGCGATCGCGGCGAGGTCGAGCGCCTCGACCTCGCGCGCTTCCTCGTTGTCCGGTAACGCCGGGATGGTGCGGGCGATCCCCACTCCGATGTCGCGCAGGTCGGGTTCCAGGCCGCGCGGCCAGGCCGTGTGCGCCGCCTCGACTTCGCGCAGCGACTGTCCGGTCGCGCCTTCCCACCTTTCCCGGGCCACCTTGCCCAGGGCGCGGGCGGCTGCACCGTCCACCACGGCGGCAACTTCGTGGCGGGGCGTGACGTTCGGGCGCAGCGGGTCGTTGTCCCGGTGCTCGCAGGTGTCCCATCGGCCGAGGGTCAGGTCGATACCGCCGCAGAAGGCGACGGCGTCGTCGATGCTGATGATCTTCTGGTGGTGGACCGCCCCGGTGGGGTGCGCACCGTCCACCGCGAAGCGGATGCGGCGACCGCTGACGCGATTCAGGATGGAGACCGGTGTGATGCCGTACCACACGTCGTCGAACACCGACAGCAGTCGCAGGTTGGATTTCAGGACGTGGATCCGCAGGCCGGCCCGCTTCCAGAGCAGCCAATAGAGAAAGGCCCCCAACTGGTTCGGTCCCGGCATGGTGGGTCCGCCGGGTTCGAAGGTGGTGCCGGCGTCGAAGTCCCACCCGATCAGGATGATTCGGTGCCGGGCCCGCAGCAACGCTGCTTTGACGTACCGCAGGTAATCCGCCCCGTCGACGATGCAGGCGAAGCGGTCGGCGTGGGCCAACTCCCGGCAGGTCTGACCGGGGACAAGGACCGGGTCCTGCGATGCCGCCATCCGCTCCCTCCCCGAAGCTTGCGCCGACTGCCACTCGGCGACAGACTATGTTGTCACTGAGTGTCAGGAGACCTTGATCATCGCCACCCAGGATAAGCGCGGCACGCACAAACCGAAGCAGGAGCAGGCCCGGCTCGCGGTCTCCCGATACGCCTGCGCGCTGTTCTGTGAGCGCGGTGTCTCCGCCACCAGCGGCGACGACATCGCCGCCGCCGCAGGCCTTTCCACCCGTACGATTAGGCGCTACTTCCGCAGCAAGGAAAGCTGTGTCGAGCCGGTGCTGTCGCTGTCGGTGCAGCGGTTCCTCGCGGTGACGGACCGCTGGCCGGCCGAGTTGTCACTGGCCGATCACCTGGCGGCGGACATGGCCGCGCATCCCCTCGGCGAGGATGAGATCGCCGACGAGGTCCGCGCGCTGCGGATCGCGACGATGTCGACCGACGAGCCCGCGTTGCGGGCCGCGTACCTGATGGTGCACGACGAGATGGAGCGCGGCTTGATACCCGTGGCCGCAAAACGGCTGGGCCTGCCCGAGGACGATCTCACCGTCCGGCTCTGCGCCGCCGCGGTCACCGGCGCGTTCCGCGTCGTCGACGAGGATGTCGGCCGCCGGGTCATCCTGGAGAAGGAGACGGTGAGCCTGGAAGAAGTGCTCGGCCTGATCGACCGTGCGGTCCGGGATGCCACCAACGGGCGGTTCGGCGGACCCGTCGCACGCTGACGCTCGCGGGCTACTTCCCGGCGTTGAGCGCCAGATCGATGGCGTACTGGTTGACGAAGGTGCCGGCGCCGGGTTCCCCGCGACCGCACGACCCGTCGGACTCGCCCACCCGCTTCACCCACAGGTAGGCGTCGGCGTGCGGGCTGGCGGTGGCGGTGGTGGGCGGGGTGCCCAACGCGCGCCCCTTCGGATTGCACCAGTTGAGGTCGCCGTCGTGTTCGGGGCCGAGCCCGTTGCGCGAGGTGTCGATGACATAGTGCGCGCCGCCGGTCATGCCGGAGATGGCCTCGCCGTAGCCGGCCTGCTCTTCGGTGGTGTAGTAGTTCGTGGTGTTGAGGCTGAAGCCGCGGGCCTTGGCGACGCCGACGTCGTTGAGCATGGCGGCCATCTTGTCGGCGGGAACCCAGCGGGAATGGCCGGCGTCGATGTAGACGGCGGCGGCCGGATCGCGGGTCAGGGTGTCCACCGCGTAGCGGATCAGATCGAAACGTTCCTGGCGCTGGTCGGCGGACAGGCAGTCGGCCATCGCCAGGGCGTCGGGTTCGAGGATGATGGCGGCCGGCGCGCCTCCCAGCCCGGCGGCGATGGAGTCGATCCACTGCCGGTAGGCGTCGGCGGACCCGAATCCGCCGGCGGCGTAGCTGTAGCAATCGCGGTGCGGCAGCGCATAGATGACCAGGACGGGCGTGGCGCCCGCACCCTGAGCGTCGCCGACGAGCCTGCTCACGGTGCTGTTGACCGTGCCCGCCGGGAACGCCTGGTCCAGCCAGTAGGCCTGCGGGGTGTTCGCCACATAGTCCAGTTGCGGGTTCGGCGGGTTGGCGCTCTTGGAGGCCCGCATCGCCTTCGAGATGGGGTCGACGTAGAACGGCTTGCCCGCCAACGGGTTGGCCTCACTGGCGAGGCGGACCTGCGGCGACGGGGACGCGGCGAACCCGGCAAAGGTGGCGAGGGCAACGAAGGGGGCCAGCCACCGGACGGCGGCGCCAGCAGCTGAGGACTTCACAACGAGAAAGTTAGTGCGGCTTCGTGATCGGCGCCAATCGCGGATCCGCAGGTCACCGGCAAGAAATGTGCTGGGCAAAGCCGCCCAGGCGGTCCGGTTGGTCGACTTCTTGCGCGGTCGCAACGAAAGCGATCGGGCCAGCAACGGCGCCGGTGTTGCCACCGCTCAGGTGGTGCCCTGCTGCCTGCTCAGCCGCAATTGCAGTCCGTCGATCACGACGTCGAGGCTGAACTCGAAGTCATCGGCCGTTCCGGCGACCGCCCGGTTGGCGATCACGTCGCCGAGCAGAGGGAACCGTCCGGCGGCCACCTCACCGAGCACGCGCGTCACCTCGGAGGTGTGATGACTGCGCGAGTGATCACCGCCGAGCAGGTCGCGCGCCGCGGTATAGGCCACCCCCGAGACCATGGACAGGATGTGGCCGCCGTCCTCGGCGCTGAAGCCCGCGGCCGCCAGTGCGGCCAGCACACGTTCGGCCAGCGCGAGGCTGTTGGCCCCCCGCAACTGCACGACCGCGGCGGTGGCCCGCAGGTGCACGACGCCCCGGTGCAGCGCTTTGCCGTAGGCACGCAGCACATCGGCCCAGTGCGCGTCCGCCGGCAACGCGAAATCGCGCAGTTCGGCATCGAAGAGGTCGGCCACCACCAACTCCAGCAGGCCTTCGCGGTCACCGACGTAGTAGTTCAACGTGGTGCGGTCCACGCCCAGCGCGTCGGCCACGGCCTGCATGGTCAGGTCCTCCGGCGCGATGGCGCGGGCGGCGGCGACGATCCGGGCTCGATCGATCCGGGGCGGACGGCCACGCCGGGGCCGCTCACCCTCGTTCCCCGTCGCCACCTCATGAAGATAGCGGCTGGACCATTGCGACGCACGTCACATTCTGCTATTTTTCCACGGGCGTGGATAAATAGACGGCAGAAGGGCCTCCAACGATGCGAGTCATTCAGTGGACGACCGGCAAGGTCGGAAAGCTAAGCCTGCGCGGCATTCTCGACGATCCCCGGCTCAAGCTGGCCGGCGTCTATGCCTACTCCGAGGAGAAGGCCGGCCTCGACGCCGGGCAACTGTGTGGGCGCCCGGACACCGGCGTGCAGGCGACCACCGACATCGACGCACTGCTCGCACTGCAGGCCGACGCGGTGATCTACACGCCGTTCATGGCCGACGTCGACCACGTGGTGAGGCTGCTGGAAAGCGGGCTCAACGTCTTGAGCACCAACCTCTTCCTCAACGTCGGTGGTGTGCAGGGACAGACCCGCGAGGCTTTGGCGCAGGCCTGCGCCCGCGGAAACAGCTCGCTCTACATCACCGGCATCCATCCCGGCTGGGCCAACTCCATCACGACCGCGCTGACCGCGGTGTGCCGGGATGTGCGGTCCATCTCGATCGTCGAGGCGGCCGACGTCTCCGTCTACGAATCCGTCGAAACCTGGGAGATGCTCGGCATTTCCAAGCGGGAGGCATCGCCGGACGTCATCGAGATCGCCAAGCTCGGCATGATCAGCTTCCGGGATTCGGTCGAACGGATGGGTGTCGCACTGGGTTTCGACACGTTCGACAGCATCGACTTCGACATCGAGTTCGCCACCGCATCCGAGACGGTCGACCTGGGCTGGATGCGCATCGAGAAGGACACCATCGCCGCGTTGCGCGGCGGCTGGAGCGCCAAGATCGGCGAGGACACGGTGCTGCGCACCGCCGTCGTCTGGCACCTGACCAAGAAGCTCAACGCGGACTGGGACCTCGATGAGGACCACTACAACATCACCATTCACGGCGAACCCGAGGTGCGCACCCGAATCCGCTTCGTACCGCCGGAATCCTGGGGCAACCACGAGTGGGACACCATGACCGCGATGCCCGCGGTGAACGCCGTACTCGACATCGTGGCCGCCCCCGCGGGCATCCTCACGCTCAAGGACGTCGGGCTGACCTGCGCACCGGCACGGGCCTGGCGGGACAACTGACGCTCGCACTCAGGCGGTGATCGACGCGCCGCAGATTCCGCACGCCTCGAACTGCCGGCGTTTCCAGCGCGCGATCGGGATGAAGAACAGACTGAACTGGTTGAACTGCCGTAGCCGCATCCACTCGGTGGTGTTGTGGCATCGGGGGCACGTCCGCACCTGCCCGGCGCCGAGCGGTTTCTGCTTGGTACCGAAGCCGAACAGGAAGAACATCCCCCCAGGGTAGAGATGCGGCGGCCCCGCGAACACTCAGTGCTGCGGGTCGACCACCGGCTCCGAGCGCGGGATGAAGATCGCGATCGCGGTGCACAGCACGGCCGCGCCCAGACCGAACAGGAATGCCACCTCGAACCCGTCGGCACTCGGCACGTCGACCCCGCCGAGGTCGACTGAGTACCGGGCCAGCACCGCGGCGATGACGGCGGCGGCGGTGGCCGTCCCCAGCGACCGCATCAGGGTGTTGAGTCCATTGGCCGCACCGGTTTCCGAGGCCGGCACCGCGCGCATGATCAGCGTCGGCATGGCGGCGTAGCCCAGCCCGATACCGATGCCGATCAGCAGGTTGATGACCAGGATGTGCCCGGCCTGCAGGTCTGAGAGCACGGCGATGGCGTAACCGGACGCCATGATCATCGCTCCGGAGACCAGCAGCGGTTTGGGGCCCCACCGGCGCGACAACCGGCCCGCCACCGGCGACATGGCCAGCATCGCCAGACCGGCAGGCATGAGATGCATGCTCGCCTGCAGCAGCGGCTTGCCGAGTCCGCCGACCTCCGTGGGCAATTCGAGCAGCTGCGGGAACGCGATCTGTGAGGAGAACAGCGCGAAGCCCATGGCGATCGAGGCGAGATTGGTCAGCAGCACCGGGCGCCGGGCGCTGACCCGTAGGTCCACCAGTGGTTCACGGATCTTCAGCTCCAGCCAGCCCCACACCAGCAGGACCACCAACCCGCCGGCCAGTGCCACCACCGTGCGCGGCGAGGTCCAGCCCCAGTCGTTGCCCCGCGAGATCGCCAGCAGCACGCCGGTCAGGCCGATCGCCAGACCGACGATGCCGATGCCGTCGACCCGGCCGCCGACGCGCAACTTGCTCTCCGGCACCAGCGTGATGATCAAGAGGAATGCGGTGGCTCCCAGCCCGGAGGCGAACCAGAACAGCACATGCCAGTCGAAATGCTCTGTGACGAAGGCGCTCATCGGCAGCCCCAGCGCGCCCCCGACGCCCAGGGTCGCGCTGACCAGCGCGATGGCCGACCCGAGTTTGTCCGCGGGCAGCGCGTCGCGCAGGATCGCGATACCGAGTGGGATGACACCCATGCCCATGCCCTGCAATCCCCGGCCGACGATCAGCGGAACCACCGTCGGCGAGAGGGCCGCGACCATGGATCCCAGGATCAGCACCCCGAGCAGGATGAGCGCGATCCGGCGCTTGCCGTACATATCGCCCAACTTGCCGGAGATGGGAGTGCAGATGGCGGCGACCAGCAGGGTGATGGTGATGACCCAGGCGGTGTCGCCGCTGGAGGCGTTGAGCAGCTGCGGAAGTTCACCCTGGATCGGGATGAGGATGGTCTGGGTGAAGGCCGCGGTCATCCCGGCGAACGCCAACGGCGCCACCACCCGGGCAGCGCGCACGGAAGATGGGTCACCGGCGGGCGGTTCGACCGCCGTCCGAGTCTCCACTGTCATCCGCGCACCCTTCACCCGCCTACCGAGCCACCGTACCGGGACGTGAGACTGAGTATCAACTTGCAGTCGAAGTTTCGTTTCTGACATCCAGCGTCACATTCGGCTATCCTGGGCCGATGACCGCAGGGGTACGTGAGCGGGCGCGACTGGCGCTGCGCACCGAGATCGCCCAGGCGATGAGCATCCTGTTCGCCGAACGGGGCTTCGATGCGGTGACCGTCGAGGAGGCCGCCGGCGAGGTCGGCATCTCCCGGGCGACGTTCTTCCGCTACTTCGGTTCCAAGGAAGACGCCGTGCTCGCGGCCATCGAGGCCTCGTCGATCGACTACGCGGCGCACCTGGAGAAGCTACCCGCGGTCGAGGGCGAGAATGCCTGGCAACTGCTGCTCCGCACCTTCCAGGTCGCACTGGGCCACATCAACGAGCACTCGGAGCGGGAACGCTCCCGCGTCCGGATGATCAATGCGAACGTCTCACTTCGCACCCGGATGGCACAACGACGTTTCGCTCACGAAGACGCGCTGACCCCGGTTCTGGCGCAGCGGATCCCGGACCCGGAGGCGGCCCGCTCGATCACCGTGGCCGCGCTGGCCGCCCTCGATCTCGCCTGGCGACGCTGGGCCGACGGTGCCGAGCCGACCATCGCCGGCTCGCTGGACCATGTCTTCGCGCACCTCGAGGCGGCCAATTCCGCCATCCCCCAGCAGCATTGACGGTCGCCCGTCAGAGCCGCAGATAGGCCAGCACCGCCAGCACCCGGCGGTGCTGTGCACCGTCGGGCGGCAACCCCAACTTGGTGAAGATGCTGCCGATGTGCTTTTCCACCGCACCGTCGGAGATGACGAGGGCGCGCGCGATATTGGTGTTGGACCGACCCTCGGCCATCAGTGCCAGCACTTCCTGTTCCCGCAGCGTCAGTTGCCGCAGGGGATCGTCGCGTCGCCGGCGGACCAGCAACTGGGCCACCACATCCGGGTCGAGCACGGTGCCCCCGGACGCCACCCGGTGCACCCCGTCGAGGAAATCGGCGACGGCCACGACACGGTCCTTGAGCAGGTAGCCGATCGCCCCGGCACCGTCGGCCAGCAGATCGTCGGCGTAGGAGACCTCGACATACTGGGACAGCACGAGAATCGGCGATCCCGGCACCAGATGACGGGCTTGCACCGCCGCACGCAACCCCTCGTCGGTGTGCGAGGGCGGCATCCGGACGTCCACCACGGAGACATCCGGCCGGTGCGCCTCGATCGCCGCCACCAGCGACGGGCCGTCGCCGACCGCGGCGAGCACCTCATGGCCGTTTTCGGTGAGCAACCGAATCAGGCCCTCCCGCAGCAGGACCGAGTCATCGGCGACGATCACCCTCATACCGGAAGCTCCACCCTGATCGTCGTCGGACCACCGTTCGGACTGGTCACCGTCATTGTGCCGCCGCCGGCCCGGACCCGGTCGGACAGGCCGGACAACCCGTGCCCCTTGGCCACATGAGCGCCACCGTCGCCGTCGTCCACGATCTCCGCGACGACGCGCGCCGGCCCGGACGCCACCGTCACCCAGCAGTTTGTCGCGCCACTGTGCTTCGCGACGTTGGTCAATGCCTCGGCCACCGCGAAGTACACCGTGGTCTCCACGGCGGGATCCAGCCGGCCCACCGGTGTGCCCAACTCCGGATCCACCACGAGCCCGACCGGCACCGTGCACCGAATGGCCAGTGCGGCAAGGGCACTTGGTAGTCCTCGGTCGGTGAGCACCGGCGGGGCGATTCCGCGGGAGAGCGCGCGCAACTCGTCGAGGGTCTCCTGGGTCTGGGCGATCGCCTCGTCGAGCGTGTCACGAACCGGACCGGGCGCGCTGCTCTGACGGGCGCGGCCCAGATCCATCGCGAGCCGGATCAGTCGCTGCTGCGGACCGTCGTGGATGTCACGTTCGAGGCGGCGCAGGGCATGGGCTTCGGCGGAGGCCGCCGCCGATTTCTGTTCCGACAGCACGGTGATCGTCTGGCGCATCTCGGCCACACCGGTCAGCAGCAGACGCGCGAAGCCGGCCTCCAGCAGCGCACAGCCCCGCACCACCCAGGGCAGTGTGAACAGGCAGACCAGCCCGATGGCGGTCTGAAAGCCGATGCGGGCCACCGCACTGTCTCCGAGCCCGATCAACTGGGCCAGCGAGGTGTTGTCGGGGCCGCGCGGGATGGCCCAGTCCCATGCGACGGTCAGGGTGCCGGCCACCGCGGTGGTCCACCAGGTGATCACGACGCAGAAGGTGATCACCGAGATCGGGAACCGCAGTACGCCGTGCACCAGGTCCAGCCAGGACTGTCCGTCGGCCAGCGGCGTCACGAGCCGCTTGAACGCCGACGCCCCCGGGGCCGCGGCGCGGTAGGCCGGCCGGGTGCGCGGCCGGTGCAGCACCGCGGAGAATTGCAGTCGTTCGATATCGGCGAACACCCGCGCGACGAGGACGGTCCCGACCAGGATCGGCAGCCCCACGATGATGACGAGCGTGCCGAGCCCCACCGCCACCCCGGTGATGATGGCGGTGAAACTCAGCAGGGCGAGGGGGAATCCGAACAGCACGTACCCGGTGTCCACACCGAGCTGGCGTAGGACAGGTGGGCGCTCCATGGTGGTCACGCCCTCGACGCTAGGCATCGCTGCGCTCCACCCCCATCCCGCCCGCCCGCGTCTTCAGGGTAGGGCTGTCCCTACTCCGCCAGGACCGCCGACACGGCGGCCCGCACGCCGCGCCCGGCGATGTCGCCCTGCCGCGCGGTTTTTGCTGCGCAGCCCTGCGCGTTAACCTGCTGTATCAGCCTCAGCGAGACAAGCAGACAGAAGAGTTGGGCACAGCCATGACCGCAGCAGCAGGAACGACGCCACTCGAAGACCGCGTCGGGCACTACTACCAGATGGACGACACCTACCTGGTCGGGCGCGAGAAGGTACGCGAATTCGCTCGCGCCGTGCAGGACTACCACCCCGCACACTGGGATGTCGCCGCGGCGCAGAAGCTCGGGTACTCGGGTCTGGTGGCCCCGCTGACCTTCACCTCGGCGCCGGCCATGGCCTGCAACCAGAAGATGTTCGAGCAGGTCGTCGTCGGTTATGACATGTACCTGCAGACCGAAGAGGTCTTCGAACAGCACCGCCCCATCGTCGAGGGCGATGAGCTGACCATCGACGTCGAACTGACCTCGGTGCGCCGGATCGCCGGCCGCGACCTGATCACCGTGACCAACACCTTCACCGACACCGCCGGGGAGGTCGTGCACACCCTGCACACCACCGTCGTCGGCGTCGGCTCCGACGAGGTCGACCCCGCCATCCGGCCCGCTGTGGCGAACGTGATCATGCACGGCATCAACATGCTCGGCACCGACCTCTCCGGCGTCACCTATGAGAAGGCCGTGCGCCCAGAGGGCGAGCGGCGCATCGCCCAGTCGGGTCTCACCCGGACCCCGGCAACGCCGTCCTTCGATGACGTGCAGGCCGGCGATGAACTGCCGGTGCAAATCACCCGGTTGTCCCGCGGTGATCTGGTCAACTATGCCGGCGTGTCCGGCGATGCCAACCCGCTGCACTGGGACGAGAACGTCGCCAAGCTCGCGGGCCAGGAGGACGTCCTCGCCCACGGCATGCTCACCATGGGCCTGGGCGCCAGCTACGGCACCTCGTGGACCGGTGACCCGGGCTCGGTGACCCGCTACGCGGTGCGGCTGTCGCAGCCGGCGATCGTGCCGGCCACCGGGACCGAGATCGAGTACACCGGCAAGATCAAGTCACTCGATCCCGAGAGCCGCAGCGGCGTCGTCCTGGTCGGCGCGAAGTCCGGGGGTCGCAAGATCTTCGGTCTGGCGACCCTGAACGTCCGGTTCAGCTGAGCGCGCCGCTCACCACACCAACAGGGGCAGCGACGCTGTCGAGCTGTTCACGCCATCGGTGTCGGTGGCGACGATGGTGATCGTCCGGGTGGTCCAGCCGCCCTGGGTGGCGGTGAAGGTGACGGCCTTCAACGCATCCTCGTACTGCTGCTTGGTCGCGATCCCGGACAGCGTCAGGGTCCGGCTGTCGGCGTCGTAGGTCGCCGTGATCGGATTGTCGGGCAGCCCGGCGAACGTCAGCGTGTCCCCGGCCTTGCCGAAGTTCGTGACCCGCATGGTGACCCGCTGCAGATGGCTGGAATCGGCGTCGACGATGTCGACTCCGGCCACCGGCTTCGTCGGTGACTCCCCGATCGTGTAGGACCGCCCGCCGACGGGCGTCACCAGCGGCACGTAGCGCGTCGGCGAGGACACCGCCACGGTGACGAACCCGGCCGTGATGTTCGGCACGCCGTGCTCGTCGGTGGCCGAGATCGACAGTCCGCGCACCAGCGCCGCACCCTGGGTGGCCGAGAAGGTCACCGCCTTGAGGGCCTCCTCGTACTGCGCCAACGTGCCCAGACCCGACAGCGTCAGCGTCCGCTCGGTCGCATCCCACACGCCGACGACCGGGTTGCCGTTCGGTGCAACATAATTCAGCACATCACCGGCCTGCGCCAGGGTGGAGATCTTCACCGTCACCTTGGACAGCCGGCCCGAATCAGCGTCGACGATATCGACCGCCGACACGATCTTGGCCGGGTTACCGCCCAGGGTGAACCCACCCGCGGCGACCGGGGTGACCAACGGCGGCAAGGTGGGCGCGGCCCCGACACCGACGGTCACGAACCCGGGCCCGATGTTGTCCACACCGTCCTCGTCGGTGGCCGAGATGGCGATCCCACGCACCAATCCCGCGCCCTGGGTGGCCGCGAAGGTCACCGCCTTGATGGCTTCTTCGTACTGTGCCAGCGTGGCGTCCCCGGACAGCGTGAGCGTGCGGGTGGCCGCATCCCACGTGCCGATGATCGGATTGCCCTGCAGTGCAGCGTAATTCAGGGTGTCCCCGGACTGTGCCAGCGTCTCGATGCGCAGCGTCACCTTCGACAACCGGCCCGAATCCGCGTCGACGATATCGATCGCCGAGACGATCCTGGCGGGGTTGCCGCCCAGGGTGAACCCACCCCCGGCGATCGGGGTGACCAACGGCGGCAGCTTCGTGGCCGGCCACACCGCGACGGTGACGAAGCCGGGCGCGATGTTGTCCACATCGTCCTGGTCGGTGGCCGAGATGGTGATGCCACGGACCAGGCCCGCACCCTGGGTGGCCGCGAAGTTCACCGCCTTGATCGCCTGTTCGTATTCGGCCAGGGTTCCGATGCCGGCCAACGTGAGCGTCAACGTGTCCGCGTCCCAGGAGCCGACGATGGGGCTGCCGGACGGGGCGTTGTAGGACAACGCGTCTCCGACCTGGGCCAGCGTGGCGATCTTGATGACCACCCGCTTCAGTCCCAGGGTGTCGCCGTCGACGATGTCGACCGTGGAGACGATGGGGGCGGGATCCTTGCCGAGCTGGTAGCCGCCACCCACGATGGGCGTCACCAGCGGCGGCATCTGCACAACCGGGTCGACATTGACCGGGATGGTCACGGTGAGGTTGTCCGCCTGGGCGATGCCGAGGAAGCGCGTCACCTTCTCCACCACGGCCTGGATCTGACCGAGGACGCCGGGCAGATGCTCGGAGTCATCGCGGATGACGATCTTGAAGCTGTCCACCAGGGGCTGGCCGCTGACCAGTGCCCACGGCGTGTAGACGAATTTGCCGCTGATCAGATCCCGGTACACCCAACCGTGTTCCGGCTGGATGATGTCGTAGGTCAGCACGTCACCGTTGGGGTCCGTGGCGTTCAGATCGATGTAGACCTGGCCGAGCAGATTCTGCTCGTAGACGATCGGACCCGCGATCGGCGTCCTGTTGACGAAGGTGTGACTGATCTGGCGCGCGACCCACGCCATCATGGTGTTGACCAGGAGGTCCAAGGGGTTGGTCGTCGCGGTCCTGGTGCCGAGCGTCGAGCTCGCGGCGGTCATCTTGGGCGTGACGGCGCCGACGGTCGTCTGGGTGTCCTGAATTGCCGGTGCCGGAGCCACTTCGGTGGTCACCGGCGGCGTGCTGGGTGCGCCCTGGCCGTCGGTGTCCACCTGCGGGGCCGATTCGGCTTCGGGCTCCGGGGACGCCTGCACGACGGCGGTGACGGCCTTCTCCACCTGCATCGGCTCGACCGCGTGGGCGTAGGCGCGCGCTTTCCTGTTCTTGACGGCGCCGGTGTCTCCGATGACAGCCTCGGTCGGCGCCTCGCCGGTATCCGGTGTGGTGTCGTCCGGCTCGGCGGTGTCGACCGGCTCGCTCTCGGCGGGCTCGGTCTCGTCCGGCTCGGTCTCGTCCGGGTCCGTGGGCCCATCCGGCGGGGTCAGTTCCGTGGCGTCGTCGGACTCGTCGTCGGACTCGTCATCGGCGGCGGCGGTCGGCTTCGTCGCGGTCCTCGGCCCGCGCTTGCGATCCGCCGGGCGGGACTCGGTGGTCGACGAGCCCGTATCCGACGAGGACGCCGACTCATTGCTCGCACCCACCCCGGTGTCGGCGTAGGCCGGCTGCGCGGAGTCCGCGATCGCGAAGCCGACACCCAGCGAAACCGCCAGTGCGCCGACCCGGCCGATGTGCAGTGAGAGCGCCGAGGACGACGCGCGAGCGTGCCGCGCCACCCCGCCGCCCTCACCCGGTGTCAGGAGCTCCTTGGCCATCCAGAATTGCTCGTTGGGGCCGTAGGCACGGTGCCGGGCGGGGGCTGCACACATAGTGATGACTCCATGAATCTGTCGGTGCCCCCGAATTGGCTCATCCGGCCGTGGACGGTCTCCCCTCCGTCCACAGTGGTATTCCGCTGCTCGGCCACGCCGAGACTCTAGAGGTAATTACGCTCCCGCCGTAGCGATATTCGCCATTTACTTGCTTACGCACGTTGCGAGCTATCGCTCCGGACCCCGTTGTCCCTCCTAAAGAGGATTTCGATTTGACATCGGCAAATATACACAAGCGTCAACATTGTCCGTTCGCCACGGGGACCGAAAACCCACTGATCTCATGGGTCACATCCATCTCGGGTCTGCCGACGGTTCGCGGGGATCCGTCCGTTTCTGAGCGCGGTACTCAGCAGTCTGTGCCCAAGCCGAGAAACTGCACGTAGAATCTGGTTAGCTCTGCAGGTCAGGACCACCACTCCCGGTGACCTGAAAAATGTCGGGCACCGTCCCGATGACTGACCACAAAAGGAGCCGCTCAATGTCGCTCAATGTCCGCCGCACGGTCGCCGGAATCCTGGGAGCCGGCGCATTCACCGGCGCGACGCTGTTCGCCGCCGTCCCCACCGCGTTCGCCGAGCCCGTGCCGCCGCCGCCGCCGAACTGCACGGCCGCCGATCTGGCCGGGGTGGCCTCCGGTGTCTCCGCCTCCACGTCGGCCTACCTGTTCACCCACCCCGAGGTCAACACCTTCTTCACCAGCCTGCACGGTCTGCCGCACGACGAGATCCAGGCCAAGGTCGACGAGTACTTCACCGCCAACCCGCAGATCGGCGCCGAGCTGAAGAACATCCGGAAGCCGTTGCAGGATTCCCGGATTCGCTGCGGCGATGTCGACAGCGACGGCGACGTCGACATCCTCTGAGCCCAGCGGTAACCAACCGAAACGCTTCACCCATTCGAGAAAAGGGATTCCAGTGATCAAGTCACGTTGGACCGCCGCCGCACTACTCGCCGCCGCGGGTGCCGCCGGGGCGATCATCGCCGCACCGCTGGCTTCGGCCAGTCCTGTCCAGACCCAGTGCACGAACGCCGGCAATATCGTCTCCGGCACCAGCACCGTGTGCCAGAGCCCGGGTAATGCCCAGATCACCAGCTCCCCGGGCATGCTCGGGGAGACCCAGTGGGGCATGTGGCCCTGGGGCTACGGAGGTTATGGCGGCATCGGCATTCTGTAGCCGGTAGAACCGCTCATACGACAGCGGTCGCAGCAGAACCCGAGTGGTTCGGCTGCGACCGCTGTCGTGTGTCTGGGCGCGTGCTAGTTGCGTACCGAGGTGTCCACCTGGGGCACCTTGACCCGGGGGAAGAGCTGATCGCGCCAGGGGTAGTTGCTGTCGTTGTCATAGACACCGGAACCGGGGCTCAACGCGATGACATCGGGCACACCGACCGCGGCCTGTGCCTGTCCCGCGAAGCCGATCACGGCTGCCGACAACGCTCCGACGATCCCGCCCACCAAGCCGATCTTCTTCATCGATCTCGCCTCTTCCCGTTCCTAGTCCTGCCAGGTGTAACAGAGGCGACCATGTGTTTGATTCCGGCTCAGCCGTAGCTGGCGTCCAGGAAGCGGCTGCGCACCTCCGGAGCGGGGATCGGGCACGCGTCGTACTTACCTCCGACGTGGTAGCGCACCGCGGCGAAGGCGGCGTAGAGCCTGTCCCGGATGAAGCCGGGTACCACCCGCGCCGCCCGGGCCAGTTTCCAGTAACCGCCCAGATAGTCGGCCACCTCCAGCAGTGCGGCGGTTTCGGTGCTGACGGCCTCATCGGGCTGATTCGGATTGCGCACGAACACAACCGAATCCAGTCCTTCCAGGTGCGGATGCCGCGCGATGATGTCGCGCGCGACGTCGCTGTCCAGGGCGGCGAATCGCAGCGTGCCCCGGTGGTCGAACCGCAGAATGGCGCGGATGGCGCCGTTGCAGACCCCACACACCCCGTCGTACAACAGGATCGGCGCGCGCGCAGTCCCGTTCATCTGCCCTCCCCTCATCACCGACAGCCTTCCACCGTCGCCTCGTTCACCGCGTCGATGACGTCGGACACCTCGCCACGTCGCTGCCAGGCGGCGCGCTGACGCCGGGCGCCGTTGCCCCGTTCGAGCAATCGGGTCAGTTCGTCGTCGACGAACTCGAAATCCCCGACCGTGCGCAGCGCCGGAGCGATCCTGTCGATCAGTGCACGCAACAGGTCGACGGCCGGTGCCGTGCTCTTGCCGTCGCCGTCGCCGTCGCCGGAGAACGGATCCACCGCCGGGCCGTCGAGGCCGTAGCGGGCCGAACTCCAGTAGGCGCCTGCCAATTCGTGTGCTCGCACATCCGGGACGGGGACGTCGCACCGCTCCTCGTCGAGGGCCGTCATGACCGCGGCGCGAGTCAGCGTGGCGTGCAGCACCGTGTCCGCCACGGTGGCGGGTACATCGGCCACCCGCACCTCGACCGTCGGAAAGTTCGCCGACGGTCGGACATCCCAATAGACCATGCCGTCGTCGAGCATCGCGCCGATGTCCCGCATCCTTCTCACCGCACCGTCGTAATCGTCGGCGGAGTCGAAGTGCGGGGGCGGGCCCGCGCTGGGCCACCGCGACCACAGCACCTGCCGGAAACTCGCGTAGCCGCTGTCGTCGTTGCGGTAGATCGCGGAGTTGGCGGTCAGCCCCAGCAGCAGGGGCAACCAAGGCCGTAACCGGTTACTCACCCGGATTGCAGCCTCCCGGTTGGGAACCGCCACATGCACATGACATCCACAGATGCCCTGCTCGTGCGCGACCATCCCGAACCGGTCCGCGATCCTGCCGTAGCGATCGGAGTCGGTGATCGGGAACTCGTGCGGCACGGTGGGTGGCAGGCCGGCGGCCAGCAGGCGGGCACCGGCCTTCTCGGCCGCCTCGCTGGTGATCCTGCGCAGGCGGGTGAGCTGGGCTCGCAGATCCTCGGTGCTGTCGGACACCTCGGTGGCGGTCTCGACCTGGCAACTGGTCAGTTCCAGCTGCAGATCGGCACCGGAGTCCTCGGCCAGGACTGCCACCCGGGTGTTGAGCGGCACGGGATCACCGCAGTCCGGGTCGACGAGGAGAAACTCCTCCTCGACCCCGAAGGTCGGATGGCCGGCCATGGTCTCCTCGAACTGTGCGTTTTCAACGGGTCGGATAGCTCAAGTGCCCGGTTATCGCGGTACGGAAACATGGGCCCCACCCGCACCGTAGCCTGGCCAGATGGGATCCGCGCACGTCACCTGGCGCGAACGGAGCAGGCTGGTGCGTGCGGTACGCCTGTGGCGCACCCGCAATCCCCGCACATTCCGCGACAAGGTGCGGTACAAGATGTTGCGCGACCATCGCGACCTTGTCGTGACCTTCGCCGACAAGGCCGCGGTGCGCGATTATGTCGCGACATCTGTTGGGAGACAGTATCTTCCGATCGCCTACGCGATCGTGGACGAGCCCACGGACCTGTACCACGCGGTCCTGCCCGACACGTTCGTGGTGAAGCCGACCCACGGCAGTGGCGCGGTCATCGTGGTCTCCGAACACGCGCCCGCCGAAGCACGGCTGCCCGACGATCCGGGTGACTGGTCCTACCGATACGTACGCCCCCGGTATGTGGGCCGCCACGACATCGTCCGGATCGCACAGGGCTGGGTGGCGCAACTCTACGGTCAGGGACCCAACCGGGAATGGGTATACGGGCAGGTGCCGCGACGTGTCCTGGTCGAGGAACTGCTCACCGACGCCGACGGTGAGATTCCCGACGACTACAAATTCTTCGTCTTCCATGGAAAGTGCGCCTACGTACAGCTCGATGTCGGCAGGTTCGGCCGGCGCACCCAGGACTTCTTCCGACCCGATTGGGAACACCTGCCGCTGCGCGGCGGGCCGCCATGGGCGGACCCGCGACCCGAACCACCCCCGCAACTGGCCGAGATGATCGCGGTGGCGCAACGTTTGGGCGCCGACACCGACTTCGTCCGCGTCGATCTGTACTGCGTCGGCGATCGCGTGGTCTTCGGGGAGTTGACCAGCTTCCCGGCCGGCGGCGACAGTCCGTTCGATCCCGAGTACTTCAACCACGAGTTCGGGAGTCACTGGACCGTGCCGCGCAGATACCGGGAACGACGCTTGGAAACCCCGTCGCCGGGGCATTCCCTTCTCATGACGGACAAGACGCCCCCGCCCGGACCCACCGACCAGGGCCGAACCGGCGGGATGGCCACCCGCGAGGTCGCCCCGGACGTGGTGGAGAAGCATCGCCGGGAATCACCGGTGCCCGAGGACGCCACCGAGGTCACCGACGAGCAGCGCCGCGAGCAGCAGCAGCTGGACCACCAGGACGACGACCCCGACGCCCCCGGCGCGCATCAGGACCGCCACCAGCTCGCGGACGAGACCTAGGGATCCGACTTCGAGTTGCGCCGGCCGAGCACCTGAGCTCAGAAGGTCAGACCGTCCGGCAGGACGATGTCGGCGACGGCGAGGTTCTCCTCCAGATGTGCCACCGAGGACGTCCCGGGGATCAGCAGAACGTTGGGCGCCAGGTTCAAGGTCCAGGCCAGCGCGATCTGGGCCGGGGTGTGACCCAGCTCGGCGGCCACCCGCTGCACGGTCGGATTGCCCAGCACCGGATTGTCGGCCGAGAACGCCGAACCGAGCGGGAAGAACGGGACGAAGGCGATACCGCGTTCGGTGCTCAGATCGAGGATCGGCTGCGCGGCCCGGTCGGCGAGGTTGAACTGGTTCTGCACACACACGATGTCGGTGCGCCCCAGCGCGATCTCCAGGTGGCCGAGGGTGATATTGCTCAGGCCGATGCCCTCGATCAGACCCTCGTCGCGGGCCGCGATCATCGCGTCCAGTTGGCGGTCGTACAGGTCGCGGTCGATCCCGTCACCGAAGATCCGCAGGTTCACCGCGGCCAGGGTGTCCACGCCCAGGGTCTGCAGGTTCTCCTCGATCTGCCGGCGCAGGGAGTCGGGCTCGGGATCGGGCAGCCAGTTGGCCTGCTCATCGCGCTTCCCGCCGACCTTGCTGACGATCGCCAGGTTCTCCGGATAGGGGTGCAGCGCCTCGCGGATGAGTTCGTTGGCGACACCGGGACCGTAGATCTGGGCGGTGTCGATGTGGTCGACTCCCAGATCCACCGCCCGCCGCAGCACCGCGATGGCCTGCTCGTGGTTGCGCGGCGGGCCCCACACCCCGGGCCCGGGCAGTTGCATGGCCCCGAAGCCGACGCGGTGCACGGCGCGGGAGCCGATCGGAAAGGTCGCGGAAAGCGATGCGGTGGCCATGTCGTCTCCCAACGCCACCGGCCCGGACTTTATTCGGATCTACCCGGATTTCGTACGACGGAATCGGAGGTCACGACGATGGCTTCGCCGGGCTCGTTGCCCGGGTCTAGCCCGCAGGAAACACCAGAAGCGCTTGTTCCACAACGGATTCCAGCCTAGCCCGGCTGAACCCGGACTTGGCCTGTACCGCCATGCCGTGCAGCACGGCCATCACGAAGGCCGTCAGCGCACCGGTATCGGCGGACGCCGGCAGATCGCCCTCGGCCTTCGCCCGCTCGAAGCGCTCGCGCAGCTGGGCCTCCCCGTCGGCACGCACGTCGATGAGCGCCCGACGCACCGGCTCGGCATCATCGGAGGCGGCCAGCGCCCCGTTGATGCTCAGACACCCCGGATGGTCCGGATACCGGGTGTTGAGGTCGGCGGCGCGGCGCAGAATGTGCGAGGCGACGTCGCGGGCGGTGGAAAGCTCCAGCGCCTCCGGGATGTAGTCCTGGTAGTACTCGGTGTAGCGGTCCAGCGCGGCGCGGAACAACGCCTCCTTGTTGCCGAACGCCGAGTAGAGCGCGGGCCGCTCCACACCGGCCGCCACGGTGAGGTCGGCGTAGGACGCACCCTCGTAACCCTTGCGCCAGAACACGCGCATGGCGGCGTCGAGGACCTCGTCGATATCGAATCCGCGGGGACGTCCCATGGAGAGCAAATGTATCAGTTTCCGTAACGATTGTTACTGAACGGGTGGCCCGGCCTATAGTTCTGCGGATGCTCTTCTCCGTGGACGCCGACGCCCGGCCCTACGCCGAGGAGACCATCAAGAAGTCCCGCTTCATCGCGCGCCTGCGCCGGGTCGATTCCGAAGCCGCGTTCACCGCGTTCCTCGCCGACGTCCGCGAGATCGAACGCGGGGCCGGCCACCACTGCTACGCCTGCGTCATCGGCGAGGACGAGGGGACCCGGATCGAAAGGTTCTCCGACGACGGCGAACCGGGCGGCACCGCCGGCGCGCCGATGCTGGCGGCGTTGCACGGGCGCGGCCTGGTGAATGTGGCCGCGGTGGTGTCGCGGTACTACGGCGGGGTCAACCTCGGTGCCGGCGGTCTGGTCCGCGCCTACTCGGGCACCGTCATCGCCGCCCTGGAGACCACCGAACTTCGGCCCCGGGTGCGGGCGCAGCTCTTCCGGCTGGCGGTGGAGCACGCCACGGCCGGCTGGGTGCAGGCCGAATTGCGCCGCCGGGGCTTCGAGGTGGTCGAGGTCGCCTATGCCGAGCAGGCGGTGATCACCGTGGCGACCGCCGAACCGAGCGGCCTCCAGGTGGCGGTCGCCGAGATCACCTCGGGCGCTACCGACCTGGTGCACGTGGGGCACGTCTGGCGTGAACGCTGAACTCAGTCGCCGAGCACCGCGGCCCCGAACCGATGACACAGCAGCAGAGCGACTTCCACGTCGAGACGGTCCTCGGTGATCGGCCGGCCGCGGCGTTCCACGGCGCGGCCCACCCGGTACTTCACCGAGTTGAAGTGCAGGTGCAGCCGTGCGGCCGCGCCCTTGAAACTCGATCCGGCACATAGGAAGACTCGCAGGGTTTCCCGTAGCCGTTCGTCGCTGTCGGTACTCGAAGCGAGCGGACCCAGTACCTCGGCCACCCAGGTGCGTGCCTCGTCCAGGTCGTGGCCGGCCAGACCCGCCAGCAGTACTCCCGACTCGGCGGCGCTCACCGGCAGGTGTGAATCCGCGGAGAGCATCACCGTCCGGGTGAGCTGGGCCTGGCGATGGGAGCGTCGAAACCCGGCCACCCCCGGCAAGGGCCGGCCCGCGGCTACCCGTAGTACCGGGTGCGGCGGCAGCGGCGCGGACTGCTCGGTGACCGGAATCCAGGCCCACCCGGTCAGCCTGTCCGCCGGGACGAACAGGGCATGCTCCCCGGCATCGACGGCCGCCGCGTACTCGTGCACGTACCGCTCCATGACGGCCAGGGTGTCGTCATCGGAGTTCTCGCACCACAGCACCAGCGCCAGATGCGTCCGCCGCAGCGGATACCGCAGCGCCATGGATGCCGCATCGACATCCACCTCGTCGTTACCGGCCAGGACGATACGAATCTCATCCGCCTGCAGCCGGTTTCGGCTCTGCTGCCAGCGGTCGTACTCCTGCTGATAGGTACTGAGCACCTGCTGGGTGATCCAGTCGATGTAGCGGAAGGTCACCGCCAGGATCTCGTCGAACACGTCGAGCCGTCGGGACGCATCGAGTTCGGCCGTGCGGATCTCCTCGAGCAGGATCTTGAGCACCTCCTGATGGCCGAGGCGGTAGGCACGCACCAACGCATTGGCCGGCACATTGCGCTGCGCCAGCCGGCGTGCGTACTCCAGGGCTGCCGTCGGCGCCTCCACGTGCTCCACCGGGATGCCATGCCGGATCGCGGAGAAGACCGTGTCGATATTGGCGGCCACATTGTCGCGCAACAGCTGCACCAACTGCGTGTCCCCGCGCAGGTCGGCGATCTCACCCACCAACACCCGCTGGGTACGGGCGGTGACCTCGTCGAGCGCAGCGGTGAGCCGGGCCACCACGGCCGCGGCGGAATCCGCCACCGAGCCGTCCGAGATCCGCTCCATGCCGCCACCCTACTTGTCTCCAAGAGACAAATAATGACCGCGAATTGATGTCGCTGGCACGTCGATTTTGGTCAGTGCGGTTCCTAACGTTGCCGAACAACCGAAAGTCCGGGAGCCGTCATGACCATCACCGCAGCACTCGACGAGACCGGTGTCGCCGCAACCCCACGGCACCCCCTGCCGGATCCGGGCACCGGGGTGCCGCGCCTGGCGGTACCGACCGTCGCGCTGCTCCTGGCCGGCTGGGTGGCGTTCGCGGCATCCACGGCCGGCTACCTGCAGGGCTGGTGGCCGACCTGGGCCACCATCGCGGTCAACGCCGCGGTGACCTTCGTGATGTTCACCGTCAGCCACGACGCCATCCACTACGCGGTGAGCAGCACCCGCTGGGTCAACGGTCTGGTCGGCCGACTGGCCTTCACTCTGGTGGTACCGGTCATTTCGTTCCCGACGTATGCCTTCGTGCACATCGAGCACCACCGGCACGCCAATGACGACGAACACGATCCCGACGCCTGGGCCGCGCATTCCCGGTGGTGGCAGATGCCGTTGCGGTGGCCGTTCCCGGAGCTGTTGTACGGCGGGTTCATCCTGCGCACTGCGCGCAGCCGCCCCAGGCCCGAGGTCGCCGAGACCGTGGGCATGCTGATCCTGAGCCTGACCGGACTGACCGTCGCGATCGCCGCCGGGCAGTTCTGGACGCTGGCGGTGGTGTTCCTGATCCCGCAGCGGATCGGGCTGGTCCTGCTGGTGTGGTGGTTCGACTGGCTACCGCATCACGGCCTGGCAGACACTCAGCGCCAGAACCGGTATGGCGCCACCCGGGCCCGGGTCGGCATGGAGTGGCTCTACACCCCGCTGATGCTGTCGCAGAACTACCACCTGGTGCACCACCTGCACCCCTCAGTGCCGTTCTACCGGTACCGCGACACATGGCAGCGCAACGAGGAGGCGTATCTGGAACGCGACGCCGCGATCACCACGGTGTTCGGGCAGCATCTGAACGCGGATGAGTACCGAGAATGGAAGCGGCTCAACGGCCGACTCGCCCGGGTGCTGCCGGTGCGCATGCCGGTACGGTCGAGCGTGCCGCACGCGGTGGCACACCGGATTCCGGTGGCCGCGGTCGATCCGATCACCGCCGACAGCACGTTGGTGACCTTCGCCGTCCCCATGGCACTGCGCAATGCGTTCCGGTTCGAGCCCGGCCAGCATGTCACCGTCCTGGGCGCCGAAGGGATTCGCCGCAGCTACTCCATCTGCGCGCCGGCCACTCGAGCCCAGTTGCGGATTGCGGTGAAACACATTCCGGGCGGCGCATTCTCGACGTACGTGGCCGAGGAGCTGAAGGCCGGTGATGTGTTGGAGCTGATGACGCCCACCGGCCGGTTCGGCACAGCGCTGGACCCGCTGGCTCGGCGCCACTATGTCGGGCTGGTGGCCGGCAGTGGGATCACCCCGGTGCTGTCGATCCTGGAAACGGTGCTGGCGATCGAGACCGAGAGCCGGTTCACCCTGATCTGCGGCAACCGCACCAGAGAGTCCACGATGTTTCGGCACGACCTGGCCAGGTTGGAGTCGCGTTACGCGGACCGGCTGGAGATCACACACGTGTTGTCCGGCGACCCGCTGCACACCCCGGAACTGCGCGGCCGGATCGACACCGGGAAACTGCAACGGTGGCTGAGTAGCACGCTACGCCCGGAGACGGTCGACGAATGGTTCGTCTGCGGCCCGCTCGGCATGAGCTCCACCGCACGGGAGACGCTGCTCGGCCACGGCGTCGACGCGGATCGCATCCATCTGGAGCTGTTCACCGGCTACCCGTCGGACGGTGTCGCCGGTGCCGACTACGCGCCCGCGACAGTGACTTTCACGCTGTCCGGGCAGCGCGCCACGGTCGATCTCGCCGCGGGTGACTCGATTCTGGAGGGGGCCCTGCAGGTCCGTGGCGATGCACCGTACTCCTGCATGGGCGGCGCCTGCGGCACCTGCCGGGCCAAGGTGGTCAGTGGCACCGTGGAGATGGAGCAGAACTTCGCACTCGGCGCCGACGAACTGGCCGGCGGTTATGTACTGACCTGCCAGGCTCATCCGACCAGCCCGGCGGTTTCGGTGGACTACGACGCATAGACGCCTAGTGTGGGTCCGTGCACACTGCCGACAACGAGCTGATCGCCCGGGTCCGTAGCGAGCTGGCGGCCGCCGGCGACCCGGAGCGGGCCATCGGCATGCAGCGGTACATGAAGTCGGACATGCCGTTTCACGGCGTCCGACGCCCCGATGTGCGTGGCATCTGCCGCGTCATCTTCGATGAGCGCCCGCTGGATTCGGAGTGCACCGTCGACGCCACCGTCGAGCAGTTGTTCACCACCGCCGGTCGGCGCGAAGAGCTCTATGGCGCATTGCAACTCGCCAGGCATCGGAGCTACCGGCCGTACCAGACCCCGGTCCGGGTGCCGCTGTACCGGACGCTGATCGTGACCGGCGCCTGGTGGGACACCGTCGACGAGATCGCCGCGAATCTGATCGGGCCGATCCTGCTGTCCCATCCCGACCAGGTGCGTCCGACGATCGTCGAGTGGGTCACCGACGCGAACCTGTGGCTGCGCCGTACCGCGATCATCGCCCAGCTGGCGGCCAAGCAGCGCACCGATCTGGACCTGCTCACCCAGGCGATCGACGCGAACACCGCGGACGCCGATTTCTTCGTCCGCAAGGCCATAGGCTGGGCGCTGCGGCAGTATGCGCGAACCGACCCCGAGTGGGTACGGGCCTTCGTCGCGGAACGCGAGGACCGACTGAGTGGGCTGTCGAAACGCGAGGCGCGCAAACACCTCTGATCAGAAGGGTGGCGGGTCGGCCCCGTAGTGTGCGCGGTTGAGCGCGCGTTCGTGAGCGATTCGGTAGGCACGGTTCTGGGCGCGGGTGCGTGTTCGTTTGGGGACGGCGAGTTCACGGTGCGGACTCGGCGGCGGATCCGGTGGCAGGACCAGAGTCGCGGTCGGGGTGTCCAACTGAGGAAAGAACAGTTTCCCGCCGGGCGCGGTCGTGTAGGTGCGTCCGCTCGGGGCGGTGATGGTGACGGTGCCGTCGGCATGCTGCCGGTCGGTCCAGCCGCCGGGACCGCAGTGGAAAGTCTTGATCAGATGATGGATCCGGCAGTAAAGCTTGGTATTCGACGGGTGCGTGGGCCCGTAGGGCCAGGGTGCGGTGTGGTCGATGTCGCAACGCGCGACGGGTGCGTGGCAGCCGGGCCAGCGGCAGGCCAGGTCGCGGCAGCGCACGAAATCGGTCAGCTTCCTCGACGGCTGGTAGCCGTTTTCGGTGTCCAGCTCGGCCGCCGCGGGGACGGGCCGCACATGGGCGTGCGGAACCATCTCCTGGATCTGCTCGGCGGGGACCGCCCCATACCCGGGTAGCAGCGCCGGACGGTCGGATTCCCCGGTGACAGTGCCCTGTTCGGCCAGCACGTGGATGACGATCTGCCCGCGGACAGCGTCGTCGCCGGCAGCAGGACAGGTGTCCTTACCGCACAGGCAGGCAATGCTGTTGGCGCCCAGAGACAGCGGCTCGACGGCATCGGCGCGACGCTCATCCAGCGTGCGCGGATCATCGGGGCACACGGTGCGGGCCAGTGCGTCGAGACGCTGGTCGAAAAGGGCACCCTTGACGGCGTCGACCCGGCCGTGGATCTCGACCATACCGTCACCGATGGGTTCGACCGAGATGTAGCGGTTGCGCCGCGATTGGCGGGCGCGGCGCACGGCGTCGGGGTCGACATCGAGGATCATCCAGTCCACCAGTTCGGTGATCCGGTCATCGGAGAGCGCGTTCCATGACGGTGCCGCGGCGGCGACCTGGGCGTCGATGACGGCCATGATGTCAGGATCGGTGATCAGTGCGGTGCGGTGGAAGATCGCCAAGAACACCCGCAGATCCACGGCGCCGGTGAGAAAGACCTTCGCGAACTCGGGCAGCCGCTGGATCAGGTCACGGCCGTGCGTGATCTGCGTGCACGCCCGGCCGCGACTGATCCCGAGCTCGACGCCGAGTTCGGCGGCGACCAGCTCCCAGTCGTCGACAATCCAGTCCTCATGGCTGTTGCCCAGCTCCGCCATCCGGGCCAGCGCGAACTTTCCGGCGGCCACCAATTTGTGCGCCACCGCTTTGCGTTCGGCAGTCAGCTCGTCGCGCGCGGAGTCGAGGTGGGCGAGCGCACCTCGACTATCGAACATGTGTTCGACTATACGCTCCTGCACTGACTCGAACTTCTTGTCAGGGTCGCGCCATTCACAGCCGGCAACCTCGCCCGGTCGACCCTACGGGCCGGCGGGGATGACGGGCGGGACGAAGTCGAACGTCATCCCGAGCAGCCAGACCAACACGAGCACCACCGGCAGGTGGAAGATGAACTGCAAGAACGTGAATCCGACCAGATCGCGTGCCCGCACCCCGAGCACCGCCAGCAGCGGCAGCATGAAGAACGGGTTGACCAGATTGGGCACCGCCTCGGCCACGTTGTAGATCTGCACCGTCCAGCCCAGATTCATCTGCACGTCGGTGGCCGACTGCATGACGTACGGCGCCTCCACCAACCACTTCCCGCCGCCCGACGGGATGAAGATGCCCAGCACGACGGTATAGAGACCGATGACCACCGCGAACCATCCGGCACCGACATTGGTGAACAGTTCGGCCAGCCGGTCCGAAACCGCCAGTCCGCCTCGGCCTTCCGCTCTGGTGATGATCGCGGCCATCGCGGCGTACAGCGGGAACTGCACCAGGATGCCCCCGACCGCGGGGACGGCGTTGGCGACGGCCTGCAGGAACTGCCGGGGCGTCCCGTGCAGCACCAGCCCCAGGATGAGGAACACCAGCAGGTAACCGTTGAGGCTGCTCACCGTCGTCAGGACCGGCTTGGTGAGCAGCTGGGAGATCAACCAGCCCAACGTCATCACACCCGCCAGCACCGGCAGCACCCGGCTGTATTCGAGCCACTCCCCCGGTCGCGACCGCGGCGGCACCGGCTCGGTCCGGTCGTCGAGATCCACGTCCATATCCTCGGCGGTCCTGATCGCCGCACCCGTCGGTGCGGAGAAGTGCGCGATCACCACGGTCAGCGCGATGAGGATGGCGCACATGAGCAGCGACTGCCAGGTGAAGATCGTGGTGCCGAAATCGAGTACCCCGGTGATCTGCAGCAGCTCGGGCGGCAGCGACGCGGGGGTGGCCTGCAACTGAGCGGCCGAGGAGGACAACCCCAGTGCCCACACCGCACCCACACCCATGAAGGCCGCGGCGCCCAGAGCCCGGTAGTCCACCCGCAGCTCGGTCCGACGGGCGATCGCTCTGGCCAGCAGACCGCTGAAGACCAGGCTGAGCCCCCAGTTCAGGAAGGACACCGACATCGACAGGAACGCCACCAGGCTGACCGCGGTCCGCGCCGAGCCGGGAATGGTGGCGAGCCGGTCGATCAGCTTGGCCACCGGCGGGGAGGTGGCCACCACGTACCCGGTCAGCACCACCATGGCCATCTGCAGGGTGAACGCGGTCAGATCCCAGAAGCCGCCGCCGAAGGCATCCACGACGGTCTGCGGGGAGGATCCGTTGGCCAGCGCACCGGCCGAGACCAGAACGACTCCCGCCAACGCCACCACGTAGGCGTCCGGGAACCACTTCTCCGTCCACCCGGCCAGCGACTGGGCGACGCGGGCCAATCCCCTCTCCGAATCGGCACCCTTGGTGGCAGTGGTCATTCGGCTGCACCTCGATTCGCTACCGTCGACCGCCGCCGGTCCGACGCGGGACTACTCGGTCCCGTCAAGTCTGTATCGCGCCTCCGCAGGAACGTCGGATGGCGCGCCCGGCCAACCGGTCAACGCCAGGTCGGCGACGGCATGCAGGTCGGTCCGGCTCGCGCCGCTGCGGGCTTGCACCGCGATCCCCTGGCACACGGCGGCGATCCAGCGGGCCAGCAGCAGGGTGTCCACGCCGGACAACTCACCGTCGGCCACTGCGGTGTCGAACCGTTCGGCAAGCCGGTGCACCGTCGCGTCACGGAATTCGGCAAGGCCGGGGGCCCGCCCGACGGTCAGGCACCCGTGGATGTCGGCGCTGACGGTGTCGGCCGCTCCGTGCACCATCGCCTCGGCAACCTCACGAGCTGTCGGTCGGGTAAGGGCCTCGGCTGTGTAGGAACCCGGGCCGGCGAGGTAACGCCGCAGGGCCCGCTGGAACAACTGCTCCTTGGATCCGAACTCGGCGTAGACGCTGCGCCGGTTCACTCCGGTCACCGCTGTCACATCCGATATGGACACCGCATCGAAGCCGCGATCCCAGAACAGCTTCATCGCCGCGTCCTCGATCTGAGCGGGGTCGAACCCACGTGGTCGGCCGATCGTCATCGTGAACACCTTCCTGTGATGCCCGCCACACCGGGAATGGATCCCCCGTCGACCAGCCTTGAGCTCAGTGTACTTTGTAACACTTCGGTTCGTAATTACGAGAGGCCATCAAAATGAGCACAGCACCCCTGACCGGCAAGCGGGCACTGGTGACCGGCGGTTCACGCGGTATCGGCGCGGAAATCGTCCGTCGCCTGGCCACCGACGGCGCCGCGGTGGCCTTCACCTACTCCGCCTCGGGTGCCCAGGCCGAAAAGCTCGTCGCCGAACTGACCGGCAACGGCGCCACCGCGGTGGCCATCCAGGCCGACTCGGCCACCCCGGCCCAGTCCGTGGCAGCCGTCGAGCAGGCCGTCGCCGAACTCGGCGGCTTGGACATCGTGGTGAACAACGCCGCCGTCGCGCACATGGCACCGATCGACGACTTCCCGGGCGAGGAGTTCGACCGTCTGGTGGCCATAAACATCGGGGGCATGTTCTGGACGACCCGCACCGCGATGAAGCACCTGGGCGAAGGTGCGCGGATCATCAACATCGGCAGCATCAATGCCGACCGGATCCCCGGCGCCGGGCTGGCGGTGTACGGCATGACCAAGGGCGCGGCGGCCTCCTTCACCCGTGGACTGGCCCGCGATCTCGGCACTCGCGGCATCACCGTGAACAACGTGCAACCCGGCCCGATCGACACCGACGCGAACCCGAAGGAGGGTGACTTCGCGGAGAGCCTCAAGCAGGTCACCACGCAGGGGCGCTACGGGCACACCAGCGACGTCGCCTCCCTGGTGGCGTTCTTGGCCGGCCCCGAGTCGGGCTACATCACGGGTGCGAACCTGAACGTCGACGGCGGCTTCACGGTCTGACGATCTCAGCGGGCCAGGATCGCCGGCTTCCGCCGGTGATCCTGGCCCCGCTTTTCGGGTTTCTTCACCCCTGTGAAGACTCCATTGACGCGGGTTGGCAGCAAGGTCGGTGAGGCCGCACAGTGGACGTCATGCTGCCCGTGCTCGATCTCTCCGTGCTGGATACCGATCTGGACGCCTTCCGACAGGCCCTGCGCGAAGCCGCGCACACGGCGGGATTCTTCTACCTCACCGGGCACGGCGTCTCCGACGGCCAGATCACCGAGGTGCTGTCGCTGGCGCGGCAGTTCTTCGACCTGCCGACCGAGGACAAGGACGCGATCAGCCAGCTGAAGAGCCCGCAGTTCCGCGGTTATTCACGCATCGGCGGTGAACTGACCAACGGCCGCGTCGATTGGCGCGAGCAGATCGACATCGGACCCGAACGGGCGATCATCCCTGGGGCCGAGGGGTACTGGCGGCTGCAGGGACCGAACCTGTGGCCCAGTAGGCCCGCCGCGTTCCGGGCGGCCTTCGAGGAGTGGGACCGGACGCTGTCCGCGGTCGGGTTGCGGCTGCTGCGGCACTGGGCGGTGTCCCTGGGCGCGGCCGAAGACCTGTTCGACGCCGCGTTCCAGGACGCGCCGGCCACCCTGATCAAGGTGGTGCGGTATCCCGGCACGGCCGACACGACGCAGGGGGTGGGCGCCCACAAGGACTCCGGTGTTCTGACGCTGCTGCTCGTCGAACCCGACTCCGAAGGTCTGCAGGTCGAGTTGTCCCCAGGTACCTGGGTGGACGTGCCGCCGCTGCCCGGCGCGTTCATCGTCAACATCGGGGAATTGCTGGAGGTGGCCACCGGCGGCTACCTGCGCGCCACCCAACACCGGGTCCGCGCGCCCCGGCCCGGCACCGACCGCATCTCGATTCCCTACTTCCTCAATCCCGCACTGGACGCGACCGTGCCGATCATCGCGCTCCCGCCCGACCTGGCCGCACTGTCCCGCGGGGTGGAAGCCGATCCGGACAATCCGATCTACAACACCTACGGGGAGAACGCCTGGAAGTCGCGCACCCGGGCCCACCCCGACGTCGCCGAACGACACCACGGCATCGTGCCCAAGGTGGCGTTCGCGACGTAGTCCGGTTCGACTCAGGCTGGTTTGTGGTCGGGCTGATTACAACCCTCGGCAACCGGCACGGCAGTCCGTAAGTTCACGGGGTGTTCGACGTGCGCCGACTGGTCGTGTTGCAGGAGATCGCGCGCTCAGGGTCACTGAGCGCGGCAGCCGCGGCACTGAGCTACACCACTTCGGCCGTCTCCCAGCAGGTCACCGCTCTGGAGCGGGACCTCGGATGCCGGCTACTGGTCCGCGGACCGTCGGGCGCCCAACTCACCACCGCCGGGACCAGACTGCTCGAGCACGTCCCGGCCATCCTGGGGGCGATCGCCGCCGCCGAGAAGGACCTGGCCGCTCTCACCGGATCGAGGGGCGGCAAGATCCGGATCGCCTCCTTCTCCAGCGCCGCCGCCGTCATCCTGCCGCCGGCTCTGGCCCGGTTACGGACGGTGTTGCCCGGCCTCGACATCGAACTGATCGGCGTCGACCCGGCCGACGGGGTCGCGCTGCTGCGCACCGGTGACGCTGACGCGGCGATGGTGACAGAGGTACCCGGCGAGCGCCCCGAGTTCCCCGATGTCAGCACGGTCGGCGTCTACGACGACGAGTTCTTCGTGGTCCTGCCGCACGGTCACACGCTCACCGAACGCAAGGAAGTCCCGCTGGCCGCACTCGCACAGGAGAGTTGGGTGATCAGCTCCGAGAACGGGGTGTGTCCGGACACCCGGGTCTTCCGAACGGCCTGTCGGCGTGCGGGATTCGAGCCGTCGGTGACGTTCCGGGCCGACGACTACGGCACCGTCCAGGGCCTCGTCGCCGCCGGGCTGGGGGTGTCGCTGGTGCCGTCACTGGCCGCGACCGGCGTGCGCACCGGGGTGGCCCTGCGGCGGGTCGCCGGCCATCGGCCGGTGCGCCGGGTGTCCATCGCGACGGCATCGACCCCCGCTCCCAAGAGCATGCTGGCCACGGTGGTCGGCATGATCGCCGCGGCGGGAACGCAACTCGCCGGCACCGGTGTCTACAGCATCCCTGCACACGCCTCCAGCGTCGCTTGAACCATCTCGACCCGATGGCCGGCGCTTCCTAGGTTTCTCGTCGAACCCGACGACGAGGACTCCAGATGACCCGCTTCTACCTCACCGGCAGCATCAATGTTCCCACCGTGGACGACGCCTTCACGCTCGTCGGCGGGCGCCTGCAGCCCGGCGTGACCCGGGTGCCCGACGGCGAACCCGGCGACCGCGCCAACTGGGTGCTGGTGCACTCGGCACACTTCCTGGCCAACCCGACCCTCGACATCGAGGACGGTCGGGCACGGGTACGGGCCGGCACCCCGGTGGCGTTCGGGGAGGTGGACTACCACTCATCGGCCATCGCCTCCTACGCCGATTTCCGGGCCGCCCGCGATGCCGGCGTGCTGGCCGCCGATTCCCGCTTCCTGGTGTCGATCGCGACGCCGTTCAATGCGGTGAATTCGTTCGTGCACTTCGACTCCCAGGTGGAGGTCGCGCTGGCCTACGAGGGTGCGCTGCGGCACAGCGTCGAGGCGATCCAGGACGCCATCCCGGCCGCCGATCTCGCCATCCAGTGGGATCTGCCGACCGAACTGGCCACCATCGAGGGGTGGTTCCCCAATCCCTACGGCGACACCGAGCCGGTGCTGGCGGCCACGGCGCGGCTGGCCGGCTGGGTACGCGAGGGTGTCGAACTCACCTTCCACCTCTGCTACGGCGACTCGAAGTTCGGGGCGTCCCCGTTCATGGGTGAACCGCCCACCGAGGAGGCCGCGGCCCGTGGGGGCCGGCACGTACTTCCGCGTGACGCCTCGACGATCGTCACGCTGGCCAACGGGTTGTCCCGGCACATCACTCGGCCCATCAACGCCATTCAGGCCGCCACCGTCGCGGCCTGGACCAAACGGGCACACTGGCAGCCGCTGGCCGATCTCGCGTTGGAGCCCGGGACGGAGTTCTACCTCGGGCTCGTGCACGCCGAGGACGGGGCCGAGGGCGCCCGGGAACGGATCGCCCTGGCCTCGGATTTCCTGTCGTCGTTCGGGTTGTCCACCGAGTGCGGTCTGGGACGGCACTCCACCGAGCAGCTCGAGGCCGTCCTGGTGGCCTGGCAGGAGCTGGCCGCCGCCGCGGCACCCGCCCTGGCCGCGGGCTGAGCCGCCGGCGGTAGCGTCAGGTCGCGCCGCGACCTGGAGGGAGTGCAGATGACCGACTACCCGTTCGACCTGGGTGCCTACTGCCGGGTGATCACGACCTCGTCCCCGGAGGCGCAGGGCTGGTTCGATCGCGGTCTGAACTGGACCTATGGGTACAACCACGAAGAAGCCGACGCCTGCTTCAAACAGGCCCTGCGCTACGACCCGGACTGTGCGATGGCCCACTGGGGCGTCGCGTACGTCATCGGCCCGAACTACAACAAGCCGTGGGAATTGTTCGACGAGAAGGAAATTCAGACGACGCTCGCCGAGTCGAAGCGTGCCTGCGCGACCGCCCGGGCGAACATGGCCGGCGCCTCACCGGTAGAGCAGGCACTGATCGGCGCGCTCGAGCTGCGGTACCGCTGCGACGGTGATCTCGACGAGCTGAACAAGTGGAGCCACGAGTACGCCGACGCCATGCGCGGCGTCCACCGCTCCTTCGGCGAGGACCCCGACGTCGCGGCACTGTTCGCCGAGTCCCTGATGAACCTGACCCCCTGGACCATGTGGGACCCGCGCACCGGTGAACCCACGGCCGATGCGAAAACTGCTGAGTGTCAAGCGGTTCTGGAGAACGCCATCGGACGCAACCGGGATGCCGCCCGGCCGCCGCACCCTGGGCTGTGGCATCTCTACATCCACCTGATGGAGATGTCGGGTCAGCCGGAGGCGGCGCTGCGCGTCGGTGACGAACTGCGACGGCTGGTGCCCGACTCGGGTCACCTCGCCCATATGCCCACCCACATCGACGTGCTGTGCGGCCACTATCAGGACGTCGTGGACTGGAATCACATCGGCATCGAGAAGGACGTCAAGTACTGGGAGTACGCGGGCGCGCACAACTTCTACTCCAACTACCGGGTGCACAACTACCACTTCAAGCTGTACGGGGCGATGCTGCTGGGCCAGTTCGCGCCGGCGATGGAGGCGGTGCGGACCATGCACGCCACCATCCCCGACGAACTGGTCTACATCGACAGCCC
This sequence comes from Mycolicibacterium diernhoferi, assembly GCF_019456655.1. Taxonomy (NCBI): domain Bacteria; kingdom Bacillati; phylum Actinomycetota; class Actinomycetes; order Mycobacteriales; family Mycobacteriaceae; genus Mycobacterium; species Mycolicibacterium diernhoferi. The sequence goes on along the minus strand of NZ_CP080332.1, from coordinate 142,731 downwards.
CCCGATGGCCGACTTCCTGGAGGGCTACAAGTCGATCGGCACCCACGCCCTGGTCCGGTTCGGCCGGTGGCAGGACCTGATCGACGATCCGTTGCCCGCGGATCCGGAGTTGTTCTGCATGACGGCCGCGATGAACTACTACGGCAAGGGCATTGCGCACGCCGCACTCAAGCAACACGATCTCGCTGCCGAGGCGCAACGCGCGTTCGAGCGGGTCGCGGCGACCGTACCGGACACCCGGCGCCTGCACACCGTGACCTGCCAGCAGATCCTCGGGGTGGCCCGGGAGATGTTGGCCGGCGAAATCGCCTATCACCGTGGCGATTACGACGAGGCGTTCGCCAGGCTGCGACAGGCGGTGACCAACGAGGACGAACTGCCCTACGACGAACCGTGGGGTTGGATGATGCCCTCGCGTCATGCGCTCGGCGCGCTGCTGCTGGAGCAGGGTCATATCGCCGAGGCCGCCCGCGCCTACGAGGCCGACCTGGGACTCACCGATGAGGTGATCCGGTCCAATCGGCATCCCAACAACGTCTGGGCGCTGGTGGGGCTGCACCGCTGCTACGAGCTGCTCGGTGACACGGCTCGGGCGCGGATGATCAAGCCTGCGCTGGACGTGGCACTGTCCCGTGCCGACCCGCAGGTGCGGTCCTCGTGCTTCTGCAGCCGACCCCTGGACGCCGCCGCGCCGGCACCCTCCTGCTGTTCCGGCTGACGGTCTGGGCGATCCCCCGGATCGGGTGACGCCGCGTCGAGGCCGAACTACCGTCGAGCAGATGTCGAGGTGGCGCATCGCCCGGGTCTGTGCCGTGGGGCTGCTCACGCTCGGGGTGCTCTCGTCCTGCGGACACCCGGTCCCCGACGCACCGCCGCGCGCCGTGCCGCCCGCCCCGTCCGCGGCCGTCACGCCGGGCACGTCCACCGCGGCCGTCACGCCGGGCACGGACTTCACGGCCGTATCCCGGTTGATGCAGGACGCGGTCGCGGCGCACCGGCTGCCCGGCGCCGTGGTCCAGATCGGCCATGCCGGCAACATCGTGTACCGCCACGCTTTCGGATCACGCAAGCTCGACGGTGAGCCCGGGCTGAACGGGTCCCCCGCCCCCGCGGAACCCATGACCGAGGACACCCTCTTCGACCTGGCATCGTTGACCAAGAGCGTCGCGACCTCGACCGCCCTGTTCCAGTTGTACGAACAGGGCCTGGTCCGGATCGACGAACCGGTGCAGAGCTACCTGCCCGAGTTCAACCCCGCGCACGACCCACGACGCGCACAAGTGACGCTGCGCATGCTGCTCACCCACTTCTCCGGCATCGCAGGCGATCTCAGTCTGGACGGGCCCTGGGGGCTGGACCGGCCCGCCAAGGATGAAGGTGTCCGCCGCGCCCTCGCGGCGTGGGTGGTGTTCGAGCCGGGGACGGTTTTCCACTACTCCGACATCAACTTCATCCTGGTCGGCGCAATCGTCGAGAACATCACCGGTGCCCCGCTGGACAGCTACATCGAGGAGCACGTGTTCGCGCCGCTCGGTATGGCGGACACACATTACCTGCCCGTGGACAAAGTCTGTGGCCCACACCGTGTTCGGGGCACCGCCGTCGCTCTCGACGGCTACCCGCCCTGGGTGGGGCAGTGCCCGGCGGGTACCTGGAGCACGAAGCTGTTGGCGCGGATCGCGCCGACGGCGCTCGACGAAGACACCCCGGGCCTCAACCCCGACTACGGATTTCCGTTGCGGGGCACCGTGCACGATCCCACTGCGCGCCGGATGGGCGGAGTGAGCGGCAGCGCCGGGGTGTTCTCCACGGTCGATGATCTCGGCCGGTTCGCTCAGGCGCTGCTCGACGGGCTGGCCGGGCGGCCGAGCACGTTTCCACTGAAGCAATCCACCCTGGCACTGATGACCACTCCACAGCAGCCCGGGCACACCCCCGAACAACTGGTCGCGGCGAATGCCGCCGCCCGCCAGGCCCTGCGGACCGGGTCTGAGCCGAACCATCCAGCGATCGCCGGGCAGGATCTGCGTGGCTTCGGCTGGGATATCGACACACCGCATTCCCGGCCCCGCGGAATCCTGTTCCCGGTGGGCAGTTTCGGGCACACCGGCTTCACCGGGGTGACGCTGTGGATCGATCCCGGCTCCGACACCTATGTGGTGGTGCTGGCGAACGTGATCCACCAACGCGGTGGACCACCGATCACCGGACTGAGCGGCGCGGTGGCGACGGAAGCGGCCCGGGCCCTGAGGCTCTACCGAAACTAGCCGTCACCCACCCGATTTGGACAGACTGGCTTTTTATTTTTTCTTGGGTATGGTCGATCACGAAGCACTCAAGAAAGGCGCAGGAAATGGCTGATAAATCCCCGAATCGCGTCGCAAAAAAGCCCGCCATGGACATCAAGGAACGGCGCGCCCTGAAACGCGCCAAGGCCGCCGAAGACGCGCTCACCCAGACCCGCCGCAAGCGACCCGAGCGCGCCTGAGGTCCTGGTAAGGACCCATTTAAGTCGCCGACGGGTGGACGTACCGTCCCACGTCGGTGCGCGGTCTCCCCCGCTCTGCTCGCCACTCCCGCACCACTTTTCTGTTTTTTCGCGGTAGTCGCATTGATGGCGTGCCGAATTGTCGGCCGCAATTGATTCCGATTTATTTTCGGACCGTTCGATGTATGCGCTTTTTCGGGACCGGAAAAGCGCGTACATCGTTTCGGTCTGCGGCAACCCAGAGCAGGAGGACCTCGTGAGCATGCGAGCGCCCGACCATCCACCGGTGATCATCCTCGGCCGTCAGGCGGAACTGATCGACGCCTTCGTCGCCGCCTTCGACCAGGACGGCGTGGTGGCCCTGCACGGGGATACGGCGGTCGAGCAGGCAGACGACGCGGCCGACTCGATCGTCCTGATCCTCGACGAGACCCGTGCTGATTCGATGTTCTCCGGTCATCGTCTGGCGGCGTCCAAGCGACGAGCGCGGTTGCACCAGAACGATGTCTGCGATTCGACGGTCGCGGTCGCGCTCAGGACGGGCCCGCGCCGGCTGCTCGTGGTCTGCGATGCCCGGCACCTGTCCTTCGGCCAGCGGGTCCGAGTGGTCAGCTGGATTCGGCAGCTGTTGCACCGCGTCGGCTACGAATGCGCGATCAACGGTCTGCAGAACCTGGTGACGCGCTATGCACTGATCGACCATGCCGACGAGGTGCCGCGGACGGCCGCACGGGCGGTCGAATGGCACCGCGGGCATCCGGCTGACGGCCCTGTACCCCAGGTCCCGCTGTCGCCCTGCGGTCCGTGATAGGCAGAACGGGTGGACACCCCGCCGCCGCTGTTGTTCGCGCTGGACCTGACCGGCACGTTCGTGTTCGGGCTGAACGGCGCCCTGACGGCGTTGCGCGCCACGCATCTCGACGTGGTGGGCGTGGTGACGCTCGGCATGATGACCGCACTGGGCGGCGGCGTGATCCGCGACATCCTCATCGGCGCCATACCTCCGGCGACCTTTCTGTACTGGCCCTACTTCACCCTTGCGTTGGCCGGTGCGCTCATCGCCTTCGTGCTCAATCGCCCGCTGGCACGGTTCGAGATGTCCCTGACGACGCTCGACGCGGTCGGGTTGAGCGTGTTCGCCGTCATCGGGGCCAGTAAGGCGGTGGCCGCCGGACTCGGGGCCGGGCCCGCCGTCGCGCTCGGCGTCATCACCGCGGTGGGCGGCGGCACCATCCGCGATTTGATGGTGGGGCAGGTTCCCACGGTGCTGCGCAGTGAGCTCTATGCGATCCCGGCACTGGTGGCCGCCGCGATCACGGTGGCCGCCCTCGGTACCGACACCTACGGGTTGCCCGCCGCGATGGGGGCCGTGACGGCGTGTTTCGTCATCAGGATGCTCGGGGTCCGCTACCAGCTCAACGCCCCTCGCCCACCCGGGCAGTCCAGGGGCACTCCGGAGCCGGGGATGTGAGAGCGCGGCGGCCGTGAAGGTGCCAAGCTGATTTCATGCAGTACGTCCGGGAGGTCTCGTGACTGCCGCGAACCAGACGCCCTTGATGCCGGCGGCGTTCATCGGACACGGCAGCCCGATGAACGCCCTGGAACTGAACCGGTATACCGCGGCCTGGCGAGCCTTCGGCCGGCGGGTCAGCCGTCCGCGCGCGATCCTGGTGATCAGCGCGCACTGGTGCATCAACGCGACGGCGGTCACCGCGATGGCGCGACCGCGCACGATCCACGACTTCTACGGTTTCCCAGCTGAACTGTTCGATGTGCAGTACCCCGCACCGGGGCTGCCGGAACTGGCCGAGGAGGTCAGCGAGGTGGTTCATCCCACCTGGGTGGGCTCGGATCTGGACAGTTGGGGTATCGACCACGGCACCTGGTCGGTGCTGGTGCACGCCTTCCCGGACGCGTCGATACCGGTGGTGCAGTTGTCGATCAACGCCGACAAACCGCTGGACCACCACCTCGAGCTGGGCGCCAAGCTCGCACCGCTGCGCGAGCGTGGCGTGCTGATCGTGGCCAGCGGCAATGTCGTGCACAATCTGCGCGCGATGGACTGGAACCTCGACACCGGCTACGACTGGGCCCGCCGGTTCGATGAGGACGCCAAGTCGCTGATCCTCTCGGCACCGGCTGAGGCCGCGACGCTCGACGGTCACGCCGACTTCGGTGCCGCGGTACCGACACCGGATCACTTCATCCCGTGGCTGTACCTGGCCGGACTGGCCACCTCCTCCGCCGATGACGTGGACATTCTCGTCGACGGCTACGCCTACGGGTCGCTGTCGATGACGGCCTACACGCTGGGGCTGCCGACTCCGGTCGCCACCGGCACGGAGTTCTCCGCATCTCGACTGGTCCCGCACGTGCCCGCCGACGCGTCGAACATCTGAGGCCGGCCGGCGTGACTGCGATTCCGTTGTCCAAACAGCAGGAGCACCGTCTGCTGTCGCGGTTCATGCTGCTGAGCCTGGCGGCGGCGATCGCGACCATGGCGCTGAAGGCCGGAGCCGCGGTGGTCACCGGTTCGGTCGGATTCCTGTCCGACGCCCTGGAATCGGGGGTGAATCTGGTTGCCGCGGTGGTGGCGCTGTGGGCGTTGCGGGTGGCGGCCCGCCCACGCGACGCCGACCACCACTTCGGTCACGGCAAGGCCGAGTACCTCTCGGCGCTGGTCGAGGGCGCGATGATCTTCGTGGCAGCCACGGCGATCATCTGGAGCGCCGTCGAGCGCCTGATGAGCCCCGCGCCGCTCGTCCAGCCCGGGCTGGGTCTGGTCTTGTCCACTGCCGCGGCAGGGATCAACCTCGCCGTGGGGCTCACCCTCTTACGGGTAGGCCGCCGGCACCGGTCCATGACCCTGATCGCCGACGGCAAGCACCTGTTGACCGACGTGTGGACTTCGGCCGGCGTGATCGTCGGCATTTCGCTTGTCGCACTGACGAATTGGTATCCCCTCGATCCGTTGGTGGCGCTGGCGGTCGGGATCAACATCCTCTGGACCGGATACCGGCTGCTGCGCGGCTCGATGAGCAGCCTGCTCAGCGCCGCCCTCCCGGAGAAGGATCACGCCGCGGTCGACGCGGTCCTCGACCGTTACCGCAGCGAGTACCCGGTCAAGTTCGCACCGCTACGCACGGTCGAATCCGGCCGGCAGCGCCTGGTGTTCGTGGTCGTCGCCGTACCCGGCGAGTGGACCGTCCAGGCAGCCCACGACCTCGCGGACCGGCTCGAAGCCGACATCGACGCGGCTCTTCCGCACACCGAGACGTTCATCCACGTGGAACCTGCGGGCACATCTGCGCGATAGCGTCGGCCGTGAAGCGTCAACCGAACCCGATCATGTGCTCGCCTGGGTGCGCTGCCTCCCAGCCAGAGATCGCCGTATCCCACTGCTCGCCGTCCAGAGAGGTCAGCGAGGCCGGGAACAACCCGTCCTCCTCCTTGGCGATGTGCTCATACAGGTCGGACACCGCCGTACGGATCTGCTCCTGACCATCCGGATTCGACAGGTCGACGGTTTCCAGCAGCGCCTCGAGGTCCCGGTGCTCGCGCACCAGCGCGTCGATGTAATCGACGTACAGGTCGTCGGCGGCGGCCATCACGACGAACAGGCCCTGCTCCTCCCCGCGCCAGTGCGACCGCAACTCGTCGGCCATTGCGGCCACCATCTCGCGTGCCTGCCCGAACTCCCCGCGATCCAGCGCGCGCACCGCCTCGCCGCCGCAATTCAGTACCCGCTCGTGTTCGGCGATGAAATCGCGCAGCAACGGCAGGTCCCGGCAGCCGCAGTATTGGCACATCCCCAGCCCCGCACCTACTGACCGTCGCCCATCGGACCTATTCCATGTCGTCCGTGTCGCCATCCATGCCGGGATGCATGGGAAGCCCGCAGTTGGTACGCAGATCCCGAACCGGCTGACGGATGTCTCGTAGGGCCGTCGCCACATCGGGATGGGCGTCGACGTAGGTCTCGATCACGTCGTGCCGTTCCTCGGGGGTGGCCCGCCCGCGGGCATCCGTGAACACCTGCTCGACATCGGGGTGTGAGTCCAGATAGTCCGCCATCCGGGTCATCGCCCCGGCCTGCGCTCGCATCATCGCAGCCGGGGAACACTGATCCGGTGCGGGCTCCGCACTCGCAACCCCTGCCGACGCCATCGCCAACATCCCGGCGGCGCCTACGGCTGCCACGAACCTGGGGAGACGGGCACGGTCGCGTCGCACTCGTACTGTCATCGCTCCTCCTCATTGCCGAGACTCCCTGCCGAGCCTCCGACGACCATGGGTTTCCGGAAACCCCGAGGCCGAAACATCACCTGCCCACCGGCACGCCGTGGACGGTGGACATCGTTTCGCCGGCCGTCTGGTCGAGGCTTGTCGGGACGGGCCACGGTTCCATCCATCCACAGGCAACTAGGCTGCTGAACAGCCGAAACAGTGAATTACACACATGTTATTAACAGCCCCCACGTTGCAGTCTGGACCATCGCTTCACGGTCCCCTCGGGCCGACGCCCTCGAACGCCCACTCCCGACCGTTTCGCCCCGTCCTCCTGCGGGCATGCCCTCTGTCCATGCACCCGACGGCCGACTACGAGGAGAGCTCCTCATGAAGACGTTGATCGCCGCGACCGGCGGGCTTGCGGCCGGTGTCCTCATCGGCAGGCGGGTGTCGGGGTCGCACACCGACGAGTGCAGTCCGGACTCCGGAGAGCAACCCAGCGAAGTTGCCGCAGATCGTGAAGCGCCGGATCCCGAAGATCCGTCCAAGCCGGATTCGCCGGCGGACCTGACCAAGCCGTCGGTGTCGTATGTCCTGCGCAAGACCGCCCGGGAGTTCAGTTCCGATCAGTGCACGGATCTTGCGGCGGCACTGACCTATTACGCCGTGTTGTCCCTGTTCCCGGCGCTGGTCGTGATGGTTTCCCTGCTCGGGGTCTTCGGCCAGGGGCAACGCACCACCGACGCGGTCCTGCAGATCGTCGAGGACCTCGGCCCGTCGTCCGCGGTCGACACGCTGCGAGGGCCGATCCAACAGCTGGTGGAAGCACCGTCGGCCGGGATCGCGCTGGTCATCGGCGTCGCCGGCGCACTGTGGTCGGCGTCGGGCTACATCGGCGCGTTCGGGCGTGCGATGAACCGGGTCTACGAGGTCGACGAAGGCCGCCCGGTCTGGAAGCTGCGCCCCATCCAGTTGCTGCTCACCTTCGTGGGGCTGGTGGCCGCGGCGGCGGTCGCGTTCATGCTTGCGGTCAGCGGGCCGATCGCGGCGGCGATCGGCGACGTCGCCGGGCTCGGCCCCGCCGCGCAGACGACCTGGAATATCGCCCGCTTCCCCGTCATCCTGGTCCTGGTCGTCGGCGCCGTCGCCGTGCTGTACTACGCGGCGCCCAACGTCGAGCAGCCGAAGTTCCGCTGGATCAGCATCGGAGCGGCCGTGGCGATCCTGCTGTGGGTCCTCGCCTCCGTCGGGTTCGGGTTCTACGTCGCCAACTTCGGCAGCTACAACAAGACCTACGGTGCGCTGGCCGGGGTGATCGTGTTCCTGCTGTGGTTGTGGATCACCAACCTGGCTTTGCTCTTCGGCGCCGAATTGGACGCCGAGCTCGAGCGTGGCCGCCAGCTCCAGGCGGGTATCGCCGCCGAACGCGTCCTTCAGCTACCGGCCCGGGACGACCGGGTCTCGGCGAAGAACCGGGCCAAGGAGGAAGCCGACGTCCGGCAGGGTCGGGTTCTGCGTGAGTCCCGCGGGCGTCACAGTGATGACCAGCACAGCACCGGCTGACCTGAGACGTTCTCCCTGCACCTCCCGCATGGATGCACGGGGATGTCAGCTCGGCCGACTACCATTCCTCCGGCACCCCCCTTGGCCCCGACGGAGAGAACCCAGCAGTGAGCTACACCGCCGCCGACATCACCGAGCTCGACGATGTCCAGCACACCCGCCTGCGGCCGGCGGTGAACCTCGGGCTCGATGTGCTCAACACCGCCCTGCGGGAGATCGTCGACAATGCCATCGAAGAGGTCGCCGTCCCCGGCCACGGCGGGTCCACGGTCACCATCACCCTGCACACCGACGGCTCGGTCAGCGTCGCCGATGACGGCCGCGGCCTGCCCGTCGACACCGACCCGACCACCGGCAAGAACGGCATCGTCAAGACGCTGGGCACCGCACGCGCCGGCGGCAAGTTCTCCGCGCACACCGACGCGGCCAGCACCGGCGCCGGCCTGAACGGAATCGGCGCTGCGGCAGCGGTATTCATCTCCGCGCGCACCGACGTCACGGTGCGCCGGGCGGGCAAGACCTACCTGCAGAGCTTCGGCGCCGGCTACCCGGGCGTGTTCGAGGGTGACGAGTTCGACCCCGACGCCCCGTTCACCCGCGTCGACACCCAGAGCCTGCGTGGTGTCGGCAACCGAAAGCCCAACGCGCACGGCACCACCGTGCGGATCCTGTTCGACCCGACCGTGGTGCCCGATTCCAGCGTGGATGTCGGCGAGGTGCTGCTGCGCGCGCATGCCGCGGCGCGGATGTCCCCCGGTGTACACCTCGTCGTCGTCGACGAGGGTTGGCCCGGTGACGAGGTCCCGCCGGCCCTGCTGGAGCCGTTCAGCGGCCCGTGGGGCACCGACACGCTGCTGGATCTGATGTGCTCGGCGGCCGGCACCCCGGCGCCCGGCGTCCGCGCCGTGGTCGAGGGCCGCGGCGAGTACACCACCGGCCGCGGACCGACGCCTTTCCGCTGGTCACTGACGGCGGGGCCGGCCGAGCCGGCGACCATCGCCGCGTTCTGCAACACGGTGCGCACCCCCGGCGGCGGCTCGCATCTGACGGCCGCCATGAAGGGCCTGTCCGAGGCGCTGGCCGACCGCGCCTCCCGGATCCGGGACCTGGGCCTGGCCAAGGGCGAGGACGGGCCGGAGCCGCAGGACTTCGTGGCGGTGACCGCGCTGGCGGTGGACACCCGTGCTCCCGATGTGGCGTGGGACTCCCAGGCCAAGACCGCGGTGTCGTCCCGCTCACTGAATGTGGCGATGGCCCCGGACGTAGCGCGCAGCGTGACGATCTGGGCGGCCAACCCCGCGAACAACGACACCGTCACGCTGTGGACGAAGCTGGCACTGGAGTCCGCCCGGGCCCGGCGCAGCGCCGAGGGCGCCAAGGCCCGCGCCCGCGCCGCCTCGAAGGCCAAGGGGCTGGGTACCAACCTGTCGCTGCCACCCAAGCTGCTGCCCAGCCGGGAGTCCGGACGCGGCTCGGGCGCCGAACTGTTCCTCTGCGAGGGCGATTCGGCGCTGGGCACCATCAAGGCCGCGCGGGACGCCACCTTCCAGGCCGCATTCCCGCTGAAAGGCAAGCCGCCCAACGTCTACGGGTATGCCCTGAGCAAGGCGCGGGGCAAGGACGAGTTCGACTCGATCGAGCGCATCCTGGGCTGCGGGGTACGCGACAACTGCGACCCGGAACTGTGCCGGTATGACCGGATCCTGTTCGCCTCCGACGCCGACCCCGACGGCGGCAACATCAACTCCAGCCTGATCTCGATGTTCCTGGACTTCTACCGTCCGCTGGTGGAGGCCGGGATGGTGTACGTGACACTGCCACCGCTTTTCGTGGTGAAGAACGGCGACGAGCGGATCTACTGCCAGGACGAATCCGAGCGGGACGCCGCGGTGGCCCGCCTGAAGGAGAACTCCAAGAAGCGGGTGGAGGTGCAGCGCAACAAGGGTCTCGGTGAGATGGACGCCGACGACTTCTGGAACACGGTGCTGGATCCGCACCGGCGCACCGTGATCCGGGTTCACCTCGACGACGGCGAGAAGAAGCTGCATCACACGTTGTTCGGTGGGCCGCCCGAGGGCCGACGCACGTGGATGGCCGACGTGGCCTCCCGCATCGACACCTCCGCACTGGATCTGACTTGAGAGATCGTAGGTAGAAGACTGTGACCGCCACCCTGGACGTTCCCGAGCAGAACCCCGACTTGGTGCTCGACCAGAGCGCCGACGACTACTGGAACCAATACCAGCTGACGTTTGCGCTGTACAGCGTCAGCGACCGCGCCATCCCGTCGGCCTACGACGGGCTCAAGCCCGGTCAGCGCCGGCTGCTGTACCAGATGCACGACTCGAAGCTGCTGCCCGGCAACAAGCCGCAGAAGTCCTCGAAGGTGTGCTCCGCGGTCACCGGCAACCTGCATCCGCACGGCGGCGCGTCGATGTACGGCGCGGCGGCGTTGATGGCCGCCGAGTTCCAGCGCGTGAAAGTCATTGACGGACAGGGCGCTTTCCCGCGGATCCAGGGCGACATCCCGGCCGCCGACCGCTACACCGAGATGCGACTGTCCGCTCCCGGCGCGGCGCTGACCGCCGAACTCGACAGCCACGCGGTGCCGATGGTGCCGACGTTCGACGGTGAGTGGACCGAGCCGACCTGGCTGCCGGCGCAGTGGCCGGTGCTGCTGTGCAACGGCGCGATGGGTATCGCCGAGGGCTGGGCCACCAAGGTGCCCGCCCACAACCCGCGCGAGATCATGGCGGCCTGCCGCGCCCTGCTGAAGACCCCGAACATGACCGACGACCGCCTGGTCAAGCTCATCCCGGGCCCGGACTGGGGCTGCGGGGCCCGGGTCATCGGCGAGAGCGGCCTGCGCGAGTACATCACCACCGGGCGCGGCCAGTTCACCGTGCGCGGCACGGTGACCGTCGAAGGCAAGAACTGCATCGTCACCGAGCTTCCGCCCGGCGTGGCCAGTAACACTGTGCAGGAACGGATCCGGGCCCTGGTGGAGTCCGGGGAGATGTCCGGCGTGGCCGACATGTCGGACCTGACCGATCGCCGCAACGGGCTACGGATCGTGGTCACCGCCAAGCGCGGCCACAGCGCCGAGCAGATCCGCGACCAACTGCTGGCGCTGACCCCGCTGGAGTCGACGTTCGCGGCCTCCCTGGTCGCCCTGGACGAGAACCGGGTGCCGCGCTGGTGGTCGGTCCGCGAGTTGATCGTCGCGTTCCTGCACCTGCGGGATTCGGTGGTGTTGCGCCGCAGCGAGTACCGGTTGGAGAAGGTCGCCGCGCGCCGGCACCTGGTGGCCGGCCTGATGCTGATCCATCTTGACATTGATACTGCCGTCGCGATCATTCGATCGTCCGACACCGTGGACGACGCCCGCCGGGGCCTGCAGGAGCGGTTCAAGATCGATGCCGAGCAGGCCGATTACGTGCTGAGCCTGCAGTTGCGCCGCCTGACCCGCCTCGACGTGATCGAGTTGCAGGCCGAGGCCGAGAAGCTGGACGCCGAGTATGCCGAGCTGACCGAACTGGTGACCAACCCCGATGCGCGCCGGGTGGTGATCGACAAGGAGCTCGTGGAGACCGCGAAACTGTTCAAGGGACCCGAGTACGACCGGCGCACCGTGCTGGACTTCGAGGCGACCCCGGTGACGGCCGGGGCCGGCGAGGATGGGGCGCGTGAGCGAAAGGTCAACGCCGCCTGGCGTCTTGATGACCGGGGGGTGTTCTCCGACAGCCACGGCGAGCTGCTCAGCTCGGGCCTGGGTTGGGCGGTGTGGACCGACGGCCGGATCAAGTTCACCACCGGCGGTGGTCTGCCGTACAAGATCCGCGACATCCCGGTCGCCCCGGACATCACCGGGCTGCTGCGTTCCGGGATGCTGCCCGAGGGCTATCACCTGGCCCTGGTCACCCGGCGCGGCAAGATCCTGCGCATCGACCCGGCCGCGGTGAACCCGCAGGGTGTGGCCGGCAACGGCGTGGCCGGAGTGAAGCTTGCGAGCGGCGGTGACCAGAACGATGAAGTGATTGCCGCGCTGCCGATTTCGTGCGCCAACGGCGAGGCGATCCTGTCGCTGTCGGAGAAGAGTTGGAAGGTCACCGACGTCGCCGACATCCCGGTCAAGGGCCGCGGCGGCGCCGGCGTCGGGTTCCACCCGTTCGTCAAGGGCGAGGATGTCCTGCTGGCGGCGACGGTCTCCGCGACCGGATACGTGCGCGGCAAGAGGGCGGTGCGCGCGGAGAACCGGGCGAAGGCCTCGATCAAAGGGTCCGGTGTGGATGTGACCCCGGCGGAGTAGGCCGTGCTATGACGATCGTTATAGCTGCAGCTCGCCGTGGGTTATAACAAACGCCATAGAAGGCGAGACCGCGGATCTCGCGTCCGGCGCCACGGCGTCAGGACGCGAACGCCGCCAGGTTGTCCGCGAGGAACTCGCGCAGGGTCAACGGATCCCGGCCGATCAGCCGGCGCAAATCATCGGCCTGCTCGGCCGAGGCGACCGCCCCTCGCGCGGCCACCATCCCGCCGACCGACGAAATATGCTGGGCCATCTCCACATTGACCACGGGATCAGCTCCGTCGGCGGCAAGATCGATCAGGTCGGCTCGCCACTGCGCGGCGTCGACGGGCTCGTAGCGCACCGGCGTCTGCAGCGTTTCGGTCATCAGATCGGCGATGTCGGCATAGGAGAACATCTCGTTGCCGCTGGGGTAGCACACCGTGTCGGCGAACCGTTCCGGATGCAGCAGAGCCACCAAACCGAGCTCGGCGGCGTCACGCCCGCTGATCCAGGGCACTGGGTTGTCCCCGAAGGAGCTGCGCAGGATTCCGCGGTCACGCACCGTCGGTGCGTGCAGTACCCGCAGATTCTCGTGGAACACCGCCGTCACGCGCAGAATCAGCACATCGAGACCGGCCCACTGCATCATCTCCTCGGCCAGCCACTGGGCCCGGCCGAGGTCGCTGGGATGGTTCGGGTGGGCGGGTCCCATCGACATCACCACCGTGCGCGGTGATCTTCCCACCTTCCGGACTGCGGCGGTGTAGTTGGCCGCGGCCGGCACCACCCCGGCGGCGATCGGGTAGGTGAAGTACGCCAGGTCCACATCGGCGAGGGCCGGTAGCAGGCTGCGCCGGTCGGTGAGATCGCCGAGCACGATCTCTGCGCCGAGTTCGGCCAGTTCCTCGGTGCGCTCGCTGCGGGTGCGGGCCAGCACCCGGACGGCGCGGCCCTGGTCGCGTAGCCGGCGCACCAGGTATCCACCGGTGTTTCCGTGCCGGCCGGTGGCGCCCATGATCAGGATCGGATTGGTCATCCCGTGCGTTCCTGTCTGTCGAGTGTCGCTAGATATCAAAGATGAGCAGCGTGCTGGAGGCAGTGGCCACCACCGCGCCGTATTCGTCGGTGATCGATCCTTCGGTAAATCCCACCCGTGCACCCGATTTCACGACGGATCCGGTCGCGGTGAGTAGACCGCTGGTCAGCCGCACTGCTTTGAGATAGTTGACCTTGATCTCCACCGAGGTGTACCCCTTGCCCTGCGGCAGCGTGCTGTGCAGTGCGCAACCGAGTACCGAGTCGAGCAGCGTGCAGACCAGGCCGCCGTGCACCGATCCGATCGGGTTGTAGACGGATTCATCGGGGCTGCAAGTGAATACCACCCGGCCGTGTTCGGCCTCGACGATCTCGGTCTGCATGAGCGCCGCGATCGGCGGGGGCGGCAGGGCCCCGTCGCGCATCGCGCGCAGGTAGTCCAGTCCCGGCATCGACAGTCCGACCGCGGTGCCAGGAGCGGGATCGTGCCAGGTGACCGTGCGGGATCGGGTTTCACCCCACCGGCTTCTGTCGGTGACGGGTTCTGCAGTCACCCCTGCCCCCTGGTCGCGGTCGCGCTGCGGTAGGCCTCCCGGTCCGGGTCGTCGGGTGCGACGACGTGTTTGAGCCCCCACTTCAGCAGTGCGGTGAGAATGGGCGCGAGTTCCTCGCCCGACGGGGTGAGGTGGTACTCGAAGCGTTGCGGCGAACTCTGGTACTCGACGCGCTCGACGACACCGGCCTCCATCAGGCTCTTCAGCCGGGCGGCTACGCGGTCACGGGGTGCACCGGTACCGACCACGATCTCGTTGAATGTCCTTGCGCCCAAATGGAGTTCGCGCACGACGAGCAGCGACCACCGCTCACCGACCACTTCGATTGCGGCGGCGATCGGGCACGGCCGTCCGGGCAGTTCGGCGAGGCGGGAACTGGTCATAGCCCCATCATGGCACAGTCGGTTTGAAATTCAAACCCTTATCGCCGAGGCGCCGATGAAGTGGGTTCTTCACACCACCGAACGGGACTTCCGGACCGTAGGGCTACGACGCGGGAGGCCACAACCGGCCCAGGGCAGTGAGTCCGTTCGTCGTGGATGGCCGCCAGCGCGCCGTTCCAAAGTTTGAGCAGCTTTCCGATGCTCGCGCGGTTGGTGGCCTGGGCGGTGGTCGCAAACGAGAAAAGCCTTAGGCGAACAACTCACCGCGGGTCGGTAAGAAGGCTAAGGATCTGACCGAGAAAGCCAGGCCGGCCAACAGCGTGTTCCGTTGGTGCAGTGCGATACCGGAATGTCAACGCACGGCTGGACCGGTTCAGAAGGTGGTGTAGGCCTTACGGAGAGTCTCCTCGATCGTCCACCGGCCCGACCATCCCTTCGGCATGGTCACGAAGTCGCCGGCGGTGATGGTCAATCGTGATCCCGTCTCGTCGTCCTCCAAGACGGCCTTGCCCTCGATCACGTAGCACGTCTCACTGGCCGGCTTGACGTCCACCCTGTAGCTGCCCGGGGTGCACTCCCAGATACCGACCTTCGCCCCGGTGCCGGTCTCTACCGGGAGCTGGCGGATCTGCGGGTCACCGGCGTCCGCTCCGACGCGCGGGCCCATCGGGGTGAGCTTATCGCGTGCGGAGGATGCCGAGATATGGACCAGTGCAGGCATGTTCATCCTTTCAGGGATTTGGAACTCGATGGGTCGGAAATGAACGCCGGGCCGTTTCATCACGAACTGGTCGCGCAAGAAGAGGACTCATCGCCGGGGTTCTGGACGAGATCGCCTCCCGTCAAGAACGCCCTTTGATCGACGGCTAGACCCCGGAGATAATTACCACATTCGACTTGGCTGAGCGGTGGCGAAGCCCGGCCACCGCCTGGTACTCCTCGGATTCGAACCACGCATGCGCCAGTTCCTTACTGGGGAACTCGACCAGCGCCGTCCGATAGGGCCACTGCCCCTCCAGGACTTCCGCGGCGGCATCCGCTCCGATGAACGTGCCGTCGAACTTTTTCAGCATCGCAATGTGGTCTGCCGCTTCGTACTCGCGGTAACCGTCGGCGTCATCGATCTGCAGTTGGAACAGCACAAATGCTCGGCTCATCGGCCGTTTCTCCTTCTCGGGTGCCGGTAAGGCGGGTCAGGCGCCGGTACGGACGAGTTTCATGTTGACGAACTCTTCGGCGCCGAGGCGGCCGAGTTCCCGCCCGTAGCCGGAGTTCTTCACCCCGCCGAACGGCACCTCGGGGCCTTCACCCTCGACCGTGTTGATGTACACCATGCCTGCTTGGATCTGGTCGGCGACGCGTTCGGCCTGGACGGGGTCATCGGTGAACACAAACGATCCGAGTCCGAACTCCGTGTCATTGGCCAGTTCGACGGCTTCGGCCTCATCGCGGGCCCGGAACACCTGCGCGACCGGCCCGAAGAACTCCTCGGCGTACGCACTGCCGTCACGTCGGACATTGGTCAATACCGTCGGCGGGAAGAAGGCTCCGTCGCGCTGTCCGCCGAGCTCGACTTTCGCACCCTCCTGGACAGCCCGATTCACCTGCGCTTCAAGCCGTTCCGCAGCCTCGACGGAGCAGAGGGGCCCGAGCTTGGTGGCGGGATCGAAGGGATCACCGGGCGTGAAGGTCGACATCCCGGCGACGAACTTCTCCAGGAACTCATCGTAGAGGTGGTCGGCGACGATGAAGCGCTTCGCGGCGTTGCAGGCCTGCCCGGAGTTGTACATACGCGCTGCGACAGCTTTGGTCACCAGCGAGTCCATGTCGTCGGTCGACAGCACCAGGAAGGGATCCGAACCACCGAGTTCGAGCACGACCTTCTTCAGGTGCTCTCCCGCAAGCTTCGCCACGGCGGAGCCGGCCCGTCCGGATCCGGTGAGCGAGACCCCGCGCACGCGCGGATCGGCGATCACCGATTCGATCTGCTCGTTGGACGCCAGGATGGTGGTGTACGCGCCCGAAGGGAGACCCGCGTCGTTGAACACCGCTTCGATCGCGGCGGCGGATTCAGGGCACTGCGGGGCCGGCTTCAGCAGGACCGTGTTCCCGATCATCAGGTTCGGTGCCGCACAACGCGCCGCCATGAAATAGGGGTAGTTCCACGGCATGATGCCCAGCACGACGCCCAGTGGCGCGCGCCGAATCACACCGGTGCCGCTACCTCCCCGCAGTTTGATCGGCTCGTCGGCCAGGAATTCTTCGGCGCTGTCGGCGTAGTAGCGGTAGATCGACGCCGAGAACTGGGCCTCTCCGATGGCCGATCCGATCGGCTTACCCATCTCACGACTGATGATCGCGCCGAGTTCTTCGGCTCGTTCGTCGTAGATCGCGGCGACCTTGCGCAGCACCTCGACGCGCTCGGCGATGCTGCTTGCACTCCACGCGGCCTGGGCGGAGGCGGCCTGGCCGATGGCGGTGGCCAGATCCTCGTCGGTGATACCCGGGAACCCCTTGAGGGTCTCGCCGGTGGCCGGGTTGGTGACGGCATAGGTGGTCATGACTCGTGTTTCTCCTTCTCTACTGCCGCGATGACGAAAGCGTGGTCATTGGCCAGTAGCGCTGTGGGCATTGGGATGTGGTGGATGTTCGGACAGTCGTCCGGTCAGCGGGCGGCGATCTTGTCGGCGATGCGTGCAATCCTCGACGTTCGGTCCGAACGGGAGAGGGCTTCCAGACGGTCGGCCAGGGAGTAGGCGAGATAGAAGCCGTTGGCACCGATCCACCGGAGCGGTTCCGGCTCCCAGCGTCGTGGAACCGGACGGACCCAGGCGGATGTGGACAGGAAGCTCTTGCGCCCCGTCAGCAGGTCGGCGGCGGCCAGGCCCGCCAGGTAGCTTGCCGTCAGTCCCTGCCCCGCGTAACCACCCATCCGCAACACCTGTCCGGCCGAGTCGTAGTCGAGGAAAGGCGACCAGTCACGGGTCACCCCGATGACACCGCACCAGGCGTGCGCCGGCCGGGCGCCCAACCCCGGGAACAGATCTTCGATGACCTGCATCAGAGACCGCACGGTGGCCTCGTCGGTCATACCGTTTCGATCGGTTCGCGACCCGAAGCGGTAGGGCCTGCCGCGACCACCGATGGCGATCCGGCCATCGGGCGTACGTTCACTATGAAAATACGTGTGCGCGGTGGCAGACACCCCGTCGTGGTGGTCCCATCCCACCCTCGCCCACTGATCCTGGGTCAGGGGCTCGGTCACCAACATGCTGCTGTTGAGCGGCAGCATGCGGCGCCGCTGACCGGGTTGCGCAGCGGTATAACCCTCGGTTGCCACCACGATCTGGGAAGCTTTGACCCGGTGCGGTCCGACCGTCAGTTGTCCCGGCTCGATGTTCGTCACGCGTGCGCCGGTGTATACCGCTGCGCCGGCATCGATGGCCAGTGACGCCAGCCGGAACACCATCTTGACCGGGTCGACGCAGTAATTGTGCGGACTGTGAATCGCACCCACGATCCCGCTCGCGTGAATGCGCTCGTAGGTTTCCTCGGCGGACATCATACGAATCGAGGATTCGTCCAGGCCCCACCGGCGGGACTCGGCGACGTAGTTCTCGGCACGACGGAGCTCACTCGCCGACCGGGCGAGTTGGGTCCAGCCACCTCGACGAGCATCGATTTCGTCGGCACCCAGGATGTCGACCACTTCGTTACAGGCACTCGCGAGCCGGTCCTGCATATCGGTGACGGCCTTCGCGCCGCCGGCGCCTCGGGCCAACGCCCGACGGACGCCGACCTGCTTTGCCGACATCCAGCCGCCGTTGCGGCCGGAGGCCCCGAACCCGAGGCACTCGGCCTCCAGGACCGCGACGGACAATTCGGGCCGCACCTGCGCCAGTGCCCATGCCACCCACAGTCCGGACAGGCCGCCACCCACAATGGCGACGTCGCAGTCGATATCTCGCGCGAGCGTCTGAGTCGGCGGTGCGGTCGGGGCACCGGGGTGCGTCAACCAGAATGAGATTTCTCCGCGCTTCATTCTTTGATTCCTCTAACGAGTGGCGGGTGATTCACGAACGCTCGGGGCGCTGACGGCAACACCCCGTTGGCAGACTCGCCTGCGAGACAAAGAGGCAACACCTCGCACGCCGACGCGCGATTTGAAGTTGGTCATATGACTCAGGTCGATGACCCATACCATGCCGCACAGCGCATCCGGTGTCAAGCGATCCGAAAACCCCCCGGACTGCGGGGATGGAAACTCCAGCCGACAAGAAAATCTGGTTCCGAATCTCTTGACAGCACTGGTCGCGTGCTTGAATATCTCAACTTAGTCAATTGACCCAGTTGTTCGAACTCCTGACTGAACAGCCCTCGCCTTGTGGGTCGATCGACAATGACACCTCGGTGGCCACGACCCACCGATCGCACATCGAGCAGTGTGAATACCCGCTCCGCCAAGCCCGCCACCCACTTCATACCCAGAGCAGCAGAGGTGACCCTGATGTACTCCAAGGTTTTGATCGCCAATCGCGGTGAGATCGCGATTCGGGCCTCCCGAGCAGCGTACGAACTCGGTGTCGACACGGTCGCTGTCTATCCATACGAGGATCGCAACTCGGTCCACCGCCTGAAGACCGACGAGTCGTACCAGATCGGCGAGGTGGGCCATCCCGTCCGGGCCTATCTGGCCGTCGATGAGATCGTCCGCACCGCTGTCGCTTCGGGCGCGGATGCCGTGTACCCGGGTTACGGATTCCTCTCGGAAAACCCGAAACTGGCGGCGGCGTGCGCCGCAGCGGGAATCACCTTTGTGGGCCCCTCCGCCGAGGTGCTGGAACTCACCGGGAACAAGGCGCGCGCGATCGCCGCCGCGCGGGCGGCCGGACTGCCGGTGCTGGACTCCACCGCGCCCTCCGCCGATGTCGATGAGCTGCTGGCGGCGGCACAGAACATGCAGTTCCCGGTATTCGTCAAAGCGGTCGCCGGCGGGGGCGGCCGCGGAATGCGCCGGGTTGCCGAACGGGAGCAGCTGAGGGACGCCATCGAGGCCGCCAGCCGGGAGGCTGCGGCAGCATTCGGTGACGCCACCGTGTTCCTCGAGCAGGCGGTGATCAATCCACGCCATATCGAGGTGCAGATTCTCGCCGACAACTACGGCAATGTCATCCACCTGTACGAGCGTGACTGTAGCGTGCAGCGCCGGCATCAGAAGGTCATCGAGCTCGCCCCCGCCCCGAACCTGGATCCCACTCTGCGTCAACGTATCTGCGACGACGCCGTCGCGTTCGCCCGCCAGATCGGATACAGCTGCGCCGGCACGGTGGAGTTCCTGCTCGACGAGCGGGGCAATCACGTCTTCATCGAGATGAACCCCCGTATCCAGGTCGAGCACACCGTCACCGAGGAGATCACCGACGTCGACCTGGTGTCGAGCCAACTCCGGATCGCCGGGGGAGCTTCGCTGGCCGAGCTCGGCTTGAGCCAAGACCGGGTCGGTACCCACGGCGCCGCTCTACAGTGCCGGATCACCACCGAGGATCCGGCCAACGGGTTCCGGCCGGACACCGGGCGGATCACGGCGTACCGCTCGCCCGGTGGTGCCGGTATCCGATTGGATGGTGGTGCTCATGTGGGCGCCGAGGTGTCGGCGCATTTCGACTCCATGCTGGTGAAGCTGACGTGTCGGGGGTACGACTTCGAAACCGCGGTACGCCGGGCGCGCCGCGCGGTCGCCGAGTTCCGGATCCGCGGGGTGTCGACCAACATTCCTTTCCTGGCGGCGGTTCTGGAAGATCCGGATTTCGTCGCCGGTCGGATCACCACGAGCTTCATCGACGAGCGGCCGCAACTGTTGACCACGCATGGCAGCGCGGACCGGGGCACCAAGATCTTGAACTACCTGGCCGACGTGACGGTGAACAAGCCGTATGGTGATCGGCCGTCGACCGTGTACCCCAGCAGCAAGCTTCCCGGTATCGATCTGCGCGCGACACCGCCCGCGGGCAGTAAGCAGAAGCTGACCGACCTGGGCCCGCAGGGATTCGCGCGGTGGCTGCGGGACTCACCGGCACTCGGCGTCACCGACACCACATTCCGTGATGCGCATCAGTCGTTGCTGGCGACGCGGGTGCGCAGCAACGGCCTGCTCACGGTCGCACCCTACGTGGCGCGGATGATGCCGCAGCTGCTGTCGGTCGAGTGCTGGGGCGGGGCCACCTACGATGTCGCACTGCGGTTCCTCAAGGAGGATCCCTGGGAACGCCTGGCCGCACTGCGGGAGGCCATGCCGAACATCTGCCTGCAGATGCTGCTCCGCGGCCGTAACACCGTGGGCTACACCCCCTACCCAGAGACCGTCACCACGGCGTTCGTGGACGAAGCCGCTAGCACCGGCGTCGACATCTTCCGGATCTTCGACGCACTGAACAACGTCGACTCGATGCGACCGGCCATCGATGCGGTCCGCGCCACCAACACCACAGTGGCCGAGGTGGCGATGTCCTACACAGGGGATCTGTCCAATCCCGTCGAATCGTTGTACACGCTGGACTACTACCTACGTCTGGCCGAGCAGATCGTCGAGGCCGGTGCACATGTGCTGGCCATCAAGGACATGGCCGGCCTGCTGCGGCCCGCTGCGGCCGCAACGCTGGTGAGCGCACTCAAATCACGGTTCGACCTACCGGTGCACGTACACACCCATGACACCCCCGGCGGACAGCTGGCCACCTATCTCGCGGCGTGGACCGCCGGTGCCGATGCCGTGGACGGTGCGTCCGCGCCGCTCGCCGGCACCACCAGTCAGCCCGCGTTGAGTTCCATCGTCGCGGCCGCGGCGTATACCGACCGTGATACCGGGCTGGACCTGCAAGCCGTGTGCGACCTCGAGCCGTACTGGGAAGCGCTGCGAAAGGTCTACGGTCCCTTCGATGTTGCCGCAGCCGGGCCCTCCGCGCCGACGGGGCGGGTGTACACCCATGAGATCCCCGGCGGGCAGCTGTCCAACCTGCGCCAGCAAGCGATCGCACTCGGCTTCGGCGACCGGTTCGAGGAAGTCGAGAGCAACTACGCGGCAGCCGACCGCATGCTGGGCCGACTGATCAAGGTGACCCCGAGTTCCAAGGTGGTCGGCGACCTGGCCCTGGCATTGCTCGGCGCCGGCATCGGCGCCGAGGAGTTCGCCGCCGACCCCGACCGCTATGACATCCCGGAGTCGGTGATCGGCTTCCTGCGCGGTGAGCTCGGTGATCCGGCCGGCGGATGGCCGGAGCCGCTACGCACCAAGGCGTTACACGGCCGCAGCGCGGCCCGGCCGCAACGAGAATTGTCCAACGAGGACGAGGCGGTACTGGCGCAACCGGGCGGCAAGCGCCAGGCGGCACTGAATCGGTTGCTGTTCCCCGGTCCGACCAAGGAGTTCGAGACCCACCGCGATACCTATGGCGACACCAGCTCACTCAGTGCCAATCAGTTCTTCTACGGGTTGCGTCAGGGTGACGAACACCGGGTGCGACTGGAGAAGGGTGTCGAACTGCTGATCGGGCTGGAAGCGGTATCCGACCCTGACGAACGGGGAATGCGTACCGCAATGTGCACCATGAACGGACAACTCCGTCCGATACTGGTGCGCGATCGGAGTATCGCCTCGGCGGTGCCCACCGCGGAAAAAGCCGACCGCACCAACCCCGACCACGTGGCCGCACCATTCGCCGGTGTCGTCACCGTCACCGTCAGTGAGGGTGACGCGGTCGAAACCGGCCAGACGATTGCCACCATCGAAGCGATGAAAATGGAGGCCGCGATCACCGCCCCCAAGGCGGGCACCGTCGCCCGGGTCGCCGTCACCGCCACCGCCCAGGTCGACGGTGGCGACCTGTTGGTCGAGTTGGCATGACATGCGCGCTGCACTGCTCGACGAGGACACCGACGCTCTGAGGAGGTACTGCGGGTGACGTCCGTGTCCGAGACCGAGGTCGCGTGGGAGCTGCTCGCCTGTCACCGACAATGCTTGACGGTGGCTGAATGGCATGCGGTTTCGATCAATCTGGCGATCGGGGAACACCAGATGGCCGTGCACGACATCCTCACCGCGGTGGTCCGCGAGCGGGAGCCGATCACAGCGGCATCCGCACAGCGACTGGCCGAGGTCATCAGGGTGTACGAATACGGCACCGCCGTGAGCGCGCTCCTCGACGAAGCGATCGACAATACCCATCGCATCCACTCGGCCCGACTGGTCGCGACGCCTCGGCCTCGGAGCCCCCGGCCTGTGCACGCAGAATAGTGACGATATCCACGCCGTGAAACCGACCGCTGCGGCTGCCCGCAACCGCGTAGCGCCACTTCGGCTCGGCGATCTCACGGCCGCTCAGGTGGGTGCACTCACCGTGTCGGGGTCGGCCATGGCGCAGGACATCCGCAGGGCCGCCGGTGCAGTGCCGGCCGAACATCTCGCCCCCAGTGGAACCCCCGGCTGAGCGGGCGAGGCCGTCGTTGTCAGCGGTCGGCGGCGGTCGCCAGGATGTGCCGGGCGCGCTCGACCACCGGCACGTCGATCATCTGACCGTCGACGGCGGCCGCGGAACCGTTGGCGGCGTCGAACGACCTGATCACCTTTTGTGCCCACTGCACGTCGGCTTCCGTCGTTGTCGCGGCGGCATGCACAGCGGCAACCTGGGCGGGATGGATACAGAGCTTCGCTCCCATGCCAAGTCTCCTCGCATAGGTGAAATCACCTGTCACAGCGTCACTGTCGGTGAGCGAGGTGGTCACGCCGTCGATAGGTGCCGGCAGTCCGGCTGCTGCGGACCCCAGCACCAACATCGACCGGTGCAGCAGCAGTGCGTCCCGGTCATCGGGGTCGACGCCGATCTGGTTCGCGAAGTCGATACTGCCGAAGGCCAGTCGCACCACTCCCTCGACCGTGCACAGCTTCCCGACGGCCGCCACTGCCGCCGCTGTCTCGATCAGTGGGATGATGGACACACCCGGAGCCAGGTCGGTGATGTGGCGGATCTGCTCAACGGATTCCGCCTTGGCAAGCATGACCGGAACTCGGTGCCGGCGAATCAACTCCAGATCCGCTTCATGCCAGGGGGTATCGGCCGCATTGATGCGAACCATCCCAGGTCGTCCTGCGGCGAACCACTCGGCGATGTGTTCACGTGCAGTGGCCTTCTCGTCGGCGGCAACCGCGTCCTCTAGGTCGAGAATCACGATATCGGGCTGTGCCGCCATGGCTTTCGGGAAACGTCCGGGTCGGTTCCCCGGCACGAATAACAACGACCGCGCGGACCTGATGACGTCGGCATCGTACCCAGCGGTCATGCGTAGTCGGCCTGTGCACTTGCATGGATGGTTCCGGCGCCAGACACCACCGACAGTTCGACGGAGTCACCGTCGACAGCGGGATCGCCTTGGACGCGGATCGCATCGCCGAGGAAGACCGGCTTCATCAAGCGGTATCGGAACCGCTGCAGTGGCCGCGGGCAGTTGATACGCGCCAGCTCCGCCATGTAGAGCACCAACAACGGCCCGTGTACCACCAACGCCGGGAATCCTTCGACCTCTCGGGCGTACTCGGTGTCATAGTGGATGCGGTGGGCGTTCGAGGTGAGGGCACTGAACCTGAACAGCAACGCCGGATGCGTGGTGGGTTCGACAGCCCACGGCGCACTGCGGGCTGACAATGCCTCGTCAACGCGTGTGAACGGGGTCGAGGATCCGGTGTCACTGCGGTAGACGAGATCATGCTCCTCGGTCAGCCTGGGCTGGCCGTCCTGGCTGTATTCGTATCGCACCGTGACGAAGAGCAGTTGCCCTGTCTTGCCGTTCTTGACTGCCGTGGACACGACCTCAGCTCGCCGGGTCGCCTCCCTGCCGAGGACCAGGGGTTCGTGGACGACGAGCCGGCCGCCGGCGAACATTCTGCGGCGGTTGGGAATCGGCGGCATGAAGCGGCCCTCACCGGGGTGTCCGTCGGCGCCGAGCGCCGATGTCGGCGACCACTCCGCGAAGTACACCGAGTGCCACATCGCCGGCAGCGCGTCGCCCACGTCGAGCTCGCAGTCGAGATCGAGTGTGGCCGCGAGCGCAGCGGCAGGACGTGCGCTCAGCAGTTCGGTGTCGCTGACCGGGTCAGGGTGCCAGTCCTGCACATACTGATCGAGTCCGTCGACCGAGAGCGACATGTCAGTTCCTCGCTTCATGGTGTGAATGCACAGATCCCGGGTGCTCCGCCGGATCGAATCCGAGCTCGGTCAGAATCGCCGCAGTGTGATCGCCGAGTGCGGGCACTGGGCCCATGCGCGCCTCGGCGCCCATGTCGATCGGTGGAAGCAGTGCTCGCACGGGCCCGCTCTCGGTGTCGACCATCCGCCAGCGGTCCCGCGCGGCAAGCACCGGGTGGTCGAGAAATTCGCTGACGGTGTTGACGCCGGCGAAAGCGATGCGCGCGGCTGCCAGCCGTGACTCCAATTCCGCGGTCGGCAGTGCGGTGAAGACCTCGGTGATGACGGCGTTCACGTCGGACCGGTTCGCCACACGCAGTGTGTTGGAGGTGAATCGGAAATCCTCGGCGACCTCGGGACGCTGCAGCACAACAGTGCAGAACCGCGACCATTCCGGTTCGTTCTGGATGGCGATCAGTACGGTGTGTCCGTCGCCGGCCTGGAAAGGACCATAGGGTGCGATGGTGGCGTGCTGGGCGCCGAACCGGCCGGGTTGTTGCCCAGCTCCTGCGGTGAAGTGAGCCGGTTGCCCCACCCATTCAGCGAGCGCTTCGAACAGCGAGACCTCGATGGTGGCGCCTTCGCCGGTGGCTTGGCGACGGTACAGGGCGGCCAGTGTGCCACTGAACGCATACATACCCGCGGCGATGTCTGCGATCGATACGCCGACTTTGGCGACCTGGTCAGGGGTACCGGTCAAGGACACGAGGCCGGTTTCGCACTGCACCAGGAGGTCATAGGCCTTGCGGTCGGCCCATGGCCCCGAGCTGCCCCACCCCGTCACCGATACGACGATCTTGCTCGGGTCCCGGTCACGGACGTCCTCGGCCGACAAACCCAGCCGGGCGGCTGCCCCGGGACCGAGGTTCTGCACGATCACGTCGGCGCGGTCGGCCAGTTTGTGGAGTACCAGGTGTCCGTGCTCGGATTTGAGGTCCAGCGCGATGGATTCCTTCGACCGGTTGAGCCATACGAAGTAGCTCGATTCGCCATGGACGGAATTGTCGTACTGGCGGGCGAAGTCGCCCGATCTTGGACGTTCGACCTTGATCACCCGTGCCCCGAGATCGGCGAGCTGCCGGGTGGCGAAGGGTGCCGCGACCGCGTGCTCCAGCGACAGCACGGTGATTCCATTCAGAGGCAACATGTCATCGCCTCACGACCAGTCGGCGGCTCACTGATCCAGGCCACCGCGCTTGACGAGCTGCTTGGCGATCACGCCGCGCTGGATCTCGTTGGTGCCCTCACCGACGATCATCAGCGGGGCGTCGCGGAAGTAACGTTCGACGTCGTACTCGGTGGAATAGCCGTAGCCACCGTGCACGCGCACCGCATCCAGTGCGATCTCCATCCCGACCTCGGAGGCGAACAGTTTCGCCATCCCAGCCTCCATGTCACAGCGCGCGCCGGAGTCGAATTTCGCTGCGGCACTCTGCAGGAGCGCACGTGCGGCCGACAGTTTGGTGCCCATGTCGGCGAGCATGTTGCCCACCGACTGATGCTCCCAGATGGGCTTTCCGAAGCTTTCGCGTTCCTGGGCATAGCGCAGCGCATCCTCGAACGCCGCCCGCGCGACACCGGTAGCCCGGGCGGCCACCTGCAGCCGCCCCACTTCCAGACCCTTCATCATCTGGGTGAAGCCGCTTCCCTCAGCGGACCCGAGGAGGGCGTCCGCGGGTACCCGACAGTCGGCGAAGTTCAGTTCACAACTCTCCACACCCTTGTAGCCGAGCTTGGGCAGATCCTTGGATACGGTGAAGCCGGGGAGCTTCTCCACCAACAGGATCGATACCCCGCGATGCGCGGGCTCGGCGGCGGGATCGGTCTTGCACATCAGGGCAATCAGGCCGGCCCGGCGGGCGTTGGTGATCCAGGTCTTACTGCCGTTGATGACGTATTCGTCGCCGTCCCGGCGGGCCACCGTACGCATGGCCTGCAGATCGGACCCGCCACCCGGTTCGGTGAGTGCCATCGTCGTGCGCAACTCGCCCGTTGCCATCCGGGGCAGGTAACGCTGCTTCTGTTCCTCCGTGCCGAACTGCATGATCAGCTTGGACACCACGGTGTGCCCGCCCATCGCGCCGGCCAGGCTCATCCACCCGCGGGCGAGTTCCTCGGTCACCGCTACATAACACGGCATGGACACCTGCCCGAACCCGTAGGGCTCCGGGATCGCCAACCCGAAGATCCCGATGTCTTTCATCGTTTCGATGAGTTCCTCGGGATAGGTGTTCGTGTGTTCGAGGTCTCGCACGACGGGTTTGACCTGCTTCTCGACGAAGTCGCGAACCGTCTCGATCAGTGACTTCTCTTCTGCGGACAGCACCATTGCTGCAGCTCCGTTCTCTATAGAAAATCTTCTCGGAAGTTATGAGTTCGGCATCCAAGAAATGCCGGCAGTGTCGAACGTGGGATCCGGATACCGAGGCTGAACTGGGCCGGCCCCAAGAGCTTTCACAGCTCGTGGGGCCGTCCCCTTGCCTCAGAGGTCTTGGCGACCGATCCGTTCGAACGTTTCCGGCTTGTTCTTCCGGTAGATCGCCGCTGCGACGGCGCCGGCCACAATGACGAGATACGTGAGCACCACCAGGCCGACTGCCAGACCACCGGTCAGCCCGCTGACCAGATCCATGTTCGTGGTCGCAAGATAGAGCACGACCGCGAAACTGACGATCGAGACGATAGGTGCGATGGTGGTCTTCAGCGGCGACGTTCCGGGTTGCGGGTTGCGACGGAAGAAGATCAGTACCGCAACGCTGGCGAGCGTCATCAGCACCATGAGGGCGTATATCCCGACGCCGACCATCTTGGCGTACAGATCCATCGGCTCGGCCGCTACAAACATGAACGGTGCTCCGAGCAGTCCGATCATTGCGGTCACCACCAACGAAGCACGGTACGGTGAACCGTGCTTGGGGTGTGCCTGGCCGAGCGCCTTGGGAAGCACACCGTCGTTACCGAGCGCGTAGAGGTAGCGCGAGAGCATGTTCGTCAACGCGATCAGTGAAGCCAGCACCGAGTTCACCAACAGTATCGCGCAGATATCCCTGAAGATCGGTGCGGCGTAGGTACCGAGGGCCTCGTCGAACATCCCGGCGGCATTTTCAGCTGCAACGTCCTGGGCATTGTCCTGGCCGTAGGCGAGAATCATGAGTGCAATGCTGATCGCGTAGAAGACACCGACCAACAACACCGACAGGTACATAGCACGGGGAACAGTCTTTTCGGGATCCTTGGCTTCCTCACGGAAGATCGCCGTCGATTCGAAACCGATGAAGCACAGGACGCTGAACAACACGGCGATGCCGAGGCCGCCCAAGTTGATTACATCGGAGTCAATTGTCGGAAGGGACAGTCCCTCGGCGCCGCCCCGCGCAATGATGCTGACGTCGAAGACAACTGCGATCGCGACCTCGAGCACCATGGCGACGGTCAGTACCTTGGCCGACAATTCGACGTTTCGGTAACCGATGAACCCGACGATGACCCAACCGAGGATCTGCCACCAATACCAGGCAACATCGGGTCCACCGAACGCCAAGAGGAGCCTATTGGTAGCAGAGCCGAAGAACGCATAGGTGGCGGTCGCGATCAACCAGTAGGCGAAGATCGCGAGAAACGCCCCGCCCAGGCCGGCGTGCTTGCCGAGGCCGGACGTCACATACGCGTAGAACGCGCCCGGGTTGGGCACGAACTTCGACATGGTGGCCAGCCCTGCGGCGAAGGCCAGCAAGATCACCGTGGCAATCCCGTACGCGATCGGCGCGGCCGAACCGCCGAAGCTGATCACCACCGGGAACACACCGGAAACACTCGCCAGCGGAGCTCCCACGGCCAGCACCGTGAAAATCAGTGCCGCTGTTCCCATATGGCCGGTGAGTCCCGGTTTCGATGAGCTTTGCGACGTCGAAGTCGAGTCGGACACCGACTGGAGGTCAGACATACCAAACCTTTCTGTGCTATCGGGTCCGTTCGGCTGGGCAGCCGGGGGTGATGATGCTAAGCCGCGGGGCTATACGGACTGGAATCGAACTGTGCTTGTCGTGCTCAGGGCTGAAGAACGCCGGTCATGCTTCGGAGCGAGCAGCGATCGACCGCGCGATGGTGACGCCGGCCTCGCGCGCTTGATCCACGATCTTCGCGTGCACGGCCGGGTCGGTTGATTCACTTTCGTACAAGTTGTAAACGCCGGAATGCGGAATATTGAGGTACTCGGCAAGCCCTTCGATCCACTGCTTCTCCTGTGCCTGCTTGTAGCCGCGCCGTTCGAACGGTTCCTGGCCGAACGCAGCCATTGCCACGAAGTGCAACCCCCGGACCGGGGGCTCACCCTGGACGGTGGGCCCGTAGGCCCAGCCGCGGATGAACACCCGATCAATCCAGCCTTTGAGAACCGCAGGCAGCGTCCACCAGTGCACCGGGAACGCCAGCACCACGGTGTCGACGGATTCGATGAGTTTCTGCTCGGCAAGCACATCATCGGGGACCGGGATCTCCCCGCCGCTCCCTGACGACCGGTACCGCTGTAGGTCGGCAGGACCGAACACCGGGTTGAACCCTGCACTGATCAGGTCGTGCACAGTGACTTTGGTGTGGCCGTCCGCGGCGAGCCCGGACGCCAGTGCCCGCACGACCTCTCCGGTTACCGACTGCGGATCAGGGAGGGCAGTAACGATCAATGCATGGCGCTCGTACAGGTCAGACAAAGCTGTGGTTCCTATTCTCGGAGTATCATTCCCGGGCGGGATTACGTTTAAAGCCCAGGTGTTCAATCGGTTTCGCGTTTATAGCGGGTATAACCGCGGAGATGCTGGGACGGTTTGATCTCTTCGCCCCAGCATCTCGGTGCGGTCTACGCCGATCGTGCGCCCTCGCGGTTGCGGATCTCGATCTCCAGAGCAGGCATCGGCTCGACGGGCGTACGGCTGATGTGCCCCTCCGCCTTGAAGTCCGCTGGGATCGCACCGATCAACTCGGCCTTCACCAAGAGCGCGACCAACGGCGAATGCCAACGCGCCATCGGGATGCTGCCGTCGAGAATCCAGAATCCCTCATGGGCGGTCGGCTTGAGGACATTGCGCATCTCACCGTCGTTGTCGAATCCCCAGATGGGGCCCAGCTTCTCGGCGAACTCACTCCCGAACATCCGCTCGATGCCCTTGAGATGCGACTCCTGTGCGGTGGCGAAGATGATCACGTCGAAGTCACGCCGACTGCCGTCGTCGAGCACAATGCCGGCAGCGTCGAACTTCTCAATGGTGTCCAGCTGAAGGATGTCGATCTCGCCTCGTGCGATCGCGTTGGAGGCACCCACGTTGAGGTAGTACCCGCCCTTGTTCTTGCTGAGGTAGGTGTAGTAGAAGCCGGTGTTGTCCTCACCCGACCACACCTTCAGGCCGGCCTTTCTCAGGCCCTCGTGCAGTTCACTGTCTGCTTCATCGGCGTACTTCTGGAACTCGATGAAAGCACTGCGCTCCTGGTGGTAGACACCACCGGCCAGGAACCTCAGGTCGACGAGGTCGGTCGGCACATCATGGTTGGTGTAGTCACCGAACATCACGTTGGCCGTCGCTTGGTCGATCACGATCAGCGGACTGCGCTGCACCATGGTCGAGGTGCCACCCGCGCGCACGATGTCATGCGCGAAGTCGTGCGCCGAGGTGCCGGTGCCAATGATCAGGACCCGCTTGCCCTTGTAGTCCGCACCGTCACGGTAGTAGTCGCCGTGCAGTGTGGTGCCGGCGAAGTCCTCCAGACCTGGAAGATCCGGAATCATCGGGATCCTACTGCCGCCGGTGGCCATCAGCAGATGCTTGGGGCGCATGACCCGTGTGCTTCCGTCGGCCAGCCTGAGGGTGACCTCCCATTCACCACGTTCTTCGTCATAGGTGGCACCGACGAACTCGGTGCTGGTCCAGAAGTTCAGGTCGAAACTGGCAACGTAGCTCTCGAACCACTGCGCCAGCTTGTCCTTCGGCAGATACTCCGGGAAGTTCTGCGGGAACGGCATCATCGAAAAGTGCAGCATGTTGTTCGGCTGATGCAGGCACAGCGACTCGTAGCGAAGGCGCCACGCGTCACCGACACGCGGATTCTTGTCGATGATCAGAGCCTCGACACCCAGCTTGGCGAGGTTGGCCGCCGTCATCACGCCGAACTGGCCGCCACCGACGATCAGGGCCTCGGGATCGCGATCCTCGAACGCCTGCTGGCGGCGGACAAACTCGCCCCACCGCACGTCCGGATGCTCCGCGTCGAATCGCCCGTGTGGGGGCCACAGCGACGGCCCATCCTTGAGGGCCACCAGCCGGGTGAGCAGTGTGCGGGCCCGCAGCACCTCAGGCTGGTCGGCATCGGGAACCAGGACGACATAGCCGTCGGCCTCCCCGGCTTCGACGTTGAAACGGAAGAACATCTCGACAGTCGGTAGCCCACCGTCGGCCGCGGGCAGCTCGGTCGGCGCCGGCCGCGACTCATCGATCCGGAAACCCTCGGCCGCGATACCCGGGTTGGTCCCCAACAGAAGATCCACGATCGCATCGCGGTCATGCGCCTGCCGCAGGTTCCAGGTGAAGGCCACCAGGTCGCGCCAACCGGCCGCGGGCTCGAACAGGTCCTGCAATGCGGGTCGGGACTGCGTCGCGAGCGCATTGCCGAATGATTCCAGCCAACCGACAGCGCGCAACTGCGGCGTATCCGCGGCTTCTTCGACGGTGGATTCAAGGATGGTCATCGTGGTCCTTCGTATTCAGATAGGCGTGGACAGGATGGTTCGACGTGGGACAGCAATCGCCGATCCCGATCGTTTTGGTCGACCTTCACTCGGCATCGCACCCCTCGCTCTTCTGACGAGGAAGTTCTCGCCATAGTCGGTCAATTGACTATGTTGTTCGACCATCTTCACTGCGGTGCGGATCACTGTCAAGAGAAAAGTTGGTCGCCCGAACACCTGCAACATGGCCGAAACAATCGCCACAGGTGCGCGCCACACAGTCCTGCGCTTCGCCTCCCCCAGACGGCGAGTCCTTCCGCTTGACAGACGACACCACGTGGGGCATCGTCCAGTTCACCCGATTAGGTCACTTGACCAAGTTGGTGTTCCGTCGGCCGGAATCGGCGCCGTCGGCGAGCAGGGCGCCGGCCACGTATGCGCTTTGAGGTCCGACGTCATCGTCGGTTCAGACGACAGCAACCTGTCCCGAAAAGGCCGTCCACGATCGGACCAGCGATTCCGATCCTCCACTAGTAAAGGAGTTACAACAAAGATGAATGATCTGATCGGAAGCACAGCGCTCATCACCGGGGCCGGACGCGGACAGGGTGCGGCCCACGCGCGCGAACTCGCGGCACGTGGCGCTGCGGTGGCCCTCTTCGACGGACCTCAGGCGGTGCAATCGGTCAAGTACCCGTTGGCGACCGCCGAGCAGACCGAAGAGGTTGCCGCCCAGATCCGCCGTGACGGTGGCCGCGCCATCGCCATTGCCGGTGACGTGCGCTCCCGAGCCGATCTCGACAAGGCGGTGCAGGCGGCCGAGTCCGAGTTCGGGCCGGTGGACATGGTCGTCGCGAATGCCGGCATCTGGGGCGAGATCGCATCCATCGAGGACACCACCGAGGTCGCGTGGTCCGAGACACTGGCCATCAATCTGACCGGTCCGTGGAATACGATTCAAGCAGCCATCCCCCGCATGATCGAACGCAACAAGGGTTCGATCGTTCTGGTGTCGTCGGTGCTCGGGCTGGACGAGGGTATGGCGGGGGGTGCGCCCTATTCGGTGACCAAGCACGGCATCATCGGACTACTGCGGAACGCCGCACTCGAACTCGGCCCGCATGGCATCACCGTCAACGCCATCTGCCCCGGATTCATCGATACGGACATGCACCATTGGCAGGATGCCTACGACGTGATGTCCGGCCAGCCGAACGGATCTC
The DNA here is from genome assembly GCF_019456655.1 of Mycolicibacterium diernhoferi. Lineage (NCBI taxonomy): Bacteria > Bacillati > Actinomycetota > Actinomycetes > Mycobacteriales > Mycobacteriaceae > Mycobacterium > Mycolicibacterium diernhoferi. Next base: position 110,017 of record NZ_CP080332.1, on the reverse strand, counting down.
CCGACGACCTGATTCAGGCCGCGCGCCACTACGCCATCCTGAAGGGGAACAAGGGGATTCAGTCAGACGAGGTCAGCAAGGTTGTCGCCTTCCTGCTGTCCGGCGCGGCCTCGATCCTGACCGGTGTCATCATGCCGGTTGATGCCGGGCACTCCATCATGAACCGCGTGAACCAGTCTCCGGTCGACTGAATCTGTCGCAACCCAGGCCGAACGAGAAGAGGCGTCGTCGCCGCCCTGCCCGGGCGGCGGCGACGCCTCTTCTGCGTGGTGGCACGCCCTGGTTCGCGAGGATCCAAAATTGCTGCCGCATCCCTTGACAGCAGTGCGAGAGTCGACTTGAATGACGCCGAAGCGGAGTTGGTCATTTGACCTGATTCGACGAGCATCGGCCATTTCATTGCTGTTTCGCGACGCATGCGACTGATAAGGCAGAACCCTGGGCTCGCTTCACCCGACCGAATTCCCAACATCTAAGGGGCAGCTAGTGAAGAAATACGATCTATTCATTGGCGGGGAACACGTCACCCCGGCGTCGGGAAGCTGGTTCGATAGCGAGAATCCGTACACCGCCGAACCGTGGGCACAGATCCCCGAGGGCAACGCCGAAGATGTGGACAAGGCGGCCAGAGCCGCACACGACGCGTTCCACAACGGGCCGTGGTCCGACATGACTCCGACCCAGCGCGGAGCAATCCTGCGTCGGATCGGTGACGTCATCGCTGAACGCGCTGAGCAGCTGGCCAAGGTCGAAGTCCTGGACAACGGCAAGCTGTTCAGCGAGATGTACGGCCAGTTGGCCTATCTACCGCAATGGTTCTACTACTTCGGTGGACTCGCGGACAAGATCGAGGGCACCGTTGTGCCCGTGGACAAGAAGGGCTACTTCCTCTACACCCAGAGGCAACCACGCGGAGTCGTCGGGATCATCACCCCGTGGAACAGTCCGCTCATGCTGCTCGCCTGGAAGCTGGCGCCGGCCTTGGCCGCCGGTTGCACGGCGGTGATCAAGCCGTCCGAATTCACGTCGGCGTCCACTCTGGAGTTCGCCGCCCTGCTGAATGACGCAGGACTTCCGCCGGGCGTGGTCAACGTCGTCAGCGGATACGGCCGGGACGTCGGCGCGCCGCTGGTGGAGCACCCCCTGATTGCGTCGGTCAGCTTCACCGGTTCCGATGTGACCGGCCGCCAGATCAACGTCGCGGCCGCCGAGAAGTTGAAGCACGTCAGTCTCGAACTCGGCGGCAAGTCACCGAACATCGTCTTCGCCGACGCCGACCTGGACGCGGCGAAGAACGGGGTGATCTCCGGAATCTTCGCGGCCACCGGTCAGACCTGCATCGCCGGATCCCGTCTACTCGTCCAGGACACCATCCATGACGAATTCGTCAGCGGCTTGGTCGAACTCGCCCGGTCTGCACGCATGGGAGATCCCATGCACGAATCCACGGACGTCGGACCCATCACCACCGAGCCGCAGTACGCCAAGGTGCTCGACTACATCGCCATCGCCAAGAGCGAGGGTGCCGACGTTGCACTCGGCGGCCGCGCAGCAGATCGACCGGAATGTGGCCGGGGCCGGTTCGTGGAGCCGACGATTCTGACGAATGTGCGCAATGGGATGCGCATCGCCCAGGAAGAGGTGTTCGGCCCGGTCCTGTCGGTCATCCCGTTCCACGACGAGGAAGACGCGCTCGCCATCGCCAACGACGTACGCTTCGGCCTCGGCGCAGGGGTGTGGACGTCCGACATCGCGCGCGCATTCCGGATGTCCGAACGTATTACGTCGGGGACGGTCTGGGTCAACACCTACCGGGCGGTCAGCTTCATGGCACCGTTCGGCGGCATGAAGGATTCCGGGATCGGACGTGAGAACGGGCTGCATGCCATCGACGAGTACCTCGACACAAAGTCGGTCTGGATCAACACCGGAGCTCCGACCGCCAGCCCCTTCGTAATGCGCTGAGGCCCGACCGGGCCAACTACCGAAAAGACCAGAAGAAGGGCCGCCCCGATCTGTTTCGGGGCGGCCCTTCTTCATCGACGATCAGTCGGTGATCAGAGGGCGGCGTTGATGGCGTCGACGCGGTCCTTGGCGTCGCCGAAGAGCATCTGGGTGTTGTCCCGGAAGAACAGCGGGTTTTGCACCCCGGCGTAGCCGGAGGCCATGGAGCGTTTGAAGACGATGACGTTCTCGGCGTTCCACACGGTCAGGACGGGCATGCCGGCGATCGGGGAGCTGGGGTCTTCGGAGGCGGCGGGGTTGACGGTGTCGTTGGCGCCGATGACGAGCACGACCGAGGTGGCCTCGAAGTCGTCGTTGATCTCGTCCATCTCCAGCACGATGTCGTAGGGGACTTTGGCCTCGGCCAGCAGCACGTTCATGTGCCCGGGCAGCCGGCCGGCGACGGGGTGGATGCCGAACCGCACGTCGACGCCGCGTTCGCGCAGCTTGCGGGTCAGATCGGCGACCCCGTACTGGGCCTGGGCGACGGCCATGCCGTAGCCGGGGGTGATGACCACCGAGGAGGCGGAGGCCAGCAGTTCGGCGGCGGCTTCGGCGGTGATCTCGCGGTGCTCGCCGTAGTCCTTGTCCTCGGCCGGGCCGGCCTCGATCCCGAAGCCGCCGGCGATGACGGAGAGGAACGAGCGGTTCATCGCCTTGCACATGATGTAGGACAGGTAGGCACCGGAGGAGCCGACCAGCGCGCCGGTGATGATCAGCAGGTCGTTGCCGAGCAGGAACCCCGATGCCGCCGCGGCCCAGCCCGAGTAGCTGTTGAGCATCGACACCACCACCGGCATGTCGCCGCCGCCGATGCTCGCGACCAGGTGCCAGCCCAGCAGCAGGGCGAGCACGGTGACCACGATGAGCAGCCACAGTTGCGGGTCGATGACGAACCAGACGGTGAGGGCGAAGAACACCAGCAGGGCGCCGATGTTGAGGTAGTTCTTGCCGGGCAGCATCAGCGGGGAGGACTTCATCCGCGCCGAGAGCTTCAGGTTGGCCACGATCGACCCGGTGAAGGTGACCGCGCCGATGAACACGCCGATGAAGACTTCGGCCGAGTGGATGCCGAGCATGCCCTCGGCGGCCATCGCGGCGGTGTCCGCGCCGTCGGGGTGGGCCTCGATGTGCAGGTAGCCGTTCCAGCCGACGAGGACCGCGGCCAGGCCCACAAACGAGTGCAGCAGCGCGATGAGTTCGGGCATGCCGGTCATTTCCACGACCCGCGCCCGCCACAGCCCGATCGCCGCACCGACGATCATCGCGCCGATCAGCAGGCCCAGACCCAGCGGCTCGATCTGCCCGTGTACCGCCAGGATGATGGTCGCCATGAGCGCCACCACCATCCCCGCCATACCGAAAGTATTTCCAGCTCTTGATGTCTCATGCCTTGAGAGGCCTGCCAAGGCAAGAATGAACAGCAAAGCTGCAACCAGATACGCTGCGGTGGCAACGTTTTCAATCCTGAACATCAGACAGTTTCCGTTCTAGCTGCGGGAGAACATCGCGAGCATGCGGCGGGTCACCGCGAAGCCACCGAAGACGTTGATGCTGGCCAGCAGGATGGCCACGAACGCCAGCGCGGTGATGGCGGTATCGCCTTGGCCGATCTGCAGCAGCGCGCCGACGACGATGATCCCGGAGATCGCGTTGGTCACCGACATCAGCGGGGTGTGCAGGGCGTGGTGCACATTGCCGATCACGTAGTAGCCGATGACGATCGCCAGCGCGAACACCACCAGGTGCACCTGCAGCGCGGCCGGCGAGATCGCGATGAACGCGAACAGCGCCGCCGCCGCGGCGAACGTCAACCCCAGCCGACGTGCGGTGCTCATCGGCTTCTTGGGTTCTTTGACCACCGGGGCCGCGGCCGCGGTCGCGGCGGCAGGAGCCGCGGAGACCTGCACCGGCGGCGGGGGCCAGGTGCTCTGCCCGTCGCGGACCACGGTGATCGAGCGCTGCACCACGTCGTCGAAGTCGAGGGTGAGCACCCCGTCCTTCTCCGGGGTGAGCAGCTTGAGCAGGTTCACCAGGTTGGTGCCATAGAGCTGGGAGGCCTGGGCGGGCAGCCGGCCGGCCAGATCGGTGTAGCCGATGATCCGCACCCCGTTGTCGGTGAGGATCGCCTCATCCTTGACGGTGCCCTCGACGTTGCCGCCGTTGGCCGCGGCCATGTCCACGATCACCGAACCCGGTTTCATCGAGGCCACCATCTCGGCGGTGATGATGCGCGGCGCGGGCCGGCCCGGGATCAACGCGGTGGTGATGATGATGTCGACGTCGGCGGCCAGCTCGGCATACAAGGCGGCTTCGCGGGCCTTGTAATCGTCGTCCATCTCCTTGGCGTAGCCGGTGGCCGACACCTCGGCCGCAGCCGGATCCACCGACACGTACTCCCCACCGAGTGAGGCGACCTGATCGGCCACCTCCGGGCGCGGGTCGGTGGCCTTCACGATCGCACCCAGGCTGCCCGCGGCGCCGATGGCGGCCAGCCCGGCCACCCCGGCGCCGACGACGAGCACCTTGGCCGGGGGCACCTTGCCCGCCGCGGTGACCTGACCGGTGAAGAACCGGCCGAAGGCGTGCGCGGCCTCCACCACCGCCCGGTAGCCGGCGATATTGGCCATCGAGGACAACACATCCAACGACTGCGCCCGCGAGATCCGCGGCACCGCATCCATCGCCAGCACCGTGATCGGCCGGGACGACAACTTCTCCACCAGATCCGGACGCAGCGCCGGCGAAATCAGACCGACCACCGTCGCCCCGTCACGCACCGCGGCGATCTCGGAGTCATCCGGCGCATTCACCTTCAGCACCACATCGGCGTTCCAGGGCGATCCGATGGTGGCCCCGGCCTCCACATAGGCGGCGTCGGAGAAGCTGGACGCGGCGCCCGCTCCACTTTCGACGACTACTGTGTAGCCGAGCTTGATAATCTGCCCGACGCTCTGCGGTGTCGCAGCGACGCGCGTCTCACCAGGTAGGGACTCACGCGGTATCCCGACGATCATCGCGACACAGTAACATGGTCATCTGACCAGGTTGATTGACCATGACTCGGATGGCGGACCCACACGGCACGATTCGGCGGACGCCTGACCCAGTCAGTGGTCGGTTCTCGGAGATTTGCCCGTAAACTCGTGCTGTGGCTTATGTGTCGACGGAAGAGCGCAGAAAACAGTTAGTGGCTGCTGCGACGCGGGTTATCCGCGAACACGGAGTCACCAACGCAACCACCCGGCGTATCGCGGACGAAGCCGGCGCTCCGCTCGCCAGTCTGCACTACTGCTTCCGCGGTAAGGATGAACTCTACGAGATGGTCATGGAGACCCTCGGAGTCGAAGGCAGGACCCGCTTGGAGGAGTCCGTCTCCCCCGGTATGGGCGTTAGCGCGGCCGCCGCGGCGATTCTGCGGGAAACCGCGGCCTGGGCGCTGCACACCTTCGAAGATCGGCTCACCGATTACGAGGTTTCCATCTGGGCCATCCGGTCCGGCGAGTTCGCACACATACCCAAGAAGACCTACCGCACCTGGATAAAACACCTGGGCGGCCTGTGCCGCCAGGCGAGGCGCGACGACGAGCCCGAGTACGACTATGACGCACTAGGTCGGATGCTGCTGACACTGATCGACGGGTTCATCATTCAGCACCAAATGCTGCAGACCAGACAGTCGTCAAAGCAGGCGGACAAGCTCGTCGCGACAATCCAGGCAGCGATTGACTCCGGGGTCTTCAACGTCTCGTAGCGCCACCGGTCAACCCCGCTCGGTCGATAGCGCGGGCCGAGGGTCACCGAGTCACGGTCCGCGCTGTTGTGGCTGGCACACCGGCGATCCAGAACCTCCGTCGAAGTGGCGGAGTGGCGCTACTCGGCCTGGGGGCTGACCGGCCGATAGATCCCCCGGCCAGCCACCGCGATCGAGTCAGAGAAGTCGTCAGGTCCACTCAGCAGACATTGATGTACGGGACGCCACCGCGAGCGACGCCGTCGTGGTTGACACCGCGGTCGAAGTCGAACGGCAGCGGGCGTCCGTTTTCCATTGCCAGCCAAAGTCGTACGAGCAGGCGACGCTGTGTCTCGTCCTCGGAATCGATGAACTCGGAACGGCCGTGCATCACGCTGTAATTGTTGGCGATCACCATGTCCCCCGACCCGAATCCGACCTCGATACCACCTTCATTGGAGATCTCGTCGAACACGTCCATCAGGCGCATCTGCCGCTCGGTCAGCGGAGGGCAATCGCCCCGGTACAGGGCGCCGTCCATGAGCGAGCGCACGTAGCGGGTGGTGATCTTGCCGTCGACGATCGTGCACAGCCGGCTCAGGTAGTAGGTGGTGTCGCCGTCGAGAATCTCCATCTGCCGGTCGAAGGGGAAATAGTCCTCGAACAGCGCGGGCAGCAGTTCGGGGTAGCGGCGGGCGATCTCCTTGACGGTGCGCGCCGAGCTGGACACCACCGAGTTGCCACCCACCATCGCCTGCCGGATACACATGAGCATCAACAGATCCGAACCATCGGTGTGAAAACCCAGACCCTCGTTGGTGTTCTCCGGGCGCACGTGGTCCGGACGGGCCTTCTCGCGCTGCGCGAGGGAGGCAAGCAGAGTGCCGCCGCCCATCTGGTTGACCGGCTGCCCGATCGCGGCGCCGATCAGCCACAACAGGTTCTCGTTGTACGGCAGTTCGGCGTCGGCGGTGCGTACCGGCAGGTTGCGCAACAGCGCGATCCCGGTCCCGCCCTCCAGAGAATGCTCGACCGTGGAGAAGTACTTCGCCAACGGCGTCGCCAACTGCTTCCACTGCTCGCGGGAACCGTTACCGGCCGACCACTGACCGAACTTCTCGGTGGCCTCCTCGGCCAGTTCCCCCAGCATCGCACTCTCACCATCAGTGAGCGCCAGATCCCAGGTACTACGCCGGCTTTCGAGCTCCTCGGCACGCCACGCCGCCGGCTCATCAAGACCCAGAACATAATCACGAACACGCTCGATACCCGAGGTGATCAGCGGAGTGGGGCTGTAGGAAGTGGTCATCGTCGGTCTCTCCTGTTTGCTCTTCGGTTATACGGTTCGTCGACGCCGTCCCGGATCGACCTGCGCCGCAGATAGTTACAACTGCCGCCTTGATCGCGGTGACTTCCCGCGAAACGTTTCCCCTCGATTTTGATCGGCAGCTGTTACGGATTGATCGCTGGTCTGATTACGCTATGTAAAATTCGAACAGGGCTGTGCATATCATGCAACGCCGATGTGTGAACCTCGGCGGGCCAGTTCACCCAGCATCGCACTCTCACCATCAGTGAGAACCAGATCCCTCGTACTACAGCAGCGTTCGAACTCCTCGGCACTCCACGCCGCCTGCTCATCAAGACCCAGAACATAATCACGGACACGCTCGATACGTGAGGTGATCAGCGGAGTCGGCGAGCCGGTATGGACATAATGCTCCCATCGTCGCGGTCGGATCAGGATCGTTCATGGCTTGGCAGCAGATAATTGGCTGAGCGGGAGTCGGTCGGTGGCCGTACGGGGTATCACCCGCCATTGCGCGATGGCAAGGACGATGAGCCCCATCGCCACTGTGGCAACAGCGTTGATCCCCTGCCAGGCGTACATGATCGGCCCCAGCAGGCCGCCGGTCCCCCCGCCGAGGAAGACGATGAAGCTGAATGCCGTATTGAGCTGAGCGGACCGCTGCGGATCGGTGGCGAGGGCTCGCACCTGGTTCCCCGACAACGCGGACTGGTTCGCCCACGTTGCAACAAACATGACTATGCCGAAGGCGACAGGCGTGCTGTTCGTCAGCAATATGCCCACCATCGCCGTCAGGAGAACCAACAGGAACCATCCGGTCATCGGCCTGGCTCCGAACCGGTCGATGAGGCGACCCGCATAAGGGGTGAAGAAGCCCGCAGCCAACCCCACCAACCCGAACAGCCCTGCCTGCCCCAACGTCCACGCTATGCCGGGCCCGGTGAGATGCAGGACCATCACGGTCCACAGCGCGTTGAAGGTCGCCAGCACACATGCCTGGGTCAGTGCCGAACGGACCAGTATGGGATTGCAAACGGCTTGCCGCACGGTCGTCAGCACGAGTTGAATATGCGCCCCCGCACCACCTTCCGGCGCCGGTGCATCTCGCAGGGCCCAGCGTGTGGCGGGAATGGTGGCGAGGACCGCCAGCGCGAAGGCGCACACCGTCGCACGCCACCCGATCCATTCCGAGCACAGGCTGGCCAGCACCCTGCCACCGAAGATGCCCACGAGTAACGACCCGACGAGCACAGAGTTCGTCTGTCCTCTTCGGTAGTCGGCACTCATCCGGTTCGCGGCTGGAATGAGCACCTGTGAGATGTTTGCGACCAATCCGACAGCCAGGAAAGCCACCGCGGCGCCGAGGATGTTCGGGACCACCGCCACCATCAAGAGCGTGCAGGTCAGCGCCAGCGCCTGGTAGGTCACCTGCGTCCGCACCTCCAGACGTGCCGCGAGCGGGACGAGAAGCAGGATGCCGATCGCGTAGCCGATCTGCGCAACCGTAGCGAGCACACTGGCCAGCCCAGGCGATACGCCAAGGTCGCCGGCAATACTCGTGAGTAGGGACTGCGGAATGTAGGTGACGCTGACCGTCAGGCCACAGGCCACCGACAAGGCCAACAGCCGTGCAGCGCCGATTCTGCCCGCGAAGGTATCGATCACGGCCTACCCGTTGTCGCTTGGCGGAACTGGGATCCCACCTCCGCGCGAACCATCGGATCACTCGCGTACTCAGCGGCCATCGCGGCCAGAGCGATCGCCGAATCGGAGATGCACGACTCGGCGTCGGGGCCGACGCTAGCCGCGTGGAAAGCGTGTGAATGCGGGGGGACCGAACGGGTCGTCATCTTGATCTGTGGTTGGAGGTAGGGCACGCGGCGGCTGAGCGCGCCCGCATCCGTCGACCACGCGCCGGCGACCTGGTCGGTCGATTGAGGCGTACGTCCCACTACCCGCAGGGCGTTGTCGAAGAGACCGGCCAGCGCCTCGATGCCGAGTACCGCTTCGGCGCATCGCTGTGCGGGGGTGACCGTGCTCCGCGCTCCCACCGCCTCGATCGCCTGCTCGAAGGCGCGGGTGACACGCGATCGAACCTCTGCGAGCTCGATGAGATCTGCGGCCCGCACGACCACCGTCGCCCGCGCGTAATCGGGCACGACCTGTGGGTGAATGCCGCCTTCTTCGATGATTCCGTGGATTCTGGCGGTGGGCGGCAGGTTCGGGCGCAGCATAGCCATTGCGGAGAACCCCAGGATGATCCCGTCAAGGGCGTTGACACCGAGTTCTGGATGAGCTGCGCCATGTGCCGGTTCACCGAATGCCTCGATGGTCAGGCGGTGAGCGGCAAGTGTCCGGGAGGCGGAGATGTCATCCATGCCCGGATAGATCGACGCGGCGAAGTCGACATCATCGAATATGCCTGCGTCACCGAGGATGTACTTGCCTCCCACTCCCTCCTCGGCCGGTGTTCCGATCACCAGCACCCGCAGATCGAGGTCGTCGGCGAACGGCCGCAACGCCAGGGCTGCGCCGTAGGATGCCGCGGCGACGACGTTGTGACCGCAGCTTTGCCCGTACGGGGGAAGTCCGTCGTACTCGCAGACGAACGCCACCGTCGATGCAGCGGAGGGGGACCCGAACGAGGCACGGAACGCGGTATCCATTCCCGCAACTCCGTGTTCGACCGTGAACCCGTGATGTTCCAGTTCGGTTGTCAGGCGTGCACTGCACGCGAATTCTTTCGAAGACTCTTCGACATTCGCGTGGATGAATTCGCTGACCGCGATGACGTTCTGCCAGTCTTGCTCGAGTGCGGTGCGGATCTTCGAGGCGAGTAATTCTGTGAAGGGACTGGTCACGAGGCCGGATGGTGCTCGAGCCAGTGGCTGGCGATGTCCATGCGGCGGGCGAACCATACTTTCCCAGTCGCCTGTGCATGCTCGATGAACTGACGCAGGGCATTGGCACGTGCCGCCTGACCGACGACCCGCGGGTGCAGTCCGATCGACATCATTTTCGGGAAACCGTTCTCACCTTCACGCCACAATTCGTCGAATGCACGAGTGATGTAGTCGGCGAACAGGGACGGACTCTTGTCGCCCTGAAGGTCGTTGTACGTCAGGCTGTACGGGATCACCAGCTGCCGGTGATCACCCATCGGGATGTAGTAGGGCAGATCGTCGTTGTACGCGTCGGAGTCGTAGACGAACCCGCCCTCCTCAACCACGAGTTCGCGGGTGTTGACCGACGCGCCGTAGCGGCAGTACCAGGCACGGGGACGTTCACCCCAGGTCCGTTCGAAGGATTCGATGGCCCTGCGGATGTTCTGGCGCTCCTCGTCGCGGGTGTAGCGCCACACCTCGTTCCACCGAAGTCCGTGGCTGAGCAGGTCGTAGCCGGCGGCGCGGGCGTACTTCGCAACCTCAGGATTCTTTTCGAACGCCTCAGCGCAGGCGTAGAAGGTGCACGGCACGTCCAGATCATCGAAAAGACGCATCAGTCGCCAGATTCCGGCGCGGCTGCCATATTCGTACATCGACTCGCGGGAAAGGTCCCGGGTATCGGCCGGAAAGTCGTACGGCGCCTCGACAGGCACATCGTTCTCACCATCACGATCGAACGAATACTCCGACCCTTCTTCATAGTTCACCACAAGGTTGACCGCCACATTTGCGCCGTTCGGCCACGTGACCTTCGGGATCTGCCTGCCGTAACCGATGAAGTCCCGGATGAGACCGGTGCCGGCGGTCGGTATATCCACTGAGCGTGCTCCTAAAGAAGTGATGTTTGACGCGGGTCAGTCGACCCAGCGGGTCAGGTGGTTGAGGACCTTCGAGAGAAGAAGGTGGGTGCATCCGGCGACGATCACCACCACCAACGCGGTGACCGCGACGATATCCGTTGCGGCATAGAGCAATGCGAAGTTGAGAATCCGGCCCAGACCGTACTGCTTTCCTATCACCTCCGCCGCCAGCACGGCGCTCCATGCGAAAGGCACTGCCAGCAGAATGCCGACCTTCAGATTCGGCGTTATCGAGGGCACGACCACCGACAGATAGATGCGACCGCGGCTCGCCCCCAGGGAGGTGGCCGAATCGCTGTAGATGCGGGGCACGTTGTTCACCGCGGCGACCGTGAGAACGAACAGCAGGACCGCAACCGCGAATGCGGTGAACATGTACGTTCCGAGCTCAGAACTGCCGAACCAGAGGCCGAACAAAGGCAGCATCGCCAGCAGTGGCATCATCCGAAGGAAGTGCGCAGGAAACGACACCGTGCACCGAGCTATCGGTGACCAACTGACCAGCAGGCCGGCACCGACTCCTACCGCCGCGCCCAGAAGAAATCCTACGGTGAAGCGGGACAGTGATATCGCGACGTTGTAGACCATTCCGAGTGTCGCTCCCCAGATGGTGGGTTCGGCACCGCTGACTGTGCGTTCGGCACCGAGTCCGCCCGGCCAGTAGTCGGCGAAGACCATGTACGAGGACACGACGTCGGTGATGCTGGGAACGAGCCGCATACCGGACTCGTCGTCACCGATGAGCACCGACGCGAGCTGCCACACCGCCAACACCAGAACCAACGAGGCAGCGGACCAGAGCATCCCCGACCTGTCACGCGTAAAACGGAACGTCGGTTTGGGGAGTTCGAGCCGAGCCCGCGCAGAGGGGAAGAGTGTCGCCGTCATCGCGAGAACTCCTCGAGAAGCTGCCTGCGCAGTTGGTTGGCCGCGGGTCCGGTGATGGCGTCGGTGCGACGTGGCCGCGGGAGGTCCACCCGCATGTCGAGAGCCAGACTGCCGTGCTTGATCACGAAAATGCGGTCCGCGAGGGTCAGTGCTTCGTCGATATCGTGCGTGACCATGAACACGGCCCGCTTCTCGCCCTCTTGCCACAGGTCGAGCAGCACCTCGTGTAACTGGGCGAGCCGGAGATAATCGATGCCGACGAACGGCTCGTCCATCAGCAGCACCTCGGGCTTGTTGGCGAATACCGCGGCAATCGCCACTCTGCGCCGCATTCCACCCGACAACTGCTTCGGCCAGGCGTTCGCAAACTTTTCCAGCCCGATGATCTTGAGCAACTCGGCAACGATGACCTTGCGCTCACTCTTCGGGACACCCCGGGCAGACAATCCGAATTCGATGTTCTGCGCCACGGTCTTCCAGAGAAACAGCGTGTCCCGCTGGAAGACCACCCCGCGGTCGGGTCCCGGCTTGGTCACCGGGGTGCCGCCCACAGTGATGGTGCCGTCGGTCGGCGGAATGAAGCCGGCGATCATGTTGAGTAGCGTGGACTTCCCGTGCCCTGACGGCCCGATCACGCAGATGAACTCGCCGGGCTCGACGCGAAACGACACCGAGTTGACACTGTTGACCACCTCCCCCGACTCCAACCGGAACTGCTTGGAGACGTTCGCCACCTCGATCGCTGGGAGTCGCACTTCCACACCCGCGGTGTATCCGGATCCGATCTCGACCGTCATTCGTTCCACCTCACAATCCAACGACCGGCAAGTCCGATCAGGGCATCGACAAACACGGCCACGCATCCGACGGCGATCAGAACACCGATCGCTCCAGCCGTCTGGGTGGCATCAGAGAACGATCGGATCAGTCGGCCGGCACCCTGGCTGCCACCCAGCACTTCGGCGATGCACTGAAAACCCCACCCGAATGCGGCCGCCGCCCGTACGACTCCGATGGTGGAGGGCACCAGGGCGGGAAGGATGACCGAGATCGTGGCACGCCGCCTCGAAATACCCAGTGTGGCTGCGTAGTCGGCATATCTGATCTCCGCCGCGGTCGCTGCGGACTGGACGGTGCTCGCAACGGTGAGCGCCGTGAAGAAGATGACCAGACCGTTGGTCGCCAACGCGGAGCTGCCGAACCACAGTGTGAGGAACGGCAGGACGGCAAGGACCGGCACCGTACCGAGGATCGCCACGGGTAGCTTTCCCAGCCGGTTGAACCATCCGACCCGGGCCAAGGCCAGGCCCGTACCGAACCCTATGACGAGGCCGGTTGCCACGCCGAGAAGCACATTCTGTGCGGTCCACAGCACGTTGGACCAGACACCTCCCACACCAAATGTGGTGTAGGCCAGAATCGGCGCCGTATCGAAGTTGTCGACGACCGCTTCGAAGATGGCCGGAATGCTCGGGAACCGCGCTGCCGTGCTGTTGGCTGACAGTGCCGTCCAGATCAGGGTGAGCGTGACGACCCCGGCGATCCCGCCCGCAATGGGAGGACCGATTGTCCTGACCCGCATGTCATTCTCCTCTCGGTGCACTCACTTGACCGCAGCCTGGAGGATGCGGGCGGCGTCGAGGTAGTTGCGGTGTGCGTACTGGGTCGCAGCGAGCTCGGCAAGCTTGGCCTGATCTCCGGACAGCCCCTGGGCTTCGGGCAGCAGTGCGTCGTACTGCTCCTTGTAGTCGACGAGCTCCTTGTAGACGTCGTCAGCGATGATGAAGTCGGAGGCGTCCAGCTCGGCGTTCTTGATGACCCCGGCGTCCTGTGCGGCTTTGACCTGCTGGTTGTAGGTCGCCTTGTAGTAATAGGGGGAGTCGACGTTCACCCACCAGTCGGCCTGGTCTTCGAAGGATGCGAACGGGCCGATGTCCTCGAACACGATCCGCAGGGCGTCGGCCGAGGTGTCCACGGATGCGGCGCTCTCGATGACCGGGACCAGTGAGTCGATGGCGTCGGTGGTGCCGTTGTCGATATCCGCGAGGACCGCGTCGACGATCCGATACGCCACCGATGACACCCTCAACATCGTGTCGTGGTTCTCTTCGATCCACTTCTCGTCGGCCGCGTGCCCGACATGGCCGAGGCCGGAGACCGCGCGGGGGTCACCGGCGGGCAGATTCTCGATCAGGTCTTGAAGGCCGATCACCGGGTACCACCCGCCCTCGATCAACTCCGCGGTCTGGACGGCGCCGATCGGCTTGGCGTAGTCCAGCTTTCCGCCGCGGGCCAGCAGCAGGGTCTGAGAGTCGTCGACCACGGCGACGTTTCCGAAGTCGCCCTGGGAGAATCCGCTGATTCCGTAGAGAGCGTCCAGAAAGCTGCGGTGTGCGCCGATATCGTCGGTGGCGAACCGTGATCCCTTCATATCGTTCATGACGCTGGTGACGGCATCCTCAAAGTTCATGCCGTCTCCCATGAGGTCCGACACCGAGGATTTGCCGGAGCCCGGTGCGGCGAGAATCGCCAGTCCACTGGTGACGTCGATGAAGTTGAATACCTTGATCGACGGTGCGCCCTCCGCGTTACGGACCATGTTGGGGCCGTAGGCGGCTACCACGTCATAGTCGCCGTTGAGGGTCAGTGGTATCTGCTGTTCGTCGGAGATACTGGCGAACTTCTGTGGTCCGACATCGATACCGACCTCTTCGAACCAATTCTTGGCCATGCCGATGGACAACATCATGTTGTCGGCGTAGGGCAGCATGCCGATGTTGACGACTTCTTGCGGTATGCCGACGCCGTACTGCTCGAGCAGTGCGTTGTCCGTGACAGTGCTGGGGCCCGCAGCGGCGGGCGCCTTGCTGCCCGCATCGCCCGAGCACGCGACGAGCGCTCCGGACAACGCGACACATGCTGCGAACGAGACCGGACGCGATATGCCGCGGCGAGTCGTGAGCTTCATGAATATTCCTGCCTTCGACTGGTTTCGGGTTGTTTCAGAGTTCGATGAATGCGCTGTTGAGTTGTTGATCGTTGGTCATCCATCTGCCACCACTGGTGGTCACCTGGATGTTGTCGGTGAGTCCGAAGAGTCCGAACCTGGCGGTTTCCTGGTCCGTCCGGAACAGCCGGTGCGGGTGGATGTTGACGACCTCGTTGTCCAGGAGAACCCTGTCGTTCCCGCTGACCCAGACGCCCTGGATAGCGTCTGTGCCTATACCGTGAAGATGAAACGAGCGGTGCTTGTCGGCCGGGTCTGTGTAGTCGAGTTCGATTCCTCCAGAACGGAATACATTGGCCACGGCTTCGACGAACTCGCTCGCCATCGAACCCGGGGTCATCGCCGCGACGCCGGCCTGATGGGCCTCCGCGTAGATTTGCCACGCGTCCCGGTACTCCGGGGCGACCGGGCCGACCGAGTACATCCGCCGGTACTCCAGCCAAGTCCCGTTGGGGCCGGCCGATTCGATCCAAACGGTGACCACATCGCCCTGCTCGATCACTTTCCTGGTCCCGAAGGATGTGGCGCCGGTAAACGGTGTCGAATCCAGGACCACCAGGGGATCGCGGACCCCGTGCTCACGACATATCCGGTGAGCCTGGGCCGCCAGCTGGATCTCGGTGATGCCGGGTTGCACGTACTGCTGGAGTTCGGCATATATCGAGTTCCAGCACGCGGAGGTGTCGGTCATGGCGGCGAGGGACTCAAGACTGTTTACCTGTCGGCACTGCTCGAAAATCTCTGTGGCATCGACGATCTCTGCTAGCTCCAACCCATCGATGAGTTCGCGGTAGTGGCTGTAGGCGAATCCGCCGTCGTCGAGCCCTACGATCCCGATCCGGGCCGCCGACAGCTGCTGCTCGGACAACACCTGCGCGATCTCTGCCCCCGGGGTCCCGGTGAGGCGGCATTCCGCGATCCAATCTGACTGGCGCGCCTGCGATATGCCCCAGACGGTGCCGCCGATCAAGATCGGGCCCGCCGAGTGGGTCAACACAACATGCGAATCGGCGAAGAGCTGCCAGTAGTCGGTGAGGTAGAAAACTCTGCCGCGATACCTGATGTCGTCGCGCCCGGCGATCACGAGCGCGTCGAGTCCATTGACGGCCATCGCGGACCGCAGCGCATCGGTACGGCGCGCGCGTTCTCGGTCTGTGGTGAAACGATGATCGCTGATCGTCTGCGTCATGTACCGGTTCCTTGTCTCCGCTCGACAACGGGTGGCGAGGCGGGCGGTCTCGACAACCGGAGTTGTGCATTTTCTGCACAACCCTGTGCGCTGTTGAATACGGAAAGAGTGGAGGTGCAAAGTTACGAATGCGGTTCCGGACTGGTTACCGTGTGTAAATTCCGCGCATGACTGTGCATTTCGTGCAACAGTTCCCAGAATGGGAGGCGTTCATGGACGGCACGGCAAGACAGCGAAAGCACTGTGCGCAGCCCGATACCACTGGGGGAAGCTCGTCGAAGGAGAAGGATGACGGGAACAACACACCGCATCGCGGAGATCATCGAACGCATCGCGGAGGAACCGCTGTCAGTGGCGGAACTCGCGGAAGATTTTGACGTCCACCGGTCGTCGATGTTCCGGCAATTGAAGTCACTGGAACAGGTGGGTTATGTCCATCGGCGCGAGGACGCCCGGTTTGTGGTGGGCGCGAAGCTGATCGCGCTCGCCCGATTGAGTTTCGACGACGTGGACCTGCGCCGGGCCGGCTACCGGCATGTGCGGAGACTGCACGCCAAGATCGGACACACCATTCAGCTGGTCAGTCTGATCGGGGACAGCCTGATCTACGTCGACAAAGTCGAGAGTGCATCGGGCGTCGGCATGTACTCCCGCATCGGCCGCGAAGCCCCGGCCTACTGCAGTGGGGTCGGCAAGGTCATCCTGGCAGCGGTCGACCCCTATCGCCGGGAGGCGATCTTGGACTCCGTTCCGTGGAAACAGTTCACCCCCAACACTTTCACCAACAGGGCGCAGCTCGACGAAGCACTGGAGTTGGCCGCCGAACGTGGCTGGGCGGTGGACGATCGAGAACTGGACATGTTGATCAACTGTCTTGCTGTGCCGATCTCCAGACCGTCGGGGATCGTCGGCGCAGTATCGGTCACGGCCGTGTCCAGCGTCGAAGACATCGAGGCACTGATGAAGTACCTTCCCCTACTCCAGGACACCGCGCGCGCAATCGAGGTCGAACTAGGGTGACTTTTCCGCATCACCAGAGGCGTACGTCTGTGCACGACCACATCCGTCACCACGCGATCGCCGAGCAGGTTCGGGCGCTACGGTCACATGAGACCACGGCGCGTGATCTCGCGGCCGGTGTTCGCCGAGATGTTGAACAAGCAGAACAACGGATTCATGCCTGGGTCGCACTGGCTCCGGACATCGAAACGCAGGCAGACGCGGTGGACGCTGAGCCGGCGTGTCTGCCGCTGGCCGGGATATCGGTGGGCGTCAAAGACATCATCGACGTGGCGGGCCTGCCCACGCGCGCGGGTACGGTACTGTCCAGCCCCGAACCCGCCGCCTCTGATGCGGCGTGTGTGAGTGCACTACGGTCGCTGGGTGCGGTGATCCAAGGTAAGACGGTCACAACGGAATTCGCGTATCTGAACCCCGGCCCCACCCGTAATCCCCACTCGCAGGACCACACTCCAGGCGGATCCTCGAGCGGGTCCGCTGCGGCAGTCGGTGCCGGAACGATTCCGGTGGCCCTCGGGAGCCAAACGGCAGGATCCCTCACCCGGCCCGCGGCGTACTGCGGGACGGCTGGGATGGTGCTGCCACCCGGTTCCGTGGACATGTCCGGAATCCTGGGCCTGAGCCCCAGTCTGGACGCCCTGGGCGTGTTGACTCGGACCGTCGCCGACCTGCGCTACGTGCACCGCGCCTTCACCAGGTGTGCCTCCGATCCGGAGCGGCCCCGGTCGAACGGCGTGCGGCTATGGGATGGTCGCGAGCTCGCCGATATTGCTCCTGCGATGTCAGGACTCGTCGGGGCGGTACCCGGGATTCTTGACGCTATCGGTTTCGAATCCCGGCCTCTGGAATGGGCCGACGACGTCCGCCGGCTGACCGATGACCATCTGGACGTGATGTCCTACGAAGCACTACGAGAGCGTGCCCACGAGTACCGCGCCCATTCCGCACAGCTCAGCGAGCCACTGCTCGAACTTCTTCGGGCCGGTGAAGAAGTATCGGCGCAGCGGTATGCGTCGGTGCTGAGGTACCGCGACGACGCCCGGGCCCGTCTGTCCGACCATTTGGGGGCGGACACACTGATCGTCGGTCCGGCCACGCCGGGGCCTGCTCCGGCGGGCCTGCACGCGACGGGTGTTTCCGTGCTCAGCCGAGCCTGGCAACTGCTCGGACTACCCGTGGTGGTGGTCCCCGGTGCGCAGACCCCGTCGGGCCTACCGCTGGGGCTGCAGATCATCGGTCTGCCGGGATCTGAATCGGCGATGCTCGATCTCGGCATCCAGTTGGAGCAAGCGCTTCGGTCTCGTCAACTTTTTCGGTAGCACGTCCGCACGCGACCGGCGGTGCCCGCTTGGGAACCCGTATGCCGGGTACTCCGTCGGCCTATCCGGTCGGCGAGGCAAAGGATCTTTCATGAGTCAGACGAGCCAACGCGAGCTGGGCAGTTCCGGTAGCCCGATCGAGGACGAACTGGAGGACGCGTTCACCCGGATGGTCGACGAGGGCACCCAGCGCCTGCATCGCAGTTGGCGCGAGGTGCTGGTGACCGGGTTCTTCGGGGGCACCGAGGTGGCGATGGGCGTCCTGGCGTATCTGGCGGTGCTGCACGCCACCGACAATCCCCTGCTGGCCGGCCTGGCGTTCTCGATCGGATTCCTGGCGCTGTTGCTCGGACGCAGCGAGCTCTTCACCGAGGGATTCCTCATACCCATCACCACGGTGGCCGCCAAGCGGGCGAGTGGCCGGCAGCTGCTCAAACTCTGGACCGGCACGTTGGCGGCCAACCTCGCCGGCGGGTGGGTTCTGATGTGGTTGATCATGCTGGCCTTCCCCAAGCTGCACGAGCAGACGGTGGAGTCCGCCACCCATTACGTCACCGCCCCGATATCCGCCGAGACGGTGGCGTTGTCCCTGCTGGGCGGGATGGCCATCACGTTGATGACCCGTATGCAGCACGGGACCGACTCCATGTTCGGCAAGATCGCCGCCGCCGTCGCCGGCGCGTTCCTTCTCGCGGGCCTGCAGATGTTCCACTCGATCCTGGACTCGCTGTTGATCTTCGGCGCGATCGCCACCGGTGATGCTCCGTTCGGGTATCTCGACTGGCTCGGCTGGTTCGGTTACGTCATCGTCGGGAACGTCGTCGGTGGTCTGGGGCTGGTCACCTTGTTGCGGCTGTTGCGCGGTAAGGACCGGATCAAGGAGGAGCGCGCGGAGGCCGACGCATCCTGAAACGAGTTGGCCACGGCTCCGCAAGCCATCATCAACAACAGCCGTCACTTTGTTAACATCGCGCGATGCGCGCTACGCCCGGCAACCCTGACCTGCCTTCAGCACGTGGGATTTCCCGGCGTGACGCACTGCGCTACGCCACCGCTGCGTCGGCGCTGGCCGGGCTCGGTGCGGCCGTGGGCGCCGGCGCTCCTGCCGCGTCTGCCGCAGCGCCCACCCTGATCGACTACGCCATGAAACAAATCCCGGCCCAGGACATCCGGGCGGCCGGGCACGCCGGGGTGATCAATTACGTATCCACCTCGCGCCCCGGCTCGTCCTTCGGCGCCAAACCGATCACGCTGCCGTACGCGCAGGCGCTGACCACGGCCGGTCTGGTGATCGTCAGCAATTACCAGTACGGAAAGCCGGGCGGGACGGCACCGTCGGACTTCACCCGCGGCTACCCCGGCGGTGTCGCCGATGCGCGCACCGGCTGGCAACTGCACACCGCCGCCGGGGGCGGTCAGAGCGCGCCCATCTACTTCAGCGTCGACGACGATGTCGACCGCCACACCTGGGACACCGTGGTGCTGCCATGGTTTCGCGGCATCAATTCGGTGATCGGCGTGCAGCGCACCGGCATCTATGGCGGTATCCGGCCCTGCCAGTGGGCGACGGCCGACGGCGTCATCGGCCGGTCGGGCACCCCCGGCAAGGTGTGGGCCTGGCAGACCCGGTCCTGGTCGGGTGGGCAGATCTTCCCCGGCGCCACGCTCTACCAACGCATCATCGACACCGCGTCGAATCCGGGGCCGATCGTCGGCGGGATCCGCGTCGATGTCAACGACGTCCTGGCCCAGGATGTGGGTCAGTGGAACCTGCATCCGTAGCCGCACCGAAGTCCTGACCTCGGGCCAGGTCACAACACCTTAATCTCGGCGCAATTGGTGTGCCATACCCGTGACTTCTACTGGAGTGCGTCCGCAGCCCCTGTCACGAGGACACCTCCATGAAGGAACTCAAGATCGTCCGCGGCGCCTGCCCCCACGACTGCCCGGATACCTGCGCCATGCTGTATCACGTCGAGGACGGCAAACTGGTTGACGTCCAAGGTGATCCGAATCATCCGATGACGCGCGGTGGCCTGTGCGTCAAGGTCAAGAACTTCCACGAGCACCACTACCAGTCCGATCGGCTGCTCTACCCGATGCGCCGGGTCGGCGCCAAGGGTGCCGGGGAGTTCGAGCGGATCACCTGGGACGAGGCGCTCGCCGAGATCAAGTCCCGGTGGACCGACATCATCGCCAAGCACGGCAGCCAGGCGATCATGCCGCACGCCTACCTGGGCCATCAAGGCGTGCTGAACGGATTGACCTCCGGGGACGCGTTTTTCAACCGGCTCGGCTCGACGGTCGCCGAGAAGACCTACTGCGAGTCCGGATCGTCGACCGCCTGGCACATGACGGTGGGCGGCAGCGGCGGGCTGGACGTCGAGTCGATGGCGTACTCGAAGTACATCATCGTCTGGGGCATGAACATGACCAGCACCAATCTGCACGGCTGGCCGTTCCTGCTGGAAGCCCGCAAGAATCACGGCGCCAAGATCGTCGTCATCGATCCGGTCCGCAATCGCACGGCGCGGCAGGCGGATTGGCACATCCCGATCCGGCCCGGCACCGACGGGGCCCTGGCGATGGGCCTCATCCATGAGATCATCGCGAAGGGCCTGGTCGACACCGACTACGTCGAGCGCTACACCGTCGGCTACGACGAACTCGCCGAGCGCGCCGCGAACTATCCGCCCGAACGGGTCGAGGAGATCACCGGCATCCCGGCCGACGACGTGCGTAAGTTGGCCTACGAGTACGCCACCAGTCAACCGGCGGCGATCCGCCAGGGTGTCGCCCTGGAACGCAGTCGCGGTGGTGGACAAGCCATCCGGGCCATCACCTGCCTGCCCGCGCTGGTCGGTGCGTGGCGGCACGTCGGCGGCGGCACCATGGAGATGCCGATCTGGGAGTTCCCCACCAGGTTCGATGCGATCTGCCGACCGGACTGGATTCCCGAGGGCACGCGCGTGGTCAACGAACTCGACCTCGGCATGGCGCTGACCGGTGAGCTCGATCTGGACCCACCCATCAAGTCGCTGTTCGTGTACAACTCCAACCCGGTGTCGCAGGGACCGGCGCAGGAGAAGACCATGCGCGGCCTGATGCGTGACGACCTGTTCACCGTCGTCAGTGAGCACTTCATCACCGACACAGCCAGATTCGCCGACCTGCTGCTGCCGGCCACCATGCAGGCCGAACAGCTCGACATCATGGTGACCTGGGGGCATCTGTACATCTCACTGAATCAGCCCGCAATCGATCCACCCGGCGAGTGCGTGCCCAATGTCGAGCTGTTCCGGCGGCTCGCCAAGACCATGGAGTTCGACGAGGAGTCCATGGCGTACTGGAATCGCACCGATCGACAGATGTTGATCGACTTCCACGACTGGGACGCCCCGGCGCTGGAAGGCATCACCTACGAGACGCTCGAAGAGGTCGGCTGGATGCGCCTGGCCGTCGGCACCCCCGACACCCGCGCCCCGCACGCCGAGGGCAACTTCCCGACACCGTCGGGCAAGTGTGAGTTCAAGTCCAGTCTGGCCGCGGGCGGCAACTTTGTGGTCCCGGTGTGGCGGTCGATGTACGAGGACATGCAACCCGGCGGGTACGTCGACCCGGTGCCCGACTACGTGCCTCCGTTCGAGTCACCGCAATCCAACCCGGAACTGGCACAGCGCTATCCGCTGTCGATCATCTCGCCCAAGCCACACGCGTTCCTCAACAGCCAGTACGGCAACGCCGCGGACAAGCAGAAGGTGCAGGGCCGTCAGCAGGTCTTCATCCATCCCGCCGATGCGGCCGAACGCGGCATCACCGAGGGGGACGTCGTGCGGGTGTTCAACGACCGCGGTTCGTTCCAGGGGCCGGCGGCCTACGAGTCGGGGCTGATGCCGGGTCTGGTGATGGCGAACGTCGGGCACTGGCAGGGCAAGTCCTCGGCCACGACCGTCAACGCGATCACCGCGGACCGGCACTGCGGTCTCGGCAACGCCGGTGTCTACGGTGACAATCTCGTGGAGGTGGAGAAGCTCGAGAAACCGGACGTCGCCCAATCGGCGTGACGTTCCGGCGAACTCAGCGCGTGACGGTGATGTGCACGTGGTCGTAGTGGCCGTAACCGGACGCCTGCGGACCGGCCGGCGTGTAGTAGGTGCCCCGCCAGATCACATCCTGCAGCCCGAAGCGGCCCGCATTGTTCAGCGCGAACGCCATGATCTGGTCGCCGAGCGCGATGCCCTCGGGACTGGTGTGGTTCGGGATCATGATGTCGATCGCCAGTCCGCTGGGATGCCAGGGCTTCGAGTCCGGCCGGACCCCACCGATCTCCGAGATCTGCGGGAACTGTGCGCTGACGGCCCGGGCCGCCAGGATCGCCTTGGGCTGCAACCCCGCTTCGGGGGCCACGCCGACCGGCAGCGCCTCGGGAATGTCCATGACCGCGGCGGCGAGCGACGGTCCCGGGTCGACCGGGGGCTGCTGGCCGGGCATCGCGACGATCGCCGGGTCCTCCGGTGCGGGTGCGCTCGGCGGCGGCGGTGCGGCGTCGACCACCGCCTGCTGCTGCGGCGTCAACGCGGCGTACTGCGCCTCCGCGGCAGCGATCTGGCGCAGCAGGTCCTTCCACTTCGCCTGCAGTTCGGCGCGCACCGCGGCGGCCTGCTCGGCCTTCGTGCGGGCTTCGGCAGCCGAGGAGTCCGATGCCGCGGCGGCGGCGGCGGCACGCTCACGTGCCGCTCGCAGACCGGCGAGTTGACTGGCGGCTCGTTCGGTGACCGTTCGCTGCAGCGCCAGGCCGTCGATCAGCTGTTGCGGTGAATCCGCGGTCAGCACCGCCGCCAGTTGACCGGTGCGCCCACTCATATAGGTCATCGAGGCCACCCGGTCGACCGCGTCCTGGAAGGGCTTGAGCTCGGAGTTCGCGACCGCGAGGACCTCCAGGTCGCTGCGGTGACGGTCCAGAGCGGCCGTCTGCTCGGCCATTCGGGCGTCGGCGTCGCGCTGGGCGGCGGTGACGGCCTCGCGGCTCTCGATCGCCTGCCGGGACAACTCGTTGAGCTTGGCCAGCGCGTCTGCGGCCGGGTCGGCATTCACCGCACCCATCGAAGCGGTCAGGACCAGGAACGCGGCCGCCGAACCGGACACCGTTCGCCGCAACCAGTGGCGCACCCGGGTCATACGGATAGTCACGATCCTTCGCTTCAAGGACCGATCCTGGCCCCGCCTTCTGTATCTCGGACAGGCTACGAACTGATACCGGCGATGTCCACCCGAGCCGAACAGGGTCACAAAGTTTGCTGGCATTCAACGCAAACGTCCAGGTAGAGCCAGTTCCGACGCCCTACTAGGCTGGAACCCACCGGTCGGGCACCCAGATGGTCGCGCCGGCTCGGTCCGGACCACTCGGAGGAGACGTATGCATCGGCGGCGGCCGGCATGGGCGATGACGGGTACGGTGCTGGTCTGCGCGGCGTTGCTCGCGACCGGTTGTATTGCGCAGGTATCGGGTGCCCCGCCGGAGCCCGAGAACACCCCGCGCCCCACGGAGGTCGCCCCACCCTCGCGGCCGGCGACGGCGTCGCTGGCCGGGCTCGACGCCCGCATCCGTCAGGCCACCGCCGATGCCGCCGAGGACGGGGCCGACATCGAGGCGGTTGTGCTCGACCGCCGCACCGGCCAGACCGTGTCGAACGGGGTCGACACACCCTTTCCGATCGCATCGGTGGTGAAGCTGTTCATCGCCGATGACCTGCTGCTGCAGGAGGCGGAGGGTAAGACCGAGCTGTCCGTTGCCGACCGCCAGGCGCTGGACCTGATGCTGCGTTCCTCCGATGACAGCGCGGCCCAGCTGTTCTGGGACCGCGGCGGTCAGAACGCCGTCATCGCCCGGATCAAGGCCCGCTACGGGTTGACGGGCACGACGGCGCCCTACAACCAGCGCTGGGACGTCACCCAGAGCACCGCCGGCGATCTCGTCCGGTACTACGGCATGCTGCTGGACGGCACCGGCGGGTTGCCCCCCGAGCAGGCCGACTTCATCCTCGGTAATCTCGCGCGATCCACCCCGACGGGAACCGACGGCTACCCGCAGCGGTTCGGGATCCCCGAGGGTCTCTACGGCGAGACCGTTGCGGTCAAGCAGGGGTGGTTCTGTTGCTGGAGCGGCGCCAACCAGTTGCACGTGTCCACCGGAGTGATCGGGTCCGACCGTCGCTACGTGATGGCGATCAGTTCCCTGGACCCCACCAGTGACGCCGCTGCCCGCGCGAACATCACCCAAGCCGTCAAGACGATGTTCCCGGGCGGCAAGATCTGAACCCGGTCACCCGGTCAGCGCCGACACCGTGAGGAGTGCGACGGTCTGGAGCCTTCGCCTACATCGCATCCCACGTGCGTTCATTTGCGACGGTGGCCGTGCTGAATGCTCCGCGGCGATAGGTGGCCCTCCTGGCACTAGGAAAACTCCGGCCTGGGCCCGGGGTTCCAGCCACCCCAGGATGGCGTCATGAGCGTGCAGCTGTTCGACGATCAATGCGTGACAACAGCGCTGACGCTGGATGGTTCGTACCTTCAACACCCACACGCGGTGTATGCCGAACTTCGCCGCCACGGCGCGGTGCACCGAGTGCGGGCCCGGCGGTTGATCGACGATCCCCGGTTGAAGACGCACCGCCCGTGTCGAACCGCCCGCTCATCACGACCATGAACACCCGAAGGAGTCATGATGGCTTTCGTCACCGAGGACAACATCACCGATTTGGCCGTCGCACAGTGGGCGTCTGCGCACTCGCCACGCACGGCCGAGATCATGGCTGCCCTCGTCCGACACATCCACGACTACGCCCGCGAGGTCAACCTCACCTCCGAGGAGTGGATGGCCGCCATTGACTGGCTCACCGAGGTCGGCAAGATCAGCACCGACAACCGCCGGGAATTCATCCTGGCTTCCGACGTGGTGGGTTTGAGCACGCTGGTCGTTCAGATGAACAACCGACTCCCCGCGCCGGCCACCCCGGCGACTGTTCTGGGCCCGTTTCACATCGACGGCTCGCCGCCGGCGTCGTTCGGATTCGACATGTCCGACGGCGTCGAAGGAACACCGCTGTTCATCACCGGCACCATCACCGACACCGCGGGCACCCCGATCGCCGATGCGACCCTCGACGTCTGGCAGGCCGACGCCACCGGGACCTATGAAGCCCAGTACACCGAGGTCGACGAAGCCCGCCTACGGGCCAAGTACTCCACCCGCTCCGACGGCACCTACTGCGTGCGCACCATCGCCCCAATCGGTTACACCATCCCCATGGACGGTCCCGTCGGAAAACTGGTCAGCGCCACCGACATCAGTGAATACCGGCCCGCCCATATCCACTTCATGTTCGAGGAACCCGGCTACCACAAGCTGATCACTCATCTGTTTCGCCACGGCTCCGACCACCTCGACACCGACGTCGTCTTCGGCGTCAAGGATGAACTCGTCGTCAGCTTCATCGAGCATCCGGCGGGTCCGGGCCCCGATGGTCGGCAGGTGGACGAACCTTTCCTCGTCGCCCACTACGACTTCGTCCTGCAAGCACTGAGCAGCGGCCACCCTGGCTAGTCGCTCCGTCGATTGCCGCCTGGGCGACATTCCGGAATAAGGTGACATATCACGCAGTTGTCGGGTGTGGAGCGCCACAGGCGGTCCCCGACAACAGGAGAATGAGATGCCTGATCTCAAAGGAAAGACAGCACTGGTCACCGGCGGCACGTCCGGCATCGGCTATGCCACGGCCCGCGCGTTCGCCGAGGCCGGCGCCACAGTGTTCATCACCGGCCGCACCCAGCAGCGCGTCGAGGACGCCGCGGCCTCTCTCGGTGCGGGCGTGGTGGGTGTCGCAGGCGACGTGACGCGTCTGGAGGATCTGGACCGTTTGATGGATGTCATCCGCGCCTCGGGGGCCGGCCTCGACGTGGTCTTCGCCAACGCGGGCAGCGGCGAGTACGTGACCCTGGCGGAGGAGACACCCGAACATCTGCTGGACACGTTCAACCGCAACGTCGGCGGGACGGTGTTCACCGTGCAGAAATCGCTGCCGCTGCTCAATCCCGGCGCCTCGATCGTGTTGGCCGGCTCGACCGCGGCGACCCGAGGCTTGCCGGCGTTCGGCGCCTATGCGGCCAGCAAGGCCGCCATCCGCTCCCTCGGACGCACCTGGGCCACCGAGTTGGCCGACCGCAAGATCCGGGTCAACACCATCATTCCCGGTCCCATCCTGACGCCCGGCCTCACCGACCTGGAACCCGATGTTGCCAAGCGCCAGGCCATATTTGACAGTTTGGCGTCGAATCCGATGCAACGCATCGGTGATGCCGACGAATTGGCCGCGGCCGTGGTGTTCCTCGCGTCCGATGCGAGCAGCTTCATGACCGGGTCCGAAATCGTCGTCGACGGTGGGATCAACCAGGTTTAGAGGTCCGGGCGCGGCAGGGTGCCCTCCCGCAGCAGTCCCTCATGGACCGTGCCGAGGATGTCGGCGAGGGCCTCTTCTTGTCCGGGATCCAGATCGGAGAAGAACGCCTGCCGTACCCACTCGGCGTGCACCGGGGCGGCACCGGAGAGCACCTGCCACCCCTCGGCGGTGAGGATGACAACCGTTCCGCGGCGGTCGGTCTCACACGCGGTGCGTTCGACGAGGCCACGGCGTGTCATCCGCGTGAGGTGATGCGACAGCCTGCTTCGCTCCCACCCGATCGTCGTCGCCAAGGCCGTCACCTGCAGGCGGCGCCCCGGGGCCCGCGACAGCGTGCTGAGCACCGTGTAGTCGTCGAGGGAGACACCGCACTCCGCGCGCAGGTGATGGTTCATCTCGTACTCAAGCCGGTGATACACGCGCATGTAGGTCATCCACGCGCGCTGCTGCGCCGGTGTCAGTGGGTAGCCATCAGAACTGGTCATCGGTGGTCCGCTACCTGCAATTCGTATATGGCTGGACGCCGGCATATCGCATTCTCGGGCACGGTGTCGCCCTATCCGCGCGGGAGGACGCCCACGAGCATCGCCGTGAAGGAGTCCCGTAGGGCATCGCGCAGGTCCAGGGGGTGCACGCAGAGGGCCGGCTCCTCCGCGTAGGCGGCAAGGAGGCTGGGTGGCGGCGGAACGTACGCGGACAGGGCACCCGCCGAGACCAGGCTCATCAGGCAGAACAGCTGCGCGCCGTCGCCGATTTCCGGCAGGTGACCGCGAATGAGATCGGTCATCTCTGTGAGCCTCGCCAGGGAGGATCGCTTGTGCCGCTTGACCACTTCGACCGAGACATTGTGCTCGAGGACGCCACCTTGGGCGCCGAAGAGGTCGCAGAGCACCATCCGCTCCGCAAGCGACCGGCTGAGAACCTCGGCCAGTTGACCCGCCCGCACTTCCGGCGACGCTTGCGGCTCGACGCCCGCGGCCAGGCCGTCGGCCAGGTCGGCGAGCCAGGTTCCCAGGAAGTCGTCCAACAGTTCGAGCAGCACGGCTTCGCGCGACTCGAAGTACCGCAGGACGTTCGACTTGGCCAGGCCCACCCGTCGGCTGAGTTCGTTGAGACTCAACTCCGCCACGGACATCTCGCCGAGCATTGCCGCCGCGGTATCGAGGATCGCCCGGCGGCGGATTTCACGCTGCTCCTCGCTGCGCGCCCGCTGGAAAGTCACGCGCTCACCCTAACTTGCAGACCACCGGTCCCTTGACAAGAGACCGGCAGTCTCTTACGGTCATCCCATAACAGACCGACGGTTCTATAAGGAGTCAGCATGAGCAGCACCAACTGGACCGAGCGGGACATTCCCGATCAGCACGGCCGGGTCGCGATCGTCACCGGGGCCAACACCGGGCTGGGATTCGAGACCGCGCGGATGCTCGCCGAACACGGGGCGACGGTCGTCCTGGCGGTCCGCGACATCGAGAAGGGCCGCCAGGCGGCCGCCGCCATCACCGGCGACGTCACCGTCCAGACCCTGGACCTGACCTCCCTGGACTCGATCCGGTCGGCAGCCGACGATCTGCGCGCCGCCCACCCCCGTATCGATCTACTGATCAACAACGCGGGCGTGATGTACACCCCGCGACAGACCACCGCCGACGGGTTCGAGTTGCAGTTCGGCACCAACCACCTCGGCCACTTCGCCTTGACCGGTCTGCTCCTGGACCGGCTCCTGCCCGTTCCCGGATCCCGGGTCGTGACGGTCAGCAGCACCGGCCACCGCATCCGGGCCGCCGTCCACTTCGACGATCTGCAGTGGGAACGGTCCTACAGTCGCGCCGGCGCCTACGGCCAGTCCAAGCTTGCCAACCTGCTGTTCACCTATGAACTGCAGCGCCGACTGGCACCACATGGGACGACTGTCGCGGTCGCCGCCCATCCCGGCATGTCCAACACCGAACTCCTACGGAACACGCCCACCGCGCTCCGCGTGCTCTTGACCCGGATCGCACCCCTGGTCACCCAGGACGCCGGCATGGGTGCCCTGCCCACCGTCCGCGCCGCGACCGACCCGGCCGCCCTCGGTGGGCAGTACTGGGGGCCGGACGGGCTCGGTGAGATACGGGGCTACCCGAAACTGGTCACCTCCAGCCCCGACTCGCACGACCAGGCGGTTCAACAGCGCCTGTGGGCGGTCTCCGAGGAGCTCACCGGCGTGACGTTCCCGCTCAGCGAAGCAGTGCGGTGATACGCATCCGGTTGTACGGCACCGCAATGATTTTCGCGGTCCGAGAGGCGCTCCGCCCTCTTGAGTTGATCAGTCGTTGGGCCCTTCGACTGTCTGCTGCGGCGCCGTAACCGGCGGAGTGAAAACACCGCCGGTGGGATTGAGCGATTTCTCGGTCGGGGACACCGTGGGCTCTGTCGTGGTGGTCGTGGTGGTCGGCGACTCTTCGGGCTTGTCGCTCTCACTGGTGCACGCCGCGGTGAAACCGATCATCGCGATCACGGCGGCACCGCCAACCGCAGCTTGAAGCCGACGACGAGCCAAGCGATTTGATGCCATGTTCGGTCCTCTGCTTGTCACCAATGTGGCGAGACTGCGTTGCGCGCGGGCACCGAGGAAGCCTTCTGCACCAGTCCCGGTGGAACGTGCCTCGGTAATAGAGGGTAATGCAGCGCCTCTGGCGCCGCATCCGCTTGCGCGGGGTTCGCGTGACGAGTTCGAGACAGCACACGTCGAGTAGCTCCACCGACGGCGGTGACTCGTCTCGGCCGACGGGCGCGCTCCAAGCGATCAACCGGCCGGGGGAGGAACGACTCGGTGGAGCCGCGGGTAACGATCTGCACGCCAGTATCTTTGAGGTCGCACCGTCGGCCTCACGTTGCCGCCCGAGACTGGTTGCCGGACGAACCCGTCTCGGCCTCACCGACCTGGCGGGTCACCAACGGCAGGAACACGTCGTCGACGATCTCTTCGATCGTTTCCCGGGACACTGCCGCCATGGTCATGAACAACTCATGCCTCAGCAGGTCCGCCGGCAGCGCGACGATGCGCGCCGGAGGCATGGCCGGCAAATCCCCGCGACGGACGGCGCGCTCGACGATCGTCTCCATCGCCTTGGGCCCGTCGCTCATGAACAGCGCGCGTAGCTGCTGCGGAGACCCGCCCGTTTCATCGAAGTACGCACCGAACAGGGCCGCGAATCCCCCGATGATCCCGGCACGTCGATCGTTGAAGTCGGTCAGCACCGTGAGTACGTCACCACGCAAGGACCCGGTATCGGGGACCTCGATCGCATCGATCGCGCCCCGATGCCGGATGACCGCCTCGAGCAGTGCCGTACGTGTCGGCCAGCGCCGATACAGCACCGAACGGGCGGTTGCCGACCGCGCTGCGACCGCGTCGATGGTGAATCCTCCGTAGCCGGCCTCGATGAGCTGATCCCAGCCGGCATCCAGAATCGCCGACTCCAGTGCTGCCCCCCGACGGCGCCGCGGGGTCGCGCGATTAGAAGACACTTGCGTAGCTTATCCCACCGCGCTAGCGTGTCGTTTAAGCAACACTCGTGTATCTAACGGCCGGGGTTCAGCCCGCACGCACACTCCCCACCTGGCCGTGCACGGGCGTGATCGGTTGCAGCCAAAAGCATTTGGAGGTTCCCATCGCTGGTCGCAGCGCACTCATCTCCGGAGCGAGCATCGCCGGACCGGTACTCGGTTACTGGCTGTCCGAAGCCGGCTGGAACGTCACGATCGTCGAACGCGCCGGCCGACTCCGCACGAGTGGCTATCCCGTCGATGTCCGCGGCACGGCAGTCGGATGCGCACCTACGTGAAGAAGAACCAGGACCTTGCGTTCCGTACCGATGGCACCGTGCTGGTGCGCACCAGCACCCGACTCCTGTGCCGGAACATCAAGCTCTGCGCGGTGCCGCTGCTGCAACGGCTCGGCCTCCTCCGACTTCTGCAAACCCGACTCCGCACCGCCGCACAGGATCTGTCGCTATCGGACCCGGATCTGCACCGTGGCGGGCGATCCCCGGGAACGGACAATCCGCGATGACTCCGCCGCCGAATGCGTCCCCCGGAGAGGTTCGACAGCACCGGTGGAGCAAGCGACTCGTTCTCTGGGCGGCGGTTCTCACACTCGCGAATGTGCTGGCCGATGTCGTCATCGGCTCGCCGATGACGGTCATCCCCCGATTGCTGGACCACTTCGACACCGATAATGCCGCCTGGTTGAACGGCAGCGCGATGCTCGCCGGTGCCATTTGGTCACCGCTGCTCGCCAAGAGTGCCGATGTCTACGGCAAACGCCGGGTCCTGATCAGCACGTTGCTGCTGGCCTGCGCGGGCTCGTTACTCTGCCTCGCTGCTCCCGCATTCTGGATCTTTCTGCTGGGGCGCTTCTTTCAAGGCGCCGCCTTCGCCGCGGTCTTTCTCAGCGTGGCACTCGTCCTCCAGATCTGCACGCCGCAGGTCGCGATGGCCGTGGTCGGGCTCGTCACGTCCAGTTCGTCGGTCGTCGGGATCATCGAGCCATTTCTGATGATGCCGGTGATCGAGCACTTCGGCCATCGCGGTGTATTCGCCGCGGCGGCAGTGCTGGCCGCGGCGGCCGCGCTCGGTGTCCGCCTGGCCATCCCGGAATCGTCGATCCGCAGCGCCGGTCGAATCGACGTGGGCGGGGCACTCCTGCTCGGTGCAGGCATGGGCGGAGTACTGGCCTACATCAGTCTCGGCGGCGAGCTTGGATGGTTGTCCCCGAGCATGGCTCTGTTACTCGGCGGCGGAATGCTCGCGTTGAGCTGCTGGGCATTTCGCACGCTGCGAATCGACGAACCCATCATCGACATCGGCGCGATCACCCGTCCCATCCTGCTCACACTGCTGGCACTGGTCCTGGCGGCGGGTTCGTTCCGGAGCCTACTGGCTCTGGTGGGGTTGATCGCCCATGTGCCCCCCGAACTGGGGGCCGGCTACGGACTGGGGAGCCGGGAGGCGATCGCGACCCTGTTCGCCACCGCGAACCTCGGCATCGCCGCGGGCGGCATCGGCTCCGGGTGGCTGGCCGGCAGGATCGGTCCGGCAAAGACGCTTCTCGGTGGCATCGCCGTCGGGACGGTCGCGGCCTTCGCGATGCTGCCCGGCGTGTCGGTGCTGCCGCTGGCCGTCGCCTGCGGAGGCATGCTCGGCCTGGCGGCCGGTGCGATCGGCGCCTCGGGGTACAACCTCGCGGCCGGCCTGGCTGTGCCCGAGCGGCAGGGCACGACAGCGGGTTTGGTGTCGGTCTTCGTCGCCCTGGGTTCGGCCACCTTCACCGTCACAGGTGCGGTGTTGCTCAGGGCGACTCAGATTCCGGGAGCCGTCATCGGTGGCGCTCCGGTCAGCTCGGCGACCGGCGTGCACCTCTACGTCGCATTGGCGGGCGGGCTGTTCGTCCTCGCCGCGGTGCCTGCGATCATCCTGGTTCGAGGTGCCGGCCGGACCGCACCACCGAGCAAGACCAGCAGCCGGCTCACGGCATGACGGGAGCCGGTTGCGGCAACGGATGCGCCCCGTCGGGCCGTAACCCGTCGAAGATGATCGCCAGATAGCGCTGCCAGAGCAGTGGCGTTGGGGCCGCGAGGTTTTCGACGATGTGAATCGGTGCGCACATCATCAGGAAGACATCGGCCTCGGTGATGTCGGCACGAATCGCGCCCGAGGCGCGGGCACGGTCAACCAGCGTTTCGAGGTTCGCGTGCAGCGCATCGCGAGCCTCGGTCACCCGGGGGTCGCCGTCGCTGGCGGACTGCAGGAAAGTCAGATCGTGGCGCTGACGCTGGTCGGCAGCGATGGTCAGGAACTCCAGCAGCGCCGCACCGGCGTCCGGCGAGTCGGCAAGCCGCCCTGCGGCGTCTGCGAGCGCTGCGATATGCCCGCAGACGATGGAGGCGATCAGGTCTTCCTTCGTCGGGAAGTGACGGAACACCGTGCCCTTCGCCACCCCGGCTCGGCGGGCGATGTCGGCCACCGAGGCCGACGGACCCCGTTCGGCGAACTCATCCTCGGCCGCGGCCAGCAACAAGGCGCGGTTGCGTGCGGCGTCCGCGCGGATCGGCCGGGTGGTGGTCACGGGCTCGAGAGTACCAAGTTGACCGATTGGTCATGTTGTGCGAGCCTGGTCAGATCAACATGACCAATCGGTCATATTAGTTTAGGTGTGCGAAAGACCCTGGGAGACAAATGAAGCTCTATGGAGCCACCGCCCTGGTGACCGGATCGAACCGCGGGATCGGCCATCAGTTCGGCGTGGACCTGATCCGACGCGGGGCCAAGGTCTACGCCACGGCACGTCGTCCCGAACTGGTGCGCATTCCCGGCGCGGAGGTGCTGCGCCTCGACATCACCGACCAGTCATCGGTCGATGCGGTCGCCGCGTTGGCCGGAGACGTGGACGTGCTGATCAACAATGCCGCCGACACCGCGGGCGGCAACCTGGTGACCGGGGACCTGAACGCGATCCGGTCGACCATGGATTCGAACTACTACGGCACCCTCGCCATGATCCGGGCATTCGCACCCATCCTCGCGCGCAACGGCGGCGGGGCCATCCTCAACGTGCTCTCGGCGGCGGCATGGGCCACCGTCGACGGCAACACGGCCTACGCCGCCGCGAAGTCCGCGCAGTGGGGGCTCACCAACGGCGTGCGACTCGAACTGGCCGCGCAGGGAACTCAGGTTGCTGCACTGGTGCCCGGCCTGGTGGGCACCCAGACCCTCTTCGACTTCGCAGAACGCCACGGAATCACATTCGAGGACGGCGCCGTGATGGACCCGGCCGATCTGGTCCGCTTGGCGCTCGACGGTCTCGAAGCCGGCGAGATCGAAATCCTCGACCCGGTTGTCAAACGACAGTTGCCGACGCCGGGGCTTGGATCGCTCGGCTGAGTCTTGATGAATGCGTCGAGCCGGACGGCCGAACGGCCTCACAGTTCGCAGGACGCCCCGGCCGGCGGCAGCGTGAGGTCGATCAGGTAGTCGGCGGCTATCTCGTTGACGCACTGATTGGTTCCGGCCATGACGATGGTGTGCCCTTCGCCCTCCACGGTGAGCAAGGTGCTGCCCAGCGTTTCGGCCAGCGCGAGGCCGCCGGCATGTGGGGTTGTGGGGTCGCCGGTGATCGATACGACCAGTGTGGGCGGTAGTCCCACGATGTCGGTCGCGTACGGGATGCCCAGCGTCGGCTCGACCGGCCACTGTTCGCAGCCGTCCCGTGCGCCGGTGAGCGCGACTCCGGGATCCATGAACGGTGCGTCCTCGAATATCCGGGTACGCAGCGCATTGCCCTGCTCCTCGGTGAGCCTTTCCTCGTCCATACAGTTGATGGCATAGAGCGCCTCGACGAAGTTGGGCCAGCGTCCCTCGGTGTCGCGGAGCGAGAAGTCGTAACTCAACTGCAGCAGTTCATCGCCGCGGCCCTGCTGTAACTGGCTTATGCCCTTGATAATTCGTGGCCACGCCGCTTCGCTGTAGAGACCGGAGATCACCCCGCCGATCGCCTCGTCGAACCCGAGATCGGAGCTCAACGCCGGCACCGGCTGTCCGTAGAGCGGACGCACGATCTGCTGGAACTGCTCGGTTGCACGGGCCGGGTCGTCGCCCAGCGGACAGTCGGTCTCGGTGGCGCAGTATGCGGCCATCTGCTCGAAGGAGCGCTGGAACCCCGCGTACGCGCCGATCCGACGCTCGACAGTGCCCTGGGTCGAATCGATGGCGCCGTCGAGCAGCATCGCGCGCACGTTCTGCGGGAACTGCTCGGCGTACACCGCGCCCAGCCTCGTTCCGTAACTCTGCCCCAGGAAGGTCAGCTTCTCATCACCAAGCACGGCCCGCAGGACGTCGATGTCACGCGCCGCATCGCGGGTGCCGACGCTGGTCAACACCTCGATCCCGCCCGAACGTTCCGCGCACCGATCGACAAAGCCCTTCGTATCCTGTTCTGTCCATTGCTGCGTGGTGCCCTGGGTGCTCAGCATGAAGTCACCTCGATCAGCTTCGGCGTCGGTGAAACATTCGATGGCAGGTTCCGAGCTGCCGACCCCACGCGGATCGAAGCCGACCAGGTCGAAGTTCTCGGTCAGGCGACCGTCCGGAAGCGCCAGTGCCGTGGCCGCGGTGGCGAACAATCCGGAACCGCCGGGCCCACCGGGGTTGATCACCAACGAGCCGATGGACTGGCCGCGGGCCGGCACTCGCGCGACCGCGACAAGTGCCGTCTTCCCCTGCGGTTCTTGGTAATTCAGCGGGACTTTCAGGTGCCCGCACTCCATGGTCGGCGCCAGGGCGAAGACTGCGGTTTCGATGGAGGTATTGGTGTAGCTCTCGCAGGACTCCCAGGCGATCTGTTGTGAGTAGAACCGGTCCAGGTCAAATGACGAGTGGACGGCCGATCCATCTGGTGAGCAGCCCGCCATCGTGATCGCCGCTGCGAGAACCACAGGAGTAAGGGTCTTCGCGCCGCCGCTCGTCTTCGGAAGCGCCGATCGTTTCGTTGGCATCAGAACTGGCTGCTCCCGCCGTCGACAAACACGTAGGCGCCTTCCTCGGCGAGCGCGCGGGCCGCGGCGAGGCCGATGCCCGATGTGGCTCCGATGACGAGTGCGGTCTTACCTCTCAGTGCGGACATCGAAGTCTCCGATTCTGTGCCGCAAAAGCTTGTTCCGCAGCGAGTTCTGGCTTCTGATGGGGAAACGCGGGCGGCGACGCGGTGCTGCCCGCCCGTGGACATTGCACGAACAATACGACCCGTATCGTCTCGCGTCAAGACGGTACGTCTCGGGGTGTTTTGTGTCGTCAGGGTTCAGGAGAGTGCATATCGGCTCGCGAAATCCCAAGCGAGAGCGCTTGCGTCGGGCCCTGCTTCGTCGGTGAACATGCCGCTCCCGAAAGGCCCGGGCCAGGCATGCCCCATGCCGTCGACGAGATACGACTCGATGACCATCGCACCCCCTGCCGCCGTGCGGGTGGTCCGGGTGTACGCGTGGCCGCCGGATGCGGCCGGCACGTGGTGCGTTTCTTCCGCCACAGCCAGGCTGTCATTGAGCAGACCGTCGTCGACCAGATCGTGCACCGCGGTCCAGTGCGCGACAAGGCGATTGGCGACCAGTGGCGGGACCCACGCCTGACGCGCGGTGTACTCCGGCGGCGTCGCGCCCGGATCGTCCGGGCGCACCTGATTCAACCCGTACTCACCGCCCGCGACGGACGTGACCGTCGCGAATACATCGGGGTAGGTGGCTGCGAGAATGACGGCGGCACCCGCCCCGGAGGACGCGCCCACGACATGGACCCGGCGCGGGTCGGCGCCGTAATCCTCGACGACCTGTCGCGCGACACCGGCCAACAGTGCGGGCTCCCCACTGCCGCGATGTTGTTCACGCGGCTCGGTCGAATTCCAGCAGTTGACCGCGCTGCGGAGCAGTCGCTGTGTCGGATACACGACGATGAACCCTTCGCGGTCGGCCAGGCGGTTGAACTGGGTGGTCGCTTTCATCGAGTTCCACCCGAATCCGGTCATCCCGCAACCGTGTATCGCCATGACCACCGGTAGCGCGGAGGCCCCGTCGTGGCGGGGCGGGACGTGCACCTGGTAGCGCTGATACCCGCCGTCGCCGACGAACACATGATTGCGATCCCCGGCGCCCATCTGCCACGGCGCGCCGAACTGGACGGCGGCTGTCGCGCTCGTCAGCGCCATGGTCATCGCCAGCGCGAGGGCCGCGACGGCACGTCTGCGCCGATGCTTCACCCGAGGTCGGCGGCGGTGTGTCTCGCCAGTGCTGGTAGTTGACATCGAGGGGGTCAACGCCGCCGCTCCTCGGTTTAGTTCACGCCCCAATGCCCGACTCTTGGCACTGGATGCTCAGCGGACCACATCCCCACAAGACGAAACGCCCCGTCTTGACACGAGACGGGTCGTTTCGTATCGTGTTGTTTGCCCCATTTCAGAACATGCAGTCCCTCGCGGAGTCGCCTGCTCCTGAGCGCCCGATGCCCGACAAGGGAGATCCGCGTGCCACCGACCTCGATGACGCCGTTATACCCATAACCGAAACCAGTTGGGAGACATAGTTTCTCGCCCATGGCGCGGAGCTGACGTCATCCGATGAAGCCTAGGAACACTGCCATGAGCATGCCTGATCGACGCGACGACACCGACGACGAACTGGGCTCCCGTTTCGAGACCGAGGTGATCCCCCTTTTGGACGGGCTCTTCGCCGCGGCGATGCGGATGACCCTGCAGCGCGCCGACGCTGAAGACCTGGTGCAAGAGACGATGATCAAGGCATACGCAGGGTTTCGGAGCTACCAGCCCGGAACGAATCTCATGGGGTGGCTCCTTCGAATTCAGACCAATGCGCACATCAGTGCTTACCGCAAGCGGATACGCCGGCCCGCGGAGACCCTCACGAGCTCGCTCCCCGACCGGCAGCTGGCCGCCGACGCCGAACGGTCACCGAGAGCACTGCGCTCCGCGGAACTCATCGTCTTGGAGTCCCTACCCGACAACGACATCAAAGCGGCCTTGGACGCATTGCCCGAGGTGTTTCGGATGGCGGTGTACTACGCCGATGTCGAGAACCTCCCCCACAAAGAGATCTGCGAAATCATGGGAACCCCGCCGGGCACGGTCATGTCGCGAATTCATCGCGGCAGAGCACGGCTACGGGTTCTGCTCGCCGAGCTCGCCGCTGAACGCGGATACCTCCTGGCGTCAAGCACATCCGGCGCCGAGACCACGGTCCGACATCGCCGGCGTAACCTGGCGCCGGCTCTGACTTGAGCGACAGCAGCCTCGAACACGCCTTCGCGCTCATTCCACCGCACCAACACCGGAGAAGATCGATGCACGCCGTGAACCACGACCGGTCCTGGGCCGGCAAGCCATCAAGCGGACCTGAGGATGCGGGTCGGTGAGCGCGGTGGTGAGAAAAGCCGTACACGCGGCAGCGCTGGCGGACATACCCGAGGGAGCACCGTACGGGGTTGAAGTCGCGGGAGTGGACCTGGTCCTGATCCGCTCGGGCAATGACATCTCAGCGCTGCACGGGCGTTGCGCGCATCGTGGCGCGCGATTGGCGGACGGGCATATCGAGGGCGACGCTTTGATATGTGATCTCCACGGGTGGCGGTATGACACGAAAACCGGTATCGCGCCGGTCAATCCGTCGGTGGCGCTCACCATGTTCCCCGCCTGGGTGACCGACGGCGAAGTCTACGTTGACGAATCGGCAGTGTTCGCGTTCGCCGCGTCGAACCCGCGACCGTCTGGCGACGATGGCTATCAAGGCGCCTGGATCACGCCCACCGATACGTCCGAAGAACCCTTCGTCACGCAGATTCACGAATTCGCCGCACATGGGCTCAGCCGAGTGGGTCCCGACGGCCCGGTGGACGCGATGGGAGTTCCGCGCAATCGGCTCCCTTCTTGGGATTCGATCCAGTTGTTGCCCGCCCAACTGCGTCGGCTGCCGCTGTTGGACGACGAACCGGTCAGCACCGAAACCGTGATCGGCCCCGGGGCCAGGCGACCACTGACCCTCGACATCCCGCTGTTCATCAGCGATATGAGCTTCGGCGCGCTGTCCCAAGAAGCCAAGACCGCACTTGCCGCCGGAGCCGAACTGGCCGGCACCGGAATCTGCTCGGGTGAGGGCGGCATGCTTCCCGAAGAACAACAGCTGAACTCCAGATACTTCTACGAACTGGCCTCCGGCCGGTTCGGATGGAGCTTCGAGCATCTGCCCAAGGTGCAGGCATTTCACTTCAAAGGCGGGCAAGGCGCCAAGACCGGCACCGGTGGACACCTGCCCGGAAATAAGGTGGTGGAACGCATCGCCGAGGTTCGGGGATTGGTCCCGGGGACGCCGGCCATCTCACCGGCTCGGTTCCCGGAGTGGGAGACCCTGGCACAGTTCAAGGATTTCGCCGCGCGGGTGCGTGACGAGTCCGGCGGAATTCCGGTCGGATACAAGATGAGCGCACAGCACATCGAGCAGGACATCGATGCCGCGCTGGAGATCGGCGTGGACTACCTGATCCTCGACGGCCGTGGTGGCGGGACCGGAGCCACACCGACGATCTTCCGTGACAACATCTCCGTACCCACCATCCCGGCGCTGGCACGGGCCCGGCGACACCTGGACCGGTCCGACGCCGATCACGTCACGTTGGTGATCACCGGTGGCATCCGCACCCCGGCGGACATGGTCAAGGCCTTGGCACTGGGTGCCGACGCGATCGCCTTGTCCAACGCGGCACTGCAGGCGATCGGGTGCGTGGGAATGCGCGCCTGCCATACCAATGCGTGCCCTGCGGGCATCGCCACTCAAGACCCGCGGCTGCGCGCGCGGCTCCCGGTGCCGGCAGCCGCCCAGCGACTGAATCGCTATTTGCGCTCCGTCGTGGACTTGATGGTGGTGCTGGCCCGGGCGTGTGGACACCGCCGCCTGGCCGACTTCGACCTCGACGATCTCACAACATTCGACCGGGATTTCGCGTACTTGAGCGGAATCTCCTATGCAGGAGCGGTGCCGCTGTGACCAGTACGAACCACACCCCCGACGCAGCCGACAACCGGCAGCGAAACCCTCACTGGCACAAAGTCGCCGATGCGGACGAGCTCGTCGAGGGCGAAGTGCGGGTCTGTCCGGTGGGGCTGAAGACCGTCGCGGTGACCAGGCTGCATGGCCGTTACGGCGCCATCGACAACCGCTGCCCGCACCAGGGAGGACCACTCGGCCAGGGGACTGTGGAGAACGACAAGATCCGCTGTCCCTGGCATGGGTTCGATTTCGACCCGTTCACCGGTCAGGCGGCCGGGGGACCCGATTTCGACGTCCCCACTTACCCGGTACAGGTCCGTGACGACGGCGTCTACGTCGCCGCAACACCGCCGGGCGCCCACACCCGCACAGTCAGTGATGTCCTCGTCGAGACGATGATCAACTGGGGCGTGGACACCGTGTTCGGCATGGTCGGCCACTCCAACCTGGGTGTCGCCGAAGCGCTTCGTCGCGCGGAAACCGAGGGAAAGCTCAGGTATTTCGGCGTCCGTCACGAAGGAGCCGCGGCCTTCGCCGCCGCCGCCTATGGAAAACTCACCGGCCGGCCCGCGGCGTGCTTCGGGATTGCCGGGCCGGGTTCGACGAACCTGCTGACCGGACTCTACGACGCCAGATCTGATCGCGCGCCGGTGCTGGCGATATCGGGGAACGTCAACTCCTCGGTGGCGGGCAAAGGTGCATTTCAGGATATCGACCTGCTCGCCGCCTTCGCCGATGTGGCGGTCTACTCCCAAATGGTGCGCGCCGGTTCGGAACACGGCGAACTGATGACGCTGGCGCTCAAGCACGCGATCCTGCAGCGCGGCGTCGGCCACTTGGTCATACCTGACGACGTTCAGGTGCTGGATGCTCCCGATCATCCGGCGTCCGGACCACAGGGCCGCATGCCGGATCTGCGGACCGGGCCCCCGACGGCACCTTTGCAGCAGGCCCTGGAACAGATCTCGGCAGCGACCCGCCCCGTGGTGATTGTCGGCGCCGGCGCCAAACACGACATGGATGCCGTGCTCGCACTCGCCGAGACCCTGCACGCCCCCGTGCTGACCACCTTCAAGGCCAAGGGCCAGATCTCCGATGCGCATCCCCTGGCCTGCGGTGTGCTGGGCCGCTCGGGTACCCCGGTGGCGTCCTGGATGATGAACAAGGCCGATCTGCTGCTCGTGTTCGGCGCGTCGTTCTCCGACCACACCGGTATTTCGCCGTACAAGCCGACAATCCAGGTCGACACCGACCCGCTCGCTCTCGGCCGGTTCAAGCCGGTGACGGTACCGCTACTCGGCGACGTCGGAATGAGTTGCGCTGCACTGAGTGCTCGGCTGCGTCCGCATCCGGAGCTGGTCGACCAGCGCTCCGAGATCGCGGCGCGATGGAGCATCTGGCGGGCCGAGAAGACTCGCCGGGCGATGGCGCGTTCCGACCGCGGCGTAGCTGCAGCGGCGGTCATCGAGGCACTCAACGGCCTGGTGCCGGCGAACGCGGTTCTCGCGGTCGACGTCGGCGATCACGCGTACTCGTTCGGGCGGTATTTCGAGACCAAACAGCAGTCGGTCCTGATGTCGGGCTATCTGGGATCCATCGGCTTCGGGTTCCCTGCCGCCATGGGAGCCTGGGCTGCCGACCCTGACCGGCCCGTCGTGGCGATCACCGGCGACGGCGGATTCGGCCAGTACCTTGCCGAGATCACCACGGCGGTCAAGTACGGCATGAACATCACGCACATCCTGCTCAACAACGGTGAACTCGCGAAGATCAGCGACGAACAGCGGGCCGCCGAGTATGCGGTATGGCAGACCTCGCTGCGCAACCCCGATTTCGCGGCGTTCGCCCGCAACTGCGGGGCCCACGGTGTCCGGGTGGAGGACCCCGCCGACCTCTCCGTGGCGATCACCCGAGCCCTCGACCATCGCGGGCCGGCGCTCGTCGAGATCATCACCGATCCCCAATCCCGTTAGGAGACGACGTCGCCGCCGACCAGTATTCTGTCGGCGGCGACGTCACAGCGACACGCGTACTCAATCGCGGAGAACGGGCCCGTTCGGCGGCCTGACCGTCAGCTGCGGTGCCTTCACCGGCGGAGTGAAGTCTTCGGCGGTGGGTTTGACCACCTTCTCGGTCGGCGTCAGCGAGGGCTCCGTGGTGGTCGTGGTCGGTTCTGCGGGCTTGTCGCTGTCGGTGCTGCATGCTGCGGTGAAGCCGATCATCGCGAGGATGGCGGCACCGCCTACCGCTGCTGTGAGCCGACGAGTCAAGGTATTCGATGCCATGTTCGGTCCCTTACTTTCCTCTGGGTGGTGAATGGTGGCCTGCGCGATGACTCGCGAAACCGGCTGCGACAGCCTTATTTCGGAGATCTGGGTGCGCTGTCAGATTGGTCAACGCAGTGCCTGTACCGGCACATTCCCGTGCCGACCGTGGCCGGGGGTTTTGTGGCGTCGCGCGACAGCCGTGTCACTATCCTCGCGAATATTGGCATCGTGGCCACTGGAATGTGTGGATTCTGGAGGCGACACTGAGAGGGCCGCCGTCCTGGCGCGCCGCGATACCCGACCACGGTGAGGAACACCGATATGACAGATCCGATGAAAGCCGTTGTGCTCGCCCGGTTCGGAGGGTTCGATGCGTTCGAGTTGCGCGAGGTCCGCGTCCCGCAAGTCGCACCCCGCCAGGTACGGGTGCGTGTCCATGCGACCGCGGTCAACCCACTCGACTTTCAGATCCGTCGCGGAGACTACGCGGATCATGTGCCGCTCCCGGCGATCATCGGGCACGACATCTCCGGTGTGATCGAGGAAGTCGGATCCCACGTGACCGAGTTCCGAACCGGCGATGAGGTGTACTACACCCCCCGGATCTTCGGTGGCCCCGGCTCTTACGCCGAGCAGCACGTCGTCGACGTCGACCTGGTCGGCCGGAAACCGGCGAACCTCAGCCATCTGGAGGCGGCGAGCCTGACGCTCGTCGGCGGAACGGTCTGGGAGTCCCTGGTGACGCGAGCTCAGCTCACCGTGGGAGAGACGATCCTCATCCACGGCGGCGCGGGCGGGGTCGGCACGATCGCGATCCAGGTCGCGAAAGCGATGGGCGCACAGGTGATCACCACCGCGAAGGCCGGCGACCACGAGTTCGTGCGCTCGCTCGGCGCGGATGCGGCGATCGACTTCACGTCGGCAGACTACGTCGATGCCGTGACCACGATGACGCGAGGCAGAGGAGTCGATGTCGTCT
The DNA here is from genome assembly GCF_019456655.1 of Mycolicibacterium diernhoferi. Classification (NCBI taxonomy): domain Bacteria; kingdom Bacillati; phylum Actinomycetota; class Actinomycetes; order Mycobacteriales; family Mycobacteriaceae; genus Mycobacterium; species Mycolicibacterium diernhoferi. Next base: position 67,457 of record NZ_CP080332.1, on the reverse strand, counting down.
TCGACACGATCGGTGGCGACGCGCTCACCCGAAGCCCGCTGACGCTCGCCGACGCCGGACGCGTCGTCAGCATCGTCGACATCGCCCAGCCGCAGAACCTCATCGAGGCGTGGGGCCGGAACGCCGCCTACCACTTCGTCTTCACCCGACAGAACCGGGGAAAGCTGGACGCGCTCACCACACTGGTCGAGCGCGGTCTCGTCAAGCCCGTCATCGGCGCGACTCTTCCGCTCGCTCGAATGGACGAGGCTCATGAACTCCTGGAGAACAGGCGGTCCTATGCGCTCCGCGGCAAGGTCGCGATCGACGTCGCGGGCGAAACTGTCGAGCTTCCCCCGCGCGCCGCATAGTGCAACGCTGCGGGCAGGGCGACCCTCGCGGTATCAGCTCGGCCCGGCAAAGGTGGCGCGGTACTCGGTGGGGGTCACATCCAGGAGCCGGCGGAAATGCAGCCGCAGGTTCGATCCGGTTCCCAGGCCGACCTGTTCGGCGATGCGGTCGACCGGCAGCCTCGTGCTCTCCAGGAGTTCGCGGGCGGTGTCGACCCGCGCCCGCAGGATCCACTCCAGCGGGGTGCTGCCGGTCTCTTCGGCGAAACGGCGCAGGAACGTGCGGGGTGACATCCGGGCGTGTGCCGCGAGTCCGGCAATCGTGAGCGGCTGGTCGAGCCGCATCATGGCCCATTCGCGGGTCGCAGCAAGGGATTGGCCGCGGACTTCGGTGTTGGTCTTCGGCAGGTACTGGGCCTGGCCCCCGGTTCGGTAGGGCGCGGTGACGAGTCCTCGTGCGATCTCGTTGGCCGCGCTCACACCGAGGTCGCGCCGAACGATGTGCAGGCACAGATCGAGACCGGCGGCGGCGCCCGCCGAGGTGAGGACGGATCCCTCGTCGACGAAGAGTACGTTCGGCTCGACGGTGATCCGCGGATGCCGCTGAGCGAGTTCCACCGCCGCGTCCCAGTGCGTCGTCGCTCGCAGGCCGTCGAGCAGGCCGGCCTCCGCAAGGGCGAATGCGCCGTAACAGATCGACGCGATGCGGGTCCCGCGGGACGCGGCGCCCCGCAGCGCCTCGCGCACCTGCGCCGGTATCTGCCGGCCCGCCGGCGCGTAGCCCGGGACGACGATGGTGTCCGCGTCGGCCAATGCGTCCAGTCCCCGCGGGACCGCGTAGCCGAAACCCCCATGAGACGGCACCGTTCCGGCGGTGACCCCACAGGCCGATACTTCGTATCCGAAACCGGTCTCCGGATGGAACACCTCCGCCGGGATCCCGACATCCAGCGGGAGCGCCCCGTCGAGTACCAGGACCACCACCCGGTGCGGTCGCTGCATCGCCTGACTCCGATCCGATCGACGGAGACCGGTGTTGGCCATGGGAGTCTTCGCCTTCCGGTCGGGAGCGCACGAGCGAGGGGAGGGACCGCCACCCTTGGATCGATCAATTGACGCTACGGTACGGCCCGTCTCGCGTCAAGACGGGCCGTCTCGTGTTGTATCTGGCGCTCGTGGGTCTTAGTCTTCCGTCATGCCGCCGCTTCCACCTGACCCGAGCCGCCGTAACGAACACTCGCGGCGGGCGATCCTCGAGGCGTCCCTGGCCCTTGTCGGTGAACTCGGCTACGACAACGTCTCGATCGAGGCAATCGCCAAGCGGGCGGGCTGCGGCAAACAGACGATCTACCGCTGGTGGCCATCGAAGGGTGCGGTGGTGCTCGAAGCCGCAACCCAGAGTCTCAATCCGGTCGTCGTGTTCCCCGACACCGGCGACATCGTCGCCGACATGCGGGAGCAGCTGATCGGAATCCTGGACCTGATCACGACGACGAGTTTCGGAGCGGCGTACCGGGGCGTGATCGCCGCCGGTCAGTCCGATCCCAGCCTGATCCGCGCCGTCTTCGACCAGGTCATCGAACCCAACATCAAAGGGTTCAGTGCGCGAGCGGACCTGGCCAAGCAGCGCGGCGAGATACGCCCCGACGCCGACGCGCCGACGCTGCGCGATGTGCTCTACGGGGTCATCGAGTACCGGATGTTTCACGCGATGCCGCTCGAACCCCAGTACATCGACGCACTGCTGAAGCTCGCATTCGACGGGGTGCGCTGACGGTTGTTCGCGGTCGGACGGTGCTGGTCATCCGCCGTGCTGTAGCCGACTAGTCAGAAAAAGGGGGGGTGTCGGCGGCCGCGCGGCGGCCACGACACCGCCCCGCACCGATTCGGGGCTACCCGTCGACCGGATGGTCCAAACCCGAGAAGCCCTCCACGCGTGTCCGCATCTGTTCCAGCGGCGCGACCTGCTCCGATGCCAGCCGCCGCGCAACCCCGCCGAAGTTCTTTCACATCCGGCCCATCCAAACCGGCTCTGCTTCCGAATGCCTTTCGATGTGCACGCACGGCACCGCCCGTGCGCCGGCATGGAAGGCAAGAAACATGGCGATCGTCCTACCGGGCCCGCCGATCGGGGCAACCAGCATCGGGTCAGGCTCGCGCTCAGCAGGCGTCCGGGTCGTCGACCACATCGTCGACCACCTGGCCCTCGCGGGGGTCGGCCACGTCTTCGGTGTGGACGGAGCCAATGTCGAGGATCTCTACGATGCGGCCTTCTACTGCCCGGGCATCACCGCGGTGCTGGCCAAACACGAGTTCTCCGCGGCAACCATGGCCGACGGTTACAGTCGCGCCACTGCGCGGCTGGGTGTGGTGGCCGCGACCTCGGGTGGCGGCGCACTGAATCTGGTTGCCGGGCTGGGAGAGTCGTACACCAGTCGAGTCCCCGTGCTTGCTCTGGTCGGCCAGTCGCCGACCCCGCTGGATGGATGCGGTGCCTTCCAGGACACCAGCGGCCGCAACGGCTCGCTCAACGCGGAGGCGCTGTTCTCGGCCGTGTCGGTGTACTGCCGACGCATCGTCGAGCCCACCGATATCCTGACCGCGCTGCCCGACGCGGTGGCCGCAGCCCGGGCGGGCGGTCCCGCGGTGTTGTTGCTGCCCAAGGATGTTCAGCAGGCTACCGTCCAAGGCACCGGCACGGTGCCCGCGATCCGAGACCGGCACCCTGCCGACGATCCCCAACCGATCCTGCAGGCGCTGCGCGAAACCTCGGGGCCGGTCACCATCATCGCCGGTGAGCAGGTGGCCCGAGACGATGCCCGTGACGAGCTCGAGCGACTCCGCGCGGCGCTGCACGCCCGGATCGCGACGGTACCCGACGCCAAGGATGTCAACCGCGCCCCCATGGCATCGGCGTCGTTGGGCGTAACGGGGGTGATGGGCCATACCGGGGTGGCCGACGCAATCCGCGGCAGTGCGGTCTGCCTGCTTGTGGGCACCCGGCTGCCGGTCACCGCGCGGGCCGGTCTGGATGAAGCGCTGAGTCAGATCCGCACACTGTCGATCGGGTCCGCGGCGCCATACCTCTCGGCTGATCACCTGCACACCAACGACCTTCGGTCCTCGCTTGCCGAGCTGACCCGCAGGGTCATGAGCCGCCCGCCACACACGCCGCCGGCCCTCGACTTGGCCTCCCCCACCGAGTTGAGGCCGCCGACCCCGCATGGACCGGGCATCCGGTACCGCGAGGCGCTCACCGCGCTCGACGCGCTGCTGCCCGACGATGCGGACATCATCGTCGACGCCGGCAACTCCGGAGCGGCGGCGATCCACCAGCTGCCCGCCCGGCGCGACGGCCGGTTCGTGGTGGCACTCGGGATGGGGGGCATGGGCTACAGCTTCGGCGCCGGAATCGGCATGGCGTTCGCCCGGCGTCGCCGCACCGTGATCGTGGCCGGCGACGGGTCGTTCTACATGCACGGCCTCGAGTTGCACACCGCCATCCAGCACCGGCTGCCCATCACGCTGGTGTTGTTCAACAACAACGCCCACGCCATGTGCGTGACGCGCGAACAGCTCTACTACAACGGCGAATACAGCTACAACCGGTTCGCACGGAGCAACCTCGGCGCGGGGTTGGCCGCGATGTTTCCCGGGCTGCCCGCGGTCGACGTGACCGACCCCGACGCGCTGGCGCCGGCCCTGTCCGCGGCGCTCGCCGCCGACGGCCCTTCGGTCGTCAGCATCGAGTGCTCAGCCGACGAAATCCCGCCCTTCGCACCGTTTCTCGACCACCCCATGTTTCAAACCACCACCAGGAGGACCGAAGATGTCATTGCCCGCGCTTGAGGATATCGCCGCCCACCGGCTCGACCGAGACGACACCCCCGGCCCGATCGAGGGCGTGATCCGCATCGAGACCTCCCCACGGGAGCAGGCGACGCCGATCATCATGGAGATGATGCGGTCTGTTTATCCGCACGACGAGGTGTTCGGCCCGTACTGCACCGTCAACGAGTACGTCGACTGTCCGCCCGATGAGCTCTACGAGTACCTTGCCGACACCCGCAGCCTGGAGGAGTGGACCTACAGCCTGCGCGGGTTCACCCCCACCGAGGACGACGGATTGTGGGTGGCCCACGACCGGCTGGGGTCGGAGACCGAAATCTACACTCGCACAGTGGCTCAGCCCGAGGCGCGCACGGTTGACTATCACTGCGCCTGGGACCAGGGCCGGCACCTGTGGATGATCTATCTGATGCGCGTGGTCGATGCACAGGTGGTGCTCGACAAGCCGGGCTCGGTGGTCTTGTGGACCAACTGCCACCACCCGTTCTATGACCACAATCCGTACCCCGAGGTCGCACCGCCCGAGCGACCCGTGTGGGTCGGCGACTTCTGGGACATGTTCGGCGCCGGTCATCGCTTGGAGCTGCTGAACCTGAAGGCGATCGCCGAGTACCGCCACCGCAACGGGCTGCCCGTCAAGCCCGACTGGATGAGATGAGAACCGCCATGACTGTCAGCCTGATCGACCTTTCCACCTACCTGCCCGGTGCGCCGGTGCCCGCGGAGCATTACGCGCAGTACGCCGAATCCGATGAGCTGCGGGACAATCTGATGTTCCGCGCTCCGAAGTTCCGCCATCACGTCGCGCAGGACGAAACCGCCGTCGACATGGTCGAGCGGGCCGCGGCCGGCCTGCTGGACCGCCGCGGCCCGGACGCCCTCGCCGACGTCGATGTGCTGATCACTCACACCCAGATGCCCGATATGCCGTTCTATGGCGGCGGCGGGGCGATGGCCCACCGGCTGGGCATGAGTCCGAGCTGGGTGATCGATCTACACAACGGCGGTTGCGCGGCATTCGTGCTCGGCATGAAGATGGCGGCCGCTCTGCTCGAGAGCGGCCAGGGCCGCTCGGCGTTGATCGCGGTGGCGCAGAACGCCGCCGGACAGATCTTCGACCAGCCCACCGTGCGCCGTAAGGCCCAGGCGGCGGTTCCGGGTGACGGCGCCGCCGTCGGACTGCTGACCGTATCGGACGAGTCGCCGATCCTGGACGTGGAGTGCCGTACCTACGGCGAGTACGCCGGTGAGATGACCATCGCCGTGGATCCGCCGCGCAAGTGGTGGCAGCCCGGGACCGGTGAAGGCTGCATCGGCTTCACCGAGAGCAAGATCACCAAGGTGCTGGCCCGTGGAAACCGTCAGGTGCCCGAGGTCGTCTACGCGGTGTGTGACCGAATCGGCCTGAAACCCCGGGACATCGACCTGCTGGTCACCAACCAGCCCAACCGGGCTTTCCTGCGCAACTGGCGGGACGCCCTGGAGCTTCCCGCGGAGAGGCATCGCGACACCTTCGACGAATGCGGCAACCTGTTCGCCGCCGGCATTCCGGTCAACCTGGAGCGCGCCATCACCGACGGTCAGGTCAAGAAGGGCGACGTGGTGATGATGGCGGCCTTCGCGCATGCCGGCGACTTCGCCGGTGCCGCCGCGGTGCGATGGGGTGGCCGATGACCGCCGCGCTGTCCTCCGGCCACCCGCCCAGCGGCCTGCCGTTGCGGCTTCCCGATGCCGAGGACCCGCTGGCCCTGTCGTTGAACGAGAGCCCGTTCGCGCCACTGCCCACCGTCCGCGCCGCCATGGTCCGGGCCGTCGACTCAGTCAACCGCTATCCGGAATTCCTGCCCGAACGGTTCCGTCGGCTCATCGCGACACACCTCGGTTTCGAGGAGGAGCAGATCATCGTCGGTGCCGGCGCCACCGGCGTCGTCATGCAGGTGCTGCAGGGGCTGACCCGCCCCGGCGACCGCATCGTCACTGCGACACCCACATTCGACGGTTATCCGATCTTCGCGCAGATGGCCCGCCTGCAGGCCGTCGCGGTGCCGCTGGACGCACAGGGACATCACGATCTCGAGGCCATGGCCGACTCCGCGGCCGACGCGAAAGTCGTGGTGGTGTGCCGGCCGCACAACCCGACCGGCACAGTCGCGCCGGCCGACGATCTCCTGCGCTTCCTGCAGCGCATCGGATCGGACACCACGGTGCTGCTCGACGAGGCCTACATCGAATTCGTCGCGCCGAGACACCGCATCCACCCGGGGTTTCTGCTGCGCCGCTTTCCCAACCTCGTGGTGGTCCGCACGTTCTCCAAGGCCTACGGGCTGGCCGGCATCAGAACCGGATACGGCATCTGCGCGCCGGCCATGGGCCGCGTCCTGTGGTCGATGCAGTTGCCGTTCGGCGCCACCGTCGCCAGCCTGGCCGCGGTCGCGGCCTCGTTCGAGGCCGAAGGCCAGCTGAACCGCCGGATCGAACGGATCACCGCAGAACGCGATCACCTGCGTTCGCGGCTTGAGGAGATGGGTGTGTGGACCACAGACGCCCACGCCAACTTCGTCTATCTGCCTGCACAGGGGCATCTTTGGCCCGAGGTGTTCGACGGCACCGGACCACGGGTTCGCATCTATCCGGACGGCAGCGCGCGGATCACCGTGGGCAACCGGCAATCCACCGAGGCGGTGCTCGCGCCGATCGCCGCGATGTCGGATGCGTCATGTCCGCCACGCTGAGCAGACCGTCGAGCCCGCGTTTCCGGCTCATACACAAGATCGGCGCGTGGTACGACGCCGAGGCCTACTTCCGGCGTCGTGCCAAGTGCGGCAGGGCGTTCGAGGTGCCCATACCGGGTTTCGGCGATGTGTTGTTCGTGGCGAAGCCCGCCCACATTCGCGAGTTCCTGAAGATCCCGGTCTCCGCATTCACCCCACCCATGCCCAACCCGATCGAACCGGTTGTCGGGGATGGCTCGATCATTCTGCTGGCCGGTGACCGGCACAAGCAGGAACGCGCGCGCTTTCTGCCCGCACTGCACCATGACCGGGTTCGGCGCTACACCGCGTTGATGTTCGAGTCGGTGCTGGACGAGATCGGGACATGGGAACCCGGCATGACCATCGACTGTCGTGATGCGGCTCAGTCGATCACGTTGCAGATCATTGTTCAGGCGGTGTTCGGTATCGAGGACCGCGATCTCCGCGACCGGTACGTCACCGTCGTGAAGGCGATGATGCGCGACTATGTGGCGCCGTTCATGTTCTTTCCCGCCCTGCGCCGCGCGCCGTTCGGGCTCGGGCCGTGGCGGCGCTTCTCATCGCGACGCGTCGAGCTGGACGCGATGTTGTCAGAACAGATTTCGCATCGCAGACGCTCCGGTCCGGACGGTCGCGATGACGTGCTGAGCGTCTTGATGTCTGACGACGACGCGGTCGGGCGCAGCGATGACGTCGTCCGCCAGCAGCTGCGTACGCTGCTGGTGTCCGGGCACGAGACGTCGGCGACCACGCTGGCGTGGGCGCTGTACCACGTGCACGCCGACGACAAGGTCCGCAGGGCGCTGCTCGACGAACTCGCGGACAATCCGGCACCGGAGCAGGCACCGAAGCTGCCCTACTTGTCCGCGGTGATCGCCGAGACACTGCGGTTGCATCCGACCGTGTCGATCGTGGTGCGACAGCTCACGTGCCCCGTGACGGCATGGCAGACCGAACGGGCAACGGGAGACGTGATCGGCGTGGCGCTGCCCGCGCTGCACGCCGATCCACAGCTCTGGCCGGACCCGGGCGCGTTCGACCCCGAGCGCTTCCTGGGCCGCAGGCGGGCGCCAACCGAGTACTCACCGTTCGGGTACGGGCACCGCCGCTGTCCCGGATCGTCTTTCGCGGCCCACGAATTGGCGATTGCGCTGGGAACCATCCTGACCAACGTCGAGCTGCGGATTCCCACGGGACCGCGGCGGCCCAGATTGCCCCGGTCGATTCCGCGGGGCGTCGCCGCCGTCCCCAGCCGGCCGATCACGCTCGAAGTCGTCCGAAAACTCCAAGGAGGTAACTCATGAAAGTCAAACACCGCATTCCGCTGCTCCGATCGTCGTTCTGGCGGATGGCCGCATCCCAAGGCAAGCTCGCGACCCACGGGCAGGTGGGAGACGGTCGAGAAGCCGCCGCGGTCCGGTACGTCCTGGACAACGCCCGCGAGGGTGACATCCGCAGCGTGCTCGACACCATCGACCGGTTCGCGTACACCGAGTCGTTTCTGATCAACGTCGGCGACGAGAAGGGCAAACTCCTCGACGCCGCTGTGCGGCACGCGAACCCGAAACTGGCGCTGGAACTCGGAACCTACTGCGGTTACGGGGCGCTGCGCATCGCCGCGGCCGCGCCGACCGCGCGCGTGTACTCGGTCGAAATGGCCGAGTCGAATGCGGTCAACTCCAGGCGGATCTGGGAGCACGCGGGCGTGGCGGACCGGATCACCTGCGTGGTGGGCACCATCGGGGACGGTGGGAAGACGCTCGACGCCCTGGCCACCGAGCACGGCTTCAGCGCCGGTAGCCTCGATTTCATCTTTCTCGACCATGACAAGCACGCCTACCTGCCCGACCTGCAGAGCATCGCCTCGCGCGGGTGGTTGCACAAGGGAACCATCGTCGTCGCCGACAATGTCAGAATCCCCGGGGCACCGGAGTACCGCGCCTACATGCGCGAGCAGCAGGGCCGCACCTGGCAGACCGTCGAGCACAAGACCCACGGGGAGTACGGGACGGTCGTCCCCGACCTGGTGCTCGAGTCGGAGTACCTCGGCGAGTAGGGGTGTCGATCTCCGCGTTCACGACGCGCGTGTGTGCTCAGCCGCGGTCGATGGCCTGGTTCGGCGCCCGGACCGTCTGCTGCGGCGCCGTCACCGGCGGAGTGAACGGGCCTGGGGCGGGTTTGAGCGACTTCTCGGTCGGCGTCAGCGAGGATTCCGTCGTGGTCGTGGTGGACTGCTCGGGCGGTTCGCTGTCGGTGCTGCATGCCGCGGTGAAACCGATCATCGCGATGACGGCGGCACCGCCTACCGCTGTCGAAATCCGTCTGGTCAAGGTGTTCGATGCCATGCAGCACTCAACGCGGCGCCGGTGGCTGTACATTCCCGTTTCGACCGTGCCCGGGTTTGCGGGCTACATCGCCCGTTGTTCGACGGCGTGATGGATGGTCCGCACCGTGGGCCGGAATCCGAGCCGGCGGGCCAGCGCACCGTTCATCTGCAGACGCCAGGGATGCTCCAGTGCCCGCGAGGACGGCTCCATGGCGCCACCGGCAATCGCGACGAGCTCGTACAACGATGTCGGAGCGTCATCGGTGATGTTGACGATGCGGCCGTCGAATGCGCCGGTGAGGGCGAGGCGGGTCGCGGTCGCGACGTCGCGGTGATGGATGAGGCTCATCCGCTGCGCCGGATGAAATCCGGCGTCCATGGCGTGCCCCGGCAGGGCTTGCAGGTGCCCGTCGCCGTCGCCGTACACAAACCCGTAACGCTGAACCGTCCAGGTCAAACCGATACTGCGCAAGGCGTTCTCGGCGGCGAGCTTGCTCGCCGGGTACGCCTGTTTCGGGTCGACGGTATCGTCCTCGCAGCCTGGACGCGTGCCGTCGGCGGCGTAGACATGCGCGGTGCTCGCCATGATGAAGCGCGCATCGGCTGCGTGCTCCTGCACCGCCGCAATGAGATTGGCGGTGCCATCGCGGTTCGACCTTCAGATCAGGTCGGTGTCAGGTGTGCGAAACACCGCGGCAAAATGGACGATTGCGTCGACACCGTTTACTGCGGGTGCGAGCGATTCCACATCGGAGAGGTCGCCGACCACCTCCGTCACGTCGCGCGGCGTCACACCGGGGCGACGCACCAGAACGCGGCACTCGTGGCCATCATCGACAAGGCGTGGGAGCAGGCGGGCACCCACCAAACCGGTTGCACCGGTGATCAAGATCTTCGTGACTGTTCCGTTCGTTGACGTTGTTCGAGCCGCTCTGTCGCGGTTCGAAGCACCCGTATCGCGGTCTCGATGTCCTCGTCGCCGATGCCGTCGAAGGCGACCGCATGTATCTGGGTCAGGTCTGGCAGGTCACGCCACAACGCTTCCCCAACATCGGTGATGCGCAACATCTTCTGCCGCTGATCAACGCTGTCCGGGATCTGCTCAACGAGTTGCTTGCGCACCAGAGCGATGACGACGGTGCTCAGCGTCGCGCGTTCGACCTGCAGGATGCGCTGCAGTTCGCGTTGCCGGGTAGGTCCGGCGTTGACGAGTTGATACAGCACGTACCACTGGGTCGCCCCGAGATCGAAGGGCCGCAGCGCATCGTCCATGGCCGCACGCCCTGCGAGGTAGCACTGCTTGGTCCACGCACCGATGGTGTCGTGCTGCGTGGATCCGATTTTGTCTGCCACCAGACAAATACTGTCTGCTAGCAGACGAACTGTCAAGAGTCCCGCGTTCTAGCGACGGTGGTCGCCGCCGACTACTAATCGTCAAGCCCGCAGCGCATTTTTGCGCGCTTCCCTACTCGAACTATGGTGCTATCTACTCCCGCGCACCGCGATGAGGTGGGCCCATACCTGGGCTAACGCTGTGTAAGGCTGCGGCCGGTCAACAGCCCCTTCCAGTCGAACTGACCCCGACCCCCGCCCTTCTGCTCGCGACCGGAGCGCTCATTGGCACCCTAGGAGTTCTGGGAGGTCTAGCGTGGGCGGAATGGGTTTGTTCAGTCACGAGGAGTTCCGGGACCCGGCCGACGGCGTTGGCGGCTCCAGTGGAGGAGCTATCGAGCGCGCTCGGGCTGCTGAGGTGAGCGAGTACGGGGTGGATGAACCTGTGGTGGTCGGTCCGGGGCTGCCGCCTGACGATGGTTCGTGCGGTCAGTTCGCTGTGCAGTTTCACGTGTCTACGTCAATGCTGGTCGGGCTGAACCGTATTGCGAGAATGCGTGGGGTGAGCGTGCCGGAGGTATGCCGGCAGGTGATCGGTGTGTTCGTTGCCCAGCAGGAGGGCGAGTTGGGTGCCTTGCTTGCTGCCGAGGCCGAGGCGGCTGATTACCGGCCGAGTTTGGGTCAGGCGTAGTCGCGCCCGGCGCAGGGCCGACGCGAGTATCGGAACGGCCCGAGACTTCGCGCCGGGGCGGTGCTGTGGCTTCCCGACGTACATGTCCACACGCGAACCGCTGACCTGCCACGAATCACACAACCCCACCTGGGTCCGGGACACGCGCGGATCTGTTCAGCGGTCACCCACCGCAATGACCAACAGGATCTCTGCCGCCGCATCAGCGGGGACGAAACGCACCCTCACGAGGCAGGGGCTACGCGACCCGACGTAGCGCCGACGTGTCGGCAAGAAGACCTGGCCCCCGTCTTACACCGTCGATAGGACGGCGGCAAAAATCCCGCTTTGTGGACATCGAGTGGACATTTGATATGGGGTGTGGACATGAACTCGGGACGCCACAGGTTCCGCTCGCTACCGCGCCATATTCGTGAACCGCGACAGGTGCAGCTGGTGTGCCACAGTGATATTCGCGGTCGGGCCGTTACGGTGCTTGCCCAGGATGATGTCGGCCTCGCCGCCGCGCGGGTCCTCCCGGTCGAATGCGTCCGGGCGGTGCAGCAGCATGACCATGTCGGCGTCCTGTTCGAGCGAGCCGGACTCACGAAGGTCGGACACCTGCGGGCGCTTATCGGTGCGCTGCTCGGGACCACGGTTGAGCTGACTGATTGCGATCACCGGCACGTGCAGTTCCTTGGCCATCAGCTTGAGGCTTCGGGAGAAGTCCGAGACTTCCTGCTGGCGTGAGTCGTACTTCTTACCCGAGCTCATCAGCTGCAGGTAGTCGACGACGATCAGCTGCAGATCGGCCTTCTTCTTCAACCTCCGCGCCTTGGCGCGGATCTCCATCATCGTCAGGTTCGGCGAATCGTCGATGTAGAGCGGCGCCTCGCTGATCTCGCTCATCCGGCGCGCCAGCCGCGTCCAGTCGTCGTCGTTCATCCGGCCGGAACGCATATCGCCGAGCTTGATGTTTGCCTCGGCCGAGAGCAGGCGCATCACGATCTCGGACTTGCTCATTTCCAGCGAGAAGATGACGCTGGCCAGACGGTGCTTAATCGAGCAGGACCGCATGAAGTCCAGCCCCAGCGTGGAGTTGTGCGTCGGCACCATGGAGCGGCTCGCCAGATACATGTGGCTCTCGTTGTCCACCTCGACGCACCGAACCGGCACAGAGGCCACCGGCCGGACATCGACGATGAAACGCGACCCACGCCGAGCCGACCCGCCCTGTGCGCGGCGCTCCTTGTGCAGCAGCGCCTTCCGCTCCAGACCGAAGACGATGTCGTCGGTCGAGAACGTCAGCGTGTAGGCGGTCGAGGAGGCCTCGGTGCGGCCCGGAACCCGCTTGCTGGACATCTGGCAGCGGTAACCCAGGCTCACGATCAGCTCTTCGACGTCGGTCACCAACCGGCGGTCGGTGACGCTGAACTGCACCGAACCACCGTGGGTCACGGTGCCGTCGGTGTCCAGCAGGCCGGCGAGCAGAGCCCGCCGCTGCGCCTCGGAGGCACGCAGGTACTGCATCGGAATGTGCTTGTTGCCTAGCACCCCGATGGTGCGCAACCGGGCCTGCAGCGTGCCCACCATGTTGCGGCAGCTCTGGCACAGCACGAGCCCGCAGGATGGGCCACCACAATGCGAGCAAGTCGGCGCCGGCACCGGCGCGGTGTTGCGGGCGCGTCCACCGCACGACCGCCCGCAGGTCCGGACCTCGCTGGTGTGCGGCACGAACATCGTGCCGCAGACCACGCAGGCCTTCGCCGCGATCTCGGGGGCCGGCGGCAGCCCCAGGTGGTAGCGCAGAACAGCGGTGTCGGAGCGGTGCGCCACGATGCCCTCGGCCTCGATCCGCATGATGATCTCGGGATCCGCGGAGGTGATCTGCGCAGCGGCACTGGTGCCGTCCCCGAGCCAGGCGCCCAAGGTGTAGGGGGGCACCAGCAGGTCGGCTTCAGTCCCGGCCAGCGGTTCGGCATTGACCACCGAATGATTCAGCCGCCGATCCGCCGTCGGGCAGCGCAGCGACCCCGCGATCTCGCCAGTCGTCCGAATCTCGGCGAACGTCCGCTGGTTCTTGTAGCCGTTGTAGCCGGCGGCAGCGGCTTGCGCCGATTTGCGGGAAGCCCGGGTCTCGGTGAGCCACTGATGCTGCTCGTCGGCGACGATGACGGTGCCGTCGGAAAACTCGACCTCGTAGCACGGGCGGTCGGACATCACCTCGGTCGCGGCCACCACGCGGGTGGGCAGGCCGTCGTCACCGATGAGCTCGTCACCGACAGCGACCTCCCCCATGGTGGTCCAGCCGGTCGGTGTCGGCAGCGGGGTGTCCAGCGCGAGGGCCTTACCGACACCCGGGCGCGCCGCGATGATGATCATCTGCCCGCCGTGCAGACCGTTGGTGATCTCGTCGAGATCCACGAACCCGGTCGGGACACCGCGCGAGATGCCACCCGAGGACGCGATCGCGTCGATCTCGTCCATGGTGGGCTGCAGCAGGTCCTCGAGCGCGACGAAATCCTCGGACTGGTTGCGGCTTTCGGTCACGTCGTAGATCTCGGCCTGCGCCCGGTCCACGATGTCGGCGACATCGGCACCGTCGGCCCCGGCGTAGCCGTACTGCACCACCCGGGTGCCGGCCTCGACCAGGCGACGCAGCAGTGCCTTCTCGGCCACGATGGCGGCGTAGTAGCCGGCATTGGCCGCGGTTGGCACCGTGGAGATCAGGGTGTGCAGATACGGCGCACCGCCGACCCGGCGGAGCAATCCGCGCCGATCCAGATCGGAGGCGACGGTGACCGCGTCGGCGGGCTCACCGCGGTCGTAGAGATCGAGGATGGCCTCGGCGACGTCCTGGTGCGCGGGGCGGTAGAAGTCGCTGGGCTTCATCTTCTCCAGGACGTCGGCGATGGCGTCCTTGGACAGCAGCATGCCGCCGAGCACGGCCTGCTCGGCCGCCATGTCCTGCGGAGGCTGCCTGCCGATGTCCTCGCGGGGCGGTTCATCAAGCCCCGGGTCACCGGCATGACTGAAGTCGTCTACGACAGCCACGTAGCGTCCCACCTCCCACAACACTCAGTCGAACACATATTCGATAATAGCCATCGTCAAGCTACGTCGCACCTACGACAAGCGGGGCCGGCGGCGACCGCGACGGCTAACGTAAGGCTTTGCTATGCGGGTTGCAACCGGGCCCTGTTGATAGACCTGTGGATGGCGTGTGGACAGCCTCGGTCAGCCGTGTTGACGGGTTGGGGAGAACTTGTGGACAAACTTCGGATTGCAACGACGCCTCCCAGGTCAGGCCAGCTTATCCGTGGGGAAGACCTGTGGACATCAAGTCCTACGGCGTGTCGGCCCGGGTTGACAGTCCGGGCGTGTTGAGTTGCACCTGGAAGCCGAACAGGTTAACAACCGGTTTACGTTGCTGTGGACAGAATGCGCCAAATTGTTCGCTGCACAGAAAACGCCCGGATGGTAAGCGAGGTGCTTATCATCCGGGCGTTCTGAGAACTGCGGGCTATTACTCCGCGGTGACGTTCAGCGACACGGCGGCGGAGACGCCGGGGTGCAGCTTCACGCTGATCTGGTAGGTGCCGGTGGCCTTGATGTGGGCCTTGGGCAGCTCGACGGTGCGCTTGTCCAGGTTCGGTCCGCCGGCCTTCTTGATGGCCGCGACGACCGCGTTCGGGGTGACCGAACCGAACAGCTTGCCGCTGTCGGCTGCGGCCTTGACCGCCACGGTCACTTCGCCCAGACCCTCCAGCGCGGTCTTCAGCTCGTTGGCGTGCTCGACGCCGCGAACTTCCTTGATCTCGCGGGCGCGACGGATCTCGGAGGCCTGACGCTCGGCGCCACGGCTGGCCACGATGGCCAGACCGCGGGGCAGCAGGTAGTTACGGCCGTAGCCGTCCTTGACCTCCACCGAGTCCCCGGCGATACCCAGATGTTCCACCTCAGCGGTGAGAATCAGCTTCATGGTGTGTCTCTCCCCTACCGCGTCGACGAACCGAAGGGCAGCAGAGCCACCTCACGGGCGTTCTTGACGGCGACGGCGACGTCGCGCTGGTGCTGGACGCAGTTACCGGTCACCCGACGGGCACGGATCTTGCCGCGCTCGCTGATGTAGGTGCGCAGCAGCGCGGTGTCCTTGTAATCGATGACGGTGTTCTTGCCCTTCTTCGAGCAGAACACGCACTTGCGGGTCTTGACCGGCTTTTCCGGTGCAGGCCGCCGCTTGTTGGTCTTGGCCATGGGTCAATCTCTTTCTTGAAAAACGCTGATTTCTGGTCAGAAGGGCGGTTCGTCGTCGCTGCCGCTGTAGGAACCGGCCGCCGGGGCGCTGCCCCACGGGTCGTCCTTGGGCTGCTCGGAACCGCCGCCGCGCGGGGCACCACTGCTGTTTCCACCGCCACCGCCGCCGAACCCACCGCCGCCGCCACCGCGGCTGGCCTTGTTGACCTTGGCCGTGGCGTAGCGCAGCGAGGGGCCGATCTCGTCGACCTCGAGTTCGACAACGGTGCGCTTCTCACCCTCGCGGGTTTCGAAGGACCGCTGCTTGAGCCGACCGGACACGATCACCCGCGAACCGCGGGTGAGGCTCTCGGCCACGTTCTCGGCTGCCTCACGCCAGATGTTGCAGCGGAGGAACAGCGCTTCGCCGTCCTTCCACTCATTGGTCTGGCGGTCGAACGTCCGCGGCGTGGAAGCCACGGTGAAGTTCGCGACGGCCGCACCCGACGGCGTGAAACGCAGTTCGGGGTCGGCAGTCAGGTTTCCGATAACAGTGATGACGGTGTCACCAGCCACGAGGTCCTCCTGGGCATCTGGTCTTCAGCGGCGTATGCGTACAAGTGCAGTCGCAGGCGAGCCTACGGAACTGCACCGACGTACACGTGGTGTCGCGCGACTTGAACGGACTAGTGCTTGTCGGTCCGCATCACCTTGGTGCGCAGCACGGACTCGTTCAGGTTGAGCTGACGGTCCAGTTCGGAGACCGTCGCGGGCTCAGCCTTCACGTCGACGACGGCATAAATGCCCTCGGCGTGCTTGGCAATCTCGTAGGCCAGCCGGCGGCGGCCCCAGATATCAACCTTGTCGACAGTGCCACCGTCCTTGCGGATGACGTTGAGGAACGTCTCCAGCGAGGGAGCTACGGTGCGCTCGTCGAGTGTGGGGTCAAGGATGACCATGACTTCGTATGGACGCATAAGGAACCCATCACCTCCTTTGGTCGTTGCGGCCACGGCGTATCCGTGGCAGGAGGGTCGCCTGCGTCGGCAACCGCTCCAAACTACAGGAACGGGCGTTGATCTGCGAAATCGTCCGGATCGTAGGTGACCTGGGGCCGTCCGGTGTCCGGATGCGGGCGGACTTCGGCGCGCACCCCGTACACGCTGCGGATGAGGTCGGTGGTCAGCACCTCGGCGGGCTCCCCCGAGCAGACCTGCCGGCCCCGGTCCAGCACGTGAATCAGATCGCAGTAGTGCGCGGCGAGGTTCAGATCGTGCAGCGCGACGACGGCGGTGACGCCCAGGGCACCCGGCAGGGCCAGCACGTCGAACTGGTGCCGAATGTCGAGGTGGTTGGTCGGCTCGTCGAGCACCAGCAGCCGGGGTTGCTGGGCCAGCGCCCGGGCGATCAGCACCCGCTGCCGCTCCCCGCCGGACATCAGGGCGATCGGCCGGTCCGCGAGATGCCCGGCACCCACCAACGCCAGCGCCTCGTCGATGAGGCGCTCGTCCTCGGCGCCGTCGCGGGCGAACATCCGTTTGAACGGCGCCCGGCCCATCGCCACGACATCGCGGGCCCGCAGGTCGAAATCGCCGGTGGCGTCCTGCAATACGGCCGCCATCAGCTGCGCGGTGCGGCGCACCGGCAGGGTCGCGATGTCGATGCCGTCAAGGCGGATCGTCCCGCTCACCGGGGTCAGGGTCCGCACCAGCGCGCGCAACAGGGTGGATTTCCCGCAGCCGTTGGGCCCGACGATGCCGACCACCTGACCCGGGGCGGCCCGCACCGTCACCTCGTCCAGGATCCTGCGCCCGGCCACCTCCACACTCACCCCGTCGGCGTCCAGCCGCGCCGCGCTCACAGCTGGGCCGCCGCCCCACGGCGGGCGTCACGCCGGATCAACCACAGGAAGAACGGGCCGCCGCACAGCGCGGTGAGCACCCCGACCGGGATCTCCTGCGGGGAGGCCAGCGTGCGCGCGACGATGTCGGCGAGCACCAGGAACGCCGCCCCGGCCAGCGCCGCGGCCGGCAGTGCGCGGCGGTGGTCGCTGCCCACCACCAGCCGCACCGCATGCGGCAGGATCAGCCCGACGAACCCGATCGGCCCGCTCACCGCGACCAGGACCCCGGTGATCAACGACACCAACACGAAGGTCTGCGCCCGGAACCGGTGCGCGTCCACGCCCATCGTGATGGCCGCCTCGTCCCCGGCCAGCAGCACGTTCAGCGTGCGACCGGCCGCGAGCAGCACCACCAGACCCACCGCCACCGCCGCCAACGGCAGCCACAGCGAGTCCCAGCTCGCCCGGCCCAATCCGCCGAGCAACCAGCTCAGGATCTGGCGGGCCTGGTCTCCCGTCCCGGAGGTGATGAGCATCAGGCTGGTCAACGCCGAGAGCACATAGGCCACCGCCACCCCGGACAGCACCAACCGGGTGGTGGTGATCCGGCCGCCGCTGCGCGACAGCGTGTAGACCAGTCCCAGCGCGAGCAACGCACCGGCGAACGCCGCGACCGGCACCGCCGGCCCGAACATGGCGACACCGGTGACGATCATGGCGACCGCGCCCACCGAGGCACCCGAGGACACCCCGAGCAGGTACGGGTCGGCGAGCGGATTGTGCACCAGCGCTTGCAGCGTCATGCCCAGTACGGCCAGCCCGGCACCGACCACCGCGCCCAGCACCACCCGCGGACCGCGCACCTGGGTGATCACCACCTGGTAGTGCGCGAGCCCACTGGCCTCCACCAGATTCGGCGCGATCTGGTGCGCCACGGTGCGCGCCACATCGGCGGGCGGGATGGAGATCGAACCGATGGCCAGCCCGGCGACCATCGAGCCCAGCAGCAGGACCCCGAGGGCGGCCAGCACCACCGGGTACGGCAGCGGGGTCCGCGCCCGCACCTCACCGGTCACCGAAATCTATCGGGATGAAGCTGCGCACCAAGCGATTCCACTGCGTACGGTGCCCGCACTCCGAGCACCGCATCCTGCAGGGTCAGCACGGCGAACCGGTCATCACGGATGGCCGGCACATCGGCGAGTTCGGGCCGGCTGCGCAGGAAGGCCTTCTTCTCCTCCACCGACGGAGTGCCGAAGTAGTCGTAGATCACGATCACGTCGGGCGCACGCTCGACGACCTGCTCCCAGGACACGTCGGCGAAGGTTTCCGGGACATCACTGAAGATGTTCCGCGCTCCGGCGAGTTCCATGATCTGGTTGCCGATGCCCTGCCCGCCGGCGGTGAAGGCGGTGTCCTCACCGCTGTCGTAGACGAAGGCCCGCAAGGGTGTGACCCCGGCCGTCCGGTCGCCGGCCGCGCTGACGCTGGCCTGCATGTCGGTGATCAGTTCGTCGGCGCGTTCGGGCACCCCGAAGAGGGTGGCCACGGTCTGCACCTCCTCGTAGACGTCGTCCATCACGATCGGTGCGGTGGCGCAGTATTCGGGGTTCAGGTAGCTGGTGATGCCGGCGCTCTCGAACGCCTTGCGGGACCGGCCGGCCGACTCGTCGAAGGCGCTGCTGTATCCGCCGTACACGAAATCCGGTGCCAGCGCCACGATCTGCTCGAAGGACGCATCCTTGGCCGACAACTCCGGAATCGCCCGGTACGCCTCGGCGTAGCGCGGTAGCGGTGGGTTGTCCGGGTAGACGGTCGCCACCACCGAGTCCTGCAGACCGAGGGCGAGCATCAGTTCGGCGGACTGCTGGAAGTAGCCGACCGCGCGGGTGGGCGGCTGGTCCAGCGTCACCGCGACCCCGCAGTTGTCCACGCTCACCGGGTAACCGGCGATCGACTCGGCGACGGGATCGGCGCTCGGTCCGGCGCTGCAGCCGCCGAGCAGCAGGCTCAGCGTCGCGGCTGCCGCCAATGCCCTTCGGGCGGAAAGGGATACGACTGACACGGCCATCTTCTCCATCCGGGATGTCCACGTCCCAGAAGCAGGGTCCGTCGGGAGCAGTGACCTGACTCCCGGGCAGTGGCGCGCCCGGATCACAGTGGCGGGACCGTGCCGGATTCACACCGGCTTCCCTGCCTACCCGTCGGAGCCGGTCGGTTGACCGGCCGAGATCACCCTAGTCGACGGCGCCGACTCCGCGCTCAGGGCGACGGTGGTCGTCCCTTCCCGCCGCGGCCGCGGCGTCGGCGAGGGAGTGCCGGCGCGGCCGCAGCCACGCCGGCAGCCAGGACGGCGGATTGTCGGGCGCCCGGTCGAACACGCCGCCGGCCGGGTCGTCCACCGCGCCGCGATGGCGCACCAGGTCCAACTCGGGTCGCCGGATCTGCCGGATCACCAGCACGACCAGCGCCACCACCGCGATATCGCGCAGCAGCACGGTTGCGGTGAACCACTGTTCGGGCAGGCCGCGGTTCTGTTCGCCGTACAGGTAGAGCATCCGCGGCACCCAGACCAGAGCATCGATCGTCATCCACGCCAACAGGATTCGGCGGTGCGGCAGCGCCAGCACGGCCAGCGGCACCAGCCACAACGAGAACTGCGGGCTCCACACCTTGTTGGTCAGCAGGAACGCCGCCACCACCAGGAACGCCAGCTGGGCCAGCCGCGGACGCTGGGCGGCGGTGAGTGCCAGATAGCCGATGCCGGCACAGCACAGCGCGAACAGCACCGCCGTCACCGCGTTGGTGACCGTCGGCGGCTCCCAGAATCCCAGCCCGGGATCGAAGCCCTGCCATCCGGTGAACGACTTCACCACGTTGTAGATGGAATCCATATCGTCCCCGCGCCGGGCGTTGAGCCGGAAGAACTCCGACCAGCCGCGCGGAAACAGCACCAGGATCGGCAGATTGACCACCAGCCAGGCCACCACCGCCGCCACCGCCGTGCGGGTGAACTCGCGCATCCGGCCGGTGCGCAGCGCCAGCACCAGCAGCGGTCCGAGCAGCAGCAGCGGGTAGAGCTTGAGCGCCACCCCGATACCGATCAGCACACCCGTCAGCGTCGTTCTGCGTCGCGACCAGGCCAGCAGAGCACCGGTGGCGCAGGCGACGGCCAGCGCGTCGAAGTTGGTGAAGATCTGAAAGATCACCAGCGGGGACGCGGCCACCAGTGCGGCGTCCCAGATCCGGCGGCCGGCCAGCAGCGCGGTCGCCCACACCGTCACCAGCCAGGCCAACGCCAACCCGAAGGCCGAGATATTGAAGAACATCACCACCTCGGCCACCAGCGGCACCGAGGCCACCGTCGTCAACGCCGAGTACGTCTTGGCCAGCGACATGGACAGGTACTGGTAGATGCCGGTCAGCACCGGATACTCCATGTAGCGGACGGGTTCGCTGCCGTCCCACACCACGTGCGGTTTGCCGTCGCCGTCCTTCTCCATCCAGCTCGACTTGTACGGGAACTTGCCCTGGTTCAACAGTTCCGCGGTATAGAGCGGCACGGTGTCGGAGTAGCACAGCGAGTAATAGGCGCGCTGGTTCTCCCAGTTGGCGACGCGCTGCGCCGCGGTGCCGGTGTCGGTGGACTGCAGGCAGGCCGCCTTGGTGGAGTAACCCAGCGCCAGGAAGACGACGCCGATCAACAGCATCACCCGCAGCGGGGTCCAGAACCGGGACCGGCCGATCAGCGCGTGCCGACCGACCGGACCACCGACGGTCTGCGCGAGCGCGGCACCGAGGACATCGTTGCGGCTGGGCATGTCACGGCCGTCATCGCTGCGCCTGTCCTCGGCGAGCGGAGCCGGCGAAACGAACCCGGCGGGCGGAGCGGGCGAGACAACCCCGGCCCCTTTGTGGTCCCCCGCCGTCACGGCACCGGGATCGGCGCACCGGGCGGCGGCGCCCCCGCAGGCGGCGGCGGAATCGGCGCACCCGGTGCGGGCTGCGGCGGAATCGGCGCACCCGGTGCGGGCTGCGGGGCGTTCGGGTCACCCGGCGGCGGGCCGACCGGAACGGTCGTCGGTGGACCCCACGGGATCGTGATGCCGGGTGCGATCTCCAGGGTCGGCTGGATGACCGTCTCCGACGGCGGCGGGATCTCGGTTTCCGGTGCCGAAGGCCGCGGTGCCGGGGCCGCCGGGGGACCCGCGTAGCCGCCGATCTCGGTCGGCTTGGGGAACGTCTCGTTGTCGGTGCCCTCGAGGGCACCGTCCATGGTGGCCTTCCAGATGTCCGACGGCAGCCCCGACCCGTACACCGGGCCGCCCCACTTGTTGACCAGCGGCTTGTCACCGCCGGTGGTGCCCACCCAGACCGCGGTCGACAGCGACGGGGTGTACCCCACCATCCAGGCGTCCCGGTTGGCGCCGGTGTCACCGAGCTGATTGGTACCGGTCTTGGCCGCGGACGGACGCCCGCCGGCCAGCGCGTGCCCGTTGGAGTAGCCGGCGATCGGCGCCATCGCGGCGGTCACGTTGTCGGCGACATCGGCCTCGATGCGCTGTTCGCCCTCATCGCTGCCGTCGGCGGCGTCGAAGAGCACATTGCCCTCGGAGTCCACCACCTTCTGCACGAAGTGCGGCCGGTGATAGACACCCGAGTTGGCCAGCGTCGCGTACGCGGACGCCATGTCCAGGACTCGGCTCTGGTACTGCCCGAGCACGATGCCGTTGTTGGGCGGTCCGCCCTCGCCGTCCTCGCTCAGGGTGTGTTCCACACCGGGGATGCTCTCGGCGATGCCGGCCTGGTGCGCGGCGTCGGCGACGTCCTGCGGACCGTTCTTGAGCTTGAGCATCAGCCGGTAGTAGCTGGTGTTCAGCGACCGCTTCAGCGCCTCGGCGATGTTGCAGGTGCCGCAGCTGTTTCCCTCGACGTTGGAGATCTTGATGCCGTTGAGTTCCAGCGGGGAGCTGTCGATGTTGTAGCCCAGCCCGATGCCCTGCTGCAGGGCGGCCACCAACGCGAACACCTTGAACGAGGACCCGGTCGGAAGCCCGGCCTGCGCGAAGTCGAAGCCGTTGGCGTCGGCTCCGCCGTAGTAGGCCTTCACCCCGCCGGTGCGCGGATCGATCGACACCACCGCCGCCCGCATATCGGGGTCCTGGCCCTCCAGCGTCTCGGCGACCGCCTCTTCGGCGGCCTGCTGCGCCTGCGGGTCGATCGTGGTGGTGATCTGCAGACCCTCGGTGTTCAGCGTCTGCTCGGTGATGTCGAACAGTTCCAGCAGTTCCCGGGTGACCTGACGTTCGATCAGCCCGTTGGGGCCGGTGGTCTGGTTCGCAGTGCTGGCGAAGTCCGGCGCCACCGTCGGCGGGAACACCTGGGCGGCCCGGTCGGCCGGCGAGAGCGCACCGATTTCGACCATGCCGTCGAGCACCCAGTTCCACCGGTCGGCCGCGCCCTCGGGGTCCACGGCCGGGTCCAGGGTGGACGGCCGTTGGATGAGCGCCGCGAGCAGGGCACCCTCTGCGACGTCGAGTTGCTCGACGGGCTTGTCGAAGTAGGCCCGGGAGGCGGCCGAGATGCCGTAGGCCCCGCGCCCGAAGTAGATGATGTTGAGGTAGGACTCCAGCACCTGGTCCTTGGACCACTCCCCCGACATCTTGGTGGAGATGACGAGTTCCTTGGCTTTTCGCACCAATCCGCCGACGCCGGAGCGTTCGTCGCCGACGAGCGCGTTCTTCACGTACTGCTGGGTGATGGTCGACCCGCCCTGCAATCCGCTGCCGCCGCCGAACAGGTTGTTCAGGAACGCCCGCGCGAACCCGGTGAACGAGAAGCCCGGATTGTCGTAGAAATCCCGGTCTTCGGCGGCCATCACCGCGTCGCGCACGTGCACCGGGATCTGGTCGATCTTCACGTCCACCCGATTGCCCTCGGGCGGAATGATTTTCGCGAGTTCGCTGCCGTCGCTGGCCAGGATGGTGGACACCTGCGCGGTGCGAATGTCGCCGGGCTTGGGGACGTCGACGATCATGTACGCCATACCGAAGGTGATCATCGGCAGCGCGACGAACAGCACCAGCGCGGCGTACAGCGCGCGGCGCACCCACTTCCACTGGAACTTCTTGGCCACCGGTGGCCGGCCACTCGGCGGCGGGCCTCCCGGTCGACCCGGAGGACCCGGCGGTGGCGGTGGCTTGCGCGGCGGCCCACCGTCGAGTGCGGCCTTGACCACATCGATCGGATCGCGCAGATGCGGCGCCACATCGCCGCGCACGGGCGGGATCAGCGCGGTCTTGCGATCGTCGGGAGCTGAGCCCGGGCCCGGCCGCCGGGACGGCGCAGCACCAGCGGACCGCTCGTTTCCGGCTTTGTCCGCTGACCTGCTCTGGCGCCCTTCGCTATTCACTGGCCGTACGCGCGTCGGAGCGCGCCGATCGAGTGCCCTTCGCGCGCTGCGTCCCCTTCGGACGCGGCGTGCCCAGCACGTACGACTTGACCAGATGATTCCAACTGCAAGTGCGGCATACCTCCACCACATGGACGGCGAATTCGTCGTATCGGGTTGCGAGCAGCACCAGCTCCTCGGCTGTGCGTGCCGAACCCGACACCGCACCGAGATGCTCACCGAAGACCCAGGACACCAATGTCAACTGTTCCTTACGGCAGATCGGGCACATGACCGAACTGGTCTTCCCGTGGTACTTCGCAGCGCGCAGCAAGTAGGGGTTCGCGTCACACACCTCGGAGACCCCGGTCCTCCCGGAGTACACCTCGGCCAGCAGGGACCGACGCCGCAAGGCGTAATCCACCACCTGTCGCTGCAATCGCACGATCACCAGAGTACGTCGGTGCCTCAGCTACCGAGGCGCGACGGCGGCGCGTTGACCGCAGAACTTCTACCTCCATTCCTCGTGGCGGCACGGCAGACAGCGCGAATACGGGCCCGGGACACCGACCGTGGTGCCGCCTGCAAGGCGCTGGTCACCGCGCACAGCGAAGGCCAGCCGGCGTCGATCACATCGCCGACCCGGCCGGTCAGATACCGCGGGTTGAGCAGCCGAGCTGACGTCCCGCGCGCATGACCAGTTGGTTTTACGATCAGCGGCGTGGCGACACGGCAGACAGCGGGCACCCGGGCACGGGACGCCGACCGCGATGACACGTGCAAGGTCCTGGACAGCGCGCTCAGCGAGGGTCAGCTGTCCATGGAGGAACACCGCCAGCGAGTGACGGCGGCGACCAGCGCAGCGACCCTCGGGGACCTACAGGCGCTGGTGTCGGATCTGCAGACCGCCAGTGCGCCGGTCGAGCTGCCGAACCTGGCACCCGAGCGCAAGGTCCTACCGCTCGGCCCCAGCACCGGTTGGGGCCTGCGCATCGCCACGGCGGCGGTCCTGGTGCTGCTCGGGATCGCCATCGGCTGGGGTCTGTACGGCAACACCTCCTCGCCGCTGAGCTTCCAAACCGACCCGGGCGCCAAGGCGGACGGCATCCCGGCCACGGTGCTGACCCCGCCGCGGCAGCTGCATTCACTCGGCGGCCTCACCGGGCTGTTCCAGCAGATGAAGGAGAAATTCGGCGACACCTCGGGTTACGACCTGACGATCTTCGACGACTACGCATCCCTGGAACGCCCGGACCCGACCGAGCCCCGCCGGGTGTTGCGGTACAGCTACCGCGGTGGCTGGGACGACCCGTCGGAGACCAGCGTCGGCAGCGACGCCCGGCTCGTCGACCTGGCCGCCTTCGACGTGCCCACCTTCGTCGGCCTGATCCGCGGCGCACCGGAAACCCTCGGCATCGATCCGGCCGAGGTGAAGCAGATCCACGTCAGCGTGGAGCCGAACTCCGATCGCACCGCACCGCCGGAGAGCATCGAGATCAGCGTGTACGTCACGCCCACCTTCGGCAACAGCGGGTACATCGAGTTCAACGGCGACGCCTCGGTGAAGCGGATCAGCTACCCGAGCTGACGCCCGATGTAGCGAGTTATATATCGGCGCGATACAGTTGCGCGAGGTGTTGGTTCGTCGTAGCGACCGACAAAGCGAAGACGAATGGTTGCGGCCGCCGGCCGCAAAAACAGGGGGAGGTGACTCGATGCTGGAGCTCGCCATCCTCGGACTTCTGTTGGAGTCACCGATGCACGGCTACGAACTTCGTAAGCGGCTGACCGGCTTGCTGGGCGCTTTTCGCGCCTTCTCTTACGGCTCCCTCTACCCGGCGTTGCGCCGCATGCAAGCCGACGGCCTCATCGTCGAGGACGCCGCGCCGGACGGAACCCCGAAGATGCGCCGCGCCCGGCGCGTCTACCAACTCAGCGATGCGGGCAAGGCCCGATTCGCCGAACTGGTGGCCGACACCGGACCGCAGAACTACACCGACGACGGTTTCGGCGTGCACCTGGCGTTCTTCAACCGCACGCCGGCCGAGGCCAGGATGCGCATCCTGGAGGGCCGCCGCCGCCAGGTGGAGGAACGCCGCGAGGGCCTGCGGGAAGCGATCGCACGGGCCAGCACGTCACTGGACCGCTACACCAAGCAGCTTCATCAGCTGGGCCTGGAGTCCAGCGAGCGCGAAGTCAAATGGCTCAACGAACTGATCACGGCCGAACGCGTCGCGCAGGGCAACCCGGAAGCACAGCCGTGAACACCACACCGACCATCGAGGATCCGAAGGAGAATGACCATGTCCAAGCCTGAGTCCACCGAGGTCAGGGTCGCGATTGTCGGAGTCGGCAACTGCGCATCCTCCTTGGTCCAGGGTGTGCAGTACTACCGCGACGCGGACGAGAACGCCAGCGTCCCCGGCCTGATGCATGTGAAGTTCGGCCCGTACCACGTCCGCGACGTCAAGTTCGTCGCCGCGTTCGACGTGGACGCCAAGAAGGTCGGCTTCGACCTGTCCGAGGCGATCGGCGCCTCGGAGAACAACACCATCAAGATCGCCGACGTCCCGCCGACCGACATCATCGTCCAGCGCGGCCCGACCCTGGACGGCATCGGCAAGTACTACTCCGAGACCATCGAGGTCTCCGACGCCGACCCGGTGGACGTGGTCAAGGCCCTCAAGGACGCCAAGGTCGACGTGCTGGTGTCCTACCTGCCCGTCGGTTCCGAAGAGGCCGACAAGTTCTACGCCCAGTGCGCCATCGACGCCAAGGTCGCGTTCGTCAACGCGCTGCCGGTGTTCATCGCCTCGGATCCGGTGTGGGCCAAGAAGTTCGAGGATGCCGGTGTGCCGATCGTCGGCGACGACATCAAGAGCCAGGTCGGCGCCACCATCACCCACCGCGTGATGGCCAAGCTGTTCGAGGACCGCGGCGTCACGCTGGACCGCACCTACCAGCTCAACGTCGGCGGCAACATGGACTTCAAGAACATGCTGGAGCGCGACCGCCTGGAGTCCAAGAAGGTCTCCAAGACCCAGGCCGTCACCAGCAACCTGACCGGCTCGCTGGCCGACAAGGTCTACGACAAGAACGTGCACATCGGCCCGTCGGACTACGTGGCCTGGCTGGACGACCGCAAGTGGGCCTACGTCCGCCTGGAGGGCCGCGCCTTCGGTGACGTGCCGCTGACCCTGGAGTACAAGCTCGAGGTGTGGGACTCCCCCAACTCGGCAGGCATCATCATCGACGCCGTGCGCGCCGCCAAGATCGCCAAGGACCGCGGCCTGGGCGGCCCGATCCTGCCAGCCTCGGCATACCTGATGAAGAGCCCGCCGGAGCAGCTCGCCGACGACGTCGCGCGCACCCAGCTGGAAGCCTTCATCCAGGGCTGATTCTTTTCACACACCGACGGTGCGGTGAGATCGCGTTTCGCTACGAAATGTCGATCTCACCGCACCGTCGGCGTTTCTGGGCACGTATAAACGTTTGATGGCCATCTCAGACGACGACCTGCTGGACCTCGACGAGTTCGCGTTGCTCCCGGAGAATGCCGAACAGCTCGGGCTCAGCGGCCCACTGCCGTCCGCGCAGCGGCTGCACCTCGGCCCGATCAGCGCCATCAAATGGGGCGACGCCGACCCGGAGGTGGTGTTCCTGCACGGCGGCGGGCAGAACGCGCACACCTGGGACACCGTCATCCTCGGGCTCGGCCTGCCGGCGCTGGCGCTGGACCTGCCCGGGCACGGCCGCTCGGCCTGGCGCGAGGACGGCGACTACGGCCCCAAACTCAACGCCGAAACCGTCAAACCGGTGCTGCGCGAGCACGCCCCCGGCGCCCGGCTGGTGGTCGGTATGTCGCTGGGCGGGCTGACCGCGCTGCGGGTGGCCGCGTCCGAACCGGCGCTGGTGCCCGAACTGGTGCTCGTCGACGTCACCCCGTCGGCACCGGAGCGGCACGAGCAGATGTCCAAGGCCCAGCTGGGTGCGGTCGCGCTGGTGCAGGGTGAGCGGACCTTCGACAGCTTCCAGGCGATGCTCGACGTGACCGTCGCCGCCGCCCCGCACCGTGATCGTAACTCGTTGCGCCGCGGCGTTTTCCACAATGCCAAGCGGCTCGACGACGGCACCTGGACCTGGCGCTACGACTCGATGCGCAAGGGTGTCACCGATATGAGTGCGGGGCTGCCGGACTCGTTCCTCGGCCTCTGGGACGACGTCCCGTCCATCACCATGCCGACCACGCTGGTGCGCGGGGCGAACTCCTACTTCGTCAACGACGAGGACGCGGCGGCCTTCGCCGACGGCGCCCCCGGCTTCCGGCAGACCCACATCGTCGAGGGCGCCGGGCATTCGGTGCAGGGCGATCAGCCGGCCAAGCTGGTCGAGATCCTGCGGGGCATCGTCAGCCGCTGACCGGCAGCACCATCACCACGGTGTAGCCGATATCGCGCAGGATGCCGATCTCCATCGCGCTGAGGACCCGGACGCCCAGCCCCTCCCCGGTCTTGGCGTTCATCATCAGCTGCCCGGCGTCCATGAAGGTCTTGTCGTCGGTGTGGCTGCCCGAACTGCCGCCCTCCCACGGCGACGGGGTGTACAGCGGGACCGCCCTGCCGCCGTACGCCGCCCGTGCATAGCGGCCACCGACGTAGAGCCCGCCGTCCTGACCGGTGAGGATTGCGTCGTAGTCGGTGTCCCAGTCGAGGTTCCGGTCGATCGGACGGCGCCCATTCGCGGTGACCAGGAACCGGTCCAGCGTCGCCCAGTTGCGGCCCTCGTTGTCGCCGGGTTCGTCGGTCATGGACAGGAACCCGAACGAGTGCAGCAGTTCGTGCATTGCGGTCGACTGAAAGTCGAATTCGTCGGCACCGACTTCGTCGCCGAGCGCCCAATCGCTACCGAAATTCCAGGTGATCCGGCCGTCGGCGGCCGTACCGTTCACGTCGATACCGGTGCGCAGCTTGTGCTGCACCACGGTGTCCCAGTACCCGGGTTCATGGCTGATCAGTGCGCTGCCGGCGGATGCCAGGGTGGACGAGTCCGGATCGTCCTGGGCCCGCACGACGTAGTTGAGCACCACCGGGTTGAGCACCCGGAAGTAGAGGATCAGCGCATCGGCGGAGCGCTGCAGCGCCTCCCGGCGCTCGGAAGTCCAGTACTGCGCGCCTTCGGTGTAGTCGAAGTCGAACGTCACGGCGCCCTGGTTGATCAGCGACCGCACCGGGTTGCTGCCGATCGGGCGGAACGGCTGCAGCAGATTGGTGTGGAATCCGATATCGATGGCGGTGACCCGGAACGCGTCCACACCGTCGAAGTCCTGGCCGGGGGTGTAGGTGAAGGTGCCGTCCCGGTTGACCTGCACACTGCCCGTCTTGGGTCCGCGGGTCAGCACGTAGATGATCCGGTCACCGTCGGGGTCGTACCCGCCCACGGTGCCGGTGACCGGGCCGTCGAGCACCCCGGTGATCTGCACCGGATCGATGGTGGGCGCCTGGTTGAAGAACGTGCGCCGGACGGTGAAGAACGACGCCTCCAGTTGGCCCTTGGTCCGGTCCGAGGTCTGCAACGAGTCGATCCAGGCCAGGCTGCTGGTGGTCCAGGCATCCAGTGAGCGGGCCACCCAGCGCTGGTACGGACTCTGCCACGATCTGGTCGGCGACGGAACCGGAGCCGCGTCCGGAACATTTTGTGGCGCAGCGGTGTTCGTGACCTCGGTCGGCTCGACCGTCAGTTCCGGGGCGCCGGCTGTGCCGGCGACTTCCTTGGCGTCCTTGCCGTCCTTGCCGAGTCCGCGGGCGGGCCGCTCGTCGACGGTGGGCGATTCGGCATCGAAGTCGGTCTCGGTGTGCGCCGCACGTGCCGCGCGCCGCGGATCCCCCGCCGACCGGACCGTCCGCACGGATCGAACCGAGCGCTGACCATCGGATGCGGAGGCACTCGACGCTGCCGAGGACTTACCCCCGGTGTCCGCCTCGGCGGTGCCCACCTGGGGCCCAGCGATAGAGAGCCCCCACATGGCGGCGCCCATTCCCGCCGATGCGACACCGAGCTGCAGCCACCGCCGAGCGGGCGAACCGGTCCTGGTATCCCCGATGGGCATATTTGACTCCCTCGTCAATAGTGTTGACCGAAATGTACGCGCCGCAACCAACCGGGTCCGGCAAATTCTGTGAACCGGCAAAAATTGCGGATTGTGGATAATCGGCCCGTCGACCACCGTTCATCTTCTACTTGCCTGCTGCTCGTCTGAGCCTCGTAGCTTTTCCCCATGACGCTTGCACCGTTGAATCTCTTTGTCGCGCACCGGGGACGGTCGTCGCGCCAACACATCACCTGCCGCAACCGGTGCGGGGACGCCTGTTCCAGGCCGGCGCCCAACTCCAGCGACAACGAGTACTTCGGCGATATCGTGGCGGCGATGTCGCGCCGATCTGCGCTGCGCGTCGGTGGTGTCGCGGTGCTGGCGATCGGCGCGGGGTCGGTGTTGGCCGCCTGCGGTACCGGCGAAAAGCCCGCCGCCACCGAGACTTCCATCTCCCCTGCCGCCGCGCCCGATTCCCCCGCGGGGATGCGCTTCGACAGCGTCGCGGTCAACACCGAAGACGCGGTGGTGATCCCGGACGGCTACCAGCAGCGCGTGGTGATCGGCTGGGGCGACCCGGTGCTGCCCGGCGCACCGGTGTTCGACATCGCCGGGCAGACCGGCGCCGCGCAGCGTCAGCAGTTCGGTTTCAACAACGATTTCGCTGCGCTGTTGCCCATCACCGGACGGCCCGACCGCTTCCTGCTCGTGGTCAACCACGAATACAACAGCCCACAGTTCATGTTCCCCGGCTACGACCCCGACGCCCCGACCCGCGAGCAGTTCGACGTGGAGGTCGCCGCGCTGGGGCTCTCGGTCGTCGAGGTGGAACGCAGCCCGCAGGGCGGACTGCGACCCGTGCTGGGCCGCTACAACCGCCGCATCACCGCCGACACCCCGTTCATCCTGGACGGCCCGGCCGCCGGCGCCGACACCGTCAAGACCGTCGCCGACCCCACCGGCCGGGCCGTGCTGGGCACCTTCGCCAACTGTGCCGGTGGTGTAACACCCTGGGGGACCGTCCTTTCCGGTGAGGAGAACTTCCACACCTACTTCGGTTCGGCCGAAGGCACCGCGCTCCCCGACCCGGACAAGGCCAAGCGCTACGGCGTGCTGGCCGAACCCTCGGAACACAGATGGGAGACGTTCGACCCGCGCTTCGATCTGGGGGCCACCCCCAACGAGGTGAACCGCTTCGGCTGCGTCATCGAGGTCGACCCCTGGGACCCGGCGTCGGTGCCGGTGAAACACTCCGCACTCGGCCGGTTCAAACACGAGGGCGCCACCGTCCACGTCACCGACGACGGCACCGTGGTGGTGTACACCGGCGACGACGAGCGTTTCGACTACATGTACAAGTTCGTCTCGGCCAACAAGATCCGACCCGGCGATACCGCGCACAACATGCGACTGCTGTCCGAGGGCACGCTGTACGTCGCGACGTTGTCCGGGCAGAACCCGGGCAGCGGTACCTGGATCCCGCTGCTGCACTCCGGGACCGACGTCGCCGAGTCCCTGGTCGACGGTTTCACCGCGCAGGACGTCGCGGTGTTCACCCGGCTGGCCGCCGACCGGGCGGGTGCCACCAAGATGGACCGGCCCGAGGATTTCGAGGCGAACCCGAAGACCGGAAAGGTCTACGTCGCGCTGACCAACAACGACAAGCGCGGCACCGAGGGCAAGCCCGGGCCCGACGGGGCCAATCCGCGCAACGAGAACAAGAACGGTCAGGTCCTGGAGATCACCGATGACCATGCCGGCACCACCTTCACCTGGGACCTGCTGCTGGTGTGCGGGGATCCGGCCGCGGCCGACACCTACTACGGCGGCTTCGACAAGTCCAAGGTCAGTCCGATCTCCTGCCCGGACAACCTGGCCTTCGACAGCCAGGGCAACCTGTGGATCTCCACCGACGGGAACGCGTTGGAGGGCAACGACGGTCTGTTCGCCGTGGCCTTGGACGGACCCAACCGCGGTGAGACCAAGCAGTTTCTCACGGTGCCGATCGGCGCGGAGACGTGCGGGCCGGTGGTCACCGACGACTTGATCACCGTCAGCGTTCAGCACCCTGGCGAGGGCGATGAGTACAGCCTGGACAACCCGCTTTCACACTGGCCGGACGGGGGCGGCGCGCCGGCCCGGCCCGCGGTGGTGGCGGTGTGGCGGGACAACGGCAACATCGGCGTCTGATTCGGGGTAGTAGTGGAACCATGACTTCCTCTCCGCGCCCCATCCGCATCGGCGTCCAACTGCAGCCCCAGCACTCCCCCACCTACGGCCACATCCGCGACGCGGTGCGCCGGGCCGAGGACATCGGCATCGACGTCGCGTTCAACTGGGACCACTTCTTCCCGCTGTACGGCGACCCGGACGGCGCGCACTACGAATGCTGGACGATGCTGGCCGCCTGGGCCGAGCAGACCTCGCGGCTGGAGATCGGCGCGCTGGTCACCTGCAACTCCTACCGCAACCCCGACCTGCTCGCCGACATGGCGCGCACCGTCGACAACATCTCCGACGGCCGCCTCATCCTGGGCATCGGATCCGGTTGGAAACAAAAGGATTACGACGAGTACGGCTACGACTTCGGCACCGCGGGCAGCCGCATCGACGACCTGACCGCCGCACTGCCGCGCATCACCGCACGGTTGGGAAAGCTCAATCCCGCTCCGCTGCGCGACATCCCGATCCTGATCGGCGGGCAGGGCGAGCGCAAGACGTTACGCCTGGTCGCCGAGCACGCCCACATCTGGCACGGCTTCACCGACGGTGACACCTACCCGGCCAAGGCCGCGGTGCTCGACCGGCACTGCGCCGATGTGGGCCGTGATCCCGCCGCCATCGAACGCTCCTCGGGTGTGCCGGAGACGAGCGTGGAGGCCGCACTGGCCGGCGCGCAGACACTCGTCGACCTCGGTGTGACGCTGCTTACCGTCGGCGTCAACGGGCCCGACTACGACCTGAGTATCGCCGAGGCTCTGGTGAAGTGGCGCGACGACCGGGCCGCCGGCTGACCAAAAAGGGAGCGGCCCACGCAGCGTTTCTGCGTGAGAGACTGCACCCGCTATGCCCAAGAAGTACGGGGTCAAAGAAAAGGACCTGGTTGTCAGCTACGTGGTGAACTCGATCCTGACCGGGAAACTGCGCTCGGGGGATCGGTTGGACCGCAACGAGATCGCCGCCGAGCTGGGGATCAGCAGGGTTCCCATTCAGGAAGCCGTGGTGCAGCTCGAGCACGACGGGATCCTCGCGACCCAGTACCACCGCGGCGCCTTCATCCAGCGCTTCGACGCCGAGGTGCTGCGTGAACACCATGAGCTCTACGGTGTGCTCCACGGCATCGCCGCGGCCCGCGCCGCCACCGCGGGCCGACCGGAGCTGCACACCACGCTGCGGACACTGACCGCGAACCTGCGGAACAGCCGGGACCCCCGCACCTTCCACGAAACCGCGGAGCTGTACCGGCAGGCGGTCACCGAAGCACACAGCGGCCCGCGGCTGCAGGCCGCCATCGCGGCGGCGCACACGTTCATACCGCCCGCGTTCTGGGCCGCTCATCTGGACGCACCGGGCGAGTTGCTCGAGCACTACCGGGCGCAGACCGCGGCCATCACGGCCCGGGATCCGGGTGCGGCGCGGGCCGCCTGCGTCGCGGCCTCGGAGGTGTTGGGCACCATCATGCTGACCGAACTGGTGCGCCGCGGAGTACTCGAAATGAGTTGAAGGGTTCGACCGCACCCCCGCAGCGACTAGCTTTTCTGTCATGACCCCGTTGCTTCGCCGGACCGTGCACCCGTTGCTGGCGGTACTGCTCGCCCTCCTGGCCTGCTCGATCGGGTTGGCCGCGCCGGCCGCCGCGGATCAGTGCGCCCCGCCCGGTATCGACAGCGCCAGTGCGCTGCCCACCAACCTGGCCGCGGCCGCGCAAGGCCCCGGGGCCGACAAGTACACCACCCCCGGCGTCGTACCCCTGGACAGCATCGACACCGCCGCGCTGCGTCTGGCCACCCCGGGCGTGCTGACCGTCGGCACCCTGTCCGACGCCCCGCCGAGCATCTGCATCAACGCGGCCAGCCAGTTCACCGGTTTCGACAACGAGGTGTTGCGGGCCATCGCGGACAAACTGGGCCTGCGGATCAACTTCGTCGGCACCGATTTCTCCGGGCTGCTGGCCCAGGTCGCCTCGGGCCGTTTCGACGTCGGATCGTCGTCGATCACCACCACCGATGCCCGGCGCCAGACCGTCGGATTCACCAACGGCTATGACTTCGGCTACTTCTCGCTGGTGGTGCCGTCCGGCTCACCGATCACCAGCTTCTCCGAACTGGCTGCCGGCCAGCGGATCGGTGTCGTCCAGGGCACCGTCCAGGAGGCCTACGTGGTGGACACCCTCGGCCTGGATCCGGTGAAGTTCCCGGACTACAACACCGTGTACGGGAGCCTCAAGACCCGCCAGATCGATGCCTGGGTGGCCCCGTCGCAACAGGCCGTCGGAACGGTGCAGCCGGGCGATCCGGTCGAGATCATCGAAAACACGTTCAGCTTGGACAATTTCGTCGCATACGCCGTGGCCAAGGAGAACCAACCGCTGATCGACGCGCTCAACTCCGGGCTGGACGCGGTGATCGCCGACGGCACCTGGTCCCGGCTCTACACCGACTGGGTGCCCCGCGCACTACCGCCGGGCTGGAAGCCCGGCTCCAAAGCCGCACCCGCACCGCAACTTCCGGACTTCGCGGCGATCGCCGCCGAACGGCCGCAGAACACCACACCGGGGGCGCCGACGGCACCCAGATCGGTGCTCGGCCAACTCGCCGATTCCTTCCTGAACTGGGATCTGTACCGCCAGGCCATTCCCGACCTGTTCAAGACCGGCCTGCCCAACACACTGATCCTCACCGCCGGCGCGGCGGTCATCGGTGTGGTGCTGGGCCTGCTGCTGGCGGTCGCCGGGATCTCCCGGTCCCGGTTGCTGCGCTGGCCGGCGCGGGTGTACACCGACATCTTCCGCGGCCTTCCGGAGGTGGTGATCATCCTGATCATCGGGCTGGGCATCGGCCCGATCGTCGGCGGCATCACCGGCAACAATCCGTACCCGCTCGGCATCGCCGCGCTGGGCCTGATGTCGGCGGCCTACGTCGGCGAGATCTTCCGGTCCGGCATCCAGAGTGTGGAGACCGGGCAGATGGAGGCCTCCCGTGCCCTGGGCTTCAGCTACTCGGCCTCGATGCAGCTGGTGATCATCCCGCAGGGGATCCGACGGGTGCTGCCCGCGCTGGTCAACCAGTTCATCTCCCTGCTGAAGGCGTCCTCGCTGGTGTACTTCCTCGGCCTGGTCGCCAATCAGCGCGAGCTCTTCCAGGTCGGGCGCGACCTGAACGCCCAGACCGGGAACCTCTCGCCGCTGGTCGCCGCCGGACTGTTCTACCTGATCCTGACCATTCCGCTCACCCACCTGGTCAACGTCATCGACGCCCGGCTGCGCACCGGGAAACAGCCCGCCCCCATCCAAGAGGAGATGATCTGATGGCGACCCCGGAGTTGGCAGCAGTTTCGCTGGGCGCCAAGGACATTCACCTCTCCTTCGGCGGCAACGCGGTCCTGCGCGGTGTCGACCTGGACGTCCCCGCCGGCACCACCACCGCCGTCATCGGCCCGTCCGGATCGGGCAAGTCCACGCTGTTGCGCACCCTGAACCGGCTCTACGAACCCGACAAGGGCGACATCCTGCTGGACGGCAGATCGGTGCTCGGGGACAACCCCGATCAACTCCGGCAGCGCATCGGCATGGTGTTCCAGCAGTTCAACCTGTTCCCGCACCGCACCGTGCTGGACAACGTGACACTCGCGCCGCGAAAGCTCAAGGGGATGTCCGCCGACGCCGCGCGCGAACTCGGCCTGGCGCAACTGGACCGGGTCGGACTGCGGCACAAGGCCGATGTCCGGCCGGCCACCCTGTCGGGCGGACAGCAGCAGCGGGTGGCGATCGCCCGGGCGCTGGCGATGGCCCCGCAGGTGATGTTCTTCGACGAGGCCACCTCGGCGCTGGATCCCGAGCTGGTCAAGGGAATCCTGGAGCTGATCGCCGACCTGGGGTCCACCGGGATGACGATGGTGGTGGTGACCCACGAGATGGCCTTCGCCCGATCTGCCGCCGACGCCGTCGTCTTCATGGACCACGGCAAGGTCGTCGAATCCGGCCCGCCGGAGCAGATCTTCGAACACGCCGAGACCGAGCGGTTGCAGCGGTTCTTGGACCAGGTCATCTGATCTTTCGCGGGTGCCTGCCCGAGGGGACCCGGCAGGTTAGACTGGCTGATTATGGTCGAGACCGATCCGCAGGCCGGCGAACTGGCTGGAGAGCTGCAACGTGTGCTCTCCAAACTGTTTTCGGTGCTGCGACGTGGTGACACCAACCGCGGCGCCAGCAATACCGGCGCCGGGGACCTGACGCTCGCGCAGCTCTCTATCCTGCTGACCCTGCTGGAATGCGGCCCGATCCGGATGACCGACCTGGCCGCCCACGAGCGGGTTCGCACACCCACCACCACGGTCGCCATCCGGCGACTGGAGAAATTGGGTCTGGTCAAACGGTCCCGCGACCCGTCGGATCTGCGTGCCGTGCTCGTCGAGGTGACCCCGAGAGGTCTGGTGCAGCACCGCGAGGCCCTGGATACCCGGCGTGCCTTCCTGGCCAACATGCTGGCCGCGCTCAGCCCCGAGGACCAGGCGACCCTGGCGTCGGCCCTGGGCTCCCTGGACCGGCTGGCCGATCAAGCTCAGTCCTGACTCACCCCAGCCAGTCCAGCACCGCCGCGGCGGTCCAGGACTGCTGCATGCTGCCCAGCGGTTCCCCGGTGAACGGCTCGTAGTACTCGGCGAAGGTGCCGTCGCTGGCCTGGCGCAGCCCCTCCTGGCGCAACGCCAGGGACCGCTCGGACCAGCCGCGCCGCGCGAAGCACCAGGAGAACAGCCACGTGGTCACCGGCCAGACCGGCCCGCGCCAATACTCGCGCGGCCGGAAGTCCCGGGATACCGGTGACGTCGTCGGGATCAACGCATAGCGCAGATCCGGGTGGCTGCAGAAGCGCGGGCCCTCCAGCAGCTTGAGCAGCGCCCGTTCCTTGTCGTGGGGCAACCCGCCGCACAGCAGCGGGGCGAACTGGGCGACCGTCTCGGTGGCCACCCACCGGTCCGCGCGGACATCGAAATCCCTTGCCGCGCCGGTACGTTCGTCGGTGGCATCGACGACGCCGGCGCGGAACTTCTCGGCCCAGCGGTACAGGTCGCGGACGTCGGCGGGTGAGCGTTTGTAGTCCTCGCCGATCTCGGCGAGCACGGTGCACGCCACCGAGAAGATCGCCGAGACGAACACGTCCTCGACCGCGAAGCTCATGGTCTTGGCGAGCAGTTCGTCGTCGTAGCGAGCGGCCTTCATCTCCTCCAACAGCCACAGGTAACGGTCGTACTCCAGGTCCGAGGGCCGTTGGGTGGCGTCGGTGTTGATCTTGTTGTCCTCGCGCTGGTACTCCGGCACGGTGCCGGGGACCACGTTCGCGTAGGCACTGTCCCAGCGCGGCGAGTTGTCCATCCCGGACTCCCAGCCGTGGTACAGCGTGACGCGACCGTGCCCCCGCAGGTCGCGGCACTCGGCCAGCCAGCGGTGCCAGCGCACCAGATCGTCCCAGCGCCGGTCCAGGAAGGCCTCGGCGACCGCCCGGGTGGAGCGGCCGCGGGTCTTGGCCCGATCCAGGATGCGCTGCACGGCGATGGCGTGCACCGGCGGCTGGGTGATACCCGACGTGTGCCGGGTGCGCGGCGCGTGCTCGGCCAGCGCGGAGGTGGCCCAGCGCGCCGGCCCGGGGAAGTACCCGTCCACACCGTTGGCGAACACGATGTGCGGGATCATCCCGTTGCCCCACTGCGCCGACAGCAGGGTGTCCAGTTCGACGACGGCGCGTTCCACGCTGAGCGGGGCCAGGCCGATGGCGACGAACGCCGCGTCCCAGCTCCACATGTGCGGGTACAGCAGGGGCGCGGCGGTGGTCATCACGCCCAGGTCATTACCGCGCAGCAGATACGCCGCGCGCGCCGCGAGCTGGGTGGGAGCGAAGCTTGGGTCCGGTGGCATCGCATCAATAATGCGATGCCGCGGCCCGGCGTGCAGTGTCGGTAGTGTTTTGGCCGTGCCCACAGCCCTGATAACCGGTGCCGGCGGCGGGATCGGATCGGCCGTCGCCACCGCCCTCGCGCCCACTCACACGCTGCTTCTGGCGGGCCGCCCGTCGGCGCATCTGGACGCCCTCGCCGCGCGTCTCGGGGCACCGACCTGGCCATTGGACCTGGCCGACCAGGAATCCATCGAAGCGGCCGCCGAGCCGCTCGCCGAGCTCGACGTGCTGGTGCACAACGCCGGGGTGCTCTACCCCGGTACGGTCGGCGAGTCCTCGGCCGAGCAGTGGCGGGCGAGCTTTGAGATCAACGTCACCGGCGCCGTCGCGTTGACGCTGGCACTGCTGCCCGCGCTGCGCGCCGCCCGCGGGCAGGTGGTGTTCATCAATTCCGGTGCCGGCCAGAAGGTCTCCGCCGGGATGGCGTCCTACTCGGCGAGCAAGTTCGCGCTGCGGGCGTTCGCCGACTCGCTGCGCACCGACGAACCGTCCCTGCGGGTGACGTCGATCTTCCCGGGCCGCACCGATTCGGAGATGCAGCGCGACCTCGTCGCCTACGAGGCGCACGGAGAAGACCACGCGTACGACCCGGCCAAGTTCCTGCGGCCCGAAACCGTGGCCGCGACCGTCGCGCAGGCGGTGCTCACCCCGCCCGACGGCCACGTGCACGAGGTGGTCATCCGCCCGCGCGGGTGACTACACGACGAGATTGACCAGCCGGCCCGGCACCACGATGACCTTCTTCGGGGCGGCGCCGTCCAGGAAGGCCTGCACCTTCTCGTCGGCCAGCGCCGCGGCCTCCAGCGCCGCCTTGTCGGCGTCGGCGGCGACGGTGATCTTGCCGCGCACCTTGCCGTTGACCTGCACCGGCAGCTCCACGGTGTCGTCGACCAGGTAACGCTCGTCGGCCACCGGGAACGGCCCGTGCGCCAGCGAGGTGTCGTGCCCCAGCCGGCGCCACAGTTCCTCGGCCAGGTGCGGCGCGAGCGGGGCCACCATCAACACCAGCGGCTCGATCGCCGCCCGCGCCGTCACGCCCTCCTTGGTCAGGTGGTTGGTGTACTCGATGAGCTTGGCGGCCGCGGTGTTGTTACGCAGAGCCGCGTAGTCCTCGGCCACTCCGGCGATGGTCTTGTTCAGCGCGCGCAGGGTCTCGTCGGAGACCACGGCGTCATCGCTGACCCGCTGGGCACCGGTCGTCTCGTCGATGACCGCCCGCCAGACCCGCTGCAGGAAACGGTGCGCGCCGACCACGTCCTTGGTGGCCCAGGGCCGCGACGCCTCCAGCGGACCCATCGACATCTCGTACACGCGCAGGGTGTCCGCGCCGTACTCATCGCAGATCTCGTCGGGTGAGACGGAGTTCTTCAGGCTCTTGCCGATCTTGCCGAACTCCTGGTTGACCTCGATCTCACCCTCGGGTGCCGGGTAGTAGAACTTCCCGTCCCGCTCGATGACCTCGGCGGCGGGCACATAGGAGCCCCGCGCGTCGGTGTAGGCGAAGGCCTGGATGTAACCCTGGTTGACCAGCCGCCGGTACGGCTCCGACGAGCTGACGTGGCCCAGGTCGAAGAGCACCTTGTGCCAGAACCGCGAGTACAGCAGGTGCAGCACGGCATGCTCGACACCACCGACGTAGAGGTCGACACCGCCCGGGTCCTGCGGGCCGTGGATGTCGGGCCGCGGACCCATCCAGTACGCCTCGTTCTCCTTGGCGCAGAACGTGTCCTGGTTGTGCGGGTCGGCGTAACGCAGTTCGTACCAGGAACTTCCGGCCCACTGCGGCATCACGTTGGTGTCGCGGCTGTAGGTCTGCAGACCGTCGCCGAGATCCATTTCGACGTGCACCCACTCGTTGGCCTTGCCCAGCGGCGGGGACGGCTCGCTGTCCGCGTCGTCCGGGTCGAACATCACCGGCGCGTAGTCCGGGATATCGGGGAGTTCCACCGGCAGAGCCGATTCCGGTAGCGGGTGGGCGCGGCCGTCGGCGTCGTAGACGATCGGGAACGGCTCGCCCCAGTACCGCTGCCGGGCGAACAGCCAGTCCCGCAGCTTGAATTCGACGCGCGCCTTGCCGGTCCCCTCGGCCTCCAGGCGGG
Source organism: Mycolicibacterium diernhoferi (assembly GCF_019456655.1). NCBI lineage: Bacteria > Bacillati > Actinomycetota > Actinomycetes > Mycobacteriales > Mycobacteriaceae > Mycobacterium > Mycolicibacterium diernhoferi. Next base: position 27,370 of record NZ_CP080332.1, on the reverse strand, counting down.
CGATGATCGCGTCCTTGGCAGCGGCCACGTCGAGGCCGTTCAGATAGTCGGAGTTCACCAGGGTGCCGTCACCGCTGTAGGCGCCCTCGGTGATGTCACCGCCCGACACGACCTCGACGATGGGCAGCCCGAACGCGGTGGCGAACTCCCAGTCACGCTGATCCCCGCTGGGCACCGCCATGATGGCGCCGGTGCCGTAGCCGGCCAGCACGTAGTCGGCGATGAACACCGGAACCCGTTGTCCGTTCACCGGATTGGTGGCGTAGGCGCCGGTGAAGACGCCGGTCTTGGACTTGTTCTCCTGGCGTTCGAGGTCCGACTTCGCCGCGATGTCGGCGCGGTAGGTCGCCACCGCTTCGGCCGGGGTGCCCGCGCCGTAGGTCCAGCGGTCATCGGTGCCGTCGGGCCACGATGCGGCGACCAGCGCGTCGACCAGGTCGTGCTCGGGTGCCAGCACCATGTAGGTGGCACCGAACAGGGTGTCGGGGCGGGTGGTGAACACCTCGATGTCCCCCGCCTCGGTGGCGAAACGCACCTCGGCGCCGGTCGAACGGCCGATCCAGTTGCGCTGCATGGCCTTGACCTTGTCCGGCCAGTCCAGCACGTCCAGGTCGTCGAGCAACCGATCGGAGTACGCGGTGATGCGCATCATCCACTGCCGCAGGCGTTTCCGGAACACCGGATAGTTGCCGCGGTCGCTGCGGCCGTCGGAGGTGACCTCCTCGTTGGCCAGCACCGTGCCCAGGCCCGGGCACCAGTTGACCATCGAGTCGGCGCGGTACACCAGCCGGTGGGAATCGACCGCGTCCGCGCGCTCGGCCTTGCTCAGATCGGCCCAGCTGCGACCGTCGGGCAGCGACCGCGCGCCGGACTCGTATTCGGCGATCAGCTCGGAAACCGGACGGGCGCGGTTGAGCTCGGGGTCGAACCAGGCGTTGTAGATCTGCAGGAAGATCCACTGCGTCCACTTGTAGAAGTCGACGTCGGTGGTGGAGAAGCTGCGCCGCGAATCGTGGCCCAGACCCAGCCGGCCCAGCTGACGACGGAAGTTGACGATGTTGGCTTCGGTGCGGGTGCGCGGGTGGGTACCGGTCTGCACCGCATACTGCTCGGCGGGCAACCCGAACGCGTCGAAGCCGAGCGCGTGCAGCACGTTGCGACCGGTCATCCGGAAGTAGCGGGCGTACACATCGGTGGCGATGTAGCCGAGCGGGTGCCCGACGTGCAGGCCGTCCCCGGAGGGGTACGGGAACATGTCCTGGACGAACATCTTGTCCGCCGGGACGGGCGAGCCGTCGGCGGGCGCCAGCGACCCCACCGGGTTGGGCACGTGGAACGTCCCGAGCCCATGCCAGCGCTGCTGCCAGGTCTGCTCGATCTCACCGGCCAACTGCGCGTTGTAGCGGTGGCTGGGGGCGTCGGCGTCGGTGGCGGCTGCGTCAGCCGAGGAGTCTGTCACCCAAACAGGGTATAAGCGCCGCTCGCGCGCCCTTCGGCCACGGGTTGGTATCGGTTCCGTTGCAGGGCGCTCACCACATGGTTGCAGCTGTGTTCCGGCGCTGGTGAGAAGGCCGGGGGCGTGGTTACAGTCGGCCCCTGACCCAGGCACGTGCAACTCGGAAGGACCGGCGTCAGATGAATCACAACGCCTCCCGCCCTCGCGGCTCTCACGTCCGGCAGAGCTGGCGGATCGCGATCGCGGGGACCGCCGCCGGCTTCGCCGGTGTGGTGGGCCTGTCGGGCACCGCCGCCGCCGAGCCGCTCGCTCCGCAGCCGTCCCTTCCGAGCCCGGCCACCGTGACCCAGACCGTCACCGTCATCCCGCAGGCAGCTCCCGCGGTGCCCGGACCGTCCCAGCCCGTCGGCCCGGCCACGGTGCCGGCCTCCGGACCCGGCGTCCTCCCGGCGGCCGTGCCGCCCGGCACCGCTGCCGGGCTGGGGACGACCACCACCACCGCCACGGCCCCCGCGGCCGCGCCCCGCCCGGTCTCGGTGCCGCTGTCGCCGAATCCGTCGGGCACCATCCGGGACTACCTGGCAAGCCGCAATGTGGCGATGGAACCGCAGGTGCCCACCAACTTCTCCGCGCTGAACATCGTGCTGCCCCGGCCGACCGGGTGGACCCAGGTGCCGGACCCGAATGTGCCCGACGCCTTCGCGGTGATCGCCGACCGGGTCGGTGGGGACGGGCTGTACACCTCCAACGCGCAGGTGGTGGTGTACAAGCTGGTCGGGGATTTCGATGCCCGCGAGGCCATCCGGCACGGGTTCACCGACAGCCAGCAGTTGACCGCGTGGCGGGCGACCGGCGGGTCGATCGCCGAGGTCAACGGGGTGCCGACCTCGATCATCGAGGGCACCTACCGCGAGAACAACATGACCTTGAACACGTCGCGGCGACACATCATCGCGACCTCGGGCACCGACCGCTACCTGGTGTCGCTGTCGGTGACGACCGCCGAATCGCAGTCGGTCGCCGCCGCCGACGCGGTCGATGCGATCGTCAACGGTTTCCGGGTGGCCGCACCTGCTCCGGCCCCGGCCGCAGCCCCCGCGCCGGCCGGGCGGATCCCACCCACCGCACCGCTGAACGCGGCCACGGTCCCGGTCAGCCTGGGCGGAGCCTCCGGGCTCGGGCCCGTCTTCTCACCGGTGAGCGGCCTCCCCTGATCGGTCCCCCGGCGGCGCCCCTTATCCTGGGTCCATGCTCATCGCCGCGGTGCTCTGCCTGTGCGTGGCAGCGGCCACTGCCGGTGCCGCCGCCTGGTCGCTGAATCGTCCCTACGCCGCCGACCCGGTTCGGCAGGTCCTGCGGGCCGTCGCACCCACCCAGTTCGCCGCGGCCGCCATGCTGGCCGCCGGTGGCATCGTGGGTCTGGTCGCGCCGGCCCAGATGGGCCTGCTGGTGCTGGTGGTCTGCGTCATCGGGGCGATCGGAACCGTCGGGGCCGGCTGCTGGCAGAGCGCGAAACTGGTGGCATTGAAGGAAGCCGAGCAGGACGCTCGCCGTGAAGCGGGCGGCGGCTGCGCAGGCTCGTGCGGTTCGTGCTCGCTGACCGGCGCCGACCCGTCGGGCCGCTCCATCTGCGGCTGAGCTAGTTCAGGCTCAGATCGATCGGGTGGGTCGCCAGCAGCGACAGCGGTAGTGGCTGACGCCGCAACACCCGAGCCCACAGATCCACCCTCGGTTCGACGAGGACATCCGAGGGCAACGCCGACAGCACGATCCAATCGTCGCGCTCGATCTCTCCCTCGAGTTGGCCGGTGGTCCACCCCGAGTAGCCAGCGAAGATCCGCACCCCTTCCAACGCGGGTGCCAGCGCGTCGGGATCGGCATCCAGATCGACCATGACGACCCGGCCCTGCACGTGCCGGATCCCGGCTACGCCGGTGATGTCCACCCCGGCCCGGACGGTGGCCAGGCACAGGGCGGAGTCGCGCTTCACCGGTCCGCCGATGAACATCGTCTTCGGCTTCATCGCGAGCTTGGCCCACTGCGGCAACACGTTGTACACCGCGGTTTCGCTGGGCCGGTTCAGCACCACGCCGAGGGTGCCGCCGTCGTTGTGCTCGATGATGTAGATGACGGTGCGCCGGAACGTCGGTTCGAACAGATCTGTATCGGCCAGCAGCAGAGTTCCGGCGCGCACATGCGGTGCCGTCGGAGTGATGTGATCCTCCGGTTCCTCGAGCGGTCCCACTGGTCCATCATGTCACCAGGACCCCCTTGCAGCAGCGAACAACAAGCGGTCCGCGGAGATATTTGTACTGTGGATCCGGGTGCCGACCGCAGTCCCGGCCCGGACAGGATCTGAACTGATGACTGACGCCCGCAATCCGCCGGGAACCTGGCAGAGCGTGCGTGATCTACCCGAGTTCCGGCGGCTGCTGGAACTACGGGCGGTCAGCCAATTCGGCGACGGGCTGTTCCAGGCCGGTCTGGCCGGAGCCATCCTGTTCAGCACCGAACGGGCCGCCACCCCGAATGAGATCGCGCTGTCCTTCGCGGTGATGTTCCTGCCCTATTCGCTACTCGGCCCGTTCGCCGGGGCCCTGCTGGACCGCTGGGACCGGCGCCTGGTCCTGATCGGGGCCAATACCGGTCGGCTGCTGCTCGTACTCGCAGTGGGCGCCGCGTTGGCGGTGGGCACCGGACACCTGGTGCTGTTGCTCGGTGCGCTGATCGTCAACGGCTTCACCCGGTTCGTGTCCTCGGGTCTGTCGGCGGCGCTGCCGCACGTGGTGCCACGCGACAAGGTGCTGACGATGAACTCCGTGGCGACCGCGACCGGCGCGCTGGCGACATTCCTGGGCGCCAACTTCATGCTGCTGCCGCGCTGGCTGTTCGGCGCCGACGACGCGGGCGCCGCCGTGGTCATCCTGCTGGCCGCGGCGCCGGTGTTGCTCGCGCTGGTGCTCTCGGTGCGGTTCTCACCGCACGTGCTCGGCCCGGACGACAGCATCCGCGCGGTGCACGGATCGGTGCGCTACGCGGTGGCCACCGGGTGGGTGCACGGCATCCGGACCGTGGCCGCGGTGCCGACGGTGGCCGCCACCCTCGGCGGACTGGCGGCTCACCGCATGGCGTTCGGCATCAACACGCTGCTGGTGCTGGTGATCGTCCGGCACAGCGGCGATCAGGAGGTCGCCGGGCTGGGGCTGGGCATCGCGGTGCTCTTCATCGCCGCCACCGGCACCGGGTCCTTCCTGTCCACCGTGTTCACCCCGGCCGCGGTCCGGCGCTGGGGCCGGTACCGCACGTCCAACGGCGCGCTGGCGCTCGCGGTGGTGGTGCAGCTGCTCGCCGCGGGCCTGCACCTGCCGGTGATGATCGCCTGCGGCTTCGTCCTGGGTGCGGCCGGACAGGTGGTGAAGCTGTGCGCGGACAGCGCCATGCAGATCGATGTGGACGATGCGCTGCGCGGGCACGTCTTCACCGTCCAGGACGCGCTGTTCTGGGTGACGTTCGTGGCCGCCATCGCCGCGGCGGCGGCGGTGATCCCGGTCGACGGGCGGTCGGTGCCGCTGGTGCTCGCCGGCTCGGCGGTCTATCTGCTGGGGCTGGCGGTGCACGCCGGGCTGGGCCGGCGGATCCCGGCGGATTAGGGTTGCGCCATGCCCGGTCCCGCACCGATGGTTGCCGACCTGCGCGACGAAAGCGACGCGTTGGACGCCCTGGTGGCCGACCTTCCCGCGACCGGCTGGCAGACGCCCACCCCCGCCCCGGGATGGACCATCGCGCATCAGATCGCGCATCTGTGGTGGACCGACCGGGTCTCGCTGCAGACGATCACCGACGAGCCGGCCTTCGCCGCGGTACTGGGCGAGGCCGCCGGGAATCCGCACGGCTTCGTCGACGCCGCCGCCGAGCGGCTGGCCGCCACCCCGCCGGCCGAGCTGCTGAAGGGTTGGCGCACCGACCGTGCGGCGCTGCACGCCGCCCTGCTCGAGGTCCCCGACGGCCGCAAGCTGACCTGGTTCGGGCCGCCCATGAGCGCGCCCTCGATGGCCACCGCGCGGCTGATGGAGACCTGGGCCCACGGACTGGACGTCGCCGACGCGCTCGGTGTCCGTCGCCCACCCACCGCGCGGCTGCGCTCGGTCGCCCACATCGGGGTGCGCACCCGCGATTTCGCCTTCGGCACCCACGGCCTGACCCCGCCTACTGCACCGTTTCACGTGAAACTACAAGGGCCAGAGGGTGATTGGTGGACCTGGGGGCCCGAGGACGCCACCCAGACGGTGACCGGCCCGGCGGAGGATTTCTGCATGCTGGTCACCCAGCGGCGCGCGCCGCACCAACTCGCCGTGGTGGCCGTCGGACCCGATGCCGAGAAATGGCTCACCATCGCGCAGGCCTTCGCCGGGCCGCCCGGCGCCGGCCGCAGCTGACCGCAACCAGATTCACCGACCCCGATGTGCGCGATGCCCGCACCCTGATCGACGCGCTCGGCTAAACCTCACTCGCCGAGTCCGCGCGCCCGTCCCCGTCGCTGTCGACGAGTCTCACATCCCAGCGGCCGTCCCCGTCGCGGTCGGCGTATGCGCTGTCCCCGGCCAGCACCCGATCGGCGAGCCCGTCACCGTCAGCGTCGAGCAGCCGGTCGTCGGCCAGGCCGTCACCGTCGAAGTCGACCATCGGGCCGGGCCCGAATACCGGGCCGGCCTCCACCCCGTCCAGACCGAACCAGCGCAACTGCCCGGTCCGGTCGACGGCCACCGCCCAGGTCCCCGACCCGTCGTCGGTGAAGTACACCGGCGCCGGGCCGTCCCGGTCATGGACGGCGTGATCGGCCAGCCCGTCGAAGGGCGGCCCGTCGAGATCGGCCAGCGCATCGTCGGGGCGGCCGTCGGCGTCGAGGTCCAGCGCAAAGGCGTCGAGCACCCCGTCACCGTCGATGTCCAGCGTCGGCTCGGCCGACCAGATGGCCGCACCGCCGGCTCCGTCCCCCAGGCAATAGTCCATGCCTGTTCAGACGCATCAGGACTGCTGTGCGTTCCACCACTTGTGCAGTTCGGCGACCGCCTCGTCGTGATCCAGCGGGCCTCGGTCCAGCCGGAGCTCCTTGAGGTGGTTCCAGGCCTTACCCACCAACGGGCCGGGCGGGATCCCGAGAATCTCCATGATGGCGTTGCCGTCCAGATCCGGGCGGACCCGCTGCAGATCCTCCTTGGCGGCCAGTTCGGCGATCCGCGTCTCGAGCTCGTCGTAGTTGGCCTGCAGCCGGGCGGCGCGGCGCTTGTTGCGGGTGGTGCAGTCGGCGCGCACCAGCTTGTGCAACCGCCCCAGCAGCGGTCCGGCGTCGGTGACGTAGCGGCGCACCGCCGAGTCGGTCCACCGGCCGTCGCCGTAGCCGTGGAATCGAAGGTGCAGGTACACCAGCTGCGACACGTCGTCGACCATCTGCTTGGAGTACTTGAGTGCCCGCATCCGCTTGCGGACCATCTTGGCGCCGACCACCTCGTGGTGGTGGAAACTCACACCGCCGTCCTGCTCGTGGCGGCGGGTGCCGGGCTTGCCGATGTCGTGCAGCAGCGCCGCCCAGCGCAACACCAGATCCGGGCCCCCCGGGTCTCCCCCGGGCTCGCTGCTCTGCTGCCCCGCCGGCTCCTCCAGGTCGATGGCCTGCTTGAGCACCGTCAGCGAATGCCAGTACACGTCCTTGTGCTGGTGGTGCTCGTCGATGGCCATCCGCATGTCGCCGACCTCGGGCAGCACCACCGCGCCGAGACCGGTCTGCACCATCAGGTCGATGCCCGCGACCGGGTCGGCGCCGAGCAGCAGCTTGTCCAGCTCGGCGGCCACCCGCTCGGCGGTGATCCGTTCCAACTGCGGCGCCATCTCCAGCAGCGCCTCCAGCACCCGCGGCGCCACCGAGAACCCCAGCTGGGATACGAAGCGCGCGGCCCGCAGCATCCGCAACGGGTCGTCCCCGAAGGAGATCTGCGGTGCGGACGGGGTGTCGAGCACCCGTTCGCGCAGCGCGGTCAGCCCGCCGAGCGGATCCAGGAACTCGGCCGGGCCCGCCTCGGTGATGCGGACCGCCATGGCGTTGACGGTGAAGTCGCGGCGCACCAGATCGTCGGAGAGCCGGTCCCCGAACCGCACCTGCGGATTGCGGGACACCTGGTCGTAGCTGTCGGCGCGGAAGGTGGTGATCTCGAACCGGTGCCCGGCCTTGCCGACACCGATGGTCCCGAACTCGATGCCGGTGTCCCACAGCGCGTCGGCCCAGCCGCGCAGCAGTTTCTGCATCTGCTCGGGGCGCGCGTCGGTGGTGAAGTCCAGGTCCGAGTACAGCCGGCCCAGCAGCGCATCGCGGACACTGCCGCCGACCAGGTACAGCTCATGACCGGCGGCGGCGAAGACCGCGCCGATGTCGCGGAGGATCTCGCCGTAGCTGTTCAGCGCAACCCAGGCTCCCGCCAGCAGTTCGGCCTCGGCGGCATCTGGAGTCGGGTCATTCGGCACGTTCGGTGAGCCTAATGGTCGATAACGACCCGGCGACAGCCCGGCCACGACCGGCGCGTGTGGCGAGCAGGTAAAGCTGCGGCAACTACTATCGCTTGGGTGTCGGACGGTGAGCACGCCAAGCCTCGACGGCGCCGAGGGCGCCGCCGCGGTCGCCGGGCTGCCGGTCCGCCCGAAGCCGACGCCGGACGCACCGGCACCGCCGCCGAGTCGGGCACCAAACCCACCGGCCAGCCCGGCCAGTCCCCGAACTCCGGCAAGGCACCGAACAACAGCGCCCAGCCCGCCAAACCCGGGCAGAACCGCAAACCGCGGCCGGCCTCGCGGCGCACCCCGGACCGGCTGCGCACCGTGCACGAGACCTCGGCCGGAGGCCTCGTCATCGACGGCCTCGACGGACCCAAGGACACCCAGGTTGCGGCGCTGATCGGCCGGATCGATCGGCGCGGACGGATGCTGTGGTCGCTGCCGAAGGGGCACATCGAGGTCGGTGAGACCGCCGAACAGACCGCCGTCCGCGAGGTCGCCGAGGAGACCGGCGTGCAGGGCAGTGTGCTCGCCGCGCTCGGCAGCATCGACTACTGGTTCGTCACCGAGGGCCGGCGCGTGCACAAGACCGTGCACCATTACCTGATGCGCTTCCTGGGCGGTGATCTCTCCGATGAGGACATGGAGGTCACCGAGGTGGCCTGGGTTCCGCTGCGTGACCTGCCCGCTCGGCTGGCCTATGCCGACGAACGCCGGCTGGCCGTGGTGGCCGGCGAGCTCATCGACAAACTGCACACCGACGGCCCCGGGGCGCTGCCGCCGCTGCCGCACAGTGCGCCGCGCCGGCGTCCCCAGACCCATTCGCACACCCGCAACCGCCGCCCCGAGGATTCGCCACCCCGGCGGGCGAACGGTTGCGGACAGGGCCCGTGAACCCGGTACGGGTGCTGGTTCGCGTCCTCACCGCCGCTGTACTGCTGCTCCTCCTCGCGACCCCCGCCGCACTACCCGGCGCCGCGGCCGCCGAACCGGGTTCCGCCGCGTTCCTGACCCTGCAGATCGACCGCGTCACCCCCGACATCGTCACGACGACCAGCGGCTCGGTGGTCACCGTCGCGGGCACCGTGCGCAATGTCGGTGACCGCCCGGTCCGCGATGTGGTGGTCCGGCTCGAGTCCGCACCGGCGGTCACCGGATCGGCGGGGCTGCGGACCAACCTGTCCGGCAACCTCGACCAGTACACCGCGGTGGCGCCCTTCATCACGCTGTCCACCGAGTTGCAACGCGGCCAGGAAGTGCCGTTCACCCTGGCCTACCCGGTCCGCGGCACCGAAGAGCCCTCCCTGCGGATCGACGCGCCCGGTGTCTATCCCCTCCTGGTGAACGTCAACGGCACCCCCGATTACGGTGCGCCGGCCCGCCTCGACGACGCCCGGCTGCTGCTGCCCGTCCTCGGTGTCCCACCCGACCCGGCCATCGGCGACTCCGAGGGCGTGTCCGCGGTGGTGCCGCCGGACACATCCCGACCGGTGGCGATGACGGTGTTGTGGCCGCTGGCCGACCGCCCCCGGCTGGCCGCCGGCATCCCGGGCGGGACCACCCCGGTCCGGCTGCTCGACGACGACCTGGCCACCTCGCTGGCACCCGGCGGACGCCTGGACACCCTGCTGTCGGCCGCGGACTTCGCCACCAGCGCCCAGGTGGACGGTGACGGCGCCGTCGGCGGTGCGCTCTGCCTGGCCGTCGACCCCGACCTGCTCATCACCGTCAACGCCATGACCGGCGGCTACGTCGTCACCGACGACCCCGCCGGCGGGCTGGGCGCACCCACCCACCCCGGCACCGGCCAGGAGGCCGCGGTGAACTGGCTGGGCCGGCTCCGGGCGCTCGCACAGCGGCTGTGCGTGACGGCCACCGTGTACTCCCAGGCCGACCTGGACGCCCTCAAACGGGTCGGCGACACCGGCCTGAGCGCGGTGGCCACCACCGGCGCCGCCGACATCGTGGACCAGATCCTCGGGATCCGTTCGGTGCGCGGCGCCACCCTGATCGGGGACGCGCCACTGACCGCACCCACGGTGTCGCTGCTCGGCGCGCGGGGCCCCACGGTGGCGATCGCCGCCGCCACGCTCTCGGCCCAGGATCCCGGCGGCGCGGACCTCACCCCGCAGCGCAACTCCCCCGACGTCGTCACCGCCCCGTTCGACCCCGGACTGGGCGCCGCGCTGGCCGGGACCGGGGGCGCACCGATCGCCCCGACCTACCTCGACGAGGACCTGCGCATCCCACTGCAGCACGACTCCCGGGTGGCCCGGTTGCAGAACGCGCTGGGTGCGCTGCTGTGGCGCGGTCTGGCACCCGAGGCCGAACCCCGCACCCAGATCGTGCTGCCGCCGCTGACCTGGGATCTGAACCCCGGTGAGGCACAAAGCATGCTGACCTCGGTGGCCAGCGCGATCCGCGCGGGCCTGGCGGTGCCCCGGCCGTTGCCCGCAGTGATCCTCGAGACGCACCGGGCCGCGCCGCCGGAGCCGAATCCGGCGCCCGAGCCCACCCTGGACCCGGACGCTTTCATCGACAACGGGGTCACCTCGGGCATCTCGGCGGTCACCGGCAGGCTCTGGGGTCTGACCTCGGCGCTGACCGCCGACCAGCGGACCGGCCTGACCGGCACCGGGTACACCGCCCCGCTGCGCGAGGACATGCTGCGCGCGCTCAGCCAGTCGGTCCCCGCGAACGCGCGCAACCAGGCTGCTCAGCAACGACTTTCGACCGTCAGCCGCACCGTCGCCGATCTGTTCGGGGCGGTCACCGTGGTCAACCCGGGCGGCTCCTACACGCTGGCCACCGAACGCAGCCCGCTGCCGCTGGCGCTGCGCAACGATCTCCCGGTGCCGATCCGGGTCCGGCTGCACATCACCGCGCCACCCGGCGTCGCGGTGACCGATCCGGGCGAGATCGAGCTGCCGCCGGGCTTCCTGCCGTTGCGGGTCCCGATCGAGGTGCACTTCACCCAGCGGTTCGCCATCGACGTGAACCTGAGCACCGCCGACGGGTTGGCGCTGGGCGATCCGGTGCGTCTGTCGGTGCACTCCAACGCCTACGGCAAGGTGCTGTTCTTCATCACACTGACCGGCGGTGTGATCCTGGCGCTACTGGTCGGCCGACGGCTGTGGCACCGTTTCCGCGGTCAACCCGACCGCGCCGACCTGATCCCGCCCACCCCCCGGCACCCCGACCCGCTGGACACCGCACTGGCCCACGGCGACGACCGAACCCCACCAACAGACGAGCTTCGATGAACAACCCGCAACGGGTGCCCCGCGGGCACACCACCCGACGCCAGGCAGGTGGCACCGTGCCGACCGCGACCCCGCCCGGACAACCCCGCAAGGAACTGTCCGACTCGGCGGTCGTGTCACGGTCCTGGGGGATGGCGGTGGCCACCCTGGTCAGCCGGCTCACCGGGTTCGCCCGCATGGTGCTGCTCGCGCTGATCCTGGGCGGCCCGCTGCTCAGTTCGTTCACCGTGGCCAACCAGCTGCCCAACCTCATCGCCGCGCTGGTGCTCGAGGCGACCTTCACCGCGATCTTCGTACCGGTGCTGGCCCGCGCCGAACGCGACGACCCCGACGGCGGCACCGCGTTCATGCGGCGCCTGGTGACGCTGGCCACCGCGCTGCTGATCGTGGCCACGATCCTGTCGGTGGCCGCGGCTCCGCTGCTGGTGGATCTGATGCTCGGCAGCGACCCGCTGGTCAACCGCCCGCTGACCACCGCGTTCGCGTATCTGCTGCTCCCGCAGGTGATCTTCTACGGCCTCACCTCGGTGTACATGGCGATCCTGAACACCCGCAACGTGTTCGGGCCGCCGGCCTGGGCGCCGGTGCTCAACAACGTCGTGGCGATCCTGACCCTCGCGGTGTACCTGTTGGTGCCCGGTGAACTGTCCGTCGACCCGGTCGAGATGGGTAATGCCAAACTGCTGGTGCTCGGCATCGGCACCACCCTCGGCGTGGTCGCCCAGGCCGCGGTGCTGATCCTGGCGCTGCGGGCCGAACGGATCAGCCTGCGCCCGCTGTGGGGTATCGACGACCGGCTCAAGCAGTTCGGCATGATGGCGCTGGCGATGGTGCTGTACGTGCTCATCAGCCAGATCGGTCTGATCGTCGGGAACCAGATCGCCAGCGGGGCAGCGGCTTCCGGTCCCGCGATCTACAACTACACGTGGCTGATCCTGCAGTTGCCGTTCGGCATCATCGGGGTGACGGTGCTGACGGTGGTGATGCCGCGGCTGTCCCGCAACGCCGCCGCCGACGACGGCCCGGCCGTGCTCGCCGACCTGAACCTCGCCACCCGGTTGACCATGATCACGCTCATCCCGATCGTGGCGATGATGACCGTGGGCGGCCCCGCCATCGGCAGCGCGCTGTTCTCCTACGGCAACTTCGGTCAGACCGACGCCGGGTACCTCGGCATGGCGATCACGCTGTCCGCGTTCACCCTGATCCCGTACGCGCTGGTGCTGCTGCAGTTACGGGTGTTCTACGCGCGGCAACAACCGTGGACGCCGATCGTGCTGATCCTGGTGATCACCGCGGTGAAGATCTCGGCGTCGGTGGCGGTGCCGCATCTGGTCTCCGACCCCGGCATGGTCGCCGGGTACCTGGGACTGGCCAACGGGCTGGGGTTCCTGGCCGGCGCCACCGTCGGGTACCTGGTGCTGCGCGCCAACCTCAAGCCGCCCGGCGGCAAGATGCTCAACCTGGAGGTGCTGCGCACCATCCTGGTCACCATCGCCGCATCGATGATCGCCGGGCTGGCCGCGCATGTGGTCGATCGGCTGCTCGGGCTGGAGGCGTTGACCGAGCACGGCGGCGGCCTCGGATCGTTGCTGCGGCTGTTCGTGCTCGGCGTCATCATGCTGCCGATCGTGGGCGCGGTGCTGTGGGCGGCGAAGGTTCCCGACGCGGTCGCCGCGGTGGCTGCGGTGCAGCGCCGGTTGCCCGGCCGAACCCCGGCCGTTTCCATGCCTGACCGGGCACGAACGCAATCCCCGGTCACGTACTCTGATCACAGCAATTCGCATCCCATGCGGCCTGCCCCGGCGGCGAGCCGGTACGGACCGCATGCGGGAATTGCACAGCAGCAGATGCCGAAAGGACCACCAGCGGTGAGCGATGACCCCGTGCCCGGATCGGCCCCCCGGGCAGGCGCGCGCTCCGACCAAGGTCCGGCGGCGGGCGACTTCCAGCCCGACACCGGTGGCTTCAGCGCACGGCCTTCGTCCGAGGGACCCGGACAGCGGCCTCCGTCCGAGGGACCCGGACAGCGGCCTCCGTCCGACTATGGCGACGACCCGACCAGGGCACCGCTGGCCTTCGATCCCCCGCGGGAACCCCCGCTCGAGGCCGCCACCGCCGACGAGGATGTGCACCTGATCCCGGGCGCCACCATCGCCGGCGGCCGCTACCGGCTGCTGGTGTTCCACGGTGGGCCGCCGCACCTGCAGTTCTGGCATGCCCTGGACACCGCGCTGGACCGCCAGGTGGCCCTGACCTTCGTCGACCCCGACGCCGTCCTGCCGGACAGCGAGCTGCAGGAGATCCTGACCCGCACCATGCGGTTGTCCAAGGTGGAGACCCCCGGCATCGCCCGGGTGCTCGACGTGGCCCGCACCGGTTCCGGCGGGCTGGTGGTCTCCGAGTGGATCCGCGGTGGCTCGCTGGCCGAGGTCGCCGAGACCTCCCCGTCGCCCATCGGGGGTGCCCGCGCGATCCAGTCGCTGGCCGCCGCCGCCGAGGCCGCGCACCGCGCCGGCGTCGCCCTGTCGATCGACGATCCGAGCCGGGTACGGGTGAGCATCGAGGGCGACGTCGTGCTGGCCTTCCCGGCCACGCTGCCCGACGCCACCCCCGAGGACGACATCCGCGGGATCGGCGCCGCGCTGTACGCGCTGCTGATCAACCGGTGGCCGCTGCCCGAGTCCGGGCTGCACAGCGGGTTGGCCCCCGCCGACCTGGACGCGGCGGGCCAACCGGTGGAGCCGCAGTCCGTCGATGGGGACATCCCGTTCCAGATCTCCGCGGCGGCCGCCCGCGCGGTGCAGGAGGAGGGCGGTATCAGTACCGCACCGACCCTGCTCAACCTGCTCCAGCAGGCCACCGCCGTGGCCGATCGCACCGAGTACATCGCGCCGGTCGACGAGCCGGCCGAACCGGCCGGGCGCCTCGGTCCCGGCAACCTCGATGAGGAGGCGGCCGCCCGCCGCCGCAAGGGCATCGTCATCGGTGTGGCCGCCGGGGGCGTCGTGGTGGTCCTCGCGCTGGTGTTGTTGGCCACCATCCTCAGCCGGATCTTCGGAAATGTCGGCGACGGGCTCGGCCGTGACGAACTCGGGTTGAACAGCCCGACCAGCACCTCCGAGCAGGCCGAGGGTGGCTCCGTGATCAAGCCGGTGCGCGCCACGGTGTTCTCCCCCGAAGGCGAGGCCGATGCGCCCGCCGACGCCGGGCTGGCCATCGACGGCAGCCCGTCCACGGCGTGGGCCACCGACACCTACTCCGACCCCGCCCCGTTCCCCGGCTTCAAGAACGGTGTGGGTCTGATGCTGCAGCTGCCCCGATCCACGGCGATCGGTTCGGTCACCCTCGACGTGTCCAGCGTCGGCACCGCCGTACAGATCCGCGGCTCCGATTCGGCCAGCCCCGCGTCCCTGGAGGACACCACCGCACTGACCGATCCGACACCGCTGAAGAAGGGCTCCAACACCATCGAGATCGAGGATCCGAAGGCCAGCCCGTATGTGCTGGTGTGGATCTCGACCTTGGGCACGGTGGACGGCAAGAGCCGCACCGATATCGGCGAGATCACCCTCCGATCGGCGTCCTGACCGGGTTATCCCCAGGCCTGACCCGGGCTCATCCCAGGTCAGGCCGCATCCGCAGTTTGGTGTCCGGGGTCGGTTCCGCGCTCCCCTAGTGTTCGGCTGTGGGGAGTTTCGGGGGATGCTCTGGGCACGATCGCACCGACGCGCAGTTGCTGGCCGCGCATGTGGCGGGTGACCGGTTCGCGTTCGAGGAGCTGTTCTACCGCTACCAGCCGCAGTTGTACCGGTTGGCCCGGATCACCAGCAGGTGCCCCGACGATGCCCGCGACGCCCTGCAGGACGCGATGCTGTCCGCGCACTGCAATGCCGCCAGGTTCCGGCACGACTGCTCGGTGAGCAGCTGGCTGCACCGGATCGTCGTGAACGCCTGTCTGGACCGGCTGCGCAGGCACAAGGCACACCCGACCACTCCCCTGGACGGCACCGCGGCCGGCTGCATCGCCGATCCCGCGTCCCGCGTGGTGACCGCGATCGTGGTGGAGCGCGCGCTGATGCGGCTGCCCGTCGACCAGCGCGCCGCCGTGGTCGCCGTCGACATGCAGGGTTTCTCGATCGCCGAGACGGCCCGGCTGCTGGGGGTGCCGGAAGGCACCGTGAAGAGTCGCTGCGCGCGGGCCCGGACCAAGCTGGCGGGCGCGCTCGGGTATCTGGGCACTCCTGCGGTTACCGCCGAAGTGGGACCCGCCGCGCGATGATGAGACGGTGCAGCGCGAATCCGGGGATCCTGGCGACGCCGACCTGCGGGCCGCCCACGGTCGGGTGCGCCGCGACCTCGCCGCGCTCGGGGCCGACACCACCTCTGCGCCGCCGGCGCCGCCCGACGTGACGGCCGCCATCAGATCCGCGCTGCGCAAGGCCCCTCCTCCGGCACACCGGGTGTCGCAGTCCCGGCCGGTTCTCGTCGCCGGGGTCACGGCCGCGGTGCTCGCCGTCGGACTCGGCCTGTTCGCGATGATCGGCGGGGGTTCCGACCGGCAGCTCACCCGGGATCCGGGGCCCACCGCCCGGCACATCACCGTGCAGCGCGATCCGGCCGTCGTACCCCTGAGCGACGCGCAGATCCTGGAACTGCTGGGAGAACCGGTATCACTGGGTGAGCTGGCCGATCCGGCGCGGTGCCTGCACGCGGCGGGATTTGCTCCCGACGCCCCGATCCTGGGCGGCAGACCGGTGTCCACGGGTGTCCTGCTGGTAGTGCCCGCTGCGGAACCCTCATCCGTTATCGCATTGGTGGTGGCACCGAAGTGTCCGGCCGCCGGGGCCGGCGTCCTGGCGCGGACCCAGGTCGCACGCCCTTGAGCCCCGCCCCGAGGACGTGCCCCGACTGGGACGGGCGGGAACACCGCCGCCTACCCTGATGTTTGAACAACTGGCCGCGTATGCGGCAGAAAGGCTGGCATATCCAGGATGTCCACCACTTCGGAGGCCACGTCCCCCATTCACGACGTGATCATCATCGGCTCCGGCCCGGCCGGGTACACCGCTGCCGTGTACACCGCCCGCGCCCAGTTGAAGCCGCTTGTGTTCGAGGGCATCCAGTTCGGTGGTGCGTTGATGACCACCACCGAGGTGGAGAACTATCCCGGGTTCCGCGAGGGCATCATGGGACCCAACCTGATGGAAGAGATGCGCGAGCAGGCGCTGCGCTTCGGTGCCGATCTGCGGATGGAAGACGTCGACGCCGTCGACCTGACCGGCCCGATCAAGACCGTCACCGTCGGTGACGAAACTCACCGCGCCCGGTCGGTCATCCTCGCGATGGGTGCCGCCGCCCGCCAGCTCGGAGTGCCCGGCGAGATGGAACGCATCGGGCTGGGTGTGAGCACCTGCGCCACCTGTGACGGCTTCTTCTTCCGCGACCAGGACATCGCCGTGGTCGGCGGCGGCGATTCGGCGATGGAGGAAGCGATCTTCCTCACCAAGTTCGCCCGGTCCGTCACGCTGATCCACCGGCGCGAGGAGTTCCGCGCATCCAAGATCATGCTGGACCGCGCCCAGGCCAACGAGAAGATCACCTTCCTGCTCAACAGCGCGATCACCGAGATCGAGGGCGACCCCAAGGTCACCGGAATCCGCTTGCGCGACACCGTGACCGGCGAGGAGTCCAAGCTCGCGGTGACGGGTGTGTTCGTGGCGATCGGCCACGTCCCGCGATCGGATCTGGTCCGCGGACAGGTCGACGTCGACGATGACGGGTACGTGAAGGTGATCGGCCGCAGCACCGCCACTTCACTCGAAGGTATCTTCGCCGCAGGCGATCTGGTGGACCACACCTACCGGCAGGCCATCACGGCGGCTGGGTCGGGCTGTTCGGCAGCCATCGACACCGAGCGTTGGCTCACCGAATTCCCTGCTCCCACAGAGGATTAGGCCCCGTTTTTCCAAAAGACCACTAGATCAGGAGAATTTGATGAGCGAAACCTCCGCGACCACCGTCGTCACCGACGATTCGTTTTCCCAGGATGTGCTGACCAGTTCCACCCCGGTGCTGGTCGACTTCTGGGCCACCTGGTGCGGCCCCTGCAAGATGATCGCCCCGGTGCTCGAGGAGATCGCCGCGGAGAAGGCCGGTGAGCTGAAGGTCGTCAAACTCGACGTGGACGCCAACCCGGCCACCGCGCGTGACTTCCAGGTCGTGTCGATCCCGACGTTGATCTTGTTCAAGGACGGTCAGCCGGTCAAGCGCATCGTCGGGGCCAAGGGCAAGGCGGCGCTGCTGCGGGAGATCGCCGACCACGCCTGACCCGGAGGTTTTCCGGATTTTCCCGGGTGTCTGAGACAATACTTTCAGTCCGAACTGCGAGCGTTGGCCCCCTGCCGACAGTGCAGCGTGTCTGAAAGGCCAGGTATGTCGATACTGCGTCGCGGCGACCGAGGAAGTGCGGTCGTCGAGATCAGGGCGGCTCTGGCGGGCCTCGGGCTGATCAACAGTCCGGACGCCGACCTGTCCACCGGCAAGCACGTCGCGGTCGACGTGTTCGATGCCGAGCTGGATCACGCGGTGCGCGCATTCCAGCAGCAGCGCGGTCTGCTGGTGGACGGCATGGTGGGTGAGGCGACCTCCCGCGCGCTGCGCGAGGCCTCCTACCAACTCGGCGCCCGCACGCTCTCCCACCAGTTCGGTGCCCCGATGTACGGCGATGACGTCGCCACCTTGCAGGCCCGCCTCCAAGACCTCGGCTTCTACACCGGCCTGGTGGACGGACACTTCGGGTTGCAGACCCACAACGGTCTGATGTTCTTCCAGCGCGAGTACGGGCTGTTCCCGGACGGCATCTGCGGCCCGGAAACGCTGCGCTCCCTGTATTTCCTGGGTTCCCGTGTCACCGGGGGCTCGCCGCACGCCATCCGGGAAGAGGAACTGGTCCGGCGCTCGGGCCCGCGGCTGTCCGGGAAGCGGGTCATCATCGATCCGGGCCGCGGTGGCGACGACCTCGGTGCCATCATCTCGGGCCCCGAGGGTCCACTCAGTGAGGCAGACATCCTGTGGGACGTGGCCAGTCGTCTCGAAGGCCGGATGACCGCGATCGGTATGGACACCTTCTTGTCCCGTTCGGTCGGACGTAGCCCGTCCGACGCCGAGCGCGCGGCGACCGCGAACACCGTCGGCGCCGATCTGATGATCAGTCTTCGGTGCTCCAGCCACAGCAGTCCATCCGCGAACGGCGTCGCCTCGTTCCACTTCGGGAACTCCCACGGCTCGGTCTCGACCATCGGCCGCAATCTTGCCGACTTCATCCAGCGTGAGCTGGTGGCCCGCACCGGGATGAGCGACTGCCGGGTGCACGGCCGCACCTGGGATCTGCTGCGTCTGACCCGGATGCCCACCGTTCAGGTGGATCTGGGGTACGTCACCAACTCACATGACCGCGCGCTGCTGGCATCCAGTCAGGCCCGCGACGTGATCGCCGAAGGCATGCTGGCCGCGGTGAAGCGGCTGTACCTGCTGGGCAAGAACGACCGGCCCACCGGCACCTTCACCTTCGCCGAACTCCTGGCCCACGAACTGTCGGTCGAACAGGCCGGCCGCTAACCATTCACCCGCACGGCACGGCGCCGACCGGCGCCTGCAGCCGGTCGCTCTCCAACAGCCGTTCCAATGCGGCCTCCACGTCGGCCTTCCATCCCAGGCCCTGCTCGAGTTCGAGCCGCAGCCGTGGGAAATACGGGTGCGGCGCAACGACTTCGAAGCCCATATCGATGAGCAGGTCGGCTCCCACGATGCACTGACCGGCCGAGCAGTCCCCGAGCACCTCGATCACCGCCTCCAGATCGGCGGGCACACCGGAGTCGCCGAGATCATCCACCTGCGCGGTGCGGCCGAACGCCTCGAGTGCACGCACACCGCGGCGCACCAGATCGCCGACCGCCGCGGTGATCAGGCCGCGGGACAGGTGGTCGCCGTCGTCGGCGGAATCCAATCCGAGCGAGGTGAGCAGGACGGCATCCGCGCTGACCGGGCCGGTCGGAAACTTCTTGGCTCGCGGGACGGCACCGGGTGGCGCGTAGAACACATAGCCCAGACACGGGTCGTCGCTGAACACCTCGGCCCGGTCGGGGTCCTGCTCCCCCGGCTCCGCCGCGGAGTCGAGAACGAGCTGACCGCATGACCCCCACTCGAGCATGACCATGGACAGCCACGCTTCCTTCTCGAACTCGGGGTCGGCGAGGTGATCATCTCCTCGCAACGTGGAAGGGTCGACCTCCCAGAACACGCACCGCCTCGCATGCTTGGGCAGCTGCTCGAACGACTCGAGCCGCAGCGGGCTGATACGTGCTGACACTTCGATACCCCAACCTTCACATGGTTCCGGCGCGCACGGATGCCACTCCAGGATAGGAGAAGCCCGTACGCTCGGTCCACCGAGGCCGGCAAAGACCGCCGACCCGGTGTCGGAAGCCAATAATGTTGTCACACATGGCTTCTCCTTTCCGGGTCGACATCTGAGCGACGCTGGGTGGTTTTAGTGTCACAGTGACGTAATTCGCCCGTGTCTCCGGTCCTGGAAATCCCGCGCACATTCGGCCACTTTTCGTCGGTTACTGCTTGGTCGAGTTCATCAATTCGACGATGCGCTGCAGATCGTCGACCGACCCGAACTCCACCACGATCTTGCCCTTGCGCTTGCCCAAACTCACCGTCACCCGGGTGTCGAACGCCGTCGACAGCTGTTCGGCGACGTCCTGCAGGCCCGGCATCTGGATGGGCTTGCGACGCGGCGCCGGCGGGTCCGACGGGCCGGCGCGGTTGGCCAGGGTCACGGCCTCCTCCGTGGCGCGCACCGACAGACCCTCCGCGACAATGCGGGCCGCCAGCTCCTCCTGCTTCTCCGGCCCACCCTCCAGGGACAGCAATGCGCGGGCGTGCCCGGCCGACAGCACGCCGGCGGCCACCCGCCGCTGCACCGGGATCGGCAACTTGAGCAGACGGATCATGTTGGAGATGAGCGGGCGGGACCGGCCGATCCGCGAGGCCAGTTCGTCGTGGGTGACGTCGAACTCCTCGAGCAGCTGCTGGTACGCCGACGCCTCTTCCAACGGATTGAGCTGCGCCCGGTGGATGTTCTCCAACAGCGCGTCGCGCAGCATGCTGTCGTCCGCGGTCTGCCGGACGATCGCCGGGATTGCGGCCAGCCCCGCTTCCTGCGAGGCCCGCCAGCGCCGCTCCCCCATCACCAGCTGGTAGCGCGCCGGTCCGTCCGTGGCCGGAAGCGCGCGCACCACGATCGGCTGCATGACGCCGAATTCCTTGATCGAGTGCACCAGTTCCGAGAGTGCTTCCTCGTCGAAGACCTGGCGCGGCTGGCGCGGGTTGGGCTCGATCGACTTCGGATCGATCTCGCGGTACACCGCGCCGAACTCCGATACCGCGATGCTCTCCGCCGCGGCGGTCTGCGCGGGTGCCGGATTCGGCGCGCCGCCCATCAGAATGTCGGCGGTCGCGTCACCGATCCGGGGACCGCCGAGAGCCTCGCCGTCCGCCGGGCCGGTGGGAATGAGTGACGCCAGGCCGCGTCCCAGACCGCTGCGCTTCTTCGCCTGGTTCATCGTGCTGCCCCCAACTTCGTGCTTGCGTTCCCGATATCGATGCTCATCCGCGCGGACCGTCCGTGGCCGTACCGCGATGTGCGATCTCCCGACTCGCGTCGAGATAGCTCATCGCTCCACGTGAACCCGGGTCGTAATCCAGGATCGTCATTCCGTAACCCGGGGCCTCGGACACCTTCACGCTGCGTGGGATCACCGTCCGCAGCACCTTGTCGCCGAAGTGTGCGCGCACGTCCTCGGCCACCTGGTCGGCGAGCCGGGTACGCCCGTCGTACATGGTGAGCACCACGGTGGTGACCTCCAGTTCGGGATTCAGGTGGGACTTGACCATCTCGATGTTGCGCAGCAGCTGGCCCACGCCCTCCAGCGCGTAGTACTCACACTGGATCGGGATCAGCACCTCGGGCGCGGCCACGAGCGCGTTGATGGTGAGCAGACCCAGTGAGGGCGGGCAGTCGATGAAGACGTAGTCGAAGCTGTGCTTCTTCAGTCCGGCCAACGCTCCACGCAACCGACCCTCACGGGCGACCATGCTGACGAGCTCGATCTCGGCGCCGGCGAGGTCGATGGTGGCCGGCACACAGAACAGCTTCTCGTTGTGCGGGCTGCGCTGCAGAGCCGCCTCCAGCGGGATCTCGCCGATGAGCACTTCGTAGGAGGACGGTGTCCCCTGCCGGTGTTCGATCCCCAGCGCGGTGCTGGCATTGCCCTGTGGGTCGAGGTCGATGACGAGAACCTGGAGCCCCTGGCGGGCGAGCGCCGCGGCGACGTTCACCGCCGTGGTCGTCTTGCCGACCCCGCCCTTCTGGTTCGCGATGGTGAACACGCGCTGCCGGTCCGGTCGCGGAAGGCCACCCTGACGGTTGTGCAGCAACCGGGTCGCCCGTTCCGCCTCGGCGGCGATAGGAGTGTCGGCCACCGGATCGCCCTGCCAGCTGCCCGCCGCGGTCGTCCACGTTTCGCCTGACCGGTCTGCTTCACGCGACCGGACTGTTTCACGTGGCCCGTCGGTTTCACGTGACCCGTTCGTTTCACGTGACCCGTTCGTTTCACGTGAAACATTGCCCGGTGGCACGCTCGTGGCAGCCTTCGCCGGGGACGGCTTACGACCGTTCCCCGCTGGGTTGCGCTCCCGTCCGAACCTCATCGCTTCCTCCTACCCGGCCGCACTGCTGTCGCTCCGCGTCGTGCAACCACCACGGTGCCGGGCGGGTTCAAAAAGTCCACGCCACATCTCACCACTCTCACGTCCGTGGCACCAAGCGAAGCCAAGGTTCGCTGGTGCTCCTGCACTTCCTCCACTGCCCGCTCCCCCTTGAGTGCCAGCATCCGGCCCCCGACCCGGAGCAGCGGCAGACTCCACCGTGCCAACTTGTCCAGCGATGCCACCGCACGGGAGACCACCGCGTCCATCGGCCCGGCCTCGTCCCGCACCGTCTTGTCCTCGGCCCGGCCCCGGATCACCGTCACGTCCAGACCGAGCTCATCGATCGCTTCCTTCAGGAACTCACTGCGACGGAGCAATGGCTCGATCAACGTCACATGCAGATCGGGGCGTGCGATCGCGATCGGGATACCGGGCAGCCCGGCACCGCTGCCGATATCGGCCACCCGCTCCCCCGACTCGAAGAGCTCCGCCATCGCCGCGCTGTTGAGCAGATGACGGTCCCACAACCGATCGACTTCGGAGGGTCCGAGCAGCCCGCGTTCGATCCCCGCGCCGGCCAGGATCTCCCCGTACCGCTGCGCCACATCCAGACGCTCGCCAAAGCAAAGAGCCGCCGGCTGGGGCGCCGGACTCAGTTCGCCATGTTTCACGTGAAACATCCTCCGGTTGCACCAGGCCGACGGCCCTGTTGTGTTGCTTGAACTACATACGTGTAACTAACGCGATCACGCGGGAAGGACGACGACGCGACGCGACGGCTCGGCGCCCTCGCTCTCGCTGCGGACCCCGTCCACCGCGGCGACCGCGTCGTGCACGATCTTGCGCTCGAACGGCGTCATCGGAGACAACTCCTCACGCTGCCCGGACTCCAGCACCCGGCGAGCGATCTTGTCGCCCAGCGCCGCGAGCTCCTCGCGACGGCGACGGCGCCACCGGGCGATGTCCAGCATCAGGCGGCTGCGCTCACCGGTCTTCTGGTGCACCGCCAGCCGCGTCAACTCCTGCAGCGCGTCGAGCACCTCGCCCTTGCGGCCCACGAGCTTGTTCAGGTCGCTGCCCCCGTCGATGCTCACCACGGCCCGGTCGCCCTCGACGTCGAGGTCGATGTCCCCGTCGAAGTCCAACAGGTCCAGCAGCTCCTCGAGGTAGTCACCGGCGATCTCGCCCTCGGCGACCAATCGCTCCTCGAGGTCGTCCACCCCTGCGGTGTTCTCGGCATCCTCGGCCGCGGCGTCGGTGCGCTCGGTGGTTTCGGCGTCAGTCATATCCGTCTTCTCCTTACTTCGCCACGTCCGCCCCCCCGGCCGTTCCCGGGTCGATCGGCTCTCGGCTTTGGCTTCTAGCGCTTGGGCTTCTTGGGCCGCGCGCCTGTGTTGGTGTTCTTCGGCTTGGGCGCAGCGTTCTGCGGGCCCGGCTTCTGGTCCGACTCCTCGGGGCTCGGCTCCACGATCTCGACGCCGGAGGAATCCTTGACGACCTTGCGGGCCTTCTTCGGCTTCTGGCCCGGAGCGGGTGCATTGGCGGACCGCCGCTCCAGCGCCTCGGCCTTCTTGGCTTCTTCTTCCTGCTCGATCTTGCCGAACACGTAGTGCTGCTGGGCGAACGTCCACACGTTGTTGGACACCCAGTACAAGATGATGGCCAGCGGCAGGAAGGGCCCACCGACCACGACACCCAGCGGGAAGACGTACAGCGCCAGCTTGTTCATCATCGCGGTCTGCGGATTCGCGGCCGCCTCGGGACTCTGGCGGGCGATCGAGGCGCGGCTGTTGAAGTAGGTCGCGATACCGGCGAGGATCATCAGCGGCACCCCGACCCCGATGATCGCGGCACGGCTCACCTCGAACCCGATGAAGGCGGCCCAGCTGCTCTCCGACTGGATCATGGTGGCGCCCAGCGGGGCACCGAACAGATTCGCCTGCAGGAAGTTCTGCACATCGGCGGCGCTGAACACATAGTTGGACAGCTGCTTGTTCAGCTCCACGTCCAGGCCGAGCTCACCGAAGTTGTGGCCGGTCCGGTTGAAGGACCGCAGCACATGGAACAGGCCCAGGAACACCGGCACCTGAGCGAGCATCGGCAGGCAGCCCAGGATCGGATTGAATCCGTGTTCCTTCTGCAGCTTCTGCATCTCCAACGCCATCCGCTGGCGGTCTTTCCCGTACTTCTTCTGCAAGGCCTTGATCTGCGGCTGCAGTTCCTGCATCTGCCGCGTCGTCCGGATCTGCTTGACGAAGGGCTTGTAGAGGATCGCGCGCAGGGTGAACACCAGGAACACCACCGACAGTGCCCACGCGAAGAAATTCGTCGGTCCGAGGAGGAAGGCGAACGCCTTGTACCAGACCCACATGATCGCCGACACCGGGTAATAGATGATGTCGAGGCTGAACCAGTTAAACAACAGAATCTCTCCTGACGACTTCTACAGAAGTCTTATCGCCGGCCTTGTCACCGCGCTCGGGTATGGGGTCCCACCCGCCACGGTGCCACGGACCACACTTGGCCAACCGGACAGCGGCCAACCAGCCGCCCCGGAACAGACCGAACTCGGTCAACGCATCGACGGCGTACTGACTGCAGGTGGGGGTGAAGCGGCATGTCGGCAACCGCAACGGTGAGATCATCGTCCGGTACAGCTGAATCACGAAGATCACGCTCTTGGCAGCCCATGTGGTCACGGCCGGGCCTGCCGTTGAATACGCGCCTTCTTCAGCGCGGAACGTAGTTCGGATTCCAGCCGGCTCGACGCGGCGTCCCGGCTGCCGGGCAACGCGCGGATCACCACCCGGTCGCGTGGGCCGAGATCTGTCTCACTGTCGATCACGAGCCGGTACGCGACATGGCGAAGCCGGCGGGACACCCGGTGCCGTTGCACCGCGTTACCCACCGACTTGGAGACCACCAGCCCTATCTTCGGACCGGCCTCGCAATCATCGACAAAATCGTCGTGCAACGCGTGCACGACGATATCGGGCTGGGAAGCCCGTATGCCTTGGCGAACCGTGACACCGAAATCAGTGGAGCGTGTCATCCGGTACCGGGCCGGAAGCACTGCCGGAGAACCCTGCGTCAGATCACGCAGTGAGGGAGCTGCGGCCCTTGTTACGGCGGGCCGACACGATGGCGCGACCGGCGCGCGTACGCATCCGCAACCGGAAACCGTGCACACGGGCCCGGCGGCGGTTGTTCGGCTGGAAAGTCCGCTTGCCCTTGGCCACGGCTGTTTCTCCTCGTTCGATCTGGTGTTGACAACCTCAGACGCCATGACAGTCATGACGGCCGAGGACGTTGCCACCGTTGGTAAGCTCATCCATCTTGCCGGCGCGGCACCTGTGAGGTCCGGAAAAGAACCCCGAGCCGCAGCCGTATCGCCACGTGCGGGCGACTGCTCGAGGGTACTGACGAGATTTGCCTGGGTCAAACCTGGCCCGAAAGGCTCATCCCGCAGCTCAGCCCAGTCCCATCCGGCAACAAAAACCACACAGGTAACCAACTTTGCCGTGGCTGTGAAGAAGCTGTCGGCAATGTTGCAGAACGGTTGGCACTCCGAGAGAAAACTGTTAGCTTCTGGCAATGCCGTTCCAAGCGGAACGGCGCCGGAACAGAGCGAGGACCACAAAGGCCGCGAGCCCGCAGACCATCCGGACTGCGTCGAGCTCCGACACGGCATCCACGCCGATAGACCGCGACGAGTAGTACCCACCACTGTCCACAGTCTGTGGATAACTATGTGGATGGTTTGTTATCGTCGCCCCCGGGAATTTTCCCGAGGAACAGCAAGGGGGGGTAGGCGTCGTTGACCGCAGACCCAGATTCCTCTTTCGTCACGGTCTGGAACAGGGTCGTCGCCGAACTGAACGGTGAAACACCGTTCGGCGAGACCATCAACGGCGGCCCCCGCCCCCAGACCCTCACCGGGCAGCAGCGTGCCTGGCTCAAGCTCGTCCGACCGTTGGTCATCACCGAAGGTTTCGCCCTGCTGTCGGTGCCTTCGGCATTCGTGCAGAACGAGATCGAGCGGCTGCGCGAGCCGATCGTCTCCGCGCTGAGTCGTCAGCTCGGCCAGCGGGTGGAACTCGGCGTCCGAATCGCCACCCCGAGCCCGGAGGACACCACCGAACCCGAGCCGGCCCCGCAGGCCCCGCCCCCCGGCGTGGATACCGCGGCGATCGACAACGAAGAGGTCGACGAGGCCGGCGAGGCCCTCGCCAACGCCGAGGCCAGCTGGCCGACCTACTTCAACCGGTCGAGGAACCCGGTGCCGGAATCGAACGCGGTCAGCCTCAACCGGCGCTACACCTTCGACACCTTCGTCATCGGTGCGTCCAACCGCTTCGCGCACGCCGCGACGCTGGCCATCTCCGAGGCACCGGCCCGCGCCTACAACCCGCTGTTCATCTGGGGTGAGTCCGGTCTGGGAAAGACCCACCTCCTGCACGCGGCCGGCAACTACGCCCAGCGGTTGTTCCCCGGCATGCGAGTGAAGTACGTCTCCACCGAGGAATTCACCAACGACTTCATCAACTCGCTGCGCGATGACCGCAAGGCCTCGTTCAAGCGCAGTTACCGCGATGTCGACATCCTGCTCGTCGATGACATCCAGTTCATCGAGGGCAAGGACGGCATCCAGGAGGAGTTCTTCCACACCTTCAACACGCTGCACAACGCCAACAAGCAGATCGTGATCTCCTCGGACCGCTCCCCCAAGCAGTTGGCGACCCTCGAGGACCGGCTGCGCACTCGCTTCGAGTGGGGGCTGATCACCGATGTGCAGCCGCCGGAGCTGGAAACCCGTATCGCGATCCTGCGCAAGAAGGCGCAGATGGATCGGCTGGACGTCCCCGATGACGTACTCGAGCTGATCGCCAGTCGCATCGAACGCAACATCCGCGAGCTCGAGGGCGCCCTGATCCGGGTCACCGCATTCGCCTCGCTGAGCAAGACGACGATCGACAAGTCCCTGGCCGAGATCGTGCTGCGGGATCTCATCTCCGACTCCAGCACCATGCAGATCAGCACCGCCACGATCATGGCGGCCACCGCCGAGTACTTCGAGACCACAGTCGAGGAGCTGCGCGGACCAGGCAAGACGCGTGCGCTGGCACAGTCCCGTCAGATCGCGATGTACCTGTGCCGTGAGCTCACCGACCTGTCGCTGCCGCGCATCGGTGAGGCCTTCGGCCGCGACCACACCACGGTCATGTATGCCGAGCGCAAGATCCGCGACGGCATGGCCGAACGGCGTGAGATCTTCGATCACGTCAAGGAACTCACCACCCGGATCCGGCAGCGCTCCAAGCGCTGA